>NZ_VFNL01000001.1:1200000-2400000 GCF_006715565.1 Microbacterium sp. SLBN-154
ATGCCCATCAAGCGCGAGGCGGGGCGTCTCGTGCTCGAGCTCGACGGCGTCGCGGCCGAGGAGGTCGCCTGGATCGACGTCGGCTGGCCGTCCTCCGGTCTGCGCTCGGTCATCCTCATCGATACCCCCGGCATCGCCTCGCTCTCCACGGATGTCTCCGCTCGGTCCACGGCCTTCCTCGTGCCGGAAGCGCGCCCCTCATCGGCTGACGCGATCATCTACCTCATGCGGCACCTTCACGCCTCCGATCTGAAGTTCCTGGAATCTTTCCGCGACACGGCGGCGGGGTCATCCGAGACCGTGAACGCGGTGGCGGTGCTTTCGCGTGCCGACGAGATCGGCTCCGGACGCATCGACTCGATGCTCTCGGCGCAGAAAGTCGCGCGACGGTACGAGAGGGACGGGGACCTGGCCTCGCTGTCGCTCGGTGTGGTTCCCGTGGCCGGCCTTCTCGCCGAGAGTGCGAAGACGCTCCGCGAAGGCGAGTATGCGGCGTTCAAGGCACTCGCCGCCCTGCCGCGCGACGATCGTGAACGCCTCATGGTGTCGGCCGATCGCTTCGCCCGTCCGTCCGAGGTGACGACCCTGAGCGAGAAGGCTCGGAGGGACCTCCTCGCCCGTTTCGGCATCTTCGGTGTGCGTCTGGCGGTCGCCTTGATCCGCGGTGGTGCGTCGACCTCCACCGATCTTGCCGAGCAGCTGGTGCAGCACAGCGGTCTGAATGAGCTGCAGGGGTTCGTCCGCGAGCAGTTCCGCACGCGAGGGGCAGACCTGAAGGTGCGTGGCGTCCTCGACGGACTGGAGCAGACCATCCGCGATGATCCTCGGGAGGGGACGCAGTCCATTCTCGCCGGGATCGAGCGGATCCGCGCCACCGCGCATACGCTGCGCGAGTTGTCCCTGCTGTCTCAGGCGAAGGCGTCGGGGCTGCCGCTGCGTGTGGCCGACTCGGCCGTGGCTGAGCGGATCATCGGTGGTCAGGGGGTCACCGCTACCGCTCGACTCGGACTCGACGACGAGGCGACCGATGCGGCAATTCGCGAAGAGGTCGACACGCAGCTCGCCTACTGGCGTTCGCTGAGTCAGTCCCCGCTCACCGAGCGGGCCGCCGTCGAGGTCTGTCGCGTGGTGATCCGCAGCCTTGAGGAGATCGTGTCAGAACTCGTCGCCGCCCCCGGCAGGACGCACGTCAACCCGACGGGCAGTCCAGCGCAGAGCGTTCGGGAACGTGCTGAAGAGCAGCGCGAGGACGGCGAGACCGGCCTGAGCGATGAAGAGCTGCTCGAGCATGGCTCCGTACTCTCCGGTCCCGACAAACTCTAGGGCGATCAGATAGACGACGCCCATCACGATGGTCGTCCCCAGCTGCCACCACCGGATATTGGGTTTGCGTCCGGAGAATGACACCAGCTGCACGATCTGGAAGAGCAACAGCGTCACCATGATGCCGAAGACCGACCAGAAAAGGATGTCGGCTGCCGACTCATAGGTCGCGTCTTCGCGTCCTTCGCTGACGCCTCGGATGACGTCCTGGATGAGCGGAAGCTGGTCCTCGCGGATGACGAAGTAGAACACGACAGCCACGGCTCCTACGGCGAAGCTCAGCACCCAGAGGAACTGGGCCATGCGCACCGTGAAAGGAGGCGGCGCCTTGGCCATGACGGGCGCAGCAGAGGGGTTCACCAGCGCGGGACGCTCCGGGGCATCTCGCTTGGGCTGGAATCCCCTTCGCGGAGTCGAGACGACCGGACCCTGCGGAGGCGCCGGGTCGGTGTAGAGCGGCACCGGCTGCTGTGGCCCGGAGCCGGGCGCGAACTTCGCCTGGCTCACCGGGACCTGCACCGGCTGGATGCGGCCGAGCGTTGCCCCCGACTGTGCGGGAGGTTGCCCGGGATACGGCTGCGCGCCCTGCGGTGGTCGCTGAGGTGGTTGCCCCTGAGCGCGCTGCTGCCCCTGGGGGCGGTGCTGTCCCTGGCCCGGCGCCTGCTGCCCTTGCGGGCGCGGCTGTCCCTGGTTGGGTGACTGCTGGCCCTGTGGGCGCGGCTGTCCCTGTGGGCGCGGCTGTCCCTGTGGGCGTGGCTGTCCCTGTGGGCGCGGCTGTCCTTGGCCGGGCACCCCCTGCCCCTGAGGACGCTGCTGGCCCTGGTCAGGCGCCTGCGGAGAGCCGTTGCCCTGTGGAGGAGTCTGTCCCTGCATCTGAGCCTCCGGCGTCGGCGCCTGCGTGGGCACCGCGTTCGCCGGACGCTGGCGGTCACGGCGCTTCTTTTCGGTCGCCGCGTGCTGCGCGAGGACATCGTCCACGAAAGAATCCTCAGCCGCGCGCCGGCTTGGGGCATCGGCGCGCGGCTGAGGGGGCTTCTGATCGTCGGTCACAGAAGAACCTTACGGGGAGACCGTTACGGCTGGTCAGTCTCCTCTGTGTAGACGATCGCGTCGTCAGAGGCGATGTTGCCACTGTTGTCGTAGTCGTAGGACTCCTCGACGACGACCTCGGTGGTGTCGTTGAACGAGTCGTCCGCCGAAACATCGGCGTCCACGTTGGTCGACTCGTCGTTGAACGACTCGTCTGCCACCACCACGACGTCGGTGTCGGTGTTCGTCGACTCGTCGTCGAACGAATCCGTGATGTCGACGTTGGTCTCTTCGTTGCCGATGGAGACATCGCCGACAGTGACGTCGGTTTCGGAGTTGTCGACGGACGCGTCATCGCCGGCGGCGATCGACTCGTCGCCCGACGCGACATTGGCTTCCTGGTCGAAGATCTGGTTGACGTCGCCCTCGGCCCAGATGTTCTGGTTCACCGACTGGTCGACGATGGTCGCCCGGTTGTCGATGTGGAAGTTGTTGGCGATGTTCCAGATCTCCTTCTCGACCGGCGGCTTCGGGCCGGGGCCAGGAGGATTGGGGTGCGGCGTCGGGTGCACGTCGGGGCGGTCGACGATGATCGGGGCGACAGCCCGAACGTCTTCCGCGGTGCACTCGGCGAGGCCGGCGCTGGCGAGAGCGGCCTCAGGGTTGGCGTCATATTCGGCTGCTGCGTCAGGATCGTTCAGCAGGCTCAAAATGAACTCGATCAGTGCATCGGCGATGGTCGCCAGCGGTGTAGTCATAAGTCGGCTCCTGTCTCTGCGAGACTCTTTTCAGAGGCTATGCGTTGGTCTTCGGTCTGGAATCGGGGGTTAGCCCGAAAAGTCGTGGGGGTACTACGGGGTTCCCCCGATACGTAACGGCTCATCCGGTGGCTCCCAGAGTGACGCGCAGTTTCGCAATGAGATCCGACCGCGAGGTGGCGCCGAGGCGCCGCTTGATCTGCGCCATGTGGTGCTCCGCTGTCCGAGGCGAGATGAAGATCTCTTTCCCGATTTCCGCATAGGTCTTCCCCTGCAGGACGAGCTCGGCGACTTCGCGCTCACGTTCGCTCAGAACGTTCGGCGCGGCCGTCCGCGTCGGCCCCGTGTGAGGATCGGCATCTCCCGGGCGGGGCGTTTCGCGGGGGTGCAACTCCCGGGCGCACGCGAGGAGTCGTGAACTGACCTTTCGGTCATCAGATCGCCGTGAACCATGACCTGCCAGGCGGGCACCGTCCCACGCGAGACCTACCGAGGCCAGTCCCCGCGCAGCTTCTTCCACGGCGTCCGGGTCTACTTTGCCGGCCAGAACCGACGTCCAGACCCGCCCGGCGTGGGACATCTTGGCAGCGAGCGGGTTTCGTCCGGCCGCTGCCACGAGCGCGCGAGCGTGAGGTGCAAGGTCGTCAGGATGGTTGATCACGATCCCGCGCTGAATGCCGGCCCAGTGCAGGGGAGCGGACCATAGCGTCGGCTCGCCCAGTTCGGTGACAAGAGCCAGACCGCGGTCGAACGCTGTTTGCGTCCAGTGCATGTCGCCGAGACGAGCTGCCACGATCACCAGCTCGCCGAGGGGCAGCAAGAGGTAGAGGTCGATCTCAGGCCGCGTCGCACGCGACTTCACCGACGCCCACGTCGCCTCGAGGGTGGGCGTGTCGTCATACCGACGTGCCAGACCCACCGCGATCGCAGCGGCGATCAGATCATCGCGGGGCGACAGGCGGCCGCCCTGGGTCGCCGCTGTCAGCAGCGCCCGCGCCTCGGCGGGCTGCTCCCGCTGCAGTGCGACCCAGGCGTTCCACAGCTGGAGATGCGGAAGCCAGCGGGTGCCCCCCTGCCGTGCCCGCAGGGCGTCGTCGAGGACGGCGTGTGCCGCAGCGACATCTCCCAGTCCGACGGCGACGATGGCCGCGACGACGGCGGGCAGCTCGGTGGCGGGCGATGTGTCGTGACCCGCGTTCGCCAGGTCCGATGCCCGTCGGAGATCGTCGAGGGCACTGCGCGAGTGCGTCGCCTGCAGCGAGGCGCGCAGTCCCCGTGCCAGCAGCTGCATCGCGACCCCGTTCGCCGACGGCGCCGAGCCGGCCGCTCCCGAGGCATCCGGCGCCGGATCCCCGTTCTGGGCGGCCGACCCCGCGCCTGCCGCCGTGACCAGAGCTCTCGTCTTTGCCGCGGGGGAGAGCGGGGGGACGGCGAGGTAACTCTGATGCGCAAGCGACATCAGTCCGCGGTCGGCCCAAGTGGCGGCGACCGCGTCGGCGAGAAGATCATGGTCGGAGGGCGAAGGGACGAACCCGCCGGCGTCGCCGGCGACCTCGTCGAGAAGAGCCCCCGCCGCGTCGACGTCGCCCGCGGCCCACAGCGCGTGCGCGTGCGACGCGGCGAGGACGCGTGGGTCGGAGCCGCAGCGGATCGCGTACTCGAAGAGGGTGACGGCCAGCCGCGGATCGCGACCCACCTCACGGCGAGCGCGGGCGGCGAGTCGGTCGCCGAGGAGCGGGTCGACGATGCCGTCGAGGCTCGTGGCGATGTCGGAACCGGGGATGAGGTCGAGGGTCCCGGCTTCGACGAGATCGACCAGGCGATCGACCGGCACGCTTGCGCGCGCCGTCATCGCCACGACCGGAGCGGGGCGGCCATTGTGCAGGAGCAGGCCCTCGGCCCGTCCCTCGGCCGAGAGCTCGGCCTGCGCCTCGCGGTCGTCGCCCTCCGCGTCGCTCACGCCCAGGCTCAACGACTCGATCCTGCGCCGAAGGCGCGGCGAGACGGTCTCGAGCCGGTGGCTGATCCGGCGCATCAGCGCGCGCGTCACATCGGCGTGTGCCTCGTCGTCACCGCAGTCCCGCCCCTCGTAGGCGAGGGCGGCGTGGGCTTGGGCGCACTCGAACACCAGCCAGGCGATCCCGCCGGTAGCGCCGAGGATGCGTTCCTCGCATTCCACCGCAGCATCGGGCAGGAGCTCCCGCAGCTCGGCGAGGGTCACCTCGCCGAGGAGGATCGCGGGCGCATTGCGCTCGACAGCGCGCGTCAGCTCGAGGAGCTCCGAAGGGGCCGGCCAGGAGCGGTACGCGATCACCACGGCCGCATCGGGGCGGTGGGCGCGATCGATCAGCTGAGACAGACGTGCCGGGTCGAGCGTGTGGGCGTCATCGACCAGGAGCGCGACATCGTCGGGGATCGTCGAGATGCGATCGCGTGCGGACAGCAGCCTGACCGGCCGGTCATCGGCTTCGAGCTGGGCGTGCAGGAAGCGGAGGGCGTCGGTCTTTCCCGAGCCCGAGCCCCCCACGATGGCGGCGCGGACCGGCCGGTCCGTCGCGACGATGGCGTGCAACGCGGTCAGCGCGTGAAGCGCACGGGGCATCATCGAGGCGGTCCGGGTGTCCGACGAACTGTTCAGCAGAGTCGTCATCGGAGAGCTCACCGGGTCAGGCGGGGTTGTCGGGGCTCGGGGTGGACTCGGCCGGCGGTGATTCCGCAGGCGGGTCGGGTTGCGGCGCTTGAGTCTGAGTGACCTCGGGCGCGGGCGTTGTCTCCGTGGGCGTCGGGTCCGGCGTCGTCTCGGTCGGCGTCGGGTCCGGCGTCGTCTCGGTCGGCGTCGGGTCGGGAGTGGTTTCCGTCGGCGTCGGGTCCGGCGTCGTCTCGGTGGGCGTCGGGTCCGGTGCGGACGTGCTCGGGTCGGGCGCGGGAGTCGATGTTCCCGGCGCGGGAGTGCTCGTCCCCGGCGCCGGCGTGCTCGTCCCCGGTGCGGGCGAATTCGTGCTCCCGCCACCGCTCGTCTGCGAGGGCTTCGGCGACGACGGCTTGCCCGAGGTCGGTGACTGGCTGGCGGCCGGCTTCTTCTCCGGGGGCGGGTCTCCGCGTTACGCTCGGCAGCCTGCTTGCGCTGGTTGGTGGCCTTCGGCTTCGACTGGCTCGAGCCTCGATCCTGCTTGGCCTGGGGTGCCTGCGCCTGTGGGCCGGCGGCGACCGGGTCGGAGGTCGGAAGATCACCGACGGCCGCCGGCGACGGCGTGAGCTCCACGTCCACCCATTCGCGCAGGTTCTCGGTCGACGCGGTGGTGTCGAACGTGCCGGCGCCGAGCCCGCCGGCGCTGGCGAAGACCAGGCCCGTGGCGATGACGAGGGCGCCCGCTCCAGCGGCCGCAACGGCGGGCACGCGCTGGTACCAGCGGCGCGCCGCCTTCTGCTCGGCCGGACCCTTGGGGTCGAGCACGGCGAGGTCGGTCGTGGCAGCAGCCGCGGCATCCGTTGTCGCCAAGACACCTGCCGCGCCCACCGCAGCGCCCGCGGGAACGAGCGCAAGGGTCGTGGCCGACTCATCCGCGGTCACCGGCACGAGGGCGCGGGCCGCGCCCAGGGCGATGGATGACTTCGGGTCGGCGTCGATCGCGATCGGTCGGTCGAGCCGCTCGGAGAGGCGCTCGGCCACGAGCGGGATCCGGGACGAACCGCCGATGAGGAGGATGCTCTCCAGAGCCTCGGGCTCGAGACCGGCCGAGTCGAGCCCGTCCTCGAGGGTGTCGATCGTGCGCTCGATCGAGCCGTCGATCATCTCCTCGAACTCCTGGCGCGTCAGGCGCACGCTGGTCGCCCCGGAGGGGAGCAGCACCGGCACGGTGACGTCGGAGTCGAACGAGAGGGCTTCCTTGGCCTCGACGCACTCGCGGCGCAGCTGCGCCAGCGCGAGGCGGATGTCGGGGTCGGCGTCGTTGAGGTCGGCTTCGGCGACGCCCGACGAGCGCAGGACGTGACGGAAGACGGCGTCGTCGAAGTCGGCGCCGCCGAGGTTGTCGATGCCCACCGGGATGCCCACGGGAGCGAAGGAGCCGTCGGCGCTCTTGCGCAGGATGACGGAGTCGAATGTGCCGCCGCCGAGGTCGTAGACGGCGAGCGCCTGCCCGGCCTCCATCACCCGGCCCGACTCGTAGTGACGCGCCGCGGCTTCGGGCTCGGTGATCAGGTGCACGTCCTTGACGCCCAGCTTGTCGAGCGCCGACAGGATGAGGCCGATGCGGTGGGGACCCCACGCGGTGGGGTGGGTGAGCATCACCGCCGCGGGGCGGGAGCCCTCGCGCTCGACGACCGCGTCGACGACGGCCGACACGGTGTGCGCCCACAGCTTCTCGGCCGGGATCGAGCGTCCGCCGGCGACCACCGGCACGTCGTCGCCGATGCTGCGCTTGAACTCGCGCACGAGCCGCTCGGGCTGCGTGATACCGCGACGTTCGGCGGCGTCTCCGATCAGCAGTTCGCCGTCATCAGCGACGAACACCACCGTAGCGGCGCTGTCGTTGCGACGGCCCAACGGGAACGGTGCCGCGACGATGCTGCCGTCGGGCGCAGTGCGCGCCGTTGCCGCAGCGATCCGCGTCGTTCCGACGTCGATCCCCAAAAAATACGTAGCCCCAGTAGCCAAGTTCTCATCTCCCCCAAGAGAGTCGATTCCGGAACCTCCCCAGGTTCCGCCCCAATTCGACTCTATTTGCCGCGTTGTTCGTCACTGAGTGGTCTCAGCTGTGAGAGCGGCGTCCCACCTCGGATGATACACACCTCCTCGGACCTCCGGTAGGTGGCCGGCGACCGTTTCCCCGTGCGTCGCGACCTGCTAGTGTGCGCGCTCCGAATCTGGCACTCACGTTGCGAGAGTGCCAACGGTTTGCCTACACTGGATTAGC
Organism: Microbacterium sp. SLBN-154; assembly: GCF_006715565.1. NCBI lineage: Bacteria > Bacillati > Actinomycetota > Actinomycetes > Micrococcales > Microbacteriaceae > Microbacterium > Microbacterium sp. SLBN-154. The sequence continues at coordinate 1,208,027 of NZ_VFNL01000001.1, forward strand.
ACTCTCAAGGTATGGGTGCTAACCAGTCTTCATCTCAAGAAAGAAGAGGTAGACCGTGACGGTTTCCACTCAGGTTTCCATCAAGCCGCTCGAGGACCGCATCGTCATCAAGCAGGTCGAGGCCGAGCAGACCACCTCGAGCGGTCTGGTCATTCCCGACACCGCCAAGGAGAAGCCCCAGGAGGGCGAGGTCGTGGCCGTCGGCCCCGGCCGCATCGACGACAACGGCAACCGGATCCCGCTCGACGTCGCCGTCGGCGACCGCGTGATCTACTCCAAGTACGGCGGCACCGAGGTCAAGTTCGGCGCGGACGAGTTCCTCGTCCTCTCCGCCCGCGACGTGCTGGCGGTCGTCGTCCGCTGAGTCCATCTCGGCGACACACTCCACGGGGGTCGGATGCTTCGGCATCCGGCCCCCGTTTCGTGTGCGCGTGCGACGTCGAACAGGCCACGGATGACCGATCGGCCCGTCGTCCGTCCCGCCACCCGCGCGTAGGCTGAATCGGTGACGCGCGAGACGACCGAAAGGGCCGGGGGAAACGCCCCGCCCACGGATCCGACACGCGAACGCACACTCGGCGCCATATATGCGCTGGCGGCCTACCTCATCTGGGGTTTCCTGCCGCTCTACTTCTTGCTGCTCGAACCGACGGGTGCGTTCGAGGTCGTCGCCTGGCGCATTCTGCTGTCGCTTGTGTTCTGCGCGCTGCTGCTCGCGGTCACGCGTGGCTGGGGGAAGTTCCTCGTCATCCTCCGCACCCGCCGGTTGCTGCTGTGGACGGCGGTCGCCGGCATCCTCATCTACATCAACTGGCAGGTGTTCCTGATCGCCGCCCTCACCGGGCATGTGATCGAGACGAGCCTGGGGTACTTCATCAACCCGATCGTCACCGTGCTGCTCGGTGTGGTGGTGCTGCGCGAGCGCCTGCGGATCACGCAGTGGGTCGCGCTCGCGATCGCCGCCGTCGCCTGCATCGTCATCGCCGTCGGCTACGGCGCCTTCCCGTGGATCGCGCTGTCTCTGGCGTTCTCCTTCGGTCTCTACGGTCTGGTGAAGAAGCAGATCGGCCCCTCCGTCGACGCTGTGAGCGGCCTCACGCTCGAAACCCTGTGGCTGACCCCCGTCGCCGCCGTCGTGCTGGTGAGCGTCGGGGTCACCTCGGGCATCACGATGGGCACGGCGGGTGTCTGGCACGCCGTGCTGCTGTCGCTGGCGGGCGTCGTGACCGCCACCCCCCTCCTCTTCTTCGCCGCCGGCGCGCGGCGCGTTCCGCTCAGCCTGATCGGACTGCTGCAGTTCGTCGCGCCCATCCTGCAGTTCCTCACCGGCGCGTTCCTCCTGGGCGAGCCGATGCCGCTCGAGCGATGGATCGGCTTCAGCCTCGTCTGGATCGCCCTCGTCGTGCTCACCGTCGACTCGATCCGTCACGCCCGCCGCGGAGTGTCGGATGTCGGCGCGGTGACCTGATCGGTCAGGTCAGCCAGTCCGACAGCCGGGTGGGCGCAATCCTGGCGTTCTCGCCGGGGAGCAGTTCGTCACGCTCGATGGCGGCGCCGAAGTAGAGCGCGCGCGGGTCGGCGATGACGGGTTGGTCGTCGCCGATCGCCGCCAGGCAGCGCGAGACGAAGTCGGCGAGGGCCATCACCTCGGGCCCGGCGATCTCCGAGGCGCCGCCCGACGGCGCCTCGTCAGCGAGACCCGCGAGCTGCACCGCGACGTCGTCGCCTGCGATCGGCTGCACCTCGGCGTCGGCGACGCGCACGTCATCCGTCCCTGCGGCGCGCGCCTGGGCGCCGATCTGCGCACCGAACTCGAAGAACTGCGTGGCCCGCACGATCGAGAACGGCACCCCCGATCCGCGCAGAATCGCCTCGCCGTGCGCCTTGGCCCGGTAGAAGGGGATCGGCTGAGGATCGCGCTCGGTTCCGACCGCCGACAGGGCGACGTGATGGAGGACGCCCGCCCGCGTCTCTGCTGCGACGAGGGTGCGCGTGGCGAGGTCGATGTGCCGCCAGACCTCGTCGGGGTCGTAGGTGCGGGGTTTGGACACATCGATGACGACGGATGACCCGGCGAGGGCGTCGTCCACGCCCGCCCCCGTGACGAGGTCGACCCCGGTCGAGGGTGAGGCCGCGCGCACCTCATGCCCGGCGGTCCGCAGAAGCGCCGTGACCTTGCGCCCGATAAGACCGGTGCCGCCAACGACCGTGATGCGTGTCACGGGTGTCATCCTCCACCCTGTTGCGCGATTCGCGACCACTTCTTGCACAGTGCCGCCAGGAGCCTGCGCAAGCGTTACAGATCGTTAACGAACGGCAACATTGGCGAGACTCGTTCGCGATTAGGTTTGTCCCACTGGAAGCGGCTTTCCCGAGCCGTTTCGCACCCTTACACAGCAAGGAGCAACATGAGCGTCTTCACTCGCTCGCGCAAGCGCACCGTCCTCGGTGCCGTCGCGCTCGCAGGCGCCAGCGCCCTCGTCCTCGCCGGATGTTCCGGCGGCGGTGGCGACACCGGTGGCGACAGCGCTGAGCCGTCAGCCGCGGCACCCGGCGAAGAACTCGCCCTCAAGATCGGTACGGCCCTGCCGCAGACCGGTAACCTCGCCTTCCTCGGCCCGCCGGAAGAAGCCGGTGTCGGCTACGCCGCCTCGCAGATCAACGAGGTCTCCGAAGAGACCGGTCTGACGATCGACGTCGTCTACGGCGACTCGGGTGACACCGACAACAAGGCCTACGAGACCGAGATCCCCCGCCTCCTCGGCGAGGATGTCTCGGCCATCATCGGCGCCGCCTCGTCGGGCACGTCGCTGCAGTTCATCGACCAGGTCGTGGGCGCGGGCGTCATCCAGTTCTCGCCGGCCAACACCTCCGACGCGTTCACCTCGTACGACGACAACGGGCTGTACTTCCGCACCGCACCGTCCGACGTCCTGCAGGGTGAGGTGCTCGGCAACCTCATCGCCGAAGACGGCAACCAGACCCTCGGCATGATCGTCCTGAACGACTCGTACGGCACCGGCCTCGCCGGCTACGTCACCGAGGCGTTCGAGGCGGCCGGCGGCGAGGTCGTGGCCCAGCCGACGTACAACACCGGTGACACGAACTTCGACGCTCAGATCTCCGAGGTGCTCGCCGCCGACCCCGACGCGATCGCCCTGATCACGTTCGAAGAGGTCACGACGATCCTCCCGGGTCTGCTCGGCTCGTTCCCCGCCGACAAGCTGTACTTCGTCGACGGCAACCTGTCCGACTTCAGCGAGGAGCTCGAGCCCGGTGCCCTCACCGGGGCGAAGGGCACGCTGCCCGGTCTCTCGATCGACTCGATCGGTGACTTCACCGCATCGCTCGACGAGTGGGTCGCGGCCGAGGGCCTGCCCGAGCTCACCGAGTACAGCTACGCTGCCGAGTCGTTCGACGCGGTCGTGCTGCTGGCTCTCGCGTCGCTCGCCGCGGGGTCGACCGACCCGGCCGACATCGCCGAGAACCTCATCACCGTCTCCGGTGGCGAGGGCGATGGTGAGAAGTGCACCAGCTTCGCGGAGTGCGCCGACATCATCCTCGGTGGCGGGACGGCCGACTACGACGGCGTCTCGGGTCCGATCACCTTCGACGAGGTCGGCGACCCGACCGAGGCGTCGATCGGCATCTACCAGTACGGCGAGGACAACACCTACTCGGCGTACGAGGGCTGATTCAGCCTGATACGGCAACGGGCCCCGGAGTCATCGACTCCGGGGCCCGTTCTCCTGCGCCGCGAGGGTGCACGCGCTGCGCGCGGGGGTGCACGCGCTGCGCTCGGAAGTGCGCTCTTCCGCGCCGACGAGGGGGTCGGCGTCACCTCGTTCTGCGTGCCTGCGTTGAGGTGGCGCACCTGGTCGGATTGGGCGCTCCGACCCGACCATGTGCGCCACCTCGGGCTGGTCGCTCCCGCAAAGGTGGCGTGAATGGTCACGTTGAGGGTCTCAGTATGGCCATATGCGCCACCTCGATCAGGGGCGCCGGGGTGGGCGGTCGAGCGCAGTCGCGAAGGTGGCGTGAATGGTCACGTTGAGTGCCTCATCGCGGCCATATGCGCCCACTCGACCGGGGGCGGCGGCGGCGCAGCCGAAGGGTCGCGTCGCGCGCTCCGCGCGCGTCAGGCGCCGAGCGTGCCGAGGTAGAGCTCGGTGACCTTGGGGTCGTTCAGCAGTTCACGACCGGTGCCGGTGTAAGCGTCGCGCCCCTGGTCGAGGACGTACCCGCGGTCGCAGATCTGCAGACAGCGGCGCGCGTTCTGCTCCACCATGATGCAGGTCACACCGGCCTTGTTGATCTCCGAGACCCGGATGAACGCCTCGTCCTGCCGAACGGGGGAGAGGCCCGCCGACGGCTCGTCGAGGAGCAGCACCTTGGGGTTCATCATCAGCGCACGGCTCATCGCCACCATCTGACGCTCACCGCCCGAGAGCGATCCAGCGCGCTGCTTCAGCCGCTTGCCGAGCTCGGAGAAGATGCCGGTCACGAACTCCAGGCGCTCCTTGTAGGCACTCGGGCGCTGATAGAGCCCCATCTGGAGGTTCTCCTCGATGGTGAGGCTGGGGAAGACGTTGTTGGTCTGCGGGATGAAGCCCACCCCGCGTGCGACGAGCTTGTTGGCCTTCAGACCGGTGATGTCGTCGCCCTCGAGCGTGACGGTGCCCTTCCGGATGTTCACCTGCCCGAAGATCGCCTTCAAGAGCGTGGACTTGCCCGCACCGTTGGGCCCGATGATGCCGATCAGCTCGCCCTGGTGGGCGACCAGCGAGCATCCGTTCAGGATGTTCACGCCGGGAAGGTAGCCCGCGTGGACATCGTCGACGAAGACGACGGGGGTTCCGGTGGCCGTGGCCGCGCCGGTCTCGGTGGGGGTGCTCACTTGTGCTCCTCCTGCTGCTCTTCCTCGGCCAGGCCTTCGTCGACGAGCGTCTGCGCGCTGTACGACGCCGACGCCGCGGCATCCGTTCCCGCATCCGCCTCCACGACGGGGATGCGCCCGGTGACGACACCGAGATCGAGCTCCTGGTGCGCGCCGAGATAGGCGTCGATGACCGCGGGATTCTTCATGACGGATGTCGGGTCGCCTTCGGCGACGATACGTCCCTCGGCCATGACGACCACCCAGTCGGCGATGTGCCGGACCATGTGCATGTCGTGCTCGACGAAGAGCACCGTCATCCCCTCGTCCTTGAGGTCGAGGATGTGATCCAGGAGCGACTGGGTCAGCGCCGGGTTCACCCCGGCCATCGGCTCATCGAGCATGACCAGCGTCGGCTGCGTCATGAGGGCCCGGGCCATCTCGAGGAGCTTGCGCTGACCGCCCGAGAGGCTCGCGGCGAAGTCGGCCGACTTGGCGTCGAGCTTGAACTTCTTCAGCAGACCCTCGGCGCGCTGCTCGATCTCGGCGTCCTGCTTGCGCCACAGCGGCGGGAAGAGCGAGGCCCAGAACTTCTCCCCGCGCTGCCCGGTCGCGCCGAGCTTCATGTTCTCCATGACGGTGAGGAGACCGAGGGCCTTGGTCAGCTGGAAGGTGCGGACCAGTCCCATGCGCGACACACGATAGGCCGGGATGCCGGAGAGGTTCTTCCCCTCGAAGCTCCACGTGCCCGTGTTGGGCTTGTCGAATCCGGTCAGCAGGTTGAACAGGGTGGTCTTGCCGGCGCCGTTCGGTCCGATGAGCGCCGTGATGGCGCCCCGCGGGATCTCGAGGTGCTCGACATCGACGGCGTTGACGCCGCCGAACGAGCGCTGCACGCCGTCGGCGACGAGGATCGGGTCGACCTTCGGCACCCCGGGGCGCACGTCGCCTTTGTGGAGACCGGTGGTCTTCGCGCGCGGCGTGGGGGCGGCCATCGGGTCGACGTCGTCGACCGGCTCGTTGGAGGGCTGGTTATCGGACAAAGGTCAGCTCCTTCTTGTTGCCGAGGATGCCCTGCGGCATGAAGATCACGAGGAGCATGAGCGCGACGCCCACGATGATGAAGCGCAGCGTTCCCGCCTGGATCTGGGTCATGAAGGGAAGGATGCCCGCCGCCACCAACGCCGGGAGGACGTTGGAGAGGAACGTCTGGAGCACCCAGAAGATCAGCGATCCGAGGAGCGGGCCGAACACCGTCGCCGCACCGCCCAACAGAAGCGCCGTCCACACGAAGAACGTCAGCGAGGTCACGTACACACCGGGGCTGACCGCCGAGGGGAGGGCGTACACGATGCCGCCCGCCGCGGCGAGCACACCACCCAGGATGAGGGACTGCATCTTGTACGCGTAGACGTTCTTGCCGAGCGCGCGCACGGCGTCTTCGTCCTCGCGGATGCCCTTGATCGTGCGGCCCCAGGGGCTGCGGGTCAGCATCCACACCACGAGAACGGCGAATGCGAGGGTGAGAAGCCCCATGATCCGCACCCACCACTGGGTCTCGTTGTAGGTGAAGGGTCCGAAGCCGTACGTCCCGTCGGGGATGGGGTTCGCCCCGCGGAAGCTCGCGTGATACCCGCTGAGCCCGTCGGCCGAGCCGGTGTACTCGTCGAACGCGGTGGTGAGGAAGAGCAGTCGCACCACCTCGGCCGCCGCGATCGTGACGATTGCGAGATAGTCACCGCGCAGTCGCAGCGTCGGGATGCCGAGGATGACGGCGAAGACGGCCGATGCCACGAGGCCCAGGAGCGCGGCGAGCCACCACTCCAGTCCGAAGGTGAGCACGCCGATCGCGTAGCCGTATGCCCCGATCGCCATGAACCCGGCGATACCCATGTTGATCAAGCCGGTGTAGCCGAAGTGCACCGCGAGACCGAGCGCCGCGAGGGCGTAGCCGATGGTCGCCGGACTCAGAATCGAGGAGGCGGTGTTGGAGAGGATCTGCAGCCAGTCCATTGCCGGGCCCTAACCTATTCTCTCTCGCCGGCCCAGGATTCCCTGTGGTCGGAACAGCAGGATCACGATGAGGATGAACAGCGCGCTGGCGTACTTCAGGTCCGACGGGATCCACAGGCTCGAGACCTCGACGACGATACCCACGATGATCGCGCCGACGAGCGCGCCGTAGGCGGTGCCGAGGCCACCGAGGATCACGGCGGCGAACATCAGCAGCAGGATCTGCGCTCCCATGTCCCAGCGGATGCCCGGACGGTAATACGCGTACAGGATGCCGGCGAGGCCGGCCAGGGCGCCGGCGAGGATCCAGACGATGCGGACCACGAAGTCCACATCAATTCCGGATGCCGCTGCGAGCGACGGATTGTCCGAGATCGCCCGTGTCGCCTTGCCGATCCGAGAGCGGGTCAGCCACAGCGCGAAGGCGACGATGACGATGATCGAGATCGCCAGCGACGCGATGTCGATGACGCTGAGCTCGACCGTGCCGAAGAGCGGGATGCGGGGGGCGTTGGAGCCCGGGAGCTGGATGGTGCCACCGCCGATGAAGAACTGGAAGGTGTAGCGCATCGCCAGCGAGAGGCCGATCGACACGATCATGAGCTGCACGATGCCCACGCGCCTGCGCCGCAACGGTCGCCAGAGCGCCATGTCCATCACGAGCCCGAGGAGGGCGCTCAGCACCACCGCGACCGGGAACCCGAGCCACCACGGCAGCGCCAGGCTCGCCGGCCCCACGAGGACCGCGGCCATCACCGCCCCGAAGGTCACCATCTCGCCGTGGGCGAAGTTGGAGATGCCGGTGGTGCCGTAGACGAGGGAGAGCCCGATGGCCGCGAGGGCCAGCATGAGGCCGAAGCTCAGACCCTGGATGATCCGCTGGACGAACTGGTCGAAGAACCCGGTGACGTTTCGCTCGCCCTCGCCGATGAAGAAGTTGACCGTCGCGCGGCCACCCTGCCCCATCTCGACTTCCTTGATGTTGGGGGAGTCGTCCTCGGGGTCGACCACGGCGATGCCCTCGGGGAGCGTCTCCTCGTCGAGGGTGACGGTGTAGGTCTCACCCCGCTCGGGCACCCCGACCCGCCACTGGCCGTTCTCGTCGGTCTCGACCTCCTGCTCGCCGCCGGGCCCGTCGATGACGAGGCGCACCCCTTCGAGGGGCTCGCCGTCGAGCTGGACGTTGCCGCTGATGCGATACGGGTTCTCGGAATCCGTGGCGAAGGCGGGAACGGATGACACGAAGATGCCCATGAGCATCAGGAACAGGGCGATGATCGCGGGGATCGCCCTGCGTCTCGTCCGCTGAGCCGCAGCGATGGTGGGACTCACAGATCCTCCAGTCCGGCGCCAATGCCGACATCGGGGTGCATCGGCATTGATGAACGGTATGAGCGTAATGTGTCGGGCGTGTTTCACCTACGAACCGACTTGGCATTTGAAAAGAGTGCTGGTCGAGCATAAGTGACCGATCGGTCGGAATAGGTCGCCGCCTCCCGCGTTTAGAATCAGCACACCCCTCTCGCGCGCAGGAGCCCCCATGGAAAACGATCCCTTCGGCTTCGTCGGTCTGACCTATGACGACGTGCTGCTGCTTCCCGGTCACACCGACGTCATCCCGAGCGAGGCGGACACCTCCTCGCGCGTGACCCGTCGGATCACGGTCGCCACCCCGCTCCTCTCGAGCGCGATGGACACCGTCACCGAAGCCCGCATGGCGATCGCCATCGCGCGTGAGGGCGGGATCGGCATCATCCATCGCAATCTCTCCATCGAGGAGCAGGCGGCGATGGTGGATCGGGTCAAGCGCAGCGAGTCGGGGATGATCTCCGACCCCATCACCACCACCCCCGACGCCACGATCGAAGAGGTCGACGCGCTGTGCGCGAAGTACCGCATCTCGGGGCTGCCGGTGGTCGACGCCGAGGGGCAGCTCGTCGGCATCGTCACCAATCGCGACATGCGGTTCGTCTCGGGCTTCGAGCGTCAGACGACGCTGGTGAAGGACGTGATGACGACGGAGGGGCTCATCACCGCGCGGGTCGGGATCGGCGCGAACGACGTCATCGCCCTCTTCGCCAAGCACCGCGTCGAGAAGCTGCCGCTCATCGACGACGACGGCAAGCTCGCGGGCCTGATAACCATCAAGGACTTCGACAAGAGCGAGAAGTACCCCCTCGCGACCAAGGACGAGCAGGGGCGCCTGCGCGTCGGAGCGGCGATCGGCTTCTTCGGCGACGCGTGGCAGCGCGCCGAGGCGCTTCGCGACAAGGGCGTGGACGTGCTCGTGGTCGACACCGCCAACGGCCAGTCTGCCGGGGTCATCGACATCGTGCGTCGCCTCAAGGCCGACCCGTCGTTCGCGGGCGTCGACGTCATCGGCGGCAATGTCGCGACGCGGGAGGGCGCGCAGGCTCTCATCGACGCCGGCGTGGACGCCGTCAAGGTCGGTGTCGGACCGGGCTCGATCTGCACCACCCGGGTGGTCGCGGGCGTGGGCGTGCCGCAGGTGACGGCGATCTACGAAGCATCCCTCGCCGCCCGCGCGGCGGGCGTGCCGATCATCGCCGACGGCGGCCTGCAGTATTCGGGTGACATCGCCAAGGCGCTCGTCGCCGGAGCGGACACCGTCATGCTCGGCTCGCTCCTCGCCGGCACCGACGAGTCGCCGGGCGAGATCGTCTTCCAGAGCGGCAAGCAGTTCAAGCAGTACCGCGGCATGGGGTCGCTCGGCGCTCTGCAGACGCGCGGCAAGAAGACCTCGTACTCGAAGGACCGCTACTTCCAGGCCGACGTGCCCAACGACGACAAGCTCATCCCCGAGGGGATCGAGGGTCAGGTCCCCTATCGCGGCCCGGTGTCGGCGGTGGCCTACCAGCTCGTCGGCGGCCTCCGGCAGTCGATGTTCTACGTCGGCGCCCGCACGATCGACGAGCTGAAGGCCAAGGGCAAGTTCGTGCGCATCACATCCGCGGGGCTCAAGGAGTCGCACCCGCACGACGTGCAGATCGTCGTGGAGGCTCCGAACTACAAGCGCTGAGCCGCGCCGCGCCCCGGCGAGCTGCGGAGAATTCGCGCTTCTTCGGAGCGCTTCAGGCGTTCGGGTCCGAACCGCGCGTGGATCTCCGAAGCACGCGCGCGCCCGTCCTCTTCTGCACACGCCGGGCGTGCGTCGAGCTGTCCACGGAATGCAACGAACCGGCGGATGGATGCCGCGAACGTGGCCACACTGCCGATGTGAACCTCCTGCAGTGGCTAGCCTCCCGTGACGGCATCGCTCATCGCGCTGACATCCTCGCCGCGGGTTTCGCCCTCCCGTCGCTGCAGTCGTTCGTCCGCAGCGGCTTCGGCACTCTCATCCGCCGGGCATGGGTGGCGACATCCGATGCCGACCCCGCTCTCGTTCTTGCGGCCCGCGCCGGCGGGCGGGTGTCATGCGTCTCGCTGGCGAACCGTCGCCAATGGTGGGTGGCTTCCCCTCCTTCCAGGGTGCACCTGCACCTCCCCCCGCATGCCGCTTCGGCCCACCTCACCGGCCCGATCGACGCGACGTTGCACTGGACGAAACCCCTGCTTCCCGCACCGCGATCGTTGTACGCCGAGGTCGAAGATGCGCTGCAGCACATCGCCGGCTGCCTTCCGAACGACGACGCTCTGGTGCTCTGGGAGTCGGCCGTGCGCGTGGAGAAGCTCGCGCCGGAGTACCTGCGCTCGCTGCCCTGGACCTCGAAGGCGGCGCGCGAACTGGCCGAGGCTGTCACGGGGCTGTCCGACTCCGGGCTCGAGACCCTGCTCGTCGTGCCGCTCCGGCGCTGGGGTGTCAATATTCGACAGCAGGTGTGGCTCGCGGGGCGGCCCGTCGACATCGTCGTGGGCGAGAAGCTCGTCATCCAGCTCGACGGGTGGCAGTTCCATTCTTCGGCCGCTCAGCGCGGGAAGGACATCGCTCACGACGCTGAGCTGCGTCTGCGGGGATACACGGTGCTGCGCTTCGGCTACGCACAGGTCGTGCACGACCGGGAGACGGTGTTCCGTGTCATCCGCCGGGCCATCGCCGCCCGCCTTCACCTCGCCGCGTGAATGAACCTTCTTCGGAGAGGGCCAGCACCTTCGGAGCCTGGACGCACTCGGCTCCGAACCTCGCGCATTCTCCCGAAGGTCGACCGCCCACCGCTAGCCTGGCGGGGTGATCAGGGGGAAGGCCCACCCGGAGGCGACGGTCGGCGCGACGCGCCTGGCCGCCTTCGCCGACGGGGTCTTCGCGATCGCGGCGACCCTGCTCGTGCTGGATCTCACGACCCACACCTTCGGCACCATCCAGAGCAACGCAGAGCTCTGGGGGGCGTTGGCCGCGATGGTGCCGCAGTTCTTCAACTTCGCCCTGAGCTTCCTGCTCCTGTGCCTGCTGTGGATGACGCACGTCGAGCAGTTCGAGTGGATCGTCCGAGTCGACGGCGTGATGATCTGGCTGAACAACGTCCGGCTCCTCTTCATCGTCGTCGTCCCCTTCGCCACCGGCCTCACCACCGAGTACTCGACGTACACGGCCGGACGCGTGCTCATGCCGATCACGTTCTTCCTGGCGATCCTCACCAGCTGGTTGCAGTGGTCGTGGGCGGTGCGCCGCCGCGCCGACCTCATGCCGGACCTTTCCGACGGCGATGCACGTGCCTACGGTCGCGGGGCGCTCAGCGCGGTGATCATCTCGGTCGTCGTCGTCGTCGCCTCGCCGTGGATCGGGTCAGCCGCCTTCCTGCTCTTCCTCCTCGACGGGCCCCTCACGCGGCTGCTGCGGGGACGCTGACCCCTTTTCGCGGTCACACGACTCGGCGTATCGTCGCTCGCATGTGTCGGAACATCCACACCCTCCACAACTTCGAGCCCGCCGCCTCGTCGGACGAGGTGCACGCCGCCGCGCTGCAGTACGTGCGGAAGATCGCCGGGACGACCAAGCCCTCGAAGGCCAACCAGGAGGCCTTCGACCGGGCGGTCGCCGAGATCGCCCACGTCACGCAGCACCTGCTGGACGACCTCGTCACCACGGCGCCCCCGAAGAACCGTGAGGAAGAAGCAGCCAAGGCCCGCGCCCGCGCGGTGGCGTCGGGGCGCTATCAGGTCGCCTGAGAAGGACGACCCCCGCGGCCGCGTCAGACCCGGCGGGTAGGCTGGGACGGTGACCATGGAGATGGAACTCGGCCGCGCCAAGCGCGCTCGCCGCGCCTACACGTTCGACGACATCGCCGTCGTGCCCTCGCGGCGGACGCGGAACCCCGAGGATGTCTCGACGGCGTGGTCGATCGACGCGTACCAGTTCGACATCCCCGTGCTCGGTGCCCCGATGGATTCCGTCGTCAGCCCGCGCACGGCCATCATGCTCGGCCAGCTCGGCGGTCTCGGTGTCCTCGACCTCGAGGGCCTGTGGACCCGCTACGACGACCCCGAGCCGCTCCTGGCCGAGATCGCCAGCCTCCCCGACGCCGCCGCCACCCGCCGCATGCAGGAGCTGTACACCGAGCCGATCAAGCCCGAGCTCGTGCGCGACCGGCTCGCCGAGATCCGTGCGGGCGGCGTCACCGTCGCCGGCGCCCTCACTCCCCAGCGCACGGCCGACCTCTACGAGACCGTCGTCGCAGCGGGGGTCGACCTCTTCGTCATTCGCGGCACCACCGTCTCGGCCGAGCACGTCTCGAGCGTGGCCGAGCCGCTGAACCTGAAGAAGTTCATCTACGACCTCGACGTCCCCGTCATCGTCGGCGGCGCGGCGACCTACACCGCCGCGCTCCACCTCATGCGCACCGGTGCTGCGGGGGTGCTCGTCGGCTTCGGCGGGGGAGCGGCTTCCACCACGCGGGCGACCCTCGGCATCCACGCGCCGATGGCGACCGCGGTGGCCGACGTGGCGGGCGCGCGGCGCGATTACCTCGACGAGTCGGGCGGACGCTACGTGCACGTCATCGCCGACGGCGGTGTCGGCACCTCGGGCGACATCGTCAAGGCCCTCGCGATGGGCGCCGATGCGGTCATGCTCGGTGTCGCGCTCGCGCGCGCGACCGATGCGCCCGGCGGCGGCTTCCACTGGGGCCCCGAGGCCCACCACGCCAAGCTCCCGCGCGGCCGCCGCGTGAAGGTCGACCAGGTCACCACGCTCGAGTCGATCCTCTACGGCCCGGCGCCCGTCGCCGACGGCACCGCGAACCTGATCGGGGCGCTGAGGAAATCCATGGCGACGACCGGCTACTCCGACCTCAAGGAGTTCCAGCGCGTGGAGGTCGTCGTCGCGCCCTACCCGCAGTGATGACCCAGCCCGCCCCACTGCCCCCGCCGGCTCCGACGCAGGAGTTCCCGCCGACGCTCCGCGAGGTGCTGATCCGGCCGCAGTGGATCGCCCTCCTCGCGCTCTCCCTGGTCGTCGCGGGCCTGTTCGCCTGGCTCGGCCAGTGGCAGCTCGGGCGGGCGATCGACACCGCGCCGCTTCCGCCGGGGGCGACCGAACAGGTGCGCCCGCTCGCCGAGGTGAGCGAGCCCGGTGAGTATCTTCCCGAGCCGTTCGTCGGGCAGCGCGTGGCGGTGAGCGGCACCTGGGTGCCCGGTGACTTCATCGTCGTCTCCTCCCGGTTCAACGACGGAGTCGAGGGCTTCTGGGTCACCGGCCAGCTGCGCGTGGCCGACACGGCCGTCCCCACCTCGATCGCCGTCGCGGTGGGATGGGCGCCGACACAGGATGCCGCGGAGGCGGCGGTCGAGCGGTTGAACGCCGACGCCGACGCGGGGGGTGCCGCGGTCGCGATCGAGGGGCGGCTCATCTCCGACGAGGGCGCGGTGCCGCCGCCGTCGGGTGCGGATCCGCAGACCCTGATCCGGATGTCGCCGGCCGCCCTGCTCTCGCGATGGAGTGACACGGCGGGGTTGGAGGTCTACCGGTCGTACATCGTCGCCGAGGTTCCCCAAGGGGGTCTCGACGAGATCGTCTCGGCACCGCCGGAGGCGGGCTCGGCGGTGAACTGGCTGAACGTCTTCTACGCCGCCGAGTGGGTCATCTTCGCCGGCTTCGCGTTCTACCTCTGGTACCGCCTGGCCAAGGACGCCTGGGAGAAAGAGGTCGAAGACCTCGAAGACGCCCGCGCCGCGTCATCCGCCTGACGCGCGCTGCGTGTCTCTCGTCGGCGGCAGCCGATACGCCGCGCGGTAGTCGCGCGAGAAGTGGGCGGCGCTGAGGTAGCCGACGGCGAATGCCGCCTGTGACGCCGACCGCCCCTCGGTGAGCATGACACGGCGAGCCTCGCCCAGGCGGAGACGCTTCAGGTAGCGCATCGGGGTCAGACCCGTGATCTCGCGGAATCGCCGCGTCAAGGTCGCGGGACTGACATGGCAGAGGGCCGCGGCGTCGTCGACCGTCCACGGGCGTGCGAGATCGGCGGCGAAGTGGTCGATCGCCGTGCTGACCGAATCGGCGTGCGCATGCTCGGCTGCGGCGTGCAGACGGGGTGCTTGATCGCTCTGCAGCAGACGGAGGGTGAGTTCGCGACTGATCAGCGGAAGCAGGACCGGCGCGTCCTCGGGGGTGTCGAGGAGACCGAGGAGACGATCGACCGCGTCGGCGATGCCCGCCGTCATCGTTCCCAGGCGCGGGGACGGTGCACTCGTCGCGGCTCTCGGCAGGTGCGCGGCGACTTCGCTGACGATGGTCGGGTCGAGCCGCCAGTTCAGCGAGAGGAAGTCGCCGGCAGGGCCGATCTCGATCACCCGGGCGATCACCGGCAGATTCACCGGCGTGATGAGGAAATGCTCCGGTCCCCACTCCGCTCCCGCACCATCGGCGTCGAGCGACTGCTTGCGGCCGTGAAGCACCATCGCCAGGCACGGCGGGTAGCGCACGAACAGCATCGGCGTCGGCGCGGTGGTGCGCCCGAGCGTGACCCCCAGCGCCTCCGCGCGAGCGGTGTCGCCGCCGTGGCGGCGAGCCTTCTCGGCCGCGCGCTCGAGGAGCGCGGAGATGCGGGTATCCATTCGACCATTCAATCCCAGACGGTTTCCGTCAAGGTCACGACGTTGACGATCAAGCCGCCCACCTCTTCGGGCGGGAGTCTTGAGACATGACCACTTCCTCCTCCCTTCCCACCCTCCCGCGCGACGAGCGGCTCGCCGGCCGAACGGCGATCGTGACCGGATCCTCGAGCGGGATCGGTGAGGCGATCGCCCACGTCCTGGCCGCTTCCGGAGCCCACGTCGTCGTCCACGGCCGGAGCGCCGAGCGCGCTGAGGTCGTCGCCGTCGCCATCACCGAGCGCGGCGGGCGGGCGAGCGTCGTCACCGGCGACCTCGCCGAGAGTCCCGACGCCGCGCGGGATTTCGCCGCGCGCGCCGCCGAAGCGGTGGGCGGTCGCGTGGACATCCTGGTCAACAATGCGGGGATCTTCCCCGTCGGCCCGACGGCAGATCTTCCCGATGAGGATGTCGCCGCACTCCTCGCCACCAACATCCGCGTTCCCCACGATCTCGTCGGGGCTCTCGCTCCGGCCATGGCCGAGCGCGGTGCGGGCGCGGTCGTGAACATCACCTCGTGGATGGCGAACGTGGGGACGCCGGCCGTGGGCCTGTACCCGGCGACGAAGGCCGCCCTCGACCACCTGACCAAGGCGTGGGCGGCGGAGTACGGCCCGCGCGGCGTGCGCGTCAACGCCGTCGCCCCCGGCGCGACCCTGACTCCCGGCAACGCCGCCGCCGCCGAGATCCTCGAGGCCATGACCGCCGGCTCGCCGGCGGGCAAGCCGGGCCGACCGATCGACATCGCGTTCGCCGTCCGCTATCTCGCCTCGGACGAGGCGGCGTATCTGCACGGTGCGACGATCGACGTCGACGGGGGCATCGTCGCCGCCCGCGTCTGACTCGGCCCGCGTCTGACTCGGCCCCGCACCTGATTCAACGCCGAGACATCCTGAATCGGCGCTCCGGCCCGGCCGGTAGACTCGGGGCATGCCGCGTGCCCCGAAACTCGCCTCATTTCCGGCGATCCGCGGAGCGCTGACCTTCTACCAGATCTGCTCGATCATCACCGGTGTGGGCCTGCTCCTCCTCGTGGCGGAGATGATCCTGAAGTACACCCCGCTGCACCTTGAGCTGTTCGCGGGAGGGTCCGGGGGGTTCCTCTGGTTCGCGCCCGTCATCGCCGGCGCCGACTGCCAGTGGTGGTCGTTGTTCCTACCCGCGACGAACAGCTGCGAGATGATCTCCACGGGCGACGGGTTCAACATCTCGCTGTTCATCCTCGTCGCGCACGGCTGGTTCTACGTCGTGTACCTCTTCGCGTGCTTCCGCATCTGGAGCCTCATGCGCTGGCCCTTCCTGCGGTTCATCACCCTCGCCCTCGGCGGCGTCGTGCCGCTGCTGTCGTTCTTCATGGAGGCGCGGGTGGCCCGTGAGGTCCGTCGCTACCTCGCCGAGCGCGAGGCCGCTGCCGCGGCATCCGCCTCATCCACCGTCCCCGCTTCGGAAGGCACCCGGTGACCGAACAGACCGAGACGTCACAGCGTCCCGTCCTCGTCGTCGACTTCGGCGCGCAGTACGCCCAGCTGATCGCCCGGCGGGTGCGCGAGGCCGGGGTGTACAGCGAGATCGTCCCGCACACGGCCACCCCGGATGAGATCGCCGCGCGTCAGCCCGTCGGCATCATCCTCTCGGGCGGACCGTCGTCGGTCTACGAGGACGGCGCGCCGGCCCTCGACCCGGGCGTACTCGAACTCGGAGTGCCGACCCTCGGCATCTGCTACGGCTTCCAGGCCATGGCCAAGGCCCTCGGCGGGGAGGTGGCTCACACCGGCCTGCGCGAGTACGGCGCCACCGACGCCACGATCGTGACCGAGGGAACGCTCCTGGAGGGTCAGCCCGCCGAGCAGAACGTCTGGATGAGCCACGGCGACCAGGTCGCGAAGGCCCCCGAGGGCTTCGACGTGCTCGCCCGCACCGCCGCGACCCCGGTGGCGGCCTTCGCGAACGATGCCCGTCGCCTGTACGGCGTGCAGTGGCATCCCGAGGTCAAGCACACCGATCACGGTCAGGCGGTGCTCGAGAACTTCCTGCACAAGGCTGCGGGTCTTCCTGCCGACTGGAACAGCGGAAACGTGATCGCCGAGCAGGTCGAGAAGATCCGCGCCCAGGTCGGCGACGCCCGCGTCATCTCGGCGCTCTCGGGCGGCGTGGACTCCGCGGTCTCGACCGCGCTCGTCCACCGCGCGGTCGGCGACCAGCTCACGGCGATCTTCGTCGACCACGGGCTGCTGCGGAAGGGCGAGCGCGAGCAGGTCGAGAACGACTACGTCGCCTCCACCGGCGTGCGCCTGGTCACCGTCGACGCGCGCGAGCAGTTCCTCGCTGCGCTCGAGGGGGTCTCCGATCCGGAGCAGAAGCGCAAGATCATCGGGCGCGAGTTCATCCGCGCGTTCGAGGCCGCCGAGCGCGACCTCGTCGCCGAGGCCGCCGCCGACGGCGAGCCGATCCGATTCCTGGTCCAGGGGACGCTGTACCCCGACGTGGTGGAATCCGGGGGCGGCACGGGGGCGGCCAACATCAAGTCGCACCACAACGTCGGCGGTCTTCCCGAAGACCTCCAGTTCGAGCTCGTCGAACCGCTGCGCACCCTCTTCAAGGACGAGGTCCGCGCCATCGGTCGCGAGCTCGGTCTCCCCGAGGCGATCGTCGCGCGCCAGCCCTTTCCGGGCCCCGGCCTCGGCATCCGGATCGTGGGTGAGGTCACCGCTGACCGTCTCGAGATTCTGCGTGATGCCGACGCGATCGCGCGAGCCGAGCTGACGAAGGCAGGCCTCGACGGCGAGATCTGGCAGTGCCCCGTCGTGCTCCTGGCCGATGTGCGCTCGGTCGGCGTGCAGGGTGATGGCCGCACCTACGGTCATCCGATCGTCCTCCGCCCGGTCTCTTCGGAAGATGCCATGACGGCGGACTGGACGCGCCTGCCCTACGACGTGCTGTCGAAGATCTCCAACCGCATCACCAACGAGGTCCGCGAGGTGAACCGGGTGGTCCTCGATGTCACGTCCAAGCCCCCGGGCACCATCGAGTGGGAGTGAGCTGAGCGGATGACCGTCTTCCCCGACGCCGAGTACGTCATCCTCTCCAGCCGTCTGATCCCCGACCGGGACGGCGGATACACCCTCGCCACGCTCGCGCGGGCGCGCCAGATGGCAGCCGCCGGCGTGCACGGTGGGCGTGGGCCCCTTCTCCTCACCGTCGACCCCGGCACGCCCGAGGAGCATGCCCGCCACCGCGCCGTCTTCGACGGGCGCGACCTCATCGTCGGTGTCGACCGCATGCGGAACCTCTTCGACGAGGCGATCGGAGCGGATGGCGGTGCCGCCGCGTGGCTGCGGGAGGCAGCCCGCCCCGGTGACCCCGACCCGGCGCTGCAGTATCGCCCGGTGCCGGCTGAGCGCCCGGCGCTGTCGCTGCCGGTCATCCCCGACGATCCCGACTGGCACATCACGACGGCCCCGATCGCCGTGCACGGCACCGACGGGCGGGTGCGCGGCATCCTCTCCGGGTTCGGCGCGCTCTACCGCGCATGGCTGGAACACGTGACGGCGGGGCTCCGAGCGGATGACCCGACGCGGCCGGTGATCGTCGTGTGCGAGTCGCGGCAGCTCGGCGAGCTTCTCGCCGGGTGGGACGACCCCGATGTGCGGCTGCTGCACTCGATCCACACGGTGCACATGGAGCCGCCCTACACCCCCGACGCCGAGACGAACGCCCTGTGGGAGCGGTGGTTCAGCGTCGCCGAGCGGTTCGATGCGGTGCTCTGGCCGACCGCGGCGCAGCGTGACGCGATCCAGGAGCGCTTCGGCGCTTCGGACGTCCACATCGTCGTGCCGAACGGCGTGCCCGCCGCTTCGGCCGTCGCGCCGCTCGCCGGCCGCGACGCGAACCAGGTCGTCATGCTCAATCGGCTGGCGTTCCAGAAGCGGGTCGACCACGCCGTGCGGGCGTTCGCGGGCGTCATCCGGGTGCTTCCCGACGCGCGACTCGACATCTTCGGCGACGGGCCGCTGCGCGCAGAGGTGCAGGCGCTCATCGACGAGCTGGGCGTCGGGTCGCACGTGGTGCTGCGTGGACCGACGGATGACCCGGGACGCGTGCTCGACCAGGCCGCCGTCTTCCTCTCCACCTCCCGGCACGAGGGGCAGGGTCTCTCCCTGGCGGAGGCCCTGGTGCGCGGATGCCCGGTCGTGGCCTATGACGCGCCCTTCGGTCCAGCCGAAGCGCTCGCCGGCGGTGGGGGACTGCTCGTACCGAACGGCGACATCGAAGCGATGACGCAGGCACTCGTGCGGGTGCTCACCGACCTCGACCTGCGGCACCGGCTCTCCGTCGAGGCGGTGGAGGCGGCGCGTCGCATCGAGCCCGAGCACGTGATGTCGGCGCTCGCCGGTGCGGTGCGCGACGTGCTGGCCAAGCCCTCGCGGCGCTCTGCCCTGAGCTGATCCGCCGAGGGCCGCGCGCGCGGCCGCGGCCGCTGCATCCGTCGCACGATGAGAGGCATGTCAGACACACCCCGCCCTCCGGCGTTCGGCCTCGAGACCCGACGCGAACTGTTCCATCACCGGGTGCTCGTGCTCGACGGCGCGCTGGACGACGACAACGGCACCCTCCTCACCACCCAGCTGCTGACGCTGGCGGCCGAGGACGAGGCCGCCGACATCGCCCTGTGGATCCATTCGCCCGGCGGATCGGTGCCGGCGATGCTCGCCATCCGCGACGTGATGCGGTTGATCCCCAACGACGTCGCGACCCTCGCCCTCGGCATGGCCGCGAGCGCCGGCCAGTTCCTGCTGTCGGCCGGGACGCAGGGCAAGCGTCGAGCCCTCCCGCACGCGCGGGTGCTCATGCACCAGGGTTCGGCCGGCATCGGCGGATCGGCGGTCGAGGTGGAGATGCAGGCCGACGACCTCCGCCACACGCGCGACACCGTCCTCGCACTCATCGCCGACGACACCGGGCAGCCCGTGGCGCGGATCTTCAACGACTCCCTCCACGACCGCTGGTACACCGCCGCCGAGGCGCAGGCCTACGGCTTCATCGACGGGATCGTCGACCGGTTCGACCAGGTCGTGCCGCGCCGGCGGCGGCCGGCCGGTCTCGGCGCCCGCGCGACGGAGGTGGGGGCGTGAGCGGGTACACGATCCCGAACGTGGTGGCGCAGCATCCCCGGGGCGATCGCATCATGGATGTCTACTCGCATCTTCTCGCAGAACGCGTGGTCTACCTCGGCACCGCCATCGACGCAGGCGTCGCGAACGCCCTCATCGCCCAGCTGCTGCACCTGGACGCCGACAGTCCCGAGCGCGACATCCAGCTCTACATCAACTGCGAGGGGGGTGACCCCGCGGCGATGCTCGCGATCTACGACACGATGCAGCACGTACGGCCGGATGTCGTGACGACCGTCGTCG
The DNA here is from genome assembly GCF_006715565.1 of Microbacterium sp. SLBN-154. Lineage (NCBI taxonomy): Bacteria > Bacillati > Actinomycetota > Actinomycetes > Micrococcales > Microbacteriaceae > Microbacterium > Microbacterium sp. SLBN-154. The sequence continues at coordinate 1,228,373 of NZ_VFNL01000001.1, forward strand.
GACAGGCGATCGGCGTCGGGGCGGTCCTGCTGGCGACCGGTGCCGCGGGCAAGCGCGCCGTGCTGCCGCACGCGCGCGTGGTGCTGCACCAGCCGGCGGGGCAGGGGCGCGGAGCGATCCCCGACCTCATCCTGCAGGCCGACGAACTGGTGCGGGTGCGGGGCGAAGTGGAGGAGATCCTCGCGCGGCACACCGGTGTCGACGCGGCGAAACTGCGCGTCGACACCGACCGCGACCGGGTCTTCACCGCCGTCGCGGCCGTGGAGTACGGCCTCGCCGACACCGTGCTCACCCGGGCTTAGCCGCCGCGTGTCCCTAACTCCTGCATTTCGGGCGGCTGGGCGCCGGATTCCGGTTGCTGAGCTGCCCCGGCGACCGAAGTGCAGGAGTTGGGGACCAGCCTCAGCCCGCACCCATCTGCGCAGCGGCCGCCCGCACCGCCGCCACGGCGTCGGCCGGGCGCCCCCGCCAGGGCGCACCGTGGCCGGGGAGGATCCACTCGACGTCGAGCCCGGCGAGCCGGTCGAGCGAAGCGAGCGCCTCGGCCGGCTCGTCGGTGAAGGGGGCCGGCTGCGGTCCGACCTCGCCGGTGAGCACCGAGCGGGTTGTGAGGGCGTCTCCGACGAACGCCGCCCGCACCGCGGGGACGTACACCGCGACGCTTCCGGGCGAGTGGCCGGGGAGTGCGACGATCTGCGGATCGCCGGGGAGGGGCAGCACCTGCCCGTCTCCGATCTCGACGACCTCGGTCAGGTGCCGGGTGCGTGCCCCGCCCTTGCGCGCGGCGTAGACGAAGAACCCGACGAGCGCGGCCAGCCGCTTGCGGCCCATCGCCGTCGGAGGCTTCGGGCCGCCCTTGGCCCGCTCGGCGTCGGCGGCGTGGATGTAGACCGGCACGCCGTGCTCGCGTCGTAGGCGCTCGGCGAAGCCGAGGTGGTCGCTGTCGCCGTGCGTGAGGATGACCCCCCGGATGTCGCCGAGCTCGCGTCCCATCGCCCGCAGCTCGCGAAGAAGGTCTCGCCAGTGCCCGGGGAGTCCGGCGTCGATGAGGGTGATGCCATCGGCGGTCTCGACGAGGTACGCCGCGACGATGTCGTTGCCGATGCGGTGGAGCTGGGGGGCGAGTCGCATTGCCGTCTTCTCTCTACGTGAGTACGATGGCTACGTTACATAGCCTTCATGGCTAACGTCAATAGCTAATTGTTATTCCCAGGAGCCTGCGATGCCCACGCCCGAGCGCACCACCCTCCCCGCGATCGTCGCCTCGGCACGCGAGTTGCTCGAGCGGCGCGGCCCCGCGGGGGTGACGATGCAGGCGGTGGCCGAACGCGTCGGCGTTCGCGCACCCTCGCTGTACAAGCGGGTCCGCGACCGCGATGAGCTTCTGCGTCTCGTGGCCGAGAACGCGGCATCCGATCTCTCCCGCCGCTTCGCCGCGACCGACGGAAGCGTAACGGAGCTCGCCCACGCGTACCGGGCCTTCGCGCGCGCGAATCCGATGAGCTTTCGTCTGCTGCTCGATTCGGAGTCGGCGGGGGCGTTCCGCGACGTCGCCGACCCCATTCTCGAGGCGACGAGGAGTCTCGACGCCGCGCGCGTGGTCACCGCGTGGGCGACGGGGTTCCTCACCATGGAGCTGGCCGGCGCCTTCCGCCTGGGCGGCGATCTCGACGAGGCCTACGCGTACGGGCTCGACACCATCGTCGCGGGCCTTCGGAGGCCGGTCTGACCTACCGCTCGGCCTTCGGCCAGACCCTGCCTGCCCAGGGGTCGTAGTCGGCGATCAGGTCCTCCTGCAGCGGACGCTCCCCCTCGGCGACGTGCTGCAGATTCACCCGCACCCGGTACCAGAGAGAGGATGACCCGCGCATGCCGTCGATCATGACATCGGCCGGATGCAGCTGCGCGGCGACCTCGGAGTGGTGCGCCTTCCACGTCTCCAGCGCCTCGAGTGCCTCCGGCTTGGTCTTCGTGCGGGCGACCTCGATGAGCGGCATGAGCGACTGACGTCTGCCCGAACCGTCGCCTCCGCGGGGCGGCTTCTCGGCCGGGCCGAGCTCTTCGGCCAGCCGCAGCAGTCCGTCGAGCGACCCGACGGCGTCGTCGATGCCCGCGTGCGGGTCGCCGATCTCGGCGTAGCGCGTGATCATCGTCGGCACGGTGAAGGCCTCGGGGAGGGAGGTGCGCACCTCCTCCCACGACAGCGGGGCGGACACGCGGGCGTCGGGGCGGGGTCTCACCGAGTACGCCGAGGCGACGGTGCGGTCCTTGGCGTTCTGGTTGAAGTCGACGAAGACGCTCTCGCCGCGCTCCTCCTTCCACCACCGCGCCGTCGCGAGGCCGGGTGCGCGGTTCTCGATCTCGCGGGCGAGGCTCTCCGCCGCGAGGCGCACCTGCTTGTAGTCCCACTCCGGGGCGATACGGACGAGGATGTGCAGGCCCCGCGACCCGCTCGTCTTGGGCCAGCCCACGAGCCCCACGTCGTCGAGCACCTCGCGGGCGACGAGGGCGACGTCGACGATCTGCGACCACTCGACGCCGGGCATGGGGTCGAGGTCGATCCGCAGCTCGTCGGGGTGGTCGAGGTCTTCGGCGCGCACGGGGTGGGGGTTCAGGTCGAGGCATCCGAGGTTGACGATCCACGCGAGCCCGGCGGCGTTTCGGATGACGGCCTCTTCGGCGGACGTGCCCGACGCGTAGTGCAGCGTGGCGGTGTCGATGAACGCGGGGTGGTTCTCGGGCACGCGCTTCTGGAAGAACGGTTCGGCGTCGATGCCGCGCGGGAAGCGCTTGAGCACCATCGGGCGCCCGCCCGCCCCCCGAAGGGCCCCGTCGGCGACGGCGAGGTAGTACTCGACCAGGTCGAGCTTCGTGATGCCGGGCTCCGGGAAGACGACCTTGTCGGGGCTGGAGATCCGCACCTCCTCGCCGTCGACGTCGAGGATCGCGGGCGGTGTCTTCGCGGCCATGCGGCCCACGGTACCCGGGCGAGGTTCAGGCGGCGAGGGCGAATGCGCCGCGGATGCTCGTGGTACGCACGCTCTGATCGCCGCGCAGATCGTCGGCGACGCCCAGGGTGAGGTCGACCAGAGTGGTGTCGAGCGCGCCGGCGATGGCGGCGATCATCTCGCTCGAGGGCTCTTTGCGGCCGCGTTCGACCTCGGAGAGGTACTGCGGCGACACGCCCGCGCGATCGGCGGTGTCGGTGAGGCGCTCGCCGCGCTCGTGGCGCAGACGCCGCAGGCGCTCGCCGAGGGCATCGCGCCAGAGCGGTTCGGGCGGGAGACGGTCGGTCATGAAGCGAGGCTAAAGAGCGGATGCCGCGCTGCGCCACGCGTTCTGCTGACAGCAGAACGGCCGGCCCGGGAACCGGGCCGGCCGTTCGTGACGCGTGAGGTTACTCGCTGCCGCGCAGGATCGCGAGGATGCGAAGGATCTCGATGTAGAGCCACACGACGGTGACCATGATGCCGAAGGCGCTCAGCCAGCCGTACTGACGCGGGGCGCCGTTGCGGACACCCTGCTGCACCTGGTCGAAGTCCAGCACCAGCGAGTAGGCGGCCATGATGACCACGAGGACGCCGATGATGAGACCCAGCGGGATGCCGAAGACCTCGACGCTGCGCAGTCCGAAGGCGCCACCGGCGAGCGGGACGTTGAACAGCATGAGGCCGACGTTGACCAGCGAGAAGACCAGGTAGCCGACCATCGCGATCAGAAAGATCTTGGTCGCACGAGCCGACGCGCGGATCTTGCCACTGGCGAAGAGAGCCAGGGTGACACCGACGACCACGAGAGTCGCGAGGGTCGCCTGGAACACGATGCCGGGGTACATCATCTCGAAGAAGGCCGAGATGCCACCGACGAAAAGTCCCTCGGCCGCCGCGTACGCGAAGATCAGCGCGGGGCGCACCTTCTTGCGCGAGGTGAAGATGATCACCATCGCGAGGACGAAGCCGGCGAGACCACCGACGACCATCGGCAGGGCGGAAACGCTGTCGGTCGGCACGAGGCCGCCGAGCGTCCAGACCCAGCCGACGGCGGCGGTGACGAGAAGGATGGCGAAGAGTGACACGGTCTTGACGACGGTGTCCTCGATCGTCATCCGTCCGGTCTCGACCGAACCGGCGGGCGGGCCTGCGAAGGCGCCTTCGAGCTGCGCCTGCGCGGCGAGATCGACACCACCGCGCGAGGCGGAGCCTGCGGCGGCGGCGGGCGGCGGAGTCAGGCTTGCTGCACGCGCACCGCCCGGGTATGACTGCACGGCGCGAGGGTCCTGAAACGCCGGGTTGTTGAATGCGGGGTTGTTGAGGGCCACTGCTCTCACACTCCAAAGTATTCGGGCCACAGCGGTGTGCTGTGAATCAACGATATCGGACCGTTTCCGATTCCCGGCAGGTGGCGGCCTGTGAAGCGACTATGAGCAGAGATCAGCGTCTAGCCTGAAGGCGTGCGCCGCCCCCTCGTCATCGGCCATCGGGGTGCCCCCGGCTACCGCCCCGAGCACTCGCGCTCCTCGTACACCCTCGCCCTCGAGATGGGCGTCGACGCGGTGGAGCCCGACGTCGTGCTCTCCAAAGACGGTGTGCTCGTCGTGCGTCACGAGAATGAGATCTCGGCGACCACGGATGTCGCGACGCGACCCGAATTCGCTGATCGCCGCACCACCAAAGAGGTCGACGGGGTCACGCTGACGGGGTGGTTCACCGAGGACTTCACCTGGGACGAACTCGCCACGCTCACCTGCCGCGAGCGCCTGCCCGAGGTCCGCCCCACGAGCGCGACTTTCGACGGCCGGCAGCCGGTGCTGCGCCTCATCGACGTGCTCGACCTCGTGCGCGATGCGTCGCTCGCCCAGGGGCGTGAGATCGGCGTCGTGCTGGAGATCAAGCACGCCACCTTCATGGCCTCGCTCGGCTTCGACCTCGCCGCCATCGTGCACGACGAGCTGGGCGCTGCCGGGTGGGCTGCGGGGGAGTGGCCGCTCATCGTGGAATCGTTCGAGTCCAGCATCCTCTTCGCCCTGCAGGAACGGGGGCTCCTCGCCCGGTACGTCTACCTGCTCGAGGCGGCGGGCAAGCCGTTCGACCTAGTGGTGGCACACGGCGACGATGCGCCGACCTACCCTTCGATCGCCCACCCCGCCGGGCTCGATCGCCTGATCGGGCGCGTCGACGGCATCAGCGTCGACAAGAGGATGCTGCTCGCCCCCGACCGCCTGGGCCGGGCCACGGACCGCTCGCGGATCATCGCCGACGCGCACGCGCGCGGCCTACAGGTCTTCACCTGGACCTGCCGGCCCGAGAACCCGTTCCTCCTCAAGGAGTTCCGGCGACCCGGCGGCAAAGCGGCGTTCGGCGATTACGAGGCCGAGTGGGCGCTGATCCGAGACGGCGTGACCGGCGACGGCGGCGTCGACGGCGTCTTCGTCGACCACGCCGACCTCGGCGTCCGGTTCTTCGGGGCCCCTACTTCTGGGGGTCGTGCCCCCAGTTCATGAGCGAGTAGCGCCACGGGGTCTCGGTGACGTCGCCGCTCGGGCGCTGCGAGGAATGCCGCGACACATACCCGGTGACCTTCTTCATGTGCGCGTAGTCGCTGTCGGTGAGGTCGGCCTTCTTCTTCCGGAGGATCTTCACGATGCGTCGGCCCGAGGCGTGTCCGGTCGACTCCTCTCCGCCGTCCTTCTGGCCGACGTCTTTCGACTCGTCGGTATCGAGCCAGGTCTCCAGCTCGCTCGCCGTCATGTTCACGGCGTCATCGAAGTCATCCGCGATGCTCTTCTGCTCGTCCTTGTCCATGCCGAGATTGTGAGCCGGGGGCGATCGGGAATGAACCCCTTGCATCCCGCGCTGGCACATGCAAGCCCGAACCGGTTCCTGAAAGCCTCATGCCAAGGTGCGTATACGCCCGGCGTAGACTTTTGGTTTCACCGACGGGCCTTCTCGATCCCGTCGAACGGAGGTTCTGTGGCCGGAAATGCGACCACCCGTTTCGGCAACGTGTCGTTGCTGTCGGTGGCGAGTGTGCTGCCGAGCAGGGTGACCACCTCCGACGACATCGAGGATCGCCTCTCCGCGGCGCTGGCCCGTCTCCGCCTGCGTCCGGGACTGCTCCGCCGCGTGGCCGGCGTCAACGAGCGGCGCAACTGGGCTGAGGGTGAGTCATCGGATGACGCCACCATCGCGGCCGGCACGAAGGCGCTCGCCGAGGCGGGTGTCGCGCCGGGTGAGGTGGGCCTTCTTATCAACACCTCGGTGACCCGCAAGCACCTCGAGCCCTCGGTGGCGGTGCGCCTGCACCATGGCCTCGACCTTCCCACCTCGGCGATCAACTTCGACATCGCCAACGCCTGCCTCGGGTTCGTCAACGGCATGAGCCTCGCCGCCGGCATGATCGAGTCGGGCCAGATCCGCTACGCGATCGTGGTCAACGGTGAAGACGCCGACGAGATCCAGGTCAACACGATCAATCGCCTGGTGAACTCCAACGCCGACCGGGACGGGTTCATGAGCGAGTTCGCCTCGCTCACCCTCGGGTCGGGCTCGGCGGCGGCCGTCCTCGGCCGCGCCGACGAGCATCCCGAGGGTCACCGGCTGCTCGGCGGAGTGACCCGGGCGGCCACGCAGTTCCATGAGCTCTGCGTCGGCAGTGTCGACGGGATGTTCACCGACGCCAAGGCGCTCCTCAAGGGCGGCCTGAACCTCGTCGTCTCGGCGTGGAAAGAGGCGGCACCCGAGTGGAAGTGGTCGGGCATGGACCGCTACATCACCCACCAGGTCTCCTCGGTGCACACCGGCGCGATCGTGAAGGCGGCGAAGCTCGACCCTGAGCGTGTGCCGGTCACCTACGACCGCTACGGCAACGTCGGGCCCGCGTCGATTCCGATCACCCTCGCCGAGCAGCAGTCCTCGCTGAAGCGCGGCGACCGGGTGCTGCTCATGGGCGTCGGCTCGGGGCTGAACACCGCGATGATGGAACTGGCCTGGTGACGGACCGGTGACCTCGCCGGCCGCGCTGCCCCCCGAAGGCCTCCCCGGACTCGACCCCCGGTTCTCACGCCTCATCGCCGTTCCCGGCCGAGGGGTGGACGAGGGGATGACGCGCACCTGGCACGTCCTCGACACCGGCCCCGAATTCGATACGCTCGGCGTGACACCGCGAGGGACAATCCTCGCCGTGCACGGCAACCCGACGTGGTCGTACCTCTGGCGAAGCCTCGTCGCCCGCTCGTTCGCCGCCGCGGAGGCGGGCGAGCCCGCGTGGCGGGTGATCGCCGTCGACCAGCTCGACATGGGCTTCTCCGAGCGCACCGACGTGCCGCGTCCGCTCGCGCAGCGCGTGCGCGATCTCACAGCCCTCACCGACACCCTCGAGCTCACCGGCCCGGTCGTCACCCTCGGGCACGACTGGGGCGGGGTCGTCTCGCTCGGGTGGGCGATCGACCACCCGGAGCTGCTTGCCGGGGTCTCGCTCCTCAACACCGCCGTGGACCACCCCGAGGGGGTGCCGATTCCCGCGCCGCTGCGCCTCGCGGGAGCGCGAGGCATGCTCGCCGCGTCGACGGTGCAGACGACGGCGTTCCTCGACACCACCCTCGCCCTGGCCTCGCCCGCGTTGACTCCCGAGGTGAAGGCGGCGTTCCGTGTGCCGTACGGCAGCGCCGAGCGTCGACGCGCGATCGGCGGTTTCGTCGCCGACATCCCCGTCGACGCCCGCCATGAGAGCTTCGCCGAGCTGCAGCGGATCGCCGACGGCGTCAGCCGCCTGACGGTGCCCGCCCTGATGCTCTGGGGCCCCCGCGATCCGATCTTCAGCGACCGGTACCTCGACGACCTCGTCGAGCGGATGCCGCAGGCCCACGTCCACCGCTTCGAAGGCGCCGGGCACCTGATCGCCGAGGATCGCGACTACGCCACCGCGGTGCTCTCCTGGCTCGCCGAGCCCCATCGGTCGACCGACGCGACCGCCGAACCGCCGGCCGCCGCCTGGACCCCGCTCTGGGAGCGCCTCGACGCGCGCCGCGCCGACGGCGCGACAGCCGTCATCGAGATGGGTGCGACCGGCGCCACCCGCCGGGTGAGTTGGCGGGTGCTGGATGACCGCGTCCGCACCATCGCTGCGGGACTCGCCGCCCTCGGCGTGCGCCGGGGCGACCGCGTCTCCCTCCTCGTGCCCCCCGGCCCCACTCTGACGGCGATCATCTACGCCTGCCTCCGCATCGGCGCTGTCGTCGTCGTCGCCGACGCGGGGCTGGGGCTCAAGGGCCTCACCCGCGCGGTGCGCGGCGCCTGGCCCGACGTCGTCATCGGCGAAGTGCCGGGCCTCACCGCCGCCCGGGTGCTCGGCTGGCCCGGCATCCGCATCTCGGTGCCGACCCTGCCGCCTGTGACCGCCCGCGCCCTCGGCATCCGGCACAGCCTCGCCGACGTCACGCGCATCGGAGCCGCCGCCGACCTCCCGCCGACCCCCGGCCCCGACGATCCCGCCGCGATCCTCTTCACCTCCGGCTCGACCGGTCCCGCGAAGGGCGTCGCCTACACCCATCGGCAGCTCTCGGCTCTGCGTGACGTGCTGTCGGCGCATTTCGATGTGAGGCCCGACACCGGTCTCGTCACCGGCTTCGCGCCCTTCGCCCTCCTCGGCCCTGCTCTCGGCACGCTCTCGGTGACGCCCGAGATGGACGTCTCGGCGCCGCGCACCCTCACCGCGACCGCGGTCGCGGCGGCTGTCCGCGCATCGCAGGCGCGCATCGTGTTCCTCTCACCCGCGGCGATCCTCAATGTCGTGGCCACCGCCGACGCCCTCACCTCCGAAGACCGCACCGCCCTCGCCGGCGTCGAGACGTTCCTCTCCACGGGCGCGCCGATCGGCGAGGGTCTCCTCACCGCCGCCGCGCGCGTCATGCCCAACGCGACCGCGCACACCCCCTACGGCATGACCGAGTGCCTGCTCGTCACCGACATCACCCTCGACGGCATCCGTGCGGCGACCCAGGCCCCCGATGCCGGGGTCTGCGTCGGAACCCCGATCGGTGCGAACCGCGTCCGCATCAGCGCCCTCGACACAGACGGCCGCGCCACCGGAAGCCCGACCGAGACCGCCGGCGTGCTCGGCGAGATCCTCGTCTCGGCCCCGCACCTGAAGGACCACTACGACCGCCTCTGGCTCACCGACCGCGAGGCTGCCCGCGCGACGCCCGACGACGGCGCCCGCTGGCACCGCACCGGCGACGTCGGACACCTCGACGCCGACGGCCGCCTGTGGGTCGAGGGGCGCGTGCCGCACGTGCTCGTCACCGCCGACGGCCCGCTCGCCCCGGTCGGACCCGAGCAGCAGGTCGAGCGGGTCGACGGCGTCCGCCGTGCCGCGGTGGTCGGGGTCGGTCCGCGCGGGCTCCGACAGGCCGTCGCGGTGGTCGAAACGACACCTGCCGCGAAACGCCCCGGCCTCGCCGCCCCCGAGCTCGCCGCTCGCATCCGGGTCGCGACGGGCACGCCGCTCGTCGCGGTGCTCGCCGTGCCGGCGCTTCCCACCGACATCCGGCACAACTCCAAGATTGATCGCACCCGCCTGTCGCTCTGGGCCGAGCGCGTGCTCTCCGGCGAGAGGCCGACGGCGCCGTGAGGGTTCTCGTCACCGGTGCGTCCGGGTTCCTCGGCGGCGCTGTCGCGGCCGACCTCGTCGGCGCGGGTCACGAGGTGCGCACCCTTCAGCGCCGCCCCTCCGGTGTCGCGGGAGCCGACGACATCTTGGGCTCGGTGACGGACCCGGATGCCGCGGCGCACGCGCTCGACGGCGTGGAGGGCGTCATCCACCTCGCCGCGAAGGTGTCGCTCGCGGGTGACCCGCGGGACTTCGAGGCGGTGAATGTCGGCGGCACCCGCACGATCCTGGATGCCGCCGAGCGCGCCGGGGTCTCGCGATTCGTCTTCATCTCTTCGCCGTCGGTCGCCCACGCCGGAACGGCGCTCGCCGGGGTCGGGGCAGAGCCCGCCTCACCCGAGCATGCGCGCGGCGACTACGCCCGCACCAAGGCCAAGGCCGAGCTGCTCGCCCTCTCGCGCGACAGCGCGGAAATGGCCGTCGTGGCGATCCGCCCGCACCTGGTGTGGGGGCCGGGCGACCCGCAGCTCGTGGAGCGCATCGTCGCGCGGGCGCGCGCCGGCCGGCTGCCGCTGCTGAACGGCGGCACCGCCCTCATCGACTCCACCTACATCGACAACGCCGCGACGGGTATCACCGCAGCGCTCGCCCGGGACGACGACGCGCACGGACGGGCGTTCGTGCTGACCAACGGCGAGCCGCGTGCGGTGGGGGAGCTCCTCGCCGGCATCTGCCTGGCCGCCGGAGTCAGGCCGCCTCGGTGGAGCGTGCCCGCGGGTCTCGCCCGCGCGGCCGGTTCGGTCGTCGAACGGATCTGGGCGGTGCGTCCCGGTGAGGATGAGCCCCCGATGACCCGGTTCCTCGCCGAGCAGCTTTCGACGGCGCACTGGTTCGATCAGCGCGGAACGCGTGAGGCTCTGGGGTGGGCGCCGGCGGTGTCGATCGATGAGGGGCTCGCGCGCTTGGCGGCCCATGAACGTGCAAACGCCGCCGGCCGCTCCTCGCCGAGCGACCGACGGCGTCGCCGTGGGAACGGTGGGCCGCCCCAGGCGGCGCTCCCACGGGTCTGAACACCACCCCCCAGGGGGTGCTCAGGTATGGTGCGCGCGGGAGAGCGGCGGTGTGTCCAGCCTCATCCCGTTACCCCCGGTCGCAGTGTCTGAGCAGAATGCCGGGGTCCAGGGCAACGTGATCAGCGTATCGCGCTGCGGCCTCCGCGGCTAGAGGCCCCCGATCACCGCGACGGGCTGTCGATCCGAAGCTCGCGGCGCACAAGCCGAGCTGCGACGTCGCTCAGCGGGAGGCCGTGGTTGCGGGCGTACGTCCGGATGAGGTGGAAGGCGTCGTCGATCGGCACTCCGCTGGTGAAGGACACGACCCCTTTGGCCTGCTCGATGATCACGCGACTGCTCAGCGCGGTCTGCAACTGCTGACTGAGGACTTCACTGCGTCGCGCGGTGCGTTCGTGGAGGATGCCGATGGTGGCCACGTCGGCGAAGGCCTGCGCCGCTGTCATGTCGTACGCCGACGGCGGACCGGGAACTGCGCTCAGGAGGTTCAGCGTGCCGATCGTCGTTTCGCGCAGACGCATGGGCACCGATTCGATGGCGACGAAACCCTGGTCGAGGGCGCTCTTCTGAAATGCACGCCACGCGGAGGGGACGTCGTGGATGTCGGGAACCGAAATCGCCGTTCCGGCGCGGAAGCACTCGATGCAGGGGCCTGCCTGGGCCGCGAGCTGGATGGCTTCGACCAGCTTGCTCGCCTCGCTCGTCGAGGCCACGAGCTCGAGGTCGCCGCCTTCGTTCGCGAGAAGGATGCCGGCGGCGGTGACGTGCAGAACATCCCGGCAGGAATCCACGAGCGTCTGCAGCAGGTCGACGACGTCGTAGTCGTCGACGAGCGTGTCGGCCAGTGTCGCGAAAGTCTCCAGCATGAGGGTTTCTCTGGTCTTCGCCGTCACCGTCGTGCCTCGATTCTGCCGCCCTCGCGGACGAAACGCAGCCGCCCCTGGATGATGTCGCGAGAGACCTCCATCGTGGTCGCCCCCGCGGCGAATGCGTGGCCGCCGATGATCAGCGCCGCATCCTCGGCGTCGATGTCCAATTGGGCCAGGACGACGCCGGTCGCCTGATGAACGACGCGACGGGAATAGGGGCTGTCGACATCAGCGTCGGCATCGAGCGACGAAATGGCCTGGCTGAGCACGTGGCGTCCGATGACCCCCGCCATCGCCGACGCCTGTTCGTACTGACGATCATCGAGCCGCATCGGATCTCGGGAGTAGAGGTCGACCGCGCCCAGTCGCATCCCACCGACGTGCAACGGGAATGCGAAGATCGACGCCACCTCCTGACCGTGGACGGCCGCGCCGAAGGCCGGCCACCGAAGAGCGCCTCGGCCCTGGAGGTCGACTTCGGCGACCGGCGCAGCGGTGCGCGCCGCGTCCCAGCAGGGTCCCTCGCCGACATCGAACTGGATCTCGTCGAGTCGCGCCGCCATGGTGTCCGTGGCCGACACCGTCTCGGTGCCGAGCACCTCGCCGAGGGTCGACACGGCGGCTCCCGAGACCGGCAGTACCTCGAGGAAGCAGCTGCTGTAGCGCTCGGTGACACCCCGGGAGCGTTTCAGCTCTCCCAGCGTGCCCGCGAATGCGCTGTCCATGGTTCGGGCCATGCTACTCCCCGGTGCCTTTCGAGACGACGGCCCCGTCACGCCGCCAGCGGCACCCGCACCGCGAGGGCCTCGATCGCGAGGCGGTACTCCTCGATCATCCGCTCGCGCGACAGGCGCGGTCGCGCGGCGATCGCCAGGCGCCGGAAGGCCGGGCGCGCGGCGAGCACCTGATCCCAGGCCCCGGCGATTCCGACCGGGTCGTGCGCCGTCACGACCCCGAACCCTTCGACGACGCGGGCGGCGTCGCCGACCGCGGTCGTGACGGGGGTGGCACCCGACGCGGCGCCCTCGATGAGGCACAGCGGCGACGCCTCGCCGAACGCGCTCGTGAGCGCGACGATGTCGGCGATGCGGTGGAGGGCCGGCATGTCGTCGCGGATCCCGAGCACATGAACCCGAGCGGATGCCGCAACACCGGCCTCTGCGAACGCGGCGCGCAGCGCGGGGTTCGCCGCCGACATCCCGGCCCCGCACATCAGATAGTGCGTGCCGGGCCGACGCCGGGAGTGCGCGGCGACCGCGCGCAGGAACAGGCCGGGGTTCTTCATCGCGTCGAAGCGCGCAGCGAAGAGCACCACGGGCGCGTCGGCGGGGATCCCCAGCGACCTCCGTATCGCCGCGCGCTCGCGCGCCGTCCCGGGCCCGAACCGCTCCGTGTCGATGCCGTTCGCCACCACCTGTGACGCAACGCCTTCCCCGACGACCTCGCGGTAGGCATCGCGTGTCGACTCGGCGCAGGAGATCGCGGTCGACACGAGTCCCGTGCGTGCCGCCTCGCCGAGCCAGTCGCGCGCGGCTCCCGCGTGCGCCGGGTCGGAGCGATGGAGGCAGACGGCGACCGGTACGTCGGGCATCATCCCGCGCTCGCGCAGCGCGAGCAGAAGCCCCAGCGGCTGTTCCTTGAGCGACACCACGATGTCGGCCCGGGCGATCATCGCCGCCGCGCGGCGGAGGTGCCGCGGGCCGAAGGTCTCGGGAGCGAGCGGCGCGTCGCCGGCGGTGCGGCCGAGGCTTCGCACCTCCACGCCCGCCTCGACGAGGCGACGGCAGCGCGGGTCATCCCACATCACCTGCACGGTCGACTCGCGCCGCGCACGCGCCGCGACCGAGAGCACGCGATGGCTCTGCCCTCCGGCGTGAAGCCCTGCGACGACGTCGGTATGGAGCACCCGCGCGCCTCCGGCGAAGAACCCTTCGTACAACGACAGAACCCGGAGGGGTGCGGTCATGGCGGCGCCTCTCATCGATCCGAGCCGTCAGACAACGGTTGGTCAATGCTGGGGTTTCGGGACCTCGAAGTCGATGAACGCAGAACGTGGGGTGGGTGAACGACCGGTGACGGCTTCCAGCACCCGCTGCGCGACACGGGCGGTGTCGAGCCACGACGGCAGGGCCGCGCCCGCGGCACGCGCCGCGCGCGTCATCCGCTCCCGGCGTTCGTGATCGGTCAGCAGATCGCGAAGCGCCGCGGCGAACGCGGCGGGGTCGCCGGGCGGCACCAGCACACCCGCCTCGCGGGGGACCGTCTCGGGCACGGCCCCGGTGTCGCACGACACGATCGGCAGTCCCCACGCGAGGGCCTCGTCGAAGACCAGGCCGTACCCCTCGTACCGTGTCGCGAGGGCGAAGACCGAGGCCTGCGCCCACAGCCCGTCGAGCTCGTCGTCCCCGATCCCGCCGGCGAGTCGCACGCGGCCGGCGAGCCCGAGGTCGTCGCGCAGCCGCGGCAGAGAGGCGGAGAACCCCTGATCCCACGGCGTCCCGACGATCTCGGCGTGCCAGTCGAGGTCGGTGATGCGCGCGAGCGCGCGCATCAGCAGGTCGTGGCCCTTCCGCGGATGCTGGATCCCCACCGACAGGATCAGCGGCGGCGCGCTCTGCCGGCTGACCCCCCGCGCGGGATCGGTCCCCGGCCGGGCGACCGTGATCGACGCCGGGTCGGCGCCGTACTCGGCGACGAGGATGCGGGCGGTGTGGGGGCTCGGCACGAGCACCGCGGCCGCGAGCTGCAGGTTGTCGCGCTCGGTGGTGAAGAGGTATTCGCGCCGCTCGGGCGACAGGCCCTCCTCGTGGGCGAGCGGGTGGTGGACCACTCCGACGATCGGCGCGCGCAGGCGCGCGAGGGCCGCGGTCGGCATCGCGCCGAACACGAAGCCGTCGAGGATGAGCGGATGCGACGGGTCGAGCTCTTGCAGGGCCGCCAGTGTGGCATCCACCTCCTCTTCCGAAGGGTCGGGGAAGGAGTCGCCGAGCGGCACGTACGTCGTGTCGACGCCGACCTCGCGCAGCCCTTCGAGCAGGCGCTTCTCGTAGAGATACCCGCCGGTGACGGTGTCGAGGTCGCCGGGGATGGCGAAGGCCGCGTGCCCGGTCATGCCTGCTGCTCCGGGGCGTACACGCGCAGCACCCGCGATTCGACCACACCGACGAGGGCGTACCCGAGCGCGGAGAGCGCGGTGACGGCGACGACCGCGACGGACAGCAGATCGTAGCCCGACTGCGAGGCGGCGAGCGCCATCGCGGCGCCGACGCCCGTGCCGATCGCGAGCCACTCGACGACGGTGACGGCGAGCACCGCGGCGGGCACGCTCATGCGGGCGGCGGCGAAGAAGGCGGGGAGCATGGCGGGGATCCGCACCCGCACGAGCTGCACCCGCGCGGGCGCGCCGTAGCTGCGCAGCACGTCGAGCGCCTGGCCGGGCGCCTGGCGGAGGCCCTCGAGGCACGCGACGAGGGTGGGGAAGAACACCATGAGCGCCACGAGCGAGATCGCGCCGAGGGGACCGCGACCCAGCAACAGGATGACGAGGGGGGCCGTGGTGACGATGGGGACGGCGCGCAGCGCGATGGCGATCGGCATCGACACGGTCGCCGCCCGCGGAGCGAGCGTCAGGGCGATGGCCCCGAGGGCCCCGACCGCGAGTCCCGCGAGGTACCCGGCGATCGCGAGCACGGCGGTTTCGCCGAGGGCGGCGAAGAGAACGCCGCGTACCTCCCCGCCGTCATCGACCCCCGCGAAGACCCGGATGACATCGACCGGCGTCCGGGCGAAGAACGGACTGATTCCGGTGACGAGGATCCCGCCCCACCAGAGGGCGACGAGGACGACGACAAACGCCACGGTCGTGATCGCGGCGCTGCGCACCCGTTCCCTCCGCGGCAGTCGCGGCCTGACGGGCGCGAGGATGAGCGGCGGCCGCTCGGAGACCAATCGCCTGCCGATCGCGCCGATCACGACGTACGCCACCACCGAGACGACGGTTGCGACGGTGGCCAGCGCCCAGGTGAGTTGGATGTCGAGGTCGCGCGACGCGCGGATCGTCAGCACCCCGAGCCCGCTCTGCGCGCCGGTGAACTCGCCCACCATCGCGCCGAGGAACGCGGCCGGGGCGGCGATCTGCAACCCCGCGATGAGGTACGGAAGACTCGCGCGCGCCCGGACGCACACCAGGGCCGCTCCCGCGCCCCGCCCGTAGGACCGGACGAGGTCGAACCAGGTCGCGGGCGCCGCACGCAGACCCACGAGGAGCGGGATCATCGTGGTGTAGTACACCGCGAGGGCCGCGAGGACGACCTGCGGGCCGTCGCCCGGGCCCAGGATGACGCGGAGCACCGGGCCGGTCGCGACGAGCGGCAGGCAGAACACTACCAGGGCGACGGCGGTGACCACCCGCTCCGTCGCGGGGAGCAGCACGGCCAGGGCGGCCAGGGCGATGGCGGCGAGATTTCCGAGGACGAACCCGGCGAGGGCGGCCTGCCCGGTGACGAGGAGCGCTCGCCACAGCAGCCCCGCCTGGGTGCCGAGGGCGACAGCGATCTCGCTCGGCGCCGCGAGGACGAAGGTCGAGGTGAGCAGGCGTGCGGCGACCTCCCACACGACGAGCAGCAGAACGACGGCGAGGGCCGTGTCGACCCAGACCCTGCGGCCCGTCGAAGATCGGACGGTCATGCCGCCCGCGACCGCGAGAGCGCCTCGGTCACCGCGGCGACCACCCGCTCGAACGCCGCGGGGTCGCCGCGCGGGACGGCGATGTCGTCCACCACCCGTGCCGGGCGGGGGCTCAGTACGACGATGCGGTCGGCGATGCGTGCGGCCTCCGAGATGGAGTGGGTGACCAGCAGCGTGGTGGTGCCTCTCTCGCGCCAGAGCGGCGGCAGCTCGGCGATGAGGTCCTGCCGGGTGAGTTCGTCCACCGCGCCGAAGGGTTCGTCCAGGAGCAGGAGGCGGGGCTCGGTGATGAGAGCGCGCGCGATCGCGGCGCGCTGTCGCATCCCGCCCGACAGGGCGGCGGGCCGAGCGTCGCCGAAGCCGTCGAGGCCCACGCGCGCGATCATGCGGTCGATCGCTGCCGCGTCGACGTCACGGTGGGTGAGGGTGAGCGCGAGAGCGGCGTTCTGGCGAACGCTCCGCCAGGGGAGGAGCGAGGGGTCCTGGAACGCGACGGCGAGCTCGCCGCGCTCGGCGACGGCATGGGGGGAGTCGCCGTCGATCGTGATCGATCCGGAGGTGGGGTCTTCGAGTCCGGCGATCATGCGCAGGAGCGTCGACTTGCCGCATCCCGACGGCCCTACCAGGGCGGTCGTCGAACCGCCGGCGAACTCCAGATCGAGGGAGGCGACCGCCTCGAGCCCGTCGGGGTAGACCTTGCCTGCCCCATCGACGAGGACCCGGGGCTCAGCTGCCATGGACTTCTTCCAGCACCGACCGATCCCAGAGGTCGGCGGGGACGTCCTGCCCCAGGAGGGCGAGCGTCTCGCGGTTCTGCGCCACGGAATCGTCGGTCCACCATCCGAACCCGTTCTCGTCGGTGACCTCCGAGAACATCAGCGGCACCTGCCGCTCGGCCTGCAGCTCCTGCGTCTCGAGGTCGAGGCCCGCGTCGGGGAACATCTCCAGCGTGAGGGCGGCGGCGGCATTCGTGTCGGCGCGATACTCGTCCCATCCGCGCACCTCGCCGCGCATGAGCGCGACGAGGTCGGCCCGCCGGTTGGCGAGGCTCTCCTCGGTGGCGATGTAGGTCTGCGAGTGGAGGGCGTAGCCGTAGTCGGCCATCAGCATCGTGACGCTCTCGACCCCCTGCACGGTCATCGCCACCGGCAGGTCGGTCTCCCAGCAGAGCAGGCAGTCCACTTCGTCGGCGAGGAGGGGTTGGGCCGAGTACTGCGTGGGCACGACCTCGATGCCGTCGACATCGACGTCGTTCAAGGTGCACAGGGTCTCGAGCACGGGGGTGTTGGCCAGGGCCATGCCGATGCGCTTGCCGACGAGGTCGGCGGGTTCGTTCACGGGATTCCCGGGCAGGGAGGCGATGACGAACGGGTTCTTCTGCATCGCGACGCCGATGATCTTGAACGGCGCCCCCTCGGCGACGGCGGCGGCGGTGTAGTCGGCGGCCGAGATGCCGATGAGCGCCGACCCCGACACGACCGGGGGCTCGACGGGGGCGTTGGGGCCCCCCTGCAGCAGGGTGACGTCGAGACCCTGGTACCAGCCGCGGTCCTGCGCGATATAGCTGCCCCCGAACTGCACCGAATGCAGCCACGACAGCTGGAGGGATGCCGCGCGCGCGGCGTCTCCGCTGCCGAACAGTCCTCCGGGGCGCGTGCTCAGGCCGATGCCGGCCGCCGCGATGCCGGCGACACCGACGATGCCGGCGCCGAGCAGGGTGCGACGGGTGAGGGTCTTGCGGTCTGTCATGTGGTGGTCTCCAGGGTGCGACGGCGGGTCCAGACGAGGGCGAGGCCGGGGAGCGAGGCGACGAGGGCCATCAACCCGAAGGCGGCGCTGGTGGCGAAGGCTTGGGCGGTGGTGAGGCCGGCGATCGGCAGCAGCGCGACCGCGGCGCCCTCGCGCACGCCCCAGCCGCCGACGGAGATCGGCAGCACCATTGCGAAAAGCACGAGCGGGATCACCGCGAAGACCGCTCCGAGGGGAAGCGGGGCACCGACGGCGGCGGCGCAGCACGCGAACGCCGCGAGGATGCACACCGTCGCGCCGGTGCTGAGGAGCACCTGAGCGGGGAGCACGCCCGGAGCGGCCAGGCTCCGGCGGGTCCCCTCCACGAGGCGGTCGAGCCGCCCGCCGGGGGCGGGCGGGGCGAACCGCAGGCACAGGACGAGGACGAGCCCGGCGACCGTGAGGGCGAGGAGCGCCGTCGAGATGCCGGTGGCGAGCACCGGGGGCCACGTGATGCCGCCGGCGGCGAAGAGGGTGATGAGGAAGCCGGCGGCGAAGACCGCGAGGAGAGCGACCTGGCCGACGCCCCGCTCGACGACCACGGCCCCCACCGATCGACCGAGCGTGGCCTGGTGGCGGGTGCGGGCGGCGCGGGCGGCGTCTCCGACCACTCCACCGGGCAGGGTGGTGTTGACCAGCTGGGCGAGGAAGTACTCGCGGATCGCGTGCCCACCCGAGAGGTCGATGCCGAGCGGTGCGGCGGTCACCCGCCACCGGAGCGCGGAGAGCACGGTGTGGGTGGCGAGGAGGACGCAGGCGGCGAGCAGCCACCAGGGGTTCGCGCTGAACAGGATGTCGAGCACGTCGACCCCGCCGGCGACCTGCCACACGACCGCGAGGATCAGGGCGGTGATGAGAGCCTGCCCGAGGCGGATGAGTGCCGGCCGGCCCGAGTCATCCGCATTCCGGCGCAGCTCCAGGATGTCGACGCCGAACGACCAGGTCAAGAGTCCCGCGGTGACGATCACGATGGCGATCGCGACCGGAGCCGACAGGAACGGGAACTGCAGCGCGATGAGGGCGATGAGCTGGAGGACGCAGATGACCTTGCGGCTGTACCGGGGACGGATGGGGCCGTTCAGCCACGGATAGGCGAGGGCGGCCGCGCCGAAGAGATAGCGGGGCAGGCCGAGAAGGATCGCGAGGGGCCCGGCGGGCCCGAGTCCGGCGAGCAGGGCGAGGACCAGGGCGAAGGCCGAGTCGACCTCCATGTCGAAGCTCGCCCCGAACCGCGACGACAATCCCTGCCGGCGCGCGAGATATCCGTCGACGCCGTCGAGGCTGAGCGCGACGATGCTGACGGCGATGACGGCGACGGGGTGCCCGCCGCCGGCGAAGAGGACGGCGAGGAGGAAGGCCACGACGGTGAGTCGGATGAGGGTGACCACGTTCGCGCCGCCGAGGCGCGCGAACGGGTGATGACGGGCGAGGGCGACGGCCGCGCCGACGAGCGCGAGGATCAGGGCGGAGGCGGCGGCGAGGGTGGCGGCGATCGGAAGGCCGAGGGCCAGCCCGCCGGCCATCGCAACGCCGACGCAGATGAAGGTGAGGGGAGTGAACCGAGTGACAGCGGGCCGGTTTTCGGCCGTGTCTGGCTGCCCGGCCGTGGTGTGCGGTGCTCCCGTGGCCGCGCTCTCCCGGGCGACGGTCATGAGTGGGACGCTATCAGCGGCGCGAGGGTGCAGGGCCCGATTGGCGTCAGGTTCCGCGGGATTCGCGGACGATCTCGCGGACGGCCGGTGCGATCTCCCGTCCGAAAAGTGCGAGGAGGTTCGGGTCGTCCGTCGCGAGAATGAAGGTCGACACGCCGTCGTCGAGCGCCAGGGAGCTCAGGCGCTCGGCCCATTCGCGCTCGTCGGCGGCCAGGCGCCCGACGTTCAGCAGACGACGGATGTCGGTCGGGGAACGCCCGACAGCCGCGGCGGCCTCGTCGATGGCCGCGTTGCCACGGGCGAGATCGCCCGGTTGCAGGTGCCCGAGCGAGGGGAGCCAGCCGTCGCCCTTCCGCCCGGTGAGAGACAGCATGCGCGGCCTGTAGGCGCCGAGGATGATCGGGATGTCGTGTGTCGGCCGCGGTCCGCGCTTGGCCCCGCGCACCCGGTAGTACGCACCGTCGGTGAAGATCCCACCCTTCTCGTCGGTGTTCCAGAGTCCTCGGATGACGTCGATCGCCTCTTCGAGTGCGGTGACGGACTGGCCGGGGGTGAGGCGCCGGCCCCCCATCGCATCGATCGCGTCCCAGAATCCGCCGGCGCCGAGGCCGAGGTCGAGGCGACCGCCCGAGAGTCGATCCAGGCTCGCCGCCGCGCGCGCCACGACGGCCGGCGGGCGGAGCGGCACGTTGAGTACGTTCGGCGCGATGCGGACCCTGTCGGTGTGGGCGGCGACCCACGTCATCAAGGTCCAGGTGTCGAGAAAGGCGGGCTGATACGGATGATCCTGAAACGTGACGAGGTCGAGACCGGCCGCTTCCGCCTCACGGGCGAGCGCGACGACGGTGGCGGGTTCGGCGGCGGTGGGGGTCAGGAAGGCGCCGAATTCGATCGCGTGTCCGTAGTCCATCGACCTGTCCTTTCGCCGCCGGTGTCATCCCCCGGCGAGGGTCGCGCCGGCCTGCTGAAGACAACGTCGGGGGTCGCCGAGCGCTTCCCTCGTCGAACCGGCGAGTTTCGTCAGCGACAGGTGGCGCACGAACGAATCTGTCGAGGCGCCGTCGGCGATGCGCCCGGCGACGAGTGCGACCGGGATGCCCCGCGCGGCCGCGAGATCATGCACGTGGGCGACGGTCTTCCCTGCTGCGGATGACCGGTCGAAGGAGCCCTCGCCCGTGATGACAAGGGATGCCGCGGCGAGTCGGGCCGGTAGGTCGATGAGTTGCGCCACCGCCTCCGCACCCGGCACGAGGCGTGCGCCCCACGCGAGCACGCCGAAGCCGGTGCCGCCCGCGGCTCCCGCGCCCGGGGTCTCGGGGTCGGCATCGAGCAGGTCCGCGAAGCGCGCGAGGGCGGCGTCGAGGAGCGGGATGTCGGTCATCCCCGCGCCCTTCTGCGGCCCGAAGACCGCCGCGGCCCCGCGCTCGCCGAGGAGGGGGCTGGTCACATCGGTGAGGACCGTCACGCCGCCCGGCGGCAGGGGAGCGAGGTGGCGCAGGTCGGCGTCGGCGACGCTCGAGAGCCCGCGTGCCCCCGGGGCGATCGGCCTGCCCGCGGCATCGGTGAATCGCGCCCCGAGGGCGGTGAGCATCCCAGCGCCGCCGTCCGTGGATGCGCTGCTGCCGATGCCCAGGATCAGCCGTGACACCCCGTGCGCGAGCGCGGCGGCGATCGCCTCGCCGAAGCCGCGGGTGTCGGCGTCCCACGGTCTCAGCTGCGGCGGCGAGCCGAGGAGTTCGATCCCCGAGGTGGACGCGAGCTCGACCACGCCCGTTCCGTTCGGGGCGTCGTCGGTTGCGGGGAGCAGCAGCCAGGAGGACATCCGTCGCGCCCCGGGGACCGCAGCGGCGAATGCGTCGAGGGTTCCCTCTCCGCCGTCGGCCATCGGGCAGAGAACGACGTCGCGCTCGGGTTCGACGCTCCACCATCCTTCGGCGATCGCCTGGGCCGCGTCGGCCGCCCGGATCGACCCTTTGAAGGAGTCGATCGCGATGACGATCGGACCGCTCATCGGGCGAGAGCGGCGTTGACGGCCGCCGCCGAGAACTCCCGGTCGACGACGAGCGCGGCCAGGCCCACGGTCGCCGCCTGCCGTCCGAGCGTGGACAGGCTCACGGTGAGGTGCCGCGTCGCCCTGGGGAGCGAGAGCGGGTACAGCGTCTCGCGTACCCCGCTCAGAAGCGGTGGCGAGGCGAGCATTCCGCCGAGCACGACCTCTCCCGGGTTCAGCAGGGTCACGACCGTCGCGACGACCGTGCCGATGACCCGCCCTGCCTCCTGGGTGAGACGCGCGGCATCCGTATCGCCGGCTGCGAGGTACGCGCCGACGTCGGAACCCGATGCGGCGGGCTTGCCGAGATCGCTCAGCGCGCGGGCGACGGCCCTCCCCGACGCGACTGCCGCGAGGCATCCGCGCGCGCCGCATTGGCACACCATGTCGTCGTGCCCGGCGATCTTCACATGACCGATGTCGCCCGCACCGCCGTCGGTGCCGCGGTAGACCTGGCCGCCGATGACGATACCCGTGCCGATACCCGAAGAGACCTTGACGAAGCAGAGGGAGCGGGATGCCGGGTGCGCGCGTCGTTGCTCGCCGAGAGCGGCGGCATCGGCATCGTTCGCGACGAGCACGGGGAGGCCGAGGGCATCACCCAGGTGCTCCGGGACAGGGTACGCGTCCCACCCCGGCATGATCGGGGGCTGGCTGGGACGACCGGTGTCGGGATCGACGGGACCGGGAACGCTGATGCCGATCGCGGCCACGCGGTCGACCGCCCCGCCCGCGATCAGCGCTCGAGCACGTCCGGTGATCACATTGAGCGTGTGATCGGGGCCGTCGGCGACGGCGACGTCGATCTCCTGCTGGTCGAGAACCGTGCCGCCGAGATCGGTGAGGGAGACCGTGGTATGCGTCGTGTCCACCGTTGCGGTGACGATACCGGCGTGGGACGTGTTGAACTCCAGTCGCCGCGAGGGGCGGCCGCCGGTCACGCGCTCTGTGCCCCGTTCGACGATGAGGCCGTGGTGGAGCAGAGCGTCCACCCGCGTCGCGACGGTCATACGCGAGAGCCCGGTCAGCTCCAGGACATCGCCGCGCGTGAGCGCGCCATGCTCGCGGATCAGCTCCAGCACGTCTCCGGGTCCGGACATGGGTCCTCCTCTCCGCTCACTCTACTTATGCTTGACAGCTAGACAAAACAAATCTAACGTCTAGTCATATCTGGGCCCCACCCGTTTGGGCGCAGTCCCTGCATCTGATGTCAAGCGCGAGGAGGCGCACGGTGAAGATCCGTACCGCAGCGGTGACCCTGACCATGATCGGCGCAACGGCTCTCGTCCTGTCGAGTTGTTCTGCCGGCGGAAGTGACAGCGATGGAGGTGACAGCGGGGACGGCATCACTTTCTGGGTTCAGGAAGATCTTCCCGATCGCGTCGCGGCGACCGAAGAGATCGTCGCGGCCTTCACCGAGGAGTCCGGCATCCCCGTCGAGGTCGTCTCGGTGGCCGAAGACCAGTTCGCCCAGCTCATCACGTCCTCCGCGGCAGCGGGCGATCTCCCCGACGTCATCGGCGGCATCTCGCTGCCCCAGGTGCGGACGCTCTCGGCCAACGAGCTCGTCGACGCCGACGCCGTCGGCGCGGTGATCGACAGCCTCGACGCATCGACGTTCTCCGACAAGGCGCTCGAGCTGACGGCGGACGGCGACGCGCAGCTGGCGGTGCCGAGCGAGTCGTGGCTGCAGATGCTGTTCTACCGCACCGACCTCTTCGAAGCCGCCGGGCTCGACGCACCGGACACGTATGAGAAGGTGCTCGAGGCGGCCGAGGCCCTCAACTCGCCCGAACTCGCCGGTTTCGTGGGGGCGACCGCTCCCGGCGACGCGTTCACCGAGCAGACCTTCGAGCAGGTGGCCCTGGGCAACGACTGCCAGCTGGTGAATGCGGACGGCGAGATCGAGCTCGACTCGGCGGCGTGCGTGGAGGCGTTCGGCTTCTACGGCGACCTGATCTCGAACTACTCCGTGCCCGGCGCGCAGGACGTCGACACCACGCGAGCCACTTACTTCGCTGGTGAGGCGGCCATGTTCATCTGGTCCAGCTTCGTCCTCGATGAGATGGCGGGATTGCGCGAAGACGCCAAGCCGAACTGCCCGGAGTGCGCAGACAACCCCGCGTTCCTCGCCGAGAACACCGGCGTCGTGACCTCGATCGCCGGGCCCGATGGCACCGAGCCCGCGCAGTTCGGTGAGATCACCTCGTGGACGATCACCGAAGGGGCGAACGTCGAAGACTCGCAAGCATTTGTCGAATACATGATGAGCACCGGCTACGAGGACTGGATCGCCATCGCTCCCGAGGGGAAGGTGCCCGTGCGCTTCGGGACGGCGGATGAGCCGGCGCTCTACTCCGATGCGTGGGCGACGTTCCCCGCCGGCGTCGACACGAAGGCACCGCTGTCGGACTTCTACGCGCCCGAGGTGCTCGAACAGGTGGCCGCCGGGCCCGAGAACATCGCCCGCTGGGCGATCCCGCAGGGGCAGGGCGACCTCCTCGGGGCCCTGCAGGGTGAGCAGCCCGTAGCGACCGCGGTGAGCGAGGTCACGCAGGGCACCGACGCCGAGCAGGCCGCCGCAATCGCCGCGGAGGCGGCGCGCTCCGTGCAGGAGTCGCTCCAGTGACGCAGCTGGCCGGGGGGACGGGCGTAGCGAGCCCGCCCCCCGCGCCGCCTGCTCCAGGACGCAAAGAGCGGATCGGGCGTTCGCGCAAGGCCCGGGAGGAGAACCGGGCCGGGCTCCTCCTCATCAGCCCGACCCTCGTCATCATCGCGGTGGCGGTGGTGCTGCCGATCCTCTGGGCGGTGGCGCTGGCGTTCCAGGATGTGCGGCTCATCAACATCCGCGGTACCGGCTTCATCGGCGAGTACACTCTCGACAACTTCGTCGAAGTGCTCACGTCACCCGGCTTCTTCCAGTCGCTGTGGACAACGGTCGTCTACTCGGTCTGCGGCACGGCACTGGCGATCGGCATCGGCCTCGTCGCCGCGCTCGCGCTGCAGAAGCCCTTCCGGGGGCGCGGACTCATCCGGGCATCCCTCCTCCTTCCGTACGTGGCTCCGGTGGTGGCCGCCACCTTCGTCTGGGCGACGCTGCTGAATCCGCAGTTCGGCTTCGTCAACTGGGTCGGCCGGAACCTCCTCGGATGGGAGGATCCGGTGGCGTTCCTGTCGCAGCGGTCGCTGCCGGTGTCGCTGTTCGGGCTGGAGATCGACCTGCCGATCGCACTCATGACCGTCATCTGCTTCGAGGCGTGGCGATCATTTCCCTTCGCCTTCCTCTTCCTCACCGCACGGCTGGGTGCGGTCCCCGGCGCCCTCGACGAGGCCGCCCGCATCGACGGGGCCACCCCGACACAGCGTTTCCGCCACATCCTCTGGCCGCAGCTTCTCCCCACCATCGCCGTATTGAGCGTGCTGCGCTTCATCTGGACGTTCAACAACTTCGACGACATCTACCTGCTCACGGGCGGCGGCGCGGGCACCCAGGTGGTCTCGGTCCGCGTCTTCGACTACATGACCGCTCGCGGCGACATCGGCGCGGCGGCGGCGCAGGCTCTCGTGCTCGCGCTCATCCTCGCCGTGCTCGTCGGCGTCTACCTCAAGCTCTTCGGGCGACAGGAGGAACAGGCATGAGCAGCCTCACCCGCGACCGGATCGAGAACCGGCTGATCGCGATCCTTCGGCCCATCGTGATCTCCGTGCTGCTGATCGTGGCCGTCTTCCCCTTCTACTACATGGTCCTGCTCAGTTTCCGCTCGCTCGACTCTCTCCTGCAGAACCCCGGGGCGCTGTGGATCTCGATCGAGGAGCTCGATCTCTCGACGTACCTCGACGTCCTGCTTCCGGTCTCGGACGGCGGCCAGGGCTTCATCGTCTTCATGCGGAACTCGCTGCTCGTCGCCCTGTCGACCGTGGCGCTCACGCTCCTCGTCGCGATCCCGGGTGCCTATGCCGTCAGTCGGCTGAAGTTCTTCGGTCGCCGTCAGGTGTCGGGGCTGTTCCTCGCGGTGTACTTCTTCCCCGCGATCCTCCTCGCCGTCCCGCTCTTCGTGTTCTTCACCCAGCTCGGTCTGCGCGGGTCCCTGATCGCCCTCGTGATCGTCTACGTCTCGCAGGTGGCGGCGGTGTCGATCTACACCCTGAAGAACTACTTCGCGACCGTCCCGGTGTCGCTCGAGGAGGCGGCCGCGATCGACGGGTGCACGAGACTGCAGACGATGCGGAAGATCAGCCTGCCGCTGGCAATGCCGGCGCTGGTGTCGAACGGCCTGTTCATCTTCATGATCGCGTGGAACGAGTTCCTCTTCGCGCTGCTGTTCCTCGTCGAGCGACGAGACTCCTGGACGGTCTCGCTCGGTCTGTCCCAGCTCTCGGGGAGCATCGAGGTGCCGACGACCGTTCTCATGGCGGGGTCGGTCATCCTGACCCTGCCCATCATCATCTTGTTCTTCGCCTCTGAGCGACTCCTCGTCGGTGGGCTGACCGCCGGCGCAGAGAAGGGATGACCCCGATGCCTCACATCGTGCAGTTCACCGCGCCCGGATCCGTCGAGGTCGTCGAGATCGTTCCTGCTCCGCTCGTCCCCGGCTCCGTCCGCGTCGCCACCTGGTACTCGGGGATCTCCGCGGGTACGGAGCTCACTGCGTACCGCGGCACGAACCCCTACCTCACGAGCACCTGGGACTCGCAGCGGCGCCTCTTCGTCCCGGGCGAACCGAGCTTCGGGTACCCCGTGCAGGGGTGGGGCTACTCCGAGGTCGGCGAGGTCGTCGAGGTCGCCGATGACGTGACCGCGCTGGCAGTCGGAGACGTCGTGCACGGGATCTGGGGGCACCGCTCCGATGCTGTCCTGCCGGCGGCTGCACTGGAAGGACGGTTGCTTCCCACCGACGCCGACCCCCTGCTCGGGACATTCGCGAGGGTTGCGTCGATCGCGCTCAACGGCGTGCTCGCGGCCGACGTGCGGCTGGGAGAGCGGGTCGCGATCTTCGGTCAGGGGGTGATCGGGCTCTTGGCGACGCGCCTCGCCACGCTCGCGGGCGGGCGTGTGTATGCCGTCGACACGGTGCCGGACCGCCTCGAGGTCGCCCGCAGATTCGGCGCCGCAGAGGTGGTGGACGCCCTCATCGACGGGGGCGCGGGGGCCCGTATCCGCGAGCTCACGGGCGAGGGCGTCGACAGCGCCATCGAGCTGTCGGGCAGCGACCGGGCGCTCCACGAGGCGATCCGGAGTGTCGTGGTCGAGGGGATCGTGGCGGCATCCGGCTTCTATCAGGGAGGGGCGGTGAACCTCCACCTGGGCGAGGAGTTCCATCACAACCGGGTCCGCATCCTCGCGAGTCAGATCTCCGGTGTTCCGGTCGGGCTCGGTGGCCGGTGGGACCAGTCACGTCTCGTCCGCACCGTGATGGCGCTCATGCTCGAGGGGCGGCTCGACGCCGCCGCCCTCGTGACCGATGTCGTCGATGTCAGCGACGTCGCCGACATCTTCCGGCGTCTGGATGCCGGTGACTCGGCCATCCTGCAGGCTGTGCTGGCCTTCGAACGCGCGCCGAGGTCGCTGTGACGGCGAAAGCGCTCGGAGACATCCCGGATCATCGACCGCTGATTCCCCGTGACCCGCCGGCTGTCGGGCTCATCGGGGCCGGCGCAATCGCGCGGAGCGCCCACCTCCCCGCGTATCGCGCATGGGGAGTGCCAGTGGTCGCGGTCGCCTCGCGCGACGCCGCCGACGCACGAGCCCTCGCCGCGGACTTCGCGATCACCCGGGTGCACTCCACGGTCGAGGAGCTCCTCGCCGACCCGGCGGTGGCGGTCGTCGACCTCGCGACCGGCCCGCGGGGACGGATCGACCTCATCGAGGCGGCGGTCAGCGCGGGCAAGCATGTCCTTGCGCAGAAGCCACTGACCATCGACGAGGCCGATATGCCGCGACTCGCGGAGATCGTCGCCGGCGCCCGCGCGCGGGGATTGCGCCTCGCGGTCAACCAGAACGCGCGGTGGGCCCCCGCATGGCGGCTCGCCACGCTGCTCGTCCGCGGTGGGGCGATCGGTGAGGTCGTCGGGATCACCCACCTGCACGACAAGCCGCTCCCGCCTCTGGCAAGTACGCCGTTCGACGCCGTTCCGCACATGCTCCTGGCCGACTACCTCGTTCACTGGATCGACATCAGCCGCTGCTGGCTCGAGGGCGCGCGCGTGGACGCGGTGTGGGCGAGCGAGTCGAGGGTCCCGCAGCAACCGGCGTCCGCTTGCAATCCGTGGAACGCCGACGTCCGGTTCCGGACCGATCGCGGTGCGACCGCGGTCGTGCGGATCGTCGGCGATTCCCGCGCGACGGGCGGCGGCTGTCCGTTCTGGATCCACGGAACCGAGGGAACCCTCCGGGGGAGCGTCCTTCGCGGCAGCGATCAGCTCGAACTCGACCGCGACGGCGACGTGACGACCTTCGCAGTAGAGGGTCAGTGGTTCCCGGACGGCTTCGCCGGCGCGATGGGGGAGCTCCTCTCGGCCGTCGTGTCCGATCGTGAGCCTGAGAACTCTCTCGCGCACGTGCTCGCCACCGCGCGTCTCGGGTTCGCCGCTGTCGCCTCAGCCGAGGAGGACGGAGCGCCGGTGCATCCGCACGACCTTCTCCTCACGCGCGCGACCTCCGAAAGCGTGGTCACTCCATGACCGAGACCCATGACATTCCGGTGACCGACCGCGCGCGCGTCTATACGGA
This sequence comes from Microbacterium sp. SLBN-154, assembly GCF_006715565.1. NCBI lineage: Bacteria > Bacillati > Actinomycetota > Actinomycetes > Micrococcales > Microbacteriaceae > Microbacterium > Microbacterium sp. SLBN-154. The sequence goes on from NZ_VFNL01000001.1 coordinate 1,256,824, forward strand.
GGGGTGGCAGAGCTGGAGCCCCACGACCTGGTATCGACGCGGGGAGCCGCCGCACCGCCCCGACGAGGGGTGGCAGCATCTCATGAGGTTCCGACCCGGGCATCCTGCGCCCGAGGGTCTCCTGCAGGGCGAAGGCCTCGTCGTGGTCGACCCGGGCGGCGGCGGTGCCGCCGAAGTCTTCGCCGCGCTCGACGCTTCGGAGCGTGTGCCGACCATCCATGCGAGCTGGCGTGGCGACCGCGTCATCGTCACCGCGGAGGACGGCGTCGAGCGGTGGACGGCAGCGCCGTCGGATGACCCCGGTGACGCCGCACTCGCGGCATTCGGATCGCGGTTCGGTGCCGCTGCCGGAGCGCGGACCGGCTCACCGACGCCGCGCGTCTGGTGCACCTGGTACCAGTACTTCGAGGACGTGACGGCGGCGCATGTCGTCGAGAATCTGCGCGCCATCGACGCAGGCGCCCTCGGCGAGGGTGTCGATGTGGATGTCGTGCAGATCGACGATGGCTGGAGCCTTGGCACGGGTGAATGGACGGCACCCAACCCGCGCTTCGGTGACCTGAGCGAAGCCGTCGCCGCCATCCGCGACACCGGGCGTCGTGCCGGCGTCTGGCTGGCGCCGTTCAGCGTCGGTTCGCGGTCCGACCTCGCCGTGCGCCACCCCGATTGGCTCACCGGGCCGGCCGGGTACAACTGGGGCGACGAGCTCATCGGTCTCGACCTCACCCACCCCGGAGTCCGCGATTACCTCTCCGAGGTCTTCACCCGGCTACGCACCCTCGGCGTCGACTATCTCAAGCTCGACTTCCTGTACTCCGGGGCCGTCCCAGGCGCCCGTCATGAGGACTTCACCCCCGTCGCCGCCTATCGGTCGGGGCTCCAGCTCATCCGCGACGTCATGGGGGAGGACGCGTACCTCCTCGGTTGCGGTGCTCCGATCCTGCCGAGCGTCGGGCTCGTCGATGCGATGCGCGTCTCACCCGATACCTTCCACGAGGGCGGCGAGGACGGCTCGCAGGGGATGCGGGGACGGATGTCACTGGAAGCGCGCTCCTGGCAGGACCGACGCCTCTACACCACCGATCCGGATTGCCTCGTCGCCAGGCCCGGCTTCGCCCTGCGGGACGAGTGGGCGGAGGTCGTCCTGAACGCACCCGGGGTCCGGGGGTTCAGCGACCGGATCGCGGACCTCGACGCGCACGGGCGGGAGCTCGTGCGCCGATTGCTCACGGAGGGGCCGGTATGACCGACATCGATCTCGACAGCCTGCGCGCGCGCATCCGTGCGCTCGTCACCGAGCTGTATCCCGACCATGTCGACCAGGTCGTCGATGATCTCCTCGCTCTGGCCGAACGGTGGGCGCCGCTGCTCGGACGCGTCGGTACCGGCCGACCCGACGAAGGGACGGCGTATCTCATCACCTACGGCGACGCGTTCCGCCGGAAGGGGGAAACGCCTCTCCACACGCTCGCCGATGTGGTGCGCCGTCACGTCCGCGACGCGGTCACCGACATCCATCTCCTCCCCATCTACCCGTGGACCTCCGACGACGGCTTCGGAGTCGTGGACCACCGCCAGGTGAACCCCGACCTCGGCACCTGGGACGACATCGCGGAGCTGCGCGCCGACCACGCCCTCGCGCTCGACTTCGTTGCCAACCACGTCTCGACTTCGAGCCCCTGGTTCCAGGGTTGGCTCGCAGACGACCCGCGCTACGCCGGGTACTTCCTCGAGCCCGGTCCCGACTTCGACACCTCCCGGGTCGTGCGACCGCGTACATCGCCGCTCACGCACGAGTACCCGCGCCCGGATGGCCGGGTCGCCCGAGCGTGGACGACCTTCGGACCCGATCAGGTCGACATCGACCCGTCCACGCCGGCCGCGATGCTCGATCTCACGGATGTGCTGCTGGGCTACCTCGCCCGCGGCGCGACGACGGTGCGGCTCGACGCCATCGGCTTCCTGTGGAAGGAGTCGGGCACCACCTGCATCCATCTGCCGCAGACGCACGCCGTGATCCGGCTGTGGCGGGTGCTCGTGGATGCGCTGGCGCCCGGGACACTGCTGCTGACCGAGACCAACGTGCCGCATGCCGACAACATCACCTACTTCGGCGACGGCTCGAACGAGGCGCAGATGGTGTACCAGTTCGCCCTCCCGCCGCTCGTCCTGCATGCCTTCGTCACCGGCGATGCCGGTGCGCTCTCGCGATGGGCCTCGGGAATCGTTCCGGTGAGCGAGACGGCGACGTGGTTCAACTTCCTCGCCAGTCACGATGGCATCGGACTTCGGCCCACTGAGGGACTCCTGACCGACGAGGATCGCACGATGCTCGTCGAGCGCACCCTCGCGCGCGGCGGTCGGGTGTCGATGGCGCGACGCCCGGATGGCTCGGAGAGTGTGTACGAGCTAAACACGAACTTCCTCGATGCGCTCGTGGATCCCGGCTCATCCGATCCGGATGCGGAGGCCGTCGCGCGCGGACTGGCCGCGCACGCGATCCTGCTCTCGGTCGTCGGGGTGCCGGCGATCTACTACCACTCCCTGCTCGGGTCGGGCCAGGACCGCGTCGGGATGGAGGAGAGCGACATCCCGCGCCGCATCAATCGCGAGGTCCTCGATGCCGACGCGCTCGACCGCGAGCTGGGGTCCTCCGAACGGCGTCGGGGAATGCTGGAGGGTTTGCGTTCCCTGCTGGCGGCCAGGCGGCAGCATCCGGCCTTCTCGCCCTTCGCCGATCAGCGAGTGGAGACGATCGATCCGCGCGTGTTCGTGGTCCGACGGGCCCCCGGGACGGCCGAGGAGGTCATGGCCGTCGTGAACGTCAGCGGAGATGCCGTGGATCTTCCGGATCTCTGCGGGCGCGACGTGCTCACCGGTCTCGAACTCGACAGCGTCCGGCTCCCGCCCTTCGGGTTCGTCTGGTTGCGTCCCTGAGACGCCTCGTGCGATCGGGCCTCCGGGCCTGCACGCCACCTACCCTTGAGACTGTGAACACAGGCCGTCGAACGCTGGTGGCGACCGACATCGACGGCACACTCGTCCCCGACGGCACGCTCGAACTTCCCGACTACACCGCCGACGTCCTGCGCCGCCTCGACGCCGCGGGCGTCGCCGTCGTCTTCGTCACGGGCCGACCCCTCCGCTGGATGACCGGCTTCTGGCCGCACGTCGGAAACCACGGCATGGCGATCGTCTCGAACGGCGCCATCACGTACGACGCCCACGCGCGCGAGATCATCTCACTCACCGGCATCGAAGCCGAGGATGGTCTCGCCCTCTCGGCGATCATCTCCGCCGAGCTCCCCGGCGCACGGTTCGCGATCGAGTGCGCCGACGGCATCCGTCTCGACCCGCGATTCGCTGCACGCACCGCCGTCGCAGGGGCGCCGCGCGGACCGCTCCGCGAGATCTGGACCGACCCCGCGGTGAAGCTTCTCGTGAGGGATCCGGATGTCGATGCCGACCTGCTGCACGGCAGGATCGCCGCGATCGTCGGCGACGCCGCGACCGTGACCTGGACCATGCCGGGTCTTGTCGAGATCAGCGCGGCCGGCGTCACGAAGGCCAGCGCCCTGCACACCCTCTGCGGGCGCCTCGACGTCGACCCCGCCGAGGTCATCGCCTTCGGCGACATGCCGAACGACATCCCGATGCTGTCGTGGGCCGGCACGAGTTACGCGATGGCGGGCGCTCATCCGTCCGTCCGTGAGATCGCCGATCGCACCGCGCCCGCCTCCGCCGAGGAGGGCGTCGCCCAGGTGCTCGAACACCTCCTCGCCGAGGTCTGACGCCCGACCGATCGGCGCTCGCGCGTATCACCACCACGCCGATGCCCTCTCTCACGGGGAGGAGGACACCGATGTCCGTTCTAGCAGCCCCCGCCGTCACGCCGCCGACCATCACCACGACTCCGCGTCGCGGCATCCGATTCTGGATCCGTCGCTACCTGCTCGCGGAGATCGTCGGCACCGCCACCCTCCTTCTTCTCGGACTGCTGATCCTCGAGTGGATCACCCACCCCGTCGCCGTCGCGGTCGCGGCGATCATCGGCGAGAGCCTGGGGTTCTACGCCGTCCTCGCGACGATCGTCGTCCTCGAGCAGCGCCGGCTCGGGCGCCGCGGCTTCCGCGCGCTCACCCTCACCGTCGTCCTCCTGGCCGCCGAGTTCGGCGCCGCCGAGCTGGTCGACTCGCTCGTCGTGCGCCCGGCGACGATCTCGCTGTGCGTCTGGCTGATCCCCGATCCGTTCTGGGGACTGCTCGCCGGCAAGATCCTCGCCGACGGGGTCTTCTACGCCATGGCCGCGACGAGCTTCGTGCTCACCACCAAGACCCGGCTCCGCCCCGCGTACCCGAAGAAGGACTGATGAACGAGACCGCCGCGACCCTCATCGACCGTCGCCGGCGCGAGTGCGCGGCGGTGATGCAGACGGATGACGCCCGCGCCGCCATCGCGCTCCACGGCACTCCGGTGCTGCTCCTGGATCCCTCGATCGTGGTACGCCAGTACACACGGCTGCGAACGGCGCTTCCCTTCGTGCGGTTCCACTACGCGGTGAAGGTCTGCGCCCACCCCGCGGTGATCGCCGCCCTTGCCGAGGAGGGATGCGGCTTCGACGTCGCCTCGGGGGAGGAGATCGCGCTGCTCGAACGCCAGGGTGTCGCGCCGCATCGCGTCATCCACACCCACCCCGTCAAGAAGCCCGCCGAGATCGGTGCGGCGCTCGCCGCCGGCATCCGCACCTTCGTCGTCGACAACGAGATCGAGCTCGAGAAGTTCCGCCGAGGCGGTGCGCCCGATGCGCGCCTGCTCGTGCGACTGGCCTACCGCAGCCCACACGCCGGGAGCGACCTGTCGAGCAAGTTCGGCGTCAGCGCCGAGCGCGCCGAAGCACTCGTGGCTCGCGCCGACGCATGGGGCCTCACCGTGGCAGGTTTCAGCTTCCACGTCGGCAGCCAGCTCGACGACCCCGCCCGCTTCGCTGCCGCGATCCGCGACACGGCTGCGCTGATGTCGCGCCTCGAGCGCGCGAGTGGTCGCCGCTTCACCCTGCTCGACATCGGCGGCGGGTTTCCGATCGCCTACGACCGGCCGGTCGCGGCGCTCGAGGAGATCGCGCGGGTCATTCGTCCGGTGCTGGACCCGCTCGCCGCGCGTTACGAGATCCTCGCCGAACCCGGCCGGGTGCTCGTCGCCGAGTCGGCGCTGCTGGTCACGAGCGTCGACGGTGTCGCCGAACGCCCCGACGGGCGCTGGTACTACCTCGACGACGGCCTGTACGGCTCGTATTCGAACGTGCTCACCGAAGGCGTGCATCCGCTCGTGTTCGCCGAGCGCGATCTGATCGCGCCCGCCCCGCCACGCCGCCGCGCCACGCTCGCCGGGCCCACGTGCGACTCGGCCGATGTCATCGCGCGCGACTGCGACCTCCCCGACCTGCGGGTCGGCGACCTCGTGGTGAGCCCCGTCATGGGCGCCTACACGTCGGTGACCGCGACGCGCTTCAACGGGCGTCCGTTCACCCCGGTCGCGGTGCTCACCCGGGTGCTTCTCCACCACAGTCGGCGAAGCGGGATGAGTCGAAGGTCCCTATCCGAGGCCGCACCTCAGGCGTAGCCTCCGGGTATGTGGACAGTAGTCGTCATCCTCCTGGTGGTGTGGGCGATTCTCACGGTGGTCGGATTCGTCTTCGAAGGTTTGCTGTGGCTCGGTGTGATCGGGATCATCCTGTTCGTCGGCACCGTGCTCTTCGGCATCATCCGCGGACAGCTGAGCCGCCGAACCTGAGCGCGCGACACCGCGGCGGCAGCGCGAGCGAAAAGCGTTGAGCCGCCCTCCACTGCGCCAGGCACTCGCACAGGCGAGCGTGAAAAGATAGGAGTTCGCTCCGCCTTGAAGAAGGCGCACCACAGTCAAGGAGGGGCGCCCATGCCGACATGGTGGGAACACCTGATCCACGTCGCGACCGGCCGGTCACGTCGTCACGTCGATCTTCCCGATCTTCGTCACCTGCCCTCGCGGCGGGTCGCGCTCGAGCGCACGCACTACGTCGTGAACGATCCCGAGCGGCATCATCGCCGTCAGCGGTTATACGTCCTCCGTCACGAGGCCGACCGCCGCTCGCGCCGTCCCGCGCGGGTCGCGGTCTTCTCGAACGGGCGCGACGTGGGGTATCTGCCGTCACGTGTGGCGGCGACGGTCGCCCCGCATCTCGATACGCTCGGGGGCGCCGCGGTCGTCAACGGCGCGGGGCCGGCGACCGACAGCATCCGACTTCGGGTGGATCTGCCCACCGATGCCGCCCTTGCCGACTTCACCGAAACCCGCGCTCAGGACAGGGAGACGTCGATGACGCACATCACCTGGCAGGGACTCGAGGCCGCGAGCACCGAGACCTGCACCGTCCAGTTCGACGACTCCGGCATGACCGCCGTCGGCGTCGTCGACATCGACGGCGACCGCCTCGAGTACCGGGTGGTGGCCGACGCCTCGGGGCAGTTCCGCACCGCTGACCTCGCGGTCGGTGGGCGCACCCTGAGCCTGTCGTTCTCCGACGGTCGGTGGCTCGTGAACGGTGAGCACCGCGGCGACCTCGCCGGGGCGACCGAGATCGATATCCAGGCGACGCCCCTGACCAACACACTGCCCATCCGTCGGCTGGGTCTCGCGGTCGGTGAGAGCGCTGACATCGACACCGCGTGGATCGCGGTGCCCGCCCTCACCGTCGTGCGCGACCCGCAGCGCTACACCCGCCTCGACGAGCGGCAGTGGCTCTACGAGTCGCGCGACTCGGATTTCCGCGCCATCCTCACGGTCGACGACGAAGGTCTGGTGCTCGACTACCCCGGCCTCTTCCGCTCGATCCGCTGAGCCGGCCGGGACGGCGCGCGGGACCTTGGTCCCGAATCGTCCGCCCGAACTGCGGCATCTTCTGTTCTACGGACCGACTACGGGGGCATGGGGGTGCCGCGTCGACGATCCAGGCACGAGGAGGAGGAATGGCCGGACCCAGTCAGGCTGCGACGGCGTCGATGACGCCACACCCACGTCGCGCGGGCTGGTGGTCGCTCCTCCTCCTCGTGCCGTCCTTCGCGCTCGCGTTCATCGTCGGCGAGGGCCTTGCCTCCGTACTCGCCGGCGGTGATGCGTCGTCGGCGACTCCTCCCTGGTGGGCGATGGCGATCGTACTGGTGGCCGCCGGGGCCGTCTTCGCCGCCCCCCTCGGGCTCACGGCGTTCGTCGCCGCCCGCGAGACGCGGGCCGGCATCGAGGGGGCCTGGCTGCCGTTCATCATCGGCGCGGCCGCCGTGGGAGGTTTCCTGGCGATCAACATCGTCAGCGGCATCCTGATGCTCGTTCTCGGCTGAACCGCCAGGGGAGGACGTCTGTCATGTTCTGGGGAACGGTCACCGCGCGAGTGAGCGCCGTGGTGGGAACGGTCCTCACCGGGTTCCCCCTGCTGGCGCCGCTCGTCCTCGGGCTCGTCTTCGCGGTGCGATCGGGCCGCTTCCTCTTCGATTTCCTCATTCCGGGAGAACTGTTCTTCGTCGTCGTGGCCGGAGCGCTTCTCCTCGTGCTTGCGACGGTGATCCTCCGACGGCTGATGGTGGCCGCCGGCATCTTCACCGCCGCGACGATCGCCACCTTCTTCGCGACCGACCTCGTCTCGCAGGCCACGGGTCTCAGCGACGGACGCACCGCGCCGGAGGGGTGGCCGCTCTTCTGGGTAATGTCGGTCTACGCGCTGTACGTCCTGTCGGTCGTCGGGCTGTTCGTCCTCGGAATCCTCGTGTGCCGCGTCGCCTTCTCACGGGCCGAGCGCGCCGTCCCTTCCGCCGCGCCGCCTGCTGAGCGAGGGTTGGAGCCCTCCGGCGAAGGGGATGGCCGCCCGGCCACGTGACAGCATGGGCGCCATGAACACGACCGGTCACGTGATCAAGCCGCTGACGCCCGAGACGTTCCCGGCGTGGCTCGCCCTCGCCGAGAAGCACAACGGGGTGTGGGGCGGCTGCTACTGCTCCTATTTCCATGGCGACACGGGCGACACCGTCAAGGCCGACTACGACGGACCGACGTTCAAGAGACGGCTGGTCGACGAGGGCGTCGCCCGCGCCGCGCTCGTCTTCGACGGCGACGCGGCGATCGCGTGGTGTCAGTTCGGAAGCCCCTACGATCTGCCGAACATCTATCACCGCAAGCAGTTCGACGCCGGCGAGACGCGCCCCGCGCCCTGGCGCATCACATGCTTCTTCGTCGACCGCGACCATCGACGCTCGGGGGTCGCCCGCGAAGCACTCGATGGCGCGCTCGCCCTCATCGCCGAGGCGGGCGGGGGCGAGGTGGTGTCCTTCCCGAACGAGCTCGTGCCCGGCAAGCGAACCTCCTCGTCCTTCCTGCACAACGGCACGCGCGCGATGTTCGAGAAGGCGGGCTTCACCTTCGAGCGGCACATCGGCAAGAGCAAGACCGTGATGCGCATCACCGTTCCCCCGAGCTCGGGCGATCAGCCCAGCCACTCCGGCGCATCCGCCCCCCACTCGCCACCGACGACGGGGTAATGCTCGGGCGCGCCCGGGAACGCCAGCGGCGGCGGCGCGGTGACGAGCGCGGCCGCCTCGGTCGCGGGGTCGGTCGATGTCAGCACCGCGTGAGCGGTGCGAGCGAGAGACATGCGGACATCGATCGACCCGCCCTCCCTCCGCTGAGCGCCGAGCGCCCGCACGATGCCCGCGGCGAGAAAGTGCCCGGTCGCGTGATCGAGGGCCTGTACGGGGAGCGCGCCCGGGGTCTCGCCATCGGAGCTCTCCACCATCGCGATGCCGCTCACCGCCTGCACGATGCTGTCGAATCCGCGTCGCGCAGCCCAGGGTCCGTCGGCTCCCCACGCCGAGACCGAGGCGGTCACGAGTCCCGGATGCCGCGCGGCGAGGTCTTCGGGTTCGAGGCCGAACCGCGCCAATGCCCCCGGCCGGTAGCCGGTGACCACGACGTGTGCGCGGGACAGCAGGCGCTCGAAGGTCGCGTGATCGTGGGCTTCGCGAAGGTCGAGCAGAGTCGAGCGCTTCCCCTGCCCGGTGTCGAGATGGATCCACCCCGTCTCGGGCAGGGCGGGGGAGTCGACGCGCAGCACCTCCGCACCGGCGAGTGCGAGGTCGCGCGTGGCGATGGGTCCTGCGATCACCCGCGTCAGGTCGAGCACGCGGAGATCCTCGGACCGTGGTGCCGCATCGCCCATCCGCCGCCGCTCCACGATCGGCGACGCCGCGACGATGCGTCCCTGCTCGTGCTCTCGCCACTCCTCGGCGGCCCGCACGCGTCCGACGACCGCACCGATCTCGGCGGCGTGGTCCTCGAGGTCGGCGGCCGTGCGTGCCGCGATGGCCGCCGCCGCGGCATCCGTCCCCGCGTCCACTGCGAGACCGAGCAGCCGGCGGAGCGCCCGCTCGTGGTGCGGGTAGTTCGCATGCGTGCGGACCCATCCGTCGCGAGCGCGCCAGAAGCCCGACAGCGGGGCCCACACCAACGGTGCTGCGCCGTGGATGCGCAGCACCTTCTCGCTGCCGAAGGACGCCGCCACCCGTGCCCGGTCTACGCGCACCGGTGACGAGTCGCCCCTGAGGAGGGTGATCGCCAGCGACGCCAGTGCGACGCTGTCGGTCGCCAGGGTGCCGACCGGCAGGTGCGCGCCCCACGGGAACGAGCCGGTCGGTTCCGCGACGAGTCCTCTCGCCTCCGCGCTGAAGCCGAGCGCGTCGGCCACCTGCGCGCCCACTGCTCCGAGTGTCATGCCGGTAGTGAAGCATCACATCACCCCACCGGGTAAGGACCGCTTCCCATCGACTGGCCTGGCTTTCACTTGACGCTGATATCAGCAATCCGTGATACTCGCGATGTGGATCCCTTTTCCGTTCTCAGTGACCCCCTCCGCCGGCGGGTCGTGGAAGACCTCGCGCGTGGTCCCCGGACCGCAGGAGAACTGACCGCCCGGGCGCGCGAGGTCTTCGCGGTGTCGCAGCCTGCGGTCTCGAATCAGCTGCGGGTGCTGCGCGACGCCGGGTTCGTTCGCGTCACTCCTCAGGGTTCGCGCCGCATCTACGAACTCGACCGCGCACCCCTGGCGGAGATCGATCGTTGGATGGCGCGCCAGCGCCGATTCTGGAACGACCAGCTCGATGCCCTCGACGACTCTTTGGACTCCCATGACTGACTTTCCGGAGCTCCGGCTCGATCGCCTCATCCACGCGCCTCTCGGCCGGGTCTGGGCGGCGTGGACGACCCCCGCCGGCCTTCGCGCGTGGTGGTGGAATCACTGGCCGGAGACGCAGATCGCCGCAGATGTCGTCGTCGGCGGCCGGTACCGCTTCGCCGCACCCCATGTCGGGATCGTCGTATCGGGGGAGTACCTCACGGTCGACGAGCCGCATCGTCTGTCGTTCACCTGGCGATGGGAGGACGCGGACGGGGTGCAGGAGGGTGAGATCGTCGATGTCACCTTCATGGCCGTCGCTCAGGGGACGAGGGTGACGATCGTTCACCGTGGTCCCTGGCGGAAGGCGTCCGCCGCAGGGGATTACCGCCAGGGGTGGACGTTCGTCCTCGATGCCCTCGGTGCGCACACCGCGGACGACGAACGGCCCGGCAACCAGTCGGTCGCCGGGCCGTGAGGCGCGGAGGTGATCAGCGGGCGGAGACCAGCCGGACGCCGGCGACGACCAGCGGCGCGTAGCAGATGAGTCCGAGGATCGCGCCGACGGGCCCGAGGCCGAAGGCCGGAACGATCCAGGGGAGGAAGCCGAGCGGGGCGATCCACCACGAGACGACCTTGGCCCGGGCGAGGGCGAGTGAGAGCAGCGCGATCCCGACGAGGCCCCCGATCATGCCGGAGAACTGCCAGATCGCGACCGACCACTCCTTGGCGACGGTGTCCATCAGCACGGCATCCTCGATCGCCAGCACGTTGCCGGCGCTGACGAGGAACCAGTCCGACAGCAGCAGGCCCGACATCTGGACGGCACCGAACGCCGTCATCACCGCGGCGATCGGCAGGAAGATCCGGCCCCGGCGGCTACGGAGCAGTCCGAGGGTGGCCAGGGCGCCGAAGACGAGCGCGACCCAGCCGTAGTGCAGGGCGTTCGCCGAGACGAGGCTGAGCGCCGGGTCGGCGGCGAGCGATTCGATGTACCCGGCGGCGCCGGGCGAGGTCTGCTGCGGCGAGGTCAGCATGCCGACGGTGAACAGCAGCGGCGCGGCGATGAGGCCGGCGCCGCCGATCCGCTGCAGGCGGTTCGGGCGGACGGGGCCGAGGTCGATCCGCTTCTGGTTCTTCGCCGGCGCGGCGGGGGCTGCGGGAGCGGGAGCGGGCGTGGAGGTGAAGAGGTCCATGGTGATCTGTGCCTTTCGGGCGGTTCTGGTTGGTGGTCCCAGATTCCCGACCCGGCGACCCGGGCCCCCAGGGAGCGGTGTCCCGCGGTTGTCCCGTTCGGCGCCCGGGAGTCAGGGGCGCCCGAGTCCCGCGTCGCGGGCGCGCACGATCGCCTCGGCGCGGTCGGCCACCTGCAGCTTGGCGAAGATGTTCGAGACGTTGTTGCGGACCGTCTTCGGTGAGAGGAACAGCGTCTGCGCGATCTGCGGGTTCGAGCGCCCGGCGGCGAGCAGATCGAGGATCTCGCGCTCGCGCGCCGTCAGCTGGGGGAACACCTCCGCGGCGGGCGAGGACGCGGGCCCCGTGGCGAAGAAGTCGGCGACGCGCCGTGCGATCGCGGCTCCGAACACCAGCTCGCCGCCGGCGACGGCGGTGATGGCCGCCCGGATCTGGTGCTGGCTCGCGCCCTTGACGAGATAGCCGCGCGCGCCCGCGCGCATCGCGGCGAAGACGGTCTCATCGTCTTCCGACATCGTCAGGATGACGACGGCGAGGTGCGGATGCCGCGCCACGATCTCCTTCGTGGCGGCCAGGCCGTCGAGCCGCGGCATCTGCACGTCCATCACGACGACATCGGCCTCGACGGCGTCGGTCGCCTCGATCGCCTCGGCGCCGTCGGCGGCGGTCGCGGAGATCTCGATGCCGTCCATCGATTCCAGGAGCATCGACAGGCCCTCGCGGTACACGGGGTGGTCGTCGACGAGGATGACGCGGATCGGTTCAGTGGACATCGGCGGCGACCTCCTGGGGCAGGGGAAGACGAGCCCGGATGACGGTTCCCTCGGCCTCACGGGATGAGACCTCCAGCGTGCCGCCGAGCTCGGCGGCACGCTCGCGCTGCGAGTGCAATCCGACCCCGTTCGCCCCCGCCCCCACCCCCGCAAGACCTCGCCCGTTGTCGCGGACCTCGAGGCGCAGCATCCGATCCTCCGCCGCGAGTTCCACCTCGACCCGGCTCGCCCCCGAGTGTCTGTGCGCATTCACGAGCGCCTCGGAGGCGATGCGGAAGGCGGCGACCTCCACCGCGGGCGGCAGGTCGGGCGGCGCCGATCCGCTGACGCGCACGGCCATGCCGCCGCCGCTGAGACGTGCGGCCTGCTGCTCGAGCGCGCCGAGGAGGCCGAGATCGTCGAGGGCGGGTGGGCGGAGGTCGTGGACGATGCGCCGGATCTCGCCGATCACCTCCGACTGGTCGTCGATCGCGGCGTCGACGAGCGCGAGCGATCGCGCGGGGTCGCGCTCGGCGAGATTCCGCGCCGTCTCCAGGCGCAGCTTCACGCCGGCGAGAAGCGGACCGAGTCCGTCGTGGAGCTCGCGGCGCAGGCGTGAGCGTTCCTCCTCGCGGGCGAGCACGAGCTTCTCACGCCCGGCCTGCAGCTCTCGGCCCAGCTCGGCGCTGCGGACGGATGCCGCGGCCAGGCGCACCAGGTCGCCGAGGAGACGCTGGTCCCGGGTGGAGACCACGGGGCGGCGTCCCGCCTCGATGAGGATCCGCCCGATGATCTCGCCGCGGTGGTCGATGGGTACTTCCGCGGCATCGGCGAGAGGCGTGCCGTACGTCGCGACCATCGCCTCACCCCCGGGGCGGTCGAGCTCGACCCGCACCGATCGCGAGCCGAACGCCTCCGCGATCGCGGCGGCGAGTTCGTTCAGCTGCGAGGGGGCGTCGGGGGCGCGGTCGAGCCGCTCGCCGAACGAGGAGACGACGCCGTACGGGTCGCCGCGGCGCCCGCTCACGAGACGGCTGGCGACGGCGTAGAGTCTGCCGCGAAGCGGCGCATACGCGACGGTGACCGCGACCACGGCGAGGAGCATGGCGACCCGGTCGTCGATCGCGCTGCCGACGGCGAGCACGATCAGCACGTCGACGAGCACGATCCCACCGATGAGCAGTCCGTAGACGAGCGTCCACGACAGCAGCCGGTCGATGGCGTACAGGCGATAGCGGGTGACGGCGACGACCACCGAGGCGCTGACGAGCCCGATCGTGAATCCGAGCAGCAGGTCGACCAGGCCCGTGGGCACGCGGGGGAAGACGAAGACGAGGGCCACCAGGAAGATCAGGGCCGACCAGACCAACCAGCGCAGCTGCGCCTTCTCCACCGGGGTCGCGCCGAAGCGGCGGCTCACGCAGACCAGGAGCGCGAGGAGCAGACCGAGCCCCAGACACGGGACCGCCGCGGCGAGCAGTGCCAGCCACGCCTCCAGCGGAAGGGGCAGCGTCGGGAGCACCGGCTCGAAGGCGGCGAGCAGCGCGGTGCGGTCGTCGTTTTCGAGGCTGAGCGCGTCGGCGGGGGCGAACAGGAACGCGAAGGGCAGCACGAGTCCGAGCGCGATGGCGATGATCGAGATCACACGCCAGACCCCGCCGCGCAGGCGCCCGTCGGGAAAGAGGAGCAGCAGCAGGATGATGGGGAAGATCAGCACGGCGCCGAACCGGCTGAAGAACCAGAACGCCGGCGGCGCCCACCAGGCGCTCTGGTCGAAGTACCAGGCGTAGTTCACCGCCGCGGCGGCGAGCCCGTCGACGATCCAGAAGACGCCGAAGAGGGTCAGGACCACGGCGATCGGATGCCACGGCAACCGCCACAGCAGCAGGGCGCCGGGAATGAGCATCGCCACTCCCGGGATCACGCCCGACCAACCCCGACGACAGCGGTGGCTCCGGGTGGGTCGTCAGCACGGCGACATCCAGTGCCAGGGCGCCGACGCCCGAGACGACCGAGACGGCCACCGCGACGAGGGTGCTCGCCGCGGCGAATGAGCATCGCCACTCCCGGGATCACGCCCGACCACCCCGACGACAGCGGTGGCTCCGGGTGGGTCGTCAGCACGGCGACATCCAGTGCCAGGGCGCCGACGCCCGAGACGACCGAGACGGCCACCGCGACGAGGGTGGCGGCGCGGCTGGCGGCGACGCGGGTCATCCGCTCATCGTTCCAGGTGAGATGTCCCGCTGTCACGGGACACATTTCCCTGTCTTCCGCCGATCAGCGGTGGGTACGGTGTCCCCATGCCGACTCTCCGCCACAACGGTGCCCGCCTCTTCTGGGAGGCCGCCGGACCCGACGCCGCGCCCGCGCTCCTCTTCCTCCACGCCGGCATCGCGACGTCGGCGATGTGGGATCCGCTGTGGGCCGACCTGCAGCGCGATTTCCGCGTCATCCGGTACGACCTCCGCTGGTTCGGCAACAGCCCTTCCGATGAGGTGGAGTACTCCAACCGTGACGACGCGGTCGCCGTCCTCGACGCCGCCGGCGTGGAGCAGGCGATCTTCATCGGGGCGTCGTACGGGGGTGCCGTCGCCATCGACACCGCTCTCGAGTTCCCCGACCGCGTCGCGGGTCTCGTGACGATCGGGTCGGGTCCGGGTGGGTTCCCCGAGGTGGAACCGACCCGACGCGAGCAGGAGCTGCAGCGTTCGATCGAACAGGCCGAGGAGGCGCGCGATTGGGATCGCCTCGTCGAGCTCGAAGCCCTCTCCTGGGGTGTCGGCCCGACGCGCGAAACGGCCGACGTCGACCCGCGCTTCCTCCAGCGGCTGCGCGAGCTGGGCGATGCGAACAAGCCGCTGCTCGACGGCGATCCCCGGCCCGTGCCGATGGAGCCGCGCGCGTACGGGCGCCTCAACGAGATCACGGTGCCCGCCCTCTTCATCGTGGGCGAGCACGACACGTCCGCCGCGCGGGCGCAGGCAGAGCATCTCGCCGAAGCCGTCACCGGCGCATCACTCCACGTCTTCCCCGGAACGGCGCACATGCCGAGCGTCGAGTATCCGCAGCCGTTCATTGGCCTGCTGCGCGAGTGGCTCGCCGAGCAGGTCGCCGGCTGATGGCGTCTGATCCTCGCCGCCGGCTCACGCTCGCCATCTCCATCATCGGGACCGTGGTGGTGACGCTGTACGCCGCATGGGCCTACATCCACATCATAGTGCTGAACCCGCTCGCCGCCGTCCCGGGCCTGCCGCTGGAAGAGATCTGGCGTCAGACCGAACTGTCCCAGGGTTCGATCGACAGGTTCGTGGTTCCGGCGATCCTCGCCGTCGGTCCCGTCCTCGCGCTCATCCTGCTCGTGCTCGGTCAGATCCTCCTCAGGAACGAGCCGGAGTGGGTCGTCGTGGGCTATCTCGGAATTCTGGTGCTCGGCGCCCCCGCCGAGTTCGTCGCGAGTTTCTCACCGGGAATGAACCTGGCGGACACCTTCGCCATCAGCGGCGCGGACTACTCGCCATGGGCGGCACCCCTGATGGCCACCAGCGCGCTGGCGCTCGTCGCCTTCCTCGCCTCGATCGCGGCGATCGGATTCCGCGCCGCACGGAGCAGCGCCTCGCCCGCGGCAGCCGGCTGATAGCAGGGCGGCGTCCACGCGACAACCCCGAGGCCGCGAGAACGGTCGCCCCGTCACACTGGTCTCGGAGGATCGCACCAGATGACGTCATCACAGCCGCCGCGCCTGTCGCTGTTCGTCGAGCCGGCGGAGTGGGTCGAGGAGGCGCTCGCCGCTGCGGCGGTGATCGACGGGTTCGGTGTCGACGTGCCCGTGACCCTCGCGTGGGCGGTCGAGGTCGGACGGACGTTGCCCCGCGACGCTTCGCTCACCGACCGCTGGCAGCTCCTCGCCGGCGCCGCGTTCCTCGATGTCGGCGCCGCGCGCGTCCTCGAACCGCACCTCGACGCACTCGCCATCTTCGACGAGGCGGGCGTCGAGCCGGACGCCGCCGCGACCTGGGGCGTCTTCGCCGCTGAAGGTGCCGGCACGCGGCTGACGGCCGAACGGGATGCCACGGGCTGGACGCTCCGCGGAACCAAACCGTGGTGCTCGCTCGCCGGCTCGCTCTCGCACGCCCTCGTGACCGCCTGGGTCGACGACGAGCGTCGGCGGCTCTTCGCCGTGCCTCTTCGTCACGACACCGTGACTGCGCACGCAGGTCCGTGGCATGCCCGCGGCCTGTCGCAGGTCGTCAGTGCCCCGGTCGATTTCTCGGGTACCCCGGCCGAACCGGTCGGCGACGACGGCTGGTACCTGCGCCGCCCGGGCTTCGCGCACGGCGGCGTGGGGGTCGCGGCAGCGTGGTGGGGTGGGGCGATGGGGCTGCTGCCGGCGCTCCGTGCCGCGGCGAGCACCGAGCGCGCCGACCAGATCGCCCATCAGCATCTGGGCGACGCCGATGCGGCGCTGTGGGCGGCACGCGCGGTGCTCGCCGAGACCGCCGACGTCTTCTCGGCCGGTCCGCGCGGCGATGCGGGGCTGCTGGCGAACCGGGCCCGCACCGTCACTGCCCGCGCGGCCACGACCGCGCTCGAGACCGCCGATCTCGCGCTCGGCCCGCTGCCGCTCGTCGCCGACGAGGCGCATGCGCGGCGTGTGGCCGATCTGCACCTCTACCTCCGCCAGCACCACGGCGCCCGCGACGTGGCGCGGATCGGGCGCGACCTCGCGGCATCGGAGCAGCCGTGGTGACCTTCAGCCACCTCGATGCCGGCACCGATGAGGAGCGGTGGCAGGCCGCGTTCGACGCGCGTCGGCTGCCGAATGCCGACCTCGACGTCGACGCCCTCGTCGTCGTCGCGGCGCACCCCGATGACGAGACGCTCGGGGTCGCCGGGCTCATGCACATCGTCGCCGCGGGCGGCGGTCGCGTGATCGTCGTCGTCGCGACCGACGGCGAGAACTCCCACCCCGTCTCACCCACCCACACGCCGGACGACCTGCGTTCGGTGCGCCGCGGTGAGGTGCGCGAAGCGCTGGACAAGGTCTGCCCCGCAGCATCCGTGGCCTTCCTCGGTCACACCGACGGCGGCCTCGATGCTGTGCAGACGCGTCTCACCGGCGAGATCGAGGCGCTCGTGCGGACGGTCGGCTCACCGCGCTCCCGCACGCTCGTCGTCTCACCGTGGACCGGCGACGCCCATCGCGACCACCGGATCGCCGGCGAAGCCGCGCACGCCGTCGCCCGCCACCTGGGCGTCCGGTACCGGGCGTACCCGATCTGGCTCTGGCACTGGGGAACCGCGGATGACCCGCCCTGGGGCCACATCGAACTGGTGCCCCTGGGGGCTGAAGCCCACCGAGCGAAAGCCGAGGCGCTCGGCGCCCATCGCAGCCAGACGGCGGCGCTGTCCGCCGCGCCCGGCGACGAGGCGATCGTGAGCGGACGGATGCTGCGACACTTCACCCGCGGCTTCGAGACCCTCATCCGCATCGATGACGATCCCGCACCCGATGAGTCGTGGCACGGGTCGACGCCGCAGGAGCACTTCGCCGATCTCTATGCCCGCCGCCGCGACCCGTGGGGATTCGAGACCCGCTGGTATGAGGAGCGCAAGCGCGCCGTGCTTCTCGCGTCGCTGCCCCGGCCGCGGTACGCACGGGCGGTCGAGCTCGGGAGTGCGACCGGGGTCTTGACCGCGCAGCTCGGCGACCGGTGCGACGAGCTCGTCGGCGTCGACTTCGCCGAGGCGGCGCTCGAGACCGCGCGCGATCGGCTGGGTGAGCGCGAGAACGTCGAGCTCATGCGAGCGACGCTCCCGGCGGAGTGGCCCGAGGGAACGTTCGACCTGATCGTGATGTCGGAGGTCGGCTACTTCTGGGACGCCCCCGACCTCGAACGTGCCATCGCACAGGCGATCGCCTCGCTCCGCCCCGACGGGCACCTCGTCGCGTGCCATTGGCGGCATCCGGTCGACACCAACCCCGTGAGCGGCGACGGAGTGCACATCGCGCTTCGCACCCAGCAGGATCTCGCGGTGGTGGTGCGGCATGAGGAGGACGACTTCCTGCTCGAGGTTTTCGCGCGTCCGCCGGCGCCGTCGGTCGCCCGCGAGACGGGCATGCTGTGACCGCCGTCGCGGTGGTCGTTCCCGTCCACGACGAGGAGGAGCTGCTGGCGGGCTGCCTGGCGTCGCTCGCCGTCGCGGTCGCCGCCGCCGAGGTGGTGGGGGTGCGTGTGGAGGTCGTCCTGGTGCTGGATGACTGCACTGACCGGTCGTCCGCCATCGCCGCCGAGTACGAGGTGACGACCGTCGCGGTCAGGGCCGCACGGGTGGGTGCCGCGCGCCGAGCGGGAGTGGCCGAGGCGCTCCGCCGGCTCGAACCGGTCGACCTCGCCGACGTATGGATCGCGAACACCGACGCCGATTCGGCGGTGCCCGTGAACTGGCTCACCCACCAGCTCGCGCTGATGCGCGCCGGTTCCGACGTCGTGCTCGGCACCGTGCGGCCCGACTTCGCCGACCTCGCACCCGCGCACGTCGCGTACTGGCGAGCGACCCACCATCGCGGCCGACCGGCCGGGAACACCCACGGCGCCAACCTCGGGGTGCGGGGGAGTGTGTACCGCGCCGCGGGCGGGTTCACCGAGGTGCCCGAGCACGAAGACGTCCGACTCGTCGAGGCGGCGCGTGCGCTCGGCGCGATCGTCACGGCGAGCGATGTCGCCGAGGTGACCACGTCGGGCCGCGTCGAGGGGCGCACGCCCGGCGGCTACGCCGCCTTCGTCCGCGCCACTGCGGCGCAGTTCGCCTGACCCTGCACTCTGCCTCCTACACTCAGGCTCATGCGCCACGGCATCGTCATCCTCCCGCAGGAGCCCTGGGCCGAGGCCCGCCGCAAGTGGGAGGCCGCCGAACACCTCGGTTTCGACCACGCCTGGACCTACGACCACCTCTCGTGGCGTTCGCTCGCCGACCAGCCCTGGCATGCGACCATCCCGACGCTGACGGCCGCGGCTCTTGCGACCACGACGATCAGGCTCGGCACCTTCGTGGCGTCGCCGAACTTCCGGCATCCGGTGCCCTTCGCCAAAGAGGTGGCGACCGTCGACGAGATCTCGGGCGGACGGATGCTGCTGGGCGTCGGATCGGGCGGCACCGGGTTCGACGCCTTCGTCCTCGGCCAGCCCGAGTACACGCCCCGTCAGCGCCACGAACGCTACGTCGAGTTCGTCGCCGCGCTCGATGAGCTGCTCCGCTTCGAAACGCCCGGGTCGGGTGGGAGGATGAGCTTCGACGGCGACTGGTACACCGCCCACGACGCACGGATGGTGGGGGAGCCCGCGCAGCATCCGCGCGTGCCCCTCATCCTCGCCGCGAACGGACCGAAGGGGTTGGCGTTGGTGGCCGAGCGCGGTGACGCGTGGGTGACGACGGGGCCCGAGGGCAAGTCCGAGGAGGAGTGGTGGCGGGCGATCGCCGCCCTGGGCGCACGTCTCGACGACGCCCTCGCCACTCAGGGACGCGACCCGCAGACGCTCGATCGGTACCTGTCGCTCGACTCCGAGAGCACGTACTTCCTCGAGAGCGTGCAGAAATTCGAAGACGCCGCCGGCCGCGCCGCCTCCCTCGGGTTCACCGATGTGATCACGCACTGGCCGCGGCCCGACGGCGTCTACGCCGGCAGTGAGGACGTGCTCGTCGAGGCCGCGTCACGCTTCTCCTGAGGTCAGTGCGTCCAGGCCGTCACCGACTTCTCCGTCGCCGCCTCCCACGCCCCGTCGAAGCGTTCGAGAGCGAGCTCCCCCCGCCGCTCTTCGCGGGCATCGAGGCGGCCGTAGAGGAATGCGGTCGTCGGCGACGTCTCGGCGGCCGCCAACTCGCGCAGTCGCGCGCGCATGACCACGCTGTCTTGATACTCACCGAGCTGCTCCTGCACGTCCTCCATCCGCGACGCGAAGAGAGCCGCGGGTTCTCCGAAGGAATCCGCCGACGCTTCCCCGGCGTATCGGGCGCGCTTCGCCGCCTTCCTCGCGTCGTGGAGCGCACGGTCGCGTTCCTGCGGTGTGTCCGCCGCGCGGGCGTGCGCGACGGCGGACCGCACGCGGGCGAAGGCCTTGTCGGCCCGTCGGGGCAGCACGCGTCGAGCGCGTTTACCGGCCTGGGCGCTCAGCGGAGGATCGTCGACGAAGCGATCCAGATCGAGGACGAGCCGGTGGTAGCGGTCGGAGTCCAGCGCGCCGCACAGCCGCGCGTGCGCCGCCCGATGGGCGTCATCCATCTTCGCTTCGATGCCGGCACCGGCGTCCGCCGGCGCGTCCTCGTCACGGATCGCCGTGGCGATCTCCGCCTGCATCACCTCGGCGTCACGCGCGACACCGAGCTCGCCGGCGAGCCATTTCAGTTCGGTGCGAAGGGGCGCGACCTCATCGGCTCGGAACATCGGTGCGAAGGTCTGCAGCAGGCTTCGCAGGCGGCGCGTCGCGACGCGCATCTGATGCACCCCGCCGGGTTCGTCGAGCCGGGCACGAGGGTCGTTGTGGAGGATGGCCGCGGTGTGCGCGCGTGCACTGAGGGTGAGCACCTCTCCGGCTGACGGCATGCGCATCTCCCTCGATCGACACCGCACCGCCCCGCGTCTTCCTGAGCGCATGCCAGGGTGGGGCCGTGAAACTCTATTCTGACTTCGCGCCGCAGCGAACGCGCCAGATCATCGCCGATACGCTCGCGCTCGCCGCGATCATCCTCTGGATCTGGTTCGGCATCGCCGTCTACTCCGCCGTCGCGGCCCTCGCCTCGTTCGGCGTCGACATGCAGCGGGCAGGGAGCGGGTTCCAGGAGTCGATGACCGACATCGGCGATCAGCTCGCCGGGATCCCGCTCATCGGCGGAACCGTCCGTGCGCCGTTCGACGGTGCGAGTTCGGCGGGGACGGCGCTCGAGCAGGCGGGCGAGAGTCAGCAGGTGCTCGTGCAGCAGCTGGCGCTGACGCTGGGCTTGGGGATCGCCCTGATTCCGACGATGATCGTGCTGGCCATCTGGCTGCTGCCTCGCATCCGCTTCATCCGGCGTGCGCGGCGGGCGAGGGTCGTGCTTCGCAGCGGCGCGGGCGTGGACCTGCTCGCTCTGCGCGCGTTGGCGAACCAGAAGCTCACGAGTCTGGCGGCGGTGCACGCCGACGCCTCGGGAGCGTGGCGTCGCGGCGACCCCGCCGTCCTCGCGCAGCTCGCGGCGCTGGAGCTGAAGTCGTCGGGGATCCGGATGCGACCCGCCGACGCCGCCGTTCGCTAGAGCTTCTTCTTCCCGACCCGCTGCTCGGCCATTTTGCGCACGACATCGAGCGCTCCGGGAACGTATTCGCCCCAGGCGTCCCCGACCTTGGCGAGGTCGAGCTTGCCGGTGTGGACCTGTTCGCACAGGCGCATCCATCCCTCGCCCATCGCGACCGTGAGCGCGGCAGCGACGCTCGCGTTCACGGCATTGCCGGCGCCGGGGATGAGTTTCAGGAAGCTTCGCGCGAGCGCTTGACCGGAGATCTGCACGCCGAGCTGAGCGAGCGCGCCGGCGGACATCATCGTCTTCAGCTCGAGGTCGTAAATGGCGGCGATGCGCCCCATCATCCCGAGCTGGATCGGCGCCAGGGCAAGCGCGTCACCGACGGGAATCGGCGTCGCCGCGACGCCGGCGGCGAGCCCTGCGGCGCCGGTGATGATGGGTCGGGCCATCTCGCGCTTCCACGGGAGGTTGAGTCGCTGGGCGATGCGAAACGCATCCTTCGCGTCTGCGGGCGACAGCGCGAGGGTCTCCGCGACGAGATCACCGAGCCCGTGGCCCGTGCCCTTTCCGTCTTTCTCGCGCGTGGAGGTGGGCATGACCCGGGCGAAGGGGATCGTGATCGGCCGTCCGCTCTCGTCGACCGGGTTCTCGAGCCATTCGATGAACTCGCGGGTGCCCTTCGTCGGTCGCCGGCTTCCCTTGAGCGCGTTGCGTTCCCAGTCGACCTTCGTCAGTACCAGGATGACCGGCAGCCCCCGGGCATCCAGCTCCTGGATCATGTCGATGTCCGCACGCGTGAGCCTGTCGTCATCAGCCTTCACGCAGTACCAGACCACGGCGATCTGCTCGTTGCGCGGGTGCTGCTCGATGGTCTTCAGGTGGTCGCGGAGCTGTTCACGCGGCGGGACCGCGGAGCCGATCTCGAAGCCCTCGATGTCCCAGATGCCGAGGGAGTCGTCATGGTAGTACCGCACGCCCTTCGTGACGGGGAGCCCCTTGCCGACCGCGGCCCAGTCGCGCTGGAAGACCGCGTTGACCAGCGACGACTTGCCGACGCCGGTGTTGCCGATGACGGCGAGGTTGAACCGGCCATACCGCGACTTCGCCTCGGAGGTCGCCTCGAGGAACGGCCGCTGGTCGATCTGCGGCTTCTTCGTGGGAGGGTCGGCGGCCATGATCGAAACCCTACGCGCGAACGGTCATCAGCGAGTGTGCGGCTCGGCTGATTCCAAGCGATGAAGGACGGATGCCGCGACCGCAGCGACCGGCGCTGACGCATCGATCCGCTCGTGCGGCCCCTGCCACGCCTCGAATGCCTCGGCCCGAGAGCGGATGTCGCGCCACGACGGTTCCCCGACGTGCACGAGCCCACGCGTGCGGCCGTCGAGTCGACGCTGGTGCTCGGCGGTGTCGGCGAGGTCGAGCACGAAGAAGCGCAGGGGGGTTCCCGCCGCCGCGCCGGCGCGGCGCCAGGTGTCGCGGGCCGGTTCGCTGTCGTTGACGGCGTCGACGACGACGGCGCGACCGAGCCTCAGGTTCTGTTCCGCAGCGGCCCGCACCGCTTCGTAGGCAGCGACTCCCGTCATCCACCCCGGTTCTAAGCCTGCGCCGAGAAGAGCGTCTTCGACCGGATCGATGGAGAGGTGAACCGCGCCGAGCGTGCGGGCGACCTGGTCGGCGACGGCCGACTTGCCGGTGCCGGGGAGTCCGGAGATGACGACGA
Source organism: Microbacterium sp. SLBN-154 (assembly GCF_006715565.1). Lineage (NCBI taxonomy): Bacteria > Bacillati > Actinomycetota > Actinomycetes > Micrococcales > Microbacteriaceae > Microbacterium > Microbacterium sp. SLBN-154. The sequence goes on from NZ_VFNL01000001.1 coordinate 1,279,958, forward strand.
GCACCCTTCATTCTCGTCATGGGCCGGACTACGGTCGGTCGCATGATCACCGGCATCCACACCATCGTCTACAGCGATGACCCGCCTGCGACGCGTGCGTTCTTCCGCGACGTGATCGGGTGGGACTTCATCGAGACCTCGCCCGGCTGGCTCATCTTCGCCTCGGGGCCGAGCGAGGGAGGTGTTCATCCGCGTACCTGGCCGGGGCAGGAGAAGCCGTATGACCAGCGTCATGAGATCTCACTGATCTGCGATGACCTCGACGACACGCTGGCGCAGCTGCGCGAGCGTGGGGCATCGTTCGACCCGTCGACGATCTGGGAGCGCGAGTACGGCCGCGGGCTCGACATCCCGGTGCCGGGGATCGGGGCACTGATGCTCTATCAGCCGAGCTATGCGCCGGCGTGGGAGCCCGGCGTCTGACGGTTCGAACGCGTCGCCGTCGCCGCGTTCCGGGCGGCGAGCGTTCCGAAGGCCCGGGTGAGCTCCGCCGGGAAGAGCACCTCGATGTCAGTGTCGAATCGACTGAGAGCTGCGGCGAGGGCGATCCACGACCAGGAGCCGACTTCGATGCTGCACCGGTCAGGGCCGAGGTCTTCCACGATGCCGTCGCCCGCGAAAGCGAGAACATCTCGGGCGGGTCGGTGGAGGATGACTTTCCCGACACACGGCCATTGGTCGCCCTGCTCGGAACCCTTGAACCGGCCGGTCACGAAGGCCGCGACGTCGGGCGCGGGAAGGTCACGCGGGGTGAAGCGAGGACCCGTGGGGGTGCGGAGTGCGATGCGGTCGGCGCGGAAGGTGCGCCAGTCCCCATGCTCGAGGTCCCATCCCACGAGGTACCAGCGGCTCTCGGCCGACACGACATGGTGCGGTTCGACCCGGCGGAGGTGATCGCCGTAGTCGAATCGGATCACGTGCCGGGCGCGGACAGCGGACGACAGCGCGATGAGGACCTCCGGCGACACCGCGACCAGTGTCGCGTCTCCGGGTCGTCGGGGGATCGCGGTGAAGTCGAGCGCGTTCAGCCGATGGCGCAGCCGAGAGGGCATCACCTGCCGGAGGGTGGTGAGGGCCCGAAGCGCCGCTTCGTTGATCCCGGCGCCGGTGCCCGTCGTCGCCTGGAGGGCGATCGCGAGCGCGACGACCTGATCGTCGTCGAACAGGAGGGGTGGGAGTTCGCTGCCGGCATCCAGGCGGTAGCCCCCGATCGGCCCCATCGTCGCTTGGATGTTGTAGCCCATCTCCCGAAGGCGATCGACGTCGCGGCGGACGGTGCGGGGCGCGATCGCGAGTCGCTCGGCGAGGACGGAGCCGGGCCATTCGCGACCGGTCTGCAGCAACGACAGGAGGCGAAGCAGCCGAGCGGTCGTCGTCGTCGATGGCATGAGTCGAGATTAGTTTGCATCTAGGCCGATAACTGACCTACTTGGTTGCAAGGCTGGATGTCGCCGGCGCGAGGCCAGGCAACCGTCCCTGAGGAGCAGTCATGTCCATTCAGAACACTACCCACCTGAACTTCTGCGGCGACGCGCGCGAGGCGCTGGAGTTCTACCAGTCCGTCTTCGGCGGTCACCTCGCCATCAACAGCTATGCCGATTTCGGGATGCCGGCTGCTCTGCCCGGCGCGGACAAGGTCGTCTTCGGTCTCGTCGCCGCCGAGAACGGCTTCCGGCTCATGGCCTACGACATCCCAGGTCGCACCGGGGGTTCGATCGCCGGCGGAGGCTCCACCCGCCGCGAGGACAACACCACCCTCACCGATCAGGCGATGTTCGTGTCCATCGGCTCCGACAGCTTCGATGACCTGCAGGGGTTCTGGGAGAAGCTGTCCGCCGGAGCCGCGATCGTCGAACCGCTGGCCGCATCGGCATGGAGCGCCGGATTCGGCATGCTCACCGACCGCTTCGGCGTCACCTGGAGCCTGAACGTCACCACGGCCTGAGTGGTCCCCCGTACCCCCGGGGTCGGGCCGCTGGGATGAGTCGTCGCTCCACCCGCCGAGCGCTCGCGCCCATCAGAAGGGTGCCGGTTCGTGGGGGTTGTCGGCGGGTTGGTCGGTGATCCGAAACTCTCCGGTGAAGGTGGTCCATTTCACCCAGAGGTCGTCGGGGACGTCCTCTTCCGGGGAGAAGTGCACCCCGTGGCCGGGTGGGTTGTCGACGTACACCCGCCCGGTCGGGGAGGTCCATTCGATGACTCCGCCGGGGAGTTGTCGGACTTTCCAGGCGGTGAACTGTTTCATGCTGTGGTGCCGTTGGCAGAGGCAGCAGAGGTTGCAGATCTCGGTCTTCCCGCGCAGGGCGGCGTCGTGGTTGTGGTCGACCTCGCATTTTCGGGCGGGCATCCGGCATCCCGGCCACCGGCAGTGCTTGTCCCGGCCCTTCAAGAACCGGTCCATCGCTGCAGTCGGCCGGTACTGGTCTACCGCCATCGTCAACCCGGTGATGGGGTGGGTGAGGAGCCGCTCCCACGTCCCGTCACTGTTTCCCGCGAGCAGCCGGGCGGTGTCGGCGTCGATGGGTCCGACCCCGGCGAGATCACACGGGACATCGCTCTGCCCCATGAGGGCCATGACGGGGATGACGACCTGCACCTTCGCTCTGATCGCGCCGAGCCCGCCGGGCTGGTCGCCGGTGGGCTCGATCGCGGGCACGGCGGTGAGGAGCATGTCGGCGAACAGATCGGCACGGACCTCATCCAGAGACCGGGTGTCACCGGATCCCGGTTCCCGGGCGGCGATGACCTGGTTCGCCTGCTCCGTGACGCGCTGGAAGATCCCCTCGATCAGCACCGTGGAGTGCACCGCCCGCAGCTCCGACATCCCGTCCCCGATCGGGTAGCGGACGATCTTCCGCTCACGAAACGCGCCCGCGTGCCGTTCGGTCAGTGTCCGCGGGTTCATCCGTTCGGCGATGATCTCCAGATCCGCCCGGGCACGACCCGGGGTCTCATCCAGACAGATCTCCGCCGCAAGCTGATCGAACTCACCCTTGAGCTCGAGGGGCAACCGCCGCCCGATGTCTTCGACCACCGCGACGTGCGCGCGAGTGATCAGCCCCTTCTCCAGGCAGTGCACCGTCGCGGGGTAGTCGTTCACCAACGCGAAAGCACTATCGATCTGGCGTTGCACCGACCGGTCCGACAGTCGCACCGCCGCCGCGATCTCCGCCGCCACACCCCGCAACGCCATATCCCGGTCCCGCACCACCGCCGTCGACCCCTCGGCAAGCCGTGCGGCGAACGCGCCCGCTTTCGCGAGCACACGGGTCTGCGCCGCCTCGGCCGCAGCGAGGACCTGCTGCGCTTCCTCGGCCTCCGCGAGGATCCCGGTCAGCTCGGACCGGTCCTCTTCACTGAGGAGAATGAGCCGCGGGTTCGAACGCATGTATGAAGCATCCCACCACCCTCCGACATTCAAACCCGAAACTCTCAACCAGGTATTGAACCCAAATCTGATCCATCCGAAACGACCCCGCGCTACCCACCACGCCCCGGTGTCCGACCCCCCGAGTAGACAGGAACGATGCCGAAGACCGCCGCGCCCCTTCTGCAGATCAGCCGCATCTACGCTGAGGACGCTGCACTCGAACTGCCGCGTGGCCAGGACATCGTCTCGCGTTGGCCTGACGCCGAGATCGTCCCGATCGCGTCGCACTGGCAGATCCCCGAGGTGTACGGCGATGAGGCCAACGTCGCCCGCTGGGTACGCATCAAGACCGAGGCGCTCGTCCTCGGCGTGAAGAAGAGCGTCGTCACCCGCCCGAACGGCCGGTCGGCCGACTTCATCGCACCGTCCACGGCGAACGGATGCGCGATGGCCTGCGCTTACTGCTACGTGCCTCGCCGCAAGGGCTACAGCAACCCCGTCACCGTCTTCGCCAACATCGACCAGATCGCCCGTCACCTCGCGCGTCACATCGCCAAGCAGGGCGAAAAGGCCACGCCCAATCAGTGCGACCCCGACGCCTGGGTGTACGACATCGGCGAGAACAGCGACTGCTCGGTCGACGCGATGCTCAGCGCAAACGTCCGCGACCTCTGCGAGCTGTTCCGGATGACACCGACGGCGAAGGCGTCCTTCGCCACGAAGTTCGTCAACCGCGACCTGCTCGAGTGGGATCCCGCCGGGCGGGTCCGCGTGCGCTTCTCACTGATGCCGCACGCGGTCGCGAAGGTCACCGATATCCGCACGTCCCCGATGAGCGAGCGCATCGCCGCGATCAACGACTTCGTCGACGCCGGTTTCGAGGTGCATGTGAACTTCTCGCCCGTCATCCTCACGCCCGGCTGGGTGGAGGAGTGGGCTGCTCTCTTCGACGAACTCGATGACACCCTGCACCCCCGCGCGAAGGCCCAGCTCGCCTGCGAGGTGATCCTCCTCACCCACAACGAGCAGCTTCACGAGGTGAATCTCGGATGGCACCCGATGGCCGAAGAGTTGCTCTGGACCCCTCAGAACCAGGAGACCAAGCTCTCGCAGAACGGCGCCGTGAATGTGCGGTACCGCTACGGCCTGAAGAGCGCGGCGGTGGCCCAGCTCGAGACGCTCATCGCCGAGAAGCTCCCGTACTGCCGCGTGCGCTACGCGTTCTGAGCCCGTCACGACCCGATCAGAAAGTGCCACCCGAGCCACCACCAGAAGGTGATGAGGGTGATGCGGGCGGGCATCGATGCGAGCGTGTCGTCGAGGACGGATGTCGCCGGCGCGAACCCATCCGGACGCACCCGGGGGAGTGCGGTCATCGCCACCGCTCCGCACGCGACAAGCAGGTACCCCGCGATCGTCACCTGGCGCATCAGTCCGTCTCCGATCGGCGCAGCAGCAACGCACCGCCGGCAAGCAACCAGACGGCCGTGAAGGCCACCCGTCCGACATCGGATTCGACGACGGGAGTGACGAGCGCCGAGATGGTCGGATGCTCGGTCGCCGCCGCCGGGCCGGATGCGGCCAGGAAGAACGCGGTGACCTCCCACAGGCAGAGAAGAACGAGAAGGCCCGCCCAGCCGATCTCCGTTCTGCGCAGCGGCGCATCCCGGAGAGGCCGCCGCACCACCTCGGTCGCGATCGCGTACACCGCGATGGCGGCGAGCAGTGCCAGCGCCACCATGTGCACGAGCATGGCCAGCGGCAGCGCGAGCACGACGCCGCAGGCGACGAGGCTGCACAAAAGGATGACGCGTACCCTCGACCGCTCCCGTGTCGCCGTCGAGTCACTGCTCTCCGCGCTCCCGAAGCCGGTGCCTTCGGCCGCGACCAGCCCGATCGCGGCGGCCGCGAAGATGCCGGCGTCGAGGTAGGCGGCGCGCAAGAGCTGGAAAACCGACGCGAGCACGAGGGCTGCGCACCACAGCCTCGCCGAAGGTGAAACGGCGCGGCTGGCGGCGGAGGAAGCCCTGCTGGTCATGACGGCTCCTCTTCGCTCGAGCGCTGCCGGTCGGCGATCCCACCGTGTCGGATTAGCCGTGGAAGGGAAGGGGCGTTGGTCCTGCGGCCTTGTCTCACCATCGAGAGAAATCCGTTTGAACCGTCCGCGACCCTAGGTTAGGCTCACCTAACGTGAGGACCGAAACGGAGAAGATGAGCCCGGTGAGCGAGCTGCGCGGCGACGCGCTGGCCCTCGGCTACGGTCGCACCCGCGTGGTGCACGACGTGTCGCTCCACCTCCGCCCCGGCGTCGTCACCGCGCTCATCGGTCCGAACGGCAGCGGAAAGTCCACCGCCCTCCGCGCGCTCGCACGCCTCCACCGCGTCGACGGCGGCGCCGTCCATCTCGACGGCCCCGACGGCTCGCGCGACGCGGCATCGCTCTCGGCCAAGGAGTTCGCCAAGGCCGTCGCCATGCTCTCGCAGTCGCGCCCCCACCCCTCGGGACTCGAGGTGCGCGACATCGTCGCCCACGGGCGTCATCCGCACCGCAGCCGTTTCGCCGGACTCAGCGACGCCGACCGCGCCGCCATCGACCACGCGCTTCGCCTCACCGGACTCCTGGCAATGGAGCACCGCCCTGTCGACGAGCTCTCCGGCGGTGAGCTGCAGCGCGTGTGGCTGGCCACCGCGCTCGCGCAGGGCACCGGCATCCTTCTCCTCGATGAGCCCACCAACCACCTCGACCTGCGCTACCAGGTCGAGACCCTCGACCTCATCTGCGACCTCGCCGATCACGGCACCGCCGTCGGCGTCGTCCTCCACGACCTCGACCATGCCGCGCTCATCGCCGACGAAGTCGTGCTCATGAGCCGCGGACGCGTGCACGCGACGGGCTCACCCGCCGAGGTGCTGACGGCTGCGAACCTCACCGAGGTCTACGAGTTCGCCATCGATACAGAACTGGATGCCGCAACGGGGCGCGTCCGGGTGATGCCGCGTGGACGCCACCACGCACGGGCCAAGGCCCGCAGTCGCGCCCATCTGCACGCCGTTTCCGCCTGACGCCGGTCGCGGCGAAAGCGTCGCGCCCCGGCATCCGTTCTTCTCTCTCACCGCACCCCCTCATCGATGGAGTTCGTCATGACCAAGAAGCCCCTTGTGCTGCTCGCCGGAGCGGCCGCCCTCGCCCTCGCTCTCACCGGCTGCGGCACCACGCAGACCACACCGGCGGCCGAGGGCAGCGCCGCACCCGCGACCTCGATGAGCGAGGGCTGCGCCGATGACACCACGGCGACCTCCACCGGCCCTGTCGAGCTGACCGATGCCTTCGGTCGCACCGTCGCCCTCGATCAGCCGGCCGAGCGGGTCGCGGTGCTGGAGTGGCAGCAGATCGAAGACGTGCTGAGCCTCTGCCTCACCCCGGTCGCCGTGGCCGACGCCGACGGGTACCGCACCTGGAACTCCGCCGAAGAGCTGCCCGAGACCGTCGAGAGCGTCGGCACCCGCCAGGAGCCGAACCTCGACGCGCTCTTCGCCACCGAGCCCGATCTCGTCATCGTCGAGGCCTACACCCGGGATGACACGATCATCGCGCAGCTCGAGGAGTACGGCGTCCCGGTGCTCGCCACCGTCGGCGCGAACGCCGAGGACCCGATCGCGCAGATGATCGACACCTTCGGCCTCATCGCCGAGGCGACCGGCCGCGAGGAGCGCGCCGAGGTCGTCACCGGGGAGTTCGAGCAGCACCTCGCCGACGCCAAGGCCGAGGTCGAGGGTGCCACGCCCGAGGTCTCGGACTTCGTCTACTTCGACGGCTACGTCGACGGCGGCAACGTGTCGATCCGCCCCTTCGGGCAGGGCTCGCTGGTCGGCGAGCTGGGCGAGGAGCTCGGCCTCACCAACGCCTGGACCGGCGAGGTCGACCCCGCCTACGGCCTCGGCCAGACCGACATCGAGGGCATGACGACGGTCGGCGACGCGAACTTCTTCTACACCGGCACCGAAGACCCCGACTACGAGAGCTTCATCGACGCCGCCGAGTCGAACCCGGCGTGGGCGTCGATCCCGGCCGTCGCCGAGGGACGCGTCACCGCGTTCCCCGCCGGCATCTGGACCTTCGGCGGACCCCGCTCGGCCGAGCAGATCATCGACGCGTACGTCGCCGCCATCACCCAGTGAGCACGCGCATCGCCGAGCGCTCCTCGACAGGGGTAGCGCTCGGCGTGCTCGCCGCGCTTTTCGCGGTGCTCGTTCTCTCGGCGGGCTGGCACCTCACGCAGGGGACCAGCGGCGCGGTCTTCGCCGACGCCGATGTGCTGTGGGGATCGCGCATCCCGCGCCTCGCGGCCGGGGTCGCCGTCGGCGTCGCCCTGGGTGTCGCCGGGCTGCTCATGCAGTCGCTCTCGCGCAACGCCCTCGCCTCACCGGACACCCTCGGGGTCACCGCCGGGTCGTACCTCGCCGTCACCGCCGTCGCGGCGTTCGGCATCGTCGTGCCGATCTGGGCGTCGGGGGTCGTCGCGTTCCTCGGCGGGCTGGCTGCCGCCGTGATCGTCCTGGGCCTCGCCGGGGGAGCGGGCACCTCGACCACGCGTCTCGTGCTCGCCGGCTCGGCGCTCGCGCTGGCCTTCCAGGCCGGCACATCGGCGCTGCTCGTCCTGTTCTCCGAGGAGACGAAGGGTCTGCTCGCGTGGGGGAGCGGCAGCCTCTCGCAGCTCGGGTTGGAGGCGTTCCTGCGCGCCGCGCCCGTGGTCGTCGTCGCGGTGATCCTCGCCCTCGTGCTGTCGCGCCGCCTCGACGTGCTCGCCCTCGGCGACGACACCGCCTCGTCGCTCGGGGTGCCGATCCGTTCGACGCGGGTCGCCGGCATCCTCCTCTCGGTCCTCCTCACCGCGACCGCCGTCACCCTCGCCGGCCCGATCGGATTCGTCGGCCTCTGCGCCCCCGTGCTTGCGCGCCTGCTCGTGCGGGTCGTGCCCGCGCTCGGGCGGCATCTGCTGCTGATCCCGCTCTCGGGACTGATCGGCGCGATCGTCGTCATCCTCGCCGATGCGCTGCTGCGCGCACTCATCGGCGCCGAGGGCGCGATCGCCGTACCGACGGGCGTGGCGACGACGGTGTTCGGGGCGATCGTGCTCGTGCTGATGGCGCGGCGCCTCCGAGACTCGGGTCCGACGCGCCGGCCCCCGACCATGCGCATCGGCGTGCGCACCCAGCGACGCTTCGTCGTGGTCGTCGCCGTGTCGGCGCTCGTGCTGGGCGCGACGGTTCTCGCCGGGTTGCTGCTCGGCAGCACGCGCCTTCTCACCGGCGACATCGTGCTGTGGCTCACCGACTCCGCCCCGCCGCTCGTGGCGTTCGCGTTGGATGAGCGCGCTCCGCGCGTTGTCGCCGCCGTCGTCGCGGGCGCCGCGCTCGGACTGTCGGGCAGCATCACGCAGGCGGTCAGCCGCAATCCGCTCGCCGAGCCGGGCCTTCTCGGCATCACCGGGGGCGCGGGCCTGGGCGCCGTGCTGGTCGTCACGAGTGCGACGGCGAGCAATCTCGGGATGCTGGTGGCCGCCGTCATCGGGGGACTGCTGGCGTTCGCGCTGGTCTACGCCCTGGCGTGGCGCGGAGGGCTGAGCGCCGACCGGTTCATCCTCATCGGCATCGGCGTCTCGTACGGCGCGGTGGCACTGACGACCTTCGTGCTGCTGCGCGCGAACCCGTGGGACACCCCGCGCATCTACACCTGGCTGTCGGGCACCACCTATGGGCGCATCTGGGAGCAGGTGATCCCGCTCGCGATCGTACTCGCCATCGCGCTGCCCTTCGCGGTCGTGAGGCGTCGCGACCTCGACATCCTCGCGATGGACGAGGACACCCCGAAGCTCGTCGGCATCCGCCTCGAGCGCACGCGTCTGGCGCTGCTCGTGACGGCGGCGGTCCTCGCGGCGCTCGGGGTGGTCGCGGTGGGCGTGATCGGGTTCGTGGGGCTTGTCGCCCCGCATGCCGCGCGGGCGCTCGTCGGCGCGAAGCACGGCCGATCGATTCCGGTCGCCGTGCTGCTCGGCGCCGTCCTGGTCGCCGTCGCCGACACCCTGGGTCGCACCGTCATCGCGCCGGCGCAGCTACCCGCAGGGCTCGTCGTCGCGCTGATCGGGGCGCCCTACTTCGTCTGGCTGCTCTGGCGCTCGCGGGACGCGTGATCGCCAGATGACGCCATTGCGGCCACTGTGCCCGAGGATGGGCCCATGGCAGATGAGGAGAGGGCGGTAGACCGGCCGCCAACGTCCGTCGACCTGACTCTGCAGAACCTGAACCTGAACCTGCTGGTGAGTCTTGACGCGCTTCTGCGCGAACGGAACGTCACGGCGGCCGCGCGCGCTCTCGGTGTCAGCCAACCCACGGCCAGCGCGGCGCTGGCGAGACTGCGGACGCACTTCGATGACCGGCTCCTCGTGCGGCAAGGGCGCGAGATGGTGCTCACCCCGCTCGCCTCTGGTCTTGTCGAGGCGGCGCAGCACGCGATCGTAGCGGTGACCCAGGTCTTCGGTCACAAGCCCGGAACGGTGCGCGATGAAGACATCACGCGAAACTTCCGTTTCGCGAGCTCCGACTACGGCACAGCCATCGCCCTCCCGCCGCTCGCGGCACGAATCCATGCGGATGCCCCCAGTGCCACTCTCACTATCGAGACGTCTAAGCCCCTCGATCTCTCAACGCTGGACGAACGGTTGCGGACCATTGACGGCGTGATCGTGCCCCGCGGCATCGTCGACGGCCTACCGCACATCGAGCTCTTCTCCGACGAATGGGTCGGCGTCGTGTCGGCTCACCGCGCCGATGCGCCCGAGGCACTGACGATGCACGATCTCGCCGCGCGGCCCTGGGTCACGACTTTCAGTGAACGCAGCATGTATGTCCCCGTCATGCGACAGCTCAGTCTCCTCGGCGTCACGCCCCGTCCGGTCGTCACGGTGCAGAACTTCGCCGAGGCGGCGCCGTTCATCGATGCAGGGCCCTTCTTGGCCGTGATGCAACGCCGCCTCGCCGAGCGGATGGCCGAAGCCTGGCGCCTCCGCATCCTCGATCTCCCCTTCGAACCGGTCCCCATCGTTCAGGCGCTCTGGTGGCATCCGATCCACGAGAGGGATCCCGAGCATCGGTGGCTGCGCACCACGCTCGCGGACCTCGTGAGCCGCGGCATCTATAGCCAGGAGTAATACTTCGGATAGATATTCGGTTCTATCTATGTTCCGTACGGCGTACCTAGCATGAACACAACGCAAAGACGCGGTAAGGGGACGACGTGCTTGAGCAACAACCCGCGGTCATCAGTTTCTCGGATGTCACGCAACGGTTCGGCGATAACGTCGCCCTGTCCTCCATCACGGTGGACTTCCTCCAAGGCGAGTTCGCTACGATCGTCGGCCCCAGCGGGTGCGGGAAGTCGACTCTCCTGCGCCTCATCGCCGGACTGATCATCGCGTCCGACGGGCAGGTCCGTGTCGACGGGCGGGAGGTCATCGAGCCACGGTCCGACGTCGGATTCATGTTCCAGCGGCCCACCCTTCTGCCGTGGCTGAGCGCCGTCGAGAACGTCCTTCTCCCCGTCACGCTCCATCGGCGCCCGACAGCGTCCGACCGTCGCGAGGCCGAATCGCTCCTGGCAACGGTGGGACTGGCGGGAAGCGAGGCTCGCCACCCCGATCACCTGTCGGGTGGGATGCAACAGCGCGTCGCGCTTGCGCGGCTGCTGATGACGGGCGCGCGCATCCTCCTTCTGGACGAGCCGTTCGGAGCGGTCGACGAGTTCACGCGGGAGAAGCTCAACTTCGAGCTTCTCCGCATCCAGAGAGACACCGGCGCGACGATCCTCCTTGTCACGCACAGCATCACTGAAGCCGTGCTCATGGGTGATCGCGTGATCACGATGACTCCCCATCCCGGGAGGATCGGCCGCGTGGTCGGCGTCGACCTCGGACCCGACCGAGACCGCAGCGTGCTGCGGAGTGCGGCATATCTCGATGCGGTCAACGACGTGCGTGACACCTTCGACACCGATCGGAGCGCAGCGTGAGCGGTTCTGCGCGAAAGGGCGCGGTAGTGTCGGCCCGCGCGATCTGGCCCGCCGCCGGCCTCTTCGTCGTCCTCGTCGTCGCCCTCGAGTTCGTGGCGAGTGTCGGACTGGTCAGTGCCTTCGTCCTACCGCGCCCCTCCGAAGTCTTCTTCTCCCTCTCCGATCTCCTGCTTTCGGGCCGGGTGTGGGAGCACGTAGCCGCCACGACCTTCGAGACGGTGGCGGGATTCCTCATCGGATCGGTCGCGGCATTCGTTCTCGCCGTTCTCGCCTCGATGTCCGACCTCGCGCGCCGCGCGGTCTACCCGTACGTGATCGCCCTTCAGGTCACGCCCCTCATCGCCGTGGCCCCGCTGATCATCGCGTGGCTGGGGTTCGGCTACTCGTCGAAGATCGCCATAGCCGCGCTCATCTGCTTCTTCCCGGTCTTCGTGAACACCGCCGCCGGCATGATGTCGACGGATCGGACCGAGGAGGAGCTCTTCCAGTCGCTGCGCGCCGGGAAGATGCAGACACTCGTACGGCTGCGCCTCCCTCGGGCACTGCCGACCATCTTCGCGGGGCTGAAGACCGCGATGACCCTGGCCCTGATCGGCGCGGTCGTCGGCGAGTTCGTTTCTGCGGAACGCGGGCTCGGAGTCCTCGTCACCCGCTACAGCTATCAGCTCGCCGTTTCGGCGGCGTTCGCCGTCGTCATCCTTCTCACAGCGCTCGGCTTGCTCCTCTACGGCGCGATGGTGCTTGTAGAGCGCTACGTCGTCTACTGGCGATCCGACAGTCGGCTCCTGGCGCGAGAGCGTCGGCAGAGCACCCGTTCCGAACCCACCCCGTCGCCGTCAACCCGCACCGCCGCGGGCGTCGAGACGTGAACGCAAAGGAAGAGAACATGTCCACAGCACTGAAGAGGTCGTTCGCCACCGTCGCGGCCGGTTCCCTGGCCCTGGCCGTGGTCGGATGCAGCATGGGCGGGGGTGGCGAGAACGGGACGGCTACGGTGCGCTGGGCGCAGCCAACCCCGGAGTCGATGGCGTACTTCCCCTATATCGTCGCCGATGAGCTCGGCTATTTCGCCGACGAGGGCGTCGAGGTGGAGCTCGCGCCCACGAGCGAGGACCTGTCGACCGCCGCGCTCGTCTCAAGCGGATCCGTCGATATCGGCGCCGCGTCGGCGGGTGAGATCTTCTTCGCCCTGCAGACCGACCCGGAGTTGACGGTCGTGTATGACGCCGCCAGCTTGTCGCCAGAGGGGATCGTCGTTCCTGCCGACAGCTCGGCGACCAGCGTCGTCGACCTCGAGGGTGCCACCATCGGCATCGCCTCCGACGAGGAACGATCCCTCGTGGCCGCCGCGCTCGAGGCTGAAGGGATGTCTCTCGACGATGTGAGCCTCGTCACGGTGGGTGGCGGCGGCCAGGTGATCGCGAACGAGCTCGACGGTGGACAGTTCGATGCCTTCGCCGGATCCGTCCTCGACTTCGCCGCGGTCCAGGCTGTCGGCTACGAGCTGCGGCAGATCACGCCGGAGGCCATCGCCACTACGCCGTCCGGCGCGTACGTTATCTCAACCGATGCCGAGGAAGACGTCATCGAACGGTTCCTTCGGGCGATGACCCGCGCCACCGCGTACGGTCTGGAGAACCCCGACGAGCTGGAGTCCATCCTCCGCGAGCGCGTACCGGAGGAATGGGAGAACGAGGATGTCGCTCGTGCTCTCTTCGAATTCGGGCTCGAGGTCTGGACGCCCCGTGAGGGCGGGCAGTACGGCACCCTCGACCCCGAGGTGTGGCAGATGGCACAAGATCGGCTGGTCGCCGCCGGGGAGCTCGATGAGGAGATCGACCTGGACCGACTGCTCGACGATCAGTTCATCGAGTCGGCGAACGGCGCGATCGACTAATCACGTAGGGGCGACCTTCGCCAGCATGGTCGTCTCGGCCAGTTCGGCCAGGCGCCGTGTGGCGGGGGAGAGGTAGGTTCCCTCCCGCCACACCAGCGCGACCGTGTCGTACATCGGCTCGGCGAACGGCGTGACGCACACACCCTCGGGGAAGGTCGCGCCCTCGGCGATCGTGCGGCAGACCATGGTGTCGGCGGCTCCCGTGGCGACGAGATTCAGCGCCGTTTCGACATGCTCCACTTCGATGGCGGGCTCGATCGTGAGCCCGCGGAGGCGCGCGCGCTCGAGGAGCTGGCGCCGGGTGGGGTCGTTCCACCCCGCGTAGGCATCGTAGAGCACGAGCTTCGCGCGAGCCACTTCCTCGATGGAGACCGGGCCCTGACCAGGATGCCGCTGCGCGGAGACATAGACCACCTCATCGCGGAAGAGCGGCTTCACCTCGAGGCCCTCGTCGGCGACGGGGAGCACGACGAGACCCGCTTCGATCTCACCGCCCGCCACCGACTCGGCGACGAGCGACGAGTTGAGGCCGACCAGTCGGACCTTGACGTGCGGATGCCGCGTGTGAAACCGCTGCACGAGATCGGAGAGGTCGTAGTAGGCGGCGTTGCGCAGAACGCCGAACGTGCATGTTCCGCCTTCGAGCGAGACCAGCGCGTGGATCGCATCGACTCCGTTCGTGATGGCGGTCACTGCCTGCACCGCGTGCTCCCGGAGCTCCAGCGCAGCGGAGGTCGGTACGAGGCGGCGCGGTCCCCGGGTGAAGAGCTTCAGGCCGAGTTCCCGCTCCAGCCGCGCGACCAGCTCCGAGACCGACGCCTGCGTCGAATCCAGTTCCACCGCTGCTGCGGTGAAGCTTCCGCGCTCGAGAGCGGCGAGGAATGCCTTCAGCTGCGTCAATGTCACCGGTCGCCCCCTCTTGCAGTCTGTCATCCATAGGGTAACCCTGTGGAATCCACAATATGCACTGGGCTTGTGGGGGTACGGCGCGCTCTTTAGGGTGGCTCGCATGCGCTTTTCCCCCCGACTGCTCGACCAGCTGAACGGTTCGTTCGTCCATCTCAAGACCCCCGGGATCGACGCACCGGCGGCACAACGCGACCCCGATGTCATCCGCACGGTGACCGAGATGCTGCAGAACATCGAGCGAGGCGGACTCGACGCCGTGCGCGACTACGCCCGTCAGCTCGACGGCTACGAGGATGGCGACATCGAACTGACGAGCGATGAGATCGCGCGGAGCGGTGACCGGCTCGACCCCGAACTACGCGAGGCCATCGAACTCGGGGCATCCCGCACCCGGGCTTTCGCGGAGACGCAGCGTGCGAAGCTCGTCGACTTCTCCACCGAGCTCGAGCCCGGTCTCGTAACAGGCGTCCGCTATCTGCCGGTGTCGCGCGTCGGCGCCTACCTGCCGGCGGGGCGCTTCCCCCTCACCGCCTCGGCCTTCATGACGGTCGGCGTCGCCAAGGCGGCCGGCGTCCCCTCGGTCATCGCGTGCACGCCGCCGCAGCCCGACGGTCGCGCGAACGATGCGGTGGTCTACGCCGCCCACGTCTCGGGAGTCGACCGTGTCTTCCTCCTCGGAGGCGTGCAGGCGCTCGCGGCCATGGCCTTCGGCCTGCTCGAGGACTTCCCGGTCGACATGCTCGTCGGAGCCGGCAATGCCTATGTCGCCGAAGCCAAGCGTCAGCTGTTCGGCACGGCGGCGATCGACCTGCTCGCCGGTCCCTCCGAGGTCGCGGTCATCTCCGACGAGACGGCTGATCCCGAGATCGTCGCCGCAGACCTGCTCGGGCAGGCCGAGCACGGGCCGAACTCCCCGGCTGCCCTCGTCACGACGTCCGATTCTCATGGTCTCGCCGTTCGCGATGCCGTCGAGCGACAGCTCAAGACCCTGGCGACCGCGTCGATCGCAGGCCCGGCGTGGCGCGACTACGGTTCGATCACCGTCGCAGCCGACCGCGAGACCGCCGTCGCGCTGATGGACGACCTCGCGCCCGAGCACCTCGAGGTGATCACCGCCGATGACGACTGGTACCACGACAATCTGCGCAACTACGGCTCGATCTTCCTCGGCGAGTGGAGCACGGTCGCGTACTCCGACAAGGGGATGGCGGGCACCAACCACGTCCTGCCCACCGCGGGCGGCGCGAAGCACAGCGCCGGGCTCTCGGTGTCTCGGTTCCTCAAGCCGCTGACGTTCCAGCGCATATCCCGCGAGGCGACGCCGAGCCTGGCGCACGCCGTACAGGTCATCTCCGACTCGGAGGGTATGGCTGCGCACAGCGCCACCGCGACCATGCGCCTCGCGACCTACCGACAGCCCGCCCACACGGCCTGAGTGAGGAGCGACGACGATGGAGCACACCGACCAGGGCGACCCCGCGTCGAGGCGAGTGCACGCCGTCGCGCTCAGCCCCCACATCCAGTTCGGTGACGTGGACGGGAACCTCGCCCGTCTCAGCGATGCTCTCGCTGAGGTGTCTGACGACACCGACCAGCTCATCGTTGCCCCGGAACTCGCGACGAGCGGTTACGTCTTCGCGGACCGGGCGGAGGCTCGAGATCTCGGGATGTCGCGAGACGACCCGCGACTTGCGAGCCTGTCCCGCGTGATCGGCCCCCGCACCGTCGCGGTCGTCGGGTTCTGCGAGCGCCACGGTGATGACCTCTTCAACAGCGCCGTCGTCGTCACCCGCGAGGGGATCCAGGCCGTCTATGCGAAGTCTCACCTCTGGAGCGCCGAGTCGACGATCTTCCGCCCGGGCACGTCGGCCGGGATCGTGGTCGACACCGAGATCGGGCGCGTCGGTGTGGCCATCTGTTACGACAACGAGTTCCCCGAGGTTCCTCGCGGGCTCGCGCTCGCCGGTGCCGATATCCTCGCCCTGCCGGTCTGCTGGCCCCTCGTGCCCCGACCCGATGGTGAGCGCGCGCCGGAGATCGTGCAGGCGATGGCGGCGGCGCGATCGTCACGGCTGCCCACGGTCATCGCCGATCGGCACGGCTCGGAGCGCGATGTCGTGTGGACCGGCGGAACCGCCGTGATCGACGGTGACGGCTGGGTCGTCGCCGAAGCCGGCGGCGCCAGCACCGAGACTGTGCTCGACATCACTCCCGGACATAAGGCTCTCGGCCCGTGGAACGACCTCTTCGGCGATCGCCGTCCCGACATCTACGCATCACCCGACCCCCACACCCGAGAGGGATCATCATGAGCAATCCGCAGCCCGAGATCCGAGAGACGCAGGTCGCTCTGCCCGCGACCGGTGGTATCGAGGTCAAGTCGATCGACTGGGTGCCGCTGTCGGAGCGGACCGGCAAGCCCACGAGCCTGTTCTCCCTCTGGTTCATGTCCAACGCGAACCTCACGACGCTGGCGACCGGCATGGTGGGTGTGGCGATGGGCGCCAACCTCATGGTCTCGCTGGTCGCGATCGTCTTGGGCGTCTGCGTCGGTACGGTGTTCACCGCGTTCCATTCGGCGCAGGGGCCGCAGCTCGGTCTGCCGCAGATGATCCAGTCGCGGGCGCAGTTCGGCTACCGAGGAGTGGCGCTCGTCTGTCTGGTGGTCATCGCGAGCATCGTCGGCTTCAACATCTTCAATCAGCTGCTCGCCGGTGATGTGCTCACGACAACGACCGGGGTCGACGCCGGCGCGGGCTGGTACATCCTCATCACCGCCCTTGCGCTGACGCTGGCAATCGTCGGTTATCACTGGATCCACCGTGTGCAGAAGTGGCTGACGTGGCTCTTCCTCGCGACCTTCGGCATCTTCACGGTCGTTGCGGTGGTCGCCCTGCCGCTGCCCGCCGAGGCGCTGTCTCTGGGGGACATCAACTGGCCGGCGTTCCTCGTGCAGTTCGCCGCGGCGGCGGCCTATGCGCTGGGCTGGGCCCCGTACGTGTCGGACTACTCCCGTTACCTTCCCCCGCAGACGAGCCCCCGTCGCGCACTGTTCTACACGTCCGCGGGTGTCGTGGTCGGAGCAGGATGGCTCATGGCTCTGGGTGCCTTCGTCGCGTCGCTGTTCAGCGACGCCGACCCCGTGGGAGCGATCGCTGCGACCGCTGACGCCCTCCTGCCCGGCCTCGGCGTCTTCCTCCTCTGGAGCGCGCTTCCTGCCCTCGTCACGGTCATCACGATCAACATCTATGCCGCCAGCATCGAGCTGATCACGGTGGCTGACTCATTCGTGAAGGTGCGCCCGACCCGGATGACGCGGATCGTCGCGTGCACGATCATCGGCCTCGCGGGGCTGCTGGGCGCCGTGTTCTCGACCGGTGAGTTCCTCGACTCGTTCGGCAGCTTCCTGGTGGTTCTGCTCTACGTGCTCGTGCCGTGGACCTCGGTCAACCTCGTGGACTACTACTTCGTCCGGCGCGGACGCTACGCGATTGCAGAGATGTTCCGCCCGCACGGCATCTATGGGGCATGGGGATGGCGGGGCATCACCGCCTACGTCATCGGCATCGCCGGGATGATTCCGTTCGTCGTCACAACGTGGTTCGTCGGTCCGATCGCCCAGGCCATCGGAGGCATCGACATCGCCCTGTTCGTCGGACTCGGGGCGTCGGCTCTCGCCTACATCCTGCTGGCGCGCGGACTCGACCTCTCGGCGGAGCGTGCGCTCGCTGCGGAGGAGGGCGAGGCCTTCGGCGTGCGATCCGTCTCCTTCGATCAGGCCCGCGGGTGAAGACCGCTCAGCAGCTTGTGAAGATGCCCCGACGCCTCGAGCAGCGCGACACTGCGCCGCGTGAGGTCGGAGAGCCGCTCCTCGAGAAGCCGCCGCGCATCCTCCGTCATCCCGTCGGTGCGGAGCTGACCGAGAAGGCGCGCGATCGGTGGGATCGGATACCCGCCGGCCCTCAGGGCGGCGACGATCCGCGCCTCGCTGATGGCCCTCGCTCCGTACCGACGAGCACGGGCCGCGGCGCTGCGATCGGGGGCGATCAGGCCTTCCTTCTCCCAGTGACGCAGAGCCGAGGTGCGAACGCCGAGCGCATCGGCCAGCTCGCCGATCGACATCACGTCGCGTTCGTCGAAGACGTCGGTGCGGTCAGCGAGAACCGCGTCGAGCCCTCGGAGGGCTTCCCTTATCCGCCCTCGTGATCGCGAGATCTCTGCGTGCAGGTCATCGATGCGTTCGGCGGCGGCATCCATCGGTTCCTCGAGCACCGCAGGCATGATCCGTCGCGCGGGAACAGGTCCGATCGCAGCGGCCAGCGCCCGGTAGGCGCGGAGGGCGACGATGTGACGAGGTCTGTAGCGCCGATATCCGTTCTCGCCCCGGTCAGCGGCGGGGATGACCCTCAGCCGCTCGAGGTCGCGCACCTGCTGTGTGGAGTAGCCGACCTGTCGGCCGGCGGCCGCGGTTGTCAGTGACACCTCTTGAGGGTTACGCACGCCAATCCCTGCCCTTCATACCCCGAAGTCCACATAAGCACATCAAGTTCACGATGGAGTCATGGAGATACAGGAGATCGTCGACGCCGTCCGAGCCTTCGATGGTGTACTCGTGGTCATCCCCGACGAGAAAAGTGGACTGCCCGAGCTCGCGTGGGGTGATGTGTTCCTCTCCTACGCACCCGACGGCGTCACGCCGGAGCGTAGTCAGCCCTACGCCACCGTCGTGACGAAGAACTACCCCGACGATGAGGCGTCGGAGCTTGACGAGCCCGGGCGCTTCCGAGTCAACATCCACGTCGGTCGCGAGCAGGTCGCGTCGCTGACGGATGCTGCTGCGCACCCCGCCGCGGCAGACACGTTCGTGCGGCATCCGCTCTACGGCGACGTCGGATGGGTGGCGGTGGTCAACCCGGGGCCGAAAACGTCCGAACGGGTGCTCATGCTCCTTCGCGACGCGCACGAGGCTGCGCGCGCCCGCGTCATCCGACGTTCGAAGGGGAGCTGAGCCGTGGGTTCGCCGCAGACGCTGAGCGGGACAGACCGTCGCCTCGTCGCGGCGTGGGCGGCGGATTGCGCCGAGCGCGTGCTGCCGCTGTTCGAGCGTGTTGCGCCGGATGACCCGCGCCCGCGCGATGCGATCGCACGGACCCGGGCCTTCGCCCGAGGAGAGCTCGAAACCGCCGGCGAGATCCGCCGCCGCTTCGTCGCCGGTCGTGCGGCTGCCGGTCTCAGCGACGCGGCAGCAGTGGCCGCAGCCCGGGCGGCGGCGCAGGCGGCTGCCGTCGCCCACATGGGTGCACATTCACTCGGGGCGGCGGCCTACGCCGCGCGGGCGGCACGTCTGGCAGCGCCCGGAGATCCCGACGCAGCCGCCAGGGAGATCCGCCGGCAGATCGGGGCGTTGACCGATGAAAGCCAAGCGGCGCTCATGCGGCTGCCCCTTCTCGGGGAAAACACGGCAGGACCGCTCGGCGCTGGACTTCTCGCGCGCGGCGACGTGGCAGCGCACATCCGGCTGATCCAAGCATCGCTGGTCACGATCTGACGCGTGCGTCCACTGCCGATGTCCGGCTTTGCGCTCGCGGACAGCGGCTCCGAGACGCACGAGCCAATCGCTCAGAACGGTGCGGGTTCGTGGGGGTTGTGGGCGGGTTCGTCGGTGATCCGGAACTCCAGGCCCGGGTTGGTCCATTTCGCCCAGAGGTCGTCGGGGAGGTCTTCGTCGGGGGTGAAGTGCACCCCTGGCCGGGTGGGTTTTCGACGTGGATCCGCCCGGTCGGGGAGGTCCACTCGATCACCCCACCGTCGAGTTGCCTGACCCGCCAGGCGGTGAACTGTTTCATGCTGTGGTGCCTCTGGCACAGACAGCAGAGGTTGCAGATCTCGGTCTTTCCGCCGAGGGCGGCGTCGTGGTTGTGGTCGACCTCGCATCTGCGGGCGGGCATCCGGCATCCCGGCCACCGGCAGTGCTTGTCCCTACCTTTGAGGAACCGCACCATCTCCCCGGTCGGCCGGTACGTGTCGGTCGCCATGGTCAACCCCGTGATCGGGTGGACGAGGAGCCGCTCCCACGGGCTGTCACTGTTCCCCGCGAGTAGCCGCGCCGTCTCCGCGTCGATCGGTCCCACCCCGGCGAGGTCGCACGGGACGTCACTCTGCCCCATCAGCGCCATGACGGGGATCACGACCTGCACCTTCGCCGTGATCGCCCCGAGCCTGCCCGGCTGATCTTCACGACCTGCGGGCGTCAGGCTCGGGGCGGCGGTGAGGAGCATGTCAGCGAACACATCCGCCCGGACCTCGTCTAGGGACCGGGTATCCGGCGCGACGTCATCATCCGGCTGCGGTTCCCGCGCAGCGATGACCTCGTTCGCTTCGTCGGTGATGCGTTGGAAGATCGCCTCGATCAGCACCGTGGAGTGCACCGCCCGCAGCTCCGACATCCCCTCCCCGATCGGGTACCGGACGATCTTCCGCTCCCGAAACGCCCCCGCATGCCGCTCCGTCAAGGTCCGCGGGTTCATCCGCTCCGCGAGGATCTCCAGATCCGCCCGGGCACGACCCGGGGTCTCGTCCAGACAGATCTCCGCCGCAAGCTGATCGAACTCACCCCTCAGCTCCGGCGGCAACCGTCGCCCGACATCCTCCACCACCGCGACATGCGCGCGAGTGATCAGCCCCTTCTCCAAACAGTGCACCGTCGCGGGGTAATCCTTCACCAACGCGAATGCGCTGTCGATCTGCCGTTGCACGGACCGGTCCGACAGCCGCACCGCCGCCGCGATCTCGGCCGCCACACCCCGCAGCGCCATGTCCCGATCCCGCACCACCGCGGTCCACCCCTCCGCCAGCCGCGCCGCGAACGCTCCCGCCTCAGCAAGCGCACGCGTCTGCTCGGCCTCCGCCGCAGCCAACGCCGCCTGCGCAGCCTCCACCCGTGTCAGCACGTCGGTCAGCTCAGACCGGTCCTCGTCACTGAGGAGAGTGAGCCGCGGGTTCGAACGCATGTATGAAGCATCCCACCTACCTCCGACATCGGGTTTCGAATCCTCTCCGACAAGGCTGCCCTACCCAACAGCCACCCAAGCGGCACGCTCCGGACTCCGCCCGGCGGGCCGGTCCCACTGCGCGCAGCGGACCAAGACGATGACCCCGTCGACAACCCCTCCGGCGTAGTACATCAGCATGGCGCCTGTTTCGGCCACGCCAGCGCGACACCGAGCGAAGGGCGCGCGTAGATCTATCTCGCGAGGATGCTCTGCGCCGCCATTGCCGCGAGCAGCACAGCCCCTCGAAGTCCTCAAGCTGGCGCGCCACCCGCCCACGGTGTAGCGTCCATCGTACTTGCGGCCGGGAGGTAATCGTGCTCGCACTGATGCGTCGCTTTCCGCTGATCTCCTTCTTCACGATCGCGGTCGCTCTGTCGTGGATTGTGGTGCTCGTCCATGTCGTGCCGCAGCCGAACCTGCCGACGACGTGGGTGACCATCGTCTTCATTACCGCGGGTCCGTGCGTCGCGGCGTTCGTGATGCAGACCGTTCTCCACGGCCGCGCCGGCGTGATGCATCTTCTTCGGCGACTGGTGCGAGTGAAGGTGAGCTGGATCTGGTACGTGGTCGTTCTCGTCGGCATCCCGCTGGTGCTCGTCCTCGGGACCCTTCCGCTCCCGGGCGCGGTCGAATCCTTCGACCCGACCGTGTCTCCGGTGCCGCCCGCTCTGCCCGGACTGCCCGGCGGATGGGCCAGCTACGTGGGATACTTCGCGCTCGTGCTCTTCGTCGGCGGACCGCTGCTCGAAGAGCCCGGATGGCGCGGCTTCGCTCTGCCCAGGATGCAGTCGAAGCTCGGCTACTGGGGACCGCTTGTCGGCACGCTGTTCCTCGGTGTGCTGTGGGCGCTCTGGCACTTCCCTCAGTACATGATGCCGACGTGGGCGGCTCAGAACGGGGGATTCAACCTCCCCGCGATGCTCATCTACATCGCCAGTGTGATTCCGATCGCGGTGATTCTGACGTGGATCTACAACCGCACCCGGGGCAGTCTCTTCATGACGGTGCTCGCCCACACGTCGGTCAACGCGTTCTCGATCTATATCGGTCCCCTGTTCCCCGCGCAGGCGGGGAGCCTGGTCAATGGTTTCATCGGCTTCGGCGGTGCCGCGCTTCTGCTCATCGTCTTCACGAAGGGTCGTCTCGGCTTCGACCACTACCTGCGGGAGGTCCCGGCCGACGAGCTGCGCCTGGACGGCGCCGACGGAGCCTCTGCCGTTGACCGAACGTCTGCGAAGGGGCCATCGACCGAGAGTTCAGCGGCGGGCCGGCTGTGAGCCGATGCGAGAGCCCGCCGTCGTCGGAGCTCGTGGACTGACCTCCGATGCGCTCGCCACTGGCCGGGTCGACCGCAGTGCGCGTCGTCGACACCGACGAGCAACGCCTCGACAGCAGGAAGATGCCGATGAGACGCGAGCTGGGCCGACGTGCCCGTTTATGCAGCAGTTGAAGGGTGCGTTTTCGTGCCAAGATCGAGCGGCCGCGTCGGGGGGCCCGAGCGTGCACGTCGAGATGGAGAAGCTCGTCATCCCTCCGCGAACCGGTCCGCCAACTGCCTCCGCGAGCTGATCCCCAGCTTTCGGAAGACCTTGCGCAGGTGATAGTCGACCGTGTTCGGGCTGATGAACATCGACGCGGCGATCTCGGCGTTGGTCGCGCCGCGCGCGGCGAGCAGAGCCACCTGACGCTCCTGGTTGCTCAGAGGGTCCACCGGCGCTGAATCTGACGGGACCGAGCCGCCCGCGGCGAGGATTTCGCGCCGCGCCCGCTCGGCGAACGTCGTCGCCCCGACAGCCTCGAAGTCGCGAAGAGCCTGCTCGAGCTGCCACCGGGCGTCGGAGCGCCGACGTACCCGGCGGAGCCACTCGCCGTAGAGAAGACGCGTCCGCGCGGCGTCGCCCCGATGCGTTGACGGGAACTGTGCGACGGCGTCGGCGAAGTGGTGCTCGGCACCCGCGTCATCCGACAGCAGCGCCAGGGATCTCGTGAACAGTGCCCGCGCCACCACGGAGCCGCTCGCGTCGGCGTACACCTGGATCCGGTCGAGCGCCCACTCCGCCGCCGCACGGTTGCCACTGCGAACGGCGCCCTCGACATACTCCGGCAGGTGATGGAAGCTCGCCTGCAGAAAGGGATGCCGCACCAGCGGCGTCAGCCGCTCGAACGCCGACTCGTACGACCCGGCCGCGATCTCGTTGATCGCGATCGCTCCCAGGGCCATCCGCGAGATGCCGCCCCATCCCGCCTCGTGGATGGCGTGGGTGATCTGCTCCACCACCGTCGACGGCGTGCCCTGCCACGCGAGGAGAGTTGCGTTTACTGCCTGCTCGTCACCGAAGCCCAGGGCGCGACGAAGTTCGGCAGACTGCTCCACATAGTCGAGTGCCGCCTTCGGGTTCACACGACTGAGCTCCACCGCGCTCAGGATCCACGTGCAGGCATCCACATCGCGGAGCGCGCCCGTCGAACGCCCGATCTCCGCCGACCGCCGCAGCAGCCGCTGAGCGAGGGTGCGGCACGTCTGGCAGCGCCTGGAGATCCCGGCTGCCTCTTCTCGGGGAGAACACGGCAGGACCGCTCGGCGCTGGACTTCTCGCGCGCGGCGACGTGGCAGCGCACATCCGGCTGATCCAGGCGGCGCTGACGACGCGATGAACGCCGCTGTTGAAAGCGCTTTCACCGGCGGATGGCACGGTGAAGGCGCGTTGGATGGAGCTCCACTGGCGCGAAATGGTTACCGGGCGCAGACGAATCCTCAGCCGTTCCCGGCTGCGCTCGGGTTGACTTTGACGCAGCGTCAACGAGCAAGCGGAGACCTATGACCAACTCACCTGACCTTCTCGAGGGCGTGACTCGTGACATCTACGGGATGCCCGCCTTCATCTCGCTCGATGTCCGTGACGTCCGCGCTGCCGCCGAATGGTTCACCGGCGCGCTCGATTTCATCGAGCTTTTCGCCATGCCTCCTGGTGATGACCCGACTCTCATCCACCTGCGGCGATGGAGGTATCAGGACATCCTGCTACGCCGCAGTGAGGACGATGCACATGTGGGCGTCGGCATCCAATTGTCCGTGTCTGCGACCTACGACGAGCTCGACGGTCTCGCGGCCCGCGCACGCGCCTACGGGCAGGCCGATGTCGATGGTCCGGCCGATACGCCATGGAACACCCGGGACCTCGCCCTGGTCGGCCCGCAGGGGCTCCGGATCGTTCTGACCGCTCGACGTCCCGCACCTTTGCGGGACGCAGCCTTCACCGCGAACATGGAGCGGTGGTCAACCGAACAGCAACAAGCGAACGACACGTCGCGCTGACGGATCCCTAGGTCCCTGGGGCGGGCGAGTCTGTCAGTGCAGGCGCTGGGGCCGGCGTGGGTGGACTCGAATCCGCAGCCGACCTTCCCCCACGGGTCACCAGAGCACCCACCACTACTCCTGCGGATTCGCACCTCCGCCGTTCGGAACGGTCCCGCCGGCAGGGCTCGGTTGCTGGAGGGATCTGTGGAATAGGGTGTGCGGATGAGTGAGCGGGATCCTTGGTTCGAAGAACGCGGGTCTGGCCCGGTCCTTGTGGCGTTGCACCCTGGCGGGACGGATTCACGCTCGCTCGCACCTTTGATGGCGCATCTGGACGGGTACCGCCTCATCTTGGTCGATCGTCCTGGCCACGGCCGCTCCCGCGACGTCGCTGGCGAATGGTCTTTCGACGAGATGGCCGACAGCGTCGCCGAGGTCCTCGCAGCTTCAGCGCCAGAGGGAGCGCACATCTTCGGATGGAGCGATGGCGCGATCGTGGGATTGGCGCTCGCACTGCGTCATCCGCACCTCGTGCATTCCCTCGTTTTCGGGGGCGGCGTGTTCCACCGCGATGGGTGGCTGAACGGAGTACTCGACGGTGAACCTCCGGCCTTCATGGCCGATGCGTATGCCGAGGTGTCACCCGATGGCGCGGAGCACTGGCCCATCGTGATCAGGAAGGCGGAGCAGCTGCATCTGCGCGAACCGACGTTCACCGTCGAGCAACTGCGCACTCTCGTCGTGCCGACGCTCATCCTCGTCGGGGATGACGACGAAGTGCGCGTGGACCACCTGCTCTCCATGCTCGAGGCCGTCCCCGACGGCGAGCTCGCCGTGGTCCCCCGCGCGACCCATGGGCTCATCGTGGAAAAGCCCGAACTCGTCGCCCGTCTCATCCGAGATTTCCACGCCGACGAGAAGTCGGATGGGGTCGCACCGATCCGGCGAGCCACACGATGAGGGATCCGTACCCGCTCAGCCGGTCATCCGATGGCATCGGATGGATCGGCGGACTGCGCCGCGAGAAGTCGTCACGGACTTTCGTGGCGGTCCAGTAGTCGGAGCACAGTTCCCAAAGACCGCGAGGTCGCGGGGCCGCCGATCGTGCGCTCGACTGCGGGCGTGCCGTTGCTCTCGCGCTCTCTCTCGTTGAGCACCACGACCTAGCCCGGGCCGGATGCCATCATCCTGCAGCGGCGGCGCTCCGCTTCGTGCGTCGCGAGCTGGTGGTTAATGTCCAGCGTCCCGCCCGAGTGCACCGTGAGCTCCATGCGCGACAGCGTCGGGGAGCCCTCCCAATCCCGAGCGATAGCCGCGAGGTCGGATGCGGGCATCACGAAGCAGTCGCGTGGAAAACCCCGGGCGCCCAGCATCCCAACGACGTCAGCGACGATCCCGTCAGCATCCGCCGCCTCGAAGACGACGGTTCCGTTGCTCTGGAACGGCATCGCGTCGTCAATTCCTGCCGAGACGAAGGCCTCCACGATCATCGCGGTAGAGGGGTGCCCACGCTGACCCTGATTGACGTTTCGCAAGAAGGCGACGGACAGCACACTTGCACGATAGCCGTCTGTGCAATGTCACCCGGAGCGATGGTGGATGAGCCTCCTTTCTGAAACGCGTCCCGATCGTCACGACGGGACAGCGCCCGACGGGGTGGCGGTGGATATTTCGGGGTCGGGCGTTTCGTCTCGCTGCGCTCGCTCAACGACCGGCGCGGGTCGGGCGTTTCGTCTCGCTGCGCTCGCTCAACGACCGGCGCGTCCCGGTCGTTGAGCGAGGGTGCGGAGCATCCGAGACGAAACGCGTCGCAGCATTCCCGTGCGCGGCTCGTTACGGCCCCATCGACCGCACGGCGTTGGCGCGGCGCACCAGGCTGGGGAGGAGGAAGAGGTCGACCACCCACCAGATCGCCGCCGCGATGATCATCGGTATCCCGATCAGCAGGATCGACAGCAGCCACCCGCCCCACCACAGGACGTTGAAGACGATCGCTGACGGGATGAGGCCGAGGTAGAAGCGGTGCGCGGCGACGCCTCCGAGGAGGAGCAGGAAGAGGTAGGCGATCCCCACGTCCTTGGCAGGCGCGCCGTTCTGGGGCGCCGGCGGGGCGAACGGCCCCCACTGCGATCCGTCCCACCACCGCAGCGCTCCCGTCGGACCGGGATACCACCCGGCGGGCGCAGACCCGACAAGGGGAGTCATCGGCACGGTCGCGACGGTGGTCGTCGCGCGGGGCGGTGGCAGGTACGGATCGAGCGCCTCATACTCAGCGGTTGCGCTCGGCGCGCCGACGACATCGGCCGACCAGCTCTTGCCGTCCCAGAAGCGCTTCCCTCCCGCGGGAACGTCGTACCAGCCGGCCGGGGGAGTCGGGGGAGGGTTCATCGTCGTGGTCCTTCGCTTGGCATCACCGGTGGCGCGCCCGCCCAGAGTAACTCTCGAAGTCCTCCGTGACCGGGGTGCAGGGCATCTTCCCGGCTGCCACGCCGCCGCAGATCCGCCCTAGTGAATCGTCTCGCCGCGCTGGAGCATGGCGACGTACTGGGCGACGCGCGCAGCGCGCGACTTCGCCCGCTTGAGGTTGCTGATGCGGAAGGTCATCGCGAAGCGGTTCTGCGCAGACTGCGCGGCGAACGCGGCGGCAACCTGGGGATCAGCGTCCAATGCGGCCTGCAGTTCGGCGGGAATCGCGCCGTCGCTCTGGCGGTAGGCGGCGTCCCACCGCCCATCGGCTTTCGCGCGGTCGATCTCGCGCTGCCCGGCGGGGCGCATCCGTCCCTCACGCACCAGACGCTCGGTGTGCGCGATGTTGACCTTCGACCAGACTCCACGGGGGCGGCGCGGAGTGAAGACCTGGAGGAAGTAGTCCGCGTCGAGCGACTGCTTCTGCCCGTCGATCCAGCCGAAGCACAGGGCCACGTCGAGCGCTTGGGCGTAGGTGATGCCCGGCTCGCGTGATGAGGTCTTGCGAACGCGCAGCCTCACGCCGTCGGGGCCGGGATCGGACTCGAGCCAGCGCTCCCACTCCTCGACCGTGTCGACGTGGAACTCGGGCTTGTCGGAGGTCGCGACCATGCTCGAAGGGTAGACGTCCGCGCCGACACAGCGCCGTCGGCGAGTGACGACTCACGTCGCAGCGCCGCGGCAGAGCTCAGCTGACGGCCCCATCGCCCGCGCTCTGAGCGAGCTGGGCCTGGACGGCGCGGTGAACGTTGCCGTGGATGTGATCGGTGCCGATCCGGTCGAGCACGCCCTCGGCATCCAGCGCGGGGGTCACCTGCGGCTTGATCCGTGCCAGTCGCAGGGCGATTGCCTGCGCTTCGGCGAGGTCGACGAGCTCAGTGAGTTTCGCCGCGCCCTGCGAGTCGACGAAGGCGACGCCCTCCAGATCGATCACGAGGGCCGTGATCGGCGGCTCTCCGGAGACGATCTCGCGCACGCGTTCGTCGAACGCCTCGGCGGTGGCGAAGAACAAGCCGCCGTCGAGACGGATCACCGCGATGCCGGGGAACGTCTCATCCGCGGGGTTGAGGCCGATATCGCGGAAGACCTGCGTGCCGGGCTCGCGGCCGAGGAGCGGCATGGCGGGCCGGGTCGACACGAAGATCAGCCACAGAAGCGACAGGGCGATGCCGATCACGATCCCGAAGAGCACACCCGACGAAAGCACGCCCACCGTCGCTGCCACGGCGATCCAGAAGTCGAATCTCGACACCCGCCGGAGGCGGGAGAACTCCGTGAGGTCGATCATTCCGAAGACGACCGCATCGATGATGACCGCTCCCAGCACCGCCTTCGGCAGATCGGAGAAGAGCGGTGCGAGGAAGATCAGCGTCAGAATCACCAACCCTCCCGTGGTCAGCGACGCGACGGGAGTCCGGGCCCCGGCCGATTCGTTGAGCGAACTGGCGGACAGGCTCGTGGAGACCGGCATCCCCTGAACCAGACCCGCGCCGACGTTCGCCATGCCCTGCGCGACGGCCTCCTGGTTCGGGTCGATGCGGTAATGGTGTCGGGTCGCGAACGAGCGGGCGTCGCCCGCCGTCTGCGAGAACCCGATGAGCAGCAGCGCCAGCGCCGCGATCACGATCTCGGGAACGTTCTGCACGACGATGTCGAGGCTCGGCACCTGAGGAACGGGAAGACCGCTCGGCACCGCGCCGACCAGCGCAACGCCTCGCTCGCCCAGATCGAGCAGGGAAGAGGCGAGAAGTCCGCCGACCACGAGCACCAGGGCACCCGGGACCTTCGGCGCCCAGAATCGCAGGGCCAGGATGACAGCGAGAGCCGTGGCGCCGACCAGCAGGGTCGGAAGATGGATGTTGCCGAGACCGACGATCCACGACGCGAATTCGCGCCAGACGGTGTCGCCGTCGGACGATGTCCCGGTCAATTTCGGCAGCTCGCCGACGACCACGTCGAGGGCAGCCCCGGCGAGGAACCCGGTGACCACCGCCCTCGAAAGGAACTGGGCGATCCAGCCCATCCGGAACAGCGCGAGAAGCAGGAGAAGGATGCCGGTGACCACCGTGATCGCGGCCACGAGCTGCGCGGCATCGCCGCCTGTCACTCCGGTCACGATGACCGCGCCCCCGGCTACGGTCGCCAGCGCCGAACTCGGACCGGTCGAGATCTGCCGCGACGTGCAGAACAGCGCGTAGATGATCGCGCCCGCCGCCGCGGCGTAGAGGCCGTTTTGCACGGGTACGCCCGCGATCTCGGCATATCCGAGGTTCTTCGGCACGATCATCGCCACGACGGCGACACCCGCGATGAGATCGGGGCGCAACCACCGTCGCTCGTACCGTGGCAACCAGTGCACGATCGGGAGGAAACCTCCGGTGCCGCTCCCCGCCGCTGTCTTCACGCTCACCTCCGACCGAGGGCTGGAACCGTCCGGGCACGGTCCGCGTGCTCTCATCCACTGCGCGGCGGGGTGCTGCTGTGCCGGGGCCGGCGGCCCACCCACGTCAATGTGGACCGAGAGCGTGCCCGGGGCATCATCCGTGCGGGATGATTCCCGCGCGATGCGGACGCGACGGCGGGGGCCGAACCCGCACCGCCTTCGGCTACACGGCCTGCCGCTGCTCCAGGAGGGGGCAGGCGAACGGGTCGCGCTCGCCGAGGCCGACCCGGTTGATGTATCGGACGACGATGGCATACGACTGCCAGAGTCCGGTCTGTGTGTACGCGACGTTGTGCGCGCGACAGTAGTCGGCGATCATCCCGGACGCGGCCCGGAGGTGCGGGCGGGGCATCGAGGGGAAGAGGTGATGCTCGATCTGGTAGTTCAGTCCTCCCATGACCGTGTCGAGGAGCACGCTGCCGCGGATGTTGCGGCTCATCAGCACCTGACGGCGGAGGAAGTCGAGCTTCAGCTCGGCGGGCACCAGGGGCATCCCCTTGTGGTTCGGCGCGAACGACATGCCCATGTACACACCGAACAGACCCAGCTGCACGCCGAGGAAGGCGAGCGCGATCCCGGGAGAAAGAACGAGGAACACCAGCGTCAGGTAGGCCACGATGCGCACGGTGAGGAACGTGATCTCCACCGGTCGACGTCGAAGCGGCTCACGCGAGAACACCCGCCGGATGCCGGCGGCGTGCAGCGAGAGGCCCTCCAGAAGCAGAATGGGGAAGAAGAAGAGCCCCTGGTGGGCCATGAGCCAGCCGGCAGGGCCACGGCGCCGCTGCTCCGCCTGATCGGGCGTGAACGAGATCACCGGGAGCTCGATGTCGGGGTCGGAGCCGATCTTGTTCGGGTTGGCGTGGTGGCGGGTGTGCTTGTGCTGCCACCATCCGTAGCTCATCCCCACGAACAGGTTGCCGATGACGAGCGACGTCCAGTCGTTCCAGCGGCCCGAGCGGAAGATCTGCCGGTGCGCGGCGTCGTGGCCGAGCATCGCCACCTGGGTGAGGATGACCGCGAGCACCGCTGCCGTCAGCAACTGCCACCACGAGTCGCCGATCCAGATGAACACCAGCACGAACGCTGCGAGCACGACAGGCACGGCGAGGAGCTTCGTCCAGTAGTAGCCGTACCGGCGACGCATGAGCCCGCTCGAGGTCACCAACCGTGACAGCTCGGTGAAGTCGTTCGCGAGCTTGGGGCTCGTCCGCCGCACGGCAGAAGACGCGTCAGGGTGAGTGATCGATGTCATGGCGTGTCCTCTGTGATCCACCCGTGGCGCGCTCTCGCGTCACACCGATGTCAGGGTCCAGGGCATCCGATTACAGAGTAGGGGCGTCACGACGCGGTGACCACAGGGGTTGACTCACGCCACCGACACGTGCGAGAGCAGTGGGTGGCCCGGGCCGAGGCGGGCGAGCTCGGCCGTACCGTCGACCCCGGCGCCCTGTGCGGGGCGAAGGTGCGCCCGCGGATGCCGGAGGGCGAGCTCGTGCGCGAAGCCGGCGCGGATGACCTCGGCGCGGAAGACGCCGCCGATCGCGGCGACCTGGGCCTGGGCATCCGGGTCGTCGGCGACGCGGTCGAGGGCCGTCGCCACGGACAGCGCCAGCTCGGCGGCGGCGCGGCGACAGATGTCGGCCGCCACCTCGTCGTCGGCGGCGAGTTCGGCGACACCGCGCGCGAGCGCGGCGATCTGAGCCACCCGGTCGTCGGCACCCTGCAGCTCGATGTAGGCACTCTCGACCACGGGCCACCGCTCGGCGACGAGCCCCGAGAGCGCAGTGCGCGGACCACGCCCGTCGTAGGCGCGCATCACGGACTCGAGGGCCTCGCGGCCGATCCAGTAGCCGCTGCCGGCGTCGCCCATGATGTTGCCCCACCCGTCCACCCGTGCGACGCGGTGCTTCCCCACGGCGAGGGTGACCACACCGGTTCCGGCGGCGACGACGGCGCCCGGACGATCGCCGAGCGCCCCGAGGTAGGAGGTGACCGAGTCGTGGGCGAGGAGCACCCGATCAGGTGCCTCGGCGGCGACCGCGGCGCGCAGCGACGAGGCATCCGACTCCGCCTCGGTGAGGCCCGAGACCCCGGCCGCCAGCACGTCGATGCGCACCTCGTGGTGGCGGGCTGCGGCGATCGCGACCGACGCCAGCTGCGGCAGCAGCGGCTCATGGGTGCGGATACCGGGGAAGACCTGATCGACCGGCGCCGCCCCGTGCGGCGCGACGCGCACCTTCATCCCCGTCTGGCCGGCGTCGATCGCGACCACCGCGCTCCCCGCAGTCATCGCGCAGCCTCCCTCTGCCAGCGGTGGTACGTCTCACGCATGTGCTCACCCGCGGGTTTGCCGTACGGGCAGTAGTCGTCGTTCTCGGCCGCATCCTCGCGCGCGTACAGCCGCGCCGGCCAGTCCCAGAGCATCAGCCCGCCCACCCAGTCGCGGCTCTCGCATGCGGCGAACATCTCGGCGTAGTACGCGCGCTGCTCCTCTCCCGACGGCGCGCCGGCGAGGCCCCAGTCGTTCGGCAGCCGCGCCGACCCCTCGCGGCTCGGGCACCCCGCCTCCATGAAGAAGAACGGCTTGTCCTCGCGCGTCACCACGGCCTCGATCCGGTCGAGGTGCCGCGTCCAGGTGCCGGTGGGGTAGTAGCCGCTCGAGGAGATCACGTCGACGGCATCCCACCAGGTGATGTGATCCTCTTGGTATTTGTCGCAGTTGTAGGTGAGCGGACCGGAGTACACCGCGCGGATGTCGGCGATGAGCGCCCGCCAGTGCGACTCCTGCCCGTCGGCGCGCACCATCTCGCAGCCGATGCAGAGCATCGCCACGCCCTCCGCCTCGGCGATCCGGGCGGCGTGCAGCAGAAACCGCCGGTATGAGGCGAACCACTGCGTCCATGACGGCTCGCCCGGAACATCCCAGTCGAAGAAGCCGATGTGCGCCCGCCACGTCCCGTCGGCGACGTTCACCACGGGCTTGAGCACCACTCTCAGCCCGAGCCGGTGGGCGCGACGGATGGCTGCGACGATCTCATCGTCGGTGACCGTGGGTTCGTTCTCGAACGGGATGTCGGTGGAGAACGCGGTCGCCTGCTCGGCCGCGTACGCCAGCGCCGTCCAGGTGACCCCGTGCTCGGCCATCGCGGTCATCGAGGCGTCCGCCGCGGGAGTGTCCCACTCGCCGCGGATGCCGACCCAGCCCCACGTCATGCCGCAGACCGGCCTGCCATCGAGCGTCACGGGCTCACCAGTTCGTTGAGGGTGCGAGCCACGCGCGGGGCGGCCAGCTGCGCAGCATCCAGGGGGCCCTCGTGGCGGATGCGCACAGTCGTGCGCTCGCCGGGAAGGAGCGTGATGAGGCCCTCCTCGGCGTGCGCCGCCGGGTCGACCTTGTCGACGAGGAAGGTAAGGTCGCGCACCAGCGAGGTCGCGGTGACGGTGACGGCGCTCCCGCCCTCGGCGGGGGAGACCTCGAGGTCGAACTCCGCCGGAGGAAGCGCGCTGTCGCGCGCCTCGGTGAAGAACCACGTGCCGCGCACATCACCGGCGTCCGCGATCAGGAACTCGGCGTTCGCGGCATCCGTCTGCGCCAGCTCGCTCGGCAACGCGAGCGTCGCCGTCCCACGCGCAGCGACGGCGTACCCGAGCGACTCGGCCGCGCGGACGTCGCCGCCGAAAGTGAGACGACGCACGTGCAGCGTGCCCGACCACTCCTCGCCGGTGTCATTCGTCACGATGGCCGCCAGCCCGCCATCACGCGGCTGGAAAGAGACGGTGCGCGGCGCGAAAGCGCGCCGCAGCGCGTGGAAGAGCGGCTTCGGCCGCTCATCGCCGTCGATCGCCGCCCACGAGGTGACCGGCCAGCAGTCGTTGAGCTGCCACACGATCGCGCCCATGGTGTGCGGCGCCCACGAGCGGAAGTGCTCCAGCGCCGTACGCACCGCGATCGCCTGGTTCAGCTGCATCGCCCAGTGCCAGGTCTCCATGTCGTCGGGCACGCGCAGGTGCGGTACGAGCCCGGCGGCGAGCTTGACGTTGCCCTCCATCGCCTTCTGGTGCACGATCATGCCCGGCGACTCGGGTGTGAGCGGGTCGTCCGACACCGAACGGCGGAGGGTCGTCCACGCGGGTGGGCCCTGCCATCCGAATTCGGCGACGAATCGTGGCCGGTGCTCGCGGTAGGTGAGCCAGTCCTGCCGGTTCCACTGCTCCCACAGGTGCATCGACCCGTGCTCTTCGGCGTTCGGGTGCTGCCCGCCCGGGCTGAAGGGACTCCCTGGCGCGTACGGCACGTGCGAGGCGAGCTCGGAGATGAGACGGGGAAAGAGGTCGTAGTAGTAGTACGCGCCCCAGGTGCGCCCGTCGAGTCGGCGCTTCCAGTCCCAGTCCTCGTAGCCCCAGAGGTTCTCGTTGTTGCCGGTGAGCAGGACGAGTGAGGCATGGGATGCCAGACGCACGATGTTCTCGCGTGCCTCCGCCTCGATCTCGGAGCGCAGCGGCTCCTCCTCGGGGTACGCGGCGCAGGCGAAGAGGAAGTCCTGCCAGGTGAGAAGGCCGAGCTCATCGCACAGGTCGTAGAAGTCGTCGCTCTCGTAGATGCCGCCGCCCCACACCCGGATGAGGTTGAGGTTCGCCTCGAGGGCCTGGCGCAGCCGCCGCTCGTACCGGGCACGGTCGACCCGAACCGGCAGGGCGTCGTCGGGGATCCAGTTCGCACCCTTGACGAAGACCGGCTGGTCGTTGACGACGAGGGTGAACGGTGTACCGGCGGCATCGGGAGCGGTGTCCCACTTCACCGTGCGGAAGCCCACGCGGCGCTCGGCGGTGTCGACGGTCTCCTCGGCTTCGAGCAGGTCGACCGCCACCTGGTACAGGTGGGGCTCGCCGTAGCCGGCAGGCCACCAGCGCTCGACCTGGTCGAGCTGAACCTGAACCGTGACGTCGTCGTCGCCTGCCGGCATCGAGACGACGGTCTCGGCCTCGTCGACACGGAGCCGGACGCGCAGATCATCCGTTGCCGTCCGCGCGGCATCCGCTCGTTCGATGTGGACGGTCGCGGCGACGCGTCCTCCCTCGCCGTCGGGCGCGGCGTGGGTGCGTACCTCGGCCAGCCGCGCGGTCGACCACGACTCCAGGCGCACCTCTCGCCAGATGCCGGAGGTGAAGGTGGCGATTCCCCAGTCCCAGCCGAAGTTGCAGGCCGATTTGCGGATCGCCTCATAGGGGAGGGGATAGGGCCGCGGGCGGGCGCCGAGCGCCACACTCTGCGCGTTGGCGTAGGGCACCGGCGCGGTGAAGTGCACCACGAGGTCGTTCTCACCCTCGCGGAGCAGCCCGGCTTGGTCGAGCGGGATGCGGCAGGAGCGGTGCTGATTCGCCGTCTCGGCGACGGTGCGCCCGTTGACCTCGACGCGGGCGACGGTGTCCAGTCCGTCGAAGACGAGGTCGTGGCGCTGGTGGCCGTCAGGGCCCCACGAGAACGTCGTGCGGTAGGTCCAGTCGACCCGGCCGATCCAGGCGAGGAGCGCCTCGTTGTCGTCGAGGTACGGGTCGGGAATGAGGCCGGCGGCCAGCAGGTCGGTGTGCACGCAGCCGGGCACCTCCGCAGGCACGGGCACGTCGATCACCTGCGTCCGCAGCGCGTCGGGCACCGGGCCCGCGGTGGCCTGCAGGGTCCATCCGTCGGTGATCGGGCGGCGGATGAGAGGGGTGAGGGTCACTTGACGGCTCCGGCGGTCAGGCCGCGATAGATCCAGCGCTGCAGAGCGAGGAACGCGACGAGGGTGGGGATGATGACGAGGATCGTTCCGGCGGCGATGATCTCCCAGTTCGCGCCGAACGGTCCTTTGAACCGGAACAGCGACGTGGAGATCAGGCCCTCCGACGGCAGGTACAGGAAGGGGAGATAGAACTCGTTGTAGATGGCGATGCCCTTGATGATGACGACCGTGGCGATCGCGGGCTTGAGCAGCGGCAGCACGATGCGCCAGTAGATCGTCCACCGGTTCGCGCCGTCGATCATCGCCGCCTCGTCGAGCGAGACGGGGATGGACTGCATGAACTGGATGAAGATGTAGATCGAGATGATGTCAGTGCCCATGAACAGCAGCACGAGCGCCGCCATCGAGTCGTAGAGCCCCAGGCCGTTGATGATCTGGAACGTCGCGACCTGGCTCGTCACCCCGGGGATCAGCGTGGCGACGAGGAAGAGCCCCACGACGAGCTTCTTTCCGCGGAAGCGGAACCGGTCGAGGGCGTAGGCGGCGGTGGTGCCGATGAAGATCGTGCCCACGAGCGAGAACGCCAGCACGATCGTGGTGTTGATGAACCCTTCGACCATGCCGCCCTGCTCGAAGGCGATCACGAAGTTCTCGATGTTGAACCACGACCCCGGGGCCTCGAAGGGCCCGGTCGTGCCGATCTCCTGCGAGGTCTTCAGGCTGGCGATCAGCACCACCGACAGGGGCACGAGCGTGACGACGACCCCGGCGATGAGCGAGAGGTACTTCACGGTCGCGCCGATCGAGCGGCCGGCGCGGGGAGGACGAAGGGCGGTCGCACTCATGTCAGGTCCACCTTCTCGTCGGGGAACACCCTGCGTTGCACCCAGGTCACGATCAGCACGATCGCGAGCAGCACGATCGCCATGGCCGACGCCAGCCCGACCTGTCGGAAGGTGAACGCGGTCTGCAGGGTCTGGATCACGAAGGTCGAGGTGCCGTTGGCGCCGCCGGTCATGATGAACGGGATCTCGAAGACAGAAAGGCTGCCTGCGACGGCGAGGATGAAGCTGAGCCCGATGATCCGACGGATGCCGGGAAAGGTGAGCGCCCAGAACTGCTGCCAGTCGTTGGCGCCGTCGATCTCGGCGGCCTCGTACAACTCGCGGGGGATCGACTGCATCGCGCCGAGGAACAGCACGAAGTTCATGCCGGTGTAGCGCCAGACGCTCGTGCCGGCCAGGGAGAAGTTCGCCACGTCGGGGTCGCCGAGCCACTGCGGGGTGTCGGCCACGCCGAACCAGCCGAGCACGGTGTCGAGCGTGCCGCCGGGCTGGAAGAGGTAGAGGAAGACGAAGCCGATCGCGACGCCGTTGATGAGGTAGGGGAAGAAGAGCACCCCGCGGAAGAAGTTCGAGAACCGGGTGCGGGTCGACAGCAGCGCGGCGAAGTACAAAGCGATCGCCATCTGCACGAAGGCGCCGATGAAGTAGTAGATGCTGACGAAGAACACCCCGAACACGCGAGGGTTGGTGAACACCTCGAGGTAGTTCTGCAGTCCGATGAAGTTCTGCTCTTTGTCGATGCCGTCCCAGTCGGTGAGGCTGTACCAGAGCATGTTGGCCGCAGGCAGGTAGGTCAGCAGAAGCAGCAGACCGACCGCGGCCGCGATGAAGAGGTAGGGCGTCAGTCGATTCAGGATGCTGCGCGGGCCGGCCGGGCGGCGGTCACGGCGCCGGCTGGGGCGCGGCGGCCGGGGGGAGATCGGGACGATGGCGGGACCCGGCGCGGCGGGGGCGTCGGGGGCTGCGGCGGTGAACGACATGATTCCTCCGTGGTTCCGGCCGGGGCGGGATGCCCCGGCCGGAACCGATCAGTGGTGCGGGCTCATCCCACCTGAGCGCGGGAGTCGGCCCACGCGGTGTTCAGTTCCTCGAAGTACGACTCCTTGTCGCCGTCAGCGGCGCCACGGGCGATGTCGACGAGCTTCTGGCGGTAGATGTTGCCGTAGAGGTCGATCTGCGCGCCGTCGGCGATGTCGTTGACGAGCGACTCCTCGCCAGCGGGGGCGGGGCTGAGCTCGAGCAGCTCGACGCCCTCCTCCTCGAGTCCGCCGAGGTTCGACGGCAGCGGGTCGGTCGTGAGTGCCGAGACCATGCCCTGCGTCTCAGTGAAGCCGGACTCCTCCAGGAGGAAGTCGATCCAGGCCTTCGCCGCGGCCTTCACGTCGGAGTTGACGTTGATGCCGAGGTTGTAGTCGCCGCCGACCATGGCGTACTGGGTGCCGTCGGACGCGGTGGCGGGAAAGGTCATGTAGCCCACGACATCCGCGGACTCGCCGTTGTCTTCCGCGGCGGCCTGCAGCTGCGAGATCGCCCACGATCCGAGTCCCATCACGCCGATCTTGCCGGTGGCGAAGTCGACCTTCGACTGCTCCCAGTTGGTGGTGAGCGGGTCGTCTTCGGTATACCCGCCGGCGACGGCGTCGAAGATGAGCGAGTCGATGGCGTAGATGTCGGTGCCCTCGGTCCAGGGAGCGTCCTCCGTGGTCATCGCGTTCATCGCGTCGGCATCGCCGCTCGGGGCGCCGATGTTGCTGGTCCACTGGCTGAGCGGCCAGCCGTCCTTGTAGTTCGTGTACATCGGGATCGCGTCGGTGTTCTCCTCGATCGCCTGCAGCGCCGCGAGGAACTCCTCCTCGGTCTTGGGCACCTCGGTGACGCCCGCCTCTTCGAAGACGGCGGTGTTGTAGACCAGGCCGTTGGCGTTGCCGCCGAGTGCGAGACCGTACTGCACGCCGTCGAAGCTCTTCGGGGCCAGGAACCGGTACGTGCCCTCGAGGTCGTCGGTCTGGCCGAGCGGCTCGAAGTAGTCGGCGAACTGGTCGGGCTGCACGCTGTTGGGGATTCCCAGCACGTCGCCGTAGCTCTCCGTCGACAGGCGGGTACGCATCTCACCCTCGTAGTCGGTGATTCCCTCGAAGGTGACCGAGGCGTCGGGGTACATCTCGGTGAACTGCTCGGCGTATGCCTCGAAAGTGCCGTCCTGCACCAGGTCGGTGCGCCAGGTCACGAAGGTCACCTCGCCCTGCACCTCGCCGTCGATGGTGTTATCGGGGTCGTCGGCCCCTGCGCCACCCGCGCAGCCGGCCAATGCCAGTGCGCTCACCACCCCGAGGGAGGCGATCGCAATCGTCTTGCGCCTCATGTGCATCTCCTTTGCAGATTCACCGTTGATCCGTCTGTGCGGCCGCGACCTCGCGGCGTCTCGGTAGACGATATGACCCAATGTCCTACGTTGACAAGACGAGCTGACAAGGTTGTCCGGGCTTGACCAGTGGGCATTTCTCCGGCGAGAATCCCCTTGATCGGGTATTTTCACGAGTCATCCGGTTGAAGAGGAGGTTCGGATGTCCCATTTCATGTCCACGTCAGACATGACTGATTCCCACGACGTCGACGCGGGCGGAAGTCGATGACCTCGCAGCGTGCGACCGTCGAAGACGTGGCCCGGTTGGCGCATGTCAGCGCCAAGACCGTGTCGAGGGTGTTCAGCCAACGCGAGCTCGTCGCCCCCGAGACGGCCGAACGCGTGCTCGCGGCGGCCAAGCGCCTGCGCTTCCGCCCCAACGCCCTCGCCCAGGGGCTCCGCCGCGGCGGCAGAACACGCACTATGGGCCTCATCATCGGCGAGCTCGGCAACCCGTTCTACTACAAGGTCGCCTCGGGCATCGAACGCGTGCTGCGAGAGGAGGGATACGGGCTGGTGCTCGCCACGACCGACGACACCGAGGAGGGCGAGGAGCAGGTCGCCGAGACGCTCCTCGGGCAGCGCATCGACGCACTGCTGCTCATCCCGGTCAGCCGCGACCAGGGGTATCTCGAGGGCGAGCGGCAGCTCGGGACGGCCGTCGTCAGCGTGGACCGGCCGGCGCGCAACCTCATCGCCGACTCGGTGGTGCTCGCCAACCGCGCGGGCGTGGCGGATGCCACATCCCGGCTCATCGCCCACGGCCACCGTCGCATCGCATACGTGTGCAATCCGGCAGCGGTGTACTCGCAGGAGGAGCGGCTCGCCGGACGCCGCGCGGCGCTCGCCGCCGCGGGGATAGACGACGCCGCCCGGTGGGAGCTCTTGGCGGACGATCCCGCTGAGCCGCCCGAGCGGCTGGTGGGCCAGCTCCTCGATGCAGCCGAACCGCCGACGGCGATCATCGCGGGCAACAACCGCATGACGATCGGAGCGCTGCGCGCCCTGCGCGCCCGAGGCGACGACACCACCGCCCTGATCGGGTTCGACGACTTCGACACCGCCGACCTCATGGGGGTGACGGTGATCTCGTACGACCCGGTCGACCTCGGCCGCCAGGCCGCCCGGCTGGCGCTCGAGCGGATCGAGGACCCGACCGGGTTCAGTCGTCAGATCGAACTGCCGACGTGGATCATGGAGCGCGGCACGGGCGAGCGACCGCCACGCGGGGTGGGGTGACGAGCGCCGTCACGTCCACTGATCGTTCGCGGCGGCGTCGTACCGGTCGGGCTCCGGTCCACGCTGGAAGCGCCGGCCCGTGATCGACGTCGGCGACAGACGGACCCAACGGTATTTGAGGGTCGGGATCCAGGGCGTGAGCGGCAGAGCCTCGGCCGCGTCGATCTCGCTCTGCAGTTCGAGGCGGGCCGCTATCCCCTTGAACACCACGCTCGCGGCACCGTCGTCGTCGTACTCATCGACCTCGAATGCGATGCGGGGGTTCGCCGACAGCTCCGCGAGCTTCGACCCGGGCGCCGTGCGGAACAGCACGTGCGGCCCGTCGGTCACGTAGTTGATCGGGAAGATGTCGGGCTCCCCCTGGATCGACACCGCCAGGCGACCCACCTGACCACGTGCGAGCAGGCTCCAGCACTCGTCCTCGCTGAGGCTCCACACGGGGGCTTCGGTGATGTCATCCATCGGTGTGCTCCTTCTCGCCCTCGGTGTCGGGAGGAGTCTCCCGGCCCGCCCCGGCGGGCGCCGGGACATTGGTCCCGCGGCATCCGGGTCGTGGCCCGGCAGGACCTTCGACCCGGGCTGGTTCCGACCATCCCTCGACACTGACCCTGCATCGGACGAACGAGGTCGGGAGAGGGCATGATGGCCGCAGAACAGGGGAGCAGCGTCATCCCGCTGTACGAGATCGGTATGGCGGACCTGCCCCAGGTGGGTGGGAAGAACGCCTCCCTCGGCGAGATGATCTCGCGGCTGGCCTCGAGCGGCGTGCGGGTGCCGGGCGGGTTCGCCACCACGGCGCGGGCCTATCGCGCCTTCCTCGCCGCAGACGGACTCGCAGATCGCATCGCGCGGATGCTGGCGGCGCTCGACGTGTCCGACGTCGCAGCGCTCGCCCGGGCGGGAGCCGAGATCCGCGCGATGATCAACGCCCAGCCCCTTCCGGCCGACCTCGAACGCGACATCCGCGACGCCTTCGCCGCCGTTGTCGACGAGACCGGGGGCACCGACATCACCTGGGCGGTCCGTTCGTCGGCGACCGCCGAAGACCTGCCGGATGCGTCCTTCGCCGGGCAGCAGGAGACCTTCCTGCACATCGCCGGCGTCGAGAACATCCTCGCGGCCATCACGAGGGTGTTCGCCTCGCTCTACAACGACCGCGCGATCGCCTATCGGGTGCACCAGGGGTTCGCGCACTCCGATGTGGCGCTGTCGGCCAGCGTGCAGCGCATGGTGCGCTCCGACATCGGCGCGTCGGGTGTGATCTTCACCGTCGACACCGAGTCGGGGTTCCGCGACAGCGTCCTCGTCACCAGTGCCTATGGGCTGGGGGAGGCGGTGGTGCAGGGCGCGGTCAACCCGGATGAGTTCCTCGTGTACAAGCCCGGGCTCCGGGCCTGCCGGCCCGCGATCCTCCGTCGGCGCCTCGGCGAGAAGACCATCGCCCTTCGGTTCGCCACCGAGAGCACCGTCGGACACAGCACGTCGTTCGAGGACGTTCCCGACAGCGCGCGCTCGCGGTTCAGCATCACCGACGACGATGTCGCCGAACTCGCACGATCCGCGCTGGTGATCGAGGAGCACTACGGCCGGCCGATGGACATCGAGTGGGCCCGCGACGGGCAGGAGGGTCGCCTGTACATCCTGCAGGCGCGTCCCGAGACGGTCGTGTCGCGGGAGGATGCCGTGACCCTCGACCGCTTCGTGCTGCGCGAGCACGGCGACCTTCTCATCTCGGGTCGCGCGATCGGTCGCCGCATCGGCGTCGGGCGGGTGCGGGTGATGTCCTCGGCCGAGCACATGGAGCGGGTGCAGGACGGCGACGTGATCGTGGCCGACATGACCGATCCCGACTGGGAGCCGGTGATGAAGAAGGCCGCCGCGATCATCACCGACCGCGGCGGTCGCACCTGCCACGCAGCGATCGTTGCGCGCGAGCTCGGCATCCCCGCCGTCGTCGGCACGGTCACCGCCACCCGCGAGCTCACCGACGGGACGCTCGTCACGGTCAGCTGCAGCGACGGTGACGAGGGGCACGTGTTCGCCGGACGTGCGGACTTCTCGGAGGAGCACACGCGCATCGATCGGATGCCGCCGATCCCGGTCGAGCTGATGATGAACGTCGGCGCACCCGATCAGGCGTTCGCCTTCGCCGCGCTCCCCAACGCCGGGGTGGGGCTTGCCCGACTGGAGTTCATCATCAACGAACTCATCGGCATTCATCCGCAGGCGCTGCTCGACGTCGCGGCGCTGGATGAACCGCTGCGGGACGAGATCATGCTCCGCACGAGCCCCTACGGCGGACCGCGGGAGTTCTTCGTCCGCCGCCTGGCCGAGGGCGTCTCGACCATCGCGGCCGCGTTCGCACCCAAACCGGTGATCGTCCGCACGAGCGACTTCAAGACCAATGAGTACGCGCATCTGCTCGGAGGCGAGCGATACGAGCCGCAGGAGGAGAACCCGATGCTCGGGTGGCGGGGAGCGTCGCGCTACGTCACCGACCGGTTCGCCGACTGCTTCGCGATGGAATGCGACGCGCTGCGCCACGTCCGTGACGCCATGGGTCTGACGAACGTTAAGATCATGATCCCGTTCGTCCGCACGGTCGATGAGGCCGCGGCCGTGGAGCGGGTGCTCGCCGAGAATGGCCTGCGCCGGGGGGAGAACGGCCTCGAGGTCCTGATGATGTGCGAGATTCCGTCGAACGCCCTGCTCGCCGATCGCTTCCTCGACCACTTCGACGGGTTCTCCATCGGGTCCAACGACATGACTCAGCTCGTCCTCGGCGTCGACCGGGATTCCGATCTCGTCGCGGAGGCTTTCGACGAGCGGAACCCCGCCGTGCTGAGCGTGCTGCAGATGGCGATCGAGGCCTGCAATCGAAGAGGGCGCTACGTCGGCATCTGCGGCCAGGGCCCGTCGGATCATCCTGATCTCGCCGACTGGCTCGTCCGCCACGGCATCGGATCGATCTCTCTCAACCCCGACAGCATCATCGAGACATGGCTGTCGCTGGCGAAGCGTAAGACCTGAGAGGGGCAGACCGCGGTAATCAGAGGTGCATGCTCAGCACGATCCGGTATGAACCGTCCGCCCGCCGATCATCTTCGACGCGGTGCATCCCGATCTTGTGCGCCACGCGCTGCGAGGCGAGGTTGTCCGGGTGGATGATCGCGACGAGTTCCTCTACGCCGGTGCGATTCCGCGCATAGTCGCGGCAGGCCGCAGCGGCCTCGGATGCCA
The DNA here is from genome assembly GCF_006715565.1 of Microbacterium sp. SLBN-154. Taxonomy (NCBI): domain Bacteria; kingdom Bacillati; phylum Actinomycetota; class Actinomycetes; order Micrococcales; family Microbacteriaceae; genus Microbacterium; species Microbacterium sp. SLBN-154. Next base: position 1,322,912 of record NZ_VFNL01000001.1, read on the forward strand.
TTCCCCGGCCTTGCCACCGCGGGGCGACGTGATACCCCACCTCGAGCTTCCTCGCCCCGTTGACGTCCTGCCACGTCAGCCCGCAGTCTCCGACGAAGTCGCCCTCGTGCGTCTCGATGATCCAGAGCCCGTGACCATGCTCTGCGTAGTTGCGCTGGTTCCAGGCGATCCAGGCGGCGGCCTGCTCGCGCGTCTTCGGTGCGGGGTAGAACCGCATGACGTTCGGATCGCCCAGGAGGCCGGCCATCTCGTCGAGGTCTTCCGGCAGCATCTGCCGGAAGCGAAGCCTCGCCGTGTCTCCGGGAACCACTCCTGCACGATAGCGAACGTCGTCGACCTCGGCCGTCAGCGCCCCGACGGCACCACGGCGACGGGAACGTCGAGGCGGCCGATGAGGTCTTGCCCGACCGATCCGAAGAATCCCCCGGCGAGGAGCCCGCGGCCGTGCGTGCCGAGCACGAGGAGGGAACTGTCGCCCGCGGCCTTGCTCAGGACCGACACGGCATTGTCGTGGATGAGGACCTGATCGACGGCGAGGCCGGAGAAGTCCCGCTGGAGGCGCTCGATGGTCTCGTGCATGAGCTGCTCATGCTGCGCGCGCACGGCGCGCGGCGCAGACGCCGTCGCCGCTGCCGCCGCCGGTGCACCCGTGGGGAGGATCGGACCCGACCAGGCGTGCACGATACGGAGGGTCTCGCCCGCCGCGGCCGCTTCCGCCGCAGCGAAGGTCAGCGCCGCGTCGCTGGACCTATCCGTCGCAAGACCGACCGTGACCGGTCCGCTCGTCTCGGTCCATCCCGAGGGGACGATGCAGGTCGGCACCGTCGCCATCGCGCTCACGCGGAGCGACATCCACCCGTGCAGCGCTTCGCGGATGGAGTGACCGTTGTCGACGCCGATCACCAGGATGTCCGCGTCCTCTGCCGCATCCGTCAGGGCGCGCGGCATGAGGCCGTCGATCCGCGTCGCCTCGACCGGGAGGGCGGGGTTGGCCGTGCGGAGTCGCTGCTCGGCACGGGCGAGATCCTCCTCCGCCCTGGGCTGATCCTGCAGGAACGGGTTGGTGATGAGGACGACCTCCACGCGCGCCTGACGGCGCAGCGCGCGATCGGTGACCCAGTCGAGCGCAGCGTCTGCGCCATCGCTGGCGTCGTAGCCCAGCAGAATGCGTTCCATGGCCACCGTCCGTCCTCGTGGCCTCGACGATAGGGAAAGCGGCGACGGACTGGTGGGGACCTAGGTCCCACGCGGGAGGGTGCCGCCTGTCGTGGACGCGACGGCGGGAGTCGAACCCGCAACGCTGCCGGATATGAGCCGGAGCCCGGGACCGCCCGGATCGCCGCGATGCCCTCGACGTTACGTGAGGGCGGCGACAGCGGCGAGGAATGTGAAGGAGAGTGTCAGGGTGTGACGGCGTGTGTCGTCGGGCGATCTTCGACGCCCTGCGGAATCCCGCCCGTCAACGCCGACAGCCGCGCGACGCCGACCGGCTCGTCGGGCAGCAGCGGGACGATCGCGATGCGATCCGCCCGTTCCCGGATGCGGGCGATCTGGGCGACCTCGTTGCGGGCTCGCGTCCGCAGGAACGGCGAGTGGGGGTGCGTCGCGGCGATCGAGTTGTTCGCCACCCACGCCCAGGGGTGAATGCCGGCACGTTCCAGGTCGTCCTGCAGCCCCGTCGCTTCCAGCACGGGTGTCGTCTCGGCGAGCGTCACGAGAAGGATCTTCGTCTGTGCGGGGTTCTGCAGTCGCATCAGGGGCGTCGAATAGGCCATGTTCACGGCTCCCATCTGGCGGGCGATCTCGCGATGGTACGAGCCGGCTGTGTCGAGGAGCAGCAGGGTGTGTCCGGTCGGTGCGGTGTCCATCACGACGAACTTCCGTCGGGAGTCGTGAATCGCCCGAGAGAACTGGTGGAAGACCGCGACCTCCGCGGTGCACGGCGACATCAGATCCTCGGCCAACGCCGCGCGTCCCGACTCGTCCAACTCCTTCCCCTTCGTCGCCATGACGTGCGCACGGTACTGCTCGAGTGCGATGTCGGGGTCGATCCGTGTCACGGTGAGGCCGTCGACCGCCGCGCCGAGCGTTTCGTCGAGGTGGGCGGCAGGATCGGTGGTGGTCAGGAGCACCTCGTGACCGCGGTGGGCCAGGGCGAGGGCCACGGCAACGGCGACGGTCGTCTTGCCGACACCGCCCTTGCCCATGCACATCACCAGACCAGGCCCGTCGCGCTCGATCTCATCCACGAGGGCGACCAGGGGCGCGTCCGGCAGAACGGCGGTCTCGGCGGCATCCCTCACCGCCTCATCCGCGAGTTCGGGGTCGAAGAACGTGCGGACCGCTTCAAGGCCGACCACGTCGCGTGCCTTGAGCTCCAGAACATCGCGCGGCAGATCGGCGATCGCCGCCGGAACGGCCGACAGCGCGGCAGCTTCCCGACGACGCAGCGCCACTGCGATCGGCTCGTCGCCGGCTCTTTCGGGGAGGACGCCGTTGATCACGACGAACGCATTCGTCATGCCGATCGCGGTCACCTCGGCGAACGTGCGGCCGATCTCCTTCAGCGCGGACGGTTGCGGGCGGGCGACCAGGATCAGCCGGGTGCGGTCGGGATCGGTGAGCGCCGAGACCGCCGCTGCGTACGTTGCGCGATGCTTCTCCAGCCCGGCGAGGGGACCGAGGCACGACGCGTCTCCGCCGGTCGACAGGAACCGCGTCCACGATCCGGGCAACTGGAGGAGGCGGATGGTGTGCCCGGTGGGAGCGGTGTCGAAGAGGATGTGGTCGTATCGCCCGTATGCGGTGTCATCCGTCAGAAGCTGCGTGAACTCATCGAAGGATGCGACCTCGGTGGTGCACGAACCCGAGAGCCCCTCGATGACCCCGGCGATCTCCGGTTCGGGCAGCAGCCCTCGGAGGGGCCCGATGATGCGCTCCCGATAGGCGTCGGCCGCTTGCGCGGGATCGATCTCCAGCGCATCGAGGCCCGGAACCGACGGGATCTCCGTGACGGCGTTGCCGATCGCGATGCCGAACACCTGGCCGAGGTTGGACGCGGGATCGGTGCTCACGAGCAGGACGCGCTGCCCCAGGGTCGCGAGGTGCACGGCCGTGGCGCACGCGACCGATGTCTTGCCGACGCCGCCCTTGCCGGTGAAGAACAAGAACCGTGGTGCGTTCGCGAGGAATCTCATGACACCGCTCATCTTCCTCCGCCTCCCTCGACGATGCGGGCCGGAGGTCCTTCGAGCCGAAGCCTCGTCATGGTGCGCGCTCAACGACCGGGAGCGCGAGCGGGCGGCGCAGGAGCGTCGAGGGCGCGCAGCATCCGCTCGAGCACCTCACGCAGTTCGGCGCGCGACGGCTCGGCAAGGTCGGTCGTGTAGTCGACCCCGGCCGGGATCCACGACAGGCCATACATGGTCTCGCGGAAGTCGGCGCCACCGACGGGCCACCGCGTGTGCGCAGCATCCTCTTCGGTCGCACCCTGCCCCCAGATGCCGAAGTGCTCCTTCATGACGTCGATGGGCAGGTCGATGACCGCATCGGCCTCGACGGGCTGACGCGTCCACGAGCGGGCGACGAGGATGAAGTCCTCGACCTCGTCGGGGGTCAGCGGCCGCGGCTCGAAGAGTACCCGGGTGTGCTCGACGCGGGCGAGCCGATCGACGCGGAAGGTGCGCCAGTCGTCGCGCTCGAGGTCCCAGCACAGCAGATACCAGTGCCGGTCGGCGGGGGCGAGCGCGTGCGGCTCGACGCGGCGGCGCGTCTCGGCGCCGGTCATCGAGGTGTAGTCGAACCGCACCCGCTCGTGGTCGCGGATCGCCAGCGCCAGCTCGCCGAGCACCTCGCTCGACACCGCCGCGCCCGACTGGATCCCCGCCGGCTGCACCGCGTCGGCCAGCGCCGTGACCCGGCGCCGGAGCGGCGCGGGCAGCACCTGCTCGAGCTTCGCCAGCGCTGTGAGGGTCGTCTCGGGTCCGCTCACCAGCCGCTGGGATGCCGCGACGCGCAGTCCGATCGCCATCGCGACCGCCTCCTCGTCGGTGAGGAGGAGCGGCGGCACGGCGCTGCCGGCCTCGAGGCGGTAGCCGCCGGTGATGCCCGGCGTCGACTCGATGCGGTAGCCGAGATCGCGGAGGCGCTCAACGTCTCGTCGCACCGTGCGCTCGGTCACGCCGAGCCGCGCGGCGAGTTCGGTGCCGGGCCAGTGCCGATGCGTCTGCAGCAAATTCAGCAGAGCGAGCGCGCGGGTCGTGGTGTCGGACATGCATCGATTCTGCCCGTCATCGCGGACAGGATCTGTCCGGGTGCGCTCCTACCTTCGACCCATGGCGAACCAACCGATCATCGAAGCGCAGGGGCTCACCAAGCGCTTCACCGTCAAGAAGAAGACCGTGGCGGCGGTCACCGACCTGACGTTCGAGGTGCAGCGCGGCGAGCTCGTCGCGTTCCTCGGACCCAACGGCGCGGGCAAGTCCACCAGCCTGCGCATGCTCACCACTCTCCTGCCACCCACGTCCGGCAACGCGCGGGTGGTCGGCCACGACATCCTCCGTGATCCGGCCGGCGTCCGCGCTCGCATCGGCTATGTCGGTCAGTTGACGAGCGGGAGCTTCGCGCAACGCGCGCGGGACGAGCTGCTCAGCCAGGGCGCGTTCTACGGGATGGGCCGCGCCGCGGCATCCGCCCGGGCCGACGAACTCATCGAGTCGCTCGATCTGTCGGGATTCGCGACCCGCACCGTGCAGCAGCTCAGCGGCGGGCAGAAACGGCGGCTCGACATCGCGCTCGGGCTCATGCACGCCCCGCCGCTGATCTTCCTCGACGAACCCTCCACGGGTCTCGACCCGCAGAGCCGGGCGAACCTGTGGGCGCACATCCTCGACCTGCGCGAGCGATTCGGCACGACGATCTTCCTCACCACGCACTACCTCGAAGAGGCCGACCGTTATGCCGAACGCGTCATGGTGATGGACAGGGGGCGCGTCATCGCCGATGACACCGCCGCGCGGCTGAAGGCCGAACTCGCCGGCGATGTGCTGACCCTGGGGTTCAGAACCGCGGATGCCGCGGAGCGCGCGCTTCCGGTCGTGGCGGCGCTGAGCGGGAGGGACGTGCGGCGCGTCGAGGGGAGCGATGCCGCTGATCTGGCTGTGACGGCGCCGGACGGCGACCTGCTGCTGCCCCGCGCGGTGCGCGAGCTCGACGCCGCGGGTATCGAGGTGGTTCGTGCGACGGGGGTCCCGCCGACGCTCGACGACGTGTTCCTGAGTCTGACCGGCCGGACCCTGCGCGACGCCGACCAGCCGGTCGACGAGACCGAGGAGGCGGCCGGGTCCGCCGCCGATGAACACCAGGCCGCCGAGGCCGCAACCGAAGGAGTGGTGCGATGAGCACGCAGACACGTCAGCCCGTGGCATCCGATCGTCCCGACACCGTGGTGCGACCGAACGTCGCCCGCGACACCTGGAACGTGCTGAGCCGGGAGCTGCGACCCACGCTCCGCGACCCGTTCACCGTGATCTTCAGCCTGGTGCAGCCGCTGGTGTTCCTCGGGCTCTTCGCGCCGCTGCTCGTCGGGCAGTCCGGTGAGCCGGTGAGCGAGACGCTCCGCTGGTTCGTGCCCGGGGTGCTGGTGATGATCGTGCTGTTCGGCACCGGGGCGACCGGGTCGAACCTGCAGTACGAGATGATGACCGGCTCGCACGAGCGGACGCTGGTCGCGCCGATCTCGCGGGCGTCGCTGCTGGTCGGGCGGGCGCTGAAGGAGACCGTGCCGATCGTGGTGCAGGCGATCATCATCGTGCTGATCGCTCTGCCCTTCGGGTTCCCGGTCGATGTGGCCGGGATGGTGATCGGGATCGTGCTGCTCGCGGTGTTCGGCGTGGGGCTCGGGTCGCTGTCGTACACGCTCGCGATCAAGACGAAGGACCGCGAATGGCTGTTCTGGGGAGTGCAGCAGACGCTGATCTTCCCGCTGCTGATCCTGTCGGGCGTGCTGCTGCCGCTCGACGACGGTCCGGCGTGGATGCGCGCGGTCGCAACGGTGAATCCGATCAACTGGGTCGTGCAGGCCGAGCGGGCGCTGTTCGCGGGTGACCTGGCGGCGCCGGTGGTGCTGTGGGGCTGGGTCGCGGCGCTGCTGCTGGCTGCGGTGGGGCTCGCCGTCGGGGTGCGGGCGATGCGCAAGAGCGACTGAGGGGGTCGGGGTGGGCCTAACTCCTGCACTATCGGCACGGAGGTGCCTCACAGCGGCTGTTCGCGCTCTCCGGTGTCGATTCTGCAGGAGTTAGGGCACTTCAGGTGCCGCCCTGGCCTTCCCCCGTCACCTTCTGCCGTCCATCGCGACGTTTCGCGGCGGAAGTTGACGGGGGAACGGGTCGAGGCGGGCGTCAGTGCCGGGCGAGCTGGCCCGCAGCGGCAGCTGACGTGTCACTCGTCGCCGTGCCGCGTGGCCAGGTCCAGGCCGTACGGAGGATGAACGCCAGGATTAGCAGCTCGACGCCGATCGAGATGGCGTAGAACACCGCCCACTCCCACGTCGAGCCGGCCGCGTTGAAGATCGAGTACGGGATGAGGAGCGCCGCGACGACGAGGTTGAGCGTTCGATTGACCCGCGCCGGCAGCGTCGTCGAGAGCACCACCATCACGGCGGGCAGCGAGACGGTCACCAGGAAGATCGTCAGCAGCGTCGCGCTGATGTCGAAGCGCCACACCAGTCCGTCGAGGATGCCGTCGACGACGCCCGGCTTGTAGAAATTCAGGACGTCGACGTAGACGTACAGGAACATGAAGCTCGTCCAGGCGGCGGCGAGTTTGGCGCGCACGGACATCGGGGCGCTGTCGAGCGGCGGCTTGGGTGAGATCGAGGTGGTCATGGCGTCTTCTCTCTCTGCGAGGGCGGGCCGGCTGGCCCACGGATGCGGGACGCCGGCTTCTCGTACACCGTACGTCGTACGCTGTACTATGACCCGTACGCTGTACGGTTGTCAAGACGGGCGAAGGGAGAACGGTGTCAGTCGATGAGGGAGGTGCTGCGGCGCCCGCGGGTCTGAGCAGGCGTCGGGTGGTTCTCGAGGCGATCCGGCTGGCCGACGCGGAGGGTGTCCATGGGCTGAGCATGCGACGGCTCGCGACCGTGCTGAATGCGGGGGCGATGACCCTCTACCACTACATCGCGAACAAGGAGGAGCTGCTCGACGCGATGGTCGACGTCGTGTTCGAGGAGATCGCGTTGCCGCGCGAAGACGCCGAATGGCGGGAGGCGATCCGCGATCGCGCGCTGTCGGCTCGGCGGGTCCTGGCCCGCCATCGATGGGCGATCGGGTTGCTCGACACGCGCACTGCGCCGGGCCCGGCGAACCTCCGCCATCACGAAGCCGTGACCGCGTGCCTGCGGAAGGCCGGTTTCTCGGTCTCGATGGCCACGCACGCCAACTGGGTGCTCGACAGCTACCTGTACGGCTACGCGCTGCAGGCGGGTGGACTGTCGCTGGACACCCCGGATGACTTCGCCGAGGCGATCGACGACGTCTACCTGCCGCAGCTGCCGGCAGAGCAGTTCCCGTACCTCAGCGAATCCGCCGCGACGCTGGCCGCCGCGGGGTACGACCCGTCGGAGGAGTTCCTGTTCGGCCTCGACCTGATCCTCGATGGGCTGGAGGCGCGGCGCGGTCAGACGGGGCGCGGGCGATAGCGCAGCAAAACCACGCCGTTGCCGAAGCGGCGCTCGCCGAGCAGCTCGAGATCGAGTCGGATGCCGGCGGGCAGGCCCGGCTTCCCGCCGCCGACCGAGACCGGCGCGACGTAGAGCTGCACCTCGTCGACGAGGCCCGCGCGCAGCGCCTGGCCCGCGAGGTCGGCTCCGCCGATGAGGAGGTCGCGGTCAGCGGCATCCTTCATCTCGCGCACCACCACCGGATCGAAGGCGCGCTCGATGCGGGTGCGTGCCGTCGGCGTCTCGATCTGGGTCGATGAGTACACGATCTTGTCGGTGTCGGCGAACGCCGCCGCGAATGCGGCGAGCGCGGGCGACTGCGCGGCGAAGGACGGGTCGATCTCCCAGACCGCCATCTTCTCGTAGAGGCGCCGGCCGTAGACGAGCGTGCCGATCGACTGCATCAGCTCCGTGTGCGCGGCGAAGACGTCTTCGCCGGGCGGGAGGAAGTCGAAGCTCCCTCGTGGATCTTCGATGAAGCCGTCGAGGGAGACGTTCGTCGTGTAGATGAGCCTGCCCACCACCGCCTCCTCGCGTCGTCGTCCACGCTACTCTCGGGCACCCTCCCGCGAACCACGGAGGGGAGCGGGGCGGCGCGGGTCAGTGCGCCGCCAGCCACTCCCGCGCCGCGTCGACGTCGCTCTGGGCGAGGCCGTGGCCGCCGGGGCGGACGTGCCGCTCGACTCCCGCGCCGTGCGCCTGAGCCACCTTGACCAGACGGTCGACGCTCGCCGAGGGTGCCATCGGATCAGCGGCACCGTTGAGCAGTACGAGGTCGACTGCCGAGACGTTTCCCATCGGGTCGCGGTCGGCGAAGGGGTACATCCCGCTGAACGCCACGACCCGATCGAGGGCCTCGGGATGCAGCAGCGCTGTCGCCAACGCGATGTTCGCGCCGTTCGAGAATCCGGCCGCGATGATCGGCATGTCGCCGAGCCCGTACCGCTCCCGTGCAGCGGCGAGGAACCCGGCGAGCTCACTCGCCCGCGCGATCACGTCGTCGACGTCGAACACCCCCTCGCCCATGCGACGGAACCACCGCGTCATCCCCTGCTCGCTCACCCGTCCGCGGGGCGACAGCACGCCCGCCCCCGGCCACAGGTGCGACACCAGCGCGGTGATCTCGCGCTCGTTGCCGCCGGTGCCGTGGAGGGTCAGCAGCACCGGGGCGTCGGAGTCACCCGGCTCGAACAGGTGCGGCCACGCGTCGAGGTCGATCGCGGCCCCGCTCACGCGGCGACCTCGGGGTTGTTCTCGGTCGGCAGCGACACCGGCTGCACCCGCGCCTCGATCGCCTCGCGGGAGGGCTCGAGCCACGGCGGCAGCTTCAGCGAGCGGCCGAGTTCGAGCAGGGGCTCGTCGATGTCGAAGCCGGGGGTGTCGGTCGCGATCTCGAAGAGCACCCCACCCGGCTCGCGGAAATAGATGCTCGTGAAGTACTGCCGGTCGAGGATCTCGGTCACCTGGTGTCCGCGTGAGACGAGGTCGTTGCGCCACGCCTGCTGCGTCTCATGGTCGGGCACCCGGAACGCGATGTGGTGCACTGTGCCGCCGGCGGTCAGGCCCTCGGGCGCGAGACCGGATGCGTGCACGTCGACGAGGGCACCGGGGCCACCGGGGCCGGCGGCGAGGCGCGTGCGCCCGCCCTCCTGCTCGACGATGCGCATGCCGAGGTCGTTCACCATGAGCCCGACGGTGCCTTCTGCGTCGCGGACGGTCAGGACGCTGGAGTGCTGCCCGCGGATCGCGTACTCCGCCGGCACGCTCTTGGAGTCCCACGGGTCGCGGGGGTCGTCCTCGTTCGTGGCGACGAGCTCGATCTGCAGCCCGTCGGGGTCGCGAACGAGCAGGCGCTCCTCGCTCGAGCTCGTCGAGGTGATCTTCGCCTCCGACCCGACCGACGCGAAGTGGTCGACCCACCAGCCGAGCGACCCGGCGGGAACCGAGAACGCCGTCGAGGTGGACTGCCCCGCCCCGATGCGGCCGGGTGCGATGCCGCGCCACGGGAAGAAAGTCATGAGGCTGCCGGGGCGGCCCGCCTCGTCTCCGTAGTAGAGGTGGTACGTGCCGGGGGCGTCGAAGTTGACGGTCTTCTTGACCAGTCGAAGCCCGAGTCCGGTGATGTAGAAGTCGATGTTCTTCTGCGGGTCTCCCGCGAGCGCGGTGACGTGGTGGAGCCCCTGTGTGGCGGCGGTCATGATCTCTCCTGAAGTCCGATGCCGGATGATGTCTATGCAAACGCATGAATCATCTGTTTCATTCCAGGATGCCGCAGAGCGGCCGATCACGACAGGTCGGGCGTGGGCCGCGGCATCCGTTAGCGTTATCGGATGGCGACGGTGACACGGCGGGGCATCCTCGCCGGCGTCGCGGCCGCCGTGGCCGGGGTGCTGGCCGTCGGCTTGGTGACCGCGGTCGTCCTCACCACTCTCCAGGTGCTTCCCGCCGGAGAGAGCCCGGTGGTCGATGACACCACGATCGGGGTTCAGCTGACGGGTGCGGCCGCTGCCGACACCGGACGAGACGCCTTCATGGCGTGGCTGGCCCGCGGCATCCTCCTTCTCGCCCTCATCTGGGGTGTGATCGGCATGTTCGCCGCACGCACGCGGCTGGTGCGTCGGCCGGGGGCCGCGGCCGCGCGCGCGAGCTGGCTGGGCTCGACCCGGCCCTGGCGGGCCCGGGAGTCGACGCTCGGCCTGCTGCAGCTGGACAAGTGGCTGCTCATCCTCGTTCCAGGAGCCCTGCTCCTTGGCACGCGGGCGGTGCAGACCTCGTTCCTCTCGTGGGTGCACCTTGTGATCGTGATGAGCGGATGGTGCGTGACCGTCCTCGTGCTGCGCGCGCTCGTAGGTGCGCGCTCGCCGTGGCCGGTGCTGGCCGCCGCCGGGGGTGCGGTGGTGCTGCGCTGCGTGTGGACACTGATCCCGGTCGCGATCGGGGGCCCGGCGGCGGCGTGGTCGGCCCTGTGGACCGAGCCGGTGCTGCGCTGGATCTATGCGCTCATCGCGGCGGTGCTGCTCGTCTGGGTGTTCGTCGCGGCGGCATGGGCGCTCGTGATGCAGGTGGGTCCCAGGGCGGCCACCGGGTTCGTGCTCGCGGCGATCGGTGCGGGGCTCGCGCTTCCGGCGCTGGTCATCGGGATCATCGGCGGGCAGACCGTCGCGGAGGCGTGGGCGACCTCGCTCGCGCCGCTCGGCGGACTGGCGGCTGCGCCGTACGTGTGGCTGGAGTTCCCCGTCGCCGCGGCCTGGTGGGCGGCGACGGCCGGCGGCGTGCTGTGCGTCGTCGGTGCCGCGCTGGCGTTCCCGGCACGGGGCACACGTGCCGGCACGCTTCCTGAGTGAGATTCTCGGAAAACGTACATCCGGTGTTCCTCGGGTTTGTCGGGGCGGCACCCTAGGCTGAGCCGCGTGACCTGCCTGACCGTGATGATGCCAACCCGTGACCATGCCTGACGCCCCCGCGCCCGACCCCTCTGCTGCGGCCGTGGGCGGCGACGGGATCGCCTCGGGCGGGGTCGTCTCGGACGGGATCGTCTCGGAGGGGATCGTCGCCACGCACGTTCGCCGGTCGTTCGGTGATGTCCACGCCGTGCGCGATGTGAGTCTGCACGCCCTCCCCGGCAAGGTCACCGGGCTCGTCGGGCCCAATGGGTCGGGCAAGACCACGCTGCTGCTGATGCTGTCGTCGCTTCTGGCTCCCGATGCGGGCGAGATCCGGGTCGCCGGCATCGACCCCGTCGCCGAGCCGCAGCGGGCGCGCGCCGTCATCGGCTGGATGCCCGACGCGCTCGGGGCGTGGGGTTCTCTCACGGTGCGCGAGACCCTCGTCACGACCGGGCGCCTGTACGACCTGCCGCGCGATGAGGCCGTGCAACGTGCCGAGGCGCTCATCGACTTGCTCGATCTGCGGGCGCTCGCCGGGTCGCCCGCGCGTGTGCTCTCGCGCGGACAGAAGCAACGCCTCGGACTCGCCCGCGCGCTGGTGCACAACCCGCGGGTGCTGTTGCTCGACGAGCCGGCCTCGGGCCTCGACCCCGAGTCGCGCGTGCACCTGCGGGTGCTGCTGCGCCGACTCGCCGACGACGGGCGCACGGTTCTGATCTCGAGCCACATCCTCTCCGAGCTCGAGGAGCTCGTCGACGACGCGGCGTTCCTCATCGCCGGTGAGTCGGTCTCAGCCGACCGGGTCGCGGCGTCGGCGCAGCGTCAGCGGTACTGGCGCGTGCGAGTCGCCGACGGCGATGTGCTCGCCGCGCAGGGCGCGATCGCGGCGGCGCTGGGACGGACGGATGTCACGGGCGACCGCGCCGGCGCGCTCGTCGCCTTCGCGAGCGACGCCGATGCCGCCGTGGGGCTCGCGGCGATCGTCGGTGCGGGGATCGCCGTGGCGGAGTTCGCTCCGTCGACCGGCCGGCTCGAGCAGACCCTGCTCGACCTGCGCGAGGGTGCGGCGGCGACGGGCGATACCTCGACCACGGGGGAGGGCGACCGATGAACGCTCAGCGCATCGCCACCATCATCCGTCTGGAACTGACCCAGCGTGTGCGCAGCGTCGCCTGGTACGTGCTGCTCGGGATCTTCGGCCTGCTGCTGCTCGGCGTGACCGCGCTGACCTTCATCTCGGTGCCGCGCGACGCGTTCCAGGAGGCGGGGAGCACGGCGTACTCGATCATCGTGTTCTTCGTGCTGCTGCTGGTGGTGCTCGTCTCGCCCACCCTCAGCGGCAACGCCATCAACGGCGACCGCGATGCGGCGACGCTGGCGCCCGTGCAGGTGACGCTCGCGACGACGACCGACATCATCGTCGGCAAATTCCTGGCGGCGTGGATCACGGGACTCGCTTTCCTCGTCGTCGCGGCGCCGTTCCTCATCTTCGCCGCGGTGTTCGGCGAGGTCCGGCCCGACGTGCTGCTGGTGTCGCTGGTGATCCTCATCATCGAGGTGGCTATCGTCGCGGGCCTGGGGGTCGCGCTCAGCGGCATCCTCGCTCGTCCTCTCTTCTCGGTGGCGGTGACCTATCTGACCGTGGCCGCGCTCGTCGTGGGGACGCCCATCGCGTTCGGGCTCGTGGGCACGGCCTTCCCGACCGAGATCGAGTCGCGGCAGCGGTACCTGCAGCCGGTGTTCCAGGAGCCGATGCAGGTGCCCGAGGAGTGCATGACGGCCGAGCCCGGGGCGACCTCGCCGTCGCCGGAGTGCGTCGACCTCGGATTCGGGCCCGGGGTGGAGGAGCCCGACTACGTGTGCGGCGAGTGGATGACCTCGACCTACACCGTGCCGCGGTTCGACCGCGTGTGGTGGCTGCTGTCGGCGAACCCGTTCGTGATCCTCGCCGATGCGACGCCGACGGTGTGGCGCGACGGATACCCGGTCGATGCGTTCGGGACGCTCAAGGTCGGGGTGCGCACCGCGCAGATCGCGCCCGAGACGCAGCAGGTCTACGACGAGTGCGAGAACGCCACCCTGGAACCCGGCGAGGCGTACCCGACGGCCGAGGAGCAGGTCGCGGGCACCGTGCCGAGCTGGTTCGTGGGGCTCGGTGTGCAGCTGGCGCTCCTGGCGCTGCTGATGTGGCGTGCCGCGGTGCGGACGCACACGCCGTCGCGGCGGCTTCCCCCGGGCACCCGCATCGCCTAGCGCCCCGCCCCGCCCCGCCCCGCCGCCCCGCCCCGCCCCGCCCCGCGCGAGGGTGCACTCGTTCCGCGCGAGGGTGCACTCGTTCCCCGCGGCGGTGCACTCGCTCCGCGCGGGGGTGCACTCGTTCCCCGCGGGGGTGCACTCGTTCCCCGCGGGGGTGCACTCGTTCCCCGTGAGGGTGCGTTCACTCCCCGTGAGGGTGCGTTCACTCCCCGTGAGGGTGCACTTGTTCATGGCCCTCGAAAGGAGCACCCTCAGGCAGGAGGAGTGCACCCTCGCGGGAGGGGAGTGCACCCTCGCGCTCAGGGAGTGCACCCTCGCGGAGGGGGAAGGCGGGAAGCGCGATCAGCGGTCGACGAAACGGAAGTGCTGCGCGTTGTAGCGCTCGCCCTGAACCCCGATGCGCTGCGCGAGCCGGTCGAGGTCGTCGCGCTCATCCGCGGACAGCGCAACGGTCGTCGCGGCGATGTTCTCGCGGATGCGCTCGATCCGCCGGGTACCGGGGATCGGCACGATCCAGGGATGCTGCGCCAGCAGCCACGCCAGCGCGACCTGCCCCGGCGTCGCCCCCTTCGTCTCCGCGAGCTTCGCGACATGGTCGATGAGCGCGCGGTTGGCCTCGAGGTTCTCCTTCTCGAACCGGGGGAGTGCGCGACGCATGTCGTCGTCGGCCAGCGTCGTCGACGCGTCCATCGTGCCGGTGAGGTACCCGCGGCCGAGCGGACTGAAGGGCACGAACCCGATGCCGAGCTCGGCGACGACGGGCAGCACATCGGTTTCGGGATCACGCGTCCACAGCGAGTATTCGCTCTGCAGCGCAGTGACGGGGTACACCGCGTGCGCACGGCGAATCGTCCCGACCGATGCCTCGGAAAGGCCGAAGTGCCGCACCTTGCCTTCGGCGACGAGGTCGGCGACAGCGCCGGCGACGTCCTCGATCGGGACCTCGGGGTCGACACGGTGCTGGTAGAAGAGGTCGATGACGTCGGTGCCGAGCCGCCGGAGCGACGCATCGGCGACGCGTCGGATGTGATCAGGGCGGCTGTTGACCCCGACGCTCTTGCCGTCGTGGATGTCCCACCCGAACTTCGTGGCGATCACGACCTGGTCGCGCACCGGCGCGAGCGCCTCGCCGACGAGTTCCTCGTTGACGTACGGCCCGTACACCTCCGCGGTGTCGAACAGGGTGACCCCGAGGTCGACCGCCGCGCGGAGGACACCGATCATGTCCTCGCGGCTGCCGGGGTTCGGGCCGTAGCTCTGCGACATCCCCATGCATCCGAGTCCGACCGCCGAGACCTCCAGCCCTTGACCGAGGGTGCGTGCGTGCATCGTGTCTCACTTTCCGGAATTCAGGCCTTGGGAGGCGATCCGAACGCTCCTCGCATGACGCTACGCCGCGAGGCGCCGGCAGGAAAACGGAGTCGACACATCCCGCCTCGGGGACGCGTGGCGGCCCGGCATCCGTTCATGCACCCTCGCGGGCGTCGGCGACCGGTGGCAGGCTCGACGCATGAGATTCGCCATCGATGCGGCGACAGCGTTGCGACTTCTTGCTGATGGGCGGGATGTCGCGAGCACGCACTCCCTCGTCGCGCCCGCGATCATGCGGTCGGACGCCCTGCGTGCCGTCTACGCCGACGTTCGGGCCGGACGGCTCGATGACCGCGCGGCGAAGCGGACGCTCGAGGCGCTCGCGTCGCAGAGAGTGCGGGTCCTGGCCGATCGGGTGTCGCGAGCGACAGCGTTCGCGCTTGCACGCGAGCGGGACTGGGATGACGCGGGCCCGGCCGAATATCTTGCGGTCGCGAAGCTGCAGGCCGACGCGATCATCACCGAAGACGCGATGCTGGTCGCGGGTGCGGCCGGGGTGGTAGAGGTCGCGGAGTACGAGGCGCTGTTCCGCTGACCCTCCCGGCGGTGCGCACCCTCGGCGGGAGGGAGTGCACCCTCGGCGGGAGTGGGGGAGGGAGGGGAGGAGCGGGGGGTCAGACGAAGCGGACCCAGTTCGCGCCGCGACCGGTCTCCACCTGCTGGACGAGGTCGAGCGCGTCGCCGTGGACCGCGTACAGCGACACGGTCGTCGAGCGCTCACCGGCGGCGACGAGGAAACGTCCGTCCGCGCTCAGCGCGAAGCCGCGCGGCTGCGGCTCGGTGACGAAGAACCGGCTCGGTGACGTGACCGAGCCGTCGGCGCCCACGGCGACAGCCGCGAGGGTGCTCTCGGTGCGCTCGGTCGCCCAGAGGAACGCTTCGTCGGCCCCGAAGTGCAGGTCGGCGCCCCAGATGAGGTGCCCCGCCATCGGGTCGGCGCCGAAGGTGCTGTGCTTCAGGTCCTTCGTCGTGTCGAACGCCGTCGCCGCGTCGACCAGACGCAGCGTGCCGTCGACCGTGTCGCGGGCGTAGCGCAGAACCTCGCCCGAGAACTCCGTCAGCACGTACACCGCATCCTGCGCGGCGCTCACCACGAGGTGACGGGGGCCGCTGCCCGCGGGCGCCGCCACGGTCTCGGGGTCGAGCGGGACGAGCGCCAGGTCATCGTCGAGCGCGTACTGGGCGACGAGGTCGTCGCCGAGTGAGACGAAGTACGCGAAGCGCCCGTCGGCGCTCGGCAGCACCGCGTGCAGGTTCGCGAACTCGACCCGGCTCACCGGCTCGCCGACGACCCCGTCGTCGATCCGGCACGAGATGCCGTACCCGCCGCTGTAGGCCGCGCCGAGCAGACCCGCGCCGTCGCGTGTGAGCGCGAGATAGTTCATGCCGCCGTCGGGGAGGTCGAGCCGTGAGCGCGGCTCGAGAAGACCGCTCTCCCTGTCGAGCACGAGGGTGACGATGCCGGCGGGCTCGCCCTCCTTCGACCCCTTCACTCCCGCGTAGACGAGGTCGCGCGCAGCGTCGACGGCGAAGGTCGAGCACGCGGGGAGCCCCTCCGTGACGGCGAGACGCGTCATCCGCTCTCCGTCGAAACGGAAGACGCTGATCGAGCCGCCTCCGGCGTTGGCAACGAGCACGAGCGCAGGTTCGGTCATCCCTCGATCGTAGGTCGATTCACGGCTGGCGCCGAGTGGCGGGCCTCCGACGATCCCGTATCGTGGAGATCCCCCGCCACTGACCCACGGGAGCAATCCGTGCGCCACCACCGAACCTCCACCGACCAGGAGGGTCGATCTTCGTACCCCCTCCATTCGCGAGGGGGTGAATCCGGATGCTGGCGGCGACACTGACCCTGCTGCTGGGCATCATCGTCACACTGGCGATCATCGTCGCCTGCGGCTTCTTCGTCGCCCAGGAGTTCGCCTACATGTCCGTCGACCGTTCGCGGATGGCGGCCAAGGCCGAGAAGGGCGACGTGCAGGCGAGGCGGGTGCTCTCGATCACCAAGCGCACCTCCTTCATGCTCTCGGGCGCGCAGCTGGGCATCACGGTCACCGGCCTGCTCATCGGGTACGTCGCCGAGCCGCTCATCGGGCAGTCGATCGGCACGCTGCTCGGCGGCGTCGGACTCGACCCGGGGGTCTCCGTGATCATCGGCACCACCGGGGCCCTGCTCTTGGCGACGATCGTGACGATGATCTTCGGCGAGCTGTATCCGAAGAACCTCGCGATCGCGAACCCCGATCCGCTCGCGCGCGCACTCGCCGTCCCCACGCGCATCTACCTGACGCTGTTCGGCTGGCTCATCGCGGTGTTCGATCTCGCCGCGAACGCGCTGCTGCGGCTTCTGCGCATCGAACCGCTCGAAGACGTCGACGAGAGCGCGACCGCCCGCGACCTGGAAGCGATCATCGAGGACTCCCGCGCGAGCGGCGACCTGCCCGATGATCTGTCGAACATCATCGACCGCATCCTGGACTTCCCGCAGCGCGATGTCGAGCACGCGATGGTGCCGCGTTCCCACATCGACTCCATAGGCCCCGACACCACGATCGCCGAGGTGCTGTCGTTGATGTCGACCGGTCACACCCGCTACCCGGTCATCGGCGACGAGGACACCCCGGTCGGCATCGTCAATCTCATCGACCTGCTCCGCGGGCATTACGACCCCTCCGCGCCGGTGTCCACCGTGATGCGCGAGGCGGTCGTCCTGCCGACATCCATGCGGTTGCCGATCGCCCTCGAGCGGATGCGCCGCACCCGCAACGAGATGGCCTGCGTCGTCGACGAGTACGGCAACTTCGACGGCATCCTCACCCTGGAGGATCTGACCGAAGAGGTCGTAGGGGAGATCTCCGACGAGCACGACCTGGACGTGGACGAGGTGACCTCCGACGGCGACGCGTCGTGGACGGTGCCGGGCGACGTCCACCTCGACGAGCTGGAGCGGCTCATCGGGCACGATCTGGAGCGCGACGGTGCGGAGACGGTCGCGGGACTGACGATCAGCGAGCACGGCGACCTCCCGCCGCTGGGTGCCGTCGTGCGGGTCGACCTGCCCGAGCGCGCGGGCGAGGCCGTGCAGGGGCTGAACCTCCAGCGCTGGCTCGAGATCGAGGTGCTCGAGATCGAGCGGCATGTGCCGTCTCGGCTGACCGTTCATCTCCACGAACGGGACCTCGACGCCGAACCTGATGCGGATGACCGCGCGGAGACGGAGGCGGACCGATGAACGGATGGATCGTCGCTCTCATCACGACGCTGCTGATCATCGCCAGCGCCTTCTTCGTCATCGTCGAGTTCGCCCTCCTCGCCGCCCGCCGGCACCGTCTGGAGCAGGAGGCCGACCGCAGTGCGTCGGCGCGCGCGGCCCTGCGAGGAATGAACGAGCTGACGGTCATGCTCGCCTTCGCCCAGCTGGGGATCACCGCCTGCACGTTCCTCCTCGGCGCGATCACCAAGCCGGCGATCGACTACGCCCTCGCCCCCGTCTTGGAGGCGTGGGGCCTGCCCGCGGTGCTCTCGGGCGTGATCGCGTTCATGCTCGCCCTGATCCTGGTGACCTTCCTGCACCTCGTGGTCGGTGAGATGGCCCCCAAGTCGTGGGCGATCGCGCATCCCGAGGTTGCGGCCAAAGCCACCGGCATCCTGGCGCGCGCCCTGACCTGGCCGCTGCGACCGTTCCTCCTCTGGATCAATCACATCGCCAACCGCCTCGTCAGGGCTTCCGGCGTCGAGCCCGTCGA
The DNA here is from genome assembly GCF_006715565.1 of Microbacterium sp. SLBN-154. Lineage (NCBI taxonomy): Bacteria > Bacillati > Actinomycetota > Actinomycetes > Micrococcales > Microbacteriaceae > Microbacterium > Microbacterium sp. SLBN-154. The sequence goes on from NZ_VFNL01000001.1 coordinate 1,341,394, forward strand.
GAAGGCGGCGGTAGGCGGCCAGGATGCGGACACCATCCGCGAACTCGTCGCGCACTCGCGCGAGGCGGGCACGCTCGAGCGGCAGTACTCCGAGCCGATCGCGCAGGCGATCGCCATGAGCACGCGCACGGTGGGGGAGATCGTCCGGGTCGACCGGGCGCCGACATCCGTCCCCGCCGACGCCACGGTCGCCGACCTGCAGCGCGTGGCCGCGGAATCGGGGCACCTTCGCATTCTCGTGGGGTCGACCGCCGAATGCGCCGTCGCGCACGTGCGCGACACGCTGAAGCTCACCCCGACGACGCCGGTCGCCGCGATCGCGCGGAAGCCGCTCGTGGTCGAGCCGGCCGCGTCGGCGTACGACACGCTGCTGCGGATGCGCCGTGGGCGCGTGCAGCTGGCGATCGTCGTGGACGGCCAGCGCCTGCTGGGCGTGGTCACGATCGACGACCTTCTCGGGCAACTGCTTCCCGGACCGGATGCCGCCGCGCAGCCGATCGCGGGAGGGGCGGGTGTCGGGGGCCCGACCTAGACTTGACGGGCAATGACTGACGTCTCTCCGGCCGCGCGCCCCGCGGCATCCGTCCCTCTCATCGTCGACGGCGATCGCGGGCCCCGACCGGGCTCGGGCGCTCGCGTCGACGAAGACCTGCTCGCCGGGCTCAACCCCGAGCAGCGCGAGGCGGTGACCTACCGCGGTCAGGCGCTCCTCATCGTCGCCGGCGCCGGTTCGGGCAAGACCAGCGTGCTGACGCGGCGCATCGCGTCGCTGCTGCGCAACAAAGAGGCGTGGCCGAGCCAGATCCTCGCGATCACCTTCACCAACAAGGCCGCCGGTGAGATGCGCGAGCGCGTGCACCAGCTCGTGGGCGACCGATCGCAGGGCATGTGGATCTCGACCTTCCACTCGGCGTGCGTGCGCATCCTGCGGCGCGAAGCCGAGCAGTTCGGGTTCACCAAGTCGTTCACGATCTACGACTCGGGCGACTCGCGCGCGCTGGTCAAGCGGCTGGTGAAAGAGCATGAAGCGGATGCCTATGGACTGACGCCCTCCGCGGTGCAGGGGAAGATCTCCAAGCTCAAGAACGAGCTCGCCGATGCGGAGTCGTACGCCCGGTCGGCGAACATGAACGACCCGGCCGAGCGAGTCTTCTGCGACGTGTTCGCGGCGTACCAGCGAGAGCTGCAGCGCGCGAACGCGTTCGACTTCGACGACCTCATCGCTCAGACGGTGTACCTGTTCCGGGCGTTCCCGCAGGTGGCGGATGTGTACCGGCGGCGGTTCCGGCACATCCTCGTGGACGAGTACCAGGACACCAACCACTCGCAGTACGCGCTGATCCACGAGCTGACGCGGGCGCCGGGATCCGACGGCGGCCCGATCGCTTCGTCGGGCGGGATGATGATCTTCGACGCGCCGGCGACCGAGGAAGCGGCGTCGCTGACGGTCGTCGGCGACTCCGACCAGTCGATCTACGCGTTCCGCGGAGCCGACATCCGCAACATCAGCGAGTTCGAGCGCGACTTCCCGGGCGCGAAGGTGGTGCTCCTCGAGCAGAACTACCGGTCGACGCAGAACATCCTGTCCGCGGCGAACGCGGTGATCAGCCACAACTTCGACCGGAAAGACAAGCGGCTGTGGACCGACGTCGGCGCGGGGGAGAAGATCGTCGGCTTCACCGGGTACTCGCAGCACGACGAGGCCCAGTTCGTCGCCGACGAGATCGAGGTGCTGCACAAGGGCGGGGTGCCGTACGACCAGATGGCGGTCTTCTACCGCACCAACTCGCAGTCGCGTGCGCTGGAGGAGATCTTCATCCGCGCCGCCGTGCCGTACAAGATCATGGGCGGCACGAAGTTCTACGAGCGCGCCGAGATCAAGGACGCGCTGGCCTACCTCGTCGCCGTGGCGAATCCCGCCGATGAGATGGCGATGCGCCGCATCATCAACCGGCCGCGCCGCGGCATCGGCGACGTGACGATCGAGACGATCAGTCGCTATGCCGCCGACGAGCAGATCACCTTCCGCGACGCGCTCGGCAATGCCTCGGCGCTGGGCGTCGGACCTAAGATCCAGGCGGCGATCGCGCACCTGGATGCGGTTCTCGCCGAGGCATCCGATCTCATGCTTCCCGCATCGGGCGAGCTGCCCCCGCCGACCGCGGTCGCCGACGGGCTGCAGCTGCTGCTGTCGAAGAGCGGCTACCTCGACGCGCTGCGCGCGAGCCGCGACCCGCAGGACGAGGCGCGCGTGGAGAATCTCGACGAGCTCGTCGCCGTGGCCCGCGAGTTCGCGCGCAACAACCCGGAAGGGACGATCGTCGACTTCCTCACCGAGGTGGCGCTGGTCTCCGACGCGGATGACCTGGAGGATGCCTCGGGATCGGTGTCGCTCATGACGATGCACACCGCGAAGGGGCTGGAGTACGACGCGGTGTTCCTCACCGGTGTGGAGGAAGACCTGATCCCGCACCGGATCTCGGCCGGCGAACCGGGCGGTCCGCAGGAGGAGCGGCGGCTGTTCTACGTCGGCGTCACCCGGGCGCGCAAGCGCCTGTACCTGACCCTGGCGATGACCCGCGCGCAGTTCGGCGAAGTGTCGGTCGCAATGCCGAGCAGGTTCCTGCAGGAGATCCCGTCGGATCTGCTCGACTGGCGCCAGTCGCCGGGCGACGTCAACTCACGCGGCGGGACGCAGTCGCGGGCGCTCAACGCGCAGCGGGGCTCCTCGGGGTCGGGCTTCGGCGGGTCGGGGTCGGGCCGGCGGTACGGTGACGACCTCGTTCCGAAGTCGACATCGCTGGAGAAGTTCGCCAACCGCATCCCGGCGAAGGTCCGCGATAACGGCGACATGGAGCTCGCGCCAGGAGACCGCATCCGTCACGACGACTTCGGCGAGGGCCGCATCGACGCGATCACCGGTGAGGGCGCGAAGCGCGTCGCGCATGTGCGCTTCGAGAAGGTCGGCATGAAGAAGCTGCTGGTGAAGATCGCACCGATCGCGAAGCTCTAACCGCACGCTGGCCGCGCGGCCGTGCGTTGTCGCGCGACCCGTCAAATTCTGCTGCTCGGTCTCGATGCGGCCCGCGTTTTCTGACGGGTCGCGTTGACGGGCCGCGCTGGCGGGTCCGCGACCCGTCAGAATCTGCTGCTCGGTCTGGATGCGGGCCGCGTTTTCTGACGGGTCGCGCTGGCGGGCCGCGCTGGCGGGTCCGCGACCCGTCAGGATCTGCTGCTTGCCGTGGTTTCGGGCGACGTTTTGTGACGGCTCGCGGCGGGCGCAGGCAGAACGACGAACGGAGCGGCGCGCTCTGTCGCGCGACCCGTCCGCAACCCAATCCGCGACCCGTTAGATTCTGCTGCTAGGTCTGGATGCGGGCCGCGTTTTCTGACGGGTCGCGGTGACGGGCCGCGCTGGCGGGTCCGCGACCCGTCAGAATCTGCTGCTCCTCGTCGCTGCGGGCGACGTTTTGTGACGGGTCGCGCAGGCGAAGCCGGCCGCGGCCCGCAGGGCCGCCGCGTAGGCTGGCACGATGGCACTCTTCGGGCGACGTAAGAAGACCGACGACCAGCGCGACGACGCGGCTTCGCAGACGGGAACACCCGACCCCGAGGCTCCCGAGACGGATGTCGATGTCGCCGATGCCCCCGGGCTCGCCCCGCGAGAGGGTGAGGATCCCGCGGGGGGCGGTGACGTGGCATCCGCTGCTCCCGCGACCGAGGAGCCGGTTCCGCACGTGAACATCTCGGTGTCGACCTATGGCGCGCCGCGCACGGCGCCGGCTGCGCAGCCGGTCGCCGCCGATTCCGCCGCGAGCGCACCGGCCACCGCCGCCGGCGCACCGGCCGCGGCGCCGCGCACCCCGGGCCCGGCCGAGGCGCCCGCGCCGTCGCAGACGGTTCCGGGTCTCCCCGACAACGGCCTGGTCATCCAGGCGCTGCGCGCGCTTCCCGACAAGCCCGAGTCGCTCGACCTCATCCACGTCGCCCGTCAGCTCCTGCAGGGCCAGCTGTTCCTGCGCATCAAGGGCGACGCCCGGCAGCTGCTCTCGGAGGGCGCGCAGCTTCCGCTCGCCGTCGCGACCGTCGGCGACAAGCAGTACGTGCTGGCCTTCAGTGGTGGGGCAGCCCTGCAGGCGAGCGTGGCGTCGGACGGCGATCAGCAGACATCCGCTGTCGCTCAGCCCGCGGCCACGGTGCTTCGTCACGTGGTCTCGGGAACCTACGCCGGCATCATCATCGACCCGTCGTCGGCGCCCGCGCGCGCGGTGATCCCGCGGGAACTCATCGAGCGGATGCTCGACCAGGCCGACCCCAACGCGCTGGTGAAGCACCTGCTCGCGGGTCCGCGCACGCCCGCCACCGGGGCCGAGATCGTCGCGGCCATGCCGGGGGCGCGGCTCTGGGTCGCGGTCAACGAAACACCCGACGGCAAGGTCGGCGTCGCGGAAGCGCGCGCGAACGGCGAGCGGCTGCTGCAGGTGTTCACGCACCCGCTCGAGGTGGCGGCCATCGGTCGCGGCGACAAGGCCGCCCCGATCACGGCCGACCGGCTGGGGGCCGCGCTCGCCGCCGATGCGGCGCTCGCCGGCATCCTCGTTGACGCCGCCGGCCCGTGGATCCGGCTCGGACGCGAGGACCTCGGCCCGATCCTCCCCTGATGCGCGTCCTGTCCTGACGGGTGTCGTCGGGACGCGATAGCGTCGCCTGCATGGCGAGCCCGTTCACGATGCTGACCGTTCCCGGGCCCGAGGGCGACCGCGAGGTGCGCCTGTCGAACCCCGACCGCGTGCTGTGGCCGGCACTGGGGATCACCAAACGCGAGCTCGCCGAGTACCTCATGGCGGTGTCGGGCCCGTTCCTCGCCGCGAACGGCAACCGGCCGGTGTCGCTGGAACGGTTCCCCGAATCGGTGGAGGGGGAGCGGTTCTATTCCAAGAACCCGCCGAAGGGGACGCCCGACTACGTCGACGCGGTGACGGTGCGGTACAACAGCGGGCGGCGGCATCCGCAGATCGTGCTGACCGAGCCTGCAGCCGTCGTGTGGGCGGCCCAGATGAACACGATCGTGTTCCACCCGTGGGCGTCGCTGACGAGCAACACCGACAACCCCGTCGAGCTGCGGATCGACCTCGACCCGCAGCCGGGCACCGACTTCGCCGACGCCGCCGCGGTCGCGCCCGCCCTGCTTGACGTGCTCGCCGAAGCGGGGCTGACGGCGTTCGTGAAGACGAGCGGCAATCGCGGCATCCATGTGTTCTGCCCCATCGAGCCCGAGTGGGAGTTCCTCGACGTGCGGCACGCCGTCATCGCCGCCGGCCGCGAGCTGGAGCGCCGGATGCCCGATCGCGTGACGACGAACTGGTGGAAGGAAGAGCGCGGGGAGCGCATCTTCATCGACTTCAACCAGGCCAACCGCGACCGCACGATGGCAGGGGCCTACAGCCCTCGGGCGCTCGCAGGTGCGACCGTGTCGACGCCGATCACGTGGGATGAGCTCGCGGATGTCGACCCTGCGGCCTTCACGGTGCGCTCGGTGCCGGAGCGGCTCGCCTCGGTCGGAGACCCGTGGCAGGGGATGCTCGACGCACCGGGGCGCATCGACGTGCTGCTGGAGTGGTGGCAGCGCGACCTCGACGACGGGCTCGGCGAGCTTCCGTTCCCGCCCGACTTCCCGAAGATGCCTGGCGAGCCGCCGCGCGTGCAGCCGAGCCGCAAGAATCCGGAGAACTGGCCGAAGGAGTAGCGCGGTTCGTTCCCCGCGCCGTCGGTTCGGGATGCCGCGGCGCGAGCTCGCGCGCGGCGCGCCTCGTGTCGAGCCTCTCCCGTTCGCCTGTCGCAAACGGCCGTGCGTGGCCGCGCTTCGTGACAGGTGAGTGGGCGAGCGCGCGGGGGTGCCCCGTTCGGCTGTCGCAAGCGGCCCGTGTGGCCGCGCTTCGTGACAGGCGAGCGGGCAGCGCGCGGGGGTCCCGGCACGGCCGGTGCGGCATGCCGTAGCGCGAGGTCGCGCGGTGTGCTCCTCAAACGGGGGTGGTTACCCCGCTTCCCCCGTCACGTTCGGCCCTGGCAGCTCGCGTTTCGGGGCAGATGTCGTCGGGGGAGCATGGGGCACCCCGCTTCCCCCGTCACGTTCGGTCCTGGCAGTTCGCGTTTCGGGGCAGATGTGGCCGGGGGAGCGGATGTCGCGCGGAACATTGCACGAAGATTGCGCGGCGCACGGCGCGCCGAAAACCGCGCAACGGTCCTCATAGCGTCGGCGCGTGCCGGATGACCCGGCACCACGAACCGAGGGGGACCACCCATGCACACCGCACCCGCACCCGCATCCGCCCACGCGCCGGAAGCGTCGACTCCGCTCCAGCGACGATTCGCGGCCGCCGCCGCAGCGGCGCTGCTCGCTGCCGCCACTCTCACCGGCTGCACCTTCACACTCGGGGCCTCCGGCGCCGAACCCGGCGCCACCGAGCCGGCCGCGGCCACGACGACCGACCCCGACCCCGACCCCGACGCCACCGCCCCCGACGTCACCGACCCCGGCGGCACCCGCCCGGCGGGCGGCGACGCGGGATTCGTCGAGACCGAGGCCGGTGCGATCGCGCTCTTCCAAGACCGCTGGTACGACAACTTCTGCTCCAGCGTCAACATCGCGATGGGCGACGAGAACTGCGTCGGCATCGCGATCGAGGCCCTCGAGATGATCGACGGGGCGGCCGACCGCGCCATCGCTGCCGGTGCCGACGATGAGCTCGTCACCGCGGCGACCGCGGCAGAAGACGCCGCCGCCGCGTTCCGCGCCGCCGAGTGCGACATCTCCACCTCGGACACCTGCGTCGGCCCGACCGACGACTTCACCGACGCGGTGCGCGCGTACGGCGACGAACTCACCGAAAGGCTGGCCGCGCAATGAATGCCGCACGCCCTGCAACGTCGGATTGCACGAACATTGCACGGACGAAACGGCTCGCTCCGGCATCCGATTCCGTCCGTAGCTTCGGCGACATGAACACCACCGCACCCACTCGTCGCACTCGATCACGGCTTCTGCCGGCCGGTGCGGCCATGCTCACGACGTCTGCTCTCGCCCTCACCGGCTGCATGAGCTTCGTCACTCCCGAAGTCGCGGAGCCTGCGGGCGTCGGCTTCGACGACATCCAGACCGCCACCATCCAGATCGAGGCCGTCGGCACCTTCGTCTCGCCCGAGATGGGCGGCTATGAAGCCGCCGGTCGCGGCTCGGGCTTCCTCATCAGCGAAAACGGCCTCGCCGTGACCAACAACCACGTGGTCGTGGGGGCCGGCACACTCAAGGTCTGGCGCGGCGGCGACACGAGCGAGACGCTCAACGCCAAGGTGCTCGGCTCGTCGGAGTGTCTCGACCTCGCGGTCATCCAGCTGCAGGAAGACGAGTACCCGCACTTCACCTGGCGTGAGGGCGAGATTACGACCGCGACCGACGTCTACGCCGCCGGCTTCCCGCTCGGCGACCCCGAGTTCACCATGACCCGCGGCATCGTGTCGAAGGCCGACACCGCCGTCGACACCCCCTGGGCCTCGCTCGACCACGTGATCGAGCACGACGCCCGCATCCGCGGCGGCAACTCCGGCGGGCCGCTCATCGACAGCGAAGGGCGCCTGGTCGGCGTGAACTACGCCGGCAACGATCAGTACGACCAGAACCTCGCGATCCACCGCGACGAGGTGCAGGAGGTCATCGAGCAGCTGAGCAAGGGCGAGAGCGTGCTGAGCCTCGGCATCAACGGCACCGCCCTCATGACCGAGGAGGGGGAGGGGCTCGGCATCTGGGTCAACTCCGTCGCCTCGGGGTCGGCCGCCGACAGCGCCGGGGTCGCCCCCGGCGACCTCCTCACCAAGATGGAGGGCGTCTCGGTCGGTGTCGACGGCACGATGGCCGACTACTGCGACGTGCTGCGCACGCACGGTCACGACGCCACCCTGTCGGTGGAGCTGTACCGTCCCGCCGAGGGCGTGTACTACACCGGCCAGTTCAACGGCGAGCCCGTCGAGGCGGTCTCGGTGGCCACGCAGGCCGGCGCGAGCTCGGGCGGCGGGGGCACCGGTGGTTCGGGCGGATCGGGAGCCGTCTCGGCCGAGGAGTACGTCTCGATCGTGGATGACACGGGGAGCGTCACGGTCGATGTGCCGGCCGCGTGGGGCGACCTCGACACGTCGGTCTACACCGATCCGCGCGGCGGACAGTGGGCGCGCATCGATGCCAGCACCGATGTCGCGGCGTTCGCGTCGGGCTGGTCGGTGCCGGGTGTCTCGGTCGTCGCCGCTCCCGCGGACACAGCGACCATCCAGCCCGAGGAGTGGCTGGGCATGACCGCCGACTACCTGGAGCAGTCGGGGTGCTCGCAGGGCGCCATCGACGAGTACACCGACGACCTCCACACCGGGGTCTTCCAGTACTGGACCGGATGCGGCGAATCCGCGGCCGATTATCTGATGCTCGCCGCCTACTCCAACGACGGGCAGTACGTCATCGTGCTCGCGGTCACCGCTCTGAGCGAGAGCGATCTCTACGCGATCGACCACGCCCTGGGCAGCTTCGCCGCCGCCTTCTGAAACCGTGGGGCCCCGACCACCGGGTCGGGGCCCCACCTCACGACAGGATTGCACCACAATGGCATCGGAATCATCACTGACGGCCCCCGCTCCGGTCACCGGTGCGGGGACGACGCGCTTCGCCGAGGGGGGACTGAGCGTGACGGTGGACGTGCGCCTGCTGGGCCTGGTCGAGGTGCGCGTCGACGACGACGTCGTCGCGCTGCGGGGCGACATCCCCAAAGCCCTCGTCGCGCGGCTGGCCCTCAGCGCGGGTGAGATCGTTCCGGCGGAGGAGCTGATCGCGGACGTCTGGCCGCAGCCTCCCGCGAACGTCCTCTCGACCCTGCGGGCCCACCTCTCGCGACTGCGGACCGCCGGCCTCGGTGCGCACCTCGTCGGGGCGCGCGGGGGCTACTCCCTCGATGTGCCCGCCGACCGGGTCGACCTTCTGCGGGTGCGCGCCGAGCTCGCCGCAGCCACCCGTCTCCCGGCGTCCGAGGAGCGCCTGGCCGCCCTCGGTGAGATCGCCGCGCGCGCGGCGCGCGACCCTCTCCCGGGGCTCGACGCCATCCCGTTCGTCGCCGCCGTGCGTGCCCGTCATCTCGCCGATCGGCGCGTGCTCGAAGAAGACCTCGGCGAGCAGGCCCTCGACCTCGGCGACACCGCCCTCGCGACCTCGGTGCTCGCCGGGACGGCACAGCGACACCCGTTCGACGAGCGGCCGGTCCGCCTGCTGGCCACCGCACTCGCGCGCTCCGCGCGCATCCCCGACGCCCTCACCGCCATCGACGCGTTCACCACACGCTTGCGCGACGAGCGGGGCATGGATCCGTCGGCCCGGCTGCAGTCGCTTCGCGCATCGATCGTGCGGGTGGATCCGGAGGTCGTCACGCACCGCGCCGGTGCGGCCGTGCGGCGGGTGGGCGTCGGCATCCCGCTCACCCGCTTCGTCGGGCGCGCCGACGATCTCGCACGCCTCCGCGAGCGCCGTCGCGACCGCCGCCTCATCACGATCGTCGGCCCTGCCGGGGTCGGGAAGACCCGCACCGCCGTCGAACTCGCCCGTGAGGCCACGACCGCCCTCGACGACGAGCAGTACATGGTCGATCTCGCCGACTTCCGTCAGCCCGACGAGGTGGTCGCGGCGATCGCGGCGGTCGTGCGGGCGCGAGAGCTGACGATGGATGCCATCGTCCGACGTCTCCGCTCCGGCCGCATCCTGCTGCTCCTCGACAACGCCGACCACGTGCTCGGCGCGCTCGCCGTCGCGGTCGACCGGCTGCTGCAGGGCACCGAAGGCGTGCGCATCGTGGTGACCAGCCGCGAGCCGCTGCGTCTGTCGGGCGAGGAGGTCGTGGTGCTCCGCCCTCTCGTCGGCGACGCCCACGCCGACGCCTGGCGGCTCTTCGCCGAACGCGCCGCCGACGCGCGCGGCGGTTACGGTTTCGACGACGGCGAGCTCGACGACGCGCGCGCCCTGTGCGCGGAACTCGAGGGCATCCCCCTCGCGCTCGAACTCGCTGCCGCGCGGCTCGATGTGCTCGACGCCGCGCAGGTACGCGAGGGGATCGGCGCGCACGCCTCGCCCCGAGGGCGACACGACAGCGTCCGCACCGCGATCGACTGGACGTTCGGGCAGCTGAGCGAGCCGCAGCGCGAACTGCTGCAGGAGACCTCGAGATTCGCCGGTGCCTTCACCGTCGGGGCCGTCTCCGGAGCATCCGGCCGGCCCTGGGCCGACACCGTCACCCTCCTCGATGAGCTCGTCGGCAAGTCTCTCCTCGCCGTCGAGCGCGGCAGCACCGGTCGCCGTCGATTCCGCATGCTGGAGTCGACCCGCGAGTACCTCACCGAGCGTGAGGACCCGGCGCGGGCGGCGATGTGGCGGCTGCGGTACCGGTGGTGGTTCGCCGACCTCACGACCACGCTCGGCCCGACGCTGCGCACGTTCGAGGCCCGCGACAGCATGGCCGTGCTCGACGACTTCCGCGCCGACCTCACCGAGGCCTTCGAGACGGCGGTGCTGGCCGGCGATCGCGACGCGGCCGTGCGGCTGGCGGCAGGACAGGCGCAGTACTGGTTCCTCCGCGGCCTGATGGTCGAGGGCCGCAGCCGTCTGGAGCGGGCCCTCGAGCTGCCGGGCGATGCCACCACCCTCGACGGAATCGCGTGGCTGGAGCTGGCGAACCTCGCCTACCAGACCGGCGACGCCGCGGCCGGCTTCGGCGCCGTCGCGCGGGCGCGGGCCGAGGGCGAACGGCTCGCCGATCCGTCGGTGACCGCGGTGGCGCTCGCACGCGAGGCATACGGCCGGGCGATCTTCGGGCAGGCCGACGTGGGGGAGACCCTCCTCGCGCAGGCGCAGCACCTCACCGGCGAAGCTCAGGCCTGGGCGCGGGCCGAGGTGCACATGTCCGAGGGTCAGATCAGGCGGGCGCAGGGGAGGACGGATGACGCGCTGCACGCGCTCCGCTCCTCGTACCGGATCGCGGCGTCGATCGGCTACACGTGGATGATCACGACCTCGAAGTACGTCACGGCGAAGACCCTCGTCGACGCGCGCCGACCGAAGGAGGCCATCGACGTCGCGGTGGGGGCGGTGGAGGAGGCACGCGCGAATGAGGACGCCGCCGGCGCCCTGGCGGTGGTGTTCGTCATCGCGGGGGCGTGCGCCTTCGTCGAGCGGCACGAGATCGGGGCGCGGCTGCTCGGCGCCGTCGAGGAGATCGGGCGGCAGTACGACTACAGCACCGCCGCCGTCGAGGGAGAGGATGCCGCGCGTCTGCGCGCATCGCTCAGCGTCGGGATGACTCCGGCCGAGTTCGCGCATCAGTACGAGCAGGGCCGGCGATGCGGTTGGCCCGACGTGCGCGAGATGCTCGCACGCCTGCCGCGTCGGGAGTTCTCGATGGCTGCGGACCCGTCACCCGCCGACGCGGACGCGTCGCCGTGACCGCCGTGCGGATCCACCTGTTCGGAGGGCTTCGGGTGACCGGGGAGGGGGCGCCGCCGCCGGTGCGCGGCGCGATCCCCGAGGCCATCCTCTGTCGCCTCGCCCTCGACCCCGAGCGGTTGTTCACGACCGACGAGCTCGTCGAGGCGCTCTGGCCCGCGGCATCCGACAGCGTCGTCTCGAGCCTGCGCGCCCATCTGTCCCGCCTGCGGACGCGAGGATGGGGCGAGCTGCTGCCGGGCGGGCGCGGGGGATACCGCCTGGCGGTATCCCCCGAGGCGGTCGACGTGATCCGGTATCGGCGGTTGCTCGAGGCCGACGGCACCCGGACGGACGACCCCTCGGCGCGCGCGGCGGTCCTCGCCGAGGCCGAGGCGTTGTGGACCGGGACGCCGCTCGCGCGGGTGACGGAGTTCCCGTTCGCGCCGCCGGTGATCGCCGAGCTCGGGATGCTGCGGCGCGCCGCTGCTGCCGAGCGCGCCGATCTGGAGACGGCCGCTTCGCGGCCGGCCGCGGCCCTCGCCGCCCTCGCGCCCTGGGCGGACGACCTCGAGGACGACGAGGTGGGGGTGCGGCTCGCCGGGGCCCTCGCCGAGGCGGGGCGCACCGCCGACGCGCTCGCCGAAGTGGACCGCCGCGTCGCGCATCGGCGCCGTGCCGGAGGGACAGTGCCGGAGGCATGGGCGCGACTGCGCGATCGCATCGCCCGTGGGGAGGACGGGCGCGCGGGCGTCGCCGGTGCGGGCGGTGGCGCTTCGGGCGGATCCGCGCGGCCGCGCGATCTGATCGGGCGCGCGGTCGAACTCGACCGCATCGCCGACGCGCGGGCGCAGTCGCGGCTCGTGACCCTGACCGGGCCGGCCGGAGTCGGCAAGACCCGCCTCGCCGCCGAGGTCGCCCGCCGCGGCGCGGGCACCGACGACGACGCGCAGTGGTTCGTCGATCTCACCGTCATCCGCTCTCCCGACCGCCTGATCGGGGCGGTCGCCGAGACCCTCGGCTGTGCGAGTGAGATCGACGGGATCGCGGCGGCGCTCGGCGGTCGGCGGACCCTCGTCGTGTTCGACAACGCCGAGCATGTCCTCGGTGCGACGGCCGCGCTCGCTGCCGCGCTCCTCGAACGCTGCGCGGGGCTCGGCGTGCTCGTGACGAGCCGCGAAGCGATGCGGATGGCGGGGGAGCGTGTCGTGACCGTCGAGCCGCTCCTGGGCGGAGCGTTGGACGACGCGGTCGAACTCTTCCTCCAGCGCGCGGGTGAGAGCAGCGGGATGACGGGATGGACCGCCGAGGACCGCGATGCCGTGCGACGCCTGTGCGTCGCGCTCGACGGGCTTCCGCTGGCGATCGAGCTCGCCGCCGCGCGACTCGACGTGCTGAGCCTCGACGAAGTCGCCGGGTCGTTGGAGGCCCTCGGGCCGCAGGGAAGCGGCGCGGGCCGGCACGATTCGCTCGACGCCGCGATCGACTGGAGCGTCGGCATGATCTCCGACGACGAACGACGCACGCTCGGTCAGCTGGCGCGCTTCTCGGGGCCGTTCGGCCTCGATGCCGTGGCCGGCATATGCCGGGTCGAAGGGGCCGATCCCCGCGAGTCCACCATCGCACTCGTCCGTCGCTCGCTCGTCGTCCCCGCCGGCTCGGGCGGAGGGGAGCGCCGGTTCCGGCTGCTCGACACGGTCAGACGCTACGCCCGGTCGCACCTGCAGACCGAGACTGACATCGAGTGGGACGCGCGGCACGGGCGCTGGATGGCCGACTACGCCGGCCGGACGGCGCCGCTCCTGCGCTCCGCGTCGGCGCCGAAGGCGCGAGCCTCGCTGCGTGGCTACGCGGCTGATCTGCAGGATGCCACGGCCCGTGCCATCCGCTCGGGGGACCGCGCCCTGGCGGTCGAGCTCGTCGGGTCGCTGGCGTGGTTCTGGTACGAGCGCGGGCAGGCGGACGAGGCACTGAACCTCATCGATCAGGCGCTCGCCGCGCCCGGACCACGCCTCCCCGGACCCGAGGCGCGCGCGCTGTATGCCGCGACCTTCATGCAGGCGGTGGGCGGAGACCCCCTGGGGACCGTGCACGCGCTCCGACGCTTCGCCGAGGCCGCCGACGCCGCCGCCGACCCGCCGCACGCGATGATCGCGCACACCCTGCTCGGCTCGCTCGCCGCCGTGGAGGGCAACATCGAGACGCGGGAGGCCGAGCTCGCGATCGCCGAGCGATGGCGCGCCGAGGTCGGAGAAAGCGACCGATGGGCGATCGCTGATCACCTCTACATCCGGGGTGATGCGCTGCGGATCGCCGGCCACCCGGCGCAGGCGCTCGACAGCCTCGAGGAGGGCTACCGCCTGGCCACCGAGATCGGTCACACGTGGACGCTCGCAGCGTCGTGCTACATCACCGGCAAGGTGCTGACCGAGGTCGGACGGCCGCGTGATGCGGTGGGGATCCTCCGCACCGGCGCCGCCCACTCCCTCGCCCGTGAAGACCGGATCAGCGCGCTCGCCGCAGTCAACGCGATCGCGGTCGCGCTGGGGGAGCTCGGGCAGTTCGACGATGCCGGCGAACTCTTCGGCCTGGTCGACGCGCTCGGACCGCGCTTCGGGTTCCACCCCGTGGCGTCGGACGGATCGTACGCCGAGCCGTTCCGCGCGCGGACCGCCGCTGCGCTCGGCAGCGCGTGGGATGCGGTGCGCGCCCGCGGCGCCGCGCGCGACGTCGCCTGGGCGCTCGAACGCGCAGCGGCGGTCGCCGCTCGACCCTGACCGGCCTCACCTGTCACGAAGTGTCGCTGCGGGGCGCGTTTTGCGACCAGCGTGCCCGCGGCGCGCCCGATGGTCGGGCGCTGCGGACGTTCACCCGTCATGACGTGCTGTCGCGCGGCGCACGTTGCGACCAGCGTGCCTGGGGCACGGCGGGATGGCGCGACACCGGCGCGCACGCGAGACTGAGGCGATGGACCTTCCCGTCATGCCCCCGGTCGCGCCGATGCTCGCCAAGTCGGTCTCGGCGATCCCCGACCTCGGGCATGTCGAGCCCAAATGGGACGGGTTCCGTACGATCGTGTTCCGCGATGGCGATGAGGTCGAACTCGGAAGCCGCAACGAACGGCCGATGACGCGGTACTTCCCCGAGCTCGTCGATGCCCTTCGCGCCCAGCTTCCCGAACGGTGCGTCATCGACGGCGAGATCGTCGTCGCCACCGACGGCGGCCTGGATTTCGAGGCCCTGCAGCAGCGCATCCACCCCGCGGCGAGCCGGGTGAACCTGCTCGCCGCCCAGACACCCGTGTCGTTCATCGCCTTCGACCTGCTCGCGCTCGGTGACGACGACCTCACCGGCCGGGCGTTCTCCGAGCGTCGTGCGCTTCTGGTCGAGGCGCTCTCGGGCGTCGAGCCGCCGATCTACGTCACGCCCGCGACCGGCGACCCCGCCATCGCGCAGGAGTGGTTCGAGACCTTCGAGGGCGCGGGCTTGGACGGGGTGATCGCCAAACCCCTCGACGGCACATATCAGCCCAACAAGCGCACGATGTTCAAGATCAAGCACGAGCGCACCGCCGACTGCGTGGTCGCGGGATTCCGCTGGCACAAGACGGGGCCGATCGTCGGCTCGCTCCTCCTCGGCCTCTACGGCGACGACGGCACCCTGCACCACGTCGGAGTGACGGCATCCTTCCCGATGGCTCGGCGCAAGACCCTGCTCGACGATCTCGCTCCTTACCGCGACGTCGATCTCTCCGCCCACCCCTGGGGCGGCTGGGCCGAGCACGCCGCCGACGGCACCCAGCTCGCGGGCGCGGGCAGCCGGTGGAACGCCGGCAAAGACCTCTCCTTCGTGCCGCTGCGCCCCGAGCTGGTCGTCGAGGTCGCGTACGACCACATGGAGGGCGAGCGTTTCCGCCACATCCCGTCGTTCCGGCGCTGGCGCCCCGACCGCGACCCGCGCTCGTGCACCTTCGCGCAGCTGGAGGTGCCGGCGAGCTTCACCCTCTCCGACATCCTGCCGGGGCTTTGAGCCCAGAGGGCGCCTGACCTGCTCGCGCGCTGCCGAGTCCGCGCTACACCGCCGGTTCGACCGCCTTCTTCTGCGCCCAGCGGGCGGGCTCGTTCGGCCCGTTCCACACCTTGATCGCGCCCCAGACGACCGCGGTGATCGGCACGGCGAGCACCGCACCGAGGATCCCGCCGAGCACGGTGCCGATCGTCAGGGCGATCAGGATGACGAAGGCATGGAGCTTCAGCGTCCGCCCCATGAGGACCGGCTGCAGGAAGTTGCCCTCGAGCTGGTTGACGAGCACCACCACCCCCACCACGAAGAGGGCGTTGACCCAGTCGTTCGCGACGAGGGCGACGAGGGCTGCGAGGATGCCGGCGACGGTCGCCCCGACGATCGGGATGAACGCCAGGAGGAACACCAGCACCGCCAGCGGCAGCGCGAGCGGCACCTGCAGGATGACCAGGCCGATGCCGATGCCGACGGCATCGACGAACGCGACCGCGGCGGTGCCGCGCACGTACGACCCCAGCGTCACGACGGTCTTGTCGCCGATGCGGCGGGCCCGCGCCTCGTTCTCGCCGCGGAAGGGGCGGAGGAGGAATTCCCAGAGCCACGGACCGTCCTTCAGGAAGAAGAACAGCACCACGATCATCAGGATCAGCCCCGTGACGAAGTTCGCCAGCACGCCGACTCCCGCGAGAGCGCCGCTGCCGAACTGCGCGCTGGTGACGAAGTCGATCACCTGGTCGCTCCACTCCTGGATCTGGTTGTCCGTAGGGGCGAAGGGCAAGGTGTTGATCCAGGCGACCAGCTGCTGGAACCCCGCCTCGGCCTGTGAGTAGAGGTCGTCCCACTGGTTGCGCACCGCCCAGACGATGAGCCATCCGGCGAGCCCCAGCACGATCACGACGGCGAGCATGGTGATGAGCGTCGCGACGACCGAGGGCACGCCTCGGCGGCGAAGCCACGACATCAGCGGCGCGAAGGCGCAGGCGAAGATGAGGGCGATGATGACGGGGATCCAGACGACCGTCACCTGCTGCAGTCCGATGACGGCGAGTGCGGCGATCCCGATGACGATCGCGATCTGCAGCGAACGGGTTGCGACCTTGCCGAGCCCGTCGGCCCAGAGGCCGAGGGCGACGGGTGCTTTGGCGGCCTTGGCCGCGGCCGACCCGGCGTCCGCGGCGGAGCCGAGCGCCCCGGTATCGAAAGCGTGGCGGCGCGGGGCGCGACGGAAGAGTCCCATGGCTGAACCATACGACTCCCGTCGCCGTGCGCCGGGGTGGTTGCGCGGCAGGTCGCGCGGGCCTAGGGGTCTGCGATCCGGGCGCGCCCCGCGCCGGCGCCACGGCCCGGCACCATCCGGAGCGGATGCACCCCTGAGCCTTGAGACCCAGTGTCACCGCATGCGAGACTGGATGTCATGACGTCTTCGCCGACCCCCACCGAGAACGACAGCGCAGATCTCGCCGGCGCCCCGCGCAGCGCCCTCCCGGGTGACCGCGCCGGTGCGTACCGGGTGACCGATCCGCTCGACACCGACTACTACGGCGTCTTCGCCGACATCGGCGGTGCCGAGCGCGACGCGTGGTCGCGTGCCCGCGTGCTGATCTCGGAATACGGCGATCGGTCGGCAGCGCAGTGGGATGCCGGCGAATACGACATCTCGATCGTTCGCCGTATGGGCGAACTCGACCTCTTCGTCGACGGGATCGAGCACGAGGGCCTGACCGCCCTGTCGCCCCTGGCCGCGGGGCTGGTCAACATGGAGATCTCGCGCGGCGACGGATCGCTCGGCACCGTGCTTGCGGTGCAGGGCGGCCTGGCGCTGCGCACCCTGGCCCTGTTCGGCAGCGACGCGCAGAAGGCGCAGTACCTGCAGCCGATCGCCCGCGGTGAGGTGCTCGGCTCGTTCGCGCTGACCGAGCCCGACCACGGTTCCGACTCGGTCTCGCTCGAGACCCGCGCGACGCGCGCCGGTGACGGCGGCTGGATCATCGACGGTGCCAAGAAATGGATCGGCAACGGCGCCTCGGGAGGGGTCACCTTCGTCTGGGCCCGCGTCGAATCGCCGGGCGCCGACGACCACGGCAAGGTGCGATGCTTCCTCGTGCCGCAGGAGACCGAGGGCTACCACGGCGAGCCCATCACCGGGAAGGCGTCGCTGCGCGGCATCCATCAGGCGCACATCACCCTCCGCGGCGTCCGGCTTCCCGCCGACGCGGTGCTGCCGGGCAGCCGCAGCTTCAAGGACGCCTCGACGGTGCTCTACGCCACACGGTCGGGGGTCGCCTGGTCGGCGCTCGGCCACGCCACCGCCTGCTACGAGGCGGCACTGCAGTACTCCCAGCAGCGCGAGCAGTTCGGCAAGCGCCTCGCGGGATTCCAGATGGTGCAGGAGCGTCTCGCCCAGATGCTCTCGGAGCTCACCGCGATGCAGCTGTACTGCCGTCATCTCGCCGATCTGGAGGCATCCGGAGGTCTGCGACCGACGCAGGCGTCGCTGGCGAAGTATCACAACACCCGCACCGCCCGCCGCATCGCCGCCACCGCGCGCGACCTCCTCGGCGGCAACGGGATCCTTCTGGAGTACGGCGTGATGCAGCACATGGCCGACATCGAGGCCATCCACACCTACGAGGGCACCGAGTCGATCCAGGCGCTTCTGCTCGGCCGCGACATCACGGGTGTGAGCGCGTTCGCCTGAGCGCTACTCCGAGAGTGCCTCGCGCAGGCGCCGCGCCACCTCAGCGCTCGGCGTCCGGCGCGGGAACACCGCGACGACGAGATCGTCGGGCGCCGGAGACGACTCCTCGGGGAGCACGCCGAACCGCCGGCGCGCGTCATCCAGGGCGCGCTTGAGCACCGACACCGGCACGCGTCTCGGGCCGCGGATCAGCCGCCTGAGCACGTGGTTGTGCACCGCGGTGACGAGCGCCGAGAAACCCACCGCGTCGAGCGGGTCGAGGCCCGGCAGGGCGTGGCGGAGGTACTCGTCGAAGAGGCGCTCGTAGCGGAAGACCGTGACGATCTCGCGGTCGCGCAGCGCCGGGATCTGCCGCACCACGGCATAGCGTCGCCGGGCGAGGTCGGGATCGGCGGCGAAGTGCTGATACACCTGCACGGATGCGTCGCACACGGCCGCCCACGGATCGTCGTGCGGCTGCGCGAGGAAGGCCCGGAGTTCTTCGAGCAGGCCCTCGTGGTCGGCGAAGACCACGTCTTCCTTGCCGCCGTACTGGCGGAAGAACGTCGAGCGCGACATCCCCGCCGCGCGCGCGATCTGATCGACCGAGGTCTGCTCGAACCCCTGCGTGTGGAACAGCTCGACCGCGGCCGCCACGACACCGGTGCGGCCGACGAACGCAGGATCGGCGTCGCTCACGGTCCGAGCTTAGCGGCGGGGTCGTCGGGGAACACGGCGGGTGTGGTGTGCGCCCGTTTGTCAAGGCCATGGTCCGGTTCGGTTCATGGTCCTTCACTGTGTTCATGTCCCTTTTCGCCGCCGCCGTGAACACCACAGGCCACGCGCTTCCGCGAGGTGAGCGTTACGACGTCGTGGTGGTCGGGGCCTCGCTCACGGGTCTCGTCGCGACCCTGATGCTCACGCAGTCGGGCCGTCGGGTGGCGCTCGTCGAAGCGGGGGTGATCAGCCCGGCTCGTCCCGGCGGGAGCCGCGATGCGAACGAGGAGACCGCGCTGGCCGCGGCGCTCGTCGCCGCCGGTGCCGCCCTGCACACCCGCACGCTCGTTCACGCCGTGACCTCGGCGAGTCCGTGCCGGCTCGACACCGAGCACGGTCCGCTCTTCGCCGACCAGGTGGTCCTGGCCACCGGCGCGCGCGACGCCGAGTCCGTCTACCGTCCCGGCCCGACCCCGTCGCGCTGGCGCGCGGCGTCGTACCTGCTGCCGGCGCCGACAGCACCGATGCCGGGGGCGGATGACACGCCACGGCGCTCGACCGATGCCATCGGACCCGCGCCGACGGTGGGCAAGCTCCCGCGTTCGCTCGGTCGCATCCGATTCGTCACCTCCTGCCACGGGCGGGGCCGGACGCGCGCGGCCCCCGCGGCGCTCGAGGTGGTCGCCGACATCCTGCAGCTCGCCCGTGTCGAGCGCCCCGGGTGGAAGGTGACACTTCAGAAGTCGCAGACGGCGCAGCCTGCGCCGGTCGTCAGAACCGCCCGGAAACCCGACGCCCCGCCCGCGACCTCATCGGTCGCGTAGCGGGGCAGCAGAGCTCTCGCGCGGCGGGGCGTCAGGGTCGGCGAGCCCCCACTCAGCCGACGAACGTGATCACACCGGTGATGATGAGCGTGATGAGAGTCGTCCACAGTGCGATCGCGACGGCCTGCCAGAACAGCACCTTGCCCGGGGCGACGCCGGTGGACACCAGCGCGGCGGCGGTGAACTGCGTCGGCACCAGCAGCGGGCCGAGGAGGCTCACGCCGGGGGTGCCGTAGCGCTCGTAGGCGCGCATGACCTTCTGGCGACGCGGCGACAGCTCCGGTGCTTCGCGCCCCCCGCGCGTCGTCACCGCGGTGCGGACCCGGGCGCCGGCGAAGACGACCACGGCGACGCAGAGGAAGTTTCCGGCGAATCCGGCGATGCCGGCGACCACCGGATGTATGCCGCCGATGATGCCGATGGCCGAGGCGCCTTCGCCCTCGATGAAGGGCACGGCGCCGGCGAGGGCGACGATGAGCGGCCGGAGAAGCTCGGGCATCTGAGCGACGAGGTTCTGGAAGCCGAGAACGAGGTCGGCGATGGGGTTCACGGTATCTCCCTGTGGATCGGACGGGGCCGTCTATTGGACGGTGATTCCATCCCACGCGATCGACGCCCGCGGCGGCAGTGTCGGAGCGTCACCTGCCACCGGGAAGATGCCGCGGGCGAGGTGTGACAAAAGTCATGGTCGTACTGTGGCGGTGTGACCGACGCATCCCGTCCGACCGTCGCCGCCGCGCCGCAGCCGGCCGCGCGCGCCTTGGCGCGCGGGGTGACGGCGACCTGGTGGTACACCGCGGGGTCGGTGATGATCTTCCAGGCTGTGACGCTGTTCTTCTGGCTCCTGTCGGCGCTGGCCGACGGCGATGCTCTGCAGGTCGCGATCTACCTTGCCGCGGCGGCGGTGTCGCTCGCCTCGAGCGTGCCGCTCCTAGCCCGGTACGGCCGCCGCCGGAGGATCGACGACGCCGACGAGGAGGAGCGGTTCTCGGCCACGGTCTTCTGGTCGTTGCTTGCTTCGGCGGTCGCGGCTGTGGCGATCGGAGTGATCGCCGGATCGGTGCTGTCGGCTGCGGCGCTCATGGCTCTCGCGGTGATGCTGCTGCGCTGGCGCGGGGGTGTGCGCATCCGCTTGATCGCCGGGGTCGTCGTCGTGCTGATGGCCGTCTGGGTCCTCGAGAGCGCGCTCACCGAAGCGAGCCTCGGCGGCGAGGTCGTCTTCGTCTACAACCTGTTCTCGGTGCTGCTGCCGCCCACGGCCGTGGTGTGCCTGTGGTGGTGGGACATCGTCCTCGCCCTCGACGAGGCCCGCGCCGCGGAGGGGCGGCTCGCGGCCGCTCAGGAGCGGCTGCGGCTCGCGGGCGATCTGCACGACCTGCAGGGACACCACCTGCAGGTGATCGCCCTTCAGCTCGAGCTGGCCGAGCGGATGCTGCCGCGCGACCCCGACGCGGCCGCCGAGCAGGTTAGGCTCGCGCGGGCGTCGGTCGATGAGGCCCGATCCGGCACCCGCGCACTCGCCGCGCGCTTCCGCGGCGTTCCGCTGCCCGACGAGCTCGCCAACGCGGCCGATCTGCTGCGGGCGGCGGGCCTCAGCGTCGAGCTCGACATCGACTCGCGTGCCGACGCCGCGCCCGCCGACATCCTGGGCCCGGTGGTGCGCGAGTCGACGACGAACATCCTCAAGCACGGCGGTGGCGCGTGGGCGCGGTTCCGTCTCGCCCTGGACGAGCGAGCCGACGGCCGGGTGTGGCGACTCGGCGTCAGCAACGACCTGTCCGCCACCGCCGCGCCCCCGCCCGCGGCGACCGCGGGATCGGGGCTTCCGGGCATCGCCGAGCGCGTCGGCTCGGTCGGGGGCGCGGCGCAGTGGGATGCCGCGCCCGAACGATTCACCCTCGAGGTCACCGTGCCTGCAGCATCCGTCGGAGGTCTGTCATGATCCGCATCCTCATCGCCGATGACGAGGACATGATCCGCTCGGCGCTCGCGGCGCTCCTGCGGCTCGAAGACGATTTCGAGGTCGTCGCCGAGTGCCGCGACGGCGAGGAGGCCGTGGCCGAAGCGGTGCGGCTTCGCCCCACCGTGTGCCTGCTCGACCTCGAGATGCCGAGGCTCGACGGCGTCGACGCCGCCGCGCGCATCCGCCGGCAGGCGGGGTCGAAGTGCGTGGTGGTGACGCGGCACGCGCGACCGGGAGTGCTGCGCCGAGCGCTCAGCGCCGGGGTCGACGGTTTCCTGCCCAAGTCGCGCCCGGCGCAGGACGTCGCTGCGGTGATCCGCGACGTCGTCGCCGGGCGGCGCTACGTCGACCCCGAGATCGCGGCCGACGCGCTCACCGACGAACGGAGCCCGCTGACCGACCGCGAGCTCGATGTGCTGCGTGCAGGATCTCGCGGTGAGACGATCGCCGAGATCGCGGCGACCCTGCACCTCTCGCCCGGCACCGTGCGCAACCACGTCTCGGCCGTGCTGGGGAAGCTCGGCCTCGCGACGCGTCAGCAGGCGGCGATCCTCGCGCGCGAGCGCGGGTGGATCTGAGGGCGGTCGTTCTCAGTAGCGCTGGAGCGGATCGTGGTCGGACATCGCGAAGCAGGCGCTGAAGCCCGAGATCATGAGCTGGGTGTTGTCTTCGAGAGCGGCGATCCCCAAAGTCAGGCCGTCCACCCGAAACAGGTCGAGGGCGGCGCCACCGCCGCCGAGCGCGCTGGTCCGCTGCGTCCAGCCCGGTCTGTCCGCCCACTCGGCGGCGATGTCGTCGATCAGCGACGCGGTGTCGGTGTCGGGGGAGATGACGACGGCACTCGCTCCCGGCCAGGTGTAGGTCTTCCCGTCGTCGCAGGGAAGCAGCGAGGCGGTCTGGGGTGAGTCGAGGTCCTCGATCACGACGTCGTCGGGAATCGCTGCGCGCAGCTGCGACTGCGCATCCATGTAGTCGGCCTTGGCGTGCTCGAGGGTCAGCGGCCCATCAGCGGGGAACGGGGTGCACGCGGCGAGTGTCACGAGCAGGAGGCCGGCCGCCGTGGCGGCGATCCCTCGCCTCATCCTCACCACCCCCGTTGATGACGATGGTGGGTCCGCGCGACGCCCCTCGTCATGCCGACAACGCTACGCCGAGTGCGGGGCGGTCGAGGGAAGGTGCCGCACCTGGGTGAAGACGAGAGCGGCGCCGCGACGGCGCGCGTATGCCCTCGGGAGGGATGGCGCAAGGGGCTCGGCGTCGAGACAACCGGGATGAGGCGGTCCGCCGCCGGTAGTAGGGTAGGGGACTGGTCGATATCTCGACATCGAGATTTTCTTGACCCACACACCCCACCGTTCGCCCAGCGAAGGACTCTCTGTGGATCTCTACGAGTACCAGGCCCGCGATCTGTTCGAGAAGTACGAGGTGCCGGTTCTCGCCGGCATCGTCGCCGACACCCCCGAGGAGGCGAAGGCCGCCGCCGAGAAGCTCGGGGGCGTGGTCGTCGTCAAGGCGCAGGTCAAGACCGGAGGCCGCGGCAAGGCCGGCGGTGTCAAGGTCGCCAAGACCCCCGACGAGGCCTACGAGGCCGCCAAGGCCATTCTCGGCCTCGACATCAAGGGCCACGTCGTCAAGCGCGTGATGATCGCCGCCGGCGCCCGCATCGCCCAGGAGTTCTACTTCTCGGTGCTGCTCGACCGCGCCAACCGTTCCTATCTCTCCCTCTGCAGTGTCGAGGGCGGCATGGAGATCGAGCAGCTCGCCGTCGAGAAGCCCGAGGCGCTCGCCCGCGTCGAGGTCGATCCGCTGACCGGCATCGACCACGCCAAGGCCGTCGAGATCGCCCGCGCCGCGAACTTCCCCGACGACCTCGTCGAGCAGGTCGCGAACGTCTTCGTCAATCTCTACGACGTGTACAAGGGCGAGGACGCCACACTGGTCGAGGTCAACCCGCTCGTCCTCACCGAGGAGGGCGACGTCATCGCGCTCGACGGCAAGGTCACGCTCGACGAGAACGCCGAGTTCCGTCACCCCGGCCACGCGCGCCTGGAAGACAAGGACGCCGCCGACCCGCTCGAGGCCAAGGCCAAGGAGAACGACCTCAACTACGTCAAGCTCGACGGCGAGGTCGGTGTCATCGGCAACGGTGCGGGCTTGGTCATGTCGACCCTCGACGTCGTCGCCTACGCCGGGGAGAACCACGGCGGCGTGAAGCCGGCGAACTTCCTCGACATCGGCGGCGGCGCCTCGGCAGAGGTCATGGCCGCGGGCCTGGATGTCATCCTGGGCGACCCTCAGGTCAAGAGCGTGTTCGTGAACGTCTTCGGCGGCATCACCGCGTGCGACGCGGTCGCCAAGGGCATCGTCGGGGCTCTCGCCGAGCTCGGCTCCACTGCCACCAAGCCCCTGGTCGTCCGCATCGACGGCAACCGCGTCGAGGAGGGCCGCCGCATCCTCCAGGAGGCGAACCACCCCCTGGTCACGCTCGCCTCGACCATGGACGAGGGCGCCGACAAGGCCGCCGAACTCGCGAACGCCTGACCCGCAGCATCCGGATAAGGAACAAGAAATGTCGATCTTCCTCACCAAGGACTCCAAGGTCATCGTCCAGGGCATCACCGGCGGCGAAGGCACCAAGCACACCGCTCTCATGCTGAAGGCGGGCACCAACGTCGTGGGTGGCGTCAACGCCCGCAAGGCGGGCGCCACCGTGCTGCACAAGGACAAGGACGGCGCCGACGTCGAGCTTCCCGTCTTCGGGTCGGTGGCCGAGGCCATCGAGAAGACCGGTGCCGACGTCTCGATCGCGTTCGTCCCGGCCGCGTTCACCAAGGCCGCGATGATCGAGGCGATCGACGCCGAGATCCCGCTCCTGGTCGTCATCACCGAGGGCGTGCCCGTGGGCGACTCGGCGGAGGCCTGGGCCTACGCCACGTCCAAGGGCAACAAGACCCGCATCATCGGGCCGAACTGCCCCGGAATCATCACCCCCGATGAGGCGCTGGTCGGCATCACCCCGGCGAACATCACCGGCAAGGGCCCCATCGGCCTGGTGTCGAAGTCGGGCACCCTGACCTACCAGATGATGTTCGAACTGCGTGACATCGGCTTCTCCACCGCCATCGGCATCGGCGGCGACCCGATCATCGGCACGACGCACATCGATGCGCTGGCCGCGTTCGAGGCCGACCCCGAGACGAAGGCGATCGTGATGATCGGTGAGATCGGCGGCGACGCCGAGGAGCGCGCGGCCGACTTCATCAAGGCGAACGTCACCAAGCCCGTCGTCGGCTACGTCGCCGGCTTTACCGCGCCCGAGGGCAAGACCATGGGCCACGCCGGCGCGATCGTGTCGGGCTCGGCCGGAACAGCGCAGGCGAAGAAGGAAGCGCTCGAAGCCGCGGGCGTCAAGGTCGGCAAGACCCCGTCCGAGACTGCGGCCCTCATGCGCGAAATCGTCGAGGGGCTCTGAGTCCGGTGCCGCTGAAGGGCGAGTACAAGCCCAGCACGTCGCAGTGGGCGCGCGAGCAGGCCGAGCAGTACGAGGCCTCGGGCGGAACCGAGGCCAATCTGCTGCGGGGTGTGCCGATCATCGTGCTGACCACGGTCGGCGCGAAGAGCGGTGGCCTGCGTAAGACGGCGCTCATGCGCGTCGAGCACGAGGGCCGCTACGCGGTCGTCGCCTCGAAGGGCGGCGCTCCCGAAGAGCCCGCGTGGGCGGCGAACATGCGCGCGCACGCGCACGTGGAACTGCAGGACGGCGCGGTCAAGCGCGATTACCTGGCGCGCGAGCTCTCGGGCGACGAGTACGCCCAATGGTGGAACCGCTCGGCCGAGGTGTGGCCGGACTACAACGAGTATCAGAAGAAGACCGACCGCAAGATCGCACTCTTCGTCCTCGAGCCGTTCGAGCCGTCCTCGGAGTAATCCCCGAGAATCCCGGGAGGACGCCGCGCCGCGCCGTGGTCGGGCCGGATCGCCGGTCTACGATCAGGCCGTGAGGTCGGAGATCGCCCTGGTGATGGCGTGCATCGGCGCGCTCGGTGCGGCGGCGGGGATCGGTCTCGCGGCCGCGGTCGCTATTCCGCCGAGCCTGGCGAACCTCGGTGCCACGGTGTACGAGACGCCGACCGAGGTCACGATCGCCGACGCCTCGGTGAGTCTCACCGCGCCGGCGGGCTGGGTCGTCCGCCGCCCGCCGTTCGACGGCGACGAGCTGACCCTCACCAGCCCCGACGGGCGACTCGAAATCGCGGTCACCGAGCTGAGCGGGGGCTTCGACACCGCCTACGCCGACCTCGTCCGCGGAGGCGACGCCGAGGGGGCCGAGGCCGTGACCGAGACCCTGTCGTCGGGTTCGCGCACCCGGCACACCGAGCTCCTCGACGAAGAAGGCGGCGTCGTCCTGGCGGCCGTCGGCGATGAGCGCGGTCCGGTCAGCGCGGGGATCGTCGCGCGCGTCAGCGACGCGAGCGTGGGCGATTACCGCTACGCGATCGCCGAGGTGCTCGACACCGTCCGGGTGCCCTCGTGAATCGGCGCCCGAGGCGGCATAAGGCGTCGCAGGGCCCGCGGGACCGCCGCCGCACGCTTCCCGTCGTCCTGATCGGCGCCCTCGCTCTCGTCGCGTGCGCACCGGCGACGGATGCCGCCTGGCGGCCGGCCGCCTTCCCCGCCGCCCGGGTAGCGGTGACGGAGTTCCCCGCCGCCATCGATCCCGCCACGGTGCCGGCGCTTCGACCGATGCGCATCCGCAACGACGAGGTGGGGGTTCAGGCCCGGGTCGCGCTGCTGCCCGGCCGCACGCCGCTGAACGACCGTGTCGTCGGCGCGGTGCGCGAGGCGATCGGGGCCCGCGAAGCGGCCACCGGCGTCGCCTACGCACCCCAGGTGCAGTCGCGCGGCGCGGGACTCGGCGAGCGGATGTGCATCGCCGGATCGACCCGGCTGCCGGCCGCCGAACTGCTCACCGACCCGCGTCTCGGCCCGGCGAACGGGTCGGGCACCGCGGTGGCCTGCGACATCGTCGCCGCCGCCGGGCCCTACCTCGGTGTGCGGGTGCGGACGGTCTCAGGCGATGCGACGGCGATCGGGGGCGATACCTCGATCACGCTCTACACCGATCTCCGCTCCGGCGAGACCGTGTCGGCCGACGCGCTGTGGACCTCCGAGGCGGGGCCCGCGCTGTGGGGAGACATCGTCGAGGCACTCCGGCGCGACGCGGGCGCGCTCAGCCTCGCTCCGGTGCAACCGCCCGACGAGGCCGGCCTCGCCGTCATCGGCGCGGCGCTCGCCCGTTCCGTCCCCGCCGGGGACGCCGTCGTCGTCGAGGTGCCGGCCGGGTTCAGCCCGCTCGAACTGCAGGCGCTCGGTATCGCCGCGACGACCGAGCCGATGCCGGTCGCCGTTCCCGTCGAGGTCGCGACGCCGTATCTCACGCCGTTCGGAGCGGGACTCGTCGGCGCCGTGGCATCCGCTCTTCCCTACGAAGCCCCGGCGATCATCCCCGCCGGTGCCGACGCGATCGACTGCGAACTCGTACCGTGCGTGGCCCTGACCTATGACGACGGCCCGTCGGAGTACACCTCCGGCATCCTCCACGAGCTGGGTGCCCGCGGGGCGGCGGCCACGTTCTACGTTCTGGGCGAGAAGGCCCGGGGCTGGGCCGACACCCTGCGCCGCATGCGCGACGAGGGCCACGAGATCGCCAACCATTCGTGGAATCACCCGAGCCTGCCCTCCCTCACCGATGAGCAGGTCGCCGCGCAGCTGCGTGACACGAGCGCGGCCATCCAGAACGTGGTGGGGACCCGCCCGACGAACTTCCGTCCGCCCTACGGCGAGTACAACCAGAATGTCCTGCGGATCGCGGGGCTTCCGGCGATCCTGTGGGACGTCGACACGTTCGACTACCAGCGACCCGAGGTCGACACGCTCATCTCCCGGGCCGTCGATGCTCCCCGTCCGGGCTCCATCGTGCTGATGCACGACATCCACCCGGGAACCGCGGCCGCCGCCGCCGCCACCTACGACGGCCTGCTTGATCGCGGGTTCTCGCTGGTGACGGTCACGCAGATCTTCGAGGGCGACGTACCGGCCTCGGGGGCGTGGACCTCGGGGCGGTGACCTGCGGCACCGACCCGCAGTACGCCGCGGACGTCAGGCTCCCAGCAGCGTCTCGATCGGGCCGCGGGCGAAGTAGACGACGAACCCCGCCGACACGACCCACAACAGCGGACTGATCTCCCGTGCTTTCCCGGCGAAGACACGCACGATCACCCAGGAGACGAAGCCCGCGCCGATGCCGTTGGCGATCGAGTAGGTCAGGGGCATCACCGTCACGGCGAGGAACACCGGAAGCAGCACCGAGAAGTCGCTGAAGTCGATCGCCCGGATCTGCGACATCATCAGTGCGCCGACGATCACCAGCGCCGCCGCGGCCACCTCGGTCGGCACGATCGACACCAACGGCGTGAAGAACATGGCGACGAGGAAGAGGCCACCGGTGACGAGGTTGGCCAGGCCCGTGCGGGCTCCCTCGCCGATGCCGGCGCCGGACTCGATGAAGACGGTGTTGGACGACCCGGAGGTGTACCCGCCCGCGACCGCGCCGACGCCCTCGACGATCAGCGCCGAGCGCAACCGCGGGAAGTTCCCCTGCGCGTCGGACAGGCCGGCCTCCTTCGCCAGGCCCGTGAGGGTGCCCATGGCGTCGAAGAAGTTCGTGAAGACCAGGGTGAAGACGAGCATGAGGGCGGCGAGGATGCCGATGCGGGCGAACGCGCCGAAGAGATCGACCTGACCGACCAGCGCGAGATCGGGCAGGCTCACCCACTGCGCGGGGAGCTCGGGCACCGACAGCCCCCAACCGCCCGGAGTGTCGACGGCCGAGCCGAGGTTCCACACCGCTTCGACGATCACCGCCAGCACGGTGCCGCTGACCAGTCCGATGAGGATGCCGCCCCGCACCCGTCGTGCCATGAGGATGCCCGTGAGCAGCAGCGTGAAGACGAACACCAGCGTCGGGACCGTCCCGATCGAGCCTTCCACTCCGAGCCCGACCGGGGGCGAGCCGACACCGGTGGCGGTGACGAACCCGGCGTTGACGAACCCGATGAAGGCGATGAACAGACCGATGCCGACCGTGATGGCGAGCTTCAGCTGCAGGGGCACGGCGTCGAAGATCATGCGGCGCAGGCCCGTCGCGGCCAGGAGCACGATGATGAGGCCGTTGATGATCACCAGGCCCATCGCCTCGGGCCAGGTGACCTCTCCGACGACGGAGACGGCGAGGAACGAGTTGATGCCGAGGCCCGCGGCGAACCCGAACGGCAGCCGGGCGACCAGGCCGAACAGGATCGTCATCACGCCCGCCGTCAGTCCCGTCACGGCGGAGAGCTGAGCGAAGTCCAGGCTGTTGCCGTCGACGTCGACACCGCTGGAGAGGATGATCGGGTTCAGGATGACGATGTAGGCCATCGTCACGAACGTGACCACCCCGCCGCGCACCTCGGCGGCGACCGACGAGCCCCGTTTCGTGATCTCGAAGAACCGGTCGAGCCGGTTCTTCGGGGTGCCGTCGTCGTGCCGGCTCGATGTCGCGGCGCCGATCGTCGGCGCGTCAGATGTGTTGCTCACTGAGACCTCCCCCTCGACGTTAGCGGGTTCCGGCGACGCCGATCGGTAGGGTCGTTGAGGCATGCAACGCTTCGTGGTCGCTCTTCTCGCCGCCGTCGACGCCGCAATCGCGGCGGCGATCGGCCTTGCGCTGATCCTCGCGCCGGCGACGCTGCTGTGGGTGTTCGGGTTCGGCACCGACGCCGACTGGTCGGCGCTGTGGGCCGCGACCGCGTCCGTGTGGCAGCTCGGCCATCTCGTGCCGCTGGACATCACGCTCCCACCGATCTACCTCACCGCCGCCGGCATCGACGAGGCCGCGGCATCCTTCTCGCTCTCGCTCCCGCCGCTCGCGCTGGCGGCCCTCACCGCGGCCCTCGCCGCGCGCACGGGAGTGCGGGCATCACGGTCGGAGGCGTGGGAGAGCGGGCTCATCGGCGGGATCGTCGTCTTCACGGCGCTCGCCGCGGGCATCGCGCTCACCGGCGTCAACCCGCTCGCCGCCGCACCGCTCGGGGTCGCGATCGCCCTGCCGGCCCTCGTCTTCGCGATTCCGGCGACCCTCGCCGCGCTCATCACCGAGTGGCGCGAGGCCGACGTCGGACTCATCGCCCGCGCCCGCGACGCCCTCGAGCACCGGATCGGCGAGTCGGGTCTCGCGGCGGTGTCGGAGACCACGCGCGGCGTGGGGATCGTCGTCACCGGGTTCATAGGCGCGGGTGCGGCCCTCCTCACCGTGGCGCTCGTCGCCCACGGCCCGCAGGTGGTCGCGCTGTCGCAGGCCGGCAACGTCGACGTGCTCGGGGCGAGCGTCATCGCACTCGGCCAGCTCGCCTATCTGCCGACCCTGGTCATCTGGGCGGCTTCCTTCATCGCCGGCCCCGGCTTCGCCGTCGGCGCGGCGACCACGGTCGCCCCGGCCGGGACGCAGGTGGGCGTTCTACCGCCGGTGCCGCTTCTGGGCGTCATCCCCGAATCGACCACCTCGTGGCTCCTCCTGCTCGCGCTCGTACCGGTCGCTCTCGGAGCGCTCGCCGGATGGATGGTGCGTTCCCGCCTGGTCGCCGACCACCCGCGTGCGATCGCCGACGGGTGGGGCCTGCGGGCGACGATCGCCGGCGCGATCGCCGTGCTGTCGGGGGGCGCCGCGGCGCTCCTCGCGCAGCTCGCCGGCGGTTCGATCGGGCCGGGGGCGCTCGCGCAGGTGGGCCCGGCGCCCGGCGCGGTCGGTCTGGCCGTCGGCGTCGAGGTGCTCGTCGGGTCGGCGATCCTGCTTGCGCTGCCGTCGGGGCGGGAACGCGGCGACGACGATGTCGAGGGGTGGCGGGTGTGGGAGCCGCAGCCGCCGGCCGAGTCCGAGGCTTCGCCCACGGACGCCGCGCAGCACATACCTCCCGTCGGCGGCGCACCGAGCGGCGAGCCCCCCGAGAACCCCGACCAGACCGACACCCAGCCGCTCTTCCCGCACCCCCGGCGCGGCGGGGGCTCGCCGCTAGACTAGGCCGGTGCTCACCGTCGCGGTCCTCATCTCGGGCGCGGGGTCCAATCTCCGGGCGCTCCTCGAGGCCGCGGCCGAATCCGACTATCCGGCGCGCATCATCGCCGTCGGTGCCGATCGTGAGGCCGACGGATTCGCGCATGCCGAGACCTTCGGTGTGCCGACCCTCCTCGTGCCGTGGCGCGGCGCCGCCGAGCGCGAGGCGTGGGGAGCCGAACTCGATGCGCAGCTGCGCGTCTGGAACCCCGACCTCATCGTGCTGAGCGGGCTCATGCGGCTCCTCCCCGCCGCCTTCGTGGAGTCGTGGAGCCCCCGCATCATCAACACCCATCCGGCGTACCTTCCCGAGTTCCCGGGAGCGCACGCGGTGCGCGACGCCCTCGCCGCCGGCGCGACCGAGACCGGCGCGAGCGTCATCCTCGTCGACACCGGCGTCGACACCGGTCCGATCCTCGCCCAGGAGCGCGTGCCGATCCGTCCGGATGACGACGAGCACCGCCTCCACGAGCGCATCAAGCCCGTCGAGCGACGCCTCATGATCGACGTGGTCCGCCGGATCGCGACCGGCGACCTCGACCTCGCGCGCGCCGCGGCTTCCGGGACGCCGGCGTCACCGACATCCGCTCCCGCCTGACCCCTCGCATCGAAACCCCGCTCGCCTCGAGAAGGAGACCCATGGCCGGCCCGAGTCACGACCCGTCCCTGTACCGCGACCGCGATGTCGTGCCGATCCGCCGCGCTCTGGTGTCGGTGAGCGACAAGACCGATCTGCTGCCGCTGGCCGAGGCACTCGCCTCGTCCGGCGTCGAGATCGTCTCGACAGGGTCGACGGCGGCGACGATCCGCGACGCCGGATTCCCGGTCACCGACGTCTCGTCCGTGACCGGCTTCCCCGAGTCGCTCGACGGACGTGTGAAGACCCTGCACCCGGCTGTGCACGCGGGGCTCCTCGCCGATCTGCGGCTGGAGGACCACGAGCGTCAGCTCGCCGAGCTCGGCATCGGCGCCTTCGAGCTCGTCGTGGTCAACCTCTATCCGTTCGTTCAGACCGTCGCCTCCGGCGCCGAGGGCGACACGGTCGTCGAGCAGATCGACATCGGTGGTCCCGCGATGGTGCGCGCGTCGGCCAAGAACCACGCCAATGTCGCCATCGTCGTCTCTCCCGAGTCGTATCCCGCGATCATCGAGGCTGTCCGCGGCGGCGGCACCACTCTGACCCAGCGGCGCGAGCTCGCCGCCCGCGCGTTCGCGCACACCGCGTCGTACGACACCGCGGTGGCGGCCTGGTTCGCCGAGGGGACGCTCGCCGAGGAAGACCTCCCGGCGCACTTGACGATCAAGGCCGAGCGTCTGGCGACCCTCCGCTACGGCGAGAATGCGCATCAGCGCGCGGCGATCTACACCCGGGTCGGTGGACACGGCATCGCCCAGGCCACGCAGCTGCAGGGCAAGGAGATGTCGTACAACAACTACGTCGACGCCGATGCGGCCCTGCGCGCGGCGTTCGACATGGTCAAGCCCGCGGTGGCGATCATCAAGCACGCCAACCCGTGCGGCATCGCCGTCACGGCGCCGAACGCCCTCGATCCGATCGCATCGGCGCACCTGCGGGCACACGAGTGCGACCCGGTGTCGGCCTTCGGCGGCGTCATCGCAGCGAACCGGACCGTCACGCTGAAGATGGCCGAGAACCTGCGTGACATCTTCACCGAGGTCATCGTCGCGCCCGACTTCGAGCCGGAGGCGCTGGAGGTGTTCCGGCTGAAGAAGAACCTGCGCATCCTGCAGCTGCCCGCCGACTGGCGGCAGGAGCGGATGGACGTGCGTCTCGTCTCGGGCGGCCTGCTGCTGCAGGACGCCGACCGGTTCCCCGACGACATCGAGTCGGTCGCGAAGGACTGGCAGCTGGTGTCGGGCGACCGGCCCGCGGAAGACGAGATGACGAACCTCATCTTCGCCTGGAAGGCGTGCCGCGCGGTGAAGTCGAACGCCATCGTGCTGGCGAAGAACTCCGCCACCGTCGGCATCGGCATGGGGCAGGTCAACCGGGTCGACTCCTGCCGTCTCGCCGTCGAGCGGGCGGGTGAGCGTGTGACCGGCTCGGTCGCGGCATCCGATGCCTTCTTCCCCTTCGCCGACGGGCCGCGGGTGCTCATCGACGCCGGCGTCTCGGCGATCGTGCAGCCCGGCGGATCGGTGCGCGACGACGAGGTCATCGCCGCTGCGCGCGACGCCGGAGTGACGATGTTCTTCACCGGGGAGCGGCACTTCTTCCACTGAGCGCGCGGCGGCGCCTCTCAGGAGGCCGTCGGGCGACCGTACTCCTCGAGGAAGCGGAGCCACACCTCGCTCACCGTCGGATACGACGGCACCGCATGCCACAGCCGCGAGAGCGGCACCTCGCCGACGACGGCGATCGTGGCGGAGTGGAGGAGTTCGGCGACATCCGGGCCGACGAAGGTCGCTCCCACGAGCACCTCGCGCTCGGTGTCGATGATCGCGCGCGCTCGCCCGACGTAGTCGTCCGACACCGTCGATGCCCCCGCGACCCAGGACAGGTCGTAGTCGATGACCCGCACGGTCAGGCCCGCCTTCTCGGCGGCGGAGGCGGTGAGTCCGACCGACGCGACCTCGGGGTCGGTGAAGGTCACCTGCGGCACGGCGGCGTGATCGGCCGTCGCGACGTGGACGCCCCAGGGCGCGTCGTCGACCGCAGCGCCCTTCGCGCGGGCGGCGATGACGTCGCCGGCGGCGCGCGCCTGGTACTTCCCCTGATGGGTGAGGAGGGCGCGGTGATTGACGTCGCCGACGGCGTAGAGCCAGTCGGTGCCGCGCACGAGCATCGTGTCGTCGACGTCGAGCCAGGAGCCGGCCTCGAGCTCGACGCTCTCCAGACCCAGGTCGGTGGTGCGCGGGACGCGGCCGGTGGCGACCAGCACGCGCTCGGCCGCGACCTCGGATCCGTCCGACAGCTCCAGGACGGCGAGCCCGTCGTCGGCGGCGCGGGCGCGCGTGACCTCGACGTTCGTCCGCACGTCGACCCCGAGCCCGCGAAGCGCCTCCTCGACCATCTCTCCCGCGAACGGCTCGGCGCCGCCGAGCAGCCCCGAACGAGCCACCAGCGTCACTTCTGTGCCGAAACCGGCGTGCGCGGTCGCCATCTCGGCGCCCACGACCCCGCCACCGAGGATCGTCAGGGATGCGGGAGGATGCTGCACCGCGGTCGCATCGCGACTCGTCCACGGTTCGACCTCGCGCAGCCCCGGGATGTCGGGAAGAAGCGCCGCCGAACCGGTGCAGACGGCCACCGCGTGTCGCGCGATGAGGATCGTGTCGATGCCCTCGTCGTCGGTCACCACGACGCGCTTCTCGCCGTCCAGGCGCGCGTGACCGCGGACGAGGTCGATCTTGGCCTTCTGGAGCCACTGCACCTGCGAGTCGTCGTTCCGCTCGTGGGTGATGCGGTCGCGGCGGCGCAGCACCGCGGACACGTCGAGGTCTGCCGTCACCGCCTGCTTCGCGCCATCCACTGCCTTCGCCGCCCGCAGCGCCGCAGCACTTCGCAGCAGAGCCTTGGACGGCATGCACGCCCAGTACGAGCACTCGCCGCCGACGAGCTCGGCTTCGACGATGGCGGTCTTCATGCCCCCCTGCACCGCGCGGTCGGCGACGTTCTCGCCCACCGCCCCGGCGCCGATGACCACGACGTCGTACTCACGGGTGATGTCCATGGACCCGACCCTAACGCCGCGCACCCGCGCGCGGCGAGGTTGCGGGTCCTCCCCTCGAGCCACGGGCGTCGGAGATTCGCGCGTAGTTCGGAGCGTCCAGCGCGTTCACCCCGAAGATCGCCGCATTCTCCGAAGTTCGGGAGGAGTGCGGCCAAGGCGGGCAGGAGGGGTCGGCCAGGCGGCGAGGAGGGGCGCTGGGCGGAGGGGAGCCGCGCGGAGGGGTTGCGCGCAGGACTAAACCGCTTTAGGGTTGCACTTAACCGGTTTAGAACCCGGTTCACGACACGAAGAGGTGACGGATGACGCAGCACGCCCGCCCCACCATCGCCGACGTCGCACGACGTGCGGGGGTCAGCAAGGGCCTCGTCTCGTTCGCCCTCAACGGTCGTGCCGGAGTCGCCCCCGACACGCGGGACCGCATCCTCTCCGCCGCCGCCGAGCTCGGCTGGAGCCCGAACCTCCGTGCCCGCTCCCTCAGCGTCGGCCGCGCCTTCGCCTGCGGCCTGGTGATCGGGCGCAGCCCCGATGTCATCGCCGCCGATCCGTTCTTCCCCTCGTTCATCGCCGGAGTCGAGGACGAGTTCTCGGTGTCGGGCCAGGTCCTCGTGCTCGCCGCGGCGACTCCTGGCCGTCAGGAGGCCGAGACCTACCGGGGCCTCGCCGCCGACCGACGCGTGGACGGCGTCATCCTCTCCGACCTCCGCGCCGGTGACGAGCGCATCGCGCTCATCAGCGAGCTCGGTCTTGCCGCCGTGACCCTCGGTGTCCCCGACGTGGCGAGCCCCTTCACCTCGATCTCGGTCGACGACGGCGCAGGCATCCGCCTCGCCGTCGACCACCTCGCCGACCTGGGGCACACCGACATCGCCCATGCGGCCGGTCCCTTCTCGATGCTCCACGGCCGGCACCGTGCGGCGGCGTTCGAAGACGCGGCGGCGGCCCGCGGCATCCGCTCCCGCACCGTCGAGACCGACTTCAGCGCGGCAGACGGCGCCCGCGTCACGGAAGAGCTGCTGGATGCCGCCACGCCGCCGACCGCGATCGTGTACTCCAACGACAACATGGCCATCGCCGGCCTGGGGGTCGCCCAGCGGCGAGGCCTCGACGTGCCGCGCGACCTGTCGATCACCGGCTTCGACGACATCGAGATCGGTCGTCACGTCCACCCCGCCATCACGAGCGTCTCCACCGACGCCCGCGGATGGGGCGCGGCGGCGGCGCAGGCGCTGCTCGAAGCCATCGCCGGCGCCGAGGCCGGCGCGATCGACCTCCCCGACCCCCGGCTCGTCGTGCGCGCCTCCACCGGCGCGCCGCGCGGCTGACACCACCCGCGGGCACCGCCCGCACGCACAAGGAGATGAACATGCGACGACGCATCATTCCCGTGGCGGGAGCCGCCGCGGCCATCCTCGCCCTGAGCGCCTGCAGCGGCGGCAGCGGCGGCGGCGGCGCCGGCGGCATGGACAGCCGCGGCGACATCACGATCTGGTACTCCAACAACGAAGCCGAGATCGCCTGGGCCGAGCAGATGGTCGAGGCGTGGAACGCCGAGAACGCCGACGAGCAGATCACCGCTCAGGAGATCCCCGCCGGGTCGTCCAGCGAAGAGGTCATCAGCGCGGCCATCACCGCCGGCAACGCCCCCTGCCTGATCTTCAACACCTCGCCCGCGGCGGTGCCGGAGTTCCAGCGCCAGGGAGGGCTGGTCGACCTCACCGAGTTCGAAGACGGCGAGGACTACATCACCGAGCGCTCGGGCGACCTCGCAGAGCAGTACCGCTCGGAGGACGGCGGCTTCTACCAGATGCCGTGGAAGAGCAACCCCGTGATGATCTTCTACAACAAGGCGCTCTTCGCCGAGGCCGGACTCGACCCTGAGAACCCGTCCCTGTCGACCTACGACGAGTTCCTCGAGACGTCCCGCACCCTCAGCGAGGCGGGCGTGGCCGAGTACGCCATCAACCCCGCACCGACGAGCGAGTTCTTCCAGTCGTGGTTCGACTTCTACCCGCTCTATGCCGCAGAAACCGGTGGTACCCAGTTGGTCGAGGACGGGGCCGCGACCTTCGACAGCCCCGAGGGCGAAGCGGTCGCCGACTTCTGGCGCACCCTCTACGCCGAGGGCTTGGCCGGCCAGGAGCAGTACCAGGGCGACGCGTTCGCGGACGGCTACGCCGCCATGGCGATCGTCGGCCCGTGGGCCATCTCGGTCTACGGCGACACCGTGGAGTGGGGCTCGGTTCCGGTCCCGACGTCCGGTGGCACCGCGCCCGACGAGACCTGGACCTTCAGCGACGCCAAGAACG
The DNA here is from genome assembly GCF_006715565.1 of Microbacterium sp. SLBN-154. NCBI lineage: Bacteria > Bacillati > Actinomycetota > Actinomycetes > Micrococcales > Microbacteriaceae > Microbacterium > Microbacterium sp. SLBN-154. The sequence goes on from NZ_VFNL01000001.1 coordinate 1,378,250, forward strand.
TCGGCCTCTTCACCGCCTGTGAGAACAAGGGCACCGCGTGGGACGTGCTGAAGTTCGCCACCAGCGAGGAGCAGGACGGACTGTGGCTCGAGGCCACGGGCCAGATGCCGCTGCGCCAGGACCTCACCGGCACCTACCCCGACTACTTCGCGGCGAACCCCGCCTACGAGCAGTTCGGCGACCAGGCCTCGCGCACCGTCGAGGTGCCGAACGTGCCGAACTCGGTCGAGATCTGGCAGACGTTCCGCGACGGATACTCCGAGGCGGTGATCTTCGGCGAGGGTGAGATCCCCGCGTTCCTCTCCGGCACCGCGACCGAGGTCGACGACCTGGCGGCGGGAGACTGAGATGACCGTCTCCACCGGCACTCCCGGTCAGGGCGCCGACGCGCGCTTTGACCGGGAGGCGCCCGGACGGGACGGCGCACGAGGGTCTGAGCGACCGAAGGGGATGCTGCGCCGCATCCTGGGTTCGCATCCGCTGGGCCTCGTCTTCGCCGCGCCGTATCTGATCTTCATCGGCGTCGTCTTCGCGTACCCGATCGTGTTCGCGGTGTGGATGTCGTTCCACGATTACTTCTTCGCCGCGCCCGGGGCGGTCGTGGACCGCCCGTTCGTCGGGTTCGACAACTACGTCACGGTGCTGAGCGACCCCGACGTCTGGCGCTCGTTCGGCAACGTGGGGATCTTCCTCGTCATCAACGTGCCGCTGACGGTGGCGTTGTCGATGCTGCTCGCCACGGCGCTGGATCGCGTCGCGCGGGCGAAGACCTTCTTCCGCGTCGCCTACTACGTCCCCTACGTCACCGCGTCGGTGGCCGTGGTCGCGGTGTGGCTGTTCCTCTTCTCGGGTAACGGCCTGGTCAACAACATCCTCGGCCCGCTCGCGCCCGACCCGTCATGGCTGATCAACTCTGCGCTGGCGATGCCGACCATCGCCCTGTTCGTCACGTGGAAGGGACTGGGGTTCTACATCCTGCTCTACCTCGCGGCGCTGCAGAACGTGCCCCGCGAGCTCTACGAGTCGGTGTCGATGGACGGCGGCGGCCGCATCCGGCAGTTCTTCTCCGTCACGGTGCCGAGCGTGCGCCCGGCCACCCTCCTCGTGGTGCTGCTGGCGACCATCACCGGGGCGAACCTCTTCACCGAGCCCTACCTGCTCACCGGCGGGGGCGGACCCAACGGCGCGTCCACCTCCCCGGTGCTCCTGATCTACCAGCGCGGCATCGAGCAGGGGAACCCCGACATCGCCGCGGCGATCGGGGTCATCCTCATCATCTTCGTGCTGGTCATCGCGGCGCTCCAGCGCCGCTTCGTGGGAGGGGAGGACCGATGAAACGCGCACTCGGCAGTTCCGCCGCGATGTACGTCGTGCTCAGCCTCGGCGCGCTGGCGTTCCTCTTCCCCTTCTACTACATGGTGATCGGGTCGCTGCAGACGACGGTCGATCCGTCGCCAAGTGGAGCATTCCCCGACCCCGGCAACCTCACGCTCGACAACTACGGCGCCATCAACGCGCGGATCGACCTGCTGCAGGGCCTGGCGAACTCGGGCATCTTCACCGGCGGTGTGATCCTCGGCACCGTGGTGTTCGGCGTGCTCGCCGGGTACGCCCTGGCGGTGCTGCACTGGCGGGGGAGGAGCGCCACCTTCTCGCTCGTGCTGCTGGTGCAGGTCATCCCGTTCCAGCTGCTGATGATCCCGCTCTACGTGATGATCGCCCGGGATTACGGGCTCGCCGACTCCTACGCCGGCATGATCCTGCCGTTCTTCATCAACTCCACCGCCATCATCATCTTCCGTCAGTACTTCCTGCAGCTTCCCAAAGAGCTCTTCGACGCCGCCCGCATCGACGGCGCCGGTGAGCTGCGGCTGCTGTGGAACGTCGCGCTGCCGCTCGTGCGCCCGGCGCTCCTGACGGTGGTGCTGCTGACCTTCATCGGCCCGTGGAACGAGTTCCTCTGGCCCTTCCTCATCACCAAGGAGGCCTCCATGCAACCCCTCGCGGTGTCGCTGGCGAACTTCCTGTCGAACATCGCTGCGTCCACCGCCAACCCGTTCGGCGCGACCCTCGCGGGCGCCGTCGTCCTGGCCGCGCCCGCCGTCGCGCTGTTCCTCGTCTTCCAGCGCTACTTCACCAGCAACGACCTCGGATCCGGAGTGAAAGGATGACCATGACATCCCCCCTGACCACCGTTCCCTATCGGATGACCCGCGTCGGCGTCGTGATGACACCGACCCCCGGCGACCCGCAGGAGGCCGAGGGGGTGCTGAACCCCGCCTCGGGTCGCAGCCCGGACGGCACCCTCTACCTCCTGCCCCGGCTCGTCGCCGAGGGCAACGTCTCACGGGTCGGCCTCGCCCGCGTCGTGCTCGACGACGGCGTGCCGGCGGGAGTCGAGCGCGAGGGTGTCGTGCTCGAGCCCGACCGCGGGTGGGAGCGGGGAGCCGACAACGCCGGCGTCGAAGACCCCAGGGTCACCTGGATCGAGACCCTCGGGCTGCACGTGATGACCTATGTCGCCTACGGTCCGCTCGGGCCCCGGACCGCGCTCGCGGTCTCGCCCGACCTCCGTCAGTGGCGCCGCCTGGGTCCCGCGCTGTTCCGGTACGACGACGCGCTCGACATGGACCTGAACCTGTTCCACAACAAAGACACCGTGTTCTTCCCCGAGCCGGTGTCCGCACCCGACGGCACGCTCAGCCTCGCCGTGCTCCACCGCCCCATGTGGGATCTCGGTGAGACCAGGCCCGGCCAGGGCGTGCGGGTGCCCGCCGGTGTCACCGACGAGCGCCAGTCGATCTGGATCAGCTACGTCCCCCTCGATGCGGTGCGCGAAGACATCGCGAACCTCGTGCTGTGGGAGCAGCACCGCTTCGTCGCGGGGCCGGAGTTCGCGTTCGAGGAGGTCAAGATCGGCGGCGGCCCGCCGCCGCTGCGCGTGCCCGAGGGGTGGCTGGTGCTCCACCACGGGGTGACGGGCGTCATCGACAACGCCTTCTCCCAGCAGCAGAAGGTCAACTACGCCGCCGGGGCGCTGCTGCTCGACGCCGACGACCCCAGCCGGGTCATCGCCCGCACCCCCGAGCCGCTCCTGCGGCCCGAGACCGACGACGAGCGCAGCGGCATCGTGCCGAACGTCGTCTTCCCCACCGCGATCGAGGAGATCGACGGACGCCATTTCGTCTTCTACGGCATGGCCGACTCCAAGATCGGCGTCGCGCTGCTGGAGCGCACCGACGCACCGACGCACTGACCGACTGAGAAGGAGAAGCACATGAACACGCACGCACGACGAGGTGCGCGCTGGGCCGTCGCCGGCGCCGCCGTGGTGGCGTTGACCGTGGGGCTCGTGAGCCCCGCGGCAGCCTCCGCGCCGGCTCCGTCCGGGGTCGCGCCCGCGGCATCCGTCCCCTCCGCGCCGCTGACGAACCTCGCGCACCTGGACTTCCTGCTCGACCAGGCGACCCCGCCCGCGGACGTCGAAGGGCACACCACCTACAGGCTGGCCGAGGAGCCCGCCCTGACCTTCCCCTGGACCTACGCCGACGCCCGGGGCGGCGGCACGTTCGAGCGGGTCGGCGGCGGGCCCCTCGACCCCGAGACCGGGTACTGGGGGCAGGGGGCGTACAACGCCGACGACATCTCCCGCGCCGCGGTGGTCTACCTCCGGCACTTCGAGCAGACGGGCGACGAGGCGAGCGCCGACAAGGCCTACGAGCTTCTGCGGGGGCTCACCTACATGCAGACCGTGACCGGCCCGAACGCCGGGAACGTCGTGCTGTGGATGCAGCCCGACGGCACCCTGAACCCCTCGGCCGAGCCGATCGAGCTCCCCGACCCGTCGGACTCGGGCGCCAGCTACTGGCTGGCCCGCACGATCTGGGCGCTCGGCGAGGGCTACGCCGCCTTCGCCGACGTCGACCCCGCGTTCGCGTCCTTCCTCGACGAGCGGCTCGATCTCGCTCTCCAGGCCCTCGACCGGCAGGTGCTCTCGCGCTACGGCGAGTGGACCGAATCCGACGGACTGCGCGTTCCGGCGTGGCTGATCGTCGACGGAGCGGATGCCTCGGCCGAGGCCGTGATCGGACTCGCGGCGCGGGTGGCCGCCGGACCCGACGCGCCCGCGGCGCGCGACGCGCTGGCGAAGCTCGCCGAGGGCATCGCGGCGATGTCGGCCGGTGACGAGAAGTCGTGGCCGTACGGCGCGGTGCTCCCGTGGGCGCAGTCGCGGAGCATGTGGCACGCGTGGGCGTCGCAGATGCCGGCGGCTCTCGCTGTGGCATCCGACGTCCTCGACGACCCGTCGCTGCTCGAACCCGCCGTGGCCGACACCGCCGTCTTCACCCCGACGCTGCTGACCGCCGGCGGGGCGGACAACGGCTGGTTCCCCAGCCCCACCGACCGGGTGCAGATCGCGTACGGTGTCGACTCGCGCGTGCAGTCGCTGCTGTCGGTGGCGGATGCCACGGGCTCTGCCGGTCTCGAGGGTCTCGCGGGCCTGCAGGCGGCGTGGTACTTCGGTGCGAACCGGGCGGGGGAGCCGATGTACGACGCCGCGACCGGTGTCACCTACGACGGGCTCCAGCCCGACGGCTCCATCAACCGCAACAGCGGTGCAGAAAGTGCCATCCACGGCCTGCTGACGATGCTCGCCCTCGATGCGCACCCCGCCGTCGCGGCGCGCGCCACGGCGCTGACGACCGTCAGCGTGCAGGACGGGCTGCGTGTCGTCGAAGCCGAGGCCGCCGTGACCACCGACGGCACCGTCACCACCCCCGAGTCGTGGACGGGCGAGTCGAGCTGGTCGGGTGACGCCCTGACGCTCGCCTCGGGGGAGGAGGCGACCTGGGATGTCGGTCCCGCAGACACGCGGCGCTGGCTCGAGCCGGTCGTGTGGTCCGACCCCGGCGAGACGTCGAGGTCGACCTGGCGGTCGGGCGGGCAGCTCACGGTGACAGGACCCGCGCAGGGCATCTCGCCGACAGCGGGCGTGCTGCTGCCGTATGCGTTGACCGCCCCGCTGTCGGCGAACCGTGACGAGGTCAGCGTGAAAGCCCTCAGCGGTGAGCTGATGCTCGACGCGATCCTCGTGCGCCCGTGGCTGTCGCGACTCGTGCTCGAGGGAGACGGTGCGCGCACCGAGCTCGTGCAGTCGACCGCGACCGGCACGCAGCGAGCGACCCTCGGCGCCGACGGGGTCGAGTCGACGATCCGCGTCTTCGACGAGACCGGAGAGCTCGTGCGCACCACCTCGGTGACGGGCGAGACGCGCGTCGTCGTCCCGCGCGGGGGGTTCGCGCTCGCCGAGGGCTGAGTCCGGAACACACACGGGGGTGGGTGCCAGGGGCACCCACCCCCGTGTCCGATTTCCGCCGGAACCTGTCCCCCGAGCGTGACAGGCTGGGGTCATGACGACTCCTGAGACGGCGCCTCCGCCGGTGCAGGGCACGCCCCGCGAGATGGGCTTCGCCGAACGCTACCGGGTCATCCAGTCGCGCGACCGGCGCTTCGACGGGCAGTTCGTCACCGCGGTGCGCTCGACGGGTATCTACTGCCGGCCGAGCTGCCCCGCCCGCACACCCAAAGAGCAGAACGTCACCTTCTTCGCCACCTCGGCCGCCGCGCACGAAGCCGGCTATCGCGCGTGCAAACGCTGCCTGCCCGAAGCGGCACCCGGATCTCCCGCCTGGGACATCCGCGGCGACCTCGCCGCCCGTGCCATGCGACTCATCATCGACGGCGTCGTCGATCGCGAGGGAGTGCCCGGCCTCGCCCGGCGACTCGGCTACTCCGCGCGCCATCTGACCCGTCTGCTGACCGCCGAACTCGGCGCGGGCCCCCTCGCCCTCGCTCGGGCGCAACGCGCCCACACCGCGCGCACCCTCCTCGTCGGCACCGACCTGTCCTCGGCGGATGTCGCCTTCGCCGCGGGCTTCTCCAGCGTCCGCCAGTTCACCGACACGATCAGCGAGGTGTTCGGGATGCCGCCGCGCGACCTCCGCGCCAGGCGCCAGGCCACCCCGGGGTCAGTCGTCGTGCCCGGGACGAGCGACCCCGCCCCCGGAACGATCGATCTCGCCCTCGCGCTCCGCGGGCCCATCGACACCGCGGGACTGTTCGGCTGGATGCGCGCGCACGCCGTTCCGGGCGTCGAGCGCGGCGACGCGGCCTCGTTCGCGCGGGTCGTGCGGCTGCCCGCCGGACCCGCCTGGTTCGAGGTGCGCGAGGAGGGTGGCCGGCTGCGCCTGCGCGCCCGGCCGTCGTCGCTGAACGACCTGAGCACCCTCATCGCCCGGGTGCGGCGGCTGTTCGACCTCGACGCCGACCCGCTGGCGGTCGACGAGGCGCTGTCGATCCACCCCGAGCTCCGTGCTGCAGTGGCCGAGATCCCGGGTGTGCGCGTACCCGGGGCGATCGATGCCGATGAGATGCTTCTGCGCGCGATGATCGGCCAGCAGATCAGCGTCGCCGCGGCGCGCACGATGCAGGGGCGGCTCGCCGCGGCCCTCGGCACCGACGTCGAGACCCCCGGGGGATCGATGACGCTCTTTCCCGATCCGCAGGTGATCGCCGAGCGTGGCCACGAGGTGCTGCGGGGACCGGCGGCGCGCGTGCGGTCGGTCATCGCCGTCGCCGCGGCGCTGGCCCAGGGCACCCTCGCGCTCGGCCCGGGCGACGACAGGGCCGAACAGCGCCTCCGACTGCTCGCCCTCCCGGGCGTCGGCCCGTGGACGGCCGACTACGTGCGCATGCGCGTGCTGGGAGATCCCGATGTGCTGCTGCCCGGCGACGTCGCCGCCCGCACCGGGGCAGCAGCCCTCGGCCTCCCCGCCGACCCCCGCACCTTCACGGCGTGGGCCGAGCGCACCGCGCCCTGGCGCAGCTACGCGATGGCCCACTTCTGGTACGCGGCACCCGTGACGCGAGCCTGGCGCGCCGATGCCGCCGAGACCCCGCGGACCACCACGACCCCCGCGAGCGCGGGCAGCCGTATGGCCGACCCCGCGCCCGACGCTTCACCCGCGCCACCTGTCGCCCTGCGCCCCGCCGATCACGCATCCGTCACCGCACCGACCCGCCGGAGGACCGCCTCATGAGCACCGCGATCATCCAGACCCTCGACACTCCCGACGGCGCCTTCACGATCCTCGAGCGCGAGGGTCTCGTCGAGGCGTCGGGGTGGACCGCCGACCACGCCGCGCTCCTCGCGCGCCTCGCCGCGGCCCGCCGCCCCGACGCGGTCGTCGAGGGCGACACCGAGGCGGCCGCTGCGGTGGCCGCCTACTATGCCGGCGACGCGACGGCCATCGACGCCGTCCCGGTCCGCCAGCACGGCACGGCCCTGCAGCGAGCCGGATGGGAGGCGCTCCGCGGCATCTCACCGGGTCAGCCGCTCACCTACACGGCGTTCGCCGCCCGGCTCGGCAACCCTCGCGCCGTCCGCGTCGCGGCCTCGATCTGCGCGCGCAATGCGCCGGCGCTCTTCGTCCCGTGCCACCGCGTGCTCCGCTCCGACGGCACCCTCGGGGGATTCGCGTGGGGACTCGAGGTCAAACGCTCACTCCTCGATCGCGAAAGCCGGTTCGCCCTGTCGCGAACTGCCTCTTGATCACAGCCTCTTCCCAGGTTTAGTCTGGAGGGCTGTCGCGACCGCGGCGGCTTCGGATCACCCCACACCCTGGAGGATGCCATGTATCAGGTCGACCACGTCGCGAAGATCGCCGCCGTCCTCCCCGCGGCGCGGTAGCTCGCAGCTTTCGGGTTCTCTTCCGGCATAACCGCCGCGCTCCGAGCGTTTTCGTTCGAGCAGCGCTTCTTTCCGCGTCTCGCCACGAGTGAGCGCTTCTCCGCCACGTCCCACCAAGGATCATGACTTCCTCCGCTCCGCCCGCGTCATCCGCGAAAGCCCACCTGTCCACCGCCCGCGCACTCGCGCGGCTGCTGCCGTTCGTCCGTCCCGTGCTCCCGCGCCTCGCCCTCGGCGCCGGCAGCGCGCTCATCGCCAGCCTCCTCGCCCTGGCCATCCCGCTCGTCCTCGAGGCGATCATCCAGGGGCCGATCAACTCCGGTGACATCGGCCTCATCGGCTGGGGCGCCGCCGCCATCCTCGGGCTCGGCATCGCCGAGGCGGCGATGGTGTATCTGCGTCGCTGGTTCGTGCTCGCCCCCGCCACGATGGTTGAGTACGAGCTGCGTCAGACGTTCTACTCCCGCCTGCAGCGTCTTCCGGTCTCGTTCCACGATCGCTGGCAGTCGGGACAGCTGCTCAGCCGGATGATGCAGGACATCAGCACGCTTCGCCGGTGGATGGCCTTCGGCCTCGTGCTGCTCGTGGTGAACGTGCTGACGATCGTCGTCGGCACCGCGCTGCTCTTCCGCTGGCACTGGCTCCTGGGCACCGTGTTCCTCGTGGTGTCGGCGCCGCTGTGGTACGCCGGCTACCGGTTCGAGAAGGCGTACGGCACGCTGGCCCGCCAGAGTCAGGACCAGGCGGGCGACCTCGCGACGTCCGTGGAGGAGAGCGTCCACGGCATCCGGGTGCTGAAGGCCTTCGGTCGAGGCAAGCACGCCCTCCAGAAGTTCGCCCGCCAGGCCGAAACCCTCCGCCAGACAGAGCTGCGCAAGGCCCGCGCTGTCGGGTGGATCTGGTTCTGGCTGGTGATCCTGCCCGACATCGCCTTCGCGCTGTGCCTGGGCACCGGCATCTACCTCGCCGCGACCGGTCAGCTCGAGGTCGACGCGCTCATCGCGTTCTTCGCCATGACCACCGTGCTGCGCTGGCCGATGGAGTCGATCGGGTTCCTCTTCTCCTTCACCCTCGACGCGCGGACGGCGACCGACCGCATCTTCGAGGTCTTCGACGAGGAGAACACGATCACCGATCCCGCCCGGCCGGTGCAGCTGTCGAACGTGCGCGGTCAGCTCGCCTTCGAAGACGCCCACTTCCGCTACCAGGACGCCGGCGCCCACGAAGCCGATCTGCTCAACGGCATCGACCTCGTGCTCGAGCCGGGGGAGACGATGGCGCTCGTGGGGCTGACCGGAAGCGGCAAGACCACACTCACCACCCTGCCGACGCGTCTCTACGACGTCACCGCCGGGCGGGTCACCCTCGATGGGACGGATGTCCGCGACCTGACCCTGAAGGAGCTCCGCCGTCACATCGGCATGGCCTTCGAAGACGCGACGCTGTTCTCGCAGACCGTCCGCGAGAACATCCTCCTGGGGCGCGAAGACCTCGAGCCGGGCTCGGAGGAAGCCGATCGCATCCTGCACGAGGCGCTCGGGGTCGCGCAGGCGAGCTTCGTCTACGACCTCCCCGACGGCGTCGACACGGTCATCGGCGAAGAGGGGCTGAGCCTCTCGGGCGGCCAGCGTCAACGTCTCGCACTCGCGCGGGCGGTGGCGGCCCGACCCAGCGTGCTGGTGCTGGACGACCCGCTGTCGGCGCTCGACGTCGACACCGAAGCGCTCGTCGAAGACGCGCTCCGCGTCGTGCTGAAGGACACCACCGCCCTGGTGGTGGCGCACCGCCCCTCGACCGTCATGCTCGCCGACCGCGTCGCGCTCCTGGAAGCGGGGCGTGTCACCGCGGTGGGCCGCCATTCCGACCTGCTGCGGGAGAGTGAGCACTACCGGCACGTCATCTCCAGCCTCGAGCTCGCCGAGCGCGAGGCGCGTGACCCGTCGCATGTGCTCGAGGCCTCGGCCGAAGACCGCGAAGAACCCTTCGACGCCCTCGAGAAGGAGGTGACCCGATGAGCTCGGCCACCGTCACCGGAACCAGCGGCGAAGACCGCTCCGACTACACCCGGGAAGAGAGCCGCGCCATCCGGCGCCGCTCGCTCCGGCTGCTCGGGTCGCTGATCGCGCCCGTGCGCTGGCAGCTGGTGCTCGCCGCCGCGGTGCTCGTCGTCTCCACGGCGCTGCGCGTCGCCGGCCCCGCGCTCATCGGATTCGGCATCAACAACGCCCTGCCCGCCGTGGTGGACCGCAACGACTGGATGCCCACCATCGTCGTCGTGGGCCTCTACCTCGTCAGCGGCATCGGCGGAGCCGCCCTCATCGGATGGTACGTGGTCGTCGCCGCACGATTGACCCAGGCGGTCATGCTCGACCTGCGCAAGCGCATCTTCCTGCACACCCAGAAGCTGAGCCTGGAGTTCCACGAGTCCTACACGTCGGGCCGCATCATCTCGCGGCAGACGAGCGACCTCGACACCATCCGCGAACTCCTCGACGGCGGGCTCAACGAGCTCGTCTCCGGCATCCTCTTCGGTCTGTTCACCCTCATCGCGCTGCTGCTCGTGGACTGGCAGTCCGGCGTCATCCTCATCATCATGGGGATCCCGCTCTTCCTCCTCATGCGCTGGTTCTACAAGCGCTCGCAGATGGTCTACCGCCAGTCGCGGGTGGTGAGCGCGTCGGTGATCGTGAAGTTCGTGGAGTCGATGACGGGCATCCGCGCCGTCAAGGCCTTCCGACGCGAGGAGCGCAACGACAAGGAGTTCGGCGACCTCGCCCTCAGCTACCGCGACGTCAACATCCGCTCCATCCGCCTGTTCGGAACGTTCGAACCGGGCCTGATGGCGGTCGCCTCGGTCGCCATCGCGATGGTGGTGCTCTGGGGCGGCATCCGGGTGTCGACCGGAGCGCTCGGGCTCGGATTCCTGCTGTCGGCGGTGCTGTACGTGCGGAACTTCTTCTCGCCGCTGCAGGAGGTGGCGTTCTTCCTGAACTCCTACCAGTCCGCCGTCGCGGCGCTGGAGAAGGTGTCGGGCGTGCTGGAAGAGCAGCCGACCGTTCCTGACCCCAAGCGCCCGGTCGACCTGTGGTCGGCGCGCGGGCACGTGCGGTTCGACGGCGTCACCTTCGGATACGGGGATGACCGCGTCATCCTGCCCGACTTCACCCTCGACATCCCTGCGGGCCAGACGATCGCGCTCGTCGGCACGACCGGGGCGGGGAAGTCGACGCTGGCGAAGCTCGTCTCGCGGTTCTACGACCCGACGATCGGATCGGTCTCGCTCGACGGTGTGGATCTGCGCAACCTGCACCCGAAAGACCTGCGGCGCGCGATCGTCATGGTCACGCAGGAGGCGTACCTGTTCAGCGGGACGGTCGCAGACAACATCGCCCTCGGCAAGCCCGACGCCACCATGGACCAGATCCGTGCCGCGGCGCGGGCGGTCGGCGCGGAGGCCTTCATCGAGAAGCTGCCCGACGGGTACGACACCGACGTGAACAAGCGCGGCGGCCGGGTCTCGGCGGGGCAGCGTCAGCTGATCTCGTTCGCCCGTGCCTTCCTCGCCGACCCCGCGGTGCTGATCCTCGACGAGGCGACGGCGTCGCTCGACATCCCGAGCGAACGCGCGATCCAGGAGGCGCTGCAGACCCTGCTCGCCGATCGGACGGCGATCATCATCGCCCACCGCCTGTCGACCGTCGCGATCGCCGACCGGGTGCTGGTGATGGAGCACGGCCGCATCATCGAGGACGACACCCCCGACGCGCTCATCAGCGGCGACGGCAAGTTCGCCCAGCTGCATCGGGCGTGGCGGCAGTCCCTGGTCTGACGCGCGGCTAGAGGGAGACCTCGGCGATGACCTCGCCGTACTCGGTCTCACCGACGGGCGTGAAACCGACCCGGCGGAAGAAGGCCTCGGGGCCGCCTTCGCCGGCCTCGTAAATCACGTTGACCGAGCTCATACCGCGCGAGCGGGCCTCGGCGAGCAGCTGCTCCACCGCGAACCGCCCGACACCGCGGCCCTGATCGTCGGCGTCGACGTTGATGCGCCAGAGCACGGAGCGGAAGTACTCCTGGGGGAAATCGGGGTCGAAGTTGGCGCTGACGAAGCCGACCACCTCGTCGCCGTCGAGCACCACCCGCTGCCACGACGTCTGCGGGTTGACCACGGTCGCGGCGATCCCGTAACTCACCGGCGAGAGGAACTCCTCCTGGCCGGGCTTCAGGGACATGTTGTTGACCGCGACGATCGTGGACGCGGACAGTTCCTCGAGGCGAAGTTCGGCCATACCCGACAGGCTAGCGAGAAAGGTCTCGTCACGCGCGCCGAGGTCGCTCGATGACACCCGAGACCACCTCCCTAAGTATCTCGACGTCAAGATACTTGAGCCGGTTGGGATAGGGTGGGATGCGACGTGAACGACAGTCGAACGACGGCCGGCAGAGGCCGCATGAAGGACAGTGACGTGACGGAATCCACCATCATCTACACCTACACCGACGAGGCGCCCGCGCTGGCGACGGCCTCCTTCCTGCCCATGGTGCAGGCGGTGACGCGCACCGCGGGTGTGGACATCGAAACCCGCGACATCTCGCTGGGCGGCCGCATCCTCGCCGCCTTTCCGCAGAACCTGACGCCCGAGCAGCAGGTCGGCGACGCCCTCGCCGAGCTCGGCGGTCTCGCCACGCTTCCCGAGGCCAACATCATCAAGCTTCCCAACATCTCCGCGTCGATCCCGCAGCTGAAGGCTGCGATCGCCGAGCTGCAGAGCCAGGGATACGACATCCCCGCCTATCCCGACGAGCCGAGCACGGTCGAGGAGAAGGACATCCGCGCCCGCTACGACCGCATCAAGGGCTCCGCGGTCAACCCGGTGCTGCGCGAGGGCAACAGCGACCGTCGCGCGCCGCTGTCGGTGAAGAGCTACGCGCGCAAGCACCCGCACCGCAACAAGCCGTTCGCCGAAGGGTCGAAGACCCGGGTCGCGACCATGGGCCACGACGACTTCCGTTCGAACGAGAAGTCGGTGCTGATCCCCACCGACGATGTGCTGACGATCCGCCACGTCGCAGCCGACGGCACCGAGACGGTGCTCAAGGACGGCATCAAGGTGCTCCCCGGCGAGATCGTGGACGCCACGTTCCTCTCCGCGAAGGCCCTCGACGCCTTCCTCGCCGAGACCATCGAGACCGCCCGGGCCGACGACGTGCTCTACTCGGTGCACCTCAAGGCGACGATGATGAAGGTCAGCGACCCGATCATCTTCGGCCACGTCGTGAAGGCCTTCCTCCCCGACGTCTTCGCACGCCACGGCGCGGCTCTCACCGCGGCCGGTCTCACCCCCAACGACGGACTCGGCGCGATCCTCGCCGGACTGTCGAAGGTCGACGGCGGCGACGAGATCGCAGCGGCCATCCGTGCCGACCTCGACGGCGGACCGCGCCTGTCGTACGTCAACTCCGACAAGGGCATCACCAACCTCCACGTCCCCTCCGACGTGATCGTCGATGCGTCGATGCCCGCCCTGATCCGCAACGGCGGCAAGCTCTGGGGAGCCGACGGCGGCGAAGACGACACGCTCGCGGTCATCCCCGACTCGTCCTACGCGAGCGTCTACCAGACGGTCATCGACGATTGCCTCGCGCATGGTCCGCTCGACCCGGCCACGATCGGCACCGTGCCCAACGTCGGGCTCATGGCCCAGGCTGCCGAGGAGTACGGCAGCCACGACAAGACGTTCGAGATCTCGGCTGCGGGCACCGTCCAGGTGGTCAACGCCGCCGGCGATGTGCTCATCGAGCACGAGGTGCAGGCGGGCGACATCTGGCGGGCGATGCAGACGAAGGATGTCGCGATCCGCGACTGGGTGAAGCTCGCCGTCACCCGTGCCCGCGCCACCGGCGCTCCCGCGGTGTTCTGGCTCGACCAGACCCGCGCCCACGACGCCACGCTCATCGAGAAGGTGCACACCTACCTCGCCGACCACGACACCGACGGCCTCACGATCGAGATCCTCGCCCCCGCGGAGGCGACGCAGTACTCCCTCGACCGCCTCCGTCGCGGTGAGGACACGATCTCGGTCACCGGCAACGTGCTGCGCGACTACCTCACCGACCTCTTCCCGATCCTCGAGGTCGGAACGAGCGCCAAGATGCTGTCGATCGTGCCGCTCCTCGCCGGCGGCGGGCTATTCGAGACCGGCGCCGGCGGATCGGCGCCCAAGCACGTGCAGCAGCTCGTCGCCGAGAACTACCTCCGCTGGGACTCGCTGGGCGAGTTCTTCGCCCTCGCCGCATCGCTCGAGCACCTCGCCGATGTGACCGGCAACGGCAAGGCGAAGGTGCTGGCCGATACCTTGGATGCCGCGACCGGGACCTTCCTCGAGAACGACAAGTCGCCCGGCCGCGCCCTCGGCACGATCGACAACCGGGGGAGCCACTACTACCTCGCGCTGTACTGGGCGCAGGAGCTGGCTCGCCAGAGCGCCGACCCCGAGCTCGCCGCAGCCTTCGCGCCCATCGCCGAGGCGCTCGCCGAGAACGAGCAGCGCATCGTCGATGAGCTCATCGCCGTGCAAGGTTCGCCCGCTGAGATCGGCGGCTACTACCGTCCCGACCCCGAACGGGTCGCGCAGGTGATGCGCCCCTCGGCGACTCTGAACGGGATCATCGACGGCATCGCCTGACCCGGTCGCCGAGCCGCCGCCACGAGGGCGGGCCGCCTACAGTCGCTCGCGCAGGAACGCCGCCTGCACAAGCCACTGGTAGGACTGCCCGCCCTCGTGCTCGTTGAAGGGGTAGACCTCGATCGCCTTGTCGTCGACCGGCACGCGGTTGTACGCCGCGAACACCGTCGACGGCGGGCAGATCATGTCGTGCAGGGCGGCCGAGAACAGCGCGGGCGCGGAGATCCGAGCGGCGAAGTTCACGCCGTCCACGTACGACAGGGTGCGGAAGACCCGCTCCTCGGCGCCCCGGTGCACCCGGAGGTAGCGCACGATCTCCTGGTACGGGTCGGCGTCGGTGAGGCCCACGGCGCGTTCGAAGTGGCAGAGGAACGGCACGTCGGGCATCACGGCGCGAAGACCTTCGACCAGCCCGCCCACGGCGATGGCGATCCCGCCCCCCTGGCTGCCGCCCGTGACCGCGACGCGGGCGGGGTCGATCTGCGGCAGCCCGCGCACGGCGTCGACGGCACGAACGCCGTCGGTGAAGAGACGTCGGTAGTAGTACGTCGCGGGGTCGTCGATGCCGCGGGTCATGAATCCGGATGCCGCGGGCCCCGACCCATGCGGGTCGGGTGTCTCACCGCCCGAACCCCAGCCGCTTCCCTGCCCGCGGGTGTCCATGAAGAGGTGGGCGTACCCAGCGTTGGCCCAGGACAGACGCTCGTGGGGGAGTCCGCGGCCGCCGCCGTATCCGTTGAACTCCACGACGGCCGGAAGGGGTCCGTCCGTGCCGCGCGGCACCCACAGCCAGGCCTTGACGGGGTCGCCCGCGAAGCCCGGGAACGTCACGTCGTAGGTGTCGATGAGGGTGAGGGGCGTGGCCACCGGAGTGACGACGACGTCGCCGCCCGCGGCGCGGGCGGCACCGATCGTACCGGTCCAGAACTCGTCGAAATCGGCCGGTTCGGCCACGGTGGGGCGATAGGTCGTCAGGTCGGCGGGGCTCAGATCGAAGCGGGGCACCGGGTCAGCGTAGCGCCCTCCCGGCGTCGATCGCCGCGCCTCAGGAGTAGACGCTGACCTCGGTGCCGGTGGCGGTCCACTCGTAGATGAAGCGTGCCGCGTCATCCCACATGTTCACGCACCCGTGGCTCTGCGGGAAGCCGAGCGACGAGCGGAAGTTCGATGCGCCGTGGAACGCGATGTCGGGTGCGAACCACGTGATGTAGGGCACGTCCTCGGTGCAGTAGCTGTTCACCGCATCGGGGTTGTAGCAGAGCGCGCCCATGTCCTGGATGCGGGTGTAGGCGAAGACGGTGAAGTTGCCGGTCGGGGTGGGCGTGGCGGCGGTGCCCGACGAGATGGTGAACGACTCCACCATGTTGCCGTTCTCGAACAGGTAGGCCCGCTGCGCGCTGAGATCGACCTCGACCGAGCGGGCGAGAGCGACCGTGGTGAAGGGCGTCTCGGTGACGCCGAGCTCGATGACGCCGTCGCCGGCGGTGATCTGCGAAGCGGCGTCGGCCGCGAGACCGTCGGTGGACTCCAACGCCCGACCGTTCACGCCGGCCACGTCCTCGCGCAGGACCGCACCGGCCTTGTTGGTGATGACGGTGGCGTTGACGGCCTCACGGTTGACCAGGCCGGGCAGGGTGTCGATGACCGACTGGATGCCCGCCTGATCGACCTCGATCGAGATCGTTCCGCGGTCGCCGTCGCCGAGGGTGATCCAGGAGGCCACGACGGCGCGGTCGAGCGGTACGGTCCGCTCCTCGCCGATGTAGAACCCCGCGGTGTCGAGCATGGCGTTCAGTCGCGAGGCGGTTGCTTCCGCGATCGTCGTGGTGGTCTCGGCCTCGACCGCGGCGAGCGACGGTGCGACCTCGACGCGCTGCTCGCCCGCGAGGAACGCATCCTGCAGACTCTGCCGCACGGCATCGGCGTCGATGCCCTCGCCCGCAACGGCGGGCGTGACCTGGTAGCTCGCGGAGGCCGCGTCGAAGGCGACAGCGGCGTCGACGGGTGAGACGGAGAGCTCGGGGGCGGCGGCCTGCAGCGCCTCGGCGGCGAGCACCGGATCGAGCTGCACCTCGGCGTCGACCGGGGAGGGGAACCAGCCGGTCGGGTTCCACATGGGGTGCTCGGCGAAGGCGGTCTCGGCGAGAGCCTGCGCGTCGACGGTGGCTCCGAGGTCGGCGCCGGTCAGCTCGGCGTCGCCACCGGGCCCGGTGAGGACGACCGTCGTCTCGGCGAGACGGTTCTCGATCGCGGCGGCGGCGGCTCCGGGGGTCATGAAGCCCACGGGTACTCCGGCCACCGCCGTGCCCGGAGCGATGAGGAAGACGGATGCCGCGACCATGCCGATCGCGGCGGCCGCAGCCGTCACACCGATCCAGAGGCCCCAGCGGCGCTTCTTCGGAGCGGGTTCCGCGGGCGCCCAGGCGTAGGTCGGTGCGTCTGCGCCGGGGACGTCGGACGACGGCGCGTCGGTGACGTCGTCAGCCTGCGGCTGGGTGGAATCGACAGCCTGCGGCTGCGGTTCAGCGGCCCCGTCGGCATTCGGCCGGGTCACAAGGTCAGTCACGCGGTCCCCCCGACTGCGTCAGTGTCGTCATTCCATGCTAAACGACGCCGTCACCGGCGAGGACAACGGTCTTATCACGACCCGGCGTGCGACGACTCAGGGCGCGCAGAGCTCCTGGAACTTCGTCACGGTCACCTGGAACGACTCGCCGATCGCAGCGGCATCCTCGATCTGGGTGAGGTCGCCGCTGGCGACGGAGTCCATCACCTCGGCGGTCTGCGTGAACATGTCCTGGAGCTCGGGCAGAAGTGCGGCGATCTCGTCGTTGGTCACCTGCGAGGCGGCGGAAGCCAGGCTGTCAGCGGCGGCGCGGGCGGCCTCGGCGACGGCGCCGGGGTCTTCGGCCGAGGCCTCCTGGAACTCGGTGGTCGCCTCGGTGATGCTGTCGGAGATGAGAAGGCACGCGTCCTGCGTGGACTGACCGCCGTCGCCCGAGGTGTCGGACGACCCTTCGTCGGTGGTGCCCTGCGAGGGCGCGGAGTCCTCGGAAGGGGAGGCGGCGGGCGCACCCGTGCACCCGGCGAGGGCCAGGACGGCGAGCAGGCTGAGGGTGCCGATGGTGGCTGTGGATCGCATGGCGACCTCCTTCGTCGACCTCCACCCTAGGTCAGTGGCGTTGATCACGAATTCGTAAAGACTCCTTCCAGATCGACATCGCCTCTTGCGCGGAACTTAGTTCGTAAGGTGTACTAACAAACATGACCCCGGTCGACACCTCTCGCACACCCCTCGGCGGCACGGCCTCCCCGGCGCCGAGTCTGCCGCCGCGCGGGCGCCGTCAGACCGCGAAGGTGCTGCCCGAGCAGGCGCGTCGGCACAACCGTTCCCTGGTGCTGCAGACGCTCTTCCACGGCGGGGCGATGAGCCGTGCCGACCTGGCCCGGGAAACCCGGCTGACGCGCGTGACCATCTCCGACCTCGTGGCGGAATTGATCGCCGACGGTTTCCTGGCCGAGTTCGGCACCCGCGAGGCGGCCGGTCCCGGCAAGCCCGCGATCCTCGTCGATCTCGACCGCGCGGGTCACCGGATCGTGGGCCTCGATCTGTCGGGGAGCGAGACCTTCATCGGTGCGGTGCTCACGCTGGACGGCGAGATCGTCGCCCGGCACGAGGTGGCGGCTCCGGCGGCGGCCGCCGACGTGGTGGACACCGCGGTGGCGCTGGCGCGGTCGCTCGTCGCCGACGCCCACGCTCCCGTCCTCGGCGTCGGTGTGGGAACCCCCGGTGTCGTCGACGAGCACGGCGTGATCCTCGCTGCGCCGAACTTCGGCTGGGTGGGTTTCGACTTGGAACGCGCGCTGACCGACGCCCTGCGGCTGCCGGTCCTGGTGGCCAATGACGCCAACGCCGCCGTCCTCGCCGAGTACACCCTCGGGGGAGCCGCCGACGACGTGATGCTCATCAAGGTCGGCCGCGGTGTCGGCGCGGGACTCCTCACCGGAGGCACCCCGCTGCGCGGCTCGCGCTTCGCCGCGGGCGAGATCGGCCATGTCACGGTCGGCACCGACGGCGGCCCGCAGTGCGCATGCGGGAAGATCGGATGTCTCGAGGCGTGGCTCTCGGTCCCCTCGCTCACCGCGCGTCTCTCCGCCGCATCCGACGACGCCTCCCGCGAGAGCGTGCTCCGCGACGCGGGGGAGCGGCTCGGTATCGCGCTGGCTCCGGTGGTCGCCACCCTCGATCTGTCCGAGATCGTGCTCTCCGGCCCTCCCGAACTGCTCGAGGGGCCCCTCGCGGAAGCCACCCTCGACACCCTGCGCGCCCGCACCCTCGCTCCCTTCCACGAGGGGGTGCGCATCCGAATGACCTCGCACGGTCAGGACATCGTTCTGCGCGGCGCCGCCGTCATGGTGCTCTCCGGTCAACTCGGGGTCTCCTGATGCCCTTCCACTTCCGCTCCCCGCACACCCGGTCGGTTTCTCCGACCCCACCCAGAAGAAGGAACGCTATGAAGAAGACGCTCGTGAGCGCCGCCCTGCTCGGGGTCGGCGCCGTGGTGCTGGCCGGCTGCGCCGGCGGCACGGGCTCGGCAGGCTCGGACGAAGGTGCCGAGATCCGCGTGTGGCTGGTCGGCGCCGACACGCCGCAGGAGGCCCGCGACTACCTCGTCGAGACGTTCGAGGCGGACAACCCCGGCTCCACCCTCGTGATCGAGGAGCAGAGCTGGGAGGGGCTGGTCGACAAGCTCACCACCAGCCTGTCCAGCTCCGACAGCCCCGACATCGTGGAGTTCGGAAACACACAGGCGCCCGCCTTCACCTCCGTCGGCGCCCTCCTCGACCTCAGCGACGAGTTCGAGGCCCTGGGCGGTGACGACCTCCTGCCCGGCTTCGTCGAAGCCGGTTCGTACGACGGGGCGTTCTACGCACCGCCGCTGTACTCCGGTGCCCGTGTGGTGTTCGCCGATCCGGCGCTCGTCACCGAGGCGCCGGCGACCCTGGATGACTACATCGCCTCGGCGACCGCCCTCGCCGAGGCGAATCCCGGAAAGTCGGGCATCTACTTCGCTGGTCAGGACTGGTACAACGCCCTTCCGTTCATCTGGGAGAACGGCGGCGAGATCGCCGTCGAATCGAACGGCGAGTGGGACGCGCAGTTGAGCTCGGACGAGTCGGTCGCCGGCCTCCTCCAGGTGCAGGAGCTGATGACGACGGCGTCGACCGCCCCCAAGGACGGCGACAATGCCGAGCCGTGGACTCCCTATTGCGAGGGTTCTGCGATCCAGTTCTCCGCTCCGAACTGGGCCCTGGGTCTCGCGAGCGCCTGCGAGACCGAGAACCCGCCCGCCGCTCCGCTCGTCTATGCGCTTCCCGGCATGGATGGAGGACCCGCCCAGGTCTTCGCCGGCGGGTCGAACATCGGCATCTCGGCCCGGTCCGCCAACCCCGACCTCGCCAAGGAAGCGCTGGCGATCATCCTCAGCGACGAGTTCCAGACGATCTACGGCGAGAACGGCCTGATCCCCGCCAAGAAGTCGCTCGCCTCCACCCTCGGCGACTCCCCCGAAGCGGCTGCGTTCGCCGAGGCCGCGAGCAACGCCAAGCTGACGCCCGCGTCTGCGAACTGGGCCGAGGTCGAAGCATCTCGCGTTCTGGAAGACTTCTTCGTCAAGATCGCTCAGGGCGGTGACGTCGCCGCGCTCGCAGCCGAGGTCGACACCCAGATCGAGGACATCCTCAACGGCTGATTCCTCCCTCCGGGCCGGCGGTGTTCGCGCCGCCGGCCCGGCCCCACGACCCGGTTCGCAACCACCCCTGGAGACCCGCCATGTCGACGCTGCACAGCGACGTCAGCCCCGCCGTGAGTGCGGTCGACGGTGAACGCCTCGTCGCCCCCGCACCGCCGCCGAGCCCCGGCAGGCGCCGAGCGCTCCGCCCCGGCACCCTCACCCCCTACGCCCTCCTCACGCCTGCGCTGATCGTCCTCGCCGCCATCACCGGGTGGCCGCTCGTGCAGCTGGTGATCATGTCGTTCCAGGAGTTCGGCCGGGCGCAGGTCTTCGGCGCCCCGCCGGAATTCATCGGCCTCGCCAACTACATCGGCATCCTCACCGATCCGCAGTTCTGGCAGGTGCTCACCCGTTCGCTGCTCTTCGCGGCGGTGTGCGTGGTCGCGACGATGGTGCTCGGCATCCTCATCGCTCTGCTGATGCGACGCCTGGGCGCGGTCATCCGCACCCTCGTCTCGATCGGACTGCTGCTGGCGTGGGCGATGCCCCCGCTGTCGGCGACGATCGTCTGGGGCTGGATCTTCGACACCCAGTACGGCGTGCTGAATCAGGTGCTCTCCCAGGTGTTCGGCCTCGAGCAGTTCGCGGGGCATTCCTGGCTCATCGAGCCGCTGAGCTTCTTCTTCGTCGCGACGATCATCATCGTGTGGGGCGCGATCCCGTTCGTCGCCTTCACCGTCTACGCGGGACTGACCCAGGTTCCCGACGAAGTGCTCGAGGCCGCGCAGCTCGACGGGGCGGGTGCGACGAAGCGGTTCTTCCTCGTCATCGTGCCCTTCATCCGCCCGATCCTCGTGGTCGTCACGATCCTCCAGGTGATCTGGGATCTGCGGGTGTTCACCCAGATCTACGCCCTGCAGTCGATCGGGGGTCTGGCGGAGCAGACCAACACCCTCGGGGTGTACATCTACCGGGTCTCGCTCGGCGCCGGCGACTTCGGCGTGGGCGGAGCCATCTCGGTGATCGTCGTGCTGCTGCTGGTGGCCCTGTCGATCTTCTACGTCCGCCGCAACCTCCGGGAGGAGTCGCTGTGACCACGCTCGCTCCCTCGCGGAACCTGACGTCTGCGCGGACCCGCCGCCGTGTCGCATCCGTCTTCGCGGCCGTTGCGGGCTTGATCGTCTTCGCGTGCTCGGTGTTCCCCGTGTACTGGATGGTCAACACCTCGCTGCAGCCCAACGGCCAGGTGCGCGGCAGCACCCTCCGCCTGTGGCCCGAGAATGCCACCCTCGAGAACTACCTCGGCGTGATCTTCGACCATGACCGCGCGCCGTTCCTTCCCGCGCTCGGTAACTCCCTCGCCGTGACCCTGCTCACCGTCGCGGTCTCGCTGGTCTTCGCCTTCCTCGCCGCGCTCGCCGTGACGCGGTTCCGCTTCCGCAGCCGCGCGGCGTTCATCGTCACGATCCTCATCATCCAGATGATCCCCGCCGAGGCGCTCATCATCTCCGTCTTCCGCCTCATCGACGGCTGGCAGCTGCTGAACACCGTCATCGGCCTCACCGCGGTCTACCTCGCGACAGTCCTCCCCTTCACGATCTGGACTCTTCGCGGCTTCGTCAACGGCGTGCCGATCGAGCTCGAGGAGGCGGCCATGATCGACGGGTTGAGCAGGTCGCAGGCGTTCTGGCGGGTGACCTTCCCGCTTCTCGCCCCCGGCCTCGTCGCCACCGGCGTCTTCGGATTCATCCAGGCCTGGAACGAGTTCGTCTTCGCCCTCGTGCTCAATCCGCGCCCCGAGGCCATGACCCTGCCCGTGTGGCTCCGCACCTTCCTCGACCCCAACGGCGGCATCAACTGGGCCGAGCTCATGGCAGGATCGACGCTCGTGTCGATCCCGGTCGTGGTGTTCTTCCTCATCGTGCAGAGCCGGATGACGTCGGGTCTGGTCTCCGGGGCGGTGAAGGGCTGATGCGGGTCGGATTGGACGTCGGCGGCACCAAGACCGAAGCGGTGGCCCTGGACGACGAGGCGTCGGTCGTCGCGCGCGTGCGCCGCTCCACCGCTTTCGGCCCCGAGGGTGTCATCTCCTCGATCCTCGCGGCGGTCGAGGAGGTGAGCACGCGCGCCGGCGGGCCGGCGACATCGGTCGGGATCGGGATGCCGGGACAGATCGTCCCCGGCTCGGGCGTCATCTCCCACGCGGTGAACCTCGGCGTGCGCTCCCTCGACGTCGCCGCGGTGGTCGGCGCCGCCCTCGCGGTACCCATCGACGTCGAGAACGACGTCAAGGCCGCCGCGCTCGGCGCTGCCGTGCTCCGCCGATCTGCGACGGTGGGGAGCTCCGGCGCTGCGGAGTCGGGCCTTGCCTACCTGAACCTCGGCACCGGAGTGGCCGCGGGGCTCGTCACCGGGGGAGCCCTCTGGCGTGGATCCCGCGGTGCGGCAGGTGAGATCGGCCACCTGAGCGTCGACCCCGCCGGACCCCGGTGTCGCTGTGGTCAACGCGGATGCATCGAGGCGCTCGCCGGAGGCCGCGCCATCGCCGAACGGTGGGAGAGGCCCGCGGCACTCCCCGTCGCCGACGTGTTCGACTGCGTCGACGCAGACCGATCCGACAGCGCCGTCCGTGACCGGGCGCGGGACCTTCGCGACGACCTGGTGCGCGGGGTGGCGGCGGCGGTCCGGGTGCTCGTCCTCACCGCCGACGTGGACGTCGTCGTGCTCGGCGGCGGGCTCACGGCCCTCGGCGACCGACTCGTCACGCCGGTGCGAGCGGCGCTGCGGCGAAGCGGCGAGACCTCGCCGTTCCTGCGGTCGCTGCACCTCGACGAGCGGATCGAGCTCCTTCCCGCCGGATCGCCGGCCGCGGCGCTCGGTGCAGCCCTGCTCGGCGCCGAGCGGGGCGAGGAGGTGCTGACCGTTGGCTGAGATCGTCATCGTCGACAGTCCTGACGCCGCCGGCGCCCTCGTCGCCGCCGAGATCGTCCGTCTCATCGGTGAGAACCCGCGGACGGTGCTGGGACTCGCCACCGGGTCGACGCCCCTTCCGGTCTACCGGGCGCTCCGGGAGCAGACCGCGGGGATCGACCTGTCCGGCATGCGGGGCTTCGCCCTCGACGAATACGTCGGAATCGCGCCCGACCACCCCGAGAGCTACGCCTCGGTCATCCGCCGCGAGGTCGTCGAACCGCTCGGCCTCGACCCGGCGCTCGTGCATGTGCCCGACGGCGACCTCGAGCGCATCACCGTGTCGGGCGAGGAGTACGAGCAGGCGATCGACGACGCCGGCGGGGTGGATCTCCAGATCCTCGGCATCGGCACCGACGGCCACCTCGGGTTCAACGAGCCGGGGTCGTCGTTCGCATCGCGGACGCGGGTGAAGACGCTCACCGCCCAGACCCGCCGCGACAACGCCCGCTTCTTCCCGAGCCTGGACGACGTGCCGCGGCACTGCATCACGCAGGGGCTCGGAACGATCCTGCGCGCGCGACACCTCGTGCTCCTTGCCTTCGGCCAGGGCAAGGCCGCGGCGGTCGCCGGTGCCGTCGAGGGCCCGCTCACCGCGTCGCTTCCGGCATCGGCGATCCAGTTGCATCCGCACGCCACGGTCGTCATCGACGAAGAGGCCGCTTCGCAGCTCCGATTCGTCGACTACTACCGCTACGCCTGGGAGAACAAGCCCGACGCTCAGGGCCTGTAGTCCGCGCCCCACACGAGAGGCAGCAGCACGACGCAGAGGGGCGCGAGCGGCGTCTGCGCGGCATCCTCCCTCGTGATCCACCGGGCCTCGGCGATCTCCGCCCGCGGCGCAGCGTCGGCCGGATCGATCTCCAGTCGGAACGCGTCGGCGACGACATCGTGGCCCGGTTCGTTGGCGGCGGCGGTGCGGAAGACCCCGAGCGGATGCAGCGACGCGGCCGTGACCGAGAGGCCGAGTTCCTCCCGGAGCTCGCGCACGAGTGTCTCGGCGGGGTTCTCGCCGGGTTCGGGTTTGCCGCCGGGGTTCATGAACAGCCGCGTGCCGGTCTTTCGCACGAGGAGCGCGCGGCCCGCGGCATCCGTGACCACCCCCGCGCTCACACGGATCGACGGCGGGTTCACGCGAACACTTTGCCGGGGTTCAGGATCCCCTGGGGGTCGAAGACGCGGGCGATCTCGCGCTGGAGCCGCCACTGGTCATCGCCGAGCTCGTCGGCGAGCCAGCGGCGCTTCAAGACGCCCACCCCGTGTTCGCCGGTGAGCGTGCCGCCGAGCCGCAGCGCCGCGCGGAACAGCTCGTCGGCGGCCTCCCACACCTCGGCGGGAACCTCGCCGGGTCCCGGGTAGATGAAGTTCGGATGGAGGTTCCCGTCGCCGGCGTGGGCGACGGTGGGGATGGTCATGGCGTACTCCCGCTCGATGCGCGCGATCTCGTCGAACATCGCCGGGAGGGCGCTGCGAGGTACGGAGACGTCTTCGATGAGCGTGGTGCCGAGGCTCTCCATCGCCGGATGCATCGACCGGCGGATCGACAGCAGCCGCTCGCCCTCTTCCGGGTCGTGTGAGAGCGCGACCGTACCGCCTGCGGCGGCGAGGATCGCGGCGATCTGATCGGCCTCGGCGCGTGCGGCGGCGCCGTCGGTCTGGATGGTCAGCTGCGAGGCGCCGGGCGTGGGGTGGGGGAGGTTCAGCAGCGCGTGGACGGCGGCCAGAGACGCGGCATCCATCAGCTCCATGATCGCCGGCTGGATGCCCGCCGCGGTCACCGCCGCGGAACCACCGGCAGCCGCGCGCACGGTGGGGAAGGTCGCTGCGATCGTGCAGACCTCCCCGGCGGTGAGGCGGCGGAGCTTCAGGGTTGCGCCCACGATCACGCCGAGGGTTCCCTCCGAGCCGATGAAGAGCGAGGTGAGGTCGAGGCCCGTGACGCCCTTGACGGTGCGGTGCCCGAGGGAGAGCAGCCGCCCGTCGGCGAGGACGACATCGAGGCCGAGCACCGCGTCGCGGACCACGCCGTACTTCGCGCACAGAAGGCCGCCGGCCCCGGTGGCGATGTTGCCGCCGACGGTCGAGATGGCCCGGCTCGCCGGATCGGGAGCCCACCACAGTCCGTGCGGGGCGAGAGCGGCGTTGAGATCGGCGTTGAGGATGCCGGGTTCGACGACCGCGATCAGGTCGTCGGCGCGCACCTCGAGCACCCGGCGCATCCCGCGGACCGAGAGGGCGATCTCACCCGCGCCGGCGTTCGCGCCGCCGGCGAGTCCGGTGCGCGCCCCCTGGGTGACGACAGGGGTCGAGGTCTCGCTCGCGACGCGGAGGGTCGCCTGCACATCGGCGACGTCGCGCGCGTGGATGACGGCGAGGGGCGGGCCGGAAGCGGCGTGGCCGGACTTGTCGGCGCGCGCGGCCTCGCGGGCGGCGTCGGAGTCATCCACGCGATCGCCCAGCGCCGCGCGGAGCGCGTCGAGCACTGCGCGGACGTCGGGGGTCACGACGACAGCTGTCGCCGGCCGGCGAACACCCCGGCGGTGACGGCGATGACGCCGAAGACGACGCCGACCCAGACCGCGCCGAGGTCCCACCACGCGAGGACGGCGGCGGCATAGACGAGCAGCTCGACGAAAGCCCGCACGAACGGGTGCACCGCGAACACGGCGCGGGGCGAGACGAACAGCGCCCAGATGAGGATCGCGATCACCGGGGCGCCGATGCCGGCGACGATGTTCCAGGGGAGAGGCCAGGCGACGAAGCCCCAGAAGGCCAGCGAGACGAAGGCGAACAGCTCGCAGACGAAGGCGAGGATGTCGATTCCCGACAGTGGTGCACGGGTGCCGGCGGGGCGCCCCTCTGCCGGCGCTTGCGGCTGCTGGGGTGCGACGTTCGGCGTCGGCGCGGGGCTCGATCCGGAGGTGCGCCCAGCGTCCGTCCGCGGTGTCTGGGTGGGCTCTTCGGGCATTGCTCCAGTCTAGGCGCGGGGGTGCGCCCTGAACCCGGGATGCCGGGGGTTGGCTCCGGCAACGGCGCTCACTCCTGCGCCCACGGGATCCGGCCGTCGGGATGGAACGCGATCCCCTGTCGCCGCCAAAGCGGGCCGAGTCCGCCGACGCGGCGGCGGAACGACTCCCACGAGCGCTCGGGGGTGGAGCCGAGGGGTGCCGACCACGCCGCTTCGGCTGCGGCGGCCAGGCGCGGGAACATCATGGTGTCCAGGCCCGCGAGGTCGTCGATGGTCTCGGTCCACACGGCCGCTTCGACGCCGACGATGTCGTCGTCGTCGATCCCGTCGATGATCGATGCCGGATCCCACTCGTAGGCCCGGCGGACGCTCGTGGGGCCGTTCGCCCAGGTGAGGCCGCGGGGGGTGTCGTCGTCGTACTTCATGTCGAGGTAGACCGCGTCGGCGGGGGAGAGGATGATGCCGCTCGCGCGGCGGACGAAGGCCAGAGCCGCGTCCGTGCTCTCGGCGTCGGGGGTCGTCAGGCCCCAGTACTGCCCGACGGTCTCGGGGGCGACGTCGGCGCGTCCCGCGTCGTGCCACGTCAGCGGAACCTTCCCCAGATCGGCGACGAGCTGGGTGACGCGCGAGAGGAAGGCGTCGTACTGGTCGGGGGCGGTGCCAAACGCCTCGTCGCCGCCCAGGTGCAGGTACGGACCCGGCGTGAGGTGGGCGAGCTCCCCGAGCACGTCGGCGACGAAGTCGAACGTCGCCTCGTCGTCGAGGCGGAGCGAGGAGAACCCCACGCCGAGCCCGGTGTACGGCATCCCCGCTGTCGGGAGGGCCTCTCCGCGGGTGCCGGCCTCAGCGGCGAGCTCGGGGGTCACGACGGGGTCGGCTGCGAGATGCGGGTAGGCGAGGCCGACGGCGTGGGTATGCCCCGGCAGATCGATCTCGGGGACGACGGTGAGGTGGCGGGCGGCGGCGTACGCGACGATCTCCTGATAGTCCTCGCGCGTGTAAAAACCTCCCGGACCGCCGCCGATCTCCGAGTTCGACGCAGCCGCGGTCAGGGCGGGGTGCGCGTGCAGCTGCAGACGCCACCCCTGGTCGTCGGTGAGGTGGAGGTGCAGGTGCGTGAGCTTCAGGCTCGCTGCCCGGTCGATGACGGCGCAGACGTCTGCCACCGGGAAGAAATGGCGCGCGACGTCGAGCATGAGCCCGCGATAGGCGAAGCGGGGTGCGTCGTCGACGCGGATGGCGGGGACCAGCCAGCCCTCGGATGCAGGGCTGAGCAGCTGCGCCAGGGTGTGGAGGCCCGCGGCGAGCCCGGCGGCGTCGGCGGCCGAGATCTCGATGCCGGTGTCGCCGGCGACCAGCCGGTACGCGCCGAGCGGTGCGATGTCGGATCCCAGCGACAGAGTGAGCGCGGGGGCGGATGCGGAGACGTCGGAAGGCAGAGCGAGGGTCTGCGCGGTGGCCGCGGAAAGGATGCGGCGGGCCGCCGCCGCAGCATCCGGATCCGCGATCAGCGGGGTCTGCGCAGTCAGGACGAACGGGGCGCCCTCGATGGCGATCACCGAGCGGGGGAGGGGGACGAGGGCCGGAATCGCCGTCATGTAAGGATCCTTTACAAAAAGCGGTCCGATCAGCCTACCGCCCGCGATCCACTATGCTCGGGGTGTCGCGACTGGCGTTGAGGTGGGACACCACCGGGGAGCGACCGGGAGTCATCCGTCCGACCGCAGAGCATCCGACCGCACGCCTGGGCCGATGTCCGATCCGCCGCTGTGGAAGGAGACCGTCGTGTCCGATCCGATCTTCAACGCCCCTCTTGCCGAGGTCGACCCTGAGATCGCCGACGTGCTCGAGCGCGAGCTCGACCGTCAGCGGGGCTTCCTCGAGATGATCGCGTCCGAGAACTTCGTGCCGGTCTCGGTGCTGCAGTCGCAGGGCTCGGTGCTGACCAACAAGTACGCCGAGGGATACCCCGGCCGCCGCTACTACGGCGGCTGCGAGGTCGTCGACGTCGCTGAGGAGCTCGCGATCGAGCGCGCGAAGGCGCTGTTCGGCGCCGGGTTCGCCAACGTCCAGCCGCACTCGGGTGCCACGGCGAATGCCGCCGTGCTGCACGCGATCGCCCGCCCCGGTGATACGCTGCTCGGTCTCGCTCTCGACCAGGGCGGTCACCTCACGCACGGGATGAAGATCAACTTCTCCGGTCGGCTGTTCGACATCGTCGCCTACGGCGTCGACCCCGAGACCTCTCTGATCGACATGGACGAGGTGCGGCGCCTCGCCGTGGAGCACAAGCCGAAGGTCATCATCGCGGGCTGGTCGGCCTACCCTCGTCAGCTCGACTTCGCCCGGTTCCGTGAGATCGCCGATGAGGTGGGCGCCTACCTGTGGGTCGACATGGCCCACTTCGCCGGCCTCGTGGCGGCCGGCGTGCACCCCTCGCCCTTTCCGCACGCCCACGTCGTGTCTTCCACCGTCCACAAGACCATCGGCGGTCCGCGGTCGGGCATCATCCTCACCGACGATCCCGACCTGGCCAAGAAGATCAACACCGCCGTCTTCCCGGGTCAGCAGGGCGGGCCGCTCATGCACGTCATCGCCGCGAAGGCGACCGCGTTCAAGCTGGCGGCGACACCGGAGTTCCGGGAGCGTCAGGAGCGGACGCTCCGCGGAGCGAAGATCCTCGCCGACCGGCTCATGCGGCCCGATGTCGCCGCCGCCGGCGTGGCGGTGCGCTCGGGGGGAACCGACGTGCACCTCGTGCTCGTCGACCTGCGCGAGGCCGCGATCGACGGCAAGCAGGCCGAGGACCTCCTCCACGACATCCGGATCACCGTCAACCGCAATGCCGTGCCGAACGACCCGCGTCCGCCGATGGTGACCTCGGGTCTGCGGATCGGCACCCCCGCGCTCGCCACGCGCGGGTTCGGTGACGCCGAGTTCACCGAGGTGGCCGACGTCATCGCCCTCGCGCTCCAGCCGGGTGCCGACGTCGAGTCGCTCCGCGCGCGGGTCGCCGCGCTCGCCGACGCCTTCCCGCTCTACCCCGGTCTCGCTCAGTAACCCGCGCCGCCGGCTCCGCGCAATCCCACTCACCGGGCACCCGCCCCCCGCCGCCCCGCGCCTTCCCGCGAGAATGCATCTGGACGCCGAGGATGCGGGTAGACCCCGCCCTCTCGGCGCGCAGATGCACTCTCGCCGCAGGGACGCAGAAGGAGAGACGACATGACGGCTCACAAGCTCGACGGAAAGGCCGCCGCCGCGGCGATCCGCGCGGAATTGACCGAACGGGTCGCGGCGCTCAAAGCGCGCGGCGTCACGCCGGGCATCGCGACGGTGCTCGTCGGGGCCGACCCCGCCTCGCAGCTCTACGTGGGCATGAAGCACAAGCAGTCGGTCGGCATCGGGATGAACTCGATCCAGCGCGAACTGCCGGCGGATGCCACGCAGGAGGACGTCGAGGCCCTCATCGACGAGCTGAACGCCGATCCCGAGTGCCACGGCTACATCGTGCAGCTGCCGCTGCCGAAGCACCTCGACACCGACCGGGTCCTCGAGCGGATCGACCCGGCGAAGGACGCCGACGGCCTCCACCCGACCAACCTCGGCCGACTGGTTCTCAACGTCAACGCGCCGATCACGACGCCCCTGCCCTGCACTCCCCGCGGTGTGATCGAGCTCCTGCTGCGAAACGGCTACGACCTGCAGGGCAAGCACGTCGTGGTCGTCGGCCGCGGCGTGACCATCGGGCGATCGATCGGGCTGCTGCTCACCCGCCGCGAGATCAACGCTACGGTCACCCTCACCCACACCGGCACCCCCGACATCCCGTCCTTCCTCCGCCAGGCCGACGTCATCGTCGCCGCCGCAGGGGTCAAGCACCTCGTGCGCGCGGAGGACGTCAAGCCCGGCGCCGCCGTCCTCGACGTCGGGGTGACACGCGAGGACGACCCCGAGACGGGCGCCCAGCGCGTGTACGGCGACGTCCACCCGGATGTCGCCGGCGTCGCCGGCTGGCTCTCGCCGAATCCCGGCGGGGTCGGACCGATGACCGTCGCGCTGCTCATGACGAACGTCGTCGAGGCGGCCGAGCGCTCGCTCGAGGCCTGAGCCGCGGCAGCCGTCCCTCCTCATCGTCCCCGGCCTGTGGAGCCGGATTAGCGTAGGGGGATGGATGACACCGCGCGCCGCGCGATCGACCGGGCGCTCATGCCCCTCGTCGTGTCGACGGCGGCGTGGGGAGTGGTCGATGCGCACTGGCTTCCCGGTCCGGAGGGCACGCCGGTGGTGTGGCTGCGGACGCGTACCGAGATCGAGCGCGTCGCCCTCGAGGCCCAGCCGTGGGTGGAGGCGCAGGTCCGGGTGATCCTCACGAGACTGAGCGTGGACTATCCGCTCGTCGCCCGCACGCGCTTCGAGATCACGTCGCTCGAGCGGCAGGGGAACCTCTTCGGCGACGGGCTGCCCGCGTGACCGCCGACCTTCCCCGCTGCCCGACCTGCGGCGACCCGCTGCGGTACGAGATCCTCGACGACGAGCGCTTCCTCGTGGCGTGGTCCTGTGTGAACTGCGGCGTCGTCCGCACCACGGAACCGGTCTGACACGCGCGCAGCGCGCCAGGGCTCATCAGGTCGTGAAGCGCGACAGGAACCGTCGCGTCCGCTCCTCGCGGGGCGCGACGAGGACCTCGTCCGGCGGCCCTTCCTCGACCACCCGTCCCTCGTCGAGGAACAGCACCCGGTGAGCGACATCGCGGGCGAACGCCATCTCGTGGGTCGCCATGAGGATGGTCGCCCCCTCCTCGGCCAGTGACTTGACCAGCTCGAGGACCTCTCCGACCAGCTCCGGGTCGAGCGCCGAGGTGATCTCGTCGAGGAAGAGCACCTCGGGGTCGGTCACGACGGCGCGCACGATCGCCGCGCGCTGCTGCTGACCGCCCGACAGCCGGTCGGGATGCTCGCGCGCCTTGTCGGCCAACCCGATGCGCTCGAGAAGGGCCATCGCCTTCGCTTCGGCGTCGCGCCGCGGCATCCGGTGCACTTTCCGCGCGGCGAGCGTGACGTTGTCGATCACCGACAGGTGGGGGAAGAGGTTGTAATGCTGGAAGACCGCGCCGAACCGCGCGCGCACACTGTTCCCGTCGACGCGGGGGTCGGAGATGTCGTCGCCGCCCAGCCGGATGACGCCGTCGTCGATCGTCTCGAGGAGGTTCAGGCAGCGCAGCAGCGTCGACTTGCCCGACCCGCTTGCTCCGATGACGGCGACGACCTCGTGCGCCGAGAGGTCGAGCGCCACGCCGCGCAGGACCGAGCGGTCTCCGAACGATTTCCAGATGCCGTCTGCGTGCAGGAGCGCCGTCACAGGATCGATCCCATCTGCTCGCGCCGCTGCAGCCGCGCCGTCCACCAGTCCGCGAGGCGGATGGTGGGGATCGCCAGCAACACGAACAGCACGGCCGCGACGATGTACGGGGTGAAGTTGTACGCCAGCGATGTCTCGATCTGCGCGGCCCGAACCGCATCGACGGCACCGATGACCGAGACGAGCCCCACGTCCTTCTGCATCGCGACGAAGTCGTTCATGAGCGGGGGCGTCATCTTGCGCAGCGCCTGCGGCATCACCACGAGGCGAAGCGACTGGGCATAGCCCAGGCCCATCGCCCGCGCGGCCAGCCGCTGCGAGGGGTGCACGGCCTCGATGCCCGCGCGGATCACCTCGCTCACGTACGCCGAGTAGGTGATGGTGATCGCCGCGGTCCCGAGGATGACCGGGGGGATGCGCTCGTTCACGAGCCCCGGGATGCCGAAGCCCACGAGGTAGAGCACGATGATCAGCGGGATGCCGCGGAAGACGTCGGTGTAGCCGGCCGCGAGCGCCCGGAGGGGGAAGAACACCGCGCCGCGCAGGGTGCGAAGGAGCGCGATGACGGTCGCGCCGATCGCGACGGTGATCACCGAGAGTCCCAGCACCTGAAGGTTGAGCAGGAACCCCTCCCACACGCGGGGGAGTGAGGCGATGGCGGTCTCGGGGTTGAAGAACGATCGCTGGACCGACTCCCACCCGGGGGTGTTGACCACGGTGAGCCAGACCGCCACCGCGAAGACGACGGTGGAGATGACGGCGATCAGCACCGATCGGGTCGACTGGCGCGCGCGATAGGCGCGACGCTCCAGCTCGAGCGCGCTCGGCTGATGGATGTCGGCGCTCACCCTTCGACGCTAGCCGACCGCTTCGGGCCGGGCTTCACTCCAGCAGCGTGACGCCGGCACCCTCGCCCAGCCACTCCTGGGTGATGGCTTCGAGCGTGCCGTTCTCGCGCAGTGCGTCGACGGCGGCGGTGACGCGCTCGGTCAGCGGCGAGTCCTTCGCCAGCACCAGGCCCCACTCGTCGGGGATGCCGGCGGTGGGGAGCTCGCCCACGATGAACGAGTTGTCGATGTAGACGCCAGTGGCGTAGTACGCCGTCGGCGTGTCGAGGACGAGCCCGTCGATCTGCCCGGCCTCGAGGGCGGCCTTAGCGTCTTCGTTGGTGTTGTAGAGCTGCGCGGGGGTGTCGGGCTGGACGACCTCTTCGATCGTCTGCGCACTGGTCGACCCGACCATGGCGCCCAGCAGCAGACCCTTGGTGTCGGCGAGCGAGGTGACGCCTTCGGCGGCCTCGTTGCCCTCGATCGCGACGATCGCCTGGCTTGCGGCGTAGTACGGCGAGGAGAAGTCGACGTTCTCGGCGCGTTCGGGGGTGATGGAGTACTGCTGGATATTGACGTCGAAGTCCTTCGGCCCCGGCGCGATCGCGGCTTCGAACGTGGTGCGGACCCACTCGACATCCTCGGGGGCGAAGCCCAGCTCCTCCGCGACGGCGTAGGCGACTGCCGCCTCGAAACCCTCGCCCGAGGCCGGATCGTCATCGATGACGTACGGGTAGTACGCCGGCTCGCCCGTGGCGATCGTGAGTTTGCCGGGGGTGATGTACCCCTCGTCGGCCGGAGCCGACGACGCGTCGGAGCCGGCGTCGGTGTCGGTGTCGCCCGAGCCGGTGGCGCAGCCGGTGAGGGCGAGGGCGGCGACGGCGATGCCGGCCAGGGCCAGGTGCAGGCGGGAACGGGTTCGGGACATGGCTGCCTCCAGGTACGGGAAGGCGCAGCCCGCGTGCTGTCGCGGAGGCGCGCCCCTCCATCATCCAGCGAAAGAGCGGATGCTGCGCCGCCGCGCGTCGCTTTGTTACACGCTCTTCACGCACGGCCCGGTCGTTCCGGGGTGCGCACCCGCACGGGGGCTGGGGCGTCCCGGATTCCGCGCTCGCGCGGAGATCCTTCGTCGCGCGGATGCTGCGGGGTGATCCGGTCCGCAGGAGTGCGGATCTCCGCGCGGGCGCGACAGCGCAGCGACCCGAGGCTAAAAAGGGCGGGTCAGAGCTCGTCGAGCATGCGGCGCTGTTCCTCGGTCAGGCCGTCGCGGAGCTCCTTCCGCCCCTGCGCGGTGGCGCGGGTGTCGCCCACCGCGGGGCGCGGGCCCGTGGCATCCGCTGCCGCCGCCCTCGTGCCGGTGGCGCGGTCGTAGAGGGCGCCGGCGTGCGCCTCGACGCGGTCGTCGATGACGTCGTAGATCGCCCAGCCGATCATGAGCAGCACGGGAGGGAGGATCCACCCCCAGAACCATCCCCCGATCGACACGCCGCTCAGGAGCACGGTGGCGATCCACACGAGGAAGGCGATCGCGAAGGCGACGAAGAACTCCGCGACCTTCTCGCCCACCCGGGTCCGCCGGTCGGCGGAGCGCGCCGCCATCCCGCCGAACCACCGGGAGAGCAGGGGCTTGATCCAGATCACGATCGCGGTGAGCACGATGCCTGCCCACAGGGCCGCCCACCCGACGCGCGCGGGGGTGAGGAAGCCGATCATCAGCAGCACCGCGATGTTGAACACCAGCAGTGAGACGAGCCGCACGACCCAGGTCTTCATGGCTCCAGCGTGCCACGCCCGGTGCGCGGGGGCCACGGGTCAGCGCAGCGGCACGAGCTCGGTCAGGTCGTCGTCGGGCAGCACGTCGGCCACGGCGGTCACCGTCATGGTGTCGAGCGCGACGGCTCCGGAGATCGTGGTGAGGAAGGCGGTGTCGGCGGCGTCTCGGCCCGTGGCGATGCGCACGAGCGTGCTGCGAGGCGCGAGGGTCGTCGCGTCGACGACGTACCAGGCGCCGTCGATGTGCGCCTCGGCGACGGCGTGGAAGTCCATCGGATGAAGCCCCGGGGCGTACACCGAGACGAGCCGGGCCGGAACGTTCCGGGCCCGCAGCAGAGCGACGGTGAGGTGGGCGAAGTCGCGGCAGACGCCTTGGCGGGCGAGGAGCGTGCGCATCGCGCCGTCGGTCGGCAGGCTCGATCCGCTGACGTAGGCCAGACGTGTGCCGACCCAGGACGACACCGATGCGAGCAGCTCGGCCGGGTCGCTGATCCCGGCGAACTCGGCGGCCGCGGTGGGGAAGAGGGCGTCCGACTCGGCGTAGCGGCTCGGCCGCCGATAGCGCACGAGCTCCGCCTCGCTCGCGGTGGCGGGCTCGGCCCGGCCGGCGATCGTCGCCGAGTAGTCGAGCAGGAGGGCACCGGGACGCGTGACGACCCGGTGCAGGCGCGTGCCGTGCTCGTCTTCGAGCTCCGCCGCCTCGACCGGCTCGCCGTCGACGGTGACGCTCAGCTGCTCGCGCTCGCACGGCACGCCGGCGGCGACGGCGACGGAGAACACCAGCTCCGACGGTTCGGTGACCTCGAGCTCCAGGTTCGCGCCCACATCCCGCTTCATGCGTCCACTCTCGCGGGCGCGGGCGGCGCCCACAACCGCGCGGACGGTGTGGTACGGATGAGGGGTGATCACCCTCACCCTCGACGACGGCGTTGCGGAGATCGTCCTCGACGCTCCCGAACGACGAAACGCGCTCACCCTCGACGATCTGGCGGACCTGGATGCCGCCTACCGACGCGCCGCGGAGGCGGGCGCCCGCGCGCTCGTGCTGCGGGGCGAAGGCCGCGTGTTCTGCGCCGGCCGCGACATCTCCGGAGTCGACCCCGAGACCGACGACGTCACCGGCTACCTCGGGGCCGTCGAACGGCTGATGCGCCGCATGGCGGGGCATCCCGCCCCCACGTTCGCTGCCGTGCACGGCGCCGCGCTCGGGGTCGGGCTCGGCCTCGCGATCGCCACCGACGTCGTGTACGTCGGCGAGACGGCCAAGATCGGCTCGCCGTTCGCCCAGCTCGGGGCTCTGCTGGACTCCGGCGGTCACGCGCTGCTGTTCGATCGGCTCGGCGCTCATCGCGCGCTCGACCTCATCTACACGGGCGACCTGCTCAGCGGTGCCGAGGCCGTCGCGGCGGGACTGTTCAGTCGCGCCGTTCCCGACGCCGACCTGCTGTCGTTCACACGTGAGAAGGCCCGGACCGCGGCATCCGGTCCGACCCAGGCGTTCCTCGCGTCCAGGCGCCTCATCGGGTCGCTTCGCGATGAGCGACTGTGGGCGGTGGTCGCCGCGGAGACGGCCGGTCAGGAGGCGCTGCGCGCCACCGCCGACTACCGCGAGGGCTTCGCTGCGTTCCAGCAGAAGCGGCGACCCACCTTCCGCGGCGCCTGACCTGCCCCCGCCCGCCCCCGGGCGAGAGCCTCAGCCGCCGAGCGCGTTGCGGATCGCCTCGGCGGAGCGGACCAGGCGCGCCGCGATGACCGAGGACTCCGTTCCGCCGGCGACGTGAACGACAGCGATCGTCGCGGGCGGTCGGGACCGCAGCGTCAGCGGCACCGCGACGGCATGCACGCTCGGCAGCACCTCGTCGTGGCTCGTGGCGAAGCCGCGCGCGGCCGCCTCCCGTACCTCGGCGGCCACCGCGGCGGAAACGTTCGGCCAGGCACGCTCGGGGAGTTGCGCGAGAATCGCCTTGCCCGGCGCGCCGACGACGACCGGATGCCGCGTGCCCGGCCGCTGCGCCACGGCGGCGACGGAGTGGCGGGGCTCGACGCTGACGAGCGTGACGCACTCCTCATGGTCGAGGACGGCGAGGAAGCACGTCATCCCGAGGTCATTGGCCACTCCCGTGAGCTCGGGCAGAGCCTCGGCCTGCAGGTCGTGGGCGACACCGGCGGCGAGGGCCGCCATCCGCGCGCCCAGCGTCAGTCGTCCGGTGCGCTCCCGCACGACGAGTCCGTGCTGCTCGAGCGTGCGCACGAGGCGGTAGGCGACCGATCGATGCACCTCGAGGCGTTCGGCGACCTCGTCGATGGTGAGGGGCTCTCGGGCATCGGCGAGCGTTTCGAGGACCCGGATGCCACGACTGAGCGTCTGCGAGGCGGGCACGCTCGATGCAGCATCCGTCACGACTGCTCTCCTTCCGGGGCCGGTCCTTGCCGCATCCTCGCGTCGTCGTATACGATCCGTTCAATAGTAGAACGGCGTGTTCGAATATAGAACGTAACGTCTTCTTTCATCAGCGCACCGCCGCGCCGCGCCGCCCCGGACATCGGCGTCAAGGAGAATCCATGCAGTTCCACCACCACGGCTACGTCTCGGGCGATCCCCGCGTGCAGCCCGCCGCCGGCACCGGGATCGACCGGCCTGACGATCTCCCCGATGTCGTCGACGTGCTCATCGTCGGCTCGGGCCCTGCGGGCATGCTCCTGGCCGCGCAGATGTCGCAGTTCCCGACCCTCACCACGCGGCTCATCGAGCGGCGCGGCGGGCGTCTCCCGCTCGGTCAGGCCGACGGCATCCAGCCGCGGAGCGTCGAGACCTTCCAGGCCTTCGGGTTCGCCGAGCGCATCATCGCCGAGGCCTACAACATCGGCTGGATGAACTTCTGGGGCCCCGACCCCGCCGATCCGTCGCGGATCACCCGGACCGCGCGCACCGAGGACTACGGCTACAAGATCAGCGAGTTCCCGCACCTCATCGTCAACCAGGCGCGGGTGCTCGACTACTTCGCCGAGGCCGCGGCGCTCGGCCCGGCCCGCATCGCGCCCGACTACGGCGTGGAGTTCCTCGGCCTCACCGTTCACGACCCCGGCGCCGATCCCGACCACCCCGTCGAGGTGCGTGTTCGTCATGTCGCCGGCTCCCGTGCGGGGGAGGAGCGCGCGATCCGCGCCCGGTACGTCGTCGGCTGCGACGGTGCGCGCAGCCGCGTCCGCGAGGCGATCGGACGCACCCACGTCGGCAGCACCGCTCAGCACGCCTGGGGGGTGATGGATGTACTCGTCGATACCGACTTCCCCGACTGGCGCATCAAATGCGCGATCTCGGCGGAGGCGGGCAACATCCTCCACATTCCGCGCGAGGGCGGCTACCTCAGTCGCATGTACATCGACCTCGGAGAGGTCGCCGCCGATGACAACCACCGCGTCCGCGAGACGCCGGTCGAGGAGATCATCCGCCGCGCAAACGCGATCCTCCACCCGTACACGATCGAGGTGAAGCAGGTCGCGTGGCACAGCGTCTACGAGGTCGGTCACCGGGTCACCGACGGATTCGACGACGTCGCGGCGGGCGAGGCCCGAGACCCGCGCGTCTTCCTCACCGGCGACGCCTGCCACACCCACAGCGCGAAGGCCGGCCAGGGGATGAACGTCTCCATGCAGGACGGGTTCAACCTGGGCTGGAAGCTCGGCCACGTGCTCACCGGCCTCGCCCCGGCATCCCTCCTCCGGACGTACGACGCCGAGCGCAAGCCGGTAGCCCAGCAGCTCATCGACTTCGACCGGGAGTGGTCGTCGCTCATGGCTCGCAAACCCGCCGAGATCTCCGACCCACAGGAGCTCGCGACCTACTATCTGGGCACCGCCGAGTTCCCCTCGGGGTTCATGACCCGCTACGCGCCGTCTGCGATCGTGGCGGACGGCGCGCACCAGCCGCTGGCGGAGGGCTTCCCCGTGGGCATGCGCTTCAAGAGCTCCGAGGTGGTCAAGGTGGTCGACGGCAACGCCGTCCACCTCGGTCACCACGCCACGGCCGACGGGCGCTGGCGCATCTACGCCTTCGCTGATCGCCCGGCCGCGGGCGAGCCCTCGGCACTCGCCGAGTGGGCGGAGCGGGTCGACGCTCCCGGCGGTCCCGTCCGCCGGCTGACGCCCGACGGCGCCGACCTCGACGCCGTCTTCGACGTGAAGGTGATCTACCAGCAGAAGTTCGAAGACGTCGAGCTCGCCGCGGTGCCCGGGATCTTCCGGCCGCGCTCCGGCCCTCTCGGCCTCGTCGACGGCGAGAAGGTGTTCGCCGCGGCACCGAGCGCCTGGACGCGCACCGACATCT
This sequence comes from Microbacterium sp. SLBN-154, assembly GCF_006715565.1. Taxonomy (NCBI): domain Bacteria; kingdom Bacillati; phylum Actinomycetota; class Actinomycetes; order Micrococcales; family Microbacteriaceae; genus Microbacterium; species Microbacterium sp. SLBN-154. The sequence goes on from NZ_VFNL01000001.1 coordinate 1,416,644, forward strand.
TCGACGAGCGTGGCCTCTCGCGCGATGGCGTCGTCGTGGTGGTGCGTCCCGACCAGTACGTCGCCGCCGTCCTGCCCCTCCACGCCGCCGCTGAGCTCGACGCCTTCCTCTCGGGCGCCTTCCTCCCGCAGCGCGAGGTCGCCGCGGCAGGTGTCACGGCACGCTGAGGCTTCCGCCCACCCCCACGCACACCGCGGCTGCGCCGACTGTACGCCGTGTATATCGGAGTGCGCGCCGACGGGCGGGCACAATGACCACGACCGCCCCCGATCCCGAGGAGTCCCATGACCGCCGACCGTGAAGCCGCCCTGCTCGCCGAGGTCCCCGAGGGGCTGTTCATCGGAGGGACCTGGCGGGAAGCCTCGGAGGGTCGGACGCTGCGCGTCTTCGATCCCGCCACCGGCGAAGCGGTCAAGACCATCGCCGACGCCTCGGTCGACGACGGCAAGGCCGCACTGGATGCCGCTGTCGCGGCGTTCCCGGAGTGGTCGCGCACCCCGGCGCGCGAGCGCGCCGAGCTGCTGCGTCGCACCTTCGACCTCGTGCAGGAGCGCAAGGAGGACCTGGCGCTTCTGATGACGATCGAGATGGGCAAGCCCCTCGCCGAGGCGCGCGGAGAGGTCGTCTACGGCGGGGAGTTCATCCGCTGGTTCAGCGAGGAGGCCGCGCACGTGCAGGGTCGCTACGGCGCGAACCCCGAGGGTACCGGGCGCATGATCGTCTCGCAGCACCCGGTAGGCCCCTGCTACCTCATCACCCCGTGGAACTTCCCCCTCGCGATGGCCACCCGCAAGATCGCCCCGGCGCTCGCCGCCGGCTGCACCGTGGTCATCAAGCCCGCCGAGCTCACGCCGCTGACGACACTGTTCTTCGTCAAGCTGCTCGAGGAGGCGGGGCTTCCGGCGGGTGTCGTGAACGTCCTCACCACGTCGAGCTCGGGGAAGGTCTCCGAGCCGATCATCCGAGACCCGCGCCTGCGCAAGCTCTCCTTCACCGGGTCGACGCCGGTGGGGCAGCGGCTGCTCGAACAGGCCGCGGAGGGCGTGCTCCGCACCTCGATGGAGCTCGGCGGCAATGCGCCCTTCGTCGTCTTCGACGATGCCGACCTCGACAAGGCGGTCGACGGCGCGATGGCGGCGAAGTTCCGCAACATCGGCCAGGCGTGCACCGCGGCGAACCGGTTCATCGTCCACCGCTCCGTCGCCGACGAGTTCGCCCGTCGCGTCACCGCGCGCGTGCAGGGCTTCCGCATCGGTCGCGGCACGGAAGAGGGCGTCACCATCGGCCCGCTCATCGATGACCGCGCGGTGGCCAAGGCCACAGCCCTCGTCGACGACGCCGTGAGCCGCGGTGCAGAGCTGCGCACCGGCGGCAAGGCCGTCGACGGTCCCGGCACGTTCTACGAGCCGACGGTGGTCTCTGATGTGCGGCCGGGAAGCGACATCCTCCGCGAGGAGATCTTCGGTCCGGTGCTCGCCATCATCCCGTTCGACGACGAGGACGATGCCGTCCGCATCGCCAACGACACCGAGTACGGCCTGGTCTCGTACGTCTACACCGAGAACCTCGCCCGCGGGCAGCGCATGATCGAGCGGCTCGAGACCGGCATGATGGGCCTGAACATGGGGGTCGTCTCCAACGCCGCGGCCCCGTTCGGCGGGTGGAAGTTCTCCGGCCTCGGCCGCGAGGGCGGCGCGGAGGGCATCCACGAGTACCTGCAGACGAAGTACACCCTCACCCCGAACCCGTTCGCCTGAGCGAGGAGGCGCGGTCAGCCCTGGGCGAACGACCGCGCCGGGTCATCCGTGGCGGCGCACACTGATCGCATGTCAGACGATGCCGCCCTCGACGCGTACTCCAGCGCCGTCATCCGGGTCGCCGAGGCGACCCTCCCGTCGGTCGCGGCGGTGGAGGTCCGCTCGCGCCGCGGCGCCGGCGCGGGCAGCGCCTCGGTGATCTCCGACGAGGGACTGCTCCTGACCAGCGCGCACGTGGTCGACGGGGCCGCGTCGGTGTCGGCGACCTTCGCCGATGGCACCGCGGTCGCCGCGGACATCCTCGGCAGCGACCCGCTGTCGGATCTCGCCGTGCTCCGGGCCCGGGGTGAGACCCCGCCGGCGCTTCCCCTCGGCGACGCCGCCGGGCTGCGGGTCGGTCAGCTGGTGGTCGCGCTCGGCAATCCGCGCGGACTCGCCGGCAGCGTGTCGGCGGGTATCGTCTCGGCCCTCGGCCGGTCGCTGCCGACCCGGTCCGGGCGCGTCATCGACGAGGTGATCCAGACCGATGCAGCATTGAACCCCGGCTCCAGCGGGGGCGTCCTCGCCGACAGCGCGGGGCGCATCGTGGGTGTCAACACCGCCGTCGCGGGCGTCGGGTTGGGCCTTGCGGTGCCGATCAACGCCACGACGCGCGAGATCATCGACGCGCTGGCGCGCTCAGGCCGATTCCGTCGCGCCTGGCTGGGGATCGCGGGCGCCCAGGTGACCCTCCCCGCCGACGTGGCGGCGCGGGCCGGAGCGACATCGGGGATGCAGGTCGCCGACGTCGTGGCGGGGAGCCCCGCGGCCCGCGCCGGCGCGCGCCGCGGCGACATCGTCCTCTCCCTCGACGGCAGTGCCGTGCGAAGCTCCACCCAACTGCAGCGCGCGATGGTCGAGGCGGCCATCGGTCGTCGCATGGAGCTGACGCTGTGGCGGAGCGGCGCGCTCGTCGACATCGTGGTCGAGCCGGAGGAACTCACCCCCGCATCGTGATCTCGGCGGACTGGGCGCACCCCCGACGCGCGGCGGGCGTCGGCGATCGGGGAGAGGATGTCCCCATGAGACGACCGCATGCCGGATCGGGGAGCGTCCTCACTCGACGACTGCGCTCGCATCGGCTCAGCGCGCCCGCCCCGACGCTCGAGGGCGCGGCCGACCACATGCTCGCGGTGCAGGCGCAGGACTTCGTCGGCGGACGATGGGCGCTCGCCGCCCGCACGCGTGGTGCTCCGTCGCTCTCCGACGTCGATGCGCTCTTCGACGGCGGCCGGCTGGTGCGCTCGTGGACGATGCGGGGGACGCTGCACATCGTCCCCGCAGCGGACCTCCCCTGGATCCTGGAGGCGACCCGGGCGCGGCAGGAGCGCCGTGCCGCCCCTGTGCTCCGGCGCGAGGGGGTCGACGGCGCCGTGCTGGTGCACGCCGAGCGGGCCGCGCGCCGATCGCTCGCGGCCGGCGAGCGGATGACCCGCGCCGACCTCTTCGCCGCGTGGGATGCCGCCGGCATCCCGACCACGGGGCAGCGCGGCTATCACCTTCTCTCCGCGCTCGCCGTGGCGGGTGTGCTGTGCCTGGGGCCGGTGCAACAGCGGCCGAGCCGTGCGGTGCGCGAGCAGACCGTCATCCTCGTCGATGACCTGAGGACGGATGCCGCGGCACCGGCCGATCCTCTCGTCGAGCTGATCGTCGGCTACATCCGCGGCCACGGGCCGGCTTCCGCGCGCGATGCGGCGTGGTGGTCGGGGCTGCCGCTCACGGCCGTCCGCTCGGCGCTCGCCGATGCCGGCGATCGCATCACCGTCTGGCGCGAGGGCGTCGAGCCGCTCTACATCGACTCCGCCGCTGCGCCCCGTGCGACGGCGCATCGCGACGCGCTGGCGCTCCCGCCCTTCGACGAGTACTACCTATCGTACGACGACCGCTCGGCCGCGTGCGCGCCGGAGCATCTCGACCGGGTCGGACCGTCGAAGAACGGGATGGTCCGCGCCGTGCTGATCGCCGACGGTCGGGTGGCGGGCACCTGGACGCCGGCCAGAGGGGCCGCCGGCATCGACCTGTTCGACGACGACAGCCTCTCCGTCGCGGACGCGCGCGCGGCGGTCGCTCGATTCAGCGCGTTCCGCGCGGGGTGAGCCGAAGGCGGACTACTCCGCCGGGGAGTGCCGCTCGAGGAAGGCGTACACCTCGGTGTCGTCGACTCCCGGGAACGCGCCGCGGGGGAGAGGGGAGAACATGTGCTGGTGCACCCGCGCGCTCGGCCAGGCCTTGCCGCTCCAGCGCGAGGCGACGTCAGCGGGCGGACGACGGCAGCACGATTCGTCGGGGCAGGTGGATGTCGCCCGCGTGGCCGTCTCGCGACCGCGGAACCATTTGGCGTCGTCGAAGGGCACGCCGACCGTGATGGAGAACTCCCCGTCTCTGGTCACGCCCGTCTGTGTCGAACACCAGAAGGTGCCCGCCGGGGTATCGGTGTACTGGTAATGCTCCGTGGTGCGGTTCTGCTCTTCGAACGCCGAGCGCGCCGACCACTGCCGGCACACGATCTGCCCTTCGACCGACCCCGTGACATCCATCGGCACTGGAAGGTCGTCGTTCTCGTACACGCGGGAGATCCCGCCGTTGCCGTCGACCCGCAGGAAGTGCAGTGGGATGCCGAGATGGTGGGTGAGGAGATTCGTCAGGCGCATCGCCGCGGCTTCGTGGGTCACCCCGAACGCGTCGCGGAAGTCTTCGACGGCGAGGTTCCGGTCCTTCTTCGCCTGCTGGAGGAAGGACACCGCGGCGGTTTCGGGCATGAGGCAGCACGCGGCGTAGTAGTTGATCTCCAGACGCTGCTGGAGGAAGTCGGCGTAGTCGGTGGGCCGCTCGTGCCCCAGCAGGCGGTGCGCCATCGCCTGCAGGGCCATGGAGCGCAGGCCGTGCCCGCCGGGGATCGAAGCGGGAGGCAGGTAGATGCGGCCGTGCTCGAGGTCGGTGACCGAGCGCGCCGAGTGCGGCAGATCGTTGACGTAGATCAGCTCGAAGCCGAGCTGCTCGGCCATGATGCTCACGGTGCGGTGGGTGAGGGCGCCGGAGACGTGGCCGGCCGCCTTCAGCTGCTTCTCGGCGAGGCGTTCGATGTCGGGGAGGTAGTTGTGGGCGTCGCGCATCCGCACCCGCAGCTCGGTGTTGGCGCGGCGGGCTTCCTCCGGCGTCGCGATCGCCTCGCGCTCGCGACGTTGCAGCTCGCGATGCAGGGCCAGGATCGATTCGAGCGTCTCATCGGTCATCGACTTCGTGACCTTGATGGGGGCGACCCCCAGCTGGCGGAAGACGGGACTCGTCTGCGCCCGCGCGAGCTCGATCTCCAGCGCCGCGCGGCGATTGGGCGGCTCGGTGGAGAGGAGGTCGGTGACCTCGACCCCGGTGGCCCCGGCGATCGCCTGCAGCAGCGACAGCTTCGGCTCCCGCTTGCCGTTTTCGATGAGGCTGAGCTGGCTGCCGGCGACGCCGACCTGCTCTCCGAGCTCGTCGAGCGTGAAACCGCGGGAGAGCCGGTGGTGTCGGATCCGGTGACCCAGCGTCGTGAGGTGCAGCGGTGTCGTCGAGGCCGCGGTGGGAAGCGCCATGATTTGAGGATAGCGAAAGAATCATGTTTTTTGCGCGGGAGTCGGCCTTAAACACGGTGTCACAAGCCGGGATAGTAGGGGAACACCAGGTTTCATGCCGAGCTGAGGGAGCTTCCATGGCTATCGCCGACATCTTCTCGCGCACCGCGTCTGCGCCGATCGACGCCGGTGACTCCCGTGCATACGGCGCCCGCCCGACGATCATCGGCGACGGGATGGCGGAGCTGGAGGCGTGGGTGGAAGAGATCGCCACGCTGACCCAGCCCGACCGCATCCACTGGGTCGACGGCTCGCGCGGCGAGAACGATGCGCTGCTGCGTCAGATGGTCGACGAGGGGAAGCTGATCAAGCTCAACCCCGAGTGGCGTCCGGGTTCCTACCTCGCCCGCTCGCACCCGAGCGACGTCGCCCGCACCGAGGCGCGCACCTTCATCGCCTCCGAGGTCGAAGAAGACGCCGGGCCCACCAACAACTGGGCCCCTCCCGCCGAGATCCGTGCGACGATCACGCCCCTGTTCGAAGGATCGATGCGCGGTCGCACGATGTACGTCGTACCCTTCTCGATGGGGCCGGTCGGCGGTCCGCTGTCGCACATCGGCGTGCAGGTGACCGACAGCGCTTACGCCGTGGCATCCATCGGGATCATGACCCGCGTGGGCACGCAGGTGCTCCGGGAGATCGCCGCCGGGAAGCCCTGGGTGAAGACCGTGCACTCGGTCGGTGCTCCTCTGCGCCCCGGCGAGCCCGACGTGGCGTGGCCGTGCAACGACGAGAAGTACATCGTGCACTTCCCCGACACCCTCGAGGTCTGGTCGTTCGGCTCGGGGTACGGCGGCAACGCGATCCTGGCGAAGAAGTGCTTCGCGCTGCGGATCGCCTCGGTGATCGGCCGGGACGAGGGCTGGCTCGCCGAGCACATGCTGCTCATCCGCGTCATCGACCCGGCCGGTCGGGCCTACCACGTCGCCGCGGCGTTCCCCTCGGCCTGCGGCAAGACGAACCTGGCCATGCTGCGTCCCACCATCCCCGGATGGCGCGTGGAGACCCTCGGCGACGACATCGCCTGGCTCCGTCCGGGCGAGGACGGACGCCTCTGGGCGATCAACCCCGAGGCGGGATTCTTCGGGGTGGCGCCCGGCACCGGCGAATCGACCAATGTGACCGCGGTCGAGACCCTGTGGGGCAACACCATCTTCACCAATGTCGCGCTCCGCCCCGACGGCGACGTCTGGTGGGAGGGTCTGACCGACACCCCGCCCGCCGAGCTCACCGACTGGGAGGGCAACCCGTGGACGCCCGAGAGCGGCCGACCCGCCGCCCACCCGAACTCGCGCTTCACCGTCGGTGCGGCCCAGTGCCCCCAGATCGCCGAGGACTGGGACGCCCCGCAGGGAGTGCCGCTGGATGCGATCCTCTTCGGCGGCCGACGGGCGACGAACGTCCCGCTCGTCGTCGAGGCCACCGACTGGACCCATGGCGTGTTCATGGGCGCGACGATCTCGTCGGAGCGCACCGCCGCCGCCGAGGGCACCGTCGGCGAGCTCCGCCGCGACCCGTTCGCGATGCTGCCGTTCTGCGGGTACAACATGGCCGACTATTTCGGGCACTGGCTGAAGGTCGGTCAGAAGCTCCGCTTCGACCGGGCTCCCCGCATCTTCCAGGTCAACTGGTTCCGGAAGGGCCCCGACGGACGCTTCCTGTGGCCCGGCTTCGGCGACAACGCCCGCGTCATCGACTGGATCATCCGCCGTATCGAAGGCGAGGTCCCCGCCGTCGACAGCCCGGTCGGGCGTCTGCCGCGCACCGAAGACCTCGACGTCGACGGCATCGACGTCTCGGCCGACGACCTCGAGCGTCTCTTCGCCATCGACCCGCAGTCGTGGCTCCAGGAGGCCGACCTCACCGACGAGTTCTTCCGCACTTTCGAGGGACGTATTCCCGCGGCGCTGTACGCCGAGCTCGCGGCGCTGCGCTACCGGCTCCAGCGGGCCTGACGCCGCGTCACACCAGGAGCTGGTGGCGGGCGAGGTCGCGGTACAGCGGCGTCGTCTCCACCAGCTCCCCGTGTGTGCCCTGGCCGACCACGCGGCCGTGGTCGAGCACGACGATGAGGTCGCTGTCGACGACGGTCGACAGCCGGTGGGCGATGACGATCAGCGTGCGTCCGGCCGCCACGGCGTCGATCGCGTCGCGCATCCGCTGCTCGTTCAGGCCGTCGAGCGAGGAGGTCGATTCGTCCAGCAGCAGGATCGGCGGTGCGGCCAGCAGGGCGCGGGCGATCGCCAGCCTCTGACGCTCGCCTCCCGAGAGCATCACGCCGTTCTCGCCGACCGGGGCCTCCAGGCCCAGGGGGCTGCGCTCGAGCACGTCACCGAGGTTGACCGCGCGGAGGACCCGCTCGCATTCTGCGTCCGAGGCCTCCGGCGCAGCCAGCCGCAGGTTCTCGGCGATCGTGCCGGCGAGGGTCGGGGCATCCTGCTCGACGTAGCCGAGCTGTGAGCGCAGTGCCGCCCGGTCGATCGTGCGGACATCCGCGCCGTCGAGGAGGATCGCGCCGCCGGTGGGATCGTAGAACCGCTCGATGAGCGCGAGGGTCGTGCTCTTGCCGGCGCCCGACGGGCCCACGAGGGCCACGCGCGCCCCGCGCGGGACCCGGAACGAGACGCCGCGCAGCACCTCGCCGTCGGGCGTCGCCTCCTGCGAAGGCGGTGATGCCCCCGCATCCGACTCATCGTCGTGGCGCACCACGTCGATCGTCGTGGTGTCGACGTGGGCCGATTCGAGCAGCGCCTTGGCCTCCTTCTCGGCCGTGCGCCGCGCGGCGATGACGTTCTCGGGGTACGAGAACCGCACGTCGACGAACTCGATGGCGGCCGGTTCGGCCCCATCGACCGCCGGGGTGGCGGCCACGCCCGCGGCCGTGCGGGCGTCCTCGGCGTCCTCGGTCGGGAGATCGAGCACCTCCTGGATGCGACCGAGGGCACCGAGCGCCTGGTTCACCGACGTGATCGCGCCGAAGAACGTGCCGAGCGGCCCGATGAGGAGGAAGAGGAAAATGACGAAGGTCACCAGGCTCGCGATCTCGATCGCTCCGGATGCGACGCGGAAGCCCCCGAACCCGAGGACGACCAGCAGCGAGACCTGCAGGGCGATGCCGGCGACAGGGACGACGAGCGCCGACACCTTCGCGATGCGGACCCCGACGTGGTAGACGTCGGTGGCCATCGCGCTGATCGCCGCGGTCTCGCGCTCGGTCGCGCCGGCGGCGCGGACGGTGCGGATCGACCCGATGGCGCGCTCCACACCCGACGCGAGCTCGCCCACCTTCTCCTGCTGCACCTGGGTGGCCCTGCGGATCCTGCCGCTGAGAAGGACCACGCCCACCACCGACACACCCAGGACCAGCACGATCGCCCCGAGCAGCACCGGATCGATGATGGCCATGCCGATGATGGCGCCGACGAAGATGAGCGAGTTGCCCACGGCGTCGGCGAGGCCCTGGGTGAGGACGGCGTAGAGGAGGGTGGTGTCGGTGCCGACGCGCGAGACCAGATCGCCGGTGCGGCGGGAGTCGAACTCGCTGATCGGCAGGTGGAGGATGCGCGAGATGAGCTTCCGGCGGCTGGAGTACACCACCGCGGTTCCGGTGCGCTGCAGCAGGTAATGCTGGTATCCGCCGATCAGCGACGCGGCGACGACGAGGGCGACGATGCCCCACACCAGCAGGCCGAGGGTCTCGCCCGCCTGCACCCGCTCGATCACCTGGCCGACGAGCACGGGCTGGCCGAGCGTGGCGACGGCGCCGATGATGCTGAGGACCGCCACCACCACGAGAACGCCCTTGTGCTCGAGGAGGAACGGGATCAGCTGCTTCAGGCTGGCGCGGGGGCCGTCCTGGTCGGCGCCACGACGGCCGCGGCGACGGGACGGGCGGGTGGTGTCAGACATGGGGATGCTCCGGGGGCTCAGGCTCAGCTACGACCGTACTTCGTGTGAGCTGCCGGTTCGCTCACTTCCAGCCCTCCGGCGGTCGCGACGCCGTGTTCCCCCTCGCCCCTGCCCCCTCGCCCCCTGCCCCCTCGCCCCCTCCCCCCTACGCTCTGCTCCCGCCCCTCCGCCAGCCCTCCTCCCTCCGACCGCCCTTCTCCCCTTCGTTCGTCATAGATGTACGCCGGGGAGCGTCCGCGGCGTACATCTGCGACGGATGAACGGTGATGGGTGATGGAGGGTGCAGGGAGGAGATGAGAGGGAGGGACGGATGCCGCGGAGCGGCCGGTCGCCGGCGACCGCCGTGTCGGGGGGCGCGGGTAGGGTGGTGCGGTGCCTGAGCCCGTGATCCGCGCCGAGAACCTCGTGAAGACGTATGCGTCGAAGGGGAAGCCCGATTTCGTCGCCGTCGACGGGCTGTCGTTCGAGGTCGCCCCGGGGGAATCGTTCGGGCTGCTCGGCCCGAACGGGGCCGGCAAGTCGACGACGATGAAGATGGTCGGCGCGGTCTCGACCCGCACCCGCGGCGAGCTGAGCATCCTGGGGCTCGACCCCGATCGCTTCGGCCCCGAGATCCGCTCCCGCCTCGGTGTCGTCCCCCAGCAGGACAACCTCGACGGTGAGCTGAACGCCCGCGAGAACCTCTACATCTACGGTCGCTACTTCGGCCTGCCGGGCAAGGTCTGCCACGAGAAGGCCGATGAGCTGCTGGCCTTCGCCCAGCTCGAAGACAAGGCCAAGAGCAAGGTCGAGCAGCTCTCGGGCGGCATGAAGCGGCGCCTCACGATCGCGCGCGGGCTCATCAACGACCCCCGGATCCTCCTCCTGGACGAGCCGACCACGGGCCTGGACCCGCAGGCCCGTCACGTGCTGTGGGACCGGCTGTTCCGTCTCAAGGAGCGCGGTACGACGCTCGTCCTCACCACGCACTACATGGACGAGGCCGAGCAGCTGTGCGACCGGCTCATCGTGGTCGACAAGGGGCGCATCATGGCCGAGGGGACGCCGGCCTCGCTCATCCGCGAGCACTCCAGCCGCGAAGTCCTCGAGGTGCGCTTCGGGTCCGATCGCAACGAGCAGGTCGCCCCGCAGCTGCAGGGTCTCGGCGACAGCGTCGAGGTCCTGCCCGACCGCATCCTCATCTACACCGACAACGGTGAACGTGCGCTCGAACGCGTCACCCAGCTCGGGTTCGAGCCGATCACCTCGCTGGTGCGCCGCTCCAGCCTCGAAGACGTCTTCCTCCGCCTGACCGGAAGGTCGCTGATCGAATGAGCGCGGATCCGATGAGCGGTCCGGCGACCGCGAAGATCGAGCAGCCGAGCCTGGATGAGCTGCGCGACGAGGCGATGGCGTGGGGGCGCAAACCGCGCGCGTACGGGTCGTGGTACGTCACCGAGCACATGGTGCGCGCGATGCGCGCCTACGGCTGGACGATCGTCGTCGGCGCGCTCGGGCAGCCGGTCGTGTACCTGCTGGGCCTCGGTCTCGGGCTCGCAGCGCTGATAGACCAGGATGTCGTCGACGGTGGTGTGTCGGTCCCGTACGTCGTCTTCGTCGCCCCCGCTCTGCTCATGACCGCCACGATCGCCGTGGCGAGCGAGGAGTTCACCTATCCGGTGATGGCCGGCTTCAAGTGGCGACGCTACTTCTACGGGTTCAACGCCTCGGCGCTGTCGTCGCCGCAGATCGCGCACGGCGTCATCCTCGGCGCCACGGCTCGCATGATCGTGGTCGCCGCGGCCTACTATCTGTTCCTCGTCCTCTTCCAAGCGATTCCGAACCCCGAGACCGGGTGGATCTCGATCTTCATCTCGATTCTCGCGGGGCTGGCGTTCGGCGTCCCGATCATGGCCTACGCCGGACGCGTCGAAGAGGACAAAGGGCAGTTCGCCCTCGTGCAGCGGTTCATCTTCATGCCGATGTTCCTCTTCTCGGGCACCTTCTACCCGCTGTCGGAACTCGGGGCTCTGCAGGTGATCGGCTGGATCTCCCCGCTCTGGCACGCCACCGAGCTCGGGCGCCTGGTCACGTACGGCCGACCCGAGAGCCTGCTCATGATCAGCGTCCACGTCCTCTATCTCCTCGCGCTCACCGTCGGCGCCGCGTTCCTCGCGCGCCGGATCTTCGTGCGGAGGCTCGCGAAATGACCGCCACCGTCGTCGCCCCCCAGACCCGCGCCGGCGGAGTCCGCGCCCTCTGGGCCGGCAATCCGCAGGCGGTCGTGCAGCGCGGACTCATCGCGGCCCGCTCGTCGAATTGGATCGTCGTGCTGTCGGGCTTCTTCGAGCCGGTCTTCTATCTGCTGTCGATGGGCGTCGGCCTGGGCGCGCTCATCGGAGATGTCACGACCGCCTCCGGCCTCGAGGTCTCCTACGCCGCATTCATCGCCCCCGCGCTCCTGGCGGTCTCGGCCATGAACGGCGCGGTCTACGACTCCACCTGGAACGTCTTCTTCAAGCTCAACTACGGCAAGCTCTACGAGGGGATGCTGTCGACCTCGCTCGGTCCGCTCGATGTGGCGCTCGGCGAGATCCTGTATGCGCTGCTTCGGGGACTCGTCTACGCCACCGGATTCATGGTGATCATGCAGGTCGTCGGCTTGAACCTGTCCTGGACGGCGATCCTGGCCCTTCCGGCGGTGCTCCTCATCGCCTTCGGCTTCGCCAGCCTCGGGATGGCGATCACGAGCTACATGAAGGCGTTCCAGCACATGGACTGGATCAACTTCGTCATGCTGCCGATGTTCCTCTTCTCCGCGACGTTCTACCCGCTGAGCGTGTACGACGGACAGCCGTGGATCATCGCCATCATCCAGGCGCTCCCGCTCTGGCACGGTGTGGAGCTCATCCGCGGCCTCACCCTCGGCGACCTGAACGCGGGCATGCTCTGGCATGTGCTCTACTTCGCGGTGATGATCACCGTCGGGCTCATCTTCACCACGAAGCGGCTGCGCGCGCTCTTCCTCGACTGACGCCCCGTGTCAGAGCGACCCGGTCGCGCCGACTCCCAGGTCCTCGTCGTAGTCGACGTTCTTCGTCTCGGGCGCGAGCGCGAGGGCGATGAAGGTCAGCACACCCATCGCCGACAGGTAGACGCCGACGAGCCACGGGTTTCCGTCGCCGAGCTGCCACAGCGCCACCGCGATGATCGGAGCGACGGCGGCGCCGAGGATCGACGAGACGTTGTAGGCGATCGCCGACCCCGAGTAGCGCACGTTCGTCGGGAACAGCTCGGGAAGGACGGCCCCCATCGGCCCGAAACTCCACCCCATGAGCATGAACCCGAAGATCAGGAAGGCCTGGGTCAGCGCCCCGGTGAACTTCGGGTCCGCCGAGGGCAGCAGGAAGATCGAGAACGACAGTCCGAACACGATGATGAGCCCGGTGACCCACATGAGCAGCGTCCGCCGTCCGATCGCGTCGGCGATCGGACCTGACAGCAGCGTGAAGATGCCGAAGAAGACCACGCCGATGATCTGCATGATCACGAAGTCGGTGTAGCCGAAACCGAGCCCCGGGTAGAACTGCGCGGCGAACGCGGCCTCGTCGAAGACTCGGCCCGACGACTCCGCCGCGGCCCGGGCGGCGGCGCTCGCGGCCTCGAGGTCGGCGGGCTTCGTGCCGTACGACAGGGTGAACTGCGTCATGAGGTAGAACAGCACGTACGTCGCCAGCATGATGAACGTGCCGAGGATCGCCTGGCGCCAGTGCCGGCGCAGGACCGTGCCGACGGGGAAGCGGCGGATGACGCCCTTCTGCTCGGCCTTGACGAAGGTGCTCGATTCCACCAGCCGCAGGCGCACCCACAGGCCGATGATCACCATCACCGCCGAGAACAGGAACGGCACGCGCCATCCCCACGCCAGGAAGGCGTCCGAGCGCAGCGCGGGGTCCTCGGGGTGAGGGAGGAGGAAGTAGATCGTCAGGAATACCGAGTTGGCGATGATGAAGCCGAGCGGTGCTCCCAGCTGCGGGAACGTGCCGTACCAGGCGCGTTTGCCCGCAGGCGCGTTCTCGGTCGCCACCAGCGCCGCGCCCGACCACTCGCCGCCGAGGGCGAAGCCCTGCGCGAGACGGAGGATCAGCAGCAGCAGCGCCGCCCACAGGCCGATGTCGTTGAAGGTGGGCAGGCACCCGATGAGGAACGTCGCGATGCCCATCGTGAGCAGGGATGCCACGAGCGTGGCCTTGCGACCGAAGCGGTCGCCGAAGTGCCCGAAGATGACCGCGCCGAGCGGGCGGGCGACCATCGCCGCACCGAAGACGCCGAACGAGGCCAGGAGCGACGTGGTGTCGTTGCCGGTGGGGAAGAACAGCAGCGGGAAGACCAGCACCGAGGCGGTGGCGTAGACGTAGAAGTCGTAGAACTCGATCGTCGTGCCGACCAGGCTCGCCGTGATGACGCGGGAGCGCGGATTGGCGGGAGCGGCGGGCGACGATGCGGCGGCGGAGTCGGTCGCCTGTGTCATCGCCTCACCACAGCACGGCGATGGCGGCGTTGGCGAAGGTGAGCACGCCGATCGACCAGAAGAGGGCCGGCGGCGTGGCATCCGTCTTGCGCTGGCGCGCACGCGCGATGCCGAGCACGGCGCCGATGGCGAGGAGGATGACGAGCTTCACGCCGATCTTGGCGTAGTTCAGCTCGATGCCCGCCGGCCAGGGAGCCGCCAGGATCAGGCCTGCCACACCGGCGATGAGCAGCCCCCAGTTCATCAGGGAGGTCGCCTGGCGGCGGCGTGAGACGGCCTCGACGACCCAGGCGCCGAAGATCACGGCGAATCCGACGAGGTGGATGAGCACGACGAGGTGGCGCAGGAATTCCATAGCTCAGAGGGTAGGGTGCGCACCCGCGCCCCGCCAGGAAGGCGCGCCTCAGCCCCTCCCTCTCCCTCCGTCTCCTCTCGCGCCGAGACGGAGAGGGAAGGGGATCAGCCGCGCAGGGCGCGGAGGACGAGCGCGGTGCGCAGGGCAGCGTCGGCTGCCTCGGCTCCCTTGTCCTCCTTCGATCCCTCCAGGCCGGCACGGTCGAGGCCCTGCTGCTCGTCGTCGAGGGTGAGCACGCCGAATCCGACGGGCTTGCCCGTGTCCAGCGCCACCCGCGTGAGTCCGTCGGTCGCGGCGGCCGAGACGTACTCGAAGTGCGGGGTGCCACCGCGGATGATCACCCCGAGGGCGACCACGGCGTCTGCACCGGCCTCGAGCGCCGCTTTCGCGGCGACCGGCAGCTCGAACGAGCCCGGCACGCGCACCAGGCGGTAATCGGCGCCGGAGGCGTCGAGCACGCGCTCGGCGCCGGCGATCAAGCCGTCGCTGATGGCTGCGTGCCAGGTGCCGGCGACGACCACGATCTGCAGGCCGGTCCCGTCGATCTCGTCGACCGCGATCGGTGCTCCCTTGCCGCTCACGCGACCCCCTCCTTCATGTGGGCGATGGCATCGGCCAGATCGCCCTCGTCGATGATGTGTCCCATGCGGTCGCGCTTCGTCGCCAGGTACTGGTGGTTGTTGGGGCCGACGCCGACGAGGAGCGGCACCTGCTCGACGATGTCCAGGCCGAACCCGCGCAGCTGCGCGACCTTGTCGGTGTTGTTGGTCAGCAGCCGTACCTTCTCGATGCCGAGGTCGGCGAGGATGCCCGCGGCGGCGGCGTAGTCGCGGGCATCGGCCGGCAGGCCGAGGGCGAGGTTCGCGTCGACGGTGTCGAGGCCGCGCTCCTGCAGGCTGTACGCGCGGAGCTTGTTGATGAGCCCGATTCCGCGACCCTCGTGGCCGCGCATGTAGAT
Organism: Microbacterium sp. SLBN-154; assembly: GCF_006715565.1. NCBI lineage: Bacteria > Bacillati > Actinomycetota > Actinomycetes > Micrococcales > Microbacteriaceae > Microbacterium > Microbacterium sp. SLBN-154. Next base: position 1,431,783 of record NZ_VFNL01000001.1, read on the forward strand.
GACCACGCCTCCGTCGCGTTCGATGGCGTCCAGCGCCGCATCCAGCTGCGGACCGCACTCGCACTTCAGCGACCCGAAGGCCTCGCCGGTGAGGCACTCCGAGTGCACCCGCACGAGCGGAGCGGCATCGGTGAGCTCGCCGGAGATGACCGCGAGGTGGTCGGTGCCGGTGACCCGGTCCTTGTAGGCGCGGAAGCGGAACTCGCCGTGCGAGGTCGGCACCTTCGCCTCGGCGCGCAGGCTCACCCGGCGCCGCTGGGCGGCGTGTGCGGACACGTCGACGGGGTCGACCTCGTCGAGATGGGCGATGAGCTGCTCGATGGTGATGAGCGGAATACCGTCGCGGGCGGCGAGATCGATGAGCCCCGGCATCCGCATCATGGATCCGTCCTCGGCGACGACCTCGGCGATCGCGCCGACCGGCGGGAGGCCGGCGAGCTTCATCAGCTCCACGGCGGCCTCGGTGTGCCCGGCGCGCTCGCGCACGCCCCCGTCGACCGCGCGCAGCGGCAGGATGTGCCCGGGGCGGATGACCGAGCTCGGCGTCGACTCGACGTCGGCGAGCACGTTCAGGGTGTGCGCCCGGTCGCTCGCGCTGATGCCGGTGGACACCCGGTCGGCCGCGTCGACGCTCACGGTGTACGCGGTGCCGCGGGCGTCCTCGTTCACCTCGACCATCGGCGGCAGGTCGAGCCGGTCGGCCCAGTCGGCGGGCATCGGCGCGCAGACGAAGCCGCTCGACCAGCGCACCGTCCAGGCGACCCATTCGGGAGTCGCCAGCTGCGCGGACAGGATGATGTCACCCTCGTTCTCGCGGTTCTCATCGTCGACGACGATGACGGGCTTGCCCGCGCGCAGGGCGTCGAGGGCGTCGGAGAGGGGGGAAAGGCTCATCGGGAGCCTCCTTCTTTCGGGACGGCGGGCGCCGTCGGAGGGAATGCGAGCAGGCGCTGCACGTGCCGCGCCAGGATGTCGGTCTCGAGGTTGACGGCGTCGCCGGCCTCACGGGTGCCGAGGGTGGTGGCTTCGAGCGTCTCGGGGATGAGCGACACCTCGAACCACGGCTCGGCCGCCTCGGGTGCGCTCACGGCGCTGACGGTGAGCGAGACCCCGTCCACCGCGATCGAGCCCTTGTCGACGATGAGGGGGGCGAGGTGTGCGGGGAGGGCGATGCGGACGACCCGCCATTCGGCGCCCGGGCGCACCTCGACGACGGTGCCGGTGCCGTCGATGTGACCCTGCACGATGTGGCCGCCGAGGCGTCCGTGAGCGGCGGTCGCGCGCTCGAGGTTCACGGCGCGCCCGGCGGCGACGCCGGCGAGGGTCGACATGTCGAGGGTCTGACGCATCACATCGGCGGTGAACCAGTCCTCTCCGCGGTCGACGACGGTCAGGCACACGCCGCTGACGGCGATCGAGTCGCCGTGGCCGGCGTCCGATACGGCTTTGGGGGCGCGCACCGTCAGTCGCAGCCCGTCGCCGGACGGGGCGACGGCGGTGACGGCGCCGATCTCTTCGATGATTCCGGTGAACATCAGCTGTCCTTCACATTCGCGGGGGAGGGGGCCGTCGCCGGGCGCGCGACAAGCAGGATGTCTTCGCCGAGACGCTCGACGGAAGAGAGGGTGAGGCGGAGGGCATCGCCGATCGTCTCGACGCCGATGTCGTCGAGCGCCAGACGCGGACCGCCGAGCAGGGCGGGTGCGATGTAGGCGAGCACCTCGTCCACCAGTCCCGCGCGTACGAACGCCGAGGCGAGAGTCGGACCGCCCTCGACGAACACGCGCTGCACGCCCTCGCGGCGGAGGTCATCCAGGACCCGGGTGAGGTCGCGGGAGGAGAAGAACAGCGGTTCCCGAGGATGCCGCCGGACGGCCGCGCCGGACGGGGTCTGCCGCGCGCCGATCACCACGGGGCGCGGCTGGTGGGCGAGAAGCGCGCCGTCGGCATCACGCGCCGTCAACGACGGATCGTCAGCGAGCACGGTGCCGGTCCCGACGACGATCGCGTCGGCCATCGCTCGGCGCCGGTGGACGTCCTCGCGCGCGGCCGGGCCGGTGATCCACTGGCTGGTGCCGTCGGATGCCGCGGCGCGGCCGTCGAGGGACTGCGCCCACTTGACCGTGACGTGCGGGCGGCCGAGACGCTGCACGGTCAGCCAGGCGGACAGGAGCGCGCGGCCCTCGTCGCCGAGCACACCGGCCTCGACCTCCACGCCTGCCGCCCGCAGCGTGTCGGCGCCGCCGGCGGAGACGACGCCGGGATCGTCGACCGCGTAGAGGACGCGCGAGATTCCGGCGGCCAGGAGCGCCTGACTGCACGGCCCGGTGCGTCCCGTGTGATTGCACGGCTCGAGGGTCACCACGGCCGTGGCGCCCTCCGCCTCGCCGGGGGCGAGGCGGGACAGCGCATCGACCTCCGCGTGGGGGGTGCCTGCTCCGCGATGCCATCCGTCGGCCAGGATGCGGCCGTCGGGCGCCAGGATGACCGCTCCCACCTGCGGGTTGAACCCCGCGGGGCCGTTCAGCGCCAGCGTGAGAGCGCGGCGCATCGCATCGCGCTCGACGTCTCGCACCGTCATCCGACTTCCCTCGTCATCCCATCGACCCTTACGGGCACCGGGGCACGGGAAGGACAGGCGCAGGCGCCTGACGTGCTTCTCCCATCCGGACTCGCGAGGACCTTGCCTCGCATCACCGTCGGTCCCGGAATTCCACCGGATCAGGTCGGGCGACATCCTTTCGGATGTGACGCCGTCGCTCGCGGACTGTCACCGCCGGTTCGGATTCTCACCGACCCCGGAGCACGTTGCTGCTCTCGAGTGTAGTCAACGCGCTCTCCTCGGATTCATTCCCGCGCATGCGGGCGGGAGGGTCCGGCGTCGGGCGGTGTCGCGGCGAGTTCGCGCGCCGTGGACTCGTCGAGGATGACGTCGGTGATGAGACCGGCGCGCAGAGCGCCGCGAAGGCTCGGCACCTTCGCGCGACCGGCGACGATCCCGACGCGCCGGGGCGCGCGGCGCAGAACCGAGAAGTCCGGTCCCGTCGCACGTTCGTTCAGGGGGATGCCGTCGCTCGATCCGTCTGCGCGGTAGAACACGGTCGCGACGTCGCCCACGACGTGCTCACGGCTGAGGGCCCGGTAGTCCTCGGCGTCGAGGTATCCGCCCTGGTAGACGTGGCTCGGCACCTCGGCGAAGGGGGAGCCGACGCCGAAGACCGCGAGGTCGAGGCTCGCCTGCATCTCCAGCACCCGCCGGATCGAGCGCTCGCGCCAGAACGCCCGCTTGGTCGCCGGGTCGTCGAAGAAGGCCGGCACGGGGAACTGGTGGACCTGCGCCCCGAAGGCGTCGCCGAATCGGCTCAGCAGCTCGCTGGCGTACATGATGCCCGTCGTGCGCATGTTGCCGGCGCCGTTGAGCTGCACCACCTCGGTGTTGTGGGTCACGCGCCGCGGCAGGTGGCGGCTGACCGCGCCGATCGTGGAGCCCCACGCGATTCCGACGCTCTGGTTCGAGTCGACCCAGCTCGCCAGGGTCCGCGCGGCGGACAGCGCGACGCGGTCGAGGCGCTCGACGTCGCTGGCGCGGTCGGGCACCGGCACGATGTGAGCCGTCACCCCGAACCGATCACGGATGTCGGCCGCGAGGCGGGAGGGGCCCTCGAGGGGGGAGTGGATGACGATCTCGACCAGGCCGGTCTCGCGCGCCTGACTGAGCAGCCGCGACACGGATGACCGCGAAGTGCGCAGCTCCCGGGCGATGGCATCCATCGTGAGGTCCTGCATGTAATACAGCTGCGCGGCACGCAGAGCGTCGCGGGTCCGCTCGGGGAGGACGGTCTCCGAGATGTCGGCCGACTTCGGCATCATCCTCTCCTTTGCACATATGTGCAAGATGATTGCACTGACGTTCGGGCGGGGTCAGGATGTATTCATCCAGATGATGCGGTGTCGCGCAAGGGGCACCGTGAGAGGAGTCCCGATGAGCAGCCAGCCCGCCACATCAGAGCCCGCGTCGCAGCGCGCTGACGTTCGAGCCATCGCCGCGGACCCGACGGCCGACGTCGTCATCGTCGGCGGCGGCATCAACGGCATCGCGACCTTCCGAGATCTGGCGCTGCAGGGTGTGAAGGTGATCCTTGTCGAGCGGGACGACTTCGTCTCAGGAGCCTCGAGCGCGTCGTCGCACATGATCCACGGCGGCATCCGCTACCTCGAGAACGGCGAGTTCCGCCTCGTGCGCGAGTCGGTCGTCGAGCGCAACGCCCTCATCAAGACCGCGCCGCACTACGTGCGCCCCCTGCCCACGACGGTGCCGATCTTCTCCACCTTCTCGGGTCTGTTCTCCGCCCCCTTGCGTTTCCTCACCCACAAGCAGGGCAAGCCCTCCGAGCGGGGTGCGCTGCTGATCAAGGTGGGGCTGACGATCTACGACTTCTTCTCGCGAGACGGCGGTGCGGTGCCTCGCCACCGGTTCTACGGCCGCAAGCGTTCGCTCTCCGAGCTTCCTTCGCTCAACACCGATGTGAAGTACACCGCCACCTACTTCGACGCCAGCATGCACGACCCCGAGCGTCTCGCGCTCGACGTCCTCTACGACGGCCTGGCCGCCGGTCCCCACGCGCGGGCGGCGAACTATCTGTCGGCGGTCGGGATGTCGGCATCCGGTCTGCGCGTACGCGACGAGGTGACCGGCGAGGAGTTCGACCTCACCTCCGACGTCGTCGTCAACGCCTCCGGACCTTGGACCGACCTCACCAACGAGTCGCTCGGCCGTGACACCGCGTACATGGGTGGCACGAAGGGCTCGCACATCGTGCTGGACAACCCTGCGCTGCGTGAGGCGACCGGTGGACGTGAGATCTTCTTCGAGCATGAAGACGGGCGTATCGTCCTCATCTACCCGCTCAAGGGTCGCGTGATGATCGGCACCACCGACATCGACCACGACATGCGGACCCCCGCGGTGTGCACCGAGGAAGAGATCGACTACTTCTTCGACCTCGTCTCGCATGTCTTCCCCGACATCCCCGTCGACCGCTCCGAGATCGTCTACCGCTTCGCGGGCGTGCGACCCCTCCCGCGCCACGACGACACCCAGCCCGGCTTCGTCTCGCGCGACTACCGCGTCGAGCAGGCCACGGCGTCGGGGCGCCCGCAGACCACGGTGCTGAGCCTCGTCGGCGGCAAGTGGACGACGTTCCGCGCGCTCGGCGAGCAGCTCTCCGACCGCGTGCTCGGGATTCTCGGACGCCGCCGGACGCGCAGCACCGCAGGCCTCATGATCGGCGGCGCCGAAGGCTACCCCCGTACGCAGCGTGCCCGCGCGACGTGGGTCGAGAGTCACCGGGGTCACCTCGACGCCGCACGCACCGATCAGCTCCTCGAGCGTTACGGCACCCGCGCCGCCGCGCTCATCGAGGCCCTGCCCGAAGACGACCGGCCGCTGCGCACCCTGCCCGACTACAGCACCGGTGAGATCGCGTATCTCACGCGTACGGAGTACGTCGTGCACCTCATCGACGTGCTGCTGCGACGCACGAGCGTGGCGTTCGTGGGATCGGTCACCATGCCGGTCCTGCAGGAGCTCGCCGAGGTCGTCGGCGACACGCTCGGCTGGGACGCCGAGCAGCGTGGCGAAGAAGTCGCCGCCAGCGCCCGACTCCTTGCGGAGCGGCATGGTGTCGATCTGACGCAGGACGCCGTACTCTCATGATCGTCATGACCGACGCTCCGGCGCCGGTCATGTCGCCCCGGTCGCCGGGGGCGCGCTTGTCGGCGACCATCCCTGACGCGGCATTGGGGCCGCACGACGAAAGAAGGTCAATGTGGACAATCTGGGTATCGTCTTCATCTCGGAGGTGATCGGCACGATGCTGCTGACCCTCCTGGGCTGTGGCGTCGTCGCCAACGTCGCCCTGACGAAGACCAAGGGCTTCGCCGGCGGCTTCCTGCTGGTGAACTTCGGCTGGGGTCTCGCGGTCTTCGCCGGTGTGACCGTCGCCTACGTCTCGGGGGCGCACCTGAACCCCGCGGTGACGCTGGGCCTCGTCGCCAACGGCGCGACGGAGTTCGGTCAGGGTGTGCCGGTCGGCCCCCTCTCGATCCTCGTGTACATCGGCGCGCAGATGATCGGTGCCTTCATCGGTGCCGTGCTGGCCTGGGCGGCCTACAAGAAGCACTTCGACGCCGAGGAGGACGCGGCGACCAAGCTCGGCGTCTTCTCGACCGGCCCCGCCATCCGCACCTACGGCTGGAACCTCGTCACCGAGATCATCGGCACCTTCGTGCTGGTCTTCGTCGTCATCGGCTTCGGCCGCAACGGCGATCCCTCGGGTCTGGCTGCCCTCGGCGCCCTGCCCGTCGCACTGCTCGTTGTCGGCATCGGCGCCTCGCTCGGTGGTCCCACGGGCTACGCGATCAACCCTGCGCGTGACCTCGGCCCCCGCATCGCCCACGCGATCCTGCCGATCAAGAACAAGGGCGGCAGCGACTGGAGCTACGCGTGGGTGCCGATCGTCGGACCGATCATCGGTGGTGTCCTGGCCGGTTTCGCCGCGATCCCGCTCATGCCGATCCTGGGCTGAGTCCCGGCATCCGCGGCTCCGCCGCCCCTCCGCACGACGAACCATCCGAAACGAGACAAAGGAGTATCACGCATGGCCGACTACATCCTCGCGATCGACCAGGGCACCACGTCCACCCGGGCGATCATCTTCGACAAGTCCGGAAGCATCATCCAGAGCGGTCAGCTCGAGCACGAGCAGATCTTCCCGAGGGCCGGGTGGGTCGAGCACGACCCCATGGAGATCTGGCGGAACACCCGTGAGGTGATCGGCCAGGCGCTGTCGAAGGCCGACCTCACGCGTCACGACATCGCGGCGATCGGCATCACCAACCAGCGCGAGACCGCCGTGGTCTGGGACAAGAACACCGGTGAGCCCGTCTACAACGCCATCGTCTGGCAGGACACGCGCACGCAGGGCATCGTCGACAAGCTCGCCGCCGACGGCGGCACCGAGCGGTTCAAGTCGGTCGTGGGCCTGCCGCTGGCGACCTACTTCTCGGGGACGAAGATCGTCTGGATCCTCGACAACGTCGAGGGTGCACGCGAGCGCGCCGAGCGTGGCGACCTCCTGTTCGGGACGACCGACACCTGGGTGCTGTGGAATCTCACCGGCGGCGTCGACGGCGGTGTGCACGCCACCGATGTGACGAACGCCTCCCGGACGATGTTCATGGACCTCGAGACCCTGACGTGGCGGGAGGACATCCTCGACACGTTCGGAGTGCCGCTGTCGATGATGCCCGAGATCCGCAGCTCGTCCGAGGTCTACGGCCACGCCGAGAGCTCGAGCCTGCTGCGCGAGACCCCGATCGCCGGCATCCTCGGCGACCAGCAGGCCGCGACCTTCGGTCAGGCGGCGTTCGAGCAGGGGGAGGCGAAGAACACCTACGGCACGGGCAACTTCATCATCTTCAACACCGACACCGAGATCGTCCACTCGCAGAACGGTCTGCTGACCACCCTCGGCTACAAGCTCGGCGACGAGCCGGCCCACTACGCCCTGGAGGGTTCGATCGCCGTCACCGGTTCGCTCGTGCAGTGGCTCCGTGACAACCTCGGCATCATCTCCTCCGCGCCGGAGGTGGAGACCCTCGCGGCGAGCGTCGAGGACAACGGCGGGGCGTACTTCGTCCCCGCGTTCTCGGGTCTGTTCGCGCCGTACTGGCGTCCCGACGCACGCGGTGCGCTGGTGGGTCTCACCCGGTACGTCAACAAGGGGCACATCGCCCGCGCGGCGCTGGAGGCCACGGCCTTCCAGACCCGCGAGGTGATCGATGCGGTCAACGCCGACTCGGGGGTGCCGCTGACGGAGCTGAAGGTCGACGGCGGCATGATCGCCAACGACCTGCTGATGCAGTTCCAGGCCGACATCCTCGGCGTGCCCGTCGTCCGCCCCGTGGTCGCCGAGACCACGGCCCTCGGTGCCGCCTACGCGGCGGGGTTGGCCGTCGGGTTCTGGTCGGGCCTGGACGACCTGTCCAAGAACTGGCAGGAGGACCGCCGCTGGGAGCCGAAGATGGATGACGCCGAGCGCGACCGTCTGCTGCGCAACTGGAAGAAGGCCGTCACCAAGACCTTCGACTGGGTCGACGAAGACGTGTCGTGATGCGTGTGTGAACAACGGGGAGGTCGCTGCGGCGGCCTCCCCGTCTTCTTTCACGCCGGCGTCATTTGAGAAGCCGTGAGAGCCGCCGGTCGGCGAGGATCTTCCCGCCCGTCTGGCACGTGGGGCAGTACTCCAACGAGTTGTCGGCGAAGAAGACGCTGCGCACCTCGTCGCCGCAGACGGGGCATGCCTGCCCGCGACGGCCGTGCACCCGCATCCCCCGCCGCTTGGCATCCTTCAGATCGGCGGGTGGTTTTCCGGATGCCGCGGCCAACGCCTCCGCGAGGGTGTCCGTCATCGCCTGGTACAGCCGGTCGATCTCGACGTCGTCCAGGCCGGCGGCGAGGGCGTACGGCGACATCTTCGCGGCGTGCAGGATCTCGTCGGAGTAGGCGTTGCCGACACCCGCGATGATCGACTGGTCGCGCAGCACCCCCTTGATCTGGGTGCGACGTCCGGCGAGGAGCGCTGCGAAGGCGTCGCGGTCGAAGGCGGGGTCGAGCGGATCGGGTCCGAGCCGCGCGACGCCGGGAACCTCCTCCGGGTCTCGGACGACCGAGACGGCGAGCGACTTCTTCGTCCCGGCCTCGGTGAGGTCGAAGCCCGAGCCGTCGTCAAAGCCGACACGGAGGGCGATGGGGGTCTTCCCGGGGCGGATCACCGTCGACGGGAGGGCGTCGTACCACCGCAGCCAGCCGGCTTTGGCGAGGTGGAAGACGAGGTGGGGTGCTGCGGCGGTGCCGCTGTCCTCCCCCGTGGCGGCGGTGGCGATGTCGATGAACTTGCCGTGGCGCGCGACGCCGGTCACGGTGGCGCCGACCAGCGCGGTGATGGGCGGGTCGTAGGTCTTCAGGGCGGCGATGTTCGCGACGGTGGCGCGGGTGACGGTGTGATCGATCAGGCGGCCGCCAAGGAACTCGACCAGTCCCTGCACCTCGGGCATCTCCGGCATCCCCTCATCCTGGCACGCGGGGACGGCCTGAGTCAGGGGTGCAGCACCGGCCAGGGGACGGGAGAGCGGTCGTCGGTGCGGAGGATGCCCGCGACCCAGCCGTCGTCGCGTCCGCCCGGCCCGACGAGCGCCTGGCGGAGCAGCCCCTCGTAGCGGAACCCGACCGCGCGGGCCGCGGACGCCGAACCGACGTTGCCGGCGACCGCTCGCCATTCCACCCGAACGAGGTCGAGCCCCTGCGGGGCGAAGGCGAAGTCGAGCACGGCCGTCGCAGCCTCGGCCAGCAGGCCCTTGCCGCGGAAGGGCGCGGCCATCCAGAACCCGATCTCACCGCATCCTTCGGTCGCGCCCAGCCGGTGCATGCCGATCATGCCCGCCAGGGCTCCGTCGTGACGGATTGCCCAGTTGGTCGAGACGCCCTCCGCCCACTGCTTGGGCACGAGGTCGATGAACTTCTCGGCGTGCTCGCGGACGTATGGCCGGGGCACGGTGGTGTAGCGCTGGATGTCGGGGTCCTGACACGCGTGGTACACCGCGTCGGTATCGGCCCGGGTCGGCAGCGACAGCACCAGTCGGCGGGTGCGGAGGATGGCGGGCTGCATGTCGCCACCCTATGACCTCGCGCGGCGGCCGTTGCGCGGCGCGTGGCGAGGCGGGGACGGCGGGGGCGAGTGCGGCGGGCGGCGCATGCCCGATCGGGGTGGCGGATGTGGTCGCCCGATGGCGCCCGGTGCGACCATCTTCGCCACTTCGATCCCGCACGCCCGATCCGGGTGGCGCATGTGGTCGCGCCGCGGCGTCTGAGGCGACCATCTTCGACACCTCGTCCCGCACGCCCGATCGGGGTGGCGGATGTGGTCGCGCCGCGGCGTCTGAGGCGACCATCTTCGACACCTCGATCCCGCTTGCCGGATCGGGGTGGCGGATGTGGTCGCCCGATGGCGCCCGGTGCGACCATCTTCGCCACCGCGATGGCGGAGACGGCAGCGACCGAGGAACGGCGCCGGCGGCGCGTCAGGCGCGGCGGAGCAGCCCCACGCTGTCGTAGACCTTCGCCAGCGTGTCGTCGGCGACCTCGGCCGCGCGCGCGGCGTTGATGGCCAGCACACGGTCGAGCTCGGCGGGGTCGCTGAGCAGCTCCATCGCGCGGGCGCGCACCGGCTCGAACTCGGCGACGACGACCTCGGCGAGGCCCTTCTTGAAATCGCCGTACCCGCGGCCGGCGTACTCGTCCTCGATCGAGGCGATCTGGCGCCCGGTGAGGGCTGCGTAGATCACCAGCAGGTTCGACACACCGGGCTTGTTCTCCCGGTCGTAGCGCACCGTACCCTCGCTGTCGGTGACGGCGCGCATGATCTTCTTCGCGCTGACCGACGGATCTTCCAGCAGCCACAGCACGCCGGCCTCCGACTCGGCGGACTTCGACATCTTCGCCAGCGGGTTCTGCAGGTCGTAGATTCGGGCCGTCTCCTGCTGGATGACCGGCACCGGCACGCGGAAGACCTCGCTGTAGCGGCCGTTGAAGCGCTCGGCGAGATCGCGGGTGAGCTCGACGTGCTGCTTCTGGTCGTCGCCGACCGGCACGATGTCGGTCTGGTACAGCAGGATGTCGGCGGCCATCAGCACCGGGTAGGTGAAGAGGCCGACGGATGTCGCATCCGACCCGTACCGCTGCGTCTTGTCCTTGAACTGGGTCATGCGCCCGGCCTCACCGAATCCGGTGATGGTCGACAGGATCCAGGCGAGCTCGGCGTGCGCGGGCACGTGGGACTGCACGTACAGGGTCGACTTCGACGGCTCGATGCCGGCGGCGATGTACTGCGCCGCGGTGCGGCGGGTCTTCTCCCGGAGTTCGGCCGGATCGTTCGGCTGCGTCAGCGCGTGCAGATCGACCACGGAGAAGTACGCGTCGTAGGCCTCCTGGAGGTCCCGCCACTGCATGAGCGCCCCGATGTAGTTGCCGATCTGGAGGGAATCGGCAGAGGGCTGCATGCCGGAGTAGAGACGCGCTTTCTTCACCCGTCAATCCTAGGCGCCATGTCTCACCCGCCGTCGGCGGAGCGTCGAGCCACCCGCCGGCGATCGGTCAGAGACCGAGTGTGTAGTCCACGACGACCGGCGAGTGATCGCTCCACCGCGTATCCCACGACGGCGCGCGCACCACGCGGTAGTCGCTCGCCCGCTCCGCGAGCGCGGGCGTCGCGAGGTGGTAGTCGATCCGCCACCCTGCGTCGTTGTCGAAGGCCCGTCCGCGCATCGACCACCAGGTGTAGGGGCCGTCGACCTCGCCGGCGGCGCGGCGCCCGACGTCGACCCACCCGAGCCCGGTGCCCACCGAGCCGTCGTTGGCCGTGATCTCCTCGTCCGCGGGCCCGGTGAACCGGTCGAAGTAGGCGCGCTCCCGCGGCAGGAAGCCGGCCTTCTTCACGTTGCCCTTCCAATTGCGGATGTCGAGGGTGCGGTGTCCGACATTGAGGTCACCCATGATGAGGCTGAGGGGAGACGATGCGGCGAGCTGCGGCATCCGCACCTCCATGGCATCGAGGAAGGCCCACTTCGCTTCCTGACGCGGGGTGTCGGCCTCACCGCTGTGCACATAGGCGCTGACGACGGTGAGGCGCTCGCCGTCGATGTCGAGGTCTGCTTCGATCCACCGTCCGGCCCATTCCGTGCGATCGTCGTCCTCGGGGCCGAGTCCGCGGCGCACCTCGAGGGCGGGCACCTTCGTGGCGATCGCAACTCCGGCGCGGCCCTTGGCCACCGCCTCCTCGTTCACGATCTCCCAGTCGGGGAGCGCGGCCCCCAGCTCGGCGGCCGTCGCCCGCACCTCCTGCAGGGCGAGGACGTCGACGTCGGCGTCGGCCAACCACTCGGTCATCCCCTTGCGGACGGCGGCGCGGATGCCGTTGACGTTGACGGTGGCGATGCGAACCCGGCGAGACACGCCCGCCAGCCTAACCGGCGGCTCCGACATCGGGTCGGTGCGCGGCGGAGTCACTCCAGCAGCAGCGAGCGTCTGACCGGCGGCGGAGGGGACGCCTCCAGCGCGGCGAGATCCTCCTCGGCGCGTCGGAGCGTACGGGCCGCGTTCCACCGTCGGAACCACGGCGCCGTCGCCAGATCCTCCTGGGCGTCGCGCACCCTGACGCGCGCGGCGACGACGAGGGCCTCGTGCTCGTGGAGACGGCGTTCCTCTTCGCTCAGCTCGGCGAGCGCGACGTTCCGATCGGCCGCCGCCACGGCGATCCATGCACCCGCGACGAGGATCACGATGCTGTTCAGGCGGAACCAGAGCAGGAACCCGATGAAGACCGTGAAGGTCGTCAGCAGCGGATTCGACGGGGTGTAGCGCAGCAGCAGACCCGCGCCGATCTGCAGCACCACGATCGCCGCGCCACCGAGCATCGCCCCCGGCCAGATGCGCCGCCAGCCGAGCGCGGCGCCGGTGAGGAAGCGGATGAGCGCGGCGAGGGCGGCGGCGTTGATCGCGAAGGAGACGCTGAGCGAGAGCAGCCGGGTGAGCAGATCCGTCACCATGCTCAGCGCCGCCAGACCGAGGAGGTCGAACACCCCCTCCAACGCCCAGACCGCGAAACTGCTGAGGGAGGCCCCCGCGAGGAGGGCGACGCCGAAGATGACGGCGGCGACGAAGTCGCGGGCCTTCAACAGCACGTACGGTCGACGGTCGAAGGGCAACCCGAAGATGTCGCGCACCGCGCGGCGCGTGAAGGTGATGAATCCGATCGCCGTCCAGATGACCACCACGAGCGCGATCGCACCCGTGATCCCGAGGGCGCTCGCCGACTGGTTGGCCACGTCCTCCACCTGCTCGGGTGTGACCAGGCCGTTCTCACTGATGAGGTTCGGGATGTACTCGTTGATGATCTCGATCGCCCGCTGGATCGCAGCGCTCGACGCCCCGAGCCACAGCCCCACGATCGCGAAGGCGAGGTAGATGACGCCGAAGATCGCGAAGAGGGACTGGTAGCTCACACCGGCGGCGAGGAGGAAGCCGTTGTGCTGCAGGAAGTGGCGCCAGACGCGCACGGGGAACCACGCCAGCGTCCGTCGGGTGAGCTCCGTGGCTCGCGTGAGGGGAACGTCGAAACGCTCACGCAGCCGGCCCTCGGTGTCGGACCACCGTTGCGCGGCCGTCAACGTCAGCGACGACTCGGCATCCGGATCGGCGCGCTCTGCGTCATCCGCTCCTCTGGTCACAGGCCCACTGTATCGAGGGGCGCGCGGCGGAGTCCTCGCCGCTGCCCCGCCGCACGGTCAGCGCCCGCGCAGGACCGCCTGCTTGACCTCTGCGATGGCCTTGGTGACCTCGATGCCGCGAGGGCAGGCCTCGGTGCAGTTGAAGGTGGTGCGGCAGCGCCACACGCCCTCCTTGTCGTTCAGGATGTCCAGCCGCACATCACCGGCGTCGTCGCGCGAGTCGAAGATGAACCGGTGGGCATTGACGATCGCCGCGGGGCCGAAGTACTGGCCGTCGGTCCAGAACACCGGGCACGACGACGTGCACGCGGCGCAGAGGATGCACTTGGTGGTGTCGTCGAAGATCTCGCGGTTGGCGATCGACTGGATTCGCTCCTTGCCGGGCTCGGGCGTGGAGTTCGCGATGAGGAACGGCTTGATCTCGCGGTAGGACGCGAAGAACGGCTCCATGTCGACCACGAGGTCCTTCTCCAGCGGCAGGCCCTTGATGGCCTCGACGTAGATCGGCTGCGAGATGTCGAGGTCTTTGATGAGAGTCTTGCAGGCCAGGCGGTTGCGGCCGTTGATGCGCATCGCGTCGGACCCGCAGATGCCGTGGGCGCACGACCGGCGGAAGGTCAGCGAGCCGTCGACCTCCCACTTGATCTTGTGCAGGGCGTCGAGCACGCGGTCGGTGGAGTACAGCTCCACGTCGTAATCGACCCAGCGCGGCTCGTCGTCGACCTCGGGATCGAAGCGGCGGATGTTGAAGGTGACCAGGAACGACTGGATGCCGGTGTCTTCCGGCGCCTGCTCGACGCGGTCTTCTCCGTCCGCGACGCGATCGCCTGCGGCATCCGTCCGAGTGTCGAGAACCGTCGACATCAGTACTTCCTCTCCATCGGCTGGTAGCGGGTGATGACCACGGGTTTCCACCCGAGCGTGATGTGATCGTCGGCGTGGGACGAGGTGGGGTCGCCCGTGAGGTAGGCCATCGTGTGCTGCATGTAGTTCTCGTCGTCGCGCGTGGGGAAGTCGTCGCGCATGTGGCCGCCGCGGCTCTCCTTGCGGTTGCGCGCCGTGACGACGACCACCTCGGCGATGTCGAGGAGGAAGCCGAGCTCGACCGCCTCGAGCAGATCGGTGTTGAACCGCTTGCCCTTGTCGTCGACGTGGATGTTCTTGTAGCGCTCGCGCAGGTCGGCGATGACGTCGAGGACGTGGGCGAGCGATTCCTCGGTGCGGAACACCTGGGCGCCCTTGTCCATCTCCTCCTGCAGCTTCTTGCGCAGCACCGAGATGCGCTCGGTGCCGGCGTTGTTGCGCAGGCCCTCGATCATCTCGCGCACGCCGCGGGCGGGGTCGTCGGGGAGGGGGACGAAGTCGGCGGTCTGGGCGTACTCGACGGCGTAGCGGCCGGCGCGCTTGCCGAAGACGTTGATGTCGAGCAGGGAGTTCGTGCCCAGCCGGTTCGACCCGTGCACCGACACGCAGGCGCACTCGCCTGCGGCGTACAGGCCCGGCACGACGGTCTCGTTGTCGGCCAGCACCTCGGCCTTGATGTTGGTGGGGATGCCGCCCATGGCGTAGTGCGCCGTCGGCATCACCGGCACCGGCTCGACGACCGGGTCGACACCGAGGTAGGTGCGGGCGAACTCGGTGATGTCGGGGAGCTTCGTCTCGAGCACCTCGGCGCCCAGGTGCGTGCAGTCCAGCAGCACGTAGTCGCGGTTGGGGCCGGCGCCGCGGCCCTCGGCGACCTCCTGCTGCATGCAGCGGCTGATGATGTCGCGCGGAGCGAGGTCTTTGATCGTGGGGGCGTAGCGCTCCATGAAACGCTCGCCGCTGACGTTGCGGAGGATCGCTCCCTCGCCGCGCGCTCCCTCGGTGAGGAGGATGCCGAGACCGGCGAGACCGGTCGGATGGAACTGGAAGAACTCCATGTCCTCCAGCGGAAGGCCCTTGCGCCAGACGATCCCGACACCGTCACCGGTGAGGGTGTGGGCGTTGGAGGTCGTCTTGTAGATCTTGCCGAAACCGCCGGTGGCGAACACCACGGCCTTGGAATGGAAGACATGCAGCTCGCCGGTCGCGAGGTCGTAGGCGACGACGCCGGCGGTCTGGGTCTTGCCGTCGGCGTCCTTCACGGTGAGCAGGTCGAGGACGTAGAACTCGTTGAAGAAGTTGATGCCGAGCTTCACGCAGTTCTGGAACAGCGTCTGCAGGATCATGTGCCCGGTGCGGTCGGCGGCGTAGCAGGCGCGGCGCACGGGGGTCTTGCCGTGATCGGCGGTGTGACCGCCGAATCGGCGCTGGTCGATCTTGCCGTCGGGCGTGCGGTTGAAGGGCAGGCCCATGTTCTCGAGGTCGATGACGGCGTCGATGGCCTCCTTGGCCAAGATCTCGGCCGCGTCCTGGTCGACGAGGTAGTCGCCGCCCTTGACGGTGTCGAAGGTGTGCCACTCCCACGAGTCCTCTTCGACGTTGGCGAGGGCCGCGGCCATTCCGCCCTGAGCCGCGCCGGTGTGCGAGCGGGTGGGGTAGAGCTTGGAGATGACGGCGGTCTTCGCGCCCGAGCCCGCCTCGATCGCGGCTCGCATGCCCGCGCCGCCGGCACCGACGATGACGATGTCGAACTGGTGGTAGTGGACGCCGTCGCGAACGACGCTGTCGGAGGTCTGCGTGCTCACTGGAGGGTGTCTTCCGTTCTGGTGAGGGGGCCCTGGACCGCGACGCCGATCAGGCGCACAGCTCCTGCAGCCAGTCGGCGCTGGTGCTGCTCAGGCCCAGGCACGGGTCGAAGGTGAACACCACGAGGGTGCCGAGGAGGATGAGGAACGCCGCAGACGCCCAGAGGCCGTAGACGAGGACCTTGCGGGTGGTCTCGTTCGCGACGTAGTCGTTCACGATCGTGCGCATGCCGTTCGTGCCGTGGATGAGCGCGAGCCAGAGCATCGCGACATCCCACCACTGCCAGAACGGCGTGGCGAACTTTCCGGCGACGAAGGCGAAGTCGATGCCGCGGATGCCCTCGCCGACCATCAGGTTGACGAAGAGGTGCCCGAAGATGAGGACGATCAGCAGCACGCCCGAGGCGCGCATGTAGATCCAGCCCCACTTCTCGAGGTTGCCGCGGCGGCGCTGGGTGGCCGAGCGGGGGCTCCGGGGTGCGGCGAGCAGGTCGGTGGTCATCAGTTCCCTCCGAGCTCGGCGAAGACGTTGATCAAGTGACGCGGCGTGAAGGCGAGCATCGTGACGACCCAGAGGCCCAGGACGCCCCACCACAGCTGCCGCTGGTGGCGGGTGGCCCAGCTCCAGAAGTCCACGAGGATGATCCGCAGCCCGTTGTAGGCGTGGTAGGCGATCGCTCCGACGAGGGCCACCTCGCCGACGCCCATGACCGGGTTCTTGTAGGTGCCGATGACCGCGTCGTACGCCTCGGGGGAGACCCGGATGAGCGCGGTGTCGAGGATGTGCACGAGCAGGAAGAAGAAGATGGCCACACCGGTGATGCGGTGCAGCACCCATGACCACATGCCCTCGCGGCCGCGGTAGAGCGTTCCGCGTGGCACGGTCGAGGTGGTCTCCGAAACCGTCGGCGTGACGCGTGCTGGTGCTGACACGGTCGTCCTCCCTGGGTCGAACACGTTGCGGGGCGGGCATTGCCCCTCGCGGGACACAGGGCCCTCACGGCGTCACACGGGCGCACGCCAATCCTATGGCGGGAGGTCTTCGGGCGGCGATGAGGCGAACCTAACTGTCTCGATATCGAGACAAGGGATGCCGCGTCCGCGGCCTCCGGGCCGGCTCGCCGCGGGGCTGCGGGACCGGATCGGAAAGACGGGCCGGATACCCTGTCGCCATGCCTGAACCCATCGCCGACTTCTACGCCGTGATCCCCGCCGGCGGCATCGGCAGCCGGCTGTGGCCGCTGTCGCGGGCCGACGCCCCGAAGTTCCTCCACGATCTCACCGGGTCGGGGCAGACGCTGCTGCGCGACACCTGGGATCGGCTCGAGCCCCTGAGCGGACCCGACCGCATCGCGGTGGTCACAGGGCGCGCGCACCGCGCCGCCGTCGAGCGGGAGCTTCCGGGCATTCCCGACAGGAACGTCTTCCTCGAGTCCGAGCCGCGTGACTCCACGGCCGCGATCGGCCTCGCCGCCGCCATCCTCGTCCGCCGCGAGCCCGACGTGATCATCGGCTCGTTCGCCGCCGACCACGTCATCCGTCCTGCCCACCTGTTCGATTGGGGAGTCCGGCAGGCAATCGCCGTCGCGCGCGAGGGATACATCTGCACCCTCGGCATCCAGCCGACGGAGCCGTCGATCGGATTCGGCTACATCAAGAAGAGCTCCGAGCTCATCGTCGACGGGGCGCCGGAGGCAGCGCTCGTCGAGCGCTTCGTGGAGAAGCCCGACCTCGACACCGCGCGCGAGTACTTCGCCGACCGCTCCTACCTGTGGAACGCCGGCATGTTCATCTCCCGGGCCGATGTGCTTCTCGCCGCGATCGAGGAGAACCGTCCGGAGCTTCACGCGGGCCTGGTCGAACTCGCCGAGGCGTGGGACGACCGGGAGCGCCGGGGGCCCGTCGTCGACCGGGTGTGGCCGACGCTGGAGAAGATCGCCATCGACTACAGCGTTGCCGAGCCCGCAGCCGCGGCGGGGCGCCTGGCCGTCATCCCCGGTCACTTCGACTGGGACGACGTCGGCGACTTCGCCAGCCTCACCAAGCTCAACTCGCACGGACGCGGCAACGACCTCGCCATCCTCGGTGAGAACGCCCGGATCCTCGCCGACACCTCCAGTGGCATCGTCGTCTCGCAGACCCAGCGGATCATCAGCGTCATCGGCGTCAAGGACATCGTCATCGTCGACACCGACGACGCGCTGCTGGTCACCACCAGCGAGAACGCGCAGCGCGTGAAGGGCGTCGTCGACGCCCTGAAGCTGACCGGACGCGGCGACGTCCTCTGATTCCGCCAGGCGTCGCGCGCAGGGCGCCGGGGCGCGGCATCCGCTCTTTTGGTCACGCGCAGATTGCGTCTTTGTAACCTTTGGGTACGCCCGGCTCAGCACGTCTACCCGTGCGCTGTCACAGTAGGTAACTTTGTGCAGTCCCCGTGAAGGACGCGGGGCATCGATGTGGAGGCTGAGTTGACCATCTCACGCACCAAGAAGCTCGCTGGCGCTGCCGCCGCCGCGGGCCTGCTCGTGGCCCTGGCGGGCTGCGGCGCCGCACCCGAAGCAGCGCCGTCCGGAGAAGCATCCGGTGGGGGCGAGGCGACGTCCGACTTCAAGGCCTGCATGGTCTCCGACGCGGGCGGGTTCGACGACAAGTCGTTCAACCAGCTGGGCCTCGAGGGCCTGACCGCCGCGTCCGAGGAGCTCGGCTTCGAGATCGCGACGACCGAGTCGCAGTCCGAGAGCGACTACGCCGCCAACCTCGACAACCTCGCCGCCGAAGGCTGCAACTTCATCGTCTCCGTCGGCTTCCTCCTCTCGGCTCCCACCGTCGAGGCGGCTCTGGCCAACCCCGACATCGAGTACGCCATCATCGACGACTACGCCGACAACGACTTCGACGGCGAGACCGACGCCCCGAACATCAAGCCGCTCGTCTTCGACACCGCGCAGGCCGCGTTCCTCGCCGGCTACGCCTCGGCGTCGTACAGCGAGTCCGGCATCGTCGGCACCTTCGGTGGCGCCAAGATCCCGCCGGTGACCATCTTCATGGACGGCTTCCAGATGGGCGTGGAGTACTGGAACGAGCAGAAGGGCGAGGACGTCCAGGTCGTCGGCTGGGACATGGAGACCCAGGAGGGCCAGTTCACCGAGGAGTTCCTCGCGAACGACACCGCCAAGCAGGTCGCGCAGGGTCTGATCGACCAGGGCGCCGACGTCCTGTTGCCGGTCGGTGGACCGATCTACCAGTCGGCCGCTGAGGCGATCCGCGACTCGGGCGGCAACATCGCGCTGCTCGGTGTCGACGCCGACGTGTACGAGACCGACCCCAGCGTCGCCGAACTCCTGCTCGTGTCGGTCCTCAAGGGCATGGACGTCGCCGTGAGCGAAGCCGCGACCGAGGCAGCGAACGACGCGTTCGACCCGACCCCGTTCATCGGCACGCTCGAGAACGACGGCGTCGGCATCTCCTCGTTCCACGACTTCGAGTCGCTCGTCGACCCGGCGCTCGCGGACGAGCTGGAGGAGATCCGCGCGGGCATCATCGACGGGTCGATCGACGCCCGTTCGCCTGCATCGCCGTAACACCTCTTCGAAACACACCGGCGGCCGGACAGATGCGTGCATCTGTCCGGCCGCCTCACGACTCGATTAGATTGGCGGCTATGACGCTCGAACTTCGGGGCATCACCAAGCGGTTCGGCGCCCTCGTGGCGAACGACCACATCGACCTGGTGGTCAAGCCCGGAGAGATCCATTGCCTGCTCGGCGAGAACGGCGCCGGCAAGTCGACTCTCATGAATGTCCTCTACGGCCTCTACACCGCCGATGAAGGTGAGATCCTCCTCGACGACGAGGTGCAGCACTTCACCGGACCCGGCGACGCGATGGCGGCAGGAATCGGCATGGTGCACCAGCACTTCATGCTCATCCCCGTCTTCACCGTCGCCGAGAACGTCATGCTCGGCCACGAGGACACCCGGTTCGCCGGTGCCCTCGACCTCGACAAGGCCCGCGCCCACGTCCGCGAAGTGGCGGCACGGTTCGGCTTCCAGATCGACCCCGACGCGCTCGTCGGCGACCTGCCGGTCGGCGCGCAGCAGCGCGTGGAGATCATCAAGGCGCTCTCGCGCGACGCCAAGGTGCTCGTCTTCGACGAGCCGACCGCGGTGCTGACGCCGCAGGAGACCGACGAGCTCATGGCGATCATGCGTCAGCTTCGCGATGACGGCACGGCGATCGTCTTCATCACCCACAAGCTCCGTGAGGTCCGCGAGGTCGCCGACCGCATCACGGTCATGCGTCTCGGGAAGATCGTGGGGGAGGCCGAGCCCACC
This sequence comes from Microbacterium sp. SLBN-154, assembly GCF_006715565.1. Lineage (NCBI taxonomy): Bacteria > Bacillati > Actinomycetota > Actinomycetes > Micrococcales > Microbacteriaceae > Microbacterium > Microbacterium sp. SLBN-154. The sequence goes on from NZ_VFNL01000001.1 coordinate 1,452,129, forward strand.
GCCACCAACGCCGATCTCGCGAACCTCATGGTCGGTCGCGCCGTCGAGCTCACCGTTCAGAAGGAGCCGGCCCGGCCCGCCCCCGGGGGAATCGTCGTCGACAACCTCCGCGTGCTCGACGAGCACGACCAGATCGTCGTCGACGGGGTCAGCTTCGAGGTGCGGCCCGGCGAGATCCTCGCGATCGCCGGGGTGCAGGGAAACGGTCAGACCGAGCTCACCGAGGCGATCATCGGCCTCCAGCGCAAGGTCACGGGCTCCATCCGCCTGAACGACCGCGAGCTCACCGGCAAGTCGGTCAAGCACATCATCGACGAAGGCGTCGGATTCATCCCCGAAGACCGCAAGGTGGAGGGCCTGGTGGGCGAGTTCAGCGTCGCCGACAACCTCATCCTCAACCGTTCCAGCGGCGCGCCCTTCTTCTCCGCGGCGACCCTTCGTCGCGGCGTGCTCCGCGCCTTCGCCGAGGAGCGGATCGCGGAGTTCGACATCCGCACCCAGGGCCCCGACCTCGCCGCCGGGAGGCTCTCGGGTGGGAACCAGCAGAAGGTGGTGCTCGCCCGCGAACTCAGTCGCGACCTGAGCCTCTTCGTCGCCTCGCAGCCGACACGCGGCATCGACGTCGGGTCGATCGAGTTCGTCCACAAGCGCATCGTCGCCACCCGCGACTCGGGGGTGCCCGTGATCGTGGTCTCCACCGAGCTCGACGAGGTCTCAGCCCTCGCCGACCGCATCGCGGTGATGTACCGCGGGAAGATCGTCGGCATCGTGCCCGGCGACGCCCCGCGTGAGACCCTCGGCCTGATGATGGCGGGCGAGCTGCCCGCCGAGGCCGTTCCCGCGCAGGGGGTGTCGGCATGAGCGGCCTTCCCCCCGAGGGGACGAACCTCGGTCCCGGCGTCGATCCCGGCATCACCCGCACCGCGCAGGGCGAACCGAGCGTGCAGACGCCGGTCGCCGAGATCCCGCCGCCCCCGCGGCAGAACCAGATCATCCGTGAGATCCTCCGCAGCAACGCGGTGGCGACGGTCCTGGCGATCGTGCTGGCGATGCTCATCGGAGGGGTGCTGGTCGCCTTCACCAACCCCGAGGTCCAGCGGACGTCGGGCTACTTCTTCGCTCGCCCCCAGGACACCCTCGTCGCCATCTGGGACGCGGTCGCGGGTGCGTACGCCGCGCTGTTCCGCGGCGCGATCTGGAATTACGAGGCGGAGACGTTCGTCCGCGCGATCAAGCCGATCACCGACACCCTGAACTTCGCCACGCCGCTGATCGCGGCGGGCCTGGGCGTGGGTCTGGCGTTCCGCGTCGGGCTGTTCAACATCGGCGCCCGCGGTCAGATGCTCATCGGCGTGACGACCGCCGCCTTCGTGGCCACCGGCATCAGCGCCCCGCTGTTCATCCACCTGCCGCTGACGATCGCGGCCGGCATCGTGGGCGGCATGATCTGGGGCGGCCTCGTGGGTCTGCTCAAAGCGCGCACCGGAGCGAACGAAGTGATCCTCACGATCATGCTCAACTTCGTGGCGTTCTACTTCCTCTCCTGGCTTCTGAACACCCCGGGTCTGCTGCAGCGTCCCGGCGGGTCGCAGCCGATCTCGTCGCCCACCCCGGCCTCGGCGCAGTTCCCGAGCCTGTTCGGTGCGCCGCTCACGGTGAACTGGGGATTCATCGTCGCGATCGGCGCGACGATCTTCGTCTGGTGGCTCGTCGAGCGGTCGAGCCTCGGCTTCCGGATGCGGGCGGTGGGAGAGAACCCGTTCGCCGCGCGCGCGGCCGGTATCAACGTCGAGCGGATCATCATCTACGCGATGGCCTTCGCCGGGGGACTGGCGGGGCTCGCCGGGGTCAATCAGATCTCGGGGACGATCACCAGCGGCTTCGGCAACGGCATCGATGCGGGCATCGGCTTCGACGCGATCACCGTCGCGCTGCTCGGTCGCAGCAGGGCGTGGGGCGTCTTCGCCGCCGGCATCCTGTTCGGAGCCCTGAAGGCCGGCAGCTTCACGATGCAGGTGTCCGAGGGGATTCCCGTCGACATCGTCGTGGTCGTCCAGGCGCTCATCGTGCTCTTCATCGCCGCACCGCCCCTGGTGAGGACGATCTTCTTCCTCCCGAAGGACCCCGGCGAGCTCTCGGCCGGCCGGCGCGCGCGCCGTGCCGCGAAGGCCGCCGCGAAGAACCCGTCCGCACCCGCACGCAAGGAGGAGGTGAGCGCATGAGCACTGCGACCGTGAACCCCGCCCCCGCCGAGGCCGACGAGGTCATCACCCGTCAGACCGTGCGCCAGCGGCGTTGGAAGCTCGCGATCTCCCTCGCCGTCGCCACCGTCCTCATCGGCATCATGGCCTTCGCCTTCCCGCGCGACGGCATCAGCACCTATCGCCTCGGCGACCGCACGTCGACGGTCGACCTCGGCGACATCGGTCTTCCGACCTTCGCCACCGTCGCGGTGTGCTTCGTGCTGCTGGTGATCATGACCGCGTACGCGGTGTGGGCCGCCTACACCTACCGGCGCCCCGGACTGTGGCTCCCGATCGTCTTCGCATTCGTGGCCGTGTTCGCCTTCCTCACCTGGTCGGCCGCCGATGGGCTGGTCCCCGTCACAGGTCTGCTCTTCGGGGCGGTCTCCCTGTCGGTGCCGCTGGTGTTCGGCGCGCTCGGCGGCGTCATCGGCGAGCGCGCGGGCGTGGTCAACGTCGCGATCGAGGCGCAGTTCCTCTTCGCGGCGTTCTCGTCGGCGATCGTCGCCTCGATCACCGGCTCGTTCCTCCTCGGGCTCGTCGCGGCGATGCTGGCGGGAGCGCTCGTGGCCTCGGTGCTCGCGGCGTTCTCGATCAAGTACCTCGTCGATCAGGTCATCGTCGGTGTGGTGCTGAACGTCCTCATCACGGGCCTCACGAGCTTCCTGCACGGGGCGCTTCTGACCCCGAACTCCGAGGCGCTGAACTCCCCGCCGCGCTTCCCGCGGTGGGCGATCCCGTTCCTCTCCGACATCCCGGTCATCGGGCCGGTCGTGTTCAACCAGACCCTGATCGTCTACATCATGTACATCGCCGTGCCGCTCGTGGCGTGGGGCCTGTACAAGACGCGCTGGGGTCTGCGCCTCCGCGCGGTGGGCGAACATCCGCAGGCCGCCGACACCGTCGGCATCCGGGTGAACCCGACCCGCTTCTGGAACGTCCTCCTCGCCGGTGCCGTTGCCGGCATCGGCGGGGCGTACTTCACGCTCGGCTCGGTGGGGTCCTTCGACAAGGAGATGACCGGGGGCCTCGGCTTCATCGCGCTGGCCGCCGTGATCTTCGGTGGCTGGGATCCGGTGAAGGCCTCGCTGGCGGCGCTGCTGTTCGGGTTCGCCACGAACCTGCGGACGCTCCTGACCAACCTGGGATCGCCGATCCCGTCGGAATTCATGGCGATGCTGCCGTACGTCGTGACGGTCCTGGCGGTGGTCGGCTTCGCCGGCCAGGTGCGCGGACCCGCGGCGGCGGGCAAGCCGTACATCAAGGGGTGAGTGTGGCACGACGATCCGGACGCGGCTGGGACGCGTCATCCGACGACCATGACGATCAGGTCCCGGTCGACATCGACTGGGACCACCTGAGAAGCGTCGCCAACGAGGCGGCAGCGCGGGCCTACGCCCCGTACTCGCGCTATCGCGTGGGCGCGGCGGCGCTCGTCTCCGACGGGCGCGTGGTGGCGGGATGCAACGTCGAGAACGCCTCGTACGGCGTCACCCTCTGCGCCGAATGCGGGCTGGTGTCAGAGCTTCACATGTCCGGCGGCGGCCAGCTCGTCGCCTTCCTGTGCGTCAACGGCGAGGGCGAGACGATCATGCCGTGCGGTCGCTGCCGGCAGCTGCTGTTCGAGCATGCGATCCCCGGGATGCTGCTGGAGACCGTCTCGGGCATCCGCACCATCGACGAGGTGCTGCCCGATGCCTTCGGCCCGCGCGATCTCGAGGCGCGGCCGAACCGCGAGTCGGAGTCGGCGCGATGAGCCGCGCCGGTGCACCCGAGCCCTTCGACGCCGTCGATGTCATCCGCGCCAAGCGCGACGGGGGCGCCGTTCCCGAAGATGCGCTGCGGTGGATGATCGATGCCTACACTCGCGGCTACGTCATGGACGCGCAGATGTCGGCGTTCACGATGGCGGTGCTGCTCAACGGCATGTCGCGGGATGAGATCCGCGTGATGACCGACGCGATGATCGCCTCCGGCGAGCGGATGAGCTTCGACGGGCTCGGCAAGACCACGGTCGACAAGCACTCCACGGGTGGAGTCGGCGACAAGATCACCCTTCCCCTCGCACCGCTGGTCGCGGCCTTCGGCGTGGCTGTCCCGCAGCTCTCCGGCCGCGGGCTCGGGCACACCGGCGGAACCCTCGACAAGCTGGAGTCGATCCCCGGATGGCGCGCGGCGCTGTCGAACGAGGAACTCCACGCGCAGCTGCGCGACGTCGGAGCGGTCATCTGCGCCGCGGGCTCGGGGCTGGCGCCGGCGGACAAGCGCCTCTATGCGCTGCGTGATGTCACCGGCACCGTCGAGGCGATCCCGCTCATCGCGTCGAGCATCATGTCCAAGAAGATCGCGGAGGGGACGGCCGCGCTGGTGCTGGACGTGAAGTTCGGCTCGGGCGCGTTCATGCAGGACATCGACCGCGCCCGCGAGCTGGCGCGCACGATGGTCGGGCTCGGCACCGATTCGGGGGTCGCCACCACGGCACTCCTCACCGACATGAACACGCCGCTGGGTCTTGCGATCGGCAACGCCAACGAGGTGCGCGAATCCGTCGAGGTGCTCGCCGGAGGGGGTCCCGCCGACGTCGTGGAACTGACCGTCGCGCTGGCGCGCGAGATGCTCGCCCTCGCCGGTCAGCCCGACGCCGATGTGGAGGCCGCACTGCAGGACGGTCGGGCGATGGACGTCTGGCGGGCGATGATCCGGGCCCAGGACGGCGATCCCGACGCGGCACTTCCCACGGCCCGCGAGACGCACACCGTCACCGCGCCGCGCGGGGGCATCGTCACCCGCATGGAGGCGCTGCCCTTCGGCATCGCCGCCTGGCGCTTGGGGGCGGGCCGCGCACGAGCCGAGGACGCCGTCATCCACGCGGCCGGCATCGACCTGCACGTCAAGCCCGGCGACGAGGTCGCCCCGGGCGCACCCGTCTTCACCCTCTCGGCCGACGACCCGGCGCGTTTCGCCCGGGCACTGGACGCCATCGAGGGGGCGTGGGACATTGGCGAAGACGCGCCTGCCGCGTCATCCCTCGTTCGCGAACGCATCACCGCCGACTCGATCTGATTCGCCGCCCGCACCAACCCCCGGAGGAACACGATGGCCATCGATCAGCACGGTGACGCCCAGCTGGAGGGTGTGTCTCTGCGGAGCCTGCCCAAGATCTCCCTGCACGACCACCTCGACGGCGGCCTGCGCCCCGCCACGATCGTGGAGCTCGCCGACGACGCCGACGTCGACCTGCCCGAGGACGACGCCGAGGCGCTGGGGGAGTGGTTCGCCGAGAAGAGCGACTCGGGGTCGCTGGTGGAGTACCTCAAGACCTTCGACGTCACCCTGTCGGTGCTGCAGACCCGCGAAGGCCTCACGCGGGTGGCGCGTGAGTTCGTCGAGGACCTCGCCGCCGACGGCGTGATCTACGGCGAGGTGCGGTGGGCGCCCGAGCAGCACCTGGGCGGCGGCCTCACCCTCGACGAGGTCGTGGAGGCGGTGCAGGACGGCATCGAGGAGGGCGAGGATCTCGCCGCCGACGCGGGGCGCGACATCCGTGTCGGACAGCTCATCACCGCCATGCGCCACACCGACCGGTCGCACGAGATCGCTCGGCTCGCGGTGGAGTGGCGGGGGCGCGGCGCCGTCGGGTTCGACATCGCCGGCCCCGAGGACGGCTTCCTCCCGTCGCGACACCGCAAGGCGTTCGACTACCTCGCCGGCCAGTTCTTCCCCGTCACCGTGCACGCCGGCGAGGCGGCGGGGCTCGAGTCGATCCGGTCGGCCCTCCTCGACGGACGCGCCCTGCGTCTTGGGCACGGTGTGCGCATCGCCGAAGACCTCGACATCGTGCAGCGGTCGGGCGAAGAGGTGCTCGTGGAGTTCGGCGACCTCGCGCGGTGGGTGCGTGACCGCGAGATCCCGCTCGAGCTGTCGCCGTCGTCGAACCTGCAGACCGGCGCGATCCAGCGGTGGGGCACCGACCTCGAAGACCACCCGTTCGACCTGCTCTACCAGCTGGGTTTCGCGGTGACGGTCAACGTCGACAACCGGCTCATGAGCCGCACATCGCTGACCCGCGAGCTCGCGCTCCTCGCTGAGGCCTTCGACTACGGGCTGGACGACCTCGAGGCGTTCCAGATGAACGCGGCCGCAGGCGCGTTCCTCCCCGTGGAGCAGCGCGAGGAGCTGATCGACCTCATCTCCGACGGCTTCGACCGCTGACGCGTGGGCGCGGCGTCCCCAACTCCTGCAGAAACGTCGATTTTGGCCCCGGATCCCGGATTTTCGGGTCGCCGACGGCGATGTGCAGGAGTCAGGGACGCGTTCCGCGCCCGGCCCGTGAGAATGACGGCCCTGAGGGCCGTCGCCGTGGCGTCGTAGGCGTAGAGAACGTCTTCGGCCAGCGGGCGGATCGTGGTGTAGCCGAGCGCAGCGGCGGCGAGGTCGCGGCGCCGATCACGTCGCTGAGCGTCCCACCCCTCGTGATGGGCTTTGCTGTCGCATTCGATGATGAGCCACCCGTCGACGACGAAGTCCACCCGCCCGACGCCGGAGATGTGGACCTGGACGTCGACCTCACACCCCAGCCCGCGCAAGATCAGGCGGACGAGCGTCTCGGGCCCCGATTCCATGCGGCGATCGAGGAGTCGTCGGAGGGCCCGATAGCGACGCGGGAGGCGGCTGAACACTTCGGCGATCTGATCTTCATCGACGAGACCGAGGTGCCACGCGCTGTCGAGGGTCGCGATCGCGTCCCGCGGGGATTGACACTTCACCGCCTGGGTCAGCGCGCCGATGAGGTCGGTGGTGAGGTTGTCGAAGAGCTCGCCGCCGCTCCGCCAGTGAGCGGTGAACTCGGGTCGACGGACCGGGATGCGGCTGGCCGTGCGGTCGAACTGGATGTGCAGCCCTGGGCGCTCGCGCACGAAGACGCCGAGGGTTGCGAGAAGAGAGACGCAATCGAGGCGACCTCCCGCGCGGCCGGCGTCGAGGACGTGCGGGTGCGAGCGCGGATCAGCGTACCGGCCCCTGCGAAGCCGGATGAGGCGTCCCTCCGAAACCAGCCGTCGGATCATCCGCTTGTGGAGCCCGCGCTTCTCGAGTCCCCGCGTGCTGAGGAAGGTCGCGGAAAGAACCTGCGACGGGGTGAGGTGAGGGTCGACCACACGTCCATTTCACGGCCGCGGGACGATCATGCGTTCTCTCGGAGGAGACCCGTGGACAAGGTGCGCGGTGCGCCGCGCTGTGGAGGACAGATGCAGGCAACCCGGCTCGTGTCTCCAACTCCTGCAGAATCGACCGCGAACGCCGAGGGAAGGGCAATCCGGGGCGCGCTGGTGACGTTGTGCAGGAGTTCGGGACGACCCGCCCCGGCGCGCGGGCGGGTCAGCGGGGGAGTGCGTCGACGAAGGGGGCGAGGAGGCCCGCGAGCTCGGACCGCATCTCGGGCAGCGTGATCGAGCCCTCGTTGTCGCCCGCCTGAGGGCCGTAGGCGCCGAAGGCGGCGTGATTGGCGCCCTCGATCTCGCTCAGCACCGCGTCGTCCGGCAGCAGCGGCCGCGCCTCGGCGATCTTCTCCGGGGTCGACAGCCCGTCGTCGCTGCCGGCGATGCTGATCACCGGCAGATCCGACCCCGAGATGTCGCCGGCGCAATACGACGCGAAGAGCGCCAGCGCGTCGGCGTCGCCGGCGAGCTGGCAGGCCCGCACCCCGCCGAGCGAATGGCCACCGACGATCCACTCATCAACCCCGGGCACGAGGTCGGTGAAGGTCGACAGCGGCCGCAGGTCGAAGAAAGCGAGGTTCAGCCAGGGCTTCGTGATGACGACTGTCACGCCGTCCTCGGCGACGACCTCGGCCATCGTCGCTGCGTACGCCGCGGCCTCGACCTTCGCGCCAGGGATGTAGACCAGCCCCACCTCGCCCGGCCCGTCGGCGGGTTCGAGGATGATCGCGGTCGAGGTGTCGGTGAAGGAAACGTCGGGGTTGCTCTGCACCTCGGCGAGCGGAGCGGCCTCGGCCTGCATCACCCCGACCTGGCTCCAGATGACGAGCCCGCCCACGGCGAGCAGAAGGAGGACGGCGAGCGATCCGAGCGTCCAGGCCAGCACACGCCGCCATCGGCGCCGCGGCCGAGACGAGGGCTGCCCGGCAGACCCTTCCGATGAGCTGGATGACACAACCCGAGCGTACCGCCGCCGATCCGCCAGTCTTCCGCTCCTGCTGCCGAGCCGTGGGCAGGACCCCGTGCCCCGGGTCCGGCGCGGCGCCGCGGCGCCGGCCCGGCCCCCGGCCCCGCGGCGCCGGCCCGGCCCCGCAGGTCAGCCCGCGAGCGCCGCCTGCCGGGCAGCGACCGCGTCGCGCACGCGCGCGTACAGCGGGTGCGCGGGCTCGAGCCCGGTCACCGCGGCGGTCACCGCGTCGGCTTCCTGCTCCCGCAGCATCGCCTGCAGTTCCACCGCCTGCGGATCCTCGGGGTCATCGAACGCGAGCGCCGCCCCCATCGCGGCGACGAGCGCGTCGACGGGCAGTCCGCGTTCGGCGGCCTCCGCGGCCGGCGCGACGAACCGCTCGTTGCGCGACAGCTTGCGCAGCGGCTGCCGCGCCACCCGGCGCACATGGTCGGGAAGCGCGGGGTTGGCGAACCGGGCGAGGATCGTCGCGCGGTATTCCGCCAGCTCCTCGGGGGAGAACTCGTGCTTGGCGATGAGCACCGCCGAGGTCTCCTCCAGCGCCGCCGCCACCGCCGAGGCGATCGAGGGTTCTGCCAGCGCCTCGGCGATCCGCTCGACCCCCGCCTGAGCGCCGAAATACGCCGTCGCGGCATGCCCGGTGTTCACGGTGAACAGCTTCCGCTCGATGTACGGGGCGAGATCGTCGACGAAGTGCGCACCCGGGATCGCGGGCGGGTCGTCACCGAACGGATGCCGCTCGATGGCCCACTCGAAGAACGGCTCGACCGTGACATCCACCCCCGCGCCTGCGGGCTGCTCGGGAACGATCCGGTCGACCGCGGTGTTGGCGAACACCGCGCGCTGCTCCAGCGCTCCCCACGCCTCACCCGCGGCCTCCACCATCTCCTCGCGCAGCAGGTCGGTGGCGTTGATCGCGTTCTCGCACGCCATGATCTGCAGCGGCGGCGAGGAGGGGTCGCGTAGCGCCAGTCCCGCGACCAGGTGCGGGGCGACGAAGCGCAGGATCGTCGGGCCGACCGCGGTGGTCACCACGTTCGCTCCCGCGACCTCCTCGATGACCTCGTCGGGGTGCTCGGCGCTGTTGATCGCCCGGAAGCCCGTGACGACGTGATCGCGCCCGCCCTCGCCGACCTCGTGCACCGTGTACTCCGACACGGCGTTGATGGCGTCGACGAGCGGCGCGGCGACGTCGGAGAACACCACGTCGTAGCCGCCCTCGTGCAGCAGCAGCCCGACGAAGCCCCGCCCGATGTTGCCGGCGCCGAAGTGGACGGCCTTCATTCCACGCCCGCCGACACGGCGTCGTACAGCTCCTGGGCGGTCGAGGTCGACTTCAGGCGAACGACGTCGTCCTCCTCGGAGAACAGCAGGGCGATCCGCGAGAGGATCTCGAGGTGCTCGTCGCCCTTGCCGGCGATGCCGATGACGAACGTGACCTGTTCGCCGCCCCAGTCGACGCCGCCGTCGTAGCGCACGACCGACAGGCCGGACTCGAGGATGGTGTCCTTCGTCTCGTTGGTGCCGTGCGGGATGGCCAGCTCGTTGCCCATGTAGGTCGAGACGGTCTGCTCGCGCTGCTGCATCGCGTCGAAGTAGGCGCCGGTGACGGCACCGACCGACTCGAGGATCTCGGCGGCTTCGCGCATCGCCTCCTCGCGCGTCGCGCTGCCGGAGTGGATGCGGACCTGTCCGGGGGTGAGAACCTCACGTGCCATGATTTCGCCTTTCGGTCGTGTCGTCGTGCGTCGTCGACGTCGGTGATGAAGACGGATGCCGGGAGCCGCGCGTCCACGCGTCGGCCCCCGGCATCCCGGTTCGGCAGATGCTTACGCACCATCCTTGTGCTGATCGCGCACCAATTCCACGACCTCGTCGTACCGCGGCGAGTTCATGAAGTTGTCCACCGACACGTGGATCGCGTCCGGCGTCTGGCGCCGCGCGCGGTCGGTGAGCTGGTTCTGCGTGATCACGAGGTCGGCGGAGTCGTCGAGCGCGGCGATGGCCTTGTTGACCACGGTCACGTCTTCGATGCCGGCCTTCTTGATCTTGTTGCGCAGGACGCTCGCGCCCATCGCCGACGATCCCATGCCGGCGTCGCAGGCGAACACGATGCTCTTCACTTCGCGCTCGGTCATGACCGCCGGCTCCACGCCGCCGCCGGCCTGGGTGGCCGCCCCGCCGCGCAGATTCGACAGCGCGTCGGAGGACTTCCCCTTGGCCGCCTCGGTCTGGGTGATCGCCGCACCGAAGGCGTCGTCGGTCGCCGCGAGGGCCTCGAGGTCGCGCTTGCGCGAAGCCCGGAGGATGACCGCGGCGATGAGGAACGTCACGCCCGCCGACAGGATGACCGAGAGGATGACGGCGAAGTAGGCGCCGTTCGCGGTCTGCAGCATCACCGCGATGATGCTTCCGGGAGCAGCCGGCGCCCGAAGCGCACCACCGAGCAGCATGTTGGTGGTGACACCGGTCATGCCGCCCGCGATGAGGGCCAGGATCACGGCCGGCTTCATCAGCGCGTAGGGGAAGTAGACCTCGTGGATGCCGCCGAAGAACTGGATGATCGCGGCGCCCGGGGCCGACGCGCGGGCGGCGCCGAGTCCGAAGATCGCGAACGCCAGCAGCAGGCCGAGGCCCGGGCCGGGGTTGGCCTCGAGGAGGAACAGGATCGACGAGCCCTGCTCGTCGGCCTGCTGGATGCCGAGCGGTGTCAGCACGCCGTGGTTGATGGCGTTGTTGAGGAAGAGCACCTTCGCCGGCTCGATGATGATGCTCGTCAGTGGCAGGAGGTTCGCCTCGACGAGGAAGTCCACCGCGTTGCTGAGCGTGGTCATCAGGCCGTTGACCAGCCACGCGATCGGGTAGAACCCGACGACGGCCATGACGAAGCCCCAGATGCCGGCCGAGAACATGTTCACGAGCATCTCGAAGCCGGCGCGGATCTTTCCGTCCCACAGGCTGTCGAGCCACTTCATGGTGTACGCCGCCAGCGGCGCCATGATCATCGCGCCGATGAACATGTGCACCTGGCCGAGCTGGTTGTCGGCGGGGAGGGTCGCGTTGATGTCGGCGATCAGCTTGTCCGACCCGGCGATGGCGCCCATCACCGCGATCGAGGCGACCACGCCACCGCGCACACCGTAGACGATGGTGCCGCCGGTGTAGGCGATGATGATCGGCAGCAGGTAGTGGATGAACGGACCGACGATGGTCGCGAGGTCGGCGTTGGGCGTCCAGCCCACCTCGATGAAGAACGCCGTGAAGATGCCCCAGGCGATCAGCGCCGGAATGTTCGGCATGATCATGCCGGACAGGAACGTTCCGAAGCGTTGAACGCCGACCCGCACCCCTCCGGGCTTGCGCGCCGGTGCAGACGTCGTTGTCATTGCTGTGTCTCCTTCGTTGTGGTCGCGGCCCCGCGTTCGGTGGCGAGGAGGGCCGCATCTCGGGCTGCCGCGGCGTCATCCGCGGCGAGGGAAGCCTCGGCGATCGCGCGTGCGTCGTCGAGGGTGTACTGCAGGAGGGTGGCGCGCACGTCCGCGAGGGCGCTCGGCGCCATCGACAGGCTCGTCGCCCCGAGCCCGACCAGCACGACGGCGAGCAGCGGGTCGGCTGCGGCTTCGCCGCAGATCCCCACGGGTTTGCCGTGCGTGCGTCCGGCGTCGCCCACCTCACGGATGAGGCGGAGGACCGACGGATGCCACGGGTCCTGGAACCCCGCGACGGACCCGAGCAGGCGGTCGGCGGCGAGGGTGTACTGGGTGAGGTCGTTCGTGCCGATCGAGGCGAAGTCGGCATGGGCGAGGATGCGGTCGGCGAGGAGCGCCGAGGAGGGCACCTCCACCATCACCCCCGCGGTGCGGATGCCGTACTCCTTCGCCAGCGCCGTGAAGTACGCCGTCTCCTCGACGGTGGCGACCATCGGCGCCATGACCCACAGATCGGCGGGGCCCTCGGGGGAGCGCCGCGTCGCGGCATCCGCCTCCGCCAGCGCCGTGAGCTGCTCGCGCAGGATGTCCTCGCTCGCGCGGAGCGCGCGCAAGCCGCGGAGCCCGAGCGCGGGATTCTCCTCGTGCGCATCGTTGAGGAACGGCAGGGGCTTGTCGGCCCCGGCGTCGAGCACGCGCACGACGACCTTCTTGCCGGGGAACGCCCGCAGCAGCTGTTCGTAGCTCTCGCGCTGCTGCTCGACCGTCGGCGCGGAGGAGGCGCTGAGGAAGAGGAACTCGGTGCGGAAGAGCCCCACGCCTTCGGCGCCGAGTGCCACGGCTTCGGCGGCGCCCTCGGGCTTGCCGAGGTTCGCCAGGAGCGGCACGGGGGTCCCGTCGGCCAGGGCGCCGTTGGTGATCGGCGCGGCCGCCGCATTCGCGCGGGCGTCGGCGCGCACGCGCGCCCGCTGGAGTTCGTCGTCGCTGGGGTCGGCGGTCACCACGCCGGCCGCGGCGTCGACGATCACGCTCTGCCCCTCGGTCAGTGCGGCGGCGCCGGCGGCGCCGACGACGGCGACGATCCCCTTCTCGCGGGCGAGGATGGCGGTGTGCGAGGTCGGTCCGCCCTCGGTGGTCACGAGGGCGAGCACCTGGTCGAGATCGAGCAGGGCGGTGTCGGCGGGGGCGAGGTCTTTGGCGACGAGGACGAACGGATGACCCGGCTCGGGCACCCCGGGGGCCGCTACGCCCCGCAGCCGCGCGATGACGCGCTGCGCGACGTCGTCGAGGTCGGCGGCGCGCTCGCCGAGGTAGCCGCCGACGGCGGTGAGCTGGTCGCGGAACGCGGCGAACGCCTCGAAGACCGCGCGTTCGCCGGTCTTGCCGTCGGCCAGTCGCGTGCCGATCTCGTCGGACAGCGTCGGGTCCTCGGCCATCATGGCCTGCGCCTCGAGAACGTCCTGCGCGGCGCCGCCGGCCTGCTCGGCGCGCTCTTCGAGTTCGCGGGCGACCGCCGCCACCGCCTCGTCGACGCGCGCCCGTTCGGCGGTCTCGCCGATCATGCTGGGCTCGTCGGCGGGGGCGGGCAGCGGCTCGGCCATGCGCGCCACCGGGCCCTGCGCGACGCCCAGCCCGATCCCGACGCCGCGGATCTCGGAACGTGTCACGGTGCTCACGCCGCGTCGTGGTCGGTGGTGAGCAGTTCGCTCAGCGCGTCGAGCACGTTCTCGGCGTTGTCGCCGTCGGCGGTGAGCGTGACGTAGTCGCCCTGGTCGACGCCGAGCGAGATCACGCCGAGGATGCTCGCGGCGTTCACCGGCTCGCCCGAGCCCTTGGCCACCGTGATCGGGATGCCGGCTTCCTTCGCCGCCTGCGCGAAGAGCTTTGCGGGGCGGGCGTGCAGCCCGTGCGACGATCCGATGCGCACCGTGCGGGTCAGGGGGGCCATGGTGATTCCTCTCCTCGGTTCTCAGTGGGGGCTGACTCGCGGGGAGTCAGGTGTGCGCGGGGTTCTCGGCCCCGGCATCGGTCGTGGTCTCCGGTGCCGCGACGGCGACCGCGCGACGCACGAGCTCCAACGTGCGGGTGCCGTCGAGGTCGGCGAAGACGTCGTCGGGCAGCAGCACCACCGTCGCCATCCGCGGGCCCGCCGCCTGTTCGATGTGCGGGAGCGCATCGGCGAGGTGCGGACCGACGAGGATCACGTCGGCAGCATCGAGGTCGATCGGGAGCGACTGCTCGGTCCCGGCGACGGCGGTCCAGGGCAGTCCCGCATCCTGTGCGGCGCGACGCACACGCTGCGCCACGAAGGTGCTGGACGCACCCGCTCCACACACGACAAGGATCCGCATTGATCCGCCCTCCTCGTGAGCGATTCTTGTGAAGTCGCTGAGGGCCGACAAGTCACGCATTCTTCCGCCCGGGCGGAAACCCAGGCCTGCCCCCGGGCTCTGCGGGCCGCGGCGTGGTTGACTGGTGCTCGATCCGGACCGCGGCACGGCGGCCCGGCGGAGGGGTGCCCGTGACCAGAGCCAGGCAGGATCGCCTGCTGACGCTTCTGCTGCGGGACGGCACCTGGGCGACGGCAGCGACCCTGGCCGATGCGCTCGGGGTCACCCCCCGCAGCATCCGCTCGTACGTCACCTCGGTGAACGCTCGCGTCGCCCCCGGGGTCGCGATCGAGTCGGGTCCGCTGGGCTACCGGGCGGGCCCGGAGGGTGCCGTCGCTCTGCGGGCAGGCGGGGGAACGGATGCCGGGACACCACGTGACCGGCTGCACACCGTCATCCGCGGCCTCCTCGACACCGACACCGGGATCGACCTGTTCGACACCGCGATGGAACTGCACGTCAGTCCGGCCACGCTCGAGGCCGACCTCGCGCGCGTCCGCGGCCTTCTCAGCGGAACCGAGCTGACCCTGGAGCGCTCGGCGTCCACGGCGCGACTGCGCGGCGGGGAGATGGCCCGGCGGCGCCTCCTCAGCAGACTTGCGCACGACGAGATGGATGCCGGTGCGTTCGACCTCGCGGCGCTCCGGCGGAGCCTTGCCGGCACCGCCGTCGACGCCGACGCGTTCGGCGCGTTCAAGTCCGACCTCGTCGCCGAGCTCGGCGGCCTCGGCTATTACGTCAACGAGCTCGGCATCGCCGACGTCGTCATGCACATCGCCATCGCCGCCGACCGGGTCGCCCACCGGCATCCGCTCTCTCACGACCCCGCGTCAGGCAGCGACGCCGGGGCCGACGTCGCGGCCGTGATCGAACGGCTCGTGCAGCAGCACTTCGGCGTGCGGCTGGGGGAGGGCGACGTCCAGCACCTCGCCGCGCTCGTGCTCACCCGTGTGATCGCGCCCGGCGGCGAGGCCGTGCAGGCGCGGGCGCGACCGGCGCTCGACCCGCAGGTGGAGACGGCGGTGCGCACGGCCGTCGGGCGCGCGGCGCGGGAGTTCCTCGTCGACATCGACGATGAGGACTTCATCACCCGGCTGGCGCTTCACGTTCAGAATCTCCGGCATCGTGCGCAGGACCAGGCGTGGTCGCGGAACCCTCTCACCCGGTCGCTCAAGTCGACGTATCCGATGATCTTCGAGCTGGCGGTCTACATCGCCGGCGAGCTCGACGCCGAGCTGGGCTTCCCGCTTCCCGACGACGAGATCGCCTACATCGCGATGCACGTCGGGGGCCGGCTCGAGCGGAGCCGCCAGAACGCTCAGCTGCTGACGGCCACGATCGTGTGCCCGGGATACTACGAGCTCCACGAGCTGCTGCGATCCAGCGTGGACCGCTCGCTCGGCCAGGCGATCGAGGTCGTCGGCGTCGAGACGCGCGTCGACCCCGACTGGGAGAACCTCGGCACCGACCTGGTGCTCACGACGATCGACGCGCCGGTGACGGGGGAGCGGATCGTCCGGATCCAGCCGTTCCTCACCGACGCCGACGTCGAGCGCGTGCAGGCCGCGGCGGGCCGGGTGCGGCGCGGGCGGCGTCTGGCGCGGCTGCGCACCGAGCTCGAGCGGTACTTTCCCGCCGACGCCTTCGTGCGCGGGCTCGACGTCGACGACACCGGCGAGGAGGGGGTCATCCGCCGCCTCGGCGGCATGCTCGTCGCCCGGGGTGTCATCGACGACGATTACGTCGAGCGGTCGATCCAGCGCGAGCGGATGTCGTCGACGGCATTCACCGACGCGCTGGCCGTGCCCCACGCGATCGGGATGACCGCGACACGCACCGCCATCGCGGTGGGCGTCGCCGAGGGGTCGATTCCGTGGGGTGACTCGCGGGTGCAGGTCGTCGCGATGGTGGCGTTCTCCGAGGGCGACCGCGAGGCCTTCCAGACGGTCTTCGAGCAGCTGGTCGAGGTCTTCTCCGAGCGCGAGAGCGTGTCGCGGATCGTCCGGCGGGGCACCGACTTCCCCGCCTTCCTCGACGAGCTCGTCGCCGTCATCGACGGCTAGCGTCGCTCGCGCGTTCCCAACTCCTGCAGAATCGCCGGGCGCCCGGCCTCGACGGCGCATCCGGCGGCGTCGACCCCGTTCTGCAGGAGTTGCGGACAGCCGGCGGAGCGGCCCGGCGCCGGGAGCCCGCGGTCAGCCGCGGCGCAGCCGCGCCTGCAGGCCCAGCCGCGCGGCCGGCCACTCATGGGGGAGGAGCGAGTACACCGCGGTGTCGCGCAGCGACCCGTCGGGGCCCAGACGGTGGTTGCGCAGGATCCCGTCGAGCTTCGCGCCGAGGCGCTCAATCGCTGCGCGCGACTGCCGGTTGTGGAAGTGGGTGCGGAACTCCACCGCGATCGCGTCGCACACCTCGAAGGCGTGCCCGAGCAGGAGCAGCTTCGCGGCCGTGTTCACCGCCGTGCGCTGCGCTGCCACGCCCAGCCAGGTGTAACCGATCTCCACGTGCCGATGGGCCTGATCGATGTTGCAGAAGGTCGTCATGCCGACGGCCACGCCGGTGTCGGCGCGCACGACCGCCCACGGGTTCATCTCGCCGCGCTCCCCCCACGCCCGCCGCTGCGCGATCTCGGCATCGACGTCGGCGGGGGACGGCACGGAGGTGTACCAGGCGTGCTCGAGCCCCTCGGGGGCCCGACGCAGGTCGACGGCGTGGTCAGCCGTCAAGGGCTCGAGCCGGACGTGAGCGTTTTCGAGGATGACGGGGTCGGTCAGCAGCACGCCCGTCAGCCTACGCGCGCTCGCCCCCCTCGCCGGCCCGGTCACCGTCGCGGTCGTCGGCCCCCGCTGTCTCGCCCATCGCGGCCTGGACCACCACCGCCCCGGTCGCCGGATCCGGTGCGCGCGACGCCGCCCGCGCGGCAACGATCGCCCGGCGCCCGGCCGGCACGGTGACCGCCAGCCCGATGACGATGAAGGTCAGGACACCGGCGGCCACCAGCAGGGTCTCGATCGGCACCCTGTCGGCGAGCGGTCCGAAGAACACCATCCCGATCGGCATCGCCACGGCCATAACGATCCCGACGAAGCCGAACACGCGGCCCTGCCGTTCGGGTTCGACGGTCTCCTGCAGGAGCGTCATCGACGGCGTCGAGAAGAACGGCACCGCCAGTCCGACCAGGAACATGAAGCCGAAGAACACCCACACGTTCGGCGACAGTCCGAGACCCACCGAGAGACCGCCGAACACCAGCGACGACACCACGATGAGACCGATCCGGCTACGCCGCGCGAAGAAGGTCGCGACCACGACGCCGCCCAGCGTCATCCCGATGCTGAAGGCGACCTCCAGCACCGCGAGATTGACGACGTTCTGCTGCTCACCCGCGTCGAACGAGCGCACCAGCATCAGCGGGGTCAGGTTCGACGGGGCGACGGTGAGGAGGAAGATGATGGCGAACACGATCAGCAGCCACCGCACGAACGCGTGGTGCGCGATGTACCGCACCCCGTCGACGAGGTCGGCGAAGTACGCCGTCGGTGCGCCCTCGGCCCGGCGCACCGCCCGCACCGGGATGAGAGCCAGGAGGCCGATCCCGATGACGGCGGTGACGACGTCGATGAAGAAGATCGGAACGAGGGATGCCGCGGTGCCGCCTGTCGCGGCGGACGCCCAGGCGTAGATCGCGCCGGCCGCAGCCGGGGCCAGTAGAGCCATCGCCGACTGGATCGACCCGTTCAGGCCGTTGATCCGCATCAGGTGGCGCGTCGGGGTGATCTGCGGGATGAGCGCCGAGACCGCCGGCATCTGGATTCCCGCGCCCGCCGAGCGGATCGCCAGGGCCAGGAAGACCAGCCACAG
Source organism: Microbacterium sp. SLBN-154 (assembly GCF_006715565.1). Classification (NCBI taxonomy): domain Bacteria; kingdom Bacillati; phylum Actinomycetota; class Actinomycetes; order Micrococcales; family Microbacteriaceae; genus Microbacterium; species Microbacterium sp. SLBN-154. The sequence continues at coordinate 1,470,234 of NZ_VFNL01000001.1, forward strand.
GTCGTCGTATCCGGTCAGCATGATCAGCGCGAGACCCAGCGTGGTGGCCGCGATGGCGGCATCGGCCCCCATGATCAGGAACTTGCGGTTGTGCCGGTCGGCCCACACTCCGCCGAAGATCGACACGATCGCCTGCGGCAGGAATCCGAAGACGGCGGCCAGGGTCATGATCAGCCCCGACTCGTAGGTGATCGTGAGATACCAGAAGACGGCGTACTGCACGAGCATCGAGCCGAGAAGGCTCGCGGTCTGGCCGCTGAGGAAGAAGACGACGTTCCGTAGCCAGCCCGGGGCGTCTGCGGTGTCGACCGGGGCCGCGTCGGAGCTCATCTCCCCTCGATCTGCGCGAGGAGGGCGCGCGCACCCGCGGCGATGGCCGTGACCTGTGCGGCGGCGTCGGCGGCCGATGATCCGCGCACGTCCAGGTAGAGCTTCAGCTTCGGCTCCGTCCCGCTCGGGCGCACGATGACCCGGGCGCCCTGGGCGAGCCACAGTCTCAGCACATCGCCGGGCGGCAGGTCGCCGACGCCCCGGCTGAGGTCTTCGAACCGCTCGACGGCGACCGTGCCGATCCGGGGCGGAGGGTCGGCGCGGAGCGCCGCCATCACCCGGTCGATCGCCGAGAGGTCATCGACCCGCACCGAGATCTGGTCGCTGGCGAAGAACCCGAAGGTCTCATCGAACTCGCGCAGCACGTCGGCCAGTGTGCGCCCCTCGGCGCGCGCGTCGGCGACGATGCCGAGCAGGGCGATCGCGGCCGAGATCCCGTCCTTGTCGCGCACCGTCTCGGGGTTGACGAGGTATCCGAGGGCCTCCTCGAAGCCGTAGACGATGCCGGGCGCGCGCGAGATCCACTTGAAACCCGTGAGCGTCGCGTGGAAGTCGAGGCCGTAGTGGTGGGCGACGGCTTCGAGCCCGGGGGAGGAGACGAGAGAGCACGCGAGGGATGCCGCGGGCCCGCGCCCTGCGTCGGCCGCCGCCGCATCGGCCACCGCCGCACGGGCGGCACGCCAACCGAGCAGCAGTCCGACCTGGTTGCCGGTGAGCCGCCGCCAGCCGCCCTCGGCGGCCGGGTCGGGCACGGCGACTGCGAGCCGATCGGCGTCGGGGTCGTTCGCCACGACCAGTTCCGCACCTGAGACGCGCGCGGTCTCGAAGGCCAGGTCCATCGCCCCGGGCTCTTCGGGGTTGGGGAAGGCCACGGTGGGGAAGCGCCCGTCGGGGGTGGTCTGCTGCTCGACGAGGATCGGCTCCGGGTAGCCCGCCGCAGCGACGATCTTCGACAGCGTCTCCCAGCCCACGCCGTGCATCGCGGTGTAGACCCAGCGCAGTCCGGCCGCAGCGGGCCCGGCCGGCGCGACCCGCGCGGTCGCGGCGACGTAGGCGTCGACGACGGCCTCGTCGGCGAGCTCCCAGGCATCCGACCGTGGCAGCTCGTCGACCCGCTGGGTGTCGGCCACGCGCTGGATCTCGGCGGCGATGAGCGCGTCGGCGGGCGCGACGATCTGCGACCCGCCGTGCACCCCTCCGAGGTACACCTTGTAGCCGTTGTCGTTCGGCGGGTTGTGGCTCGCCGTGACCATGACGCCCGCGTGGGCGCCGAGGTGGCGTACGGCGAAGGCGAGCACAGGAGTCGGGAGAAGTCGGGGGAGGACGGCCACGCGCAGTCCCATGCCCGCCATGATCTCGGCGGAGTCGCGCGCGAAGACGTCGGAATTCCGACGCCCGTCGTAACCGATCACGACGAGCGGGGCGCCGTCTCCGGCTCCCGTTCCGATCTCGCCGGCCCGCGCCAGCACATACGCCCCGAGCCCGGCCGCCGCCTGCGAGACCAGCACCCGGTTCATCCGATTGCTGCCCGCTCCCAGTTCACCGCGCAGGCCCGCGGTGCCGAAGGCCAGGCGCGCGGTGAAGCGGTCGTTCAGTTCGGCGGCCGCGGCCTCGTCTCCGGCCTCCGCGCGCGTGATCAGGTCATCGAGCTCGGCGCGGGTCTCGTCATCGGGATCCTGGTCGCGCCAGGCGCGCGCCAGCGCGATCTCGTCCGATCCCACCGGTGCGGTCACAGCTTCTCCACCACCCGGGCGAGGAGGGAGGAGATCACCGGCTCGGCGTCGCGTCCGGCCTCGAGGACCTCTTCGTGGCTGAGCGGCGTGGTCTGGATGCCCGCCGCGAGATTGGTGATGAGCGAGAACCCGAGGATCTCCATCCCGGCCTGACGTGCCGCGATCGCCTCGAGGGCGGTGGACATGCCGACGATGTCAGCGCCGATGCGCTCGGCCATCCGGACTTCTGCGGGGGTCTCGTAATGCGGCCCCCGGAACTGGCAGTACACGCCCTCGTCGAGTGTCGGGTCGACCGACCGTGCGATCTCGCGCAGGCGCGCGGAGTACAGGTCGGTGAGGTCGATGAAGGTCGCGCCTTCGAGCGGCGAGGCGGCCGTGAGGTTGATGTGGTCGCTGATGAGCACCGGCTGCCCCGGATGCCAGCTGCGGCGGATGCCGCCGGCGCCGTTGGTGAGGACCATGATCCGGGCGCCGGTCGCGGCGGCGGTCCGCACGCTGTGGACGACCCGGCGCACCCCGTGGCCCTCGTAGAAGTGCGTGCGCGCGCCGATGACGAGCACCCGGCGGCCGGCCGGGGTGAGGATGCTGCGGATCGTGCCCACGTGACCCTCCAGCGCCGGACGGCTGAAACCGGTCACCTCGGTGGCGGGGAAGGTCGCGACGGTCTCGCCGATCAGATCGGCGGCCTTGCCCCACCCGCTTCCGAGGGTGAGGGCGATGTCGTGGTGATCCACTCCCGTGAGGCGGGCGATGTCGTCGGCCGCCTGGGCGGCGACGGCGAACGGATCGGCGTTCGGGTCGTCGAGCGGATGGTCGCTGGGTCGATGCATGAGATCACGATACGGACCAGATCCGACACCCTGCCACCGCAGCGCCCGCGGGCGAGGGCCCGCGGCTGTTTGAATGGAGGTATGTCGTTGAGCTTCGAGCGGACCCAGACCGTGGCGATCCTGGGCGGCGGTCCCGGCGGGTACGAGGCGGCCCTGGCAGCCGCTCAGCTGGGCGCCGAGGTGACCCTCGTCGAGCGCGCCGGCGTCGGCGGGTCGGCCGTGATCACCGATGTCGTGCCCTCCAAGACGCTCATCGCCACGGCCGACGCCGCCGTGGCGATCTCGGAGGCGAGCGATCTGGGCGTGCAGCTGTTCGCCCGAGGCGAGGCGGGCAAGCCCCTCAAGCCCGAGATCGCGATCAACCTGGCCGCGGTGAACAAGCGGGTGCTCTCGCTCGCGCGCCAGCAGTCCGACGACATGCGGGCGTCGCTGGTCGAAGCCGGGGTGCGCATCATCTCCGGCCACGGACGCCTCGAGGGACGCAACGAGGTCATCGTCTCCACCGACATCGGCGGCACCGATTTCGATCGGGTGGAGGCAGACACCCTCGTCGTGTCGGTCGGCGCCTCGCCCCGTCAGCTCCCCAGTGCCAAGCCCGACGGGCAGCGCATCCTGACATGGACGCAGCTCTACGGCATGAACACCCTCCCCGCCCACCTCATCGTCGTGGGATCGGGGGTGACGGGGGCCGAGTTCGCCTCGGCGTACATGAACCTCGGAGCCCAGGTAACCCTCATCTCCAGCCGCGACCAGGTGCTCCCGGGGGAGGACGCCGACGCCGCGAGCGTTCTGGAGAAGGTGTTCAAGCGCGGCGGCATGACCGTGCTGTCGCGGTGCCGCGCGGAAAGCGTGGAGAACACCGGCGACGGCGTCCGGGTCACCCTCGGCGACGGCCGGGTGGTCGAGGGGAGCCACTGCCTCATGGCCGTCGGCGCCATCCCGAACACGGCGGGCATCGGCCTGGAGGAGGCCGGGGTGCAGATGACCGACTCCGGTCACATCCAGGTCAATCGGGTCGCACGCACGAGCGTGCCGAACATCTACGCGGCGGGCGACTGCACCACCTTCGTGCCGCTGGCGTCGGTCGCCTCGATGCAGGGCCGCACCGCCGTCTTCCACGCCCTCGGCGATGTGGTGATCCCGCTCGAGCAGCGCCGCATCACCTCGAACATCTTCACCGCTCCCGAGATCGCCACCATCGGCTTCCAGGAGAAGGATGTCACCTCCGGCGCCATCGACGGACAGGTGCTGAAGCTCCCCCTGTCGGCCAATCCGCGGGCGAAGATGATGGGTGTGCGCGACGGGTTCGTCAAGCTCATCGCCCGTCGCGGCAGCGGCACCGTCATCGGCGGGGTCATCGTCGCCCCGCGGGCGTCGGAGCTGATCTACCCGATCGCGATCGCCGTGGAGCGCCGCCTCACCGTCGATCAGGTCTCGCGGGTGTTCGCGGTCTACCCCTCGCTGTCGGGGAGCATCACCGACGCCGCGCGGGCCATGCACATCGTCGACCGCCCGATGGATGCCGCCCAGGTCTGACCCGCACGGCGGGACGCGGTCCCGTCCGCCCGGTCGTCGAACGAGCGCAGCGAGACGAAACGCCCCCGCGCGCCTCTAGACTGCCCCCGTGCCGATCAATCCCGCGGCGCGCTCGGCGCCCGGCGCCGACGCCGCCCCCGCAGCATCCCGCCCGATCGATCCCGCGCTGCTGACGATCCCCGACGGCGCGGTGGATGTCACCGTCGTCCGCGAGATCGACGGACTCAGCTACATCGACCCGGATGACCCGGCCATGCCCTCCTACCGGGTGATCGCCAACAACCGCCAGCCGGTGGCGCTGCGCGACATGATGATCCTCCCGGTCCGAACGGGCTACATCGGTCAGGACCGGATCAAGCCCGATCCCGCGCTGGTGCCTCCGACCGGCGCCGAGGCGGTGCCCGACGTCGACGTCGACACCGTGTACCTGCCCGTCCGCGACGGGGTCGCCTCCGCCCTGGTCTACCGCCCCCAGGGTGTCGCCCCCGATGACGCGCTCGGCGTCATCCTGTATGTCCACGGCGGCGGGTTCACCGTCGGCTCGGCCGCCGACACCGACTACATCACGCGGCGGTTGGCGAAGGACAATGGGGTGATCGTGGTCTCGGCCAACTACCGGCTGGCGCCGGAGTACCCCTTCCCCACCCCGCTGGACGACGTCGCCGACCTCTACGCGTGGCTGCGCACGGATGCGCACCGGCTCGGCGGTGACCCGGCATGGGTGGCGGTGGCGGGCGACTCGGCGGGGTCGAACTTCGCTGCCGCGCTGCCCCTCCTCGCGCGCGAGCGCGGACTCGCCGTCCCCGACGCGGTGCTGATGTACGGCGCCTTCGTCGATTTCGCCCAGGAGCGGTGGCCCTCGTTCCAGGCGCAGGCGCCGCGGGGGATCGTCTACGACAGCGCGTTCTTCGGGTTCATCCGGGGGGCCTACCTGCCGACGACGCCCTGGACCGACCCCCTCGCGAGCCCCATCTACGGCGACCTCGCCGGTTACCCTCCCACCTTCCTCGCCACCGGGACCCACGACCCGATCGTGGATTCGGCCAAGGCGTTCGCCCAGGCGCTCGCCGCCGAAGGCGTCGCCGTCGACGGCTACTTCCCGGAGGGGATGCCGCACGGGTTCTACTTCTTCCCCGGCGTCCAGGTGCCCGAGGGCGACGTGGCGTTCGAGCGCACGGCCGCCTTCCTCGCCCGCCTTCGCGCGGGATAGCGCGGCGCCACCCGTCGAAAAGTGCGGTTCGGGATGCCGCAGTGCAGCGTTTTTCGACGGTTCGCGGAGCGGCGAACGCTGCCCATTCGACGGGGCGGAGCGGGCCCTTCGCGACCGGTCGAAAAGTGCGGTTCGGGATGCGGTCGTGCAGCGTTTTTCGACGGGTAGTGGCCCGGTCGCGACAGAAGCTGGCGGGTCGCGGCGCGGCCGCGACGCGGCTCGACGAACCCGGAATCCGTCCCTGCAAACTCGACGAGTGGAGCGCTTGTTTCGCGACCCGTCAATAAGTGCGGTTCGGGATGCCGCCGGGCAGCGTTTTTCGACGGGTCGCGGAGCGGCCGCGACACAGCTCGACGAACCCGGAATCGGTCGCTGCAAACTCGACGACGCGAAGCGCTTGTTTCGCGACCCGTCAATAAGTGCGGTTCGGGATGCCGTCGTGCAGCGTTTTTTGACGGGTCGTGGCCCGGGCGCGACAGAAGTCGACGGGTCGCGGAGCGGCCGCGACACAGCTCGACGAACCCGGAATCGGTCGCTGCAAACTCGACGACGCGAAGCGCTCGTTTCGCGACCCGTCAAAAAGCGCCGTTCGGGATGACGCCGGGCAGCGTTTTTTGACGGGTCGTGGCCCGGGCGCGACAGAAGTTGACGGGTCGCGGAGGGGCCGAGGCACGGCGCGGACGCGCGACGCGCGCGCGCCCCGCGCGAGCGGGCTACGCGATCGTCAGGAGCTGGTGACCGGCCGCGACGGTCGTGCCGGGATCGGCGTTGATGGCGCCGACGGTGCCGTCCTTATGGGCCTGGATGGGCTGCTCCATCTTCATGGCCTCGAGCACCACGACGAGGTCGCCCTTGACGACCTGCTGCCCCTCCGCCACGGCGACCTTCACGATCGTCGCCTGCATCGGCGCCTTCACCGCGTCGCCCGAAGCGCCCGCGACGGCCGAGGCGGTGTGAGAGCGCCGCGAGGGCGGCACGGCTGCCGGACGACCGGCCGTGTGCGAGGCGGTGGTGGCGACCCGGTCGGGGAGGCTGACCTCGAGACGCTTTCCGGCGACCTCGACAACGACGGTGTGGCGGCCCTCGCCGGCGGCGGGAGCGTCGAGCTCGCCGTCCCACGGCGGGATGTCATTGTCGAACTCGGTCTCGATCCACCTGGTGTACACGCCGAACACGCCGTCCTCGGCGGTGAAGGCGGGGTCGCGGACGACCTTGCGGTGGAACGGCAGGACGGTGGGGAGTCCCGCCACCTCGAACTCGTCCAGCGCCCGCCGCGCGCGCTCGAGCGCCTCCGCGCGGTCGCGGCCGGTGACGATGATCTTCGCAAGCAGCGAGTCGAACGCCCCCGACACGCTGTCACCGGCGGTGACACCGGAGTCCAGCCGCAGGCCGGGACCGCCGAATGTCTTGAAGACGTGGATGGGCCCCGGCTGGGGGAGGAAGCCGCGCCCCGGGTCTTCGCCGTTGATGCGGAACTCGATCGAGTGGCCCACCGGCGCCGGGTCGCCGTAGCCGAGCTCTTCGCCCTCGGCGAGACGGAACTGCTCGCGCACGAGGTCGAGCCCGGTCACCTCCTCGGAAACGGGGTGCTCCACCTGGAGCCGGGTGTTGACCTCGAGGAAGGAGATGGTGCCGTCGGCACCGATCAGGAACTCGCATGTTCCCGCGCCGAGATAGCCCACCTCACGGAGGATGGCCTTGGAGGCGTCGTAGAGGATACGGTTCTGCTCTTCGGTGAGGAACGGTGCCGGTGCCTCTTCGACGAGCTTCTGGTGGCGGCGCTGGAGCGAGCAGTCGCGTGTGGAGACGACCACGACGTTGCCCGCGCTGTCGGCGAGACACTGGGTCTCGACGTGCCGGGGCTTGTCGAGGTACTTCTCCACGAAGCACTCGCCGCGGCCGAAGGCCGCGATCGCCTCGCGGGTCGCCGACTCGAACATCTCCGGCACCTCGTCGAGGGTGCGCGCGACCTTCAGACCCCGCCCGCCCCCGCCGTAGGCGGCCTTGATCGCGATGGGAAGCCCGACCGCCTCGGCGAAGGCCACGACCTCGTCCGCGCCCGCGACCGGCCCCGGGGTGCCGGGAGCCAGGGGGGCGCCGACCTTCTCCGCGACGGCGCGCGCGGTGACCTTGTCGCCCAGCGCCTCGATCGCCTCGGGCGAGGGGCCGATCCACACCAGGCCCGCGGCGATGACGGCCCGGGCGAAGTCGGCGTTCTCGGCGAGGAAGCCGTAGCCGGGGTGCACCGCGTCGGCGCCGGAGCGGCGGGCGATCGAGAGGATCTTCTCGATCGACAGGTACGTCTCGGCGCTCGTGGAGCCCTCGAGGGCGTACGCCTCGTCGGCGAGACGGGCGTGGAGGGCGTCGCGATCCTGGTCGGCGTAGACGGCGACCGACGCCTTCCCGGCGTCGCGGGCGGCACGGATGACGCGGACGGCGATCTCGCCGCGGTTCGCGATGAGCACCTTGGCGATTCGAGGCATGGAGGCCAGCCTACCCACGCGGATGCTCGGTCATTTGACTGGTTCGTACAAGAACCGGGAAGAAACGTGGGCGTCCAACCACAACTCGCCGCGTCAGTCGGACGTCCCCCAGAGCGAGGTCCAGGCGACGCCGTGGCGCGTGATCAGGCGTCGAAGGGTCGACAGCGACATCCCGACCACGGTCGACGGGTCGCCCTCGACCCGCTCGATGAAGGGTCCGCCCAGGCTGTCGACGGTGAAGGCGCCCGCGACCTGCAGCGGTTCCCCGGTGGCCACGTACGCGTCGATCTCGTCGTCGGTGACGTCGGCGGAGAAGCTCACCGACGCCTCGGCGACGGCGTGCTCCTCGTGCGCAGGCGCACCGGGGGCGATCCGGAACACGCTGTGCCCCGAGTGCAGCACGCCGGTGCGGCCGCGCATCGCGCGCCAGCGCGCGATCGCCACGTCGGGTTCGTAGGGCTTCCCGAGGATCTCGCCGTCGAGCTCGAACATCGAGTCGCCGCCGATCACCACACCGTCGAAGGCCGGATCCTCCGCGACCACGCGAGCCGCGACATCCGCCGCCTTCCGCCGCGCGAGCAGCAGGACGTGCTCCTGCGGACTGAGGGTGCGCCCTTCACCCGCCTCGACGGCCGCGATGACCTCTTCCTCGTCGACGTCGGGGGCGAGGGTCTCGGGCTTGATCCCGGCGCTGCGCAGCAACATGAGACGGGCGGGCGACGTCGAGGCGAGGAGCACACGCATGACACCCACGCTAGCGAGGGAGCGGCGCCGGTCGGTCATTAGGGTTGAGGGATGGATGTCGGTGACCTGCTCGATCTCCGCATCGACGACGTCGCCCACGGTGGCGTCTTCGTCGCCCGCCACGGCGCGGGAGACGGGGAGCGGGGTCGGGTCGTCTTCGTGCCCGACACCCTGCCCGGCGAGACGGTCCGTGCGCGGCTCGTCGACACCTCGAAGAAGGCGTTCTGGCGGGCCGAGGTCGTCGAGGTCACCGAGGCCTCACCCGACCGACGCCCCCACATCTGGCCGCAGGCCGACCTGACCACGCCCCCGGCCAACCGCCCTGGCGGCGCCGACTTCGGCCACATCGCCCTCGACGCGCAGCGTGCGCTGAAGAAGCGGGTGGTCCACGACGCGCTCCGCCGGATCGGAGGCGCGGAGCGAGAGGTCACGATGGCGCCGGCGGGCACCGCGGGTGGCGGAACGGAGACCCCGGATGCCACGCGCTGGCGCACCCGCGTCAGCCTCCACGTCGACGCCCGCGGCGCCGTGGGGCCCTACGCGGTGCGCAGTCACCGGGTGGTGGAGGTCACCGAGCTGCCGCTGGCGACGGCCGGGATCGAAGAGGCGGCGTCGTCGCTCGGACGCCTGCGACCGGGGCGGGTGGACCTCGTCCACCCCGCCGACGGGCGGGTGCGCGTCATCCCCCGCCCGGAGCGCACGCGCCGCAGCCCGGCCGGCCACGCCGATCCGGCCGCCCACGAGGTGATCACCGAACACGTGGGCGGGCACGCGTTCCGCGTCGACGCCGGCGGCTTCTGGCAGGTTCATCGCCTGGCCGCCGAGACCCTCACCGATGTCGTCACGGGCGCACTGCGCCGGTCGGGCGCCTTCGATCCCGACGCCCTGCACCTCGACCTCTACGGGGGTGTCGGTCTCTTCGCGGCGGCTCTGGGTGACCTCGGCGGCCCGCGCGTCCGGGCGATCAGCGTCGAGTCCGACCCCCGCGCCACCGGGCACGCCGCGCAGAACCTCGCCGCGTGGCCGGCCATGAGCGCCGAGACCGGTCGCGTCGACCGCTGGCTTCCCCGCTTCGCCGACGGGCTCGCGCGCGCCGACGCCGCGGCGCTGGCCCGCGGCACGATCCTCCTCGACCCGCCGCGCGCCGGCGCCGGGCGCGAGGTCGTCGACGCGGTCGCCGCGCTGACGCCCACCGCCGTGGTCTACGTCGCCTGCGACCCGGTCGCGCTCGCGCGCGACCTCCGCACCTTCCGCGACCACGGCTACGACACCGCCCTCATCGAGGCGATCGACCTGTTCCCCCACTCCCACCACGTCGAAGCGGTGGCGGTGCTCACCGGCGACGGGCGGCGTGGATAGAGTGCTGACATGACCCGCGTGGCCCTCATCGACGATCACGAGTCGGTGCGCCTCGGGCTGGAGGCCGCCTGCGCCCGCGTTGGCGCTCAGACCGTGGTGTTCTCGGGCAGTTCGGTCGCCGCATATCTCGACTGGCGGGCCTTCAGCGCCTCCGCGCCCGCCGATGTCGTGGTGCTCGACCTCACGCTCGGTGACGGGACCACGGTTTCCGAGAACGTGCGCCGGCTCGTCCGCGACGGATCGAGCGTCATCATCCACAGCGTCGCCGATCGGCCCGAGGCCGTGCGCGAAGCGCTGCTGGCGGGAGCAGCGGGGATCGTCAGCAAGTCGTCTCGTATCGACGACGTCACCGCCGCGATCGACACGGTGTCTCGCGGCGAGCCGCTGAACAACGTCGAGTGGGCGAGCGCCATCGAAGGCGATCGCGCCTTCGCCGACGCGCAGCTGTCCGCGCGCGAGCGCGATGTTCTGCGCCTGTACGCGGCGGGCCTGCCGTTGCGTGCGGTCGCGGAACGGCTGGGAGTGGCCTACTCCACGGCCAAGGAGAACATCACGCGTGTTCGAGTGAAGTACGTCGAGGTCGGGCGGCCGGCGCCCACCAAGCTCGACCTCATGCGCCGCGCGATCGAGGACGGCATCCTGACCCCACCGGCCGCGGACGGATCGGTCGGCCATGAGCGTCGGCGCTGAAGCGCAGCGCGCGGCGCCCCCCGAGGCCGTCGGGCGCATTCCGCAGGGACCGGAGAGCGCGGCATCCCTCGGCTCCTTCACGCGGCGCCGGGTCGAGCGCGTCCTCACCATCGCGATCGCGATCGGATGCCTCATCCTCGGCGCTCAGGCTTTCGTCACCGCTCTCGGGCCGAGTGACGAGGCTCCCGGGTGGCACGTGCCGCTGATGGTCCTCACCTTCGGGCCGCTGGCGGCCATGCTCATCGCCTGCGCGGTGGGGCGCGCCGTGCGGGTCTTCGCCGCACTGTTCTGCGTCTGCTACGTCGTCGCGCTGGCCCTCTGGCCGGCAGCCACCGTCGGTCAGCCGTCGGACCCCGCCACGCAGCCCTGGATCTGGTACCTCGTGAACGTCGCCACGGTCGCCTCGGTGGTGGTCGTGCCCTTCATGTGGCAGGTGGCGTGGACGCTGATGGTGCCGATGTTCTTCGGCTCAGTGCGGATCCTCCAGACCGATGCGGCGCCGCAGCTGTGGATCCCGCTGGTGCTGGATGTCTCGTTCGCCCTCATCCTCGGGATGATGCTCATCACCCTCGGCCGGGTGTTCCGGCGGATCGCGGCCGACGTCGACGACGCCCGCACGAAGGCCGTCGCCAGCTACGCCAGGGCCGCCGCGGCCAACGCTGCGGAGGAGGAGAGGGTCGCAGTGGCCGCCCTCATGCACGACAGCGTGCTGGCCGCGCTCATCGCCAGCGAGCGCGCCGACACCGAGCGCGAGCGCACCCTCGCTGTGGCGATGGCCCGTGAGGCGCTGACCCGCTTCGCCAACACCGAGCAGGGTGTGGAGGAAGGAAGCGACGAGCCCACCGACGCCCACGCGCTCGCCGACGCCGTCGAACGCGCCGCCGCGAACCTGGGAGCCGACCCTGCGCGCAGTCGCGACATCGAACCCGACACGCCGCCGTTGCCGGGCCGCGTCGCGCGCGCTCTCACCCTCGCCGCGACCCAGGCCGTTGCCAACGCCGTCGAGCACGCGCACGGTGAGGGGCTCGCCGTCCATGTGTCAGGGCGGGCCGACCGGATCGCCGTCGTCGTCTCGGACACCGGCCACGGTTTCGACCTGCACGCGATCCCCGACGACAGGCTGGGGATCCGAGCGTCCATCGTCGCCCGCGTCGCGGCCGTCGGCGGCATCGCCGCCGTCGAGCCGACGCCGCAGGGGACCACGGTGACCCTGGAATGGCGGCCGGTGACCGCATGATCAGTGTCCGCGGCATCCTTCTCGGCCTCGCCTTCGCCTTCACCGCCTACCTCGCGGCGCGGGGACTGTGGTGGACGGAGGACGTCCAGAACCCTTCGCTGGTGATCGCCGCGCTGCTGCTGTACCTGCCCACGACCTGGCTCTGCATCTTCTGGGAGCCCCGGCTCACCACCGACGACCCCGTCGACTCGTCCGTGACCGCCGGCGTGCGTGGACCGACGCGCCTGCCGGTGTGGATCTCGCTGCTCGCCATCGCGAACGCCGTCGTCGTGCCCGCCGCCATCTCGATGGGGGTCGCCGCCGACATCCGCACCGAGCCTTTCGCCACGTGGTATCTCGGTGGCATCGGGGCGCTGATGACGATCGTGATGGCGCGACGGCGACCTCTCTTCGCCTGGATCGGCACCGCCATCCTCGCGGCGCTGTCGGCATGGTGGATGGGCGGACTGAATGCCCTCGCACTGGGGCTCGTCGGGTCGGTGGTGTGGGTCGTCGTCGCTCAGCTGCTCATCCGCGGGCTCGATCGTGCGGCCCGTGACACCGCGCAGCTCGCCGAACTGCAGCGGGTGTCGTCGGCCTGGCAGGCCTCTCAGCTCACCCGCCAGCGGGAGCGCCGCATCCAGGTGCAGCGCGCCCTCGCGATCGCCGGTCCGCTCCTGACCCGCACCGTGTCGACCGGCGGCCGGCTCACACCCGAGGAGCGTCTGCAGGCACGCCTTGCCGAAGGCCGGCTCCGCGACGACATGCGGGGGCCGCGTCTGCTGGACGACGACGTGCGCACCGAGGTCGAACGCCTGCGGCGCCGGGGCGCTTCGGTGACGATGCTCGACGAGGGCGGCCTCGACGGCATCGACGAACGTTCGCTCGCGGTGATCCGCGCAGAACTGGCAGAGACGCTGCGCTCGGCCACGTCCGACCGGCTCTACATCCGCACGTCACCGCACACGCGCGTGGCGGTCACCGTGGTGGGGCGCTCGGGCTCGGAGAACGGCCTGTCCGACGAGGATGCCGTCGACCTCTGGCGTGAGATCGACCACCCCGGTCGGTGACCTCTCGGTTCGCCGCGCGCGGGTCTTCCTCCTGCCTCACCTGGGGCGGGAGAGGAGGCGAGGGGCGGCGAAGCCGCCCGCCCCTCGCCTGAGCGAACGGTTACCCGAAAACCGTTCGCGCAGCCAAACCGCTTGGACCGTCGAAGAGACGACGGGCGGTCGGGCCGAACGCAGAGCGTTCCAGCTCCTCCAGTATGCAAGCTCTGAAACGGTCTGTCTGTAGGTAGTTTGGGGGACAAATCGTCGATTTCGACGGTTTTTTCAGCCCGCGTACCGACCCCATCCGACGTCGCGGCGAAGGGGCTGGCGCAGCCCCCGCTGCGAGAGCGACCAGGCGCTCCGGGCGGGGCGGTCATCGGCGACGGCCTCGGCCGATTCGGCGGCGTACTCCTCGCTGACCACGGCGATGAGGGCGGCGAGTTCCTCCTCGGTCGGCGCACCGCGACGCACGTCGATCGCGACGGGCGGCAGGGCCTCACCGGACTCGCCCGCTCCGCCGCGGGGATCGCTCGCCGTGCTCACAGCGGGATGTTCCCGTGCTTCTTCGGGGGCAGGCTCGCCCGCTTCCCGCGGAGGGAGCGCAGCGCCTTTGCGACCGCGACCCGGGTCTGAGCCGGCTCGATGATCCCGTCGAGTTCACCGCGCTCGGCGGCGAGGAAAGGAGACGCGACGTTGTAGGTGTATTCGTTGGCGAGGCGGGTGCGGACCGCCGCGACATCCTCTCCCGCTTCCTCAGCGCGCTTGATCTCGCCGCGGTAGAGGATGTTCACCGCCCCCTGGCCGCCCATCACCGCGATCTCGGCGGTCGGCCAGGCGAGGTTGACGTCGGCGCCGAGCTGCTTGGAGCCCATCACAATGTAGGCGCCGCCGTAGGCCTTGCGCAGGATGACCGTGACCAGGGGGACCGTGGCCTCGGCGTAGGCGTACAGCAGCTTCGCACCGCGGCGGATGACGCCGGTCCACTCCTGATCGGTGCCGGGGAGGTACCCGGGCACGTCGACGAGGGTGAGGATCGGTACGGAGAACGCGTCGCAGAAGCGGACGAACCGGCTCGCCTTCTCGCCCGCGTCGATGTTGAGGGTCCCCGCCATCTGCGAGGGCTGATTGGCGATCACGCCCACCGTGCGCCCCTCGACCCGGCCGAAGCCGATCACGATGTTCGGGGCGAAGAGGGGTTGCACCTCGAGGAAGTCGCCGTCGTCGACCAGGTGGCCGATGACGCCGTGGATGTCGTAGGGCTGGTTCGCCGAGTCGGGGATGACGGCGTTGAGGCTCCGATCGGCGTCGGTCGTCTCGAACTCGAACGCCGTCTCGTAGACCGGCAGCTCCGACATGTTGTTGTCGGGGAGGAACCCCAGGAGCGTGCGGGCGTAGTCGATTGCGTCGTCCTCGTCCTCGGCGAGATAGTGCGCCACGCCGGACCGGGTGTTGTGGGTGTGCGCGCCGCCGAGCTCCTCCATCCCCACGTCTTCGCCGGTGACGGTCTTGATCACGTCGGGCCCGGTGACGAACATCTGGCTGGTCTTGTCGACCATGATGACGAAGTCGGTCAGGGCAGGGGAGTACACCGCGCCGCCGGCGGCGGGTCCCATGATGAGGGAGATCTGGGGGATGACGCCCGAGGCGGCGGTGTTCAGGCGGAAGATCTCGCCGTACTTGCCCAGGGCCACCACGCCCTCCTGGATGCGGGCGCCGCCGGAGTCGAGGATCCCGATGATCGGGATGCCGCCGCGGAGGGCGAACTCCATGATCTTGATGATCTTGTCACCGGCGACCTCGCCGAGCGAACCGCCGAAGGTGGAGAAGTCCTGCGCGTAGACCGCGACCGTCCGGCCGTGGATCGTGCCGGTTCCCGTGACGACCGAGTCGCCGTAGGGGCGGGACCGGTCCATGCCGAATGCGGTGGTGCGGTGGCGGACGTACTCGTCGAACTCGACGAACGAGCCGGTGTCGACCAGCAGCTCGATCCGTTCGCGGGCGGTGAGCTTGTGCTTGGCGTGTTGCTTCTGCTGCGCCGTCGCCTCGGCGTCGAGAACGGCCTCCTGATAGCGCGCCCGAAGGTCTGCGATCTTGCCGGCGGTCGTGTAGAGGTCGGGCTGATCGGTCACGGGTTCCACCCTATCGGCGGGCGCTCGCGAGCCCTTGGAGGGTTCGCACAAGCGGTTCGGGGTTCCGCTGTGCCCGGCGCACGCCTGCGCACCTGCGCACCTGCGCACCTGCGCACCGCGCTGCGCCCGCTCGCATCCGTCCGTCCCCTTCGCCGCGCGCGTACGATCGGCCCGCGCGAGTACCTTCCGGACGTTTCTGTACTCCGCCCGACCGATCGTCCTCACGCCAGCGCCCCGCGGGGCGCGAGGTGAAGGCCCTGAGCGAGTGCCCGCAGCACCTCGGCCTGGACCCGCGGCCAATGGTGCACGACATCGACGTAGTCGAAGCGGAAGACCGTGTACCCGAGGGAGCGCAGCAGCCGGTCGTGGCGAATGTCCTTTCGTCGCTGCGCCGCATCGGAGTGGTGCGCGAAGCCATCGATCTGGATCACCAGGCGATCCCCGATGAGACCGTCCACGGGTTGGCCGCCGATCACCACCTGCTGCAGACGCTCACGCCCACCCGGCGCATCCCCGCCACGAACCGCGTCTCGAGGCCCGAATCCGAGAGGGCACCCGCGGTGTCGGCCAACTGGCGCGCAACCGTGGTCCGCCAGGCGACCGCGCGGAGATGCGCGGAGGTGATGACGCCGCGCTGGAGGGCCGATTCCCACACGACGAGGGCGTCGGCGAAGGGAAGGCAGGCCGCCACCGCGGCCAGCACGTTTTCGATCGCGTCGACGAGTTCGCGCGCCGGTGCGAGAGCGACCGGCTGCGCACGGTGAAGGCGCACCACAGAGGACCCGCTGCTCGAATGAGGCGGGAGGCGGACGTGCGGGCGGGTCGTGCCCTCGGAGCGCCACAGGCCGAACGCATCCGTGGCGCTCACACAGGTCACGACGCCGCCGAGGGTCGCAGCATGGCGCAGGCGCAGATCGAGATCGGGAGCCGCCACCCAGGTGCGTCGCAGCAGTTCGAGGCCCTGCTCGGCCATCGCTCGGCGGAGGGCGTCCGGGCGCCATCCGTTCTCGAGAAGGGTGGCGCGGTGCAGGTATCCCTGAGCGGGAAGGATGATGCGTCGCATCCGGTCAGCATCGCGGCGGCGCGATGCGGGCGAGCGAGCCGCGCGGCAAACTGGGGATGACCCGGCGTCGGCGCCTCGTGTGCAGGAACGGATGCCGCGAGGGTGCCCTCTGCGCCTGCCTCGCGCGCGTACGATCGGCCCAGACGCGGACACCGCGCGGGGAAAAGTACTCCGCCCGGCCGATCGTCCTCGCGCAGAGAGGCCGCGGGGGTGAGCGGAGAGGAGCGAGGGTCGCGGGTCGCGAGGGTGAGACGCCGCGCCGCGCCGTGCGCAAGCCCCCCGCGTGCCGGACCGACCGCGCATAGGGTGAGGTCATGCCGATCCCCACCGACGGGTATCCCCGCGCCGCCGCCGTCAGCCCCCGCGTCCAGATCACCGAGTCCACCGACTCCACCAACGCCGACGTCCTCGTCGCCGCCGGCGCCGACCCGGCCGGCTGGCCGCACCTCTCGGTGCTCCTCACCACCGACCAGCGCGCGGGGCGCGGCCGCCTCGACCGCAGCTGGACCACCCCGCCCGGGACCGCCCTGGCGATGTCGGTCGTCGTCCGGGTGCCCGCACTCCCCGTCGCAGCGCGCGGGTGGATCCCGCTCGTCGCCGGCGCCGCGATGGCCCGCGCCGTCGGCGCCCAGCTGCGCGGCACGCCCCACTCGGCCACGCTCAAGTGGCCGAACGACGTCCTCATCGACGGCGGCAAGGTCTGCGGCATCCTCGCCGAGGTCGTCCCGGGCGATCCCGACACCGTCGTCGTCGGTGCCGGGGTGAACACGCGGATGACGCGGGCAGACCTCCCGGTCGACACCGCCGTCTCCTTCGCCGCCCTCGGCCTCACCTGCGACGACGACCGCCTCGTCGCCGACTTCCTCTCGGCGCTCGACGAGCAGCTCAGCGCGCTGGTCGCCGGGCGAGGGGATGCCGCGGCATCCGGCGTCTCCGGAGAGGTGAGCGCCCTGTGCTCGACCCTCGGTGCCGACGCCGCCGTGCAGCTGCCCGACGGCACCCGGCTCACCGGCCGTGCCGCGCGGCTGGACGCCGACGGACGGCTGGTCGTGGAGGACGCCACCGGCCTCGAGACCGCGGTCTCGGCCGGAGACGTCGTGCACGTGCGCTGATCCGATTCCGAGCGGGAGCAGCGCTCGCCGGGTGTGGTGCGCCCGAATGTCGGGCCCTGCCCCGACAATGGGTGCATGACGCACCCGACCAGCTTCGCCGGGCGTCCTGCCACTCCCGCACCGGGGGTGCCGACGCCCGAGCTGCGGATCGCCCGGGTGCGCTCGCATGCCAGAAGGCTCTTCTGGTCGGCGCTCATCCTCATCGCCGTCGCCGGCGCGGCCGGATTCTTCTGGGGCAACCTGCCGTCACCGTTCGAGAATTGGATGCTGCTGACCGCGGCGGCCGTCGTCGTGTTCCTCCTCGTGCTCCTGCCGTTCGTGGCCTGGTGGAGTCGCGTCTACACGATCACGACGCGAAGGGTCATCGAGCGTTCCGGCATCTTCGCCACACGTCGCCGCGATCTGTCGCATGTGCGGGGCTACACGATCCAGGTGCGTCGAGGCATTCTGCAGCGGATGTGGGGAGCGGGAACCCTCACCCTCTCCAACGGTGCCGACGAGCCGCTCCGGATGAAGAACATCCCCGGCGTCGTCCTCGTGCACGAGGTGCTCGTCGACCAGGTCGAGGTCAACCAGATCCTCGCGCATCGGGATGCGCAGTCCTCGGTGTCGGGGCCGTACCCGCCCGGACCGCCGCCACCTCTGCCGCAGCTCGGCTGAGGCGGTTCGCGCCTGTCGGAGGGACGGCGACGGGGCGGGAACGGTCGCCTGCGCCGGCCCCGCGTCTGCGTGAACTCGCCGACTGCGCGAAGATGGCCACGGCGCGAAAAGGCCACGGCGCGAAAGAAGCAGTCGAGCGGAAGGATGTCCCATGGCGTTGCGAGTCGGAGTCGTCGGGGGAGGGCAGCTGGCGCGGATGATGATCGCGCCGGCCGTCGAGCTGGGGGTCGAACTGCGGGTCCTGGCTGAGGACGACGGGATGGCCGCGGCGCTCGCCGCTACCGCGGTCGGCGACTACCGCGACGCCGACACCGTGCTGCGGTTCGCCCGCGACGTCGATGTCGTCACCTTCGACCACGAGCATGTGCCCCAGGACGTCCTCGGCGCCCTCGTCGATGCAGGTGTGGCCGTGCGCCCCGGGCCCCACGCGCTGCAGTTCGCCCAGGACAAGCTGCACATGCGCCGGCGCCTCGCCGAACTCGGCATGCCTCAGCCCGACTGGGCAGCCGTCAGCGATGCCGCCGGGGTCGGGGCCTTTCTCGCCGACCACGGCGGCCGTGCCGTGGTAAAGACTCCGCGGGGTGGATATGACGGCAAGGGCGTGCGCGTGGTGTCGTCTGAGCACGACGCCGACGACTGGTTCACAGCCCTCGCCGAAGACGGTCGCGGCGGCGAGCTCCTCATCGAAGAGCTTGTTCCCTTCACGCGCGAACTCGCCCAGCAGGTCGCTCGCCGCCCGTCGGGCGAGGTACGGGCGTACCCCCTCGTCGAGACGGTCCAGCGCGACGGCGTCTGCGCCGAGGTGCTGGCCCCCGCCCAGCGCACCGGTGAACGCGAGCAGCAGGTCACCAGCGAGGTCGCCGTCGGTATCGCAGAGGGGCTGGATGTGTCGGGGATGCTGGCGGTCGAACTCTTCGAGACCACCGACCGTGTGCTCGTGAACGAGCTCGCGATGCGCCCCCACAACAGCGGCCACTGGACACAGGACGGCGCGGTGACGAGCCAGTTCGAGCAGCACCTGCGCGCCGTGCTCGACCTCCCGCTCGGCGACCCCACTCCGAAGGCACCGTGGACCGTCATGATCAACATCCTCGGGGGTCCCGCCGAGGGCGGCCTCACCGAGCGATTCGGCGACGCGATGGCCCGCCACCCCGAGGCGAAGGTGCACACGTACGGCAAGGCGCCGCGACCCGGCCGCAAGGTGGGGCACGTCAACGTCTCGGGCGACGACCTCGACGACGTCGCCTACGCCGCGCGGGCGGCCGCGGCGGTGTTCCTGGACTGAGCAGCAACGGCGCTTGCGCGCCGACGGCGCCCTCAGGAACGGCGCGTGCGCGCCGACGGCACCCTGAGCACCGGCGCTGCGCGCCGTTGCGGGCTTCTTCCAGTTCGGCGCCCTAGCCTTATCGGGTGACTGGGTCTTTCGCGAGCGCTGAATCCGACGCGCGCACCGCTCCGCATCACGACTCCCCGCTGCACGCGGCCTCCGAGCCGCTGGTCGGCGTGGTCATGGGGTCCGACTCCGACTGGCGGGTCATGAGCGACGCCTCCCAGGTGCTCACCGACTTCGGCATCCCGCACGAGGTCGAGGTCGTCTCGGCCCACCGCACGCCCGACAAGCTCATGGCGTACGGGCGCGGGGCGCGGGCCCGCGGCATCCGTGTGATCATCGCCGGCGCCGGCGGCGCCGCGCACCTGCCGGGCATGCTCGCCTCGGTCACCGCTTTGCCCGTGGTCGGCGTGCCGGTTCAGCTGGCGACCCTCGACGGGCTCGACTCGCTGCTGAGCATCGTCCAGATGCCCGCCGGCATCCCCGTCGCGACCGTGTCCATCAACGGGGCCAAGAACGCCGGGCTCCTCGCCATCCGCATCATCGGGGCGGGCGACCCCCGTGTCGCCGAGCAGGTCGAGGCGTACGCCCGTGACCTCGAGGCGGCGGTGGAGGAGAAGAACCGCCGCTTGAAGGAGTCGCTGTGAGCGTGGCGACCCCGCCGCGGACGACCACGCGCGGATCATCCGGTGCGCGCGGCCGCGTGCTCGAGGAGCGCCCGCTGCGCTTCCCTGACGCCGGCTCGACCGCGATGATGACCACGCGCGGCTGGTGGCTGGTGGGACTCAACTTTCTGCTCCCGGGCTCGGCGCAGATCGTCGCCGGCAATCGCCGCCTCGGCCGGGTCGGCATCGCCGCGACCCTGGTGTCGTGGCTCCTGGCCGTCGGCGCCGTCCTCACCTCAGCCTTCGCGCAGACCCTTTTCCTCACCCTCGCGACCAACTGGTTCGTGCTGCTGCTCGTCCAGGGGATCCTCATCGCGTATGCCGCCCTGTGGATCGTGCTGACGATCGACACGCTGCGGCTGGTCCGGCTGGTCCGCACCGGACGAGCCGCCCGCTTCGGAATCGCCGCGTTCGCCGTCGCCCTGCTCGTCGTCGCCAGCGGCACCGTCGGCTACGCCGCGCAGGTCACCGGTACGGCGCGCGACACCCTCGGCGCGATCTTCGGTGTGAGTGGCCCTTCCGTTCCCCCGTCCGACGGGTACTACAACATCCTGCTCCTGGGTGCCGACAGCGGTGAGGGTCGCGATTCGATGCGGTTCGACAGCATCTCGGTCGTCTCGGTGAACGCCGACTCCGGTGCGACGACCATCACCGGCATCCCGCGCGACATGCCCCACTTCCCCTTCGCGCCGGGGCCCATGCAAGACCGCTATCCCGATGGCCACCAGGGATTCGCCGACCCCAGCTGCGGGTGGGGGAGCGGGATCAACCAGCTCCGCACCGAGGTCGAGGTCTGCCAGGACGGCAACGCCATTTACCCCGACGCCGTTGCGAACGGCTCGGCTCCCGGCATCGAGGCGACGAAGGATGCCGCCGAAGGCATACTCGGGATCGAGATCCCGTACTACGTCTTCATCGACATGCACGGGTTCGCCTCGCTCGTGGACGCCCTCGGCGGCGTCGAGATCGAGGTCGCCGAGCGTCTGCCCAAGGGAGGCGGGCCGGCCTACGAGGGCCAGCCCGCCGAAGAATGGGCGATCGGGTGGATCGAACCCGGTCTACAGCGCATGGACGGCGACACCGCCCAGTGGTACGCCCGGTCGCGGTACACCACGAGCGACTTCGACCGGATGCAGCGCCAGCGCATCCTGCAGCAGGCGATCCTCAACCAGTTCACGCCGCAGACGGTGCTGACCCGGTTCCAAGACATCGCCGCCGCCGGCGCCGACATCGTCGAGACCGACCTGCCGCAGTCGCTGCTGCCCTACCTCGCCGATCTGGCGCTGAAGGCGCAGGAGCAGCCGGTCACCACGATCGAGCTGATCCCCGAGTTCGGCATCGACGAGTACGACCCCGACTACGCCTACGTGCAAGAGCTCGTGCGCACCGCGCTGCATCCGCCCACCCCGACACCGACGCCGGAGGGCTGATGACCGCCACGCTCCGAGTCATGCTCGACCAGGTCGCGGTGCCGACCGACAACGACCTCGCCGAGGCATCCCGCGAACTCGCCCGCGCGCTCGTCGCCGGGGCTCCCTCGGGAACCGACGTCGAAGCGATCGTGCCGGCCCAGACGGATGCCACGGCGCTGCGTGCCGCCGTGCCCGGCCTTGCGGGGGTGCATCCTGCGGCGCTGCCGCGCCGCGAGCTGTCGGTGGCCGTGCAGCTGGGCGCGCCCACGGGCATCGGCGCGGGCATGATCCATTCACCGACGCTGCTCGCGCCGCTCGTGCGCCACGACCGGGTGCACAACCACGATCAGACGGTCGTCACCGTCTGGGACAGCCGGGCCTGGGATGCGCCGGGCGAGCTGCCTCGCGGTGCGCTGTCGTTCCAGCGGGCGATGATCAAGCGCGCCGCGAAGCACGCCGACGCCGTCGTCGTGCCGACCCATGCGCTCGCACGAAGGATCGCGGGAGTCGTGAACCTGGGGGAGCGGATCCGCGTCATTCCCGGCGCGGCGCCGCTCGGCTTCGCCGTGCCGAACGACGAGGTCGGCCGGCGGCGCGAACTCGACCTGCCCGAAGGATTCGTGCTGCTCGCCGGCTCGGCGTCACGGAGCTCGGACGGGCTCGCCGTCGGGCTGGCCGCGGTCGCACGATCGGGCGTGGACCTCCCTGTCGTGGTGATCGACGCGCCGGAGGGGGAGGAGCCAGCGATCGCCGATCTCGCCGAGGCGGCAGGGCTCCCCGAACGACGCCTTCACGTGCGCGGAGCGCTGGAGGCCTGGAACCGCGCCGCAGTCTTCGGTGCAGCGCTGGCGTTCCTCGCGCCGTCGCGGCGCGAGGCGTTTCCCTGGCGCGTCGTGGACGCGCTGACCCTCGGCGTGCCGGTGCTCGCCGCGGCATCCGATTCGCACACGGAGGTGGTCTCCGACGGCGGTCGGCTCGTCGACGAAGCGGACGACGCCGTTCTCGGCGACGCCCTCGGCGCCACCCTGGCGGAGACGCTCGGGTCGGTGTCGGCCGCCGAGCGGCTGGGCGTGCTCGCGGCAGACCGCGGACGGGCGTTCTCCTGGGCGGAAGCGGCCGACAAGGTGTGGCACCTGCACGCCGACCTCTGAGTGGCGCGCGGTGAGGTGGCCTGCGTTATCGGGTCCGCAGGCTCTCCTCGCGAACTTCCGCGCGAATCGTGTCAACGATGCGCTGTGAAGCGCCGGGCTCGCCGAACAGTCTCTCGACGTTGGCGCGCTGCGTCGGGGCGAGTGGATCGTCCCGTCCATTCAGCGCCTCAGCGGCCGCCCGTGCGCCAGCCACGTCGGACACGCGGTGCACGCCAGTCACGATCACCTCGCCGATGGCATTGAACGGGACGTGATCGGCGCGTTCAAAAAAAATCGTCGGCACGGTCAGCACTTGCGATTCTGTAATCATGCTGGGACCGTCGGTGACAAGAAGATCCGCCGCTGCCAGCAACGGGGCATACGGCTCGAGAGTGTAGGCAGTGTTCGGGAGTGCCTCCCACGCTTCGAGCCACGCTTCGAACTCGGCATCTGTGATTGGGCTGCCGGGCTGGCGGATAGTGCCCCGAAGTTGCGGGTGATGGGTGAACACAAAGTCCGTCGCGGACTCCTCGGCCGCCCACGCGAGCATTTCGTCCCGCATCTGGGGGAACATGCCGAAGTCGTTCCAGCCTTTAAGGATCGAGTGGTGCGCCGACCACAGAATCCGGCGGTGCCGTGTCCGCTCGTTGTGCAATGGCCACGACGGCACCGCCCCGCGAACAGCGTCCGCCTTGGGGTGCCCGACAGCGCGGAATTGGCGGCCACCAGTGAGTGTGTCGTGGCGCGCGATATCGAGGGCATCGTCGTTTGTGCAGAAGACCAGCCACGCTGCACGGTGCAGTCGTTGATCCACGGCGCTGTTGACAGGCGGATAGTCCCACGGAACGTTGTGCGTGGGATTCATCGTCTCGTAGGGAATGAGCGCGAGCCGCGTCCACGTGAGTTGGTCAGCTGAAAACGCAGGATCAACGTCGGCGTCCCATTGGCTCTGTCGGAACACGACGTCTGGGTCGAGCGCGAGGAGCATTTCTTCCGCCGACTCGTCGTCGCGCAGGCGAAGATGTGGGACGCGACGTTCGTCGAGGAACCGATGGACGCGTCCTTCGCTGCCCGGTGTCGACGCGCCAGCGTAATGGTGCGGGATGCTCACGACGACGGGATCGAAGTCGGAGGCGGTACGCATGGTGCCGATCACTTCGCCGATCGAATCCCATGCATCCACGTTGTGAACCAGAAAGACGACGCGAATGTGGTCGCGTTGCAGTGTGCCACGGCGCGCTGCTCGGCCGGCGAGGCGCTGCACCCGTTCGATCTCGCTGAGCAGACGCGCGAACTCCCCGCGGGCGCGTTCAGTCTCGTGGTGCAGAGCCTCCGTCGCGGCACGCAATTGGGCGACCTCTTCGCGGATAGCGACCACACCGTCGCTCATGTTACGGATGCGGGCGACGAAGTTTCGGGCCTTCGACGCAGGATTCCAAGAACTCATCCCCCGACATTATCGACCGCGGGGAGGGCACCGGCGATCGCGGCCCGGTATGTAGTCAGCTGCGCATGAGCGCGACGGCTTCCTTGCTGGGACCGTCGAAAGCGACCTTGCCTCCCTGCAGCAGGATGCCGCGCTCGCACAGGTTCGATACCATGTCGAGGTCGTGGCTCACGACGACAAGGGTCTTGCCGTGCGCATGCAGCTCGCGGATGCGGGCGAGGCACTTCTTCTGAAAGGGCTCGTCGCCGACGGAGAGGATCTCATCGATCAGCAGGACGTCGACCTCCGTGTGGATCGCGACCGAGAACGCCAGACGAAGGAACATGCCCGAGGAGTAGTGCTTCACCTCGGTGTCGATGAACTGCTCGATCTCGCTGAAGGCGACAATGTCGTCGAACTGATCTTCGGTCTCTTTCTTCGTCATGCCAAGGATCGCCGCGTTGAGGTAGATGTTCTCGCGGCCGGAAAGATCGGGATGGAAGCCTGCGCCGACCTCGATCAGCCCGGCGACTCGGCCGCGGGTGAGCACTCGGCCCCGGTCGGGACGGAGCACACCTGAGATCATCTTGAGAGTCGTTGACTTGCCCGACCCGTTGAAGCCGAGCAGAGCGACGGACTCGCCTGGCTGCACCGTGAAGCTCACGCCGTCCAGGGCGTGGAAGTCCGTCGTCAGCTGCTTGCGCCGCACCGCCGCCAGCACCGTTTCCTTGATCGAGTGCGTGTGGCGCAGCTTGAAATCTTTGTGGACCTGGTCGAGGACGATGCTCGGGGTCACCGCGGTCTGATCAGAGATCCTGGGCAAAGCGACCCTCCAGGCGACGAAACACGGACTGGCCGATGACGAGGAAAGCCAGCGACACGGCCAGAGCGATCACCGTATACATCCCCAGCTCGGGAATGAGGATCGCGTCGCTTGGATCGAGAGGGAACCAGATCCCGTAGTGGAAAAGCTCGACCGCGATGGTGATCGGGTTGAGTCGGTAGGCGACGAAAAGCCAATCAGGTAGCGCCTCGGCGACCATCTGCCACTGGTACATCACTGGTGACGCCCAGACGGCGCACATCACGATGATTTCGACGAAGCTCTGCGCATCGCGGAACGTGACGTTGACCGCGCCGAACAGCAGGCCGAGTCCAGTCGCGAGAACCGCCACGATGATGAGTCCCAGCAGGATCGCCCCGATCTGCAGCGCAGTGGGCGCCCAGCCGAAAAACAACGCGATCACGATGACCACGAGGATCTGGGGAAGTGTGTTGACCGCGGCGATCATCATGCTCGCGACCGGGAACATCTCGCGAGGCAGGTAGATCTTCTTAATGAGCGCAGCGTTGTCGACCAGTGAGCGGGTGCCGTTCGAGAACGCCTCATTGAAGAAGGTCACGACCGTGATGCCAGCCAAGAGGTAGATCGGGAAGTAGTCGACTCGATCGTTCAGACCGAGGAAGACGCCGATCGCGATGTAGAAGACGAAGAACTGGACGAGGGGCTTGACGTAGGACCACAGCCAGCCGAGGACCGATCCGCGGTAGCGGATCTGAACTTCTTTCCGAACGATCAGCGAGAGCAGGTGGCGGCGGCCGAAGACGTCCAGTAGGCCGCGGCTGCTCCCTGGCTCTGTGAGCAGGTCGACGTCGCTCGTTTCGCGGCGCATAGGCTCCCTCTGGGCCGTCGGGTTCTGCCGGTCAGGGCAGAGTCATTCTATTCGTGCGAACCCCGCACGCCGGGGCGGACGCGAGGACTACGCCGTCGCAGCGGGGACAACCCGCTCGGGTTGGGGGTTGAAGCGGATCGCCGCAAGCAGCCGGCCGGTGATGCGGCGGCGCAGGCGCCATGGAACACGACCGCGGCGCATGAGGATCTGCACGCGCGCGAAGAAGCGCACGTACGACAGAAGCGACTCGTGGTGGAGGTGGTACGACGCCTCATTGCGAGCGCCGTACGCGAACTTCCAGACGGTCTGGTCGTCCACCTTCGAGAAATCGCCCGAGATATTGGAAGGAGTGTCGTGCATCACCTTGCTGTCGAGAACGCAGACACCGGGACCGATGCCGACACTGGCCATGCGCGCGTACGCGGCGTCGTCGAACCAGATGAAGTACTCCCGGAGCGGTAGGCCGATCCGCTCGACGGTCTCGCGCGTGTAGAGCGCGGAGACGAACGAACACGTTTGCACGAGGAACGCCCGCTGGCCCTGGACCCACAGTCGGGCCCACTTCCAATCGGGTGCCGCGATGTTCATCTCAGCGAGCTCGTTGTGATCGAAGTACACCAGCGAGCACGCGAACGGGACGCCGCCGGGCATTGCCGCCATGGCAGCGGTGTGGCCGTCGACGAGATGCTCGAGAGACTCGGGCTCGGGGTAGCAGTCGTCGTCCATCAGCCAGAAGTAGTCGGCACCCAGCTCGTACGCTCGCTTCATTCCGGTGGCGAAGCCGCCGGCACCGCCGGTGTTCTCCTCGAGGCGCGTGATGTCGAGCGCGGGATCGTCCTGCGCCGCGAGAAACTCCTTGGTCCCGTCGGTCGACGCGTTGTCGACGAGCACGATCCACTCGGGTGGCGTCGTCTGCGCTCGGAGCTTGGCGAGGACGGTCTTGAGCTTTTCGAGTCGGTTGTAGGTCACGACCACTGCGGCGACGCGCTGGGACAACGTGGGAGCCTCTCTTGAGAGTGGAACGGGCGCGTCAGCGCCGGCGAGGACGACGGATTCGCAGCTTGTCGCCGACGCGCGAGAGCGCACGTCGGACCGTCTGCTGAAGGGAGTAGTGCCGGACGGTCTCCTCGATGTACTTCGACAGGTAGAGCAGCCCGCCGATGCCGTTTCGCTCGATGTAGTCCTGGAGCGCACGGTCGCGCACCATACGGTCGAACTGCATGTGGTCGAGGCTCTCGCCGAACACGCTGTTTGAGTGGGCGCCCGTGGCGTGGGGGCGCTGGTGCCAGAACGCGATCGGCTCCTCGCCGACGAACAGCACGCGTCCGTGCCGCACAAGGCGCAGGTTGAACTCCCAGTCGCCGACGGCTTTCAGCGCTGGGTCGTACCAGCCGATCTCGTCGTACACACTCCGGCGCACGAGCAGAGCGATCGGCACGACGCGGTTCGTCTGTAGCAGGTCGTACATCGTGACGATCTCGCCCGGGGGGACGAAAGGGGTGCGGCCGAGCTCGGTCACGCGATCGCCGTCGAGCCGTTCGAAGACGATCTCGGTCCGCGCGGCTCCGGCGACCGCTTCGGGGTCGGCGTCGAGCGCGCCGACCATGATCTCAAGGAAGTCCGGCGCCCAGGTGTCGTCGTCGTCGTGGACGATGACGAACTCGCCCCGGGAGCGCTGTGCGCCGAGGTTCGCGGCCGCCTCCATCGAGCCCGTGCCGCCCTCGACGTGGAGGACCTCCAGTCGGCCGTCGAAGCGTTCCTCGCGCTCGGCGACCAGCGCGTCGACAGGGGCTGGCGCGCCGCCGTCGTTCACGATGACCACGTGCCAGTCGCTCGACGTTTGGGCGAGCACGTCGTCCAGCGTGCGACGGAGAAGCTGGGGGCGATCCTTGGTGCGGATGACAATGCTCACGCGATCGCGACGATCGGACACTTCGATGACACCTCTGGATGGGATTCGTCGCGCCCGCTGCCGCCGGGCACGACACATGACTCTATCTGCTGGACCTCCGGGAACCTGAATGGTAGCGGTGACCCGCGCGGTGGGCATTGTGCTGGCAGCGAGTACAATTTGCCCGTCGGCCGCCGGCTGGGCCACGATAACTGCAGGGAGACGACAAGCCCCATGACCTGGTTCGATCTCGCCGTCGCCTCCACTACCGCAGCCGCGATCATTCTCCTGCCCGGACTCGGTCTCGCCGCCGTCCTGGGCCTGCGCGGCCTATGGGCGTGGGGCATGGCCGGCCCCTTCGGCGTATCCGTCGTCGTGCTGGCCTCGCTGGCCGCGCCGCTCGTCGGAATCCCGTGGGGCTTCGCCCCGGTCATCGTGGTGTTCGCCATCATCGCGGTGGGGCTCGTGCTCGCGCGCCTCGCCACCGGCGGTCTGCGTCGGCCGGTCATAGACCGCGCTCCGTCCCGCGGCTGGTGGACGCTGCTCTCACTGGCAATCGCCGCCCTGATCCTGACCGCGCACGTCTGCCAGGTCGTACAGGCGCCCGGCAACATCTCGCAGACCTTCGACAACATCTTCCACCTGAACGGGATCCGGTACGCCCTCGACACCGCGAACGCGTCGCCCCTGCACCTGGGCAGCATGACCTCGACCAGCGGCGGGGTGTGGTTCTACCCATCGGCATGGCACGCGTGGGGCTCCGTCGTCATGCAGCTGACCGGCGTTGACATCGCGGTTGCTTCGAACGCCCTCGTGGTCGTGTGTGCCGCGATCCTGTGGCCTGCCGGCGCCGTCCTGCTTGCGCGCACCGTCTTCGGGACATCGAGGTCGCTCGTCATTTCGGCGGGCGTCTTCGCCGCCGCGCTGCCGTCGATGCCCCTCTTGCCGATGACCTACGGGGTGCTGTACCCGTACCAGCTCGGGCTTTCCGTGATGCCCGGGGCCCTCGCAGCCGCTCTCGTGCTGCTGCGGGTGTGCTCACCGCTCGCCGATCGCACCGCCTGGGTGTGGGCCGTTGCCGTTCTGGGGGCGCTTCCGGGTGTCGTGATAGCGCATCCCGGCGCGTTCATGGCGTGGCTGGTCCTCGTCTCGGTCGCGGTACTGATCGCATTCGTCGGCTACGTGCGCACCCGCCCCGGGCGGCGACGCCTCGCCGCGGTATCCGTCGGCTTCGCGGTCTACGTGAGCGTCGCGTTCATCGCCTGGCGCGTGCTCCGCCCGCCGCTGGACGCCCGAAGCTGGCCGCCCACCGTCACGCTCGGTCAAGCGATCGGAGAGTCGGCCACGTTGTCGTACTGGCGCGGCGCCATCCCGGTGGTCGCGGTGGCCGCGCTCGTCGTTGGCCTCGTGGTGTGCCTGCGGCGACGGAACCCGGTCGACATCTGGGCGGTGGGGACGTTCGCT
Source organism: Microbacterium sp. SLBN-154 (assembly GCF_006715565.1). Classification (NCBI taxonomy): domain Bacteria; kingdom Bacillati; phylum Actinomycetota; class Actinomycetes; order Micrococcales; family Microbacteriaceae; genus Microbacterium; species Microbacterium sp. SLBN-154. The sequence goes on from NZ_VFNL01000001.1 coordinate 1,499,369, forward strand.
GCGGCATCGCTGTTGTACGTCGCGGCCGTCGGATTTCCCTGGCCGGATTTCCGCGACCTACTCACCGCGTCCTGGTACAACAACGCGCCCCGTCTTGCGGCGATCGTCCCGGTCGTGATCGTGCCACTTGCAGCCCTCGGGACCGCGGCCGTGTGGCGGCGCTTCTCGGCTCGAGTGTTCCGCACAGCCGAGCCGGACGCAGCAACCGGATCCCGCGTGTCGATGTGGGCAGCCGCCTCGCTCGTCCTGCTCATCGTCGCGACGCAGCTTGGCGCCGTCCGGCAGGCGATCGTCGAGGCATCTGCGACTTACGCGCTCACTGCGGAAGCCGCACTGCTCTCAGCGGACGAGATGACACTGCTGCGGCGCCTCGCCGACGATGTCCCGGAGGATGCCGTCATCGCGGGAAGTCCCTGGACCGGGACGGGACTGGCGTACGCGATCAGCGGACGGCAGGTGCTCATGCCGCACACGCTGATGGACATCGACGACGCGACCGCGATCATCAACGACGGACTGAACGCCGCCGACCGGCGCGCCGCGGTGTGCGGAGCCGTCCGCGATAAGGGCGTCGAGTACGTCCTTGACTTCGGCGATCGCGAGGTGCACGGCGCCGAGAACGAGTTCCCCGGCTTCGAACGCCTCGCGTCGTCGTCGGCGGTCGAAAAGCTCGATTCGGTAGGCGGAGCGGTGCTCTATCGCGTCACCGGCTGCGAGGTCGGCGGATGAGTGACCTCGAGATCGTCGTGCCGTTCTGGGGCGAGCCGGAGCTGCTCTACCTGACCGTCGAGTCGGTCCGCGCCCAGCGGTCTCCGCACTGGCGCCTCACCGTGATCGACGACTGCTACCCGGACGATTCTGTGGAGGGTTACTTCGCGCAGATCGAAGACGAGCGCATCACGTACGTGCGCAACGAGCGGAACCTGGGCATTACGGAGAACTACCGCGAGGCCATCCGCCGCTCGACCGGCGACTACATCGCCATCCTCGGTTGCGACGATCTTCTGCACCCTGACTATGTGGACGTCATCCGCCGCACGATCGCGGCGGTGCCAGGCGCGGACGTCATTCAGCCCGGGGTCGACGTGATCGACGAGCACGGCAGGCCCGTGCGACCGCTCGTCGACCGCGTGAAGCAACGCCTTCTGGCGCCGCACGGCACAGGCATCGCCGTCCTGCGGGGTGAAAGCATGGCGACGAGCCTGATCCGGGGCGACTGGCTCTACTGGCCGTCTCTGACATTCCGCACCGAGACTCTGCGGCGTATCGACTTCCGCGACGGGCTCCCGATCATCCAAGATCTGGCGCTCCTCATGGACATCGCGTTCGCCGGAGGCGGCCTCGCCTACAACCCGACGGTGTGCTTCTCGTACCGGCGCCACGGAGGCAGCGCCTCGCAGAAGTCGCTGCTGGATGGCCGGCGCTTCCGCGATGAGCGCACCTACTACGCTCAGGCACGCGACCTGGCCGAATCGAAGGGATGGCGGCGGACCGCGCTCGTCGCGCGCATGCGCGTGATGTCGCGGCTCCACGCCGTCACCGAGCTGCCCGCCGTTCTCCGGCGGGGCACACGAGCGGGGATACAATCGACTCTCGCGCACATCTTCGTGGTTTGACCGGGCGGTTCCCGTCGACCGACGTTCGCATCCGCATCCATTCGAGCAGGAGAAAGCACCCATGCCGGACCATGTGCTCATCACCGGCGGAGCGGGGTTCATAGGCTCCCGCCTGGCCCGGAGGTTCTTCGACGCGGGCCACACCGTCGCCGTTCTCGACGCGCTGATCGATCAGGTACACGGCCCCGACCCTGAGACAACGTCCCCGCTGCTGCGATCGCTCGATGGGATTGCGACCGTCAAGCGCGGAACCGTGACCTCCACCGCCGACCTGCGCGACGCGCTCACCGGAGCGACGATCGTCGTGCACCTCGCGGCCGAGACGGGCACCGGGCAGTCGATGTACGAGATCGACCGGTACGTCGATGCCAACGTCGGCGGCACCGCGAAACTGCTGGACCTCCTCACCAACGAGCCGCACAGCGTGCGCCGTATGGTGATCGCCTCTTCCCGCTCGATCTATGGCGAGGGTGCCTACGCCACCGAGGACGGCCGCACCGTGTATCCCGACCATCGGCGTGACGAGGACATGGCGGCGGGCGACTTCGACGTGCACATGCCGGGCGAAGGGCCGATCTCGATGATCCCCACGGCTGAGGACGCGAAGCTTCACCCGTCGTCGGTGTATGGGATCACGAAGCAGATGCAAGAGTCCCTCATCATGATGGTCGGACCGGCGATCGGTGTGGAGCCCGTGTCGCTGCGGTACCAGAACGTCTACGGCCCGGGCCAGTCCCTGAAAAACCCGTACACCGGGATTCTGTCGATCTTCTCAACCCTCATCCGGCAGGGAAAGGAGATCAACATCTTCGAGGACGGCCTGGAGAGTCGCGACTTCGTCTACATCGACGACGTCGTGGAGGCGACGTTCCGCGCCGCCACCGTGCCGCAGGCGGCCGGCGGCACCTTCAACGTCGGATCGGGAGTCGCAACCACCGTGATGGACGTCGTGGCGGCCCTCTTCGCCGCCTTCGGCACCAAAGTGCCGACTCGGGTCTCCGGCAACTACCGGCTCGGCGATATCCGTCACAACGTCGCCGACACCACCGCGCTGCGCGAGGTGCTCGAGTTCGAGCCGTCTACGAGCTTTGGTGACGGCGTCTCTCAATTCGTCGAGTGGGTGCTCAGCGAACCCGTCGAGGGGGATACGTACGAGCGGTCGCTCAAGGAGATGGCGTCCCGGAACCTCCTCAAGTGAGTTCGCGCGCCTTCGCAGGAGCCCCGTTCCCGTACCGCGACAACAGCCTCAACCTGTTCCGGCTCATCCTGGCGGCGCTGGTGCTGTTCGCGCACGCGTTCTACATCGTGGGCCGTGGCGACAGCCCGGGCTTCAACGGTGAGAATCTCGGCGGATGGGCCGTCGCGGGCTTCTTCGTCGTCAGCGGCTTCCTCATCACTCGCAGCCGGTTCCGCACCGGCGCAGGCGAATATCTGCTGCACCGTGTTGCGCGCATCTTCCCCGCTTTCCTGGTCTGCCTCGTCGTGACGGCGTTCGTCTTCGCCCCGCTCGCGCTGTGGATCTCGACCGGCTCCCTCTCCGGTTTCCTCCGGACGCCCGTAACGCCGCTGCAGTACGTGTGGGGAAACATCACGCTGTACATCGAGCACTACTCGATCGGCGAGACGCTGAGCACCGTGCCCTATCCCGACGCGTGGAACGGGTCGCTGTGGACGCTCTATTACGAGTTCCTCTGCTACATCGCGGTGTGGGTGCTCGGCGGCTTCGCGTTGTACCGACGCTCGCTCCTCGGTGCCGGACTCATCTGGGCCGTGTCCGTCGGGGTCCACGCGCTGACGGCAGCCGGCATCACGGGCGGGCTCGACGGCGACTTCGAGCTGTTCGCGCGGCTGTTCCCCTTCTTCATCGGCGGGTCTCTCATCTATCTCGTCATCGAGCGCTGGGGGCTCGTGCCGCTCGTCGGGTGGCTGTCGATCCCCGTCGCCGCCATGTCCATGGTCTTCGTCCCGAATTTCGGCGGACAGTTGGCGGCGCCGGCACTGGCGTACGGCATCCTGTTCCTCTCCACGGTGGTGTCACAGCCGGCGTGGATCGCTCGCAATGACGTGTCGTACGGGTTCTACATCTACGCGTGGCCGGTTCAGCAGCTCACGGTGCTCGTCGGCGGGGCCACGTGGGCGCTGCCGGTGTACATCGCCGTGACAGTCGTGGTGACGTTCAGCCTCGCCTGGCTCAGCTGGGTCGCGATCGAGCGTCCCGCGATGCTGAGGGTGCGAAACCGGAGATCGGGCGCGCGTCAAACGCTGCCGGGTGATATCCGACGCGCTTGACCCGATTCCGCTGAAGAGCAGGTCGCCTGCGGGCTGTGGGTGGGCGCAAGCGGCGGGCTGCAGTCAGCGCGAGCGCCTCCCTGCCTCGACGTACGCGCGCACGAGCATTCCACGGGCTTGAAGCGCTTGTGTGATCGCACGAGGCCGGCTCGACGAGGCGTTGGACTCGTGGATGCGGCGGCGCACCGTCGGCCCTGCGACGTGGCGCATGATCCCGAGGCGGTTCGCGAGGGTGGCGATCCACAGATCGTGCGACTCGGTGAGGAAGGGGGGGAACGGCAGGATCTGCGGGAGGACGTCGCGGCGGACGGCCATCGCGCAGCCGAAGTAGGGGGTGACGCCGGCGAGGATGCGCAGCTCGTTGCGAAGCCGATGTCCTGACGTTGACGGCTCGAGCCGCCACGGCCGGCCGGTGATGGGGGAGCGCAGTGGCTCACCCGAGTCCAACATAACGAGGTTCGACGCGGCGACGCCCGACGCCGACGCTGCCTCCTGCAGCACGTCCCGACGCCCGGGGATCCATTCGTCGTCCTGGTCTGCGAGCATGACGACTTCACCTTTCGCCTGCGACAGTGCGGCCTCGAAGGTGCGAACGTACCCACGGTTCACGATCTGACGGATGACGCGGATCCGCTCATCACCGATGGCCTCGATGAGCGTGACGGTGTCGTCGGAGCTCGCGTCATCGACGATCACGACCTCGTCGTCAGGATGCAGCTCGGCGAGGATGCTGCGTAGCTGGTGCTCCACGTACGCCGCGCCGTTGTACGTCGCCATGCACACGGAAACCGGCACGCGGTCAGTCACGATGTGTCGGCAGCCTTTCGCCGGGGAGCGTCTCGACGCGCGCCTAGACTTGGTTCAATGCGGTCGATCATGCTCAGGTTCGCGGGGTTCACCGGAGCGCCGATCCTCTCGGCGCTCGCACCGTTCATCATACTTCCCGTGGTCTCGCGCATCGTCGGCGACGAGGGCTGGGCCAACTTCGCGACCGGGCAGTCGATCGGCGCCCTTGGCATGGTCGGCGTCTTGTTCGGCTGGGCAGTCGTCGGTCCCGTAAGGGTCGCGCGCGCGGAGTCCGACCAGCAGCGGGGCCTCATCCTCCACGAGAGCATCCGGTCGCGCCTCATCACGGCCGCGATCGCTGTGCCGATCGCGGGGCTCGCAACTTACCTCGTGTGCACGTCTGCCTTCCGACTGGAGTCCGTCGCGGTGGCCGTGGTGACGACGATCGGCGGCTTCACGCCCGCATGGTTCTGCATCGGTCAGGGGAATCCCCGCGCCCTGATGATCTTCGATGCGCTTCCCAAAGTCGCGGCATCTGTCATCTCGCTGCCCATCCTCGCGTTCACCGGGCAGGTGCTCTGGTATCCCGCGTTGCTCCTCGCGGCGACCGTTCCGGCCTTCGTCATGCATGCGCGCCTCACCGCCCACGGCGACCTGATCGGCCGCCTCGAGCGCCGCGGGGTGCGCACGGTGCTTCGCGCACTCGTGCCGACGGCCGCGATCGACGCCGCAGGTAATGCCTACGGAGCCACTGCGGTTCCCATCGCCACCGCGGGACTGGAGCCCGTGGAAGCGAGTTCGTTCGCGTCAGCCGACCGTGCCTACCGCATCGCCACGATGGTGGTGATTGCGCTTGGCAACACGTTTCAGGCGTGGGTGCTGGATCCGTCCGCGACACTGCGCCATCGCCGCCACCTCGTCGCCCTGGTCGCGCATGTGGCGGTGGGCCTGCTCGGCGGTGCGGCCATCGCGCTACTCGGTCCCTGGGCGACGGGGATCTTTTTCGGCGAGGCCGTCGCCGCCGACCCGCTTCCCAGTGCGCTGTTCGGCGTCGCGTTCTTCTTCCTCTCCAGCGCGACTCCGCTGATCCGTAACATCCTCATCCCCGCCCATCGCTACGGCACGGTGTTCGGGGCGACCATCGCGGCGGCGGTCGTCGGCCTGGCGACGATGCTCACGGGGTCCTTCCTCGGCTCAGGGAACCTGATCGCGGCCGGTGTGGCCGCGTCCGAGGCCACCGCGTTCGCCGTCCTGCTCATCCCGGCGGTCGCCGTGTTGCGGGGGGAGTGGATGGTCACTCCGCCAACGGCGCTGCCCAAGTGATCGTCGCCGCGATGTCCTGGACGTCCGTCGGCATGCGCCCCATCCGGCCGCGGCGCGCGTCGTGCATCGCCGCCCGGTAGACCTGCCACAGCGCGCGGCGCGGTCGGGCGAGCACCCAGACGTTGGCGTAATGGATCGCCTCCAGGAACGTGTCGCGCGCGACCCACCCGATGTGGCCGCGCCACAGCGTTCCGTTCACGACGAGCCGGTTCCGCACGCGGTAGTAGTAGCGGAACGGGGTGCTGAGAGTCACGACTGGGGGGATGCCGGGAAGGCGCACGGGGCGGCCGAACACGAGCCGCGCGTAGCGGCGCCCGAGGCTGTGCTCCAGCCGCAGCCCGCGCGCCGCAACGGTCATGAACCCCGCTGAAGTCGAGCGCATCTCGAACTCGGTATCGACCAAGTCGATGAATAGGTCTTCGCGCATGAGGCCGACATCGGCGAGGAAGGCGGCGGCGAGCAGCATCCCGGACTGGATCGCGTGGCGTGCCTCGAGCGTGCCGTCGGCATGCTCCCGGCGCACCTGGCGCACGTCGGCGAAAAACTCGGGAACGACGGGGCCAACTCGGTGCCCGTGCGTGCGTGCGCTATCCGCGGCGGATTGCAGCGCGACGATGAAGCCGGCCGACACGACGGAGTCCTGATCGAATGTGACGATCTCGTCGGCGCCGTGTCGCAGCGCATGCCGGATGCCGCTGTTCAGGGCCGCGCCGATCCCGCTGTTCTCGGCCAGCCGGATCACGTGGGCGCCAGCCGAGCGGACCTCGTCGAGAACCGCGCCGTACCGCTCCGGGCTGCCATCGTCTACGACCACTACAGCCCCGACCTGGGGCTGTAGGGCGCGGTACGCGGTCAGGAGGCGAGCATCCGGGTGGAAAGAGGTGATGACCGCCCACGCCGACGGAGCAGTCATGGGGCCTTGCCGGAGGATGCTTCGTCGAGCCGGCGCTCGAGCTCATTCAGGCGAGCCTCGAACCGATCCGCCTCGGCGCGTGAGATCGCCGCCTCCTCGGCGACTCGACGGATCTCTTCCTCCGCCTGCGACAGTTCCCACGACAGATGCAACGCGACGCCGAGCAGGAGCACGATCGCGAGGGCGAACAACAGATTCGCCGGCACCTGGACGCCCAGGACGCTGGTCAGCCCCAGGAGCAGCTGCGGAAACAGGCCGAGGATGAGGACTGTCAGCCCGATCATCAGCCACAGCACCGCGTACTTCTCGCGGAGGCGGCGGGTGAGCAGCATCCACATCACGAGGACGATGATGAGGAGGGCGAGGATGATGCCGGCGGCGACGATCATGAGAGGGCTCCGTTCGCGGCCGCGGGCTCGGTGATCGACACACGGCGCGGACCAGGCTTGGCCCGGCGCAGGAGGGCGAGGCCGAGCGCGAACACCGACTTGAGCAGGTACACCGTCGACCCGACGGGGCCTTGGCTCGGCGTCCCGTGCATGCGCGGCCGCATCGCGACCGGGACCTGCGTCACGGTGAGGCCGGCATGGCAGGCCGCGACGAGGGAGTCCAGCGTGTCGCCCAGATACTCGGCAGGGTAGTAGGTGACGTACTGGTCGATGGCACGCGGCCCGGCGGCGCGGAACCCGCTGGTGACGTCGGTGAGTCGCGTCTTTGCGACGCGCGACACGACTTTGGCGAGCACGATCATGGCCCACCGCCGCGGACCGTGCACCTCGTAGTCGCCGACCTCCGCGAAGCGGGCGCCGATCGAGATGTCTGCGTGCTCCAGGCCTTGGAGAACCCGCGCGATGTCCTGCGGGTTGTGCTGACCGTCCGCATCCACCTGGATGGCGCGCTGGAAGCCATGGCGCTGTGCATAGGTGAGGCCGGTTCGCATTGCACCGCCGACTCCGAGGTTGAATGGCAGTGGGAGAACGATCGCGCCCGCAGCGCGGGCGACCTCAGCCGTCCCGTCTTGGGAGCCGTCGTCGACCACCGCCACCACATAAGACGGATCCGCCGCACGGATTTCGGCGACCGTCGTGCCCACGTTCATCGCCTCATTCCACGCCGGCACGATGATGAGCACGCTGTCGGCACGGTCCGTCATAGTCCCGCAATCTTAGCCGCTGCCGGTCCGGCTCCCTGCGAGAACCCGGCGATCAGGGGAGGGGGGCGCCAATCCGGAATGCCGCCCGGTCCTCGACCGGGAGCTGCTGGATCGGCGGGATCCGTCCGCCGCCGAGCGAGACCAACGTGTTGACGCTGGTGACGTGTCGGAGGTCTCCGGAGACGTATCGGTGAACCTCCGCAGCGCCTGTGAACTGGACGAACGAGCCGTCCGAGATCGTTGGCACACCGGTAATCGCGCTTCCGGTGGGGTACTGGCCCCACAGCGCGCCGGAGAGTGTCTGGATGGCAGGCATGCGATCCCCGCCGAGGTAGATCAGTGCGGCGTAGTCGGCGACGTGTCGCAGCTCGCCGTCGGCGACCTTGAAGACCTCGGGGTGGTCCGAGAAGCTCACGAAGGCGCTTTCGGCGAGGGCGGGTCGATCGCTGATCGGGTCGCCGTACGGGTATGTGCTCTTGAACTGCGCGGGGAGCGTCGTGATGGGCGGGATCCGACCGCCGCCCAGGCGTGTCAGCGTGGGGAGGTCGGTGATGTGGTGCAGGCTTCCCTCCGACCAGCGATACACCTCGCCGGAGCCAGCGAACTGCACGAACTCGCCCTCGATGAGGACGGGCCCGCCGATGCCCTGCCATGCCATGGTGTCGGCGGACCAGCGCAGCACGGTCAGCGGGCGGGAGCCGTTGAGCGACGTGAGCATGGCGTAGTCGCGCACGTGGCGAAGTGTCCCGTTCACGACAGCGTGGACGTCGGGCCCGTTTTTCGCTTGGACGAAGAGGGGGGCGGCCACGGCGGACCCCCGCGTGAACGCAGCGCACTCGGCTTCCGTGAGGTTCGTGCGCGAGAGCCCCGTTGTGTCGCCGCTGACCGGACGCAGCCTTCCGTCAGCTGCGACGAGATCCGCATCGCCGCAGCGAACGATCGGCCCGAGCGAGTCCGCCACGCGCGTGCTCCGCGCCAAGAGCGCATCCGCCACGACGGTGTACTTCACCGCGCCGAACTCGGCGGCGAGCGCGAAGCTCGGCACATGCACCACAGTGCCCGTGGGAGTCGTCAGCAGCACGTCTCCAGACGAGGCGCCGCGCACGAGGGTGTTGGGCATAAAGTACGTCGGACCGAGGGGGATCTTCGCGGCGGCTGCGGCATCCATGGTCGCGACGTACGAGTTCTGGCCGCGCGCGGCGTAGGTGTAAGCCGCGGGGTCGGCGAGATGGCGGCGCTGATTGTTCTCGAGCACGTAGGTCTCGGTCGTGCCGGACGGTCGGAAGAACCTGCCTACTTCCGCCCCAGTGGGAAAAGCGTCCAGTACGCGCGCTCCGAGGTTTGCAAACGACTCGAAGACGTAGCCGAATTGAGCCACCTGCTCGACCGACGTGAGGCGGTGCTTCGATCCGTCGAGGTCGATGAGGTACAGCGTTCCGGTGCGAGAGTCGTGGACGTACCGGGACACAACCTGTCCCGTCGCCAGGCTGTCCAGGTAGGTGGCGGACACGTCGCGCAGGCGACCGAACTTCGCTGAGAATGCAGTGAGGTCGTCCGGCGCGGCGATCGGGTGCTTCCGGCCGTCGGCGACCAGGTACGCGTGGTCGCGAGCGGGGCCCGTGACGAGTGTGGCAGCCGCGGCCTGCGTGCTGCCGAACCAGTCCGTGAAGCGCTGATAGAAGTTGCGGTTGCCGTACGTCGAACACCCATCGCCCTGTCCATAACCCGCGCGTAGTGATGCGGCGTTGGGCTGATAGGGCGTGTAGTAGTAGAGATTCGCCGTGGCCTGATTCTCGATGAAGACTGGAGAAGACCCGCACGAGGCGTTCGGGCTGTAACGAACATTCCAGGTCTTTCCCGGCGCGTAATAGGTGAAGTAACGACCCTCTGTGTAGATCTGGAACTGTCGCGCCGCACCATAGACCTGGTTGAAAAACCCGTAGTACCGGGTGTCGCACGCCGCGGTGTCGGGGCACCCCTGGCCCATGGCGATGGTGTATCGCCAATCCGATGGCCACGTGTGCGTCACGAGACCCTGTTCCTTCTCTAGAGTGACGATCAGGACCTGGGGATTCAGTCCACACGCCTGCGCCACCTTGGCGATGATGCGAGCCGCTGTCTCCGATGTCTCGCCACGATACTCACCGCAGTATCGGTCGGCGGCTCTCGTCGTGGTGGTCTGGCGGAAGTCCTTCAGGCACACGTACCCGGACTGGCAGGACTTCACCCTTTGCCGAAGGAAGGCGTCGATCTGCGACTCCGTCATCGTGGAGGAGTCGAAGAAGCGGTCGTCCGAGATGATGTTGCCGGGCCGGAACTGACTCAGGTCGGCTGCCGGCACGATCCGCGTCCCGGCGGCGTGGCTCGCCTCTTGCGCGTCATCCATGGCCACCGCGGGGGATGCGAACAGCAAACCCATCGCAAGCGACGCGGCGGTGAGGATCGCAAGCGGTCGGCCGAGCTTCCAGCCGTTGAGTCGAGTCACGTTCCACATTGTTGCGGAAGTTGCTCTTCATTACCACTGTGGTTTTTGGGACTGATGTGACACGCGGTGCTTTTGCAAAAGTCTCAGCCGCTCTCCTGATCGGGCCCTGTTCAGCGGCTGTGACACGATGGACGTGTGAAGGGCATCATCCTCGCCGGCGGCTCCGGCACGCGTCTGCATCCGATCACCCTGGGTGTGTCGAAGCAGCTGATCCCGGTGTACGACAAGCCGATGGTCTATTACCCGTTGTCGACCCTGATGTTGGCGGGGATCCGGGACATCCTCATCATCACCACTCCGCACGACGCACCATTCTTCGAGCGGCTCCTGGGTGACGGGTCGCAGTTCGGCGTCTCGCTGACCTTCGCCCAGCAGCCCTCGCCCGACGGGCTGGCTCAGGCGTTCACCATCGGAGCGGACTTCATCGCCGGCGACAAAGTCGCCCTCGTCCTTGGGGACAACCTGCTGTACGGCCCCGGACTGGGCACGCAGCTCAAGCGCTACACGGACATCGACGGCGGCGCCGTCTTCGCCTACTGGGTCGCCGAGCCCCAGGCCTACGGGGTGGTCGAGTTCGACGAGGACGGACGCGCAGTCTCACTGGAGGAGAAGCCGGCCCAGCCCAAGAGCAACTATGCGGTACCCGGACTCTACTTCTACGACAACGAGGTGGTCGGGATCTCCCGCGATCTGAAACCGAGTGCGCGCGGCGAGTACGAGATCACCGACATCAACCGCGCCTATCTCGAACGTGGTGCGCTGCAGGTGCAGGTGTTGCCGCGCGGTACCGCGTGGCTCGACACCGGCACCTTCGATCAGATGACGGATGCCGCCGACTACGTCCGCACGATTGAGCGGCGCACCGGCATGCGGATCGGTGTTCCCGAAGAGGTCGCCTGGCGGCAGGGCTTCCTTTCGGACGAGGAGCTGCGCACGCGCGCCGAGGGGCTCGTGAAATCCGGATACGGCACGTACCTGCTCGAGCTCCTGGAGAGAGGACGCTGATGACTCACCTGCTCGTTACCGGCGGAGCCGGATTCATCGGCTCCAATTTCGTGCACCACGTGCTCGAGCACACCGATCACCGCGTGACCGTGCTCGACAAGCTCACCTACGCCGGCAACCGCGCCTCTCTGGCGGGCCTTCCCGAGAATCGGCTGACCTTCGTCCAGGGCGACATCGCCGACGCCGAGTTGGTCGACACGCTCGTGGTCGGCGTGGACGCGATCATCCACTACGCCGCCGAGTCCCATAACGACAACTCGCTGCACGACCCGCGTCCGTTCCTGGACACAAACATCGTCGGGACCTACACGCTGCTCGAAGCAGCGCGTCGTCACGGCACGCGTTTCCACCACATCTCCACTGACGAGGTGTACGGCGATCTGGAGCTCGACGACCCGGCCCGCTTCACAGAGTCGACCCCGTACAACCCCTCCTCCCCCTACTCATCGACCAAGGCCGGCAGCGACCTGCTGGTGCGGGCATGGGTGCGCTCGTTCGGCGTGCAGGCGACCATCTCGAACTGCTCGAACAACTACGGTCCCTACCAGCACGTCGAGAAATTCATCCCGCGGCAGATCACGAACGTTCTGCGCGGTATCCGCCCCAAGCTCTACGGCCGCGGCGAGAACGTGCGCGACTGGATCCACGCAGACGACCATTCCTCCGCGGTGCTCACCGTCCTCGAGCGCGGCAGGATCGGGGAGACCTACCTCATCGGGGCCGACGGCGAGAAGGACAACAAGACCGTCGTCGAGCTCATCCTCACCCTCATGGGACAGCCCGCCGACGCTTACGACCACGTCACCGACCGTGCCGGTCACGATCTGCGCTACGCCATCGACTCCACCAAGCTCCGCACCGAGCTCGGCTGGCAGCCGCGCTACCAGGACTTCGAGGCGGGCCTTCGCGCCACCATCGACTGGTACCACGCAAACGAGGACTGGTGGGCACCGGCCAAGGACGGCGTAGAGGCCTTCTACGCATCGAAGGGGCAGTAGTGACCGAGTTCGGCAAGCAGCTGACCGCGATCGAAACTCCCATCCCGGGACTGGTCGTCTACGAACTCCCCGTCCACGGCGACTCCCGCGGTTGGTTCAAGGAGAACTGGCAGCGCGAGAAGATGACGACGCTGGGACTGCCCGACTTCGGACCGGTGCAGAACAACATCTCCTTCAACGACGCCGCGGGCACCACACGCGGCATCCACGCCGAACCGTGGGACAAGTGGGTCTCCGTCGCGACTGGACGCATCTTCGGCGCCTGGGTCGACCTGCGCGAAGGACCCACCTTCGGAGCCGTCTTCACCACTGAGCTCGACCCCTCCCGCGCGATCTTCGTCCCCCGTGGGGTAGGGAATTCGTATCAGACGCTCGAACCCGACACCGCCTACACCTACCTCGTCAATGACCACTGGTCGCCGAACGCGCCGTACTCGTTCCTGAACCTCGCCGACGAGACGGTCGCCATCGACTGGCCCATCCCGCTGACGGACGTGGAGATCTCGGCAAAGGACATCGCCCATCCGCGCCTCGCCGACGTGACGCCGATCGCGCCGCGCAAGATCCTCGTCGTCGGAGCCTCCGGCCAGCTCGGAACGGCTCTGCGCGAGGAGTTCGCCGGCGCCGGCCACGTCGAGTTCACCACGCGCGCCGACCTCGACCTGACAGACCCCGGCATCTCAACTGCGCGTCACTGGCGTGACTACGGCGCGGTCGTCAACGCCGCTGCATACACCGCCGTCGACCTCGCCGAGACCCCCGACGGCCGCCGCGACGCGTGGGCTGCGAACGTCACCGGCGTCGCCACGCTGGCGCGGCTCGCGACCGAGAACGGCCTCACCCTTGTGCACATCTCCAGCGACTACGTCTTCGACGGAACGCTCGACCGCCCCTACCGGGAGGACGATCCGATCTGCCCGCTCGGCGTCTACGGCCAGACCAAGGCCGCGGGCGACGCAATCGTGTCCACCGTGCCCCGCCACTACATCGTCCGCACCTCGTGGGTCATCGGCGAGGGGAAGAACTTCGTCCGCACCATGGCCTCGCTCGCCGAGCGCGGGATCGACCCCGCGGTCGTCGACGACCAGATCGGGCGGCTCACCTTCGCCGCCGACATCGCCCGCGGCATCCGTCACCTCCTCGACACGAAGGCCCCGGCCGGTACCTACAACATCACCTCGTCAGGGGACGTCATGTCGTGGGCGGACGTCGCCCGTGCCGTGTTCTCGTTCACGGGAAACGATCCGACGAGGGTGACCGGAGTGAGCACCGAGGACTACTTCGGCACGGCGACCGGTCCCGTCGCGCCGCGCCCACGGAACAGCGTCCTCGATCTCGCCCGGATCACCGGGACGGGTTTCGCGCCATCGGACGGTCGTGCGTCCCTCCTGGAGTACCTGAAGGCGGCTCGCGACTAGTCAGCGGCGCGACGGCCGCACATACGGCGGGCTCCTCAGGCGGCTTGGGTAGACTGTCCGCTCGTGCCCGGTGCCCCCGCCCGGCAGTGCGTGCCCGAACGGGCCTCCCGTCCCCACGAAAGCGTCCCCACGTATGGATCTTCTCATCGTCGGCTCCGGATTCTTCGGCCTCACGATCGCAGAACGCGCCGCGGCGGCTGGTCGCAAGGTCACGGTCATCGACCGCCGTCATCACATCGGCGGCAACGCCTACAGCGAGGACGAGCCGCAGACCGGCATCGAGGTCCACCGCTACGGTGCCCATCTCTTCCACACCTCCAACCCGGGCGTGTGGGAGTACGTTAACCGCTTCACCACTTTCACCGACTACGCGCACCGCGTCTACACCAACCATCGCGGTGTGGTCTATCCGCTGCCGATCAACCTGGGCACCATCAATCAGTTCTTCAGTGCGGCGTACTCGCCCGACCAGGCGCGGGCGCTCATCCACGAGCTCGCGGGCGAATTCGATGTCAAAGAGGCACGCAACCTCGAGGAGAAGGCCATCGCCCTCATCGGCCGGCCGCTCTACGAGGCGTTCATCCGCGACTACACCGCCAAGCAGTGGCAGACCGACCCGACGGAGCTCCCGGCGGAGATCATCAGCCGACTTCCGGTGCGATACACCTACGACAACCGGTACTTCAACGACACGTGGGAGGGCCTGCCGACCGACGGGTACACCTCGTGGTTGGAGCGCATGGCCGACCACCCGAACATCGAGGTGCGTCTGGACACCGACTTCTTCGACGAGTCGCAGCCGCTGCACAAGAAGGCTGTCGTCGGCCAGCTGCCGGTGGTCTATACCGGCCCGGTGGACCGCTACTTCGACTACGCAGAGGGCGCCCTCTCCTGGCGCACGCTGGACTTCGAGGAGACGGTGCTGGACGTGGGCGATTTCCAAGGCACCTCAGTGATGAACTACGCCGATGCCGACGTCCCCTACACGCGCATCCATGAGTTCAAGCACTTCCACCCCGAGCGTGCAGATCGCTACCCGACCGACAAGACCGTCATCATGCGAGAGTTCTCCCGATTCGCTACGCGTGATGATGAGCCCTATTACCCGGTCAACACCCCCGAAGACCGCGCCGGCGTCCTGGCCTATCGGGAGTTGGCCAAGGGTGAGAAGGACGTACTGTTCGGCGGCCGCCTCGGCACCTACCAGTACCTCGATATGCACATGGCAATCGGGTCGGCGC
This sequence comes from Microbacterium sp. SLBN-154, assembly GCF_006715565.1. Taxonomy (NCBI): domain Bacteria; kingdom Bacillati; phylum Actinomycetota; class Actinomycetes; order Micrococcales; family Microbacteriaceae; genus Microbacterium; species Microbacterium sp. SLBN-154. Next base: position 1,514,596 of record NZ_VFNL01000001.1, read on the forward strand.
TGTCGATGTGGAACAACCAGCTCGCGTGATTCGATGACCGTTCTCGAGCGCAGCCCGACAGTGCTCTTGGAAGCACGCGCGCCGAAGAGCCCCTACCGGGCGGACATCGATGGGCTCCGCGCGCTGGCGATCGCATTGGTCGTGGCCTACCACGTCTGGTTCGGGAGAGTCTCAGGTGGCGTCGACGTCTTCCTGATGATCTCGGCGTTCTTCATGACGGCCTCGTTTGCTCGCCGCGCAGAGACGCGATCGACCGAACCCGTCCTCGCTTACTGGCTTCGCCGCTTCGCCCGCCTTCTTCCTGCTGCGGTGGTGACCATCGGCGGAATCCTCATCACGGCTTCCGTCGTGTTCCCTCCTTCCTCCTGGCCGGAGATCTGGAGCCAGAGCTGGGCCTCCCTGTTCTACTTCCAGAACTGGGAGCTCGTCGCCTCCGCCGCGGACTACTACGACAGGGAGACGCTCAGCCCGCTCCAGCATTTCTGGTCACTCTCGATCCAGGGGCAGGTGTTCCTCCTCTGGCCTCTGCTCATGGTCTTCGCCGTGGCGCTCGGGCGTGCCGTGTCGATGTCCGTGACGCGCGCGCTGAGCGTCTTGTTTGTCTCGGTGTTCATCGGGTCGCTCACCTACTCGATCTCCTTCACTGCGGCTGATCAGCAGGCGGCCTACTTCGACACCTTTGCGCGTCTGTGGGAGTTCGCCCTCGGATCCCTTCTCGCGCTCGTGGTTGCACGGCTCCGTCTCCCTCGGTGGCCCGCCGTGTTCATCGGTTGGCTCGGCATCATCGGGCTGGTGTTGTGCGGCGCGCTGCTGGATGTGCAGGGCGGCTTTCCCGGCTACCTCGCGCTCTGGCCGACGTTGAGCGCGGCCGCTGTGATCGTCGCGGGCACCGCAAGCCCCGCAGGAGGGCCCACGCGTTTGCTCTCCTCCTGGCCTCTCCGGCGACTGAGCGCGATCTCCTACGCCCTGTACTTGGTGCACTGGCCGATTCTGGTGACGTGGATCCTGGTTACCCAAGACGTCACGCTGGATCTCCTATCGGGAACCGCGGTTGTCGGGCTTTCTCTGGCGGTCGCCGTCGTCGTCACCTACGGCGTCGAGTGGCCGCTGCGGAGGTTGAACGGCGACGGCCTGTTGCGCTCCTCGCTCACGATTCTCGTTAGCGTTCTCCTCGTAACCGTGCCGCTCGTGACGTGGCAATCGGCGGAGGAGCGGCGCGTGGCCGCGCTTCCCGTGGGCGATCATCCCGGCGCCCGCGTCCTGATGCCTGGCGGGGCAAATCTCGAGGTCGACGAAGAGAGCATTGTCCCGGCGGGGTCAGCGGTGTCGACGGATTGGGTGACCCTCGATGGCGAGTGCACGGGAGACCGTCGCCCCAGCGAAGAGATCCTGGTCGAGACATGTCGGGAGCAGACGGTCGAGTGGCGATCCACCGGTACGGTGTTCGTCATCGGTGACTCGCACGCGCAGCAGTGGGCGGGCTCGCTGGTGCCGCTTGCAGACGAGAGAGACTGGAACGTCGTCGCGCTTCTCAAAGGCGGCTGCTCCTTCGCAGCAGGCGAGCCGGTCCTCGGCGATCGCTCCGAGTGTGAGCTCTGGCGCGAGGCGGCGCTCGACTACGCACTTGCCCATGAGCCGGACCTCGTCTTCATGATGGGGACCAAGACCGAGCCCGAGACCGATGCCGAGCGAGTTCTTCGTGGACTCGACGACTACGTTCAGCCGATCGTCGACAACGGTTCCGAGGTGGTCCTGGTCCGCGATAATCCACGCTTCTCACAGGACATGTTCGCGTGCGTGGAGCTGAACGGTCCGGACGCGGACGAGTGCCGACGAGACGCCCGGAGTGTCCTGGCGGAAGAGAACCCTGCAGAACGCCTCCACTCAGGTGGCGTGACCGTTGTCGACCTCACGCCCTACCTGTGCCCAGAGGGAGTCTGTCTGCCGGTGATCGGTGGCGTGGCGGTCTACATCGACCATGGTCACATCGGACAGACCTATGCCGAAACGATCGCTCCAGCGCTAGAGGAGACGATCCGTCCGGTGCTGGAGCGCTCCGGCATCTGAGTCGGCGCGCCGCCCATAAACTCGTCTCCGTGAACACAGCCGCCGTCGGCGCCGCGCGCTTGTCCCGACCCGATCTGTACTCCCTCCGGCTGCCGTCGGCCCACGACCTGTGCGCCCGCAAACGCCGGCGACAATGGCTGAGCGCGTGACGGCCGAGACCACGACGTCCGGAACCGCGCGGACCGCCGCGCGCCCCGCGTCCGAGCGGCGCTTCCGCAGCGACGTGCAGGCGCTGCGCGCTCTGGCGATCGGCGCCGTTGTGCTGAACCACCTGTGGCCCGGGGCGATCGGCGGCGGTTACGTCGGCGTGGACGTCTTCTTCGTGATATCCGGCTTTCTGATCACCAGTCACCTGCTCCGCGAGGTGACCGCGACCCGGCGCATCCGACTCGGTGCGTTCTACGCCCGCCGGATCCGGCGGCTCCTCCCCGCCGCACTTCTCGTCCTCGTCGTGTCGGCAGTACTGGTAGCTGCCTTCCTGCCTTACCCTCAATGGGAGCGGAGCGCCTTCGAAGTGGCAGCGAGTGCGCTGTACGTTGAGAACTGGTACCTCACCGCGATGGCCACGGACTACTCCGCGCTCAACGACAGCGCCACCGTGGCGCAGCACTACTGGTCGCTGTCGGTGGAGGAGCAGTTCTACTTCGTCTGGCCCGTCCTCGTCGTGGCTGCGGCGGCATTCGGGGTGCGATTCGTGCGCGGCTCGCGGCACGGGGTCGGCATCATGCTGGTCAGCGTCGGCATCACCTCGCTGGCAGCGAGCATCATCGTCACCGAGGTGTGGCCGGCTCAGGCCTACTTCGTCACCTACGGCCGGATGTGGGAGTTCGTCGCCGGCGGTCTCGTGGCACTCCTCGCGGGGAGGTGGCGCATGCCTCGTGCGCTCGCGGGCGCGATCTCCGCCGCTGGACTCGCGATGATCCTGATCGCGATTCTCCTGTACGGACCCGACACTGCTTTCCCGGGGTGGGCCGCCCTCCTCCCCGTCGCGGGAACCGCGGCGGTCATCGCTGCCGGCACCGGTCATCCGCGGCTCTGGCATACACCCCTGACGGCGAGCCGCCCCGTGCAGTGGGTGGGCGAGATCTCGTACTCGCTGTACCTGTGGCACTGGCCGCTGATCGTCGTGGCGCCCTTCGTGATACTCGGGGAGCTCAACGCCCTGGTGCGCCTGGGCATCCTTGCGGTGGCGCTCGTGCTGGCCTGGATCACGAAGGTGCTGGTCGAAGACCCCGGTCAGCGCTGGCGCTGGTGGACGGGCTCGGTGCGTCGCTCCGTGCTCGCCATGGCCGGAGGCGTCGCAGTCGGGGTGATCGTCTCGGCCGGCCTGCTGCTCGGTTTCCAGGCGCGTGCAGCGGCTGATGATCCGACGGCTCCGTTGCCCTTCGGGTCATGCGTCGGCCCCGCGGCGCTGGCACCGGAAATCGAATGCGACGACCCGTTCGGACCGGCGACGACATCGGTCGTGATGACCCGAGCGAACGAGTACTTCTACACGCCCTCGGAGTGTGAAGAGACCACCCGGGGTCCACTCTCGACGACCCAATGTGACTTCTCCGGCGGCGATCCCACGGCGCGGGTCTGGCTGGTCGGCGATTCCCATGCGCAGCAGTGGCAGGGTGCGGTGTTCGATCTTGCCCGCGAGCGCCGCTGGGACGTCACAGTCAGTTACCGCGGCGGGTGTCCGCCCGCGGATGTCGCGTTTATCGGATTTCGCATCCCGTGGTCTACGGTCGACATCGACCAGTGCCGACAGTGGGCCCGCGACGTATCGGACGAGATCGCGGCTGCGACACCGGACGCGGTCTTCACATCCATGGCTGCGCGCCTGCACCTCGTGGACGACGGCTCGGGCCGACCTGTGACGGACCAATTCGCGGATGGCCTGCAGCGCGATTGGGAGCGGTGGATCGACGCGGGCGTGCACGTCGTCGCTCTGGCGGATCCGCCCTTCAACGGCGAGGTGCGCAGTCCGGATTGCGTCGTCCTGAATCGGGACGCGCCGATTGAGTGTGCACGCCTGCGCGTCGATGCGCAGCCCGCCGATCCGGTGGCAATCGCGGGTGAGCGGATGGACAGCCCATCGCTGGACCTCGTCGACCTGACTGACCGCTTCTGCGACGCGACGCTCTGTTATGGGGTGATCGGCGGTATCCCGGTCTACTTTGACGCAGATCATCTCAACCTGCAGTACGTGCGGATGCTTGCCCCCGAAATCGCCGCAGTCATCGACGACGCCCCGTGGGTCGGCGGCGAGGCTCCTTGAGGCGCGGCGGAATCCATCCCGGATGCGCCCATAGACTCATTCCGTGACCACAGCGACCGTCGGTGCCCCCGGGTCCCCGCGTCGCTACCTCCACTCGCTGTGGCTGCTCTCGGCGCGCGACCTCAGGGTCCGGTACGCGACCAGCGCTCTCGGATACCTGTGGTCGGTCCTCGACCCGCTGGTGATGAGCCTCATCTACTGGTTCGTGTTCACGCAGGTCTTCCAGCGAACGGTCGGGCATGAGCCGTACATCGTCTTCCTCATCACCGCGCTCCTGCCGTGGGTCTGGTTCAACGCGGCCGTGTCGGACTTCACCCGTGCGTTCAATAAAGACGCGCGGCTGGTCCGGTCGACAGCTATCCCGCGCTCGATCTGGGTCAACCGCATCGTGCTCAGCAAGGGCGTCGAGTTCCTCTGCTCACTGCCGGTGCTCGTCGGATTCGTGGTCGTCGCAGCGTTCACCAGCGCTACGCCGGTCGAGATGAACTGGGGCCTTCTCCTCTTCCCCGTCGCCATCCTGCTGCAGACGATGCTCCTCGTCGGACTGGGCCTCATCGTTGCTCCGCTGTGCGTTCTCTACTCCGACCTCGAGCGCACGACGAAGCTCATCCTCCGCGTGCTCTTCTACGCCTCGCCGATCATCTACTCCGTCTCCGACCTGCCGGGGATCTTCCCCCAGCTCGCCGCGTTCAACCCGCTGTCGGGCATCTTCACGCTCTACCGGGTCGGTTTCTTCCCCGAGGTGTGGGACACCCTCTCGGTCGTCGTCGGGGTGACGATGAGCGTCGGCTTCCTCGTCCTGGGGCTCTTCGTGTTCCGCAGCCTCGAGCGCCCCGTGTTGAAGGAGCTGTGATGACGCACGCGATCGAGGTGGACGATCTCGGGGTCCGGTTCCGTCGGAACCGCCGTGGGCGGCGCAGCTTCAAGGACTTGTTCGCAGATTCCCATCGGCGCTCGCGGCCCGGCGAATTCTGGGCGCTGCGGGACGTCAGCTTCACCGTCGCGCCCGGAGAGTCGATCGGTGTGGTGGGCCGAAACGGACAGGGCAAGTCCACGCTCCTCAAGCTCGTCGCAGGCGTCCTTCTTCCCGACGAGGGGTCGGTGCGGGTGAACGGGGGAGTCGCTCCGCTGATCGAGATCACGGGCGGTTTCGTCGGTGACCTGACGGTTCGCGAGAACGTGCGCCTGACCTCTGGACTGCACGGGATGCCGCGGGCCGAGGTCTCGCGCCGCTTCGACGGCATCATCGACTTCGCCGAGCTCGACGACTTCGTCGACACCCCCTACAAGCACCTGAGCAACGGGATGAAGGTGCGCTTGGCCTTCAGCGTGGTCTCGCAGCTGGAGGAACCGATCCTGCTCGTCGACGAGGTGCTCGCGGTCGGCGACAGGGCGTTCCGGGAGAAGTGCTACACGCGGATCGACGAGCTCCTGGCCGACGGTCGGACGCTGTTCTTCGTCTCGCACAGCGAACGCGATCTTCGGCGTTTCTGTGAGCGGGGGCTCTATCTCGACAAAGGGCGGCTGTCGATGGATGCGTCGATCCACGAGGTGCTCGACCGGTACAACGCCGACTACAACGGTGGGTGACGCGTTTCGACTCGCTGCGCTCGCTCAACGACCGGGGTGCTGCGCTCGCTCAACGACCGGCGCGCTGCGCTCGGTCAGCGACCGGGGGCGGCGGGTGCGGACAGCGGCGGCATCGGCGACCACGAGCGGTCGTTCGCGATCTTCCGACCGTCGCGGAGCCCGCGGAACAGGTGCGAGGTGCCGCGCACCGTCCGCTCCACGAAGAGCAGCCGGATCAGCTCCTTGCCGAACGTGAGCGCCGTGCCGAGCCCGAAGAGCGTCGGGTTGTACACGCCGAGGGAGCGGTAGTAGCGCTTGATGTGGGCCCGGTTGCGCATGATGTAGTACCGGTAGGCGTTGCTCGAGGCGTTCATGTGGCGGATGCCCATGTCCCACTGCTTGATCTCGCGCGTCCGCCGCAGGACGAACTCGTCGACGATCACCGAGGTGGTCTTCCGCGATGCCAGCCACCCGTAGACCTGGTCGTCCCAGTAGATGAAGAAGCGGGGGTCGGGAAGGCCGATCTCGGTGACGATGTCGCGGTGGATGAACATCCCCTCGAAGCATCCCGAGTTCATCTCCTTGAATCCGGAAGCGTCGAAGCTCGCGGGAGCGAAGGGGATCGGGATGCCGAGCGGCTCGGCGATCCGGTACTGCCAATAGAACTCGCTGCCGTCGTAGTCGTATCGGCGGCCCTGGATGCTCTTGAATCGCGGCGCCCATCTGCCCATCTTCGCCAGGCCGTCGGGGATGACCTCGACGTCGTCGTCCATCAGCCAGATCCAGGTCGAGCCGAGGTCGTAGGCGACCCGCATCCCCTCGCTGAAGCCGCCGGATCCGCCGGTGTTGGTGTCCATTCGGCGGTACACGAGCTGGGTGCCGAGGCGCTCGCGGAACGATTCGACGACGTCGCCGGTGTCATCGGTCGATGCGTTGTCGACGATCACGACGTGGCCGGGCTTCGGGTCCATCCGCTCGATGCTCCCGAGGAGCCGGGAGAGGAGCCCGGACCGGTTGAAGGTCACGATGGCGATCGTCGCCGTCGCCGGGGAGAACTCTTCGGTCACGGTCTGTTCCGGGCGTGCGTCGGCGAGTGTCATGGCGCGAGGATTCTAACAGCGGCGCATCCGAACACAGGGTGAACGCCCCGCTACCGCGGCACGTCGAAGATCGGCAGCGCCGGGCCGACGTCGTCGGGGGTGCCCAGACGTTCGCGCCACGAGCGGGAATGTCCGGCGCGCACGGCGCACAGGACGAGCATGAGCCATCCGATCCCGAAGAGGGTGAAGCTCTCGAACAGCGAGTCGATCAGCAGCGCCACGAGGATCAAGGGCGTCCACGCGTAGATCACCGACCGGCGCTCGCTGGCGTCGAGCCACGCGCGCACGAGGGCGGTGGTGCAGAACGCGAGGAACAGCAGAAGTCCGACCCACCCGATCTGCAGCAGCACGTCGAGGTAGGCGTTGAGCCCCGTGGCGTGGTTCGTGCGCGTCAGGGCGTTGAGCGCGTTGAAGGGCCACTCGTCGACATCCCACGGCCCGTACCAGCCCTGCCCCTGGACGGGACGGAAGCGCATCAGGTCGACCATCCGGTTCCACAGTTCGACCCGGATGGAGAAATCCGTACCGGCGCCGAGAAACGTGACGATCGGCTGCCGGGCGACGTACCCGACGCCGATGCCGATGACGACGAGGGCGCCGAGCGCCCCCTGCACCGCCCCGCGGCGGGCGGGGGCGGTGTGGCGCACGAGTGCGAGCGCGGCGGTGGCAAGCCCCACCCCGACGGCCAGGACGAGCACGGTGGGGGAGTCGCTGAGCGCCGCCAGGGACCCCGCAAGGATGACGGAGTACAGCGACGTGCCGGGCCTGACCGACTGCGTGCGGTACTCGATGAGGAAGGTGATGAGGGCGAGTACCGCGACGAATCCGAGTACGTTGCGGGTGCCGAAGATGCCCTGGATAGGCCCGAGCTGGGCGATGTTTCCCTGGACGCCGAGGAAGCGGAACGGGGTGTCCAGAAGGATGCCGCTGAGGATCTCCACTCCGAGTGACACCGTCAGCAGCACACGGAGCACGTCGCCGAGAGCCCGGGCGGTCTGCAGGGTGTCGCGGACATGGCCCAGCGTGACGGCGAGGAACGCGATGGCGACGAAGGACAGCCACCCCCAGAACGATCCCGCCGGGTCGGAGCTCCAGAAGATGCTGACGAAGGCCCAGCCCGCGAGGAGCACGAGGGTGGTCGGAACGAGCCGGAGGAGGGAGATCTCCCCGCGGCGGACGAAGAGCATCGCGCCGCCGAGGAGGCAGAGAACGGTGAGGATCGTGACGTACGTCACGCGCCCGGTCATCCGCTCGATCAGGAACCCCGAGAACACCGCGCCGAGGACACAGAGGGAATAGGCCCGGGCGAACGCCGCCGAGTCGAGGAGATGCGACGCCCACCCGCGGTGCGGCGCGCCCGCCTCCGCTGCGGTCACGGTGCCGGCTTCGCGTCGGTGCCCGGTGCGGCGGTGCCGGGTGCACGCCTGCTCGCCGCGGAGTCGGTCACCGCATCGGTGGCCGGCGCGCCGGCGGGCGCCGCGACCCGCCCGCGGGGGCGGGGGTTGTCGGTGCGGAGGGTGTCGAGCATCAACTCACCGCGTTCGATGGCGAGCGAACGCTCTGTCGGGCCCACCCCGACGTGCGGGGTCTGCTTGATCTTTCCGCCGAGCATCACCAGGAACATCCAGCCCCACATGAGCAGCGGTGTGGACTCGGCGACCCCCTGCACGAGGAGGATCGCCCCTACGAGGGTCGGAAGGAGCGTGAGGGGGGAGTAGGGCCGGTCTGCGCGCAGGTCCCAACGCGGGCGGTCGACGGCGAAGAACCACGCCCGCCAGATGAAGGCCAGCAGCGCCGCGGCGAAGATGACCACGCCGATGATGCCGAGCTGAAGGTACACGTCGAGCCACATGTTGTGCGCCTGCATCACGGTCTCGCCGTGATCGACGATCCACCGGTCGAACAGCGGCTCCGACGGCAGCCAGGGGGTGGCGAAACCCCACCCGACGAGGGGACGCTCGTTCGCCCTCTCGAGCACCGCCTGCCAGATTCCCTGGCGGCCGGTGAGGTCGCTCTCGCGTCCGACGGCGCGGAACAGCGCATCGCGGAAGACCCACAGCGACACCGCGCCGCCGATCGCGATGACGGCGTAGGCGATGTACCAGCGTGTGCGCTCGCCGGGCCGGCGGGTGCGACGCATGAGCAGCACCGTGATGAGCACGATGAGGGCCAGCGCACCGGCGAGGAACGCCGTGGCCGACGCGGCCCGCACGTAGAGGAACGCGGCCAGCGCGATCCAGCCGATGAGCAGCACCCGACGCGGGGCGCGGGCGGCGAAGCGGATCGCGAAGACGATGATGCCGAGGAGGGCCACGGGGCCGAGGAGGTTGGCGTTGCCCATGAGGCCCTGGAGGCGTCCGCCGTCGAAGAGGTTGTCGCGCGACCAGTAGACGATGGGGTCGTAGTCGACATTCGGGTCGGGGAGGACGAAGCCGGGAAGAAGGGGTCCCTGCACGAAGAGCGACACCGCGAGTTCGAACAGCAGCGACAGCCCGAGCACCCACTTCAGCGCCGAGGCCACGGCGCGGACGATCTCGCGCCAGGTCAGCATCGCCCCCACGAACAGGCCCTGCAGGGTGGTGAGCGCAAGCAGGAGCCAGGTGAGGACGGTCGCGCCGATCCACGCCGACCACGCCACCGACAGTGCCGCCCAGGCGACGTACGCCACGGCGAACCACGGCAGTCGCCGCCACTGGAACGGCGGGCGGATGGCGAGCCACGCCGTGAGGGACAGCACGCCGGCCGAGATCATCAGCACTCCGGCGCCGGCATCGCCGAGCACGTGGACCCAGCCGACACCGGCGAGCATCGAGGCGAGGACGAAGATGCACCATGCGCGCAGGAGCAGGTGCCCTGTCTTCTCGCGCACGGGCGGGCCGGGGCGTGCCGCGACCGGATGCTTCGTGTGGACGGCCATGGTGCATTCAGGCTACCGGCGGCGGGCCTCCTAGGCTGGACCCATGCTGGTGCCGATCGCGAACGATCCCCGTGACTACGCCTGGGGATCGACCACCCTCCTGGCCGAGCTCGAAGGACGCGAGCCCTCGGGCCGCCCCGAGGCGGAGGTGTGGTTCGGCGACCACCCGGGCTCTCCGGCACGGGTCGTCGGGGGGCGGTCGTTGGATGAGTGGCTGGCCGAGGAGGGCCGCGCGGCCGGAGCCCCGGCGAGGCTTCCGTACCTGCTGAAGCTCCTCGCTGCGGCATCCGCCCTCTCGATCCAGGCGCATCCGACGATCGCGCAGGCACAGGAGGGGTTCGCGCGTGAAGATGAGGCGGGCATCCCGGTGGATGCCGCGCACCGCACCTACCGCGACCTGAACCACAAACCCGAGCTCATCGTCGCCGTCTCCGACGAGTTCGTCGCGATGGCAGGGCTCCGCGACGTCGCCGCGACCCGGCGGCTGCTGACGGCGCTGGGCGACGCCGCCGTTCCGCTGCAGGCCGCGCTCGCGGCATCCGATCCGTCGGAGGGTCTGCGCGAGGCGCTGACATGGGCGCTCTCCGGGGCGACCTCCGATGATCTCGACGCCCTGCTCGGGGCCGTGAAGGAGGCGCACTCGGAGGAGTTCGCCGCAGAGCTGGACAACGCCCGGCAGCTGATCGCCGATCACCCCGGTGATCCGGGCATCGTGGTGGCCCTGCTGATGAACCTCGTCACCCTTCGTCGGGGAGAGGGGCTGTTCGTCGATGCGGGCGTGCTGCACGCCTACGTGCGAGGCCTCGGCGTCGAGATCATGGCCGCGAGTGACAACGTGCTGCGCGGCGGCTTGACGCCCAAGCACATCGACGTCGACGAACTGCTCTCGATCGTCGACACCGCACCGGGCCCTGCCCGCGTGGTGCGGCCCCGCCCCGACGGCGAAGGGATCGGCCGCTACGACGTGCCGGTCGCCGACTTCGCGCTGAGCACGGCTGAGGTGCGGGGGAACGCCGTGGAGGTGCCGGTGTCGGGCACGGCGCTCGTTGTGGCCACCGAGGGCGACGTGACGGTTGCCGGCGGCAGCGGCGATGCGGTGCCTCTCCGGCCGGGTCGTGCGCTCCTCGTCGCCCCCGACGAGCGCGCCGTCGTGCTCCACGGCACCGGTCGTGTCTTCCTCGCGGAACCCGGCAGGTGAGACTTCTCTCATCTTCACCGGAATCATCAGGGGCGTGATGGAACCGCGACACGCCGACGGCGCGTCGTGAAGATTCACCCGCCGGTTGAGGGTTTACGATCTGCGACTTGACCACGGCGAACTACACGGGTGTAATTACTCGTACACGCAGCAGGGCGTGGGTGACAGGTGGGAGAACGAGATGGCGGCGCAATACCGTTCCGGCGTTCCCGACAATTGGTTCGTCGATCCGGTTCAGCTGGGGGTCCCGGGCGTTCGTCGCCCCGTCGTCGAAGACGAAGAGACCCAGCTCGGCTGGCAGACCGACGCGCTGTGCTCGCAGACCGATCCGGAGGCGTTCTTCCCCGAGAAGGGCGGCTCGACCCGTGATGCCAAGCGCATCTGCTCCTCGTGCGATGTTCGCACCGAATGCCTGGAGTACGCGCTGCAGAACGACGAGCGGTTCGGCATCTGGGGCGGATTGAGCGAGCGGGAGCGCCGCAAGCTCAAGCGGCGGGCCGGCTGACGACGACAACGAGGGGATGCTGCGGCGTCCCCTTCGTCGTCTTCGCGGCGCGTGCGCCCCGGCCCCGCCGGCTTCGCGCCTAGGCTGACCAGGTCATGCCCGCGAGAGTCCACGCCTTTCTCGTCGTGCGCCCCGACGGGCGGACGACGGCGGCCCCCCACCTGCGTCGCACGCTGGCGGCGCTGCGGCAGCAGTCCCGCCCCGTCGACGCGCTGACGATCGTGCTCTGCGGCGAGAGCGCCGGGCTGTCCGAGATCGCGGCGTCCTCCGGCGCCGAGTCGGTCATCACCGCCTCGGCCTCGACGGGGTTCGCTGCGGCCACGGCGCTGGCCTCTCGCCGGCTCGACGGCGACGCGGTGTGGCTTCTCGCTCAGGACACCGCGCCCGAGCCCGACGCGCTACGACAGCTCGTCGGCGCCCTGGAGCTCGCGCCGTCGGTGGCGCTCGTTGCTCCGAAGCTCGTGCGGTGGGATGACCGCAGCGAGATCGTCTCGCTCGGGGTTACGCTCACCCTGCTCGGCCGGACCGTCGGGCTCGCCGATGGCGAGCTCGATCAGGGCCAGCACGACGCCCGGCAGGATGTGCTGGGCGCCGACGTCCGCGGCCTCCTCGTTCGCGCCGACGCATGGCGGGCGCTCGAGGGCCTGGACCCCGGGCTCAGCGGTGCCGACGAAGGGCTCGACCTCGGCATCCGCGCCCGCCTCGCCGGCTCTCGCGTCTCGATCGTCCCGTCCGCGCTCATCGCCACAGAGGGCGATGGCGTCGCCGGCCTTCCCGCGCCGACCACGGCGCGCCGGCGCCGCCGTCGCGCGTTCGCGACGCGCGCCGCAGAGCTTCACCGGCGGCTCGTCTACGCCCACCCCGCCGCGGTCTTCGCCCTCTGGCTGACGATCCTCCCCATCGCGGTGTGGCGCACCGCGGCCCACCTCGTCACCAAACAGCCCGAACGGGTGCTCCCCGAGTGGTGGGCGGCGGTGGTCGCGCTCGTCCGCATCCCTCCCGTCATGCGCGCCCGCCGTCGCATCCGTCGCACTCGCCGGGCGTCCTGGCTGCAGTTGGCCGCCCTCCGCATCTCCCAGAGCGAGCTGCGGGAGCGCCTCGACGATGAGGCCGACGCCGAGGCGGCCACCGACGCGGGCGTCTTCGTCCGTCGAGACCTCCACTTCTTCACCGGCGGCGGGGCGTGGCTGGTGCTCGGTGCTCTGGTGGTGTCGGTCGCGGCCTTCACCGCCCTGCTCGCCTGGCCCGTGATGGGCGGCGGCGGTCTGCTGCCGCTGCGCACGACGCTGACCGAGCTCTGGGCAGACGCGGCCTTCGGCCGGCGTCAGCTCGGCCTCGACGTCGTCGGCCCGGCCGACCCGTTCGCCACGCTCCTTGCGATCATCGGGAGCCTGTGGCCGGGTGACCCATCCCGGGCTCTCGTGCTGCTGTGGGTCCTCGCCCTTCCTCTGGCGGCCGCAGGCGGCTGGTTCGCCGCCACCCGTGTCACCGAGCGCTCGGGCCTGCGCCTCCTCGGCGGCGCGCTGTGGGCGCTCGCCCCGGCGTTCCTGGCCGCCCTCACCGAGGGGCGCCCGGCGGCCGTCATCCTCCACCTCCTTCTGCCGTGGCTGTTCTACACCGGCGCCGTCGCCCACCGCTCGTGGGCCGCAGCCGGGGTCGCCTCGCTGCTCCTCGCGGCGGTGATCGCCTGCGCGCCCTCGCTCGCCCCGGCGTTCGTCGCGCTGTGGGTGCTGGCGTTGCTGCTGAGCATCGTCGCGCGCTCGGGGCGCGGGACCGCGCAGCTGGTCTGGACGCTCGTGCCGACCGTGGTCATGGCCGCACCGCTGGTGTGGTGGCAGGGGATGGCGGGGCAGTGGTGGGCGCTCGTGGCCGACCCGGGTCTGCCGTGGTCAGGTTCGCAGGTCGGTGCCGACGTGGTCGGCCGGAGCCTGCTGATCGCCGGTCTTCCCTCGCCCGACGCCGGGGGATGGGCGACGATGCTCGATGGAGTCTGGGTGTGGTGGGTGCCGCTCCTGGTCGCCCCGCTCGCGATCCTCGCGCTCCTGGCCCCGCTCACGCCGCGCTGGGCGACGGGGATCAGCCTGCTCGTCATCACCGCGCTCGGCATCGTCACCGCCTTCGTCGCGGTGGGCATCTCGGTCTCGGTGAGGGAAGGGGAGAGCGTGCCGCTGTGGCCGGGCCCCGGCCTGAGCCTCGCATGGATCGGCCTGGTCGGCGGGTCTCTCGTCGCCCTGGACTCCGGTTTCGCGCCGCGGATGCGCAGTGCGCGGGTCGCTGTCGCCTTCACCGCGGGCCTGGCCATCGCCGTCCTCGCCGTCCCGCAGCTCACCGCACTCGCTCGGGGTGCCTCGGAACTCACCAACGGACCCGACAGCACCCTCCCCGCCTTCATCGCCGCCGAGGGTGGCGATGACCCCGACGTCGGGACTCTCGTGCTCACCCCGCAGAACGGCGGCGGGATGGCTGCGGCGGTGGTCTGGGGTGAGAGCGAGACGCTCAGCGGGCAGAGCACCCTGGAGGCCACACGAGCCACCCCCACGTCCGCCGATTCGGCGGTCGCGACCCTGGCGGTCGACCTCATCTCCACGACCGGGGAGGGCTCGGTCGCCGAGCTCGCCGGTCGCGGGATCGGCTTCGTCGTGCTCGCGCCGGCCGCGATCCCCGAGTCGGACGCCGCTCGCGCGTTCCGGCTGGACGCCGTTCTCGCCCTCGACCAGCGGAACGGGCTGGACAACGCCGGCGCTACGCCGAAGGGCGAGCTGTGGCGCGTGACCGGCGAGGTCGCCGCGCGACCGGATCTGCCCGCGTCCGCCGCCGACCTCTCCCGCCTGATCCTGGGGGCGAACCTCGCCGTGCTCGCGATCGCGCTTCTGCTCGCCGTGCCGACGCGGGCATCGCGGCGTGCCGCGCGGCGGACCCCTCGCATCGTCGGCTTCGGCACGAGCGGGCCAGGCGCTTTGGAGGAGCGATGAGCGATCGCCGCAGATTCCGCTGGGCCGCCGCGAGTGCCCGGATGCTGGCTGGCACCCTGGCCGCGGCCGGATTCGTGGTCGGCATCGTGACCCTGTCGGCCGTGCCCTGGCCGACGGTCGAACGCGCACCACTCGCCCTCTCGGTCACCCCCGAACCCGACACCGTCACGCTGGCGTGCCCCGGTGGCCTGATCGCCCTCGGCCGCACCGCCGAGGAGGCCCTCGGGCTGAGTCAGGCGGCCGTCGCCGCGGTGACGAGCGGAGGGACGAGCGGAGGACGACCCGATGACGCCGTCGCGGCGCCTCGCATCCTCGAGACCGAGGTGCCCGAGGCCGTCGGGCCCGAGGCGTACACGGCCGAGCCGGCGGGTCGCGAAGCCGCAGCGCTCGCCGCCGCCGGAGCGGCGACCGTGTCGGATCCGGATCTCTCCGGGTTCGCTGCGTCGGCGTGTCGTCCGCCGCTCACGGAGTCGTGGCTCGTCGGCGGGTCGGGAACGACCGGGGCCGCCGACCTCGTCATCCTCACCAACCCCGGCTCGGTCCCCGCGACCGTCCAGCTCACGCTGTTCGGTGCGTCGGGGGAACAGCAGCCCGCCGGCGGCGCCGACATCGTGGTTCGTGCGGGCGCCCAGCGCATTGTGCCCCTCGCGGGTCTGCTCCTGGGCGAGCAGAGTCCGGTCATCCGGGTCACCGCCACCGGGGCCCCGATCCAGGCGTCACTGCAGACCAGCGTCACCCGCACCCTTCAGGCGGCGGGCATCGACCAGATCGGCCCGATCGTGGCGCCCTCGACCGAGCAGGTGATCGCCGGTGTGGCGGTGCCCGCCCCGACGCAGGGCGAAGCTGCCGGGGAGGGGGCCGAGACGATCGTGCGTGTCATGGCGCCCACCGCCGGCGCCGCCGGTCCGGTCTCGGCGACGGTCACCGCCACAGACGCCGCGACCGGGGCGAGCGTCGGAACGCCTGTCGTCGTGCCTCTCGAACCGGGTGTGCCGCTCGAAGCGGAGGTGGCCGGTCTCACCGAGGGCGAGTACGTGGTGCGCGTGGAGGCCGACGCGCCCGTGGTGGCTGCCGCGTGGCATACCAGCGGGTTCGTGCAGGGGAGCGACTTCGCCTGGTTCACCGCGGCCCCGCCCCTCGGCCAGACGTCCCTCATCGCAGCTCCTGCGGGCCCCGCGCCGGTGCTGACGCTCGCCAACAGCGGGGAAGAGCCGGCGACCGTCACCGTCTCCACGCTTGAGGGGGCCGTGATTCAGACCGTCGAGGTGCCCGCGGGCGGGTCGGCGGTCGTGCCGACCGAACCCCGCACCGTCTCGGTCATCGAGACCTCGGGCGGCGTGGTCCACGCCGGACTTTCGCTGTCCGGCGACAACGCTCTCGCCGGCTACCCGGTGTGGCCGTCGGATGCCGCGGCGCCGCCGACCGTCGTCTACCCCTGATCCGGCGTTCGGGCGCGCTCAGAGGAACCGGAAGCGCTCCGGACCGAGGTCCCACGGATCACGGTCGAGGTACTCGGCAGCGGCGCGAAACACGCAGCTCTCGATCATCATGCGGCGGTGCAGATCGTCGTTGCGGTGCAGATGGCCGAGGCGTTCGATGGGGATCCGGTAGAGGATGATGCGCTTGCGCTCGCGGGAGACGACCCAGCGGGGGATGCCGTCGGCGTCGGTCGCGGGAGGCATGTCGGCCATCTCGAAGCTCACCTCGCGCAGCTCGGGCCACGCGGAGCGGAGGAATTCGGCCACGGAGCCCACCGCCAGGTCGAACCTCTCCACCCGGGTGTCCAGCGGCGGGAGCGGCGGGCGCACGACGGGGCTGCGACCTTCGCGACCATGTCGTCCGTGACGGTCGGGGCGGGAGTACGCCTGCGCGCTTCGTGCTCGACGCCAGGCCATGCGTTCATCCTACGGCGCGGCATCCGGTCGCTGTCCGAGGTCGTGACTAGCGTGAAGGACGATGCGCGACAGACTCTGCTCCAAGGTCGGCTGCGCCCGTGAGGCGACGTCGACACTGACCTTCGATTACGGCGACCAGATGGCGGCCCTGGGGCCGCTCGGGCGGACCGGCGATCCCCATGCGCACGACCTCTGCGCGATCCACACCGAGCGAATGTCGGTCCCGAAGGGCTGGGTCGTCGTCCGGCACGAGACGCTGCGCGTCTGACGCCCCCCCGCGCGCAGCCTTGAGCTGCCGGCCGGCCGGGAGAAGCGACGGCGTGGGAGAATGGGCCAATGGCCACTCCCACCGTCGCCGCCGCTCCCGCGGCATCCGATTCCGCCGCCGCCACTGCCGACGCAGCCCACTCGACGGACTACTCCGTCGCCGACCTTTCGCTCGCACCGGCCGGACGCCACCAGATCCGCCTCGCCGAGAACGAGATGCCCGGCCTCATGGCGCTCCGAGAGGAATTCGGTCCGTCGCAGCCGCTGCGCGGGGCCCGCATCGCCGGATCGCTGCACATGACCGTGCAGACCGCGGTGCTGATCGAGACCCTCGTGGCTCTCGGCGCCCAGGTGCGCTGGGCCAGCTGCAACATCTTCTCCACCCAGGATGAGGCCGCCGCCGCGGTCGTCGTCGGCCCGACCGGCACGGTCGAGCACCCCGCCGGGGTGCCGGTGTTCGCGTGGAAGGGCGAGACGCTCGAGGAGTACTGGGCGTGCACCGACCGCATCTTCGACTGGTCGGCCGAGGGCGCAACGGGGCCGAACCTCATCCTCGACGACGGCGGCGACGCCACGCTCCTGGTGCACAAGGGCGTCGAGTTCGAGAAGGCCGGCGCCGTGCCCGATGCCGACGAGGGGGCTTCGGCGGAGTACCGGATCGTGCTCGAGACGCTTCGCCGGAGCCTCGCCCGCGATCCGCAGCGTTTCACCCGCATGGCCGCCGACCTCATCGGCGTCACTGAGGAGACGACCACGGGCGTGCATCGCCTCTACGAGCTCGCCGCCGCCGGGACGCTGCTGTTCCCCGCGATCAACGTCAACGACTCGGTGACGAAGTCGAAGTTCGACAACGTCTACGGCATCCGCCACTCGCTGCCCGACGGGCTGAACCGCGCCACCGACGTGCTCATCGGCGGCAAGGTCGCCTTCGTCGCGGGGTACGGGGATGTCGGCAAGGGCGCCGCCGAGGCGCTGCGCGGTCAGGGAGCCCGCGTGATCGTCGGCGAGATCGACCCGATCTGCGCGCTGCAGGCCGCGATGGACGGCTTCCAGGTGGCGCGGCTGGAGTCGGTGCTCGACCAGGTCGACATCGTGGTGACGGGCACCGGGAACACCGGCGTCGTCACCGTCGAGCACCTTCTGGGCATGAAGCACCTCGCCATCGTGGCGAACGTCGGCCACTTCGACGACGAGATCGACATGGCGGGCCTGGAGTCGCTCGCCGGCGCCGAGCGCGTCGAGATCAAGCCGCAGGTGCACGAGTGGCGCCTGCCGAACGGTCGGAGCGTGCTCGTCCTCAGCGAGGGACGCCTGATGAACCTGGGCAACGCCACGGGGCATCCCTCCTTCGTCATGAGCGCGTCGTTCACCAACCAGGTGCTCGCCCAGCTGGAGCTGTACACGCGCCGCGAGGAATACCCGACGGGTGTCTACGTGCTCCCCAAGGCGCTGGATGAGAAGGTCGCGCGCCTGCACCTCTCTGCGCTGGGCGTCGAGCTCACCGAGCTCTCACCCGCGCAGGCGGCCTACATCGGTGTGCCGGTGGAGGGCCCGTACAAGCTGGATCACTACCGGTACTGAGCCGACAGGGCGGATGACCCGGGGTCAGCGCTGCGGGAAGCCGCGCGGCGCCGCGGTCTCACCCGAGGTGAGGGCCTCCACTCGCCGCGCCTCCAGGGTGAGCGCGCGGTATTCGCGGTCGCGGCGGATGCTCGCCACCGCCCGCAGGAGGGTCTCGGGGTCGGTGGGCGGCAGCGGCGAGACGTGCGCGGCCACCTCGTTCGCGAGCGAGACCGCGACCCGGGCGCGGGCGGCCGGCTCGAGGTTGACGGCATTGCGGACGAACTGCGCGATGCGCCGGGCGAGCGGATCGGGCAGCCGCGCGACATCCGCGATCGTCGCCCAGCCCTCGAGCGCCGGCGGCATGCCCGGGGCCGGGGCGGGGAGGCGCGGAGTGCGGGTGCGCTCGGCGTAGGTGCCGGCGAGCAGATCCCCCAGTCGCTGCGAGCGCGGGGTGAAGGCGCCCACGATGGCGGCGAGGGCCCCCACGGTGAACCAGATCTCCAGGACGCCGACCAGGGCGCGGATGAACGCCTGCCGGAAGCCGGAGGCGCCGCCGTCGCTGCGGACGATGCGCCCGCCGACGGCGAGTTTGCCGACGCTGCGGCCTCGGGTGGCGGTCTCCACCACCGTGGGGAGGACGACGAGCACGAGCACGATGACCGCGATGGTGAGGATCGGGGTCACGACCGGGTCGAGGGCGCCGGAGGCGGTGAGCCAACCGGCGGCGATCGCGAACAGGATGAGGATCGCCGCCCCGATGAGGACGTCGATCAGCGTGCCGAGGGCGCGCAGGAAGAAGCCGATCGGCTGCACGTCGAGGGCGACGGCTTCGCCGGTGAGGATCTCGTCCTGGTCGATCTCCACGATCTGCGGACGGGCGGGCCCGGCGCTTCGGGGGTCCGTCGCGGCGCGCGGGGGAGACGTGGTCGCCGAGCCGTCGGAGGGCATGACTACAGTGAAACACATGGACCTCGACGCCCTCACCGCTGCGCGGCGGGAGGAGTGGGCGCGACTGGATGAGCTCAGCAGGCGCCGCCGCCTCACCGGGGTCGAGGTCGACGAACTCGTCGACCGGTATCGCGCGGCGTCGGCGGATCTCGCCGAGATCAAGACCACGGCGGGGCGTACCCCCGAGGGCGACCACGTCTCGACGATCCTCGCCCGCGCGCGGCTGCGGCTGACCGGCGGGCGCGAGAACCCGCTGCGACAGATCCCCCGATTCTTCCTGCTGCAACTGCCTGCGGCCCTGTACCGGCTGCGGTGGACGACGCTCGTGATCGCGCTGTCCTTCATCGCCGTCGGCGCGGTCGTGGCGTTCTGGATCTCCTCCGACCCCGCGCTCGTGGCGACCCTCGGGCCGCAGGCCCAGCTGGAGTACTACGCCGAAGAGCAGTTCACCTCGTACTACAGCGAGAACCCCGCCGCCGCCTTCGCCGGGACGGTGTGGACCAACAACGCATGGATCGCCGCCCAGTGCGTCATGTTCGGCATCACCGGGATCTGGCCCGTGATGGTGCTCGTGCAGAACGCCGTCGCCGTCGGCACGGCCGCAGCGATCATGCTCGCGTTCGACCGCGGCGACGTCTTCATCCTGTTCATCCTTCCCCACGGTCTGCTCGAGCTGACGTGCATCTTCGTCGCCGGAGCGGCGGGACTGCACATCTTCTGGGCCTGGGTGGCGCCGGGTCGCAGGCCGCGGGCCGAAGCGCTGGCCGCCGCGGGGCGCTCGCTGGCAACGGTGGCGATCGGCCTCGTGCTCGCCCTCGCGGTCGCGGGCGTCATCGAGGGCTTCGTCACGGCGCAGCCGTGGCCGTGGCCGGTCAAGATCGGCATCGGTGCGTTGGCGCTCGGTGCGTTCCTCGCCTACATGCTCATCGTCGGCCGCCGCGCCGAGCGACTCGGCGAGACCGGCGACATGACGGAGTTCGAGACCGGCACGCCCACCCTCGTCGCCGGCTGACCCCGCCCGGGCGCCGCGCGCGAGCGCGAAGGCGGCGCAGTTGGTGGCCTTGGGTGTCTGAATGTCGCGATGTGCGCCACTTCCGCGTCGGGCGGGGGAGCGAAGGTGGTGCAGATGGGGGCCTTGTGCGTGTCGAGGTCGCCGTGTGCGTCACTCCGATACGGGCGGATGCGACGGGGTGGCGGTATTGGTCGCGGCGCGGTCCGCGGAGCGACCATTTGTGCCACGTCGATGGCGTCAGGGTGAACGGCGTGGCGGTATTGGTCGTGGCTGGGGCGAATGCGCGACCATCGATGCCACCCCGATAGAGCCGGGTGATCGGGAAACGGGACGGAACTCGCGGCACCTCGACACCGTCACGCAACCCGCCCGACACCGCGTGTTCTTTTGATCGACTCAAAAGAAGTCAGTAGGGTGGGAGCGTGACTTCGCCCGCCGCACCGACCTCCGCCGACGCGCTCCGCGCGGCGGGACTGCGGGTCACCGACTCGCGGCGCGCGGTCCTCGAAGCGCTCACCCAGGCGCCGCACTCCAGCGCCGACGAGCTGTACCGTCGTGTTGCGCTGATCAACCCGCAGACGAACCTGCAGTCGGTGTACAACGCCCTGGCCGACTTCGTCGCTGCAGGGGTCGCGCGGCGCATCGAGCCGGCCGGTCACCCGGGGCTGTACGAGCGCCGCGTCGCCGACAACCATCATCACCTCGTCTGCACGTCGTGCGGCGCGGTCGCCGACGTCGACTGCGTCGTCGGCGAGGCCCCCTGCCTGCATCCGTCGTCGGCGCACGGTTTCACCGTGCACACCGCCGAGGTGACGTTCTGGGGCCTGTGCGCGGACTGCCGACCCCTCGGCACCACATCGGACACCGGCGTCCCCTCGCCCGTCCCCCCGACGACGCGGCGGTGACGCGACGGGCTTCGGCCCGGCATCCGCGCCCTGCCCCCCCCGCGCCGCCACGTCCATCATCCCCACCCCCTGAGGAAGGAAACACATGACGCATCACGACGACGTCACCACCGCCACCGACACCGCCACCGGCATCGGCGGCGAGACCGAGGTCGACCAGGCCGTCACGGTCACCGACGAGCCCGATCAGCAGGCCGGCGCATGCCCGGTGGTGCACACCGCGATGCCGCACCCCACCGCGGGCTCGGCGAACCGGGTGTGGTGGCCGAACCAGCTGAACGTGCGCATCCTGGCGAAGAACCCGACCGAGCGCGACCCGCTGGGTGCCGACTTCGACTACCGCGCCGCGTTCGAAGCCCTCGACCTGGCCGCCGTCAAGCGTGACATCGCCGAACTGCTCACCACCTCGCAGGACTGGTGGCCCGCCGACTTCGGCCACTACGGCCCGCTGATGATCCGCATGGCGTGGCACAGCGCCGGCACCTACCGCGTCACCGACGGCCGCGGCGGCGGCGGCGCCGGACAGCAGCGCTTCGCGCCCCTGAACAGCTGGCCCGACAACGTCAACCTCGACAAGGCGCGACGGCTTCTCTGGCCGGTGAAGAAGAAGTACGGCCAGAGCATCTCGTGGGCAGACCTCATGATCCTCGCCGGCAACGTCGCGCTCGAGGACATGGGCTTCCCGACCTTCGGGTTCGCCGGCGGCCGCGCCGATGTGTGGGAGCCCGACGACGACGTGTACTGGGGCGCCGAGACCGAGTGGATGGGCAGCGACAAGCGCTTCTCGGGCGAGGGACGCGAGCTCGACAAGCCGTTGGGCGCGACCCACATGGGGCTCATCTACGTCAACCCCGAAGGGCCCGAGGGAAACCCCGACCCGATCGCCGCTGCGCACGACATCCGTCAGACCTTCGCCCGCATGGCGATGAACGACGAGGAGACCGTCGCGCTCATCGCCGGCGGCCACACCTTCGGCAAGACCCACGGTGCTGCGCCGGACTCGGCGCTCTCCGACAACCCCGAAGCCGCTCCGCTGGAGGAGCAGGGACTCGGGTGGCGCAGCTCCCACGCCAGCGGCAAGGGTGATGACACCATCACCTCGGGTCTGGAGGTCACGTGGACCTACCACCCCACCCGCTGGGACAACGAGTTCTTCCACATCCTCTTCGCCTACGAGTGGGAGCTGATGAAGAGTCCGGCGGGCGCGCACCAGTGGCGTCCGAAGAACGGTGCCGGTGCCGACATGGTGCCGCTCGCCCACGACGGCTCGAAGCGGCGCGAACCGCGCATGCTCACCACCGACCTCGCGCTGCGCATGGACCCGGAGTACGAGAAGATCTCGCGCCGGTTCCTCGAGAGCCCCGAGGCCTTCGCCGACGCCTTCGCGCGCGCCTGGTTCAAGCTCACGCACCGCGACATGGGACCGCGTGACCGGTACCTGGGTGCCGAGGTGCCGGGCGAAGTGCTGCTGTGGCAGGACCCGGTTCCGGCGGTCGATCACGAGCTCATCGACGCTGCCGACGCGGCCGCCCTGAAGGCCGAGATCCTCGCCTCGGGCCTGACCGTCTCGCAGCTCGTCGGCACGACCTGGGCGGCGGCGTCGACCTTCCGCGGCAGCGACAAGCGCGGCGGTGTCAACGGCGCGCGCATCCGCCTGGCCCCGCAGAAGGACTGGGCGGTGAACAACCCCGCGCAGCTGGCGGAGGTGCTGCCCGTCCTCGAGGGCATCCAGCAGCGCTTCAACGGGGCGCGGACAGACGGCACGCGCGTCTCGCTCGCCGACCTGCTCGTCCTCGCCGGCAACGCCGGTGTGGAGAAGGCTGCGGCAGACGCCGGTGTCACCGTCGAGGTGCCCTTCCGGCCCGGGCGCACCGACGCCACTGAGGAGATGACCGATGCCGACTCGTTCGCGTGGCTCGAGCCCGTCGCCGACGGCTTCCGCAACTACTACGGGCCCGATGCGACGCTCCCGGCCGAGTACCACCTGCTCGACCGTGCCAATCTCCTCACGCTCACCGCACCCGAGATGACAGTGCTCGTCGGGGGCCTCCGGGTGCTCGGCGCGAACTGGGACGGCTCGGACCACGGCGTCTTCACCGACCGCCCCGGCGCCCTCACGAACGACTTCTTCGTGAACCTGCTCGACCTCGGGGTGACCTGGAAGCCGCTCGACCCGGGCTCGCACGCGTTCCAGGGCCGCCGTGACGGCAGCGGCGAGTCGGTCGGCATCGGCACCCGCGTCGACCTCGTGTTCGGCTCGAACTCCGAGCTGCGCGCGCTCGCCGAGGTGTACGCGAGCGACGACGCGACCGAGAAGTTCGTGCGCGACTTCGTCGCCGCCTGGACCAAGGTCACCGAGCTCGACCGGTTCGACCTCGTCTGACGGTCACGCCGGAGCATCCATCACGGGAAACGGGCCCGCTCTCCTCAGGGAGGGCGGGCCCGTCCTGGTCCAAGAGAGGTGTCGGAGAGCGGATGACGCGGGCCGGCGTCAGCGCGTCCGAGCCTCCTTTTGCGCCGGCGGCGCGGGCGTCTTCTCGAACAGCGCGCGGTGCAGGAATCCCGCGAGGAGACCTCCGACGATCGGGAACACGATGAAGACCCACAGCTGCAGGAACGGCTCGGCTCCGCCGTAGACGGCGGTCGCGATCGAGCGAGCGGGGTTGACGGAGGTGTTGTCGATCGGGATGGTCGCGAGGTGGATGAGGGTGAGGGTCAGCCCGATGGCGAGCCCGGCGAAGCCCGCGGTGCCGCGCTGCGGGTGGGTGACACCGAGGATCACGATGACGAAGATCGCGGTGAAGAGCACCTCGGCGATGATTGCGGCGCCGAGGCCGAAACCACCCGGAGAGAGCTCCCCGAAGCCGTTGCTGGCGAAACCGCCGTCCTGCGCCTGCGCGAGCCAGTCGCCGGGGCCGAACAGGCCGATGAGCACGATGAGCGTCGTGCCGACGAGTCCGCCGACGATCTGCGCGATGACGTAGGCGGGCACGTCGCGCCAGGCGAAGCGTCCGGCGGCGGCGAGTCCGAGCGTGACGGCGGGATTGAAGTGACCGCCCGAGATCGGACCGAAGGCGTAGATGCCGGCGATGAGGGTCAGACCGAATGCCAGAGAGACGCCGACGAATCCGATGCCGAGGGAGGTGCCGTTCTCACTCGCGCCGAAATCAGCGGAAAAAAGGGCCGCCGAGATGGCGCCGAAGACGAGGAGGAAGGTCCCGAGCGCTTCGGCCACCAGCTTGGTGCTCGTCGAGGGCACGGCATCGCGCGCTGCGGGGTCGTGTCCGGCCGTGGGTGGTGCGTCCGACATGTCGGATTCCTTTCGTCGCGCCGAGCGTAGCGTCGCGCGGGGGCGCCCCGTGTCCGCACACGCGGCTCACGCGTGGGCTCGCCTCCCCGTCAGAGGTGTGCCGCATGCGCGGCCGGTCACAGCCGCCCGGCCGCCTTCAGGGCGAGGTACCGGTCGGCGACGGCAGGCGGAAGATCGTCGGGCGAGGCGGCGATCGATTCGGCGCCGGCGCGACGGACCGCGGCGGCGACGCGTTCGGCGTCCCGCGCCGCTCGCGCGTACGCGGCCTGCCGGTAGAGCTCGTCGGCATCGGGCCGCGGATCGGCGGGCACGGGGTCGTCGGTGACCGAGGCCACGACGACGCGGGTGCGAGCGGTCACCGCCGGGAGCGACCCGAGGAACCCGCGAGCGGCCTCGGGGGCGTCCTGGGCGGTCAGCAGCACCACGAGCGAGGGGCGGGAGGTGAGGCGGCGCACCTGCGCGATCGCCGCGTCCCAGTCGGTGTCGATCAGCTGCGGGTCCACGGGAGCCATCGCGTCCACGAGGGCGGGAAGGAGCCCGGGGCCGTCGACCCCGGTCACCCGGGCACGCACGAGGCGATCGAACATCACGAGGTGCACGTGGTCGCCCGCCCGCGAGGCAAGGGCCGAGAGCAGGAGGGCCGCCTCCATCGCGGCATCCATCCGCACCCCGTCGCCGACCCGCGCGGCCGCGGTCCGGCCGGTGTCGATGATGATGACCACGTGCCGGTCGCGCTCGGGTCGCCAGGTGCGGAGCATCGTCGTTCCGGCGCGGGCGGTCGCCCGCCAGTCGATGGAGCGCACGTCGTCGCCGCGGACGTACTCGCGCAGGCTGTCGAACTCGGTGCCCTGCCCCCGGACCTGGACGCTGGTGTTGCCGTCGAGTTCGCGCAGCCGTGCCAGGCGCGAGGGGAGGTGACGCCGGGAAGTGAAGGGCGGAAGGACCCGCAGCGCCCCCGGCGCGTCGAGGCGCCGCTGCCGGCCGGCGAGCCCCAGCGGACCGGCGCTGCGCACCACGAGGAACTCCGTGCGCAGCTCGCCGCGCCGGCGGGGGAGGAGCGGCACCCGCACCAGGCGGGACTCGCCGGGCGGGATGTCGACGGCGGCGCGCTCGAGCGGCGCCCCGGCCGTGGGCTGCCAGGCATCGCGCACCCGCCCCCGCAGGGTCCGGACGCCCGTGTTGCGAACTGTCACGCCGGTCTCGACCTGCTGTCCGAGGAGGCTCCGCCGAGGAATCTCGCGGACGACGTCGAGTTGACGCGGATCGGGCGCCGCCGCGGCATCCGTCAGCGCCAGCGCGATCGAGAGCAGGGCCCACCCCGCCATCGCCAGCCACGCGTCGACACCGGCGATCGAGAGCAGCACGACCGGCACCACGCCGAGTCCGACGAAGAGGGGGAGCCGCCCGGTGACGTACACGCTCAGACCGGCACGCGCGTCTGCTGCACCACCGCGGTGAGCACGGCGTCGACCGACACGCCCTCGAGCTCGGCGTCCGGGCGCAGCCGGATCCGGTGCCGCCAGGTGGGCACGAGCAGCGTCTGCACGTGGTCGGGGGTGATCGCGGGGTAGCCGCCGAGCCAGGCCCAGGCCTTCGCCGCCGCGAGGAGCGCGGTGGTCGCCCGGGGGCTCACCCCCAGCTGCACCGACGGGCTCTGGCGGGTCGCCTGGGCGAGGTCGACGACGTACCCGAGCACATCGTCGGTGACCGTCACCCGAGCGGCGGCGTGCTGAGCTGCGACGATCTCCGCGGGGTCGATGACCCGCCGGAGGCCCGCGGCGCCGAGGTCGCGCGGGTCGAACCCCTCTGCATGGCGGCGGAGCACCGCAAGCTCCGCCTCGCGCGGCGGCAGGTCGACGATCAGCTTCAGCAGGAACCGGTCGAGCTGGGCCTCGGGGAGGGTGTAGGTGCCCTCCTGCTCGATCGGGTTCTGCGTCGCGGCGACGAGGAACGGCGACGGCAGGGGCCGGGTCACGCCGTCGGAGGAGACCTGGCGCTCCTCCATCGCCTCCAGCAGCGCCGCCTGGGTCTTGGGCGGGGTGCGGTTGATCTCGTCGGCGAGCACGATGTTGCTGAACACCGGGCCGGGGCGGAACTCGAACTCGCCGGTGCGCGCGTCGTAGACGAGCGACCCCGACACGTCGCCGGGCATCAGGTCGGGGGTGAACTGGATGCGCTTGGTGTCCAGGCCCAGGGCCGTGCTGAACGAGCGCACCAGGAGGGTCTTGGCGACCCCGGGCACGCCCTCCAGCAGCACGTGACCGCGGGCGAGGAGGGCGATGAGAAGGCCGGTGACCGTGCCGTCCTGGCCGATCACGGCCTTCCCGACCTCGCTGCGCACCCGGTGCATCGCGTCGCGGAGCGCGGCATCGTCGAGCGTGGGTGCGGCGGCGGGAGCGCCCCCGGGGGCGGGGGCGGACGGCTGATCGGTCATGGGCGGTTCCTTTCGGGACGGACGGCGTCGCGGAGGGCGGCTTCGAGTTCGCGCAGGCGCGCGGCGACGACGGCGAGCTGGGCGTCGTCGGTCGGGACATCGTCGAGGAGGATGCCGCGGACGACGCGCCGATCGGCGGAGAGCCGGTCGGCCGTGGCATCGGAGATCTCATCGGCCGCGGCGTTCGGGCCGAGGCCGACGAGCCGGGCCATGCGGCGCAGGGCCGCGATGCGCAGATCATCGGCGGCGTGCGCGGCATCGCGGGTCTGGGCGTACAGGCGCGCGCGGCCCTCGGCGGTCTCCGCCGCGCGGACCGTGACCGGGAGGCGCTCGCGCACGAGCGGTCCGAACCGGCGGCCGCGCCAGATCGCTGCGGCCGCGGCGGCGAGAAGCAGCAGGGCGATCGCGGGGCTCACCCAGCGGGGAGTGGACTCGCCGAGCGAGGGGTCGGTGTTATCCAGGTCGGTGTCGCCGAGCATGGGGTCGTACCAGACGACGAGCGGATGCCGCGCGAGCAGGTTGATGCCGAGGGCGGCGTTGCCGTCCTGCGCCAGCACCTCGTTGACGAGCACCGCGGCCCCGTCGAGGGCGGCGACGCGCCGACCGTCGAGCTCGGCGACGATCAGGCCCGCCGCGCCGTCACCGGTGAGGTAACAGGCTTCGGCGCCGTCTCCCGCCTCGAAGACCGCGCCCGGGGCGACCGGGCCCGACCGCTCGGCCCCAGCGACGCCGCACTGCGGATCGAGCAGTGTGTCGGCGCGTCCGCCGACGGTGGTTCCGGGGAGGAAGAGGCGCAGGGTCCGCGACCGCGGCTCGATGAGGACGATGTCGTCGGCCGGTGCGGCGAGGTCGGCGAGTCCGTCGTCCGACAGCGCCGGCGTGTCCGGGAGCACGAGGGTCACCCCGTCCGCGGCGCCGTCGAGCGCGCGGGTCGCGTCAGCTCGGGTGCGGGCGACCTCGACCGCGACCCCCTGGTCGCGAAGCACCTCGACCAGCGCCCGCGTTCCGGTGGGTCCGGCCGACTCGGCGTCCAGAGCGTCGCGCTGTGCCCATTCGCCGAGCCCCGAGAGCAGGGCTCCGACAGCGCCGACGACGAGCAGGGCGACGGCGAGCACGATCCAACCGCCGACCCGTCGTCGCCGCGGCGCGGCCGGTCCGGCGACGCCGGTGTCGGTGGGGGACGCAGCGGCGGTCATCCGCTCATCCCGACACGGGCGGAGGCGGCCGGGCGAGCGGCGATCAGCTGCTCGTCGAGGCGGCGGAGACCTTCGTAGTCGTCGCGAGAGCCCGGTCGACGCAGGTAACGGACGTCGTCGAATGCGGACGCGCCCGCCTCGAGATCCGCTGCGGCGGCCGGGAAGACACGTCCGGCCGACCGTGCGAACGCGTGCACCGTGGCGCCGGGCGGCGTGCTGACGACCCCGCGCTCGGCGAGGCCGCGCGCGAGCGCGCGGAAGCGCAGGATGAGGGCCTCGTCCCACTTCCCGGCGTCGGCTGCGGATGCCGCGGCGCGGCGCAGGTCGTCGGCGGTGCGTTCGTCGGATTCGCCGAAGAGGGTCGCGACCGGTGCCGCCGCACGACGACGCGCGCGGGGAAGACCCCACACCAGGACGGCGACGATGATCAGGGCCGCCACGGCGACCGCCGCGATGAGGGCGAAAGCCGACCCGAGGCCGCCGGAGACGTCGGTGGAGAACAGTCCGCCGAGGAACTCTCCGATGGCGCGGGCGATGCGGTCGAAGGCCGTCGGCTCCGCCTCGGCGTAGATCGGATTCGACAGCTCCTGCTCCGCCCACTCCCGCGCCTCGTCGCCGTCAGGGGTGACCGCTGTCGCGACGAGCGTCCGCGCGACGCCGGAGATCACGGTGCGTCGCGGTCGCCGGTGTCGCCGCCGAGCCTGTCACCGGGCGCTGCCCAGCTCGTCGGCGGCGCGGCGGGCGGCGTCGGGGGAACGGGGGGATGAGCCGGCGGCGGGGCGTATCCGGGCGGCGGGCCGTAGCCCTGGGGCGCGGGCGGGCCCTGAGGCGCGGGCGGCGTTCCGTAGCCCTGCGGGGCGGGATACCCCGGCGGCGGGCCGTAGCCCTGCGGAGCGGGGTATGCGGGGTAGGCCTGCGCGGACGGTCGCGGCGCGATCGAACGGCCGACGTGCAGGCGGTAGGGGTCGGGAAGGTCGGTCCGTCCGGCGTCGCGCTGCTCGACATAGCTCTGCAGGTCGAGGTCGAGGCCCTCTCGACGCATGCGGCAGTCGATGTAGACCAGCGCCGAAGCGGTGGACTGCACCACAACGGCCACCGCCTGGATGAGCAGGGTCACGACCTGGGTCAGGACCAGTCCGAAGATGAGGGCGACGATGGCACCCGGCTCGGGATCGCCGGTGGGGGAGATGATCGTGGTGACGCCGCTCGTGAGGAGGCTGAACGGCACGCTCACCAGCTGCGCGAGCACCGAGAAGGTCAGCGAGACGAGCACCAGCACGCCGAGCCCCACCCAGAACCGGCCTCGGATGAGGACCCACGACCGCACGATGGCGCCGCGGATCGTGGCGTGCTCGAGGATGATCGCCGCGGGCGCGAGCATCAGCTTCGTCGACAGCCAGAGCACCAGCGGGATCGCGGCGAGCACCGCCAGCACGCTCAGGACGATGGCGACGGGGAGCACCGCGAAGCCGATGGCGACGAGAACGAGCACGACGAGGGTCACCGCGACGATGCCGGCCGCCGCGAGCAGGAACGCGTACCCGATCAGTCGCCAGACCACGGGCTTGAGCTGGGCCCAGATCGCACCCAGGGTGGGTTTCTCGGCGACGGCTCCCCGAGCGACCTCCGTGACGACCACGCCCTGGACGATGACGCCGACGGCGCCGGCGAGCAGACCCAGCACGATCCCGGCGACCACGACCAGGGCGATCGACCCGGCGAGCACCGTGTCGAACTCCTCCGACCCCGGCCGCAGGGTGTCCAGGCGTGAGAACGCGCCGATGGCGATGGCGCCGATGGCGACGATCACCACGATGTAGGTCACGGCCTGGATGCCCAGGGCGAATCCGAGCAGCACCTTCGGGTTGTGCCTCAGCGCCGTGAACGACCTGCCGAGGATCGTGCCGAAGGTCAGCGGGTGCAGTGGGATGATGCCGGGCCGGGATGCCGGCGTCCACGCCGGATACGACGTCACGGGGCGGTCCTCCTCGCGTCTGCGGCCATGCGGTCGCGGTCGCGCCGCACCGGTTCCATCGTGTCATATCGGCGCGCAGCGGCCGCCGGACTCCCTGCTGATCCTCGGTGCGCCTCCAGGCGCCGTCGACTAGTGTGGCTCAGAGCGTTCGACACCCGTGGCGTCTCACCGAGCCCGACCGGACCCGAAGGACGAAAGACCCGATGACATCACGGATCCTGGTTGTCGACGACGACACCGCTCTGGCAGAGATGATCGGGATCGTGCTGCGCACGGAGGGTTTCGAGACCGCGTTCTGCGCCGACGGTGCTCGCGCGGTCGACGCGTGGCGCGAGGAGCGGCCCGACCTCGTGCTGCTGGACCTGATGCTTCCCGGCATGGACGGCATCGAGGTGTGCACCCGGATCCGGGCGGAATCCGGCATCCCGATCATCATGCTCACCGCGCGCACCGACACCGCCGACGTCGTGCGAGGACTCGAATCGGGAGCCGACGACTACATCGTCAAGCCGTTCAATCCCAAAGAGCTCGTCGCCCGCATCCGCACCCGGCTGCGCCCGGCGTCGCAGACGACCCCCGATGTGCTGCGCATCGGCGACCTCACCGTCGACGTCTCGGCGCACGAGGTGCGGCGCGGCGAGGAACCGATCGCGCTCACCCCCCTGGAGTTCGAGCTGCTCGTGGCCCTCGCCTCCAAGCCCCAGCAGGTGTTCTCGCGCGAGATGCTGCTCGAGCAGGTGTGGGGCTACCACTACAAGGCCGACACGCGTCTGGTCAACGTCCACGTGCAGCGCCTCCGCGCCAAGGTCGAGCGCGACCCCGACAACCCGCGGATCGTGACCACCGTCCGCGGCGTCGGCTATCGCGCAGGCGCCGTTGCGTGACGGTCTGACATGAGGGCCCCATGACGACCGGCTCGGGTCCCCGCACGGTGACGAGCTCGGCGCCCACGGTCGGGACGAGCACCGGGTCCACCGCGATCGGCCGCCGCATCGCGCAGTGGCGGGACTGGCGCTCGTGGCCCGACCGGCTCACGAACCTCTGGCGCCGCTCCCTGAGGTTCCGCACCGTCCTCATCACCCTCGCCCTCACGGCGCTGACGATCCTCATCGCCTGTGTGTGGATGGCCCTTGCGATCCAGCACGACCTCTTCACCGCCGGACGCGATCAGGCGATGAACGGGGCACTGCGGGCGACGCAGTCGGCGCAGGAAAGGCTGGATTCGGCCGAACCCGGGAATGATCCCGTGCAGCTGCAGCTGCTGATGACGACGCTCAGCACAGATCTCGCCCAGCAGTCCGGAAGCGACCGCATCGCGATCTTCCGCATCGATCGGGACTCCCGCATCGCGCCGCAGGACCTCGTCACTCCCGGCCTGCCGGAGGATGTGCTCAGTGAGGGGCTGCGCCAGAAGGTGCGCGCCGACGGTGACGTGCAGCAGTGGCTTCAGTCCGTCGCTCTCCAGGCCGAGAACGGAGGCACCGTTCCCGGCATCGTGGTGGGCCAGCAGCTGTCGTTCCCCGTCGTCGGCGCGTACGAGGTCTACATCGCCTACGACCTCGCCGGTGAGTCGCAGATCCTCGCGTTCATCCAGGGAACCCTCTGGGTGGTCGGGGTGGGCCTGGTCATCCTCATCGGGCTCATCGCGTGGTTCGTCCTCCGCTCGGTCACCACCCCCATCGGGGAGGCGGCCGAGACCAGCGCCAAGCTCGCCCGCGGAGAGCTCAACGTGCGCCTGCCCGTGCGGGGACAGGATGAGCTGGCGACCCTCGGCCAGTCCTTCAACGCGATGGCCGACAGCATCGAGTCGCAGATCAAGGAGCTCGCCGAGCTCTCCCTCGTCCAGCAGCGCTTCGTTTCCGACGTCTCGCACGAGCTGCGGACGCCGTTGACCACCATCCGGCTCGCCGCGGACATGATCAACGACCAGCGCGACTCGTTCGACCCCGCCACCGCGCGTGCCGCCGAGCTGCTGAACGCGCAGGTGCAGCGTTTCGAGACCCTCCTCACCGACCTGCTGGAGATCAGCCGCTATGACGCCGGGTCGATCCAGTTGGAGCTCGAGCCCACGAGTCTCGCGCACCTCGCGGGCGACGTCATCGAGTCGATGAGTCAGCTCGCCGAGCAGCACGGATCGGATGTGCGGCTGGTGGCGCCCGGGGGATACTCCCCGGTCGACATGGATCCCCGGCGGGTGCGGCGGATCGTCCGCAACCTTCTCGGCAACGCCATCGAGCACGGCGAGGGGCGTCCGATCGTCGTCACCGTCGACAGCGACCAGCAGGCCGTGGCGCTCGGGGTCCGCGACTTCGGTCTCGGGATGCGACCCGAGGAGGTCGAGCACGTGTTCGACCGGTTCTGGCGTGCCGACCCGTCCCGCAAGCGCACGATCGGCGGCACAGGTCTGGGCCTGTCGATCTCGCTCGGAGACGCACGCCTCCACGGCGGAGAGCTCGCGGTCTGGTCGGAGCTCGGCCGGGGATCGCACTTCGTCCTGACCCTGCCCCGCCTGGCGCACGGTCTCCAGGGCGCCTCGCCCATCGCCGTCGTCCCGGGGGAGGACAACACGGCGCCACTGGACGCGCTCGGGCTCACCCAGCCGATCCAGGTGCTGTCCGAGAGCGCCGCCGGCGCGGCATCCCCCGGTGATGGCCACCGGTCGCAGGGGGCATCGTGACATTCTCAGCGAGAGCCGTCCGCGCCCTGCGCGCCCTGGCCGTCATGGTCGTCACCGTCCTGGCGCTCACCGCCTGCGCGGGGCTTCCTCTCACCGGAACGGTGCAGGGCGGGCGTTCTGTGGGGGAGCAGCTTCCGGGGCCCGACTTCCTGCGTCTTCCCGACCGGCCGCAGCCGGGTGCGACACCGGAGGAGATCGTCGACGGATTCCTCCGCGCCGGGGCCGGTCCGGTCAGCGACTGGGCCCGGGCGCGTGAGTTCCTCGCCCCCTCGCTTCAGGACACGTGGGATCCGACGGCCGGGGTCATCATCGAACCCACCGGAACGACCCGCACCCCCGTGGCGATCGGTGAGAACGCCGTCGAGGTGGCGGTCGCTCCGACCGCGACCGTGGACGCGACCGGGGTCTACGAGCCGGCGACCGGCGGCACCCTGCCGCTGCGGTTCGAACTGCTCCAGCAGGAGGACGGCGAGTGGCGGATCAGCCAGGCTCCCGACGGCATCGTGCTGGACCGCGATTCGTTCGTCACGGCATTCGACCGGTACACGCTCGCGTTCTTCGACCCGACGTGGGAGTACCTCGTCCCCGACGAGCGGTGGTTCCCGACGACGAACGCCCCCACGCGCATCGCCGCGGCCCTCGTGGAGGGTTCGCCGGTGGAGTGGCTGGCAGGTTCGGTGGTCTCGGCCTTCCCCGACAGCGTGGCGCTCAGTCCCACCGCGGTCCCGGTCTCGCTGGGCGAGGCGCAGGTGAGTCTGAACGAGGCGGCGCTGACGGTCGAGCAGCTCACCCTCGACCGGATGCAGACCCAGCTCGATGAGAGCCTGGCCTCGGCCGGGGTGACCCGGGTGCAGATGCGGGTGGGGTCCTCCGACGTCGATGCGGGAACGGTCGCGGTCCGCTCCACCCGCGTAGCGGCCCAGCCGCTCGTGGTCACCGCCGACGGATTCGGATTCCTCACGGGCGACGAGCTCGACCCGGTGCCGGGGCTCTCCGACGCCCTGGAGCAGGCCGCTCCGGTGGACGCGCTGCAGCTGTCGCCCGACCGGGTCTTCGCGGCCGCGCGCTTCGCCGAGGACGGGTCGACGGGTCGCGTCGACGCCGACGGAGATGTGCAGGTCTTCGATCAGCGTCCCGGCCTGGTCGCCCCGACGATCGACCCGTTCGGCTACGTCTGGACCGTGCCCGAGGCGACTCCGTCGGCGATGCGGGCGTGGGTGCCGAGCGGGCCCATCGAGATCGCGAACGCCTGGCCGGGCGCCGCCACGATCTCGGCGATGGCCCTGTCACGAGACGGGACGCGCCTGGCCGCAGCCGTGACCGTCGGCGGGCGCACGACGCTGAGCATCGCCGGCGTGATCAGGGACGGCGACGGCGTGCCCAGCGGCCTCGGCGACCCGGTCGTGCTCGGCGATCTCGAAGGCCCCGTGACATCGGTGGCGTGGCTCGACGAGTCCGCGGTGGCCGCCCTCGTCGACGCCGGCACCGAGGCGCGCCTGCGGGAGCAGGTCGTGGGCGGCGAGGGTACGGAGTCCGCAGCGCCCGTCGGGGCCGATACCCTCGCGGGTGGCAACTCCGCGTCGACGCTGCGGGTCCACACCGATGAGGGCGGGCTGTTCATCCGCCGCGGCGCGAACTGGACGCAGACGGCGGAAGGCATCGCGGTCCTCGCGACCCAGCAGGGGTCGCCGCGCTGACTCCTCCCCAGGCACGCGCGAAGCGACGTTGTCCACCGATCGCCCGCGGTCGGTCAGGGTCGGCGCGCGGACGCGCGAAGCTGGCGGCATGCCGCTGCTGTCCACCGTGTCCGCGTCGCTCGCGGACGTGCTCGCCCTCCTCCTCCCGGTCGAGTGCGCCGGGTGCGACGCCGAGGATCAGGTGCTCTGCGGGGAGTGCCGCGGTGCGCTCGCCCCGCGGCCGATGAGTCGCCTGCTGGACGACGAGATCTGGGCCTACAGTGCCCTGGCCTTCGAGGGGGTTCCCGCCCGCGTCATCCGCCGCCTCAAGGAGGACGGCCGCACCGGGCTCGCCAGACCGCTCGGAAGGGCGCTGCGCGCCGCGGTGCTCGCCGCGGGTGCGGCCGGGGACGCCGTTGTCGTTCCCGTGCCGTCGTCGCGCGCGGCGCTGCGTCGCCGCGGTTTCGCGGTGGCGCCGCTCCTGGTCCGTCGCGCCGGCTTCCGGCCCGTCGCGCTGCTCGCGCCCGCGCGCGTGACCGCCGATCAGCGGGGGCTCGACCGCGACGCCCGGGCGCGCAACGTGGCGGGGAGCCTGCGCGTGCGCCCGCGGCCCGCAGAGCTCGTCCGCGACCGCCCGATCGTCATCGTCGATGACGTCCTCACCACCGGAGCGACCCTGCTCGAGGCTGCTCGGACGCTCCGATCGGCGGGCCTCGTCGTGGTCGCCGCCGCCACGGTCGCGGCGACCCCCCGGCGCTCATCC
Source organism: Microbacterium sp. SLBN-154 (assembly GCF_006715565.1). Lineage (NCBI taxonomy): Bacteria > Bacillati > Actinomycetota > Actinomycetes > Micrococcales > Microbacteriaceae > Microbacterium > Microbacterium sp. SLBN-154. The sequence continues at coordinate 1,549,811 of NZ_VFNL01000001.1, forward strand.
GCAACTCACAGGTGATCGGGTGGTCGTCGTGCGTGACACGTGTGTGCCCCGGCACTACGTTGGGGGACACACGCACACTGCCGTGTATACAGAGGCGACTGGTGGTCCGCCCTTGTCCGGGCGGACCGGATCAAGGAGGTCTGACATGGAGAGCAGCATCGTCGGCGTAGGAGTCGGTATCACCGATCGGTTCCGCTCGGTCGTCGAGGAGAAGGCGCCCCGGATCGAACACCTCGCGCCGCGAGCCCAGCGTCTGGACGTCAAGGTCACTCATCGCACGTACCGCAACGGCCACGTGGAGGACCACACGGTGGAACTCACCGTCACGGGGAAAGGCCCGATCGTGCGGGCGGAGGCGACCGACGCCGACAAGTTCACCGCCCTCGACCTCGCGGTCGACAAGCTCTGCGAGCAGCTGCGCCGCGCGAAGGACAAGCGGGTCGATGCGCGCAATCACCCGCGCGGCCCGAAGTTCGAGAAGGGCACCGGATCACTCGAGGGAATCGACGTCGAACCCGCATCCGTCGACGTGCTCCGCGCCGTCGCCACCGGCGAGGTGCCGATCGTCAACGGCGAGGCGGAGGAGGAGGACTACACCCCCGTCGTCATCCGCACGAAGGAGTTCGGGGCGGAGTGGATGACGGTCGAAGATGCCGTGGACCGGATGGAACTCGTCGGACACGACTTCTTCCTCTTCATCGACGTCCGCACCGACCGTCCGAGCGTCGTCTACCGCCGCAAGGGCTGGGACTACGGCGTGATCTCGCTGTCCACACAGGCGCAGCCGGCGGAGCTGGTCTCCTGACCCCCTGACGAAAGAACGGATGCCCCGGGCGAAGATCAGCCCGGGGCATCCGCTTGTCCGGCGTCCTTCAGGACGCCATCAGTCCATGAAACCGTCGAGCAGGCTGCCGATCACAAGGCCTCCGAGGATGCCGCCCATCAGGCCGCTCCCGCCGCTGTTGCCGCGTCCGCCTCCCCACCCTCCGCCCCACTGGTCCGGGCCGTTCTGAGGGCGGGACGAGTCGATGTCGCGCTGCGCGAGCTGCAGGGCTTCGCTGGCGAGGTGCGCGACGCGTCGAGACATCGTCATGGCCTGCTCTCGGTGATCCTCGTCGATGTCGATCGCCGCCGATGCGGAGGTTCCGAGGTAGCGGTCGAGGTCGACGCGGATCCGCTCGGCCTCGGCGATCCGGGTGCGGGCGTCCGCGCCGATCCATCCGCGGTGGCCGGCGATGACGTCTCGAGCCACGGCGAGCTGCCGGTCGGCGTCGTCGATCGAGTGCCGCACGTGAGCGATGTCGGGGATCGGCCGCGCCGCACGTTCGCGCGCTTTGGCGACGGCATCGTCGAGGGCGATGTTCGCCGCGCGCAGGCGCGTCAGCTGCGCGAACGGGTCGGTGTTCACGCCGGCGGCGGGAAGGGCGGCCAACGCCGCCTGGAGCTCGCCCATCGCCTGGGCCACACCCGCGGTCTGCGGTGCGGTGCGGGCGGCGATGAGGTCGCCGCGCGAGTCCTCCACGACGGCGGCGAGGGTCGATTCCGCGCGGAGCGCCTCGACTTCGAACGTCTCGACGGCGTCGATGAGCGTCTCTGCGCGGCGCACCGCCTCGGTGCAGGCCTCGAGGGCCAGGTTGGCCTGCTCGCGCTGCCCGGCCTCGCGACGACGCTCGGCGATGCCGGCGCTGTGCTCGGCGAATCCGAGGAGCTGCTCGGCCTCCGCCGGATTGGCTTCGATCTGGTGGAGGGCTTCGGCGGAGTAACGGGCCCCGAGTCGGGTCACGGTCTCCCGGGCCTGGGGGAGGCGTCCGCGCAGTCGTTCGGCGTCGCGGCGGACGCCGGCGATGATCTCGGGCGCTCGGCGGGCGCGGGCGATCGGCTCGGCGAGGGCCTCGGTGCGGTCATCCAGCAGCTCCTCGGCCCACTCGCACAGCTGCACGATCCGGGCGTTGCGGGTGCGCAGCTCCTCGGGGGTGTCGGGGATCTCGTCGTGGTTGAGCTGGTGGAGGTGGAACGCCTCGCTCATGTGCGTGCGCACCGACTCCAGCGCTTCGCGCAGATCGGCGGTGGGACCGGCGCCGAGCTCGGCCTCGGCGAAGGCGAGTTCGTCGGTGGTGACACGGATGCGCTCATCGGTGGCGACGAGGGAGGACTGCGCCCGACGGGCGAGGTCGGCGTCCTGCGCCGCGAGTTCTTCGCGTTCCTTCTTGCGACTGCCCCAGAATCCGGCCATGAACCGATCCTACGGTTCCCGTTCGGGCAGGCCGCTGGAGAACGGCTGGAGAACAGCGCGGTGACGGGGAGGCTTCGCCCACGGCGTAACCGATCCCGGGGTCACGGTCGCGGAGGGCGCCCTCGACGAGGCCTCTGGGTCTCCAGGGCCACCGCGAGCGAATGATCGGGATGCCGCGCCAGCACCGCCGCCGCATGATCGAGCCAGCGCATCTCGGCCTCCAGCGCGTCACGTCGGGCGGCGAGGACCAGACTGCGGCCGAGGGTGCCAGCCCGCTCGGCGGCGCTCAGCTCCTCGTGCACCCGCGTCAGCTCCGCGGCCGAGGACCGACGCTGCGTCGTCAGCACACCGTCGACATCGACGCCCGGGAGGCTCGCGGCCAGCGCGACTTTCGCCGCGACATCCTCTCTTCCGGCGCGCGTGCGCGCGGCGGCGGCGCCGAACCACTCTGCCACGGCATCGGATCCCGCCGGGGTGATGCTCCAGTAGATGTGGCCCTGGGCGTCGGGTTCTCCCCGCATCACGAGTCCGTCGCGCTCGAGCCGCTCGAGGGTCCGGTAGATCTGGCCGACGTTCAGCGGCTGATCCGCGCCGGTGCGCCGTTCGTGTTCGGCGCGCAGCTGGTAGCCGTAGCAGGGGCCCTGGTCGAGGATCGCAAGCAGACTCTGCGGTGCCGACATCCGTCTCTCGCTTTCGCTGCAGGTGCGGCTCGAGTATATGCATACCCGGCAACATCTCCGCCGCTGCGGCTTTCGCCCAGCCCACGCCAAGGTCACGGGTGGATAACATGGGGAGGTTCGCCCGACAGTATGGAGATTTCGTGGCCAATCCTCTCGAGAAACTGCTCCGCGCCGGCGAGGGCCGGATCCTGCGGCAGCTGCAGCGGATCGTGAAGGCGGTGAACGCCCTCGAAGAGGACTACGCGCAGCTCACCGACGAGGAGCTGCGCGGCGAGACCGCCGAACTGCGCGCCCGTCACGAGGCCGGCGAGACGCTGGACCAGCTGCTGCCCGAGGCCTTCGCCGCCGTGCGCGAAGCGGCCAAGCGCACGCTCGGTCAGCGCCACTACGACGTGCAGATCATGGGCGGCGCCGCCCTGCACCTCGGCAACATCGCCGAGATGAAGACCGGTGAGGGCAAGACGCTCGTGGCGACACTGCCCGCGTACCTCAATGCGATCGCCGGCAAGGGCGTCCACGTCATCACCGTCAACGACTTCCTCGCCAGCTACCAGTCCGAGCTCATGGGCCGCATCTTCCGTGCCCTGGGAATGACGACCGGCACGATCGTCTCGGGCCAGAACCCGCAGGTGCGCCGCGAGCAGTACAACGCCGACATCACCTACGGCACGAACAACGAGTTCGGCTTCGACTACCTGCGCGACAACATGGCGTGGCGCAAGGAAGACCTCGTCCAGCGCGGCCACTTCTTCGCCATCGTCGACGAGGTCGACTCGATCCTCATCGACGAGGCGCGCACCCCGCTCATCATCTCGGGGCCGTCCTCGGGCGAGGCGAATCGCTGGTTCACCGAGTTCGCCAAGATCGCACGGACGCTCGAGCCCGGCGTCGACTACGAGATCGACGAGAAGAAGCGCACCGTCGGTGTGCTCGAGCCCGGCATCGAGAAGGTCGAGGACTACCTCGGCATCGACAACCTCTACGAATCGGCGAACACTCCGCTGATCTCGTTCCTGAACAACTCCATCAAGGCGCTGGCGCTGTTCAAGCGCGACTCGGATTACGTCGTCATGAACGACGAGGTCATGATCGTCGACGAGCACACCGGACGCATCCTCGTGGGGCGCCGCTACAACGAGGGCATCCACCAGGCGATCGAGGCCAAGGAAGGCGTGCCGGTCAAAGCGGAGAACCAGACCCTCGCCACGGTGACGCTGCAGAACTACTTCCGCCTCTACGACAAGCTCTCGGGCATGACCGGCACCGCCGAGACCGAGGCCGCGGAGTTCATGTCGACCTACAAGCTCGGCGTCGTCCCCATCCCCACGAACAAGCCGATGGTCCGCAAGGACCAGTCCGACCTCGTCTACAAGAACGAGGAGGCGAAGTTCGCGCAGGTCGTCGAGGACATCGTCGAGCGTCACGCCAAGGGCCAGCCGGTGCTGGTCGGAACCGTCAGCGTCGAGAAGAGCGAATACCTCTCCCGACTTCTGGCCAAGAAGGGCGTCAAGCACGAAGTGCTCAACGCCAAGAACCACGCCCGTGAGGCCGAGATCGTCGCCCGCGCCGGGCGCCTGGGCGCCGTCACCGTCGCGACGAACATGGCCGGCCGCGGTACCGACATCATGCTCGGCGGGAACGCGGAGTTCCTCGCCGTTCAGGAGATGAAGGCCAAGGGCCTGGACTCGCTCGAGACCCCCGATGAGTACGAGGCGGAGTGGGACGGCGTCTACGAGGCCGTGCGCGACCGCGTCTCCGAAGAGGCGGCGAAGGTCGTCGAGACCGGTGGCCTCTACGTGCTCGGCACCGAGCGTCACGAGTCCCGCCGCATCGACAACCAGCTGCGAGGTCGGTCGGGCCGCCAGGGCGACCCCGGCGAGAGCCGCTTCTACCTCTCGCTCACCGACGACCTCATGCGACTCTTCCAGTCGGGGGCGGCCGAGGCGATCATGGCACGGACCAACTTCCCCGATGACGTCGCGATCGAGTCGGGCATGGTCTCCCGTGCGATCAAGAGCGCGCAGTCGCAGGTCGAGGCGCGAAACGCCGAGATCCGCAAGAACGTGCTCAAGTACGACGACGTGCTGAACCGGCAGCGCGAGGCGATCTACGCCGACCGCCGTCACATCCTGCAGGGCGACGACATCGCCGACCGGGTGCAGCACTTCATCGAGGACGCGATCAACGCCGTCATCGACGACCACACGTCGTCGGGTCACACCGAGAGCTGGGACTTCGACGCCCTGTGGACCGAGCTGAAAACCCTCTACCCCGTGAGCGTCACGATCGACGAGGTCGTCGCCGAGGCCGGCAACAAGGGCCGCATCACGCCTGAGGTGCTCAAGCGCGAGCTGCTCTCCGACGCCAAGATCGCCTACGACAACCGCGAGGAGTCGCTCGGATCCCCGGCGATGCGTGAGCTCGAGCGCCGCGTCGTGCTGCAGGTGCTCGACCGCCGGTGGCGCGACCACCTCTACGAGATGGACTACCTCAAGGACGGCATCGGCCTGCGCGCGATGGCCCAGCGCGACCCGCTGATCGAGTATCAGCGCGAGGGTTACCAGATGTTCCAGGCGATGATGGGCCAGATCAAGGAGGAGTCGGTCGGCTACCTCTACAACCTGGACGTCGAGGTGCGGCGTGCCGGCGAGGGCGACCAGCCCGCCGAGGTCGAGGCCAAGGGCCTGGGCGCGGTGCCCGTCGAGGGTGAGCGGCTGCAGTACTCCGCGGCCAATGACGCCGGTGAGGTCGAGGTGCGGAACGACCGCGGTCAGGTCCAGCAGGCTGCGACCAACCGCATCCGCCAGGCTGCGGCAGCGGCGACCGCCGTGGCCGAGCCGCCTCAGGCCGAAGCGCCCCGCGGCGCCTTCGGGCAGCGGACCGGGGCCGAGGGCGGCGGCGGACAGAGCGCCGCCCCGCAGAATCGTGCGGAGCGTCGCGCGGCGGGCAAGAAGCGCTGAGGTCCGAGCCGGTCCACGGGCAGGCGATTGGACGGCTGCGGCCGTCGGTGACGGCTGATCCGCCGCCGCTATCCTGAACCGATGACGCTCCTTCGCCCGCTCGACCAATCGCGCAAGCTCCGCGACGTTCTCTACGAGATCCGCGGTCAGGCACTGGTGGAGGCTCAGCGGCTGGAGGCCGAGGGTCACAATATCCTGAAGCTGAACACCGGCAACCCCGCGGCGTTCGGGTTCGAGGCGCCCTATCAGATCGTCCGCGACATGATCGATGCGGTGCCGCACGCCCATGGGTACAGCGACAGCCGCGGCATCATGTCCGCGCGGCTCGCGGTGGTGTACCGGTACGAGCAGACGCCCGGGTTCCCGCAGGTCGACCCCGACGACGTCTACCTCGGCAACGGTGTGTCCGAGCTCATCACGATGACCATGCAGTCGCTCCTCGACGAGGGCGACGAGGTGCTCATCCCCGCGCCCGACTATCCGCTGTGGACCGCGATGACGAGCCTCGGCGGTGGAACGCCGGTGCACTATCGCTGCGACGAGTCAGCGGGGTGGCAACCCGACCTCGAAGACATCCGCTCGAAGATCACCGAGCGCACGAAGGCGATCGTCGTGATCAACCCCAACAACCCCACCGGGGCGGTGTACACCCGCGAGGTGCTCGAGGGGATCGCCGACATCGCCCGGGAGCACTCGCTGCTCCTCCTTTCCGACGAGATCTACGACCGCATCGTCTTCGACGACGCCGAGCACATCCCCATGGCGGTCGTCGCCCCCGATCTGCTGTGCCTCACCTTCAATGGGCTGAGCAAGACCTACCGGGTCGCGGGTTACCGATCAGGGTGGCTCGTGATCACCGGGCCGAAGGATCACGCCGCGGGTTTCCTCGAGGGCATCACCCTGCTCGCCTCGACCAGGCTCTGCCCCAACGTCCCCGCGCAGCACGCCGTGCAGGCTGCGCTCTCGGGCATCCAGTCGATCGACGCGCTCATCGCGCCGACCGGTCGGCTGCATGAACAGCGGGACGCGGCCTGGGAGGGGCTGGAGGCCATTCCCGGTGTGACCTGCGTTCGGCCGGCCGGTGCGCTCTACGCCTTCCCGCGCTTCGATCCCGAGGTGTACGAGATCCGCGACGACGCCAAGCTCGTCTACGACTTCCTCGTCGCCGAGCACGTGCTCCTCGTGCAGGGCACGGGCTTCAACTGGCCGACGCCCGACCACGTGCGCATCGTCACGCTGCCCGAGGCGCGGGTGCTCAGCGAGGCGATCGAGCGGCTCGGCAACTTCCTCGCGTCGTACCGCCAGTAGGCGCGAAGCCTGCGGGTCAGAGCAGGGCGAGCGAGGTCGTGCGCCAGCGACCGTCCATGCCCTCCAGGCGCACCGCCACGGCCCGGGTGCGGGCCGGGCCCGCGACCACCACGACGCCTTCGATGATCCCGTCGGCGGGGGAGGAGTGCCGGATGCTGAGGATCTGGTGCACCGGCCGCTTGGCCGGCACCCCGCGAGCGCTCCGGGCGCGGGCGGCGAGGTTGGCCCGCGTGAGGAGCTTGCGGTACGCGTCCTCCGTCAGCCAGCGGGCGAGCTGCTCCACCTCGCGCACCCCGGCGAACACCTCGAGGACGCCGCGGGTGAGGTTCTCGATGAAGACCTGCGGATCGGGGAGCGCCTCGGTCGAGGTGCGCTGTGGTGCGAAGTACTCCGAAAGCTCTCGCGCACCCGTGGGTGGTTTGGGCGCACGGGCCGGTGCCGGCGGCGTCGGTGCCATCTCTCGCCAATCTCGTCAGGACATCGGTTGCCGAAAAGTAGAACACACGGGCAACTCCCAGAAAGAGCCGGGAAAGCCCCTGGGGATAAGTTCTCATCGACTCCTCACGTTCTGCTCTACTCTCTCGGGGTGCGATGGGACCGCTTCTTCGACGACCTCGAAGACCAGCTCGCCTCCGAATGGGAGGCCGAGCGCGCGGCCCTCGACACCGAGGCCGAGCGGCTGCGGCTGTCCCGCCTCGAGATGCGTCAGCGTCTCACCGCGCTTCAGGCATCGGCGTCGGAGGTTGCTGCCTCGTGGGAGCTGAGCGACGGGTCCACCCTGAGCGCGGACCTCGTCGGCGTCGGCGCCGACTGGGTGGCGTTGAGCGAGACAGGTCGGCGGGCGGGGATCATCCTCGTGCCGCTCGTGGCGATCGTCGGGATCCGGATGAGTCAGCCCGACCTTCTCCGCACTGCTCGCGCCGAACCCGTCGCCTCCTCGAGCCTGGCCGGTCGGATGACGTTCGGCTTCGTCATCCGTGACCTCGTGCGACGCCGCGCAGCGGTGGCGCTGCAGCTGTCATCCGGACGAGGCATGACGGGGACGATCGACCGGGCCGGAGCCGACCACTTCGACATTGCCCTCCACGACCCCGGTTCGCCTCGGCGGTCCACGGAGGTCACGGGGTACCGGATCGTGCCCTTCTCCGCGCTGGCATGGCTCCGAGCCGAGGAGGGGGTCAGCGTCCTCTGACGCCTCCGGGCGCCCTCAGTCGGGGTTGCGGACGAAGCCGGTGCCCCACAGCTCCGGGAAGCTGGCTTCCTGGGACTGATGCCAGAGGGCGATCCGCCGAGCCTCTTCGGCCTGATCGTCGAGGTAGTCGGTGACGCTCTTCTCCTCCACGCGCCAGCGGGCGGGGGATCCGACCCGCGCACCGCGGAGTCGGCGCTCATGTACGAGCGCGATCACCTCATCCACCGAGACGCCCAGCACTTCGGCGACCTGGGCGGGCGCCAGCATGCGCACGTCGGCGGACGGGGATTCGGGCATGGCCCCCATTATCGTCGCGGGCCTGCGCGGGCCGAGGAGCCCGCGCGGCGCTGTGGATAAAACCCGGCTGTGGATAACGTGGCGGCCCGTTCCTCGGCCTGAGCGAACATGGCCTCATGACCGCTGTGGACACCGGCCGCCGCCATCGCGCCTTCTGGGCTGACGCACGCTTCCTCCTCGGCATCCTCCTGATCGTCGCCTCCGTGGCCGGCGTCTGGTTCGTCGTCTCGGCGGCGCGGCAGACGGTACCCGTCTTCGTCGCCGCGCGCACGATCGTCTCGGGCGAGGTGGTCTCGACCGACGACGTGCGGCTCGAAGAGGTGGCTCTCGGCGCGCTCGAGGGGTCGTACCTCGACCCGACGTCCTGGGAAGGCTCGCTCGACGAGGGGGTGGTGGCCACCCGCACCATCGCCTCCGACGAACTGGTGCCGCGCAGCGCGGTCGAGTCCGCAGACGCGGTGCGCACCACGACGGTCGTCCTCCGCAGCTCCGTCGACGTCCCGGCGGCGGTCGAGGCGGGATCGGTGGTGGAGGTGTGGGCGGCTCCGCTCATCGAACCGGGCACCTACGACGTGCCGCGGATCCTCGTCGCCGATGCCACGGTGGTCTCGGTGACACGCGACGATTCGATGATCGGCGGAGGCGCCGCCGCCCTGGAGATCGTCATCCCGCGAGCAGATGTCGCCGTCGTGCTCGAGGCGATGTCCGACGAGTCGGCCCTCTCGGTCGTTCCCGCCGTCGGAGGCGCACGATGAAGGTGCTCGTCGCCGTCGACGAACCGCGCGGTGCGGACCTCGCCGACCAGCTCGCGGCCGAGGGCCTCGACGTGGTCGCGGTCGTCGCCGCCGATGCGCTGGCCCTCGCCGGGGAGGATGCCGCCTACGGCAGCGACGCCCGCATCACCGCGGTGGCGCTCCGCGAGGTGGAGGCGGTCATCCTGCAGGCCGATCGCCGGACCATGACCGCCGCCGCGGTGGCGCTCTGCGATCGTCAGGGCGTCCGCATCGTGGCGCTGTGCGCGCAGGACGCCGACCGGCCCCTCGTCGACGCGTACGGGGTCTCGTCGATCCTGACGCTGACCGACCCCGGCTGGCGGATCGCCGAGGCGATCACCATGGCCGGCCTGGCACGCGGCAGCGCCTCTGCCTCGGCCGCCGTCGACGAACCGGGCGCCGAGCCCGGGCGCCCGGCGCCCCGTGTCATCGCCGTGTGGGGTCCCGCCGGGTCGCCGGGTCGATCCACGGTCGCGGTCGAGCTCGCGCTCGAACTCGCCCGCGGCGGACGACGCGTCGCCCTCGTGGATGCCGACGCGCACGCCCCCGCGCTCGCTCTCGCCCTGGGTCTCGCCGACGAAGGACCCGGCTTCGCCGCCGCCTGTCGTCACGCGGGGCGCGGCGAGCTGACCACCGCCGAACTCGAACGCATCAGCACCCCGCTGAGTCAGACCGGCGTGCGCGTTCTCACCGGCATCAACCGCCCGTCGCGGTGGCCCGAGCTCTCGCACGCCCGCGTCGCGGCCGCGCTGGAGGCCTGCCGCAGCTGGGTGGAGTTCACCGTCGTCGACGTCTCTTCGTCGCTCGAGCGCGACGAAGAGATCGTCAGCGACCTCGACGGACCGCGCCGCAACGCCGCGACGCTCGCGGCGCTCGACGTCGCCGACCACGTCGTCGCGGTCGCGGCGGCAGACCCCGTCGGCATCGCCCGGTTCCTTCGCGGCTACACCGAACTGCGCGCGACCGTCGGGCCGACTCCCGTCGCCGTGCTCGCCAACCGCCTTCGGCCGGGACCCCTCGGCATCGACGCGCGGGGGCAGGTGCGCCGCACCCTCGACCGGTTCGCCGGGATTCGCGACGTGTGGTTCGTCCCCCACGACGCCCGCTCCGCCGATGCAGCCCTGCTCACCGCGCGGCCCATCGCCGAGGTCGCGCCGCGCTCGCCGTTCGCGGCGGCGATCCGACGATTCGTGGGCGAGGCCCTCGCGCCGCCGGCTCCCGGCGTCTCGCGGCGCGCGCAGCGCGAGCGGCGCGTCCGCCCGGCGCGCGCCAAGCGTGAGCGCACCGGGCGGGGGGACGAGCGGGCATCCGAGCGGTGGCCTGACCACCGGGCGCAGCGCCGCGGAACGGTCGTCGTCTCGAAAGCGCGCTGAGCCCCCGCATCCGTCCCCGCACCGGACTGCACCCCCACCGCGCCTAGGCTGGGAGCCGTGTCGACGCTCAGTGATCTCGTGTACGCGCAGGGCCGCTCCCGGTCGGAGGAGGTCGAGTGGCTCCACCGTCTCGCAGGTGACGGGCAGCTCCTGGCGGACCTGGCGTTCGCCGACATCGTGATCTGGGTGCCCACCGCCGACGATTCGTTCGTCGCGGTGGCGCACACGAGGCCGAGCGGGGCGGCGACACTGTTCTACCGCGACATCGTCAGCGACCGGGTCCGCCCCCAGTGGGCGACCCAGGTGCGCGACGCGTTCGTCTCGGGCCGCATCGTCGACTCGGCCTCCCCGGACTGGTTCGAAGAGACGCCCACCCGCGTGCGGGCCGTGCCGATCGTCCGTCGGAGCGGAGAGACGGTCGAGACGGTCGGCGTGCTCACCCGCCACACCAACCTCGGCGAGACACGCACACCGTCCAGGCAGCAGATCACCTTCAACGACTGCGCCGACGATATGTTCGGCATGATCGCCTCGGGCGAGTTCCCCGACCTGTCGACGCCCACCGCGCCGCGCCGGGGCGCGCCCCGCGCGTCGGACGGGCTCATCCGCATCGACCCCGCGGGCGTCGTCACCTTCGCCAGTCCCAACGCACTCTCGGCCTTCAACCGGATGGGCTTCGACGACGAGCTCGAGGGCGAGTCGCTGGTGGAGGTCACCACCCGCATCCTCACCACGCGACGCGAGTTCGACGAGTCGCTGCCCCTGGTGGTCACCGGACGAGCGCCGTGGCGCGCCGACATCGAGGCGCAGGGGGTCACGGTGTCGCTGCGGACCATCCCGCTCCGCGATCGCGGCACGCGCATCGGCGCGATCGTGCTGTGCCGCGACGTCACCGAGCTCCGCCATCAGGAGCAGGAGCTCATCACCAAGGACGCCACGATCCGCGAGATCCATCACCGCGTCAAGAACAACCTGCAGACGGTGGCCTCCCTCCTGCGGATCCAGGCGCGGCGCTCGCACTCCGATGAGGCGCGCGAGGCGCTCACGCAGGCCATGCGCCGCGTCTCGGCCATCGCCGTCGTCCACGACACCCTGTCGGAGGGGCTCACCCAGAGCGTGGACTTCGACGACGTGTTCGCGCGCGTGCTGAAGCTCGTCGCCGAGGTCGCCGCCGCCGCACCCAGCACCCGCGCGCGCACGCGCTCCATCGGTCGCTTCGGCACCCTGCCGAGCGCGTACGCGACCCCGCTCGCCCTCGCGCTGACCGAACTGGTCACCAACGCGGTCGAGCACGGACTGGCCGGACAGGAGGGCGACGTGGAGATCCTCGCCGACCGGACCGACGAGCGGCTCGAAGTGCGGGTCCGCGACAACGGCGTGGGTCTGCCCGAGGGTCTGGTCGGGCGCGGGCTCGGTACGCAGATCGTGCGCACGCTTATTCAGGGCGAGCTCGGGGGCACGATCGACTGGCACACGCTGGTCGGCAGCGGCACCGAGGTCACGATCGAGATCCCCCTGCGCTACATCGAGCGGATACAGGGCTGAGTCGTCGCGAGCATTCCGTGACCCGTCACGGAATAGCCTTTCCCGGCGCGAACAGCCGCGCTATTTGACGGTTCGCGGGGAGTGGACTCCTCAGGCGGGTCGCGGACATGCCGCGACCCGTCAAGATATACCCTTTCCCGGCGCGAACAGCCGCACTATTTGACGGTTCGCGGGGAGTGGACTCCTCAGGCGGGTCGCGGACATGCCGCGACCCGTCACGGAATAACCTTTCCCGCCGCGAGCAGGCGCATTTCTTGACGGTTCGCGGGGAGTGGACTCCTCAGGCGGGTCGCGGACATGCCGCGATCCGTCGCGGAATAGCCTTTCCCGGCGCGTACAGGAGCGTTTTTTGACGGGTCGCCGGGAACTCAGTCCTCGGACGGGTCGTGGGGAACTCAGTCCGCGGACGAGTCGTGGGGAACGGACTCTTCGGACGGGTCCGGGGAAGGGACGGGTCGGCCCCCGGACGAACCCGGCCGCGGCGGGCGGGCGTCAGCTCGCGCGACGGGCGCGTGCGGCGCGACGCTTCAGGGCGCGACGCTCATCCTCGGACAGGCCGCCCCAGACGCCCGAGTCCTGGCCGCTTTCGAGGGCGTACTGCAGACACGTCTCGGTGACGGTGCACCGGGCGCAGACCGACTTCGCCTTCTCGATCTGGTCGACGGCAGGCCCGGTGTTCCCGACGGGGAAGAACAGCTCGGGGTCGACGGTGAGGCAGGCGGCCTTGTCGCGCCAATCCATGGTGGTGCTCCTTGATGCAGAATGGTGGGGGAAATGGTATGTCCCGGAATCGGGGCCGATACCCTGTGGGAGTGCGAGCGGATGCTCGCCCCACGTCGCTGTGGGAGCACACGGCTTGTTCAATGCTCCCATAGCACATGAAGGGAATCAAGAGTCGACGTCTCGGTTTCGGCCAGGTTTCCTTCCGCCCCCCGGAACGAGAGAGGTTCATGCGCGACATCATCGCCCACCGGATCGCCGGTTTCCTGTTGGCTCTCGAGGGCATCGGGCTGCTGATCCTCGTCGGCTGGCAGGTGGTCGCGCTGGTGGGCGGCGACACCGGGATCCTGACGACCGCGCTGGCCCTCCTCGTCCTCACCGTCGCCGGTGCGGCGATCGTCCTCGCCTTCGCCGCGGCCACATGGCGCCGCGTGTCGTGGGGGCGATCGGGAGGGATCGTCACGCAGCTGCTGATCCTCGCCGTCGCGCTGGGGGCGGCGACGGGCGCCTACGCGCAGCCGTTCTCGGCGCTGCTGCTGGCGGTGCCGGCCGTGGTGGTCCTCGTCACCCTCATCTGGGCGACGCGCACCTCGGCGCCCCGAGAAGCCCCCGACGAGGACGCGGGCCCCGAGGCCTGATCCGAGGGCGAGCTCAGGCGGCGAGGCCCAGGATGCTCCGCACCCGGGCGACGTGGCCGGTGGCCTTGACGTTGTAGAGGGCGTGCGCGATGCGGCCGTCGGCGTCGATCACGAAGGTCGAGCGGATGACGCCCTGGACCGTCTTGCCGTAGTTCGTCTTCTCGCCCCACGCGCCATAGGCGTCGTGCACCGCGTGATCGGGATCGCTCAGGAGCGGGTAGGTCAGGCCGTCGCGCTCGCGGAACTTCTGCAGCGTCGCCGCGTCGTCGCGCGAGATGCCGAGCACGGCGTAGCCGGCGGCCTGGAGCGGGGCGAGCGAGTCGCGGAAGTCGCATGCCTCGGTCGTGCACCCGGGCGTCATGGCGGCGGGGTAGAAGAAGAGCACCACACCGGTGCCGCGGAAGTCGGCGAGCGAGACCGGCGTGGAGTCCTGGTCGTCGAGGGTGAAGTCGGGGGCGAGGTCTCCAGGTTCCAGACGCGTCATGACTCCAGCCTAGGGCGAACGGGATGCCGCGTCGCGGCCCGATCGCCACGGTCGGCGAAGGTCGACAGAAGCCGCTGGAGCGAGTCGAGCCGCGCAGGTCCGGTCGGACCCAGCCGTCCCTCCGCGGCTGCCTCGACGAGGGCGCAGTCCGGCGCGTCGGGCAGGTGCGTGCATCCCCGGGGGCAGTCCTCGGCGACCTCGGCCAGCTCGGTGAAGGCGCGCAGGATGTTCGCGGGATCGACGTGACCGAGACCGAAGGAGCGGACGCCGGGGGTGTCGATCACCCACCCCGAACCCGACGCCCCGCGGTAGCGCAGCGACACCGTCGAACTGGAGGTGTGGCGCCCACGGCCGGTGACCTCGTTGACATGTCCGGTGGCTCGGCGAGCGTCGGGGACGAGCGCGTTCACGAGGGTCGACTTGCCGACGCCGGAGTGCCCCACGAACACCGTGGCGTGCCCCGCGAGTGATGCGCCGATGCGCTCGACCGGCATCTCACCGCGCGCGCTGGTGAACACGTCGAGGTCGAGTCCCTCGAAGTGGCTGAGGAACTCGGCGGGGTCGGCGAGGTCGGTCTTGGTCACGACGAGCAGCGGGCGGATTCCGGCATCCAGCGCAGCGACGAGGTACCGGTCGACCAGCCGTTCGCGCGGCTCGGGATCCGCCGCCGCGACGACGATGAGCATCTGGTCGGCGTTGGCCACGATGACCCGCTCGACCTGATCGGTGTCGTCGGCACTGCGGCGAAGGAGCGAGGAGCGCTCTTCGATGCCGACGATCCGGGCGAGGGTGCCCTCGTCGCCGGAGGTGTCGCCCACGAGCCGCGCGCGGTCGCCCGTGACGATGGCGACCTTCCGCAGCTCGCGCGCCCGCATCGCGATGATCTCGTGCTCGTCGTCGCCGTCCTCGTCGACGAGGACGGCGTACCGACCCCGGTCGACACCGAGCACGCGACCGATCTGCGCGTCGGCGTGCGCCGGGCGGCGCTTGGTCCGTGGACGATTGGCCTTCGGATTCGGCCGGACGCGCACATCGGCCTCGTCGAAGTCGAGGTCGTCGTCATCGTCGGTGTCGTCCAGCCAGCTCACGGCGGGGTCATCCCTCGGCGGCTGCGCCCGAGGCGCCGGAGAGCATCCTCTGCCAGAGTTGCGGGAACTGGGGCATGGTCTTCGCGGTCGTGCCGATGTCGTCCACCGCCACCCCCTCCACCCGCAGGCCGATGAGGGCACCGGTGGTGGCGAGGCGGTGGTCGTGGTGGGCGCGCCAGAGGCCGCCCCGCAGCGGCCGGGGAACGATGCGGATGCCGTCGGCGAGTTCGTGCGCCTCGCCGCCCAGAGCGCGGAGGTTGTCCACGAGCGCCGCGATGCGGTCGGTCTCGTGCCCGCGGATGTGCCCGATGCCGTACAGGGTCGTCGGCGCGTCGGCGAAGGCGGCGAGGGCGAACAGGGTCGGGGTCAGCTCGCCCGCGGCGGAGAGGTCGAGGTCGACGCCCGCGATGGCGTCGCCGGCGGTGACGGTCAGAGCGCCGCCTCGGCGCACCACGCGCGCACCCATGAGGGCCAGGATGTCGCTGAGCATGGCCCCGGGCTGGGTGGAGTGCAGCGGCCAGCCGGTGACCGACACCGATCCGCCCGCGATCATGGCCGCGGCCAGGAACGGGGCGGCGTTGGAGAGATCGGGTTCGATCGCGACATCCTTCGCCCGGATCGGCCCCGCGGGCACGACCCACTCGCCGGGCGCCGGGCGCTCGACGTGGACGCCCCTGCGGGCGAGGGCCTCGACGGTCATGTCGATATGCGGGATGCTCGGGAGCCGGCCGCCCAAGTGGATGAGGTGCAGGCCCACGTCGAAGCGCGGAGCGGCCAGGAGCAGTCCCGAGACGAACTGGCTGGACGCGCTGGCGTCCATCGTCACCTCGCCGCCGCGGACGTGCCCGCGACCCCGTACGAGGAAGGGGAGCGACCAGTGGCCGCCGTCGTCGATGTCCACGCCGACGTCTCTGAGCGCGCGAATCATCGCGCCCATGGGGCGGTGGAGCGCCGTCTCGTGGGCGGTGACCTCGACATCGTTGTCGGCGAAGCCGGCGACGGGGCTGATGAACCGCATCACGGTGCCGGCCTGACCGCAGTCCACCGCGCCGCCCCCGTGCAGGGGCCAGGTGGGGGTGATGAGCAGGTCATCGCCGAAGTCGCCGTCGCCGGGTTCGGTCTCGGCGGTGACGCCGAGCGCCCGCAGGGCGTCGATCATCCGCGCCGAGTCGTCGCTGTGCAGCGGGGCGGTCAGCCGGCTGGGACCGTCGGCGAGGGCGGCGAGGACGAGTTCGCGGTTGGTCAGCGATTTCGACCCCGGCACCGTGACGACGGCACGCAACGGAGCCTCCGCAGTCGGGGCAGCCCACGCGCGGACGTCGGAGTCGGGGGAATACCCGGGCGGTGTCATCGGGTTCTACCCTAACGAACCACCGAGAGGAGCCGGGATGATCGCCACGCTCGAACGGCCTGATGCACAGGCTGTCGAGGAGGTCGCCGCCGTAGACTGGCGCGTGATGTCTGACCAGCCAGCCTCCGTCGAGGACACGCGTACGCAGTTCGAGCAGCAGGCGCTGCCGTTCATGGACCAGCTGTACGCCGCCGCGATGCGGATGACGCGCAACCCCGCCGACGCCGCCGACCTCGTCCAGGAGACGTTCGTGAAGGCGTTCGCGTCGTGGAAGAGCTTCACCCAGGGCACGAACCTGAAGGCGTGGCTGTACCGGATCCTCACCAACACCTACATCAACACGTACCGGAAGAAGCAGCGCGAGCCCTTCCAGGGGGCGATCGACGAGCTGGAGGATTGGCAGCTCGGCGGAGCCGAATCCACGACGGCGATCAGCACGCGCTCGGCCGAGGCCGAGGCGATCGACCACATGCCGGCGTCGGTGGTGAAGGACGCCCTGCAGGCGATCCCCGAGGACTTCCGGTTGGCGGTGTACCTCGCCGATGTCGAGGGCTTCGCCTATCAGGAGATCGCCGACATCATGAAAACCCCCATCGGCACGGTCATGAGCCGTCTGCACCGAGGCAGACGGATGCTGCGTGACCTGCTGGCCGATTACGCGAAGGAGCGCGGCATCGACACCGCCGCGACGGGAGCAAAGAAATGACGGACTGCGGCTGCGAGAAGGCACGGCGCGACCTCGAGGAGTACCTCCGCAACGAGGTGTGCAAGACCGAGCACAACGACATCACCGAGCACCTGGACAACTGCCCCGGATGCCGCGACGAGGCGTTGGTCGCCCGTACGCTGACCGAGGTCGTGGCCCGGGCATGCAAGGAGACGGCGCCCGAAGAGCTGCGCGACCAGATCCTCGCCCGGCTGCGCGCCGTCCAGGCCACGCACTGACCGCGCGTCGACCCGGCCCACCGTCGGCGACGGCGGCCGGGTCGAGCCGCGTCAGAAGCTCAGCGCCGCCCGCATGATCTCGGCCTGCTCGGCCGCATGCACCTTCGGCGACCCGGTCGCCGTCGAGGCCATGGCGGGGCGCGAGATCAGCTCGATGTCGCGGCCGTCGAGGTGCTTGCTCAGCTCGAGGGCGATGAACGGCCAGGCGCCCTGATTCTCGGGCTCGTCCTGCACCCACACGAGGTCGGCGCCGGGGTAGTTGGCCAGCACGCGGTGCAGCGCCTCGACGGGGGAGGGATAGAACTGCTCCAGACGCACCAGGGCGATGCGCGGGTCGGGCTTCTTGTCGAGCTCGGCGCGCAGGTCCCAGTGGAGCTTGCCCGAGTGCAGCAGCACCCGCTCCACCTTCGACGCCTCGATGCCACGGTCGTCGTCGAGCACCGGCTCGAAGCGACCGGTGAGGAAGTCCTCGACCTTGCTGGTGGCTCCGCGCAGGCGCAGCATCGCCTTGGGCGTGAAGACGATGAGCGGCCGACGGGGACGCGCGTACGCCTGGCGACGCAGCAGGTGGAAGTACGACGCCGGGGTCGACGGGCGAGCGACGATCATGTTGTCCTGCGCGCACATCTGCAGGTACCGCTCGATCCGCGCGGAGGAGTGGTCGGGCCCCTGGCCCTCGTACCCGTGGGGGAGGAGGAGGGTGACGCTGGACTGCTGACCCCACTTCTGCTCGGCGGAGGAGATGAATTCGTCGATGACCGACTGGGCGCCGTTGGCGAAGTCGCCGAACTGCGCCTCCCAGAGCACCAGCGCGTCCGTGCGCTCGACCGAGTAGCCGTATTCGAAGGCCATCGCCGCGTATTCGCTGAGCAGGGAGTCGTAGACCCAGAAGCGACCCTGATTGTCGGCGAGGTTGGCGAGGGGGATCCACTCCTGGCCGTTCTGACGGTCGTGCAGAACGGAGTGGCGCTGCACGAACGTGCCGCGGCGCGAGTCCTGTCCTGCCAGACGCACCGACGTGCCCTCGACCAGCAGCGAGCCGAAGGCGAGGAGTTCGGCGAAGCCCCAGTCGATATTGCCGTTGCGGCTCATGTCCAGGCGCTTGTCCAGCAGTTGCTGGAGCTTGCCGTGCACCGTGAAGCCCTCGGGCTTGTTGACGAAGGCGTCGCCGATGAGGTGCACCATGTCGCGCGAGACACCCGTGGTGTCGAGCTCGCCCGCGGGCGTGGCGCCCGCGTCGTCGGCATCCGGACCGACGGTGGGTGAGGACCCGGTCTCGGCCGCGTGGGTCTCGGCGAAGGCGATCTCGAGACGGTTCTGGAAGTCGCGCTTGGCCTGCTCGTACTCTTCCTCGGTGATGTCGCCGCGACCGACGAGCGCCTCGGTGTAGAGGCGTCGCACCGAGCGCTTGGCTTCGATGAGGTTCGTCATCAGGGGCTGCGTCATCGAGGGGTCGTCGCCCTCGTTGTGGCCTCGGCGGCGGTAGCAGACGAGATCGATCACGACGTCGCGGTGGAACTTCTCGCGGTAGGCGAAGGCCAGCTGCGCCACGCGGACGACGGCCTCGGGGTCGTCCCCGTTGACGTGGAAGATCGGTGCCTGGATGGTCTTGGCGACATCGGTCGCGTACACCGAGGTGCGCGCGTCGGTGGGCATCGTGGTGAAGCCGACCTGGTTGTTGACCACGATGTGCACGGTGCCGCCCGTGCGGTACCCGCGCAGCTGCGACATCTGGAGGGTCTCGACGACCACACCCTGACCGGCGAAGGCCGCGTCCCCGTGGATGAGCACCGGCAGCCAGGAGAACGTGCCGACGGGCTTGCGGTCCTGCCGGGCGCGCACGATGCCCTCGAGCACCCCGTCGACGGTCTCGAGGTGGGAGGGGTTGGCCGCGAGGTAGACCGGCAGTTCACTGCCGTCGTCGGCGACGAAGGTGCCCTCGGTGCCGAGGTGGTACTTCACGTCGCCCGAGCCGCGCTTGGCGCCCACGGCGACCGAGCCCTCGAACTCGCGGAATACCTGTCCGTAGGTCTTGCCGCCGATGTTGGTGAGGACGTTCAGGCGGCCACGGTGGGCCATGCCGATCGCCGCGCCGTCCAGGCCCGCTTGCGCGGCGCCCTGCAGCACCTCGTCCAGCAGCGGGATGAGGGACTCGCCGCCCTCGAGGCTGAACCGCTTCTGGCCGACGTACTTCGTCTGCAGGAACGTCTCGAAGGCCTCGGCCTGGTTCAGCTTCGACAGGATGCGCAGCTGCTCGTCGTGGCCGGGCTTGGTGTACTTGACCTCGACGTTCTGCTGGAACCACAGCCGCTGCGCGGGGTCCTGGATGTGCATGTACTCCAGGCCGATGGTGCGGCAGTACGAGTCGCGCAGCACACCGAGGATCTCGCGGAGCTTCATGAGGCGCTTGCCGCCGAAACCGCCCGTGACGAACTCGCGGTCGAGGTCCCAGAACGTGAGGCCGTGCTGCTCGATCTCGAGATCGGGGTGGGTGCGCTGGACGTACTCGAGCGGGTCGATGTCGGCCATGAGGTGGCCGCGCACGCGGAAAGAGTTGATGAGCTCCTGCACGCGAGCGGTCTTGTCGACGCGCTCGGCGACGTCGACGTTGATGTCGCTGGCCCAGTGGATGGGGGCGTAGGGGATGCGCAGAGCGGCGAAGATGTCGTCGTAGAAGTCGCGCTTGCCGATGAGCAGCTCGTGGATGATCTTCAGGAACTCGCCCGAGCCGGCACCCTGGATGACGCGGTGGTCGTAGGTGCTGGTGAGGGTGATCGTCTTGCCGATCGCCATCTCGTTGAGCGTCTTCTCGCTCGCGCCCTGGAACTCGGCGGGGTAGTCCAGCGCGCCCGCGCCGACGATGCAGCCCTGCCCCTTCATCAGGCGCGGGACCGAATGGACGGTGCCGATGCCGCCGGGGTTGGTCAAGGAGATCGTGGTGCCCTGGAAATCGGCCGCGGTGAGCTTGTTGCCCCGGGCGCGGGTGACCAGGTCCTCGTACGAGGCGAGGTACTCGCCGAAGGTGAGCGTCTCGGCCCGCTTGATGCTCGGCACCAGGAGCGAGCGTGTGCCATCGGGCTTGGGGAGGTCGATCGCGATGCCGAGGTTGATGTGCGCGGGGGCCACCACGGAGGGCTTGCCGTCCACCTCCGCGTAGAAGACGTTCTGGCTGGGGAACGCCTTGAGCGCCTGGATCATGGCCCAGCCGATGAGGTGGGTGAAGCTCACCTTGCCGCCGCGGGTGCGCGACATGTGGTTGTTGATGACGATGCGGTTGTCGATCATCAGCTTCGCCGGCACGGTGCGCACGCTCGTCGCGGTGGGCACGGTCAGCGACTGGTCCATGTTCGCCGCGAGGGTCTTCGTCATTCCCTTGAGGACGGTGACCTTGTCCTCGTCGGCCTGCTCCGGTGCGGCCGATGGGGTGACCTTGGGGGCCTGCGCCGGGATCGGCTGCGGGGCCGCCGGCTTCGCCGTGGTGCGGGCGACCGGCTGGGCGCCGATCACGGGCACCGGTGCGGTGATCGGGTGGGCCTCGTTCGCCGGAGCGGAGTGGGGGGATGCTGCGGGCGCGGCGTCTGTCGCGGGCGGCGCGTCCGACGCGGCGGCGCCGGCGTCATCCGCGGTCTCACCGTCCACCTCGACCGGGTGATAGGCCTCGAGGATCGGCCACCACTCCTTGTCGACGGAGTTCTTGTCGACCTTGTACTGCTCGTACAGTTCGTCGACCAGCCATTCGTTGGCCCCGAACTCTCCCTCGCTCGACACCCCGACGCCGGTCACCTGGCTCGACACGCTCGATCGCCCGCTTTCATCGCCGAAATTCGTCCGTCGTACAGGTCTCGGTACGGCCCGCACGCACGATTGTTAAGACTAACCCAGTCTGTCGAGGCCGTTTCCGGGTGGAGCCCCGCTCAGTGGGCCAAGAATCGCCGCTCTTTACGCGACAGTAAAGGTCTCTAGGATCGGTGCAATGGAGTTCTACGGCGAGAAACCGCAGGTCGACCTCACCTATTCGGACGTGTTCCTGGTTCCACGCCACTCGGCGATCACGAGCCGCCTCGACGTCGACCTCGCCCCGGCCGACGGCACACCGGCGACCCTGCCGCTGGTGTCCGCGAACATGAACTCCGTGACCGGGGCGCGGCTGGCGGCCACGCTCGCGCGACGGGGCGGACTGGGAGTCCTGCCGCAGGATCTGCCGCTGCAGGAGCTCGACGCGGCGATCCGCTGGGTCAAGGCGCAGCCGGTGCCGTGGGACACGCCGCTCGTGCTGCCCTCGTCGGCGACCGTCGCCGACGCCGCCCGGCTCCTGCCGGCCACCGAGGGACACGGCATCGTCGTCAGCGACGCACCCGCCGGCCGCGTGCACATCGACGACGTGCTCGGCGTGGTGCCCGCCCGCAGGCTGGGGTCGGCGCTGCCCGATGCGCGCCTGGGCGACCTCGCCCGCGGACATGCGGCGTCGATCGACGCGGACGACGTCGACGACGCACGTCATGCTTTCGATCTCATCGTCGACGCGGACGCCGAGACGGTCTGCGTGCTGCACCACGGCTTCGTCGTCGGCACCCTGTCGCGCCGCAGTGCGTTGCGCACCACGCTCTACCGGCCTGCGGTCGACGCGTCGGGGCGTCTCGCTGTCGCCGCGGCGGTGGGTATCAACGGCGATGTGGCCGCCAAGGCCCGCGCGCTCGTGGCGGCCGGTGTCGACGTCCTCGTCGTCGACACCGCGCACGGGCACCAGGACGGCATGCTCCGGGCCCTCCGCGCGGTGTCGGCCGAGGACCTCGGCGTGCCCGTCGTCGCGGGCAACATCGTCACTGCGGACGGGGTCGCAGACCTCATCGACGCGGGTGCGACGATCCTGAAGGTCGGCGTCGGCCCCGGTGCGATGTGCACCACCCGAATGATGACGGCGGTCGGTCGCCCGCAGTTCTCGGCCGTCCTCGAGACCGCCGAGGCGGCGCGGGCCCGCGGAGCGCACGTGTGGGCCGACGGCGGGGTGCGCTACCCGCGCGACGTCGCTCTCGCGCTCGCGGCCGGGGCGGCCTCGGTCATGATCGGCTCCTGGTTCGCGGGCACCATCGAGGCCCCGGGGGAGCTCCTGCGGGATGATGCGGGCCGGGCGTATAAGGAGTCGTGGGGCATGGCATCGACCAAAGCGGTGCAGGAGCGCTTCGGGCGGCTCGATCCCTACGAACGGGCACGCAAGGAACTCTTCGCCGAGGGGATCTCGTCATCGAAGATCTACCTCGACCCCCTCCGCCCGGGCCTGGAAGACCTCCTCGACATGATCACCTCGGGCGTGCGATCGTCCTTCACCTACGCGGGAGCGCACACCGTGGCTCAGTTCCACGAGCGCGCCCGCGTGGGCCTGCAGTCCGCCGCCGGTTACGAGGAGGGCAAGGCGCTCCCCGTCAGCTGGTGATGCGGCCGGCGGGCGAGGCTGCTCACAGCGGGTACTGACCCGGCTCCCGCCGGATCGTGATCCAGCGGGTCTCGGTGAACGCGTCGATGTTCGCCTGCGCGCCGCCGTGACGCGATCCGGTGCCCGAGGCGCCGACGCCGCCGAACGGAGCGTTGGCCTCGTCGTTCACGGTCTGATCGTTCACGTGCACGATCCCCGAGGGGATGCGCTGCGCCATCTCCCACCCGGCCATCGCGTCGGCGGTCACGATGCCCAGCGACAGCCCGTACTCGGTGTCGGAGGCGAGAGCGACAGCCTCCTCGTCGGTCGCGAACGACACCACTGACGCGACCGGACCGAAGACCTCGTCGCAGTAGGCGGCGGCGTCCTTGGGCGGATTCGCGAGCACCGTCGGGCGGTAGAAGAGGTCGTCGTAGGTGCCGCCTGCGGCCAGGGTCGCTCCCTGCGCGACGGCGTCCTGGACGAGCGTGTGCACGCGGTCGCGCTGGACCTCGTCGATGAGGGGGCCCAAGTGCACCTGCCCCGCCGCGGGGTCGCCGACGACCATCGACTCGGCCTTGGCCGCGAGCTTCTCCACATAGGCGTCAAACAGCGACTCGTGCACGATGTGCCGGCCCACGGTCATGCAGATCTGACCCTGGTGGAGGAAGGCCCCCCAGGTGGCGAGGTTGACCGCTTTGTCGACATCGGCGTCCTCGCGGATCACGAAGGCGGAGTTGCCGCCGAGCTCGAGGTGCGCGCGGGTGAGATGGCGTCCGGCGAGTTCGCCCACCGCGCGGCCGGCGCGCGTGGAGCCGGTGAACGCCACGACCCGCACGCGCGGGTCGGCGACCATCGCCTCGCCCACCTCGGCGCCGCCGGGCACCAGCTGCAGCAGTCCCTTCGGAAGGCCCGCCTCCTCGAAGATGCGCACCATGCTGACCCCGCCGGTGATGACGGTGCGGGGGTCGGGCTTGAGCAGCACGGCGTTGCCGAGAGCGAGTGCGGGGGCGACGGCGCGGATGCCGAGGATCAGCGGCACATTGAAGGGCGAGATGACCCCGACCACCCCGACCGGAACCTGCTGCGCCAGGGACAGTCGAGGCTCCTCGCTGGCGAGGATCGACCCGAGCGGCGCCGAGGGGAGGGACGCCGCCTCGTAGCACTCCGCTGCCGTCACGTGCAGGGCGAAGCCGGCGAGAGGCGGGATCGCGCCGACCTCGCGGACGTTCCAGCCCATGATCTCCTCGGTGTGCTGCTCCCACAGCTGCGCGGCCTTGCGAAGGACGCCGGCTCGCACCGGATGCGGCGTCGCGGCCCACTCGCGCTGCGCGCGTGCGGCGCCCTCGGCTGCTCTCGCGACATCGGCGGGGCCCGCCATCCCGACCATCGCGAGCGTCTCGCCGGTCGCGGGCTCGACCGAGGCGATCTGTCCTCCCTCGCCCGGCACCCAGGCGCCGTCGATGTGGATGAGCCCCGCGAAGACGTCGGGGTCGATCAGGGTGGTGGTGGCGGAATCGGTGACGGTCGACATCGTTGTTCCTTCGTCGGTTCGTGGACGGCGTCCACAGATGGATTCGCGTGAATGCGTCGGGGGGAAGGATACGACGATCACGGTGTGCGCGGCAGGCGGGTTCCCACTCACCGGTACCCCGATCCGCCACCGCGGCGGCACGCGTCCTGCCGTAGACTTCTCGGCGAAATGGACGACCCTCCCAGTTGTAGACCCTGGCCCCACCGCCCTGCCCCCACGCTGATCGGGGGTGACGCGTGATGGATTACGTCATGTTGGGCGTGGGGCTCCTGCTGACCGTCGGCACCGGGCTGTTCGTCGCGAGCGAGTTCGCGCTGGTCAACCTCGACCGTGCCGATCTCGAGGCCCGCCGGGAGGCCGGGGAGTCGCGGCTGTCGCTGACCATCAGCGCGCTGCGCATCACCTCGACGCACCTCTCCAGCGCCCAGCTGGGCATCACCCTGACGACGCTGCTGACCGGTTACACGATGGAGCCCGCCATCTCCAACCTGCTGCGTCCGGTTCTGATCGGCTGGGGATGGCCCGAGGGTGTGGTCGTGGCGTTGTCCTCGATCATCGGCGTCTCGATCGCCACGGTGTTCTCGATGATCATCGGCGAGCTGGTCCCGAAGAACTTCGCGTTGGCCGTCCCGCGCCAGACCGCCAAGCTCGTGATGCCCTTCCAAGTGGCCTTCACCACCGTCTTCCGCCCCGCCATCCGGCTCCTCAACGGCAGCGCCAATGCGGTGCTGCGCGCCCTCGGCATCGAGCCCAAGGAGGAGCTGTCGGGCGCGCGGACGGCCGAAGAGCTGTCGAGTCTCGTCCGTCGTTCGGCGAGCGCGGGGGTTCTGGAGAAGGACACCGCGAGCCTGCTGGACCGCAGTCTGAACTTCGCCCGGCTCACCGCGGCCGACGTGATGACGCCCCGGCCCAGCATCCATGCCCTGTCGTCCTCCGAGAATGCGGACGATGTCATCCAGCTCGCCCGTCGGACGGGTCACTCACGCTTTCCCGTCACGGGGGAGTCGATGGACGACATCACCGGCATCGTGCACCTGAAGGCCGCCATCGGGGTGCCGCGGGAGCGACGTGCCGACGTGCCGGCGGCGGCACTGGCGAGCGAGGTCCTGCGCGTGCCCGAGGCGGTGCACCTCGACGCCCTCGTCTCGGAGCTGCGGGCTCGGGGCTATCAGATGGCGGTCGTCGTCGACGAGTACGGCGGCACCGCGGGCGTGGTCACCCTCGAAGACCTCGTGGAGGAGATCGTCGGCGAGGTGCTCGACGAGCACGACCGCCGCCGCGCCGGCATTGTGCGGGGGAGCGGATACGTGAGCTTCCCGGGCGAACTGCGCCCTGACGAGGTGCGCGACCGCACCGGCATCCGCATCCCCGAGGGAGACGTGTACGACACCGTGGGCGGATTCATCATGAGCGTCCTCGAGCGCATCCCCGCCGTCGGCGACACCGTGAGCATCGAGGACGGCGACCTGGAGGTGCAGCGGATGGACGGCCGCCGCGTCGACCGGGTGCGCTTCACCCCGGCGGTCGTTGCCGCCCACACCGAGGCGGGGGGTGAGGGCCGATGAGCGATTGGGCCGGAATCGCCTGGCTGGTCGTGCTGCTCCTCGGCAACGCGTTCTTCGTGGGCGCCGAGTTCGCCGTGATCTCGGCGCGGCGCTCGCAGATCGAGCCGCTGGCCGAGAAGGGCGTGCGGGCTGCTCGCACCGCTCTGTACGCCATGGAGCACGCGACCCTGATGCTGGCGACATCGCAGCTGGGCATCACCATCTGTTCGCTGTTGATCCTGAACGTCTCCGAACCCGCCATCCACCACCTGCTCGAAGAGCCGCTGGCGCTCACGGGACTGCCCGAGGGGCTCGTCGATGCGATCGCCTTCGCCATCGCGCTGGTGCTGGTGTCGTACCTCCACGTCGTTTTCGGGGAGATGGTGCCGAAGAACCTCGCCTTCTCGGTGCCCGATCGCGCGGTGCTCATGCTCGCCGCCCCGTTGGTGTGGGTGTCCAAGGTCTTCCACCCGGTGATCTTCACGCTCAACTGGATCGCCAACCACATCGTGCGGCTGTTCCGGGTGGAGCCGAAGGACGAGGCCGCCTCGACGTTCACGCTCGAGGAGGTCGCCACGATCGTCAACCAGTCGCGCATCGAGGGCGTGCTGGACGACGCGGCGGGAACGGTCGCGGCGGTGATGGAGTTTACCGACAAGAAGGCGAAGGACATCGCCGTGCCGCTGGCCGACCTCGTGACCCTTCCCGAGACCACCACGCCCGGCGACATCGAGCGGGCCGTCGCCCGGCACGGCTTCTCGCGGTACGTCATCGTCGGCGCCGACGGCGCCCCCGTGGGCTACGTGCACCTCAAGGACATCCTTCGGGTGGCCGAGGGCCCGGATGCCGCGGTGGACACCCCGATCCCGGCCAAACGCATCCACCACATGGTGCCGGTGCAGGAGACCACCGACCTCGAGGACGCCCTCGCGCTCATGCGCCGCGACGGCCGCCACCTCGCTCAGGTGCGGGATCAGGGCGGCACCATCACCGCGGTCCTCTTCCTCGAGGACGTCATCGAAGAGCTCGTCGGCGAGGTGCAGGACGCGACGCGGCGCCGTCGCTGAGAGCCCGGGGCGGGTGACCCGACGCCTGAGTAGGGTGACGGCATGAGCACCTGGGATCTGCCCGCCACCGCGGCCGAGCTGCACGCCCCCACCGACACCGACGACAAGTACCGGCGGGGCGTCGTCGGGATCCGCACGGGCTCGGACCAGTACCCCGGTGCCGCGGTGCTGGGCGTCGAAGCGGCGTGGCGGACGGGTGTCGGCATGGTCCGCTACCTCGGCCCCGACCGGCCCACCGCGCTCGTTCTGCACCGCCGGCCCGAGACGGTCACCTCGAGCGGACGGGTGCAGGCCTGGCTGATCGGGTCGGGAACGGATGCCGCGACGAGGCCCCGCGGCGAGGTGTCGGCGTTGCGCGACATCCTCTCCCGACCCGAACCGGTCGTCCTCGACGCCGGCGCCCTCGACCTCGTCGCCGACGGCGCACGCGAGGGCGGCGTGCGGGTGCTGACCCCGCACGACCGGGAGCACGACAGGCTGCGGGAGGCGTTCGGGCTCGCCCCCCTCGGGCCCGACGCCGGAGACCGGCGCGTCGATGGCGCCGTCGAGACCGCGCGCCGCACCGGCGCGGTCGTGGTGCTCAAGGGCGCGCGCACGATCGTGGCCGAGCCCGAGGGGTGGCACGTCCTGGTCGCGCAGGAGGGCACCTCCTGGCTCGCGACCGCCGGAACCGGCGACGTGCTCGCCGGGGTCCTCGGGGCGGTCGTAGCCGGGGCTGCGGCCCGCGAGGAGCGGGCGGGGAGCGCCGGCGACGGCGCGGGAGCCGCGGAGCCGGGCCTCGTCCCGTGGGCCCGGCGCGCCGCGGCCGCGGTGTGGCTGCACCAGCGCGCGGGGGCGCGGGCCGCCGAGTGGGCGGCCGGGGGTGCGGGGCGGCGTGGCGGCCCCGTCACGGCGCTCGATGTGGCCGGCGCCCTGCCCGCGGTGGTCGCCGAAGCGCTCGCCGGCTGAGCCGGGCGGGCAGCCTCCCGACAGACAGAGGAACGCGGGCACCGCGCCTTAGGATGGGCGCGTGTCGAAGCGGGCGGTGCTCTGGGTCGCGTTCGTGCTGGTGCACGTCGCGGTGGCGGTGCTCGGCTTCCTCCAGCCCAATCAGCCCATGGGCGACGTGTACATGGTCTACGAGCCGTGGGCGAATCGTGCGGCGGCGGGCGACGGAGTGGTCGGGATCACCGAGACCTGGGTCTACCCCGCCCTGGCCCTTCTCCCCCTCCTCCTCACCCACGTGCTCGCGCCGCTGTGGGGCTCGTACATCGTCGCGTGGGCGGTGGTCGTCACCGCCGTGGATGCTGCGGCCTTCGCGCTCCTCGTCGGGCGCGGCCGCTCGCAGGGCCGGACGGTGGCGGCCTGGTTCTGGCTGGTGTTCATCCTGGCGCTTGGTCCGGTGGGAATGTACCGCCTGGACGCGATCACCGTGCCCCTCGCCGTGGCCGGCTGCCTCTGGCTGCTGACCAGACCCTGGCTCGCGGCGCTGCTCCTGGCCGCGGCGACCTGGATCAAGGTGTGGCCCGCGGCGCTCCTCCTGGCCGCCGTCATCGCCGTGCGCCGTCGCCTCGCGCTCGTCGGCGGTGCCGCGGCGCTCTCGGCGATCGTGATCGGGGTCGTCGTCGCCGTCGGCGGCGCCGGGCACCTGTTCGGCTTCGTCTTCGATCAGACGGAGCGGGGTCTGCAGGTCGAGGCGCCGGTCAGCGCCTTCTGGCTGTGGCGGGCGCTGGCGGGCTTCGGCGACTCCCGGGTGTTCTACGACGACGAGATCCTGACCTGGCAGGTGACCGGTCCAGGTGCTGCCGCCGTGAGCGATGCGATGACCGCCGTGATGGTGGCGGCGGTCGTTGTGGTGACGACGATCGGGGCGCTGCGCGTTCGCCGTGGCATCCCGTTCCTGCGGGTCTTCCCGGCTCTTGCGCTCAGTCTCGTGCTGGTCTTCATCGTGACCAACAAGGTCGGTTCGCCCCAGTACCTCACGTGGATCATCGCGCCCCTCGTCGTCGGGCTCGTTCTCGACCGCGACCGCTGGTGGTCGCCGGCCTGCCTGGCCCTCGTGAGCGCCGCCCTCACTCAGCTCATCTACCCGCTCTGGTACGACCGTCTGCTCGGTGGCGACCCGATCGCCGTCGGCGCGCTGACGCTGCGCAATGTCCTGCTCGTGGGGCTGCTGGCGTGGAGTGTCGCACTGCTCGTGCGAACGCCCCGGCGCGTGCCGGCCCCCGCGGTCGTCGACGCCCTGGCCTGATCCATCCACCGAAAGGACCCCATGCTCGTCGCCTTCTCCGTCGCCCCGAGCGGCACCGGCCGCTCGGACGGCTCCGTCCACGACGCCGTCGCCGCCGCCGTCCGTGTGGTGCGCAGCTCTGGGCTGCCGCACCGCACCACGTCGATGTTCACCGAGGTCGAGGGGGAGTGGGACGAGGTGATGGATGTCGTCAAGCGAGCCACCGAGGCGGTCCTGCCCTTCGGCTCGCGGGTGTCGCTCGTGCTCAAGGCCGATATCCGTCCGGGGCGCACGGGCGAGATCGACGCCAAGATCGACCGCCTCGAGCGCGCGATCGGCGAGGGATCCGACCCGCACGCCGAGGCGTGACCGGGTCGGCGACCGACGAGCCGGGAGCGTCGTCGTCCGCTGCCGCCGACCGGCTGGCGCGGGTGCTCGCCGACGCGGCGGGGCAGTCGCGACCGCGCACGGAGCGCGACGCGGGCGACCCCGACGTCCCTGTCGCCGGAACCGCGGTCCTGCTGCGCGACACGGCCCGCGGCGTGGAGGTGCTCATGCTCGAGCGCCCCGGACGGGGATCCTTCGCCGGGGCGTGGGTGTTCCCCGGCGGCAAGGTGGAACCCGGTGACGCCGGTGGTGCGGGAGCGGATGACGAGGAGGCCACGGCTCGACGGGCCGCCACGCGCGAGACCCGTGAGGAAGTGGGCCTCGAACTGGCAGGTGAGGCGCTGGCCACCGTGTCCCTGTGGGACCCGCCCCCGGGCCTGCCGCTGCGAATCCGCACGTGGTTCTTCCTCGCCGGTCTCCGGGGCGAGGCGGCCGGCGAGGTCGACGGTCTCGTCCTCGCCGAAGGGGAGGTCACACGCGCCGAGTGGCTGCGTCCGGGCGAGGCGCTCGCCGCCCACGGACGAGGGGAGCTCGTCCTGTATCCGCCCACCTGGGTGACCCTCCACGACCTCGCTGATGCCGAAAGCGCGGAGCAGGCGATGCGGAGAACCCGGCGGACGGGGGTGCGTCGCTTCGACACCGTGGCCCGGCGGGGACCCGAGGGTCCGGTCCTGCTCTGGGAGGGGGATGCGGAGTTCCACGCGCCCGGTCCGGGCGTCGCCCGGCATCGGCTGGAGATCGGGAGTCTCCCGTGGCGGTATCTGCGTCGCTAGGTGGCGAGCAGGCGTTCCAGGTGTAGCCCGACCGGCGCGGTCTCGATGAGGAACCCGTCATGGCCGAAGTCGCTGACGAGCCCCACGGCGCGGTCGCCGTCGATGTTGCGGCGGAGTCCGCGTGCGATGCGGTGCTGCCCGTCGACGGGGAAGAGGCGGTCGCTGTCGATCCCGAGCACGAGGGCGCGGGCCGTCACCCGCTCCAGGGCGCTTTCGACCCCGCCGCGGTCGCGGCCGATGTCATGCGAGTTCATCGCCTCGACGAGGGTGAGGTAGGTGTTGGCGTCGAAGCGACGCGTGAACTTGTTGCCGTGGAAGTCGAGGTAGCTCTCCACAGCGAAGCGTCCGCCGTGGCCGAGGGGGCTGACCCCCGACTGCCATGACCGCTGGAAGCGCTGATTCAACTCCGTCGGCGAGCGGTAGTTCAAAAGCGCCATCCGTCGTGCCAGCGCGAGCCCCCGGTGCGGACCGTCGCCGTCACCGGCGTCGTAGTACTCCCCGCCCTGGAAGCGCGGATCGATCCGGATCGCCTCGAGCTGAACCGAGTTCAAGGCCACCTGATCGGCGGTCGTCACCGGCGGCGCCGACAGCACCGCCATCCGTTCCACCCGCTCCGGGTGCGAGACCCCCCACTCCAGCGCGTGCATGCCGCCCATGGAGCCGCCGATCACCGCCGCCCAGACGTCGATCCCGAGCGCGTCGGCGAGCCGCACCTGGGCTGCGACCTGGTCGCGGACGGTGAGATAGGGGAACCGGGATGCCCACTCGTAGCCGTCGGGCGCGATGCTCGCAGGTCCCGTCGAGCCCTGGCATCCGCCCAGCATGTTCGGCGCGACCACGAACCAGCGGTCGGTGTCGACGGGCCTGCCGGGGCCGACGATGTCGTCCCACCAGCCGTCGGTGGGGTGCCCCGGGCCGGCCTCGCCGGTGACGTGGCTGTCGCCGGTGAGGGCGTGGAGGATCAGCACGGCATTGTCGCGGGCCGGTGTGAGCTCACCCCACGTCTCGAAGGCGATGCGGATGCCGGGGAGCTCCGTTCCGCCCTCCGTGCGGAATGCGCCGAAGGCGGCGAACTGGCGGTCGCCCGCGGGGTCGCCGTCGCGCCACGCGCCGGTCACGGGCGGGCGGCCGAGAAGCAGGCGCGCGTCGGCCTCCGTCACCGGTGCGCTCGGCACCGTGTCTTCGGAGGTCTGCCAGTCCATGCCTGCCATTCTCGCCGCTGGTCGCGGTGGCCAGCGCTGTGTTACGACCCCGGCTAGTGTGGGGCGGGGGGACGGACGTGAACACAGCTCAGGACGCGACGCGCCGCGAGATCATCGCGCAGTACGGCGTCGTCGGCGAGCCCCCCGAGCCCGACCTCGAGGGTCTGGTGCAGCTGGCCGCGACCATCTCGGGCGTGCCGACCGCGGTGATCAACATCATCGACGATCGGCACCAGCATCAGATCGCCACCGTGGGGATCTCGCCCTCCGTGTGCGCACGGGAGGACTCGATGTGCGCGGTCGTCTTCGAGGGTGCGCATCGGGTGGTCGTCAGCGACGCCCGTCGCGACGAGCGGTTCGCGACGAATCCCTTCGTCACCGGAGACATCGCGCGCATCAGGTTCTACGCCTCGAGCCCGCTGGTGACGCCGGGGGGAGTCGCCATCGGCACGCTGTGCGTCTTCGACGACGACCCCGGCCTGCTCACCGAGGAACAGGGCCGCGCGCTCGACGTCCTCGCCCATCAGGTGGTCGACGTGCTGGAGCTGCGCAGACTCGCGCGCGAGCTCAAGCGATCCAACGAGGCGCTCGAGGGTTTCGCCCGCCAGGTCAGTCATGACCTGCGCAATCCCCTCACCGCGATCAGCGGTTTCCTCGAACTCGCCGTCGACAGTCCTGAGCTCGCCGACGCGCCGGTCGCGGCCCGCGCGATCGAGCGGGCGGAGGCCGCGGCGCACCGCATGTCCGGGATGCTGGACGATCTTCTCGCCTTCGCGCGTGTGGGCGGCGTACCGCCCGCCACGGCGAGGGTCGATGTCGGCGAGCTGCTGGAGGAGATCCAGGACGATCTGCACTCGGCCCTCAGCGAGAGCGGTGCCCGCATCGATGTCACCGCCTCGGCCGAGATGGAAGGCGACCGCACCATGCTTCGCGTGCTGGTGGAGAACCTCGTGGCCAACGCCGTGAAGTTCTCACAGGCCGCCGGCGGAAGACCTCACGTCGACGTCCGCGTGGAGCGAACGTCATCCGGCATCCGGCTGATCGTCGACGACGACGGTCCCGGCATCCCCGAAGATGACAGGGAACGGGTCTTCGGGCTGATGGAACGAGGTCAGAACGCCCTCGCACCGGGACTGGGGATCGGACTGGCCACCTGCCGCCGCATCGCTGAAGCGCACGGCGGGCGGATCGGAATCAGCGATTCCCCGCTCGGTGGCGCGCGCGTGTGGGTGGTCCTGCCCGGATCCGACCGATTCGAGCCCGCCGCCGTCTGAGCACAGGATGATGGGAGCATGGCGCGCTTCCTTCTCATCGCCGCTTCGAGCGGCATCGGCCAGGCCACCGCGGAGATCCTCCGAAGCAGTGGGCACGAGGTCGTCACGACCGCACGCGGCGACGACGTCATCACTCCCGACCACGTCGTCGACGCCACCGACTTCGCTGCCGTCGACGAGGTGTTCGCCGCGGCGGGGGAGCTCGACGGGGTCGCCTGCTTCGCCGGGTCGCTGCTGCTCAAGCCCGCGCATCTGACGACGGCCGAGGAGTACCACGAGGTGGTCGCCGCGTCGCTCACGACCGCCTTCGCGACGGTGCGGGGTGCGGGGAAGCACCTCAAGCGCGGGGGATCGGTCGTGCTCGTGTCATCCGCTGCGGCTCTGCACGGAACGGCGAATCACGAGGCCATCGCCGCCGCGAAATCAGGGGTGGTCGGGCTGGCTCTGTCGGCCGCAGCGACGTACGCGTCGCGTAACCTGCGGGTGAACGCGGTGGCTCCGGGTCTCACCGAGACCTCGCTGACCGCGTCGCTGACCGAGACCGACGGGGCGCGCAAGGTGTCGGAGGCGATGCACGCCCTCGGGCGGCTGGGCAAGCCCGACGATGTCGCGCGAGCGGTGGCCTTCCTCCTCGACCCCGCGAACGACTGGATCACCGGGCAGGTGCTGGCCGTCGACGGAGGCCTCGCCCGGGTCCGCCCGCGCATGAAGGTCTGACGCGCGGCGTGCGGACGCGCGCGCACTCGCGCGCACTGCGCGGTCCCCGGCGCGCGGGCCCAGGTCGCACCGCGGAGATCTGCGCTCGTGCGGGCGTATGGGCCGGATCGGTCTGCGGGAGGGTGGATCTCCGCGGGAGCGAGGAAGGCTGGTCCGAAAGAGGAGACGGATGCCGCGGGGCGGCGTCGTGCTCGATGGGGCGCCGCGCGATCCGTGCCTCGATGGGGCCGCTTCGCGATCCGCGACCGCACGCAGAGCGCCCCGCGGGCTCTGTTCGAGCTCGCAGGGCGCTTCGATGTCGCCTGTGTCAGGCGCGGGCGGCCTCTGAGACCCGGCGCGCAGCGGCGAGGGCCTGCTCGAGGTCGGCCTTGAGGTCATCGACGTTCTCGATCCCCACCGACAGGCGCACGAGCCCCGGGGTCACCCCGGCGGTGAGCTGCTGCTCGGGAGTGAGCTGCGAGTGGGTGGTCGAGGCGGGGTGGATGACGAGCGAGCGCACGTCGCCGATGTTGGCGAGGTGGCTGAACAGCGTCAGCGAGTTCACGAACTCACGGCCCGCATCCACACCGCCCTTCAGCTCGAAGGACAGCACCGCGCCCACACCCTTCGGGGCGTAGCGGTTCGCAGCGGCGTACCAGGGCGAGGTCGGAAGACCCGAATAGTTCACCGACGCGACGTCGGACTGGTTCTCCAGCCACTCGGCGATCTCTTGCGCGTTCTGCACGTGACGCTCGATGCGCAGCGACAGCGTCTCGATGCCCTGCAGGAGCAGCCAGGCGCTGTTCGGCGAGATGGAGGATCCGAGGTCGCGCAGCAGCTGCACACGGGCCTTGATGATGTAGGCGAGACCGTCGCCCACGGCCGCGGTGTAGCTCGCTCCGTGGTACGACGGGTCGGGCTCGGTGAACCCGGGGAAGCGGTCGACGTTCTTCGACCACTCGAACGATCCGCCGTCGACGATCACGCCGCCGATCACGGTGCCGTGGCCGCCGAGGAACTTCGTCGCCGAGTGCAGCACGATGTCGGCGCCGTGCTCGAACGGACGGATGAGGTAGGGCGTGGCGATCGTGTTGTCGACGATGAGCGGGACTCCCGCCTCGTGCGCGACGTCGGCGACGGTGCGGATGTCGAGGACGTTGATCTTGGGGTTGCCGATCGTCTCGGCGAAGAACGCCTTGGTGTTCGGTCGCACCGCGCGGCGCCACTCGTCGGCGTCATCCTGGTTCTCGACGAAGGTGACCTCGATGCCGAGCTTGGCCAGGGTGTACTTGAACAGGTTGTAGGTGCCGCCGTAGATCGAGCTGGAGGACACGAAGTGGTCGCCCGCCTGCGCGAGGTTGAGGATCGCGAAGGTCTCGGCCGCTTGCCCGCTGGAGACCAGCAGTGCGCCGGTGCCGCCCTCCAGCGCCGCGATGCGCTGCTCGACGACATCCTGCGTGGGGTTCTGGATGCGGGTGTAGATGTTTCCGAACTCGGCCAGCGCGAAGAGGTTGGCGGCGTGATCGGTGTTGTCGAACACGTACGACGTGGTCTGGTAGATGGGCGTGGCGCGGGCCTTCGTCACCGGGTCGGGCTGCGCGCCCGAGTGGATCTGCTTGGTCTCGAAACGCCAGTTCTCGGGTGCGGACATGGGCTGCTCCTACCGGTCGATGGGTGCCGCGGCGGGTTCCGCGACCTCTTCGAGCGTACGGAAGGCCCCCCTCGTCGACAACGCGAGGGAAATGTGACGTAATGCGGGCCGGCGCGGGCCGTGCGCCCCGCGCCGGGTGCGCCTTGTAGCGTGAGGAGTATGACCGATGCCACGACGACGGATGCCGCACATCGACCGACCGCCAGACGCGCGGTGGTCACCGGAGCGAGCTCGGGGATCGGCGAGGCGACGGCGCGGAAGCTTCGGGCACTCGGCTGGGACGTGGTCGCCGTGGCCCGACGTGCCGAGCGCCTCGCCGCACTGGAGAACGAGATCGGCGCCGTCGCCTTCGCCGCCGACCTCACTGCCGCCGCCGATGTCGAGGCGCTCGCCGAGTGGCTGGCGGAGACGGGGCCGGTCGACGCGCTCGTCAACATCGCCGGGGGCGCGCGCGGCACCGATCGTGTCGAGGACGGCGACCCCGACGACTGGCAGTGGATGTTCGAGGTCAATGTGCTCGCCACGCAGCGCCTCACCGCCGCTCTGCTGCCGCTGCTGCGCCGCACGGCGGCCGACCGGGCATCCCACGCCGATGTGGTCTTCGTCACCTCGACCGCTGCGCAGATCGCCTACGCCGGCGGTGCCGGATACAACGCCGCGAAGGCGGGACAGTCGATGATCGCGCACGCGCTGCGCCTCGAGGTCAACGGCGAGCCCCTCCGGGTCATCGAGATCGCGCCGGGCATGGTGCAGACCGAGGAGTTCACGCTCAATCGCCTCGGCGGTGATCGCGCTGCGGCCGACCGGGTGTACGAGGACGTCCAGGCGCCGCTCACCGCCGATGACGTCGCGGACGTCATCGGGTATGCACTGTCGGCGCCGGGGCACGTCAACCTCGACCTCGTCACGATGCGACCGGTCGCGCAGTCGGCGCAGCACCTGCTGGCCCGCGGGCCGCTGCACGTGCGCACCGCCGGCTGATGGGGCGTTCGCTTGACGAACTGGCCGACGCGGGTCTGCTGGATGCCGGGTGGGCGGCAGCGCTCGCGCCCGTGGCCTCTGACATCGCCGCCCTCGGCGAGCGGCTGAGAGCCGAGACCGCCACGGGCGGCCAGTACCTCCCCGCCGGTGAGCGTGTGCTGCGCGCTTTCTCCCGTCCGCTCGACGAGGTGAAGGTGCTGATCGTGGGGCAGGACCCCTACCCGACGCCGGGTCATCCGATCGGCCTGTCGTTCGCCGTCGATCCGCGCGTGCGGCCCCTGCCGCGGAGCCTGGCGAACATCTACCGCGAACTGCGCGACGACCTCGGTATCGAGCCCGTCACCCACGGCGACCTGTCGGCGTGGAGCGACCAGGGCGTCATGCTGCTGAACAGGGTGCTCACCGTCCGCCCCGGTGAACCCGGCTCTCACCGCGGCTGGGGCTGGGAACGCGTCACCGAGCACGCCATCCGCGTGCTCGCAGCCCGTGATCGCCCTCTCGTCGCGATCCTCTGGGGGAGGGATGCCGCGACCCTGCGTCCGCTCCTCGGCGACACCGCCGCCATCACCTCGGCGCATCCGTCGCCCCTCTCGGCCAGCCGCGGATTCTTCGGGTCGCGGCCGTTCTCGCGCGCGAACGAGATGCTCGCCGCGCAGGGCGCTTCGACCGTCGACTGGCGTCTGCCCTCCGCCGCGTAGGCTGTCGCCATGCTGGAGGAGGAGTACGAGACGGCGAGGCGCCGCCTTCCCCGTCATCTTCGTCGCCGGCCCGAGCCGGAGCGGCCGTTCTCGTTCGAGATCCGCCCGGTCGCCGACGGTGACATCCCCGACATCCGCGAGATCTACAACTACTACGTCACCAACTCCGTGGTGACCTTCGATGAAAAGAAGTGGACCGTCGGGCAGTGGCGGGACAAGGTCGCCTACCTGAAGAAGCTCGGTCTGCCCTTCCTCGTCGCCGAATCGCCCTCCGGTCAGGTGCTCGGGTACGCCTACGTGCAGCCGATGTCGAGCAAGTCCGCCTATCGGTACTCGGTGGAGAACTCTATCTACCTCGGGCAGGCAGCGACCGGGAAGGGACTCGGGCGCGCGCTCCTCGAGGCGCTCATCGCGGCATGCGAGCAGGCGGGCATCCGGGAGATGGTGGCTGTCATCAGCGACAGGGGCGCCGAGGCCTCGATCGCCCTCCACGAGAAGCTCGGGTTCGCCGAGGTCGGACGCATGGGCCGGGTCGGCTTCAAGTTCGGCCGGTGGCTCGGGACGGTGTACCTGCAGAAGTCCCTGAAGCCGGTGAAGAAGCGGCGGGCACTCTTCGGTCGGTGATCAGCCGGGGGTGATCAGCCGGGGCGACCGTGCTCGCGCACGCGCTCCACGAGGGTCTGCCACGGTCCTTCCAGATCCGCATCGCCGAATTCGGCCTCACGGTCGGCGCCGTGCGAGGTCGCATGCACCCGCCAGCGGAATCGATCGGCCCCGCGCGTCGGGCGCGGTGCCACGTCCCAGGGGCAGGCGTCGATGAGGGGAAGCCAGGACGATGCGTCGTCGCCCTCGACCTCGGCACGCCATCGACGGGGGATTCCGGTGACACCGCCGGTGCGCTCCACCAGGACCACGACGATCGCCTTCCTGCCGGGACCGGTCCCGTCCGTCTGATCGCTCATCCCCGTCCACGATGCTCTCTCGGGGCCGAAGCGCCTACCCGGCGAGGTCGACCCCGACACCCGCCCAGGCGGCGCGAACGGCCGCTGCTTCTTTGGATGATCCACCGTACTCCGACTGGGCGGCGGCCACCGTCGCGGCGGCGAAGTCGGAGAAGTCCGCGGTGGGGGAGAGGGCGCCCGAGGTCAGGGCGAGGTACCACACGCGCCCCGCCCGCTCCCACGCGTATCCGCCGAGCGCCGTGGCGACGAGGTGGAACGCCCGGTTGGGGATGCCGGAGTTGATGTGCACGCCGCCATTGTCATCGGCGGTCACGACGTAGTCGTCCATGTGCCCCGGTTGCGGGTCGCGGCCGAGGATGTCGTCGTCGTACGCGGTCCCCGGCACCGCCAACGATCGCAGAGCCCGCCCCTGCACCGCGGGGGTGAAGATCCCCTCGCCGATGAGCCAGCTGGCCTCGTCGGCGGTCTGGCCGAGATGCTGCTGCTCGACGAGCACGCCGAACACGTCGGCCAGCGATTCGTTCAGCGCGCCGGACTGGTCCTGGTACTCCAGGCCTCCGGCGGCCTCGATGACCCCGTGCGCGAGCTCGTGGGCGATGACGGTGAGCGAGCCGGTGAAGCCGGTGAACACCTCGCCGTCACCGTCGCCGAAGACCATGCGCTCGCCGTTCCAGAAAGCGTTGTCGTAGTCGCGGCCGTAGTGCACGGTCGCCAGGAGCGGGCCGCCCCGGCCATCGATGCCGTTGCGGGCGAAGGCGTCCCAGAACGCGTCGAAGGTGATGCCGAGCCCGGCGAAGGCCTCGTCGACGGCGGCGTCGCCGGTGGCCGGGTCGTCCTCGCCGCGCACACGACGACCGGGGAGCACCTCGCGCCGCTCCGCGTCGGAGATCGTGCGATCGGGCGCGGGCGTGGTCTCGGCGGTGATCGTGCCGTCGTCGCCGATGGACAGGCGGAGCCTGCTCCGGGTGATGCGGTAGGGCGGGGTGGCCTGCAGGGTCGCGCGCGCCGCGGCGGCCGCGTGGGCGAAGGTCGCCTCGTTCACGGAGGCGATCCGGGCGAGGAGATAGGGAGGGATGATCGCGCGCATGGCGACCACGCTAACCCTCACCTCCGACGCCGGGGCGGGTCGCCGGAGGATCGATCATGGGCACCGACGCCAGGAGGCGACGCGTGTAGGCCACCTGCGGTTGCTGCAGCACCTTCTCGGTGGGCCCCTCCTCGACGATGCGGCCGTCCTTCATCACGACCACCTCATCGCAGATGCTCTGCACGACGCCGATGTCGTGAGAGACCATCACGAGCGTGAGGTCCTCCTGTCGGCGGAGATCGGCCAGCAGGGTGAGGATCTGCGCGCGGACGGTGACATCGAGCGCCGAGAGCGGCTCGTCGCCGACGAGCAGGCGCGGGCGGTGCACGAGTGCCCGGGCCAGAGCGATCCGCTGGCGCTGGCCGCCGGAGAACTCGTGCGGGAACCGCTCGGTCATCTCGGCCTCCAGCCCGACCTGCTCCAGCACCTCGCGCACGCGTGCCCGCCGATCGCCCTCGATCCCGAGGGCCCAGAGGGGTTCTCCGACGATGCGCCCCACGCTCATCCGCGGGTCGAGCGAGGCATAGGGATCCTGGAACACCACGCCGGTCAGCCGCCGGAGCCAGTGCAGCGAGCGCGCGGACGCCGTGGCGTCGATGGCGCGCCCGTCGACCTCGACGGTGCCCGAGGTGGGGGCATCGAGCCCGAGGAGGATCCGCACGAGAGTGGATTTCCCCGACCCCGACTCGCCGATGATGCCCAGCGCACTCCCGGCGCTGACGTCGACGTCGGCGTCCTCGAGAGCGGTCGTGTACGTCCGCCGCTCGAACAGGGTCTTCTTCGGCAGCGCGTGACGGCGGGTGAGGCGTCGGGCGCTCAGCAGGATGTCGCTCACGGCGTCATCCCCTCGGGACGCCAGAGCGTGGCGGTGGCGTCGCGGAGGAGACCGCGCGTGACGGGCGAGGCGGGGTTGCGCAGGATCGTGGCCACCGGGCCCGCCTCCACGATCCGTCCGTTCTCGAGGACCACCGCGTCAGTGGCGACCTGAGACAGCACGGCGAGGTCGTGGGTGATGAAGATCAGCGACATCCCGTCGTCCGAGACGAGGGTGCGCAGTAGTTCGAGGATCTCGGCCTGGATCGTGACGTCCAGTGCCGTGGTGGGCTCATCGGCGATGAGCAGGCGGGGTCGGCAGGCGAGGGCCATCGCGATCGCGACCCGCTGGCGCTGCCCGCCGGAGAGCTGGTGCGGGTAGCGCCCCACGATGCGTTCGGGCTCGGGAAGGGCCACGCGCGCCGCTTCGGTGACGGCCCGTGCCGCGGCATCCTTTCGGGTCATCCGCTCGTGGATGCGCACCGCCTCGGCGATCTGCCGGCCGACCGTGCGGATCGGGTTCAGCGCCGTCCGCGGTTCCTGGAAGACGATGCCGATCTCGTCGCCGCGGAGTTCGGCGAGCTCGCGATCGCGGAGACCGATGAGTTCGCGGCCGTTCCAGCGCACGCTCCCCGACGCCGTCGCGCCGTCGGGGAGGAGCCCGAGGACCGCAAGTGCCGTGAGCGACTTGCCCGACCCCGACTCGCCGATCAGCCCCACCCGGGCACCGCTCGGCACCTCGAACGAGATGCCGTCGACGACGCGTCGGCCGTCGATCTCGACGACGAGGTCTTCCACCGACAGGCTCATGCGACCACCTCGGGCACATGCGTCCGTGCACGGCGGGCGGAACCTCCACGGCGGGAGAGGGTCGGGTCGGTGGCGTCGCGGATCCCGTCGCCCAGCAGATTCAGCCCGAGCACCGTGAGGGTGATCGCGAGCCCCGGCCAGAGCACGGAGAGCGGGTAGACGGTCAGGTACTGCTGAAGCTCCGCCAGCAGCAGCCCCCACGACGGCTCGGTAGGGGGTGCGCCGAAGCCCAGGTACGACAGACCCGCCTCGGCGAGGACGGCGACGGCCATGCCCCACGACAGCTGGACGATGAACACCGGCGCGACGTTCGGCAGCAGATGGCGCACGAGGTTCTGCGCGGGGGTGAGGCCCGAGGCCCGACCGGCGAGGACGAAGTCGCTCTGCAGCACCCGCCGGAGCTCCGGCCGGGTGACCCGGGCGATGTTCACCCCGAATCCGATGCCCACCGCCCAGATCACCACCCACAGCGACCCGCCCCAGACCGCCGAGATCATCATCGCGATGAGGAGCACGGGGAAGGCGATGAGGATGTCGACGGTGACGGCGACCGTTTCGCGCAGCCAGCGGCGGGTGAGGGCGCCGAGGGCGGCGAGGGCGAGACCGATGACGGTGGCGACCAGGCCCGCGCCGACCGCGACGACGACCGTCGTCCGCGAGCCGGCGATGAGGAGGCTGAGGATGTCGCGGCCCGTGCCGTCGGTACCGAGAAGGTGCGGCCAGCCGGGTGGTGCCCAGCGGTTCGGGATGTCGACCTGCTGCGGATCGAAGGGCGTCCACACGAGCGAGACCGCTGCGGTGACGAGGATCACCGCGACGACGATGAGGCCGAAGCGGCCGGTCGAGAGGGCCCACAGTCGTCGGAAGGCGCTCATGAGGCCTCCCGCTGTCGCGGATCGAGAAGGCGGTGGACGATGTCGACGAGGAAGCCGACGAGGAGCACGAAACCGGTGAGGATCAGCAGCTCGCCCTGCACCATCGGGAGGTCTCGGCGGTCGACGTCTTCCACCAGCATCCGTCCGATCCCGGGCAGGCTGAACAGCTGCTCGATGATGACCGCGCCGACGACGATCCCGGCCACCTGGAGCCCGAGCACCGAGATGACCGACAGGCCGACGTTGGGGAGGCCGTGTCGGATGAGCGCGGCGTTACGGGTGAGACCCTTCGCCGCCGCGGTGCGGACGTAATCCTGCCCGATCGCCTGCAGCGTGGCGCTCCGCACGAAGCGCAGCAGCATCGCGCCCTCGATGATGCCGATGGTGAGCGCGGGGAGGATGAGGGCTCGGAGCGCGTCGGCAGGCTGACTCCAGCCGCCCCGGGGAAAGCCCTGGGCGGGGAGCCAGCCGAGCCATACCGCGAAGACCACGACGAGCATCATCCCCGCCCACACCACGGGCACCGCGGCGAGGGCCTGGGCCCCGACGCTCAGCGTCGTACCGTCGGCCCGCCCGCGGCGCAGGGCCGACACGACCCCGAGCGGGATGCTGACCGCGAGGGCGAAGAGGAGGGACAGGATGCCGAGCGGCACCGTCACGCGGGCCTTCTCGGCGAGCTCGGTGGTGACGCCGGTGCCGGTGTAGAGCGAGGTGCCGAGATCGCCGCGGAACACCCCGCCGATCCAGTCCGCGTACTGCGCCCACAGCGGCGCGTTGAGCCCGAGGCTCTCTCGGATGGCGGCGACCTGCTCGGGGGTGCCGTTCGTGCCGGCGATCTGCTGTGCGACGTCGCCGGGGAGCACCCGCAGGGTGAGGAAGATGAGCGCACTGGCTACGAACAGCCCCAGCAGCAGCAGGGCTCCCCGGGTCAGCGCGTACCGGATCACTCGCTCTTGGTCAGCTCTGAGAGATCGAGGCGGGCGTTGACGTTGTCAGCCGGCATCCCGTCGATCCCGGTGGCCACGGCGCTGACCCCTGCCCAGTTGTAGAGCCAGTCGGCGGCGGCATCCTCGGCGACGATACGCGCGGCCTCGGCGAGGAGGGCGTCGGCCTCCGCCTCATCCGTGGCACGCAGCGACTGCTCGTAAAGATCCTGCACTTCGGGGTTGTCGTAGGTGAAGTAGTAGTCGGGGTTCGCCCAGTTCTCGAAGTCGCGGGGCTCGGCGTGGTTGACGTAGCTGAGCTCGTAGTCCTTGTTCGTGTACACGTCGTTGACCCACACGCCGAAGTCGACCGCGTCGACCTCGAGGGTGATGCCGACCTCGTTGAGGTTCGACACCAAGATCTGCGGGATCGTCGTGCCGTAGAACGAGGGGATGGTGAGGGTCAGCTCGAGGTCGTCGACTCCCGCTTCCTCCAGCAGCGCGCGCGCTGCCTCGGGGTCGTACGGCGCCGTGTCGCTGAGGTCCTCGTAGCCGGGGTCGGGCTCGGGGATGGGGCCGTACAGGGTCTGGCCGGCACCGACCGCCTCGACGATGGCGTCGTGATCGATCGCCTGACGGATCGCCTGGCGCACCCGCTGGTCGTCGAGGGGCGCCGCCGTGCTGTTCATCGCCAGCACGCTCTTGTCGGTGGCGGTGCCGAGAACGACGGTCCAGTCGCCGTTCTGCTCGATCTGCTCGGTGAGGTTCGGATCGAACCCGGTGAGCACGTCCACTTCGCCCGCGGCCGCGGCGTTCACCGCGGCTTGGTCCTCGGCGATGTACTGGAAGACCACTTCGCCGACGCCCGCGGCGTCGCCCCAGTAGGCGTCGTTGCGGGTGAGGGTGATGCTCGCCCCCTGCTGCCACTCCTCGAGGACGAACGGCCCGGTGCCGTTGGCCGCCGTCTGGTAGTCGACGGTGTCGCCCTCCTTGAGGATGATCCCGGCGCGGCCGGTGAGGTTCCACAGCAGGCTCGAGTCGGGCTGCGCGAGCGTGAGAGTGACGGTCTGCCCGTCGGCGGTGATCGACGACACGTTCGCCAGACGGGCGGAATCGGCCCACTCGGGGGTGTCCTTGCGGGTCTGCAGCGACCACACCACATCCTGCGCGGTCAGCTCCTGCCCGTCGTGGAAGGTGACGCCCTCCTCGAGGGTGAAGGTGTACGTCAGCCCGTCGTCCGAGACCTCCCAGTCGCTGGCGAGCGCCGGGACGATTTCCTGGTCGGTGGTCCGCGACACCAGGCCCTGGTAGACGTTGTCGATGAGCACCTGGTCGAGGGCCGCGCCGGTGGTCTGGCGGATGTCGAGGTTGCCGGGCTCGAGCACGAGGCGGATCGCGACCGAGGCATCGGGGTTCGGCTCGCCTGTCGCGCCCGTCGGACCCGGGTCGGCGGTGGAGGTGCATCCGGCGAGCACGAGGGCGGACGCGGCGAAGAGTGCGGTGGCGGCGAGGGCCGTGCGGCGAAGCATGTGATTCCTTTCGGGACGGCACCCGGGGGAGGGGGATGCCGGCAGGCTCGCCCGAGCGAGCCGTGGTGCGGATACAGCCTAGGGAACCGCCGGGAACCCTGCCGAACCCGCTACCCGGAACGCAACAGAAGCGTTAATCCTTCCCGGCGGCCCGTCGGACTTCGGCGGCCAGGGCGACGGGGGCGTCCTCCTGCAGATTGTGGCCGCCGGCGAGAGTGAGGACGGATGCCGCGGGCACCCGCTCGCGGAAGACCTCGGCGTCGGCGTCGGTGACGTAGCCACGCTCGCCCCGGATCAGCTGGAGCGGAGCGCGGACGGCGGCGAGGTCTTCCCATCCCGCCTCACCGAGCACGGCAGCCACGGCATCGCTCCCCGCGCCCGCGTCGGCGTCGGTGGCGGGCCGGTCGCCCCCGTCGGAGGCGGCGGCCGCGATGTGGGCGAAGTGGTGCTTCCACTCCACCCGCCCGTCGGCGCGGATGCGCGAGTTGAAGTACACCCCCCGCGCCGCCTTCTCGCGCGTACCGCCGCCGAGTCCGAATGCCATGGCCTTCTCGACGAGCTCGTCGCGGTCGGCCCAATCCGTGGGTCCGGCGAAGAACCGGCGGATCTGTGCGGCCCCGGCGTTCGGATCGAGGCCCGGGGTGATGTCGATCACGACGAGGCGCTCGACGAGGTCGGGGCGAGTGGCGGCGACGGCAGCGGCGGTGAGACCCCCGAGGGACTGTCCGACCAGCACCTGCGGACGATCGGTCCAGGCGGT
Source organism: Microbacterium sp. SLBN-154 (assembly GCF_006715565.1). NCBI lineage: Bacteria > Bacillati > Actinomycetota > Actinomycetes > Micrococcales > Microbacteriaceae > Microbacterium > Microbacterium sp. SLBN-154. The sequence goes on from NZ_VFNL01000001.1 coordinate 1,594,583, forward strand.
CATCGCCGTGGCGACGTCGGGTGCCAGCATCCGTCCGACATAGGCGGCGTCGGCGCGCCACGACGAATCGCCGTGTCCGGGCAGGTCGATCGCGAGGGCCGGAAGACCGAGGGCGATGACGGTGGTGTCCCAGGTGTGGGCGTTCAGCCCCGCACCGTGGAGGAAGGTCACCACGGCGCGGTCACCGGGGGAATCGAACCACCACCGCAGTCCGCTGACGACCCGACCGTCGGGAAGGTCGATCCGACGGCGCTCACCGTGGGGGAGCGGGCCCGGCAGACCGGCGTCGGCCGCCTGGGCGGGGAGGAATGAGAACTCATCGGCGGGTTCGGTCACGCGGCCATTCTGCCTCAGGCCCGCTCGCGGCCGCGCGGGTAGGCTGACGCCATGACCGCGGAACAGCGCGTACACCTGGCGAAGTCGGCTCCCCCCGCCTACAGCTCGCTCGCGGGCCTGGCGAAGCAGGTCGGGGCGATCGCGGCCGAGGCCGGCATCGATGACCGCCTCAAGGAGATCGTGCAGATCCACGTGTCCCAGCTCAACGGCTGCGCCTACTGCGTGCGCGTGCACGTGGAGAAGGGGGTGAAGGCGGGGCTCGACGCCGACGTCGTCGCGCAGATCGCCACGTGGCGTGACTCGGGCGTCTTCTCCGAGCGCGAGCGGGCCGGGCTCGAGCTGGCCGAGGCCTTCACCTTCATCCACGACGACGGGATCCCCGACGACGTCTACGACCGTGTCGGGGGTGTCCTGAGCGAGGCCGAGTACGTCGCCCTCAGCTGGATCCTCATCTCCATCAACGCCTTCAACCGCCTCGCCATCGCCGGGCGGTACCCGGTTGCGTCGCGGGAGACCAGCGCGGCGACCTCGCGATGACCTCGGACGCCCCGCACGTCCCCGGCAGCGTCAACCTCCGCGACACCGGGGGGCTCCCGGCCGGTCGCGGCACGACGCGATCCGGCGTCCTCTTCCGGTCGGGGAATCTCGCCCAGCTCCACGACGACGGTGTGGCGGCGCTCGGTCGCCTGGGCATCCGGACCATCGTCGACCTCCGCGCCGACGACGAGGTCGCCCACGCCCCGAGCCGCGTGGGTTCGCTCGGGGTCACCACGGCCCATGTGCCGCTCTTCCTCGGCTCGGTGACCTCGTTCTTCACCCAGGACATGAGCCTGTCCGACATGTACCGCTCGCTCGCCGAGGAATCGGGTGAGCAGATCGTGACCGCGATCCGCGCCATCCTCGGTGATCCCCCCGCCCTGGTCCACTGCACGGTGGGGAAGGATCGCACGGGGGTCACCGTCGCCATCGCGCTCGCCGCGGCGGGCGTCGACCGCGAGGCGATCATCGCCGACTACGCCCGCACCGAGGGCCTGCTGCCCGAGTGGCGCAACCGCGACATCGTGGCGCGGCTGAAGCAGCGGCATCCCGAAGCCGTTCATCTGGAGGAACTGGCCACCCGCTCCCCGGCGCCGGTGATGCGCGCGTTCCTCGCCGACCTGGATGAGCGCTACGGGTCGGTGGCCGGTTTCCTCGTCGCGCACGGGCTCGGCGAGGACGAGGTACGGCGGCTCCGCGAGGTTCTCGTGGAGGAGGCGAGGGGTGCCTCCGAGAAAGACCTCGCATCGAACGACTCAGGTTAGGCAACCCTTCCTCCGCGGTATAGTGAGAGGGCCATGTCGAAGATCGCCCCGTCGCCCACCGAGCACAACACCGCTGCCTGCCGCTCATCGCGGCACACGCGCGTGCAGCACGTGATCGCCGCCGACGAAGCGTCACTCGTCGAGCTCGAGACGCTGCTGGCGACCCTCCCGCTGTGCTCGACCGGACGGGTGTTCATCGAGATCCCCGACGACGCCGCCCGCAGGGACATCGCTGTTCCGCCGCGGATGGTGCTCACCTGGCTCGATCGCTCGCGCCGCAGCGGCGCACCCGGCACGGGGCGCGGCTGCGCCTCGGGCGAGGCTCTGTCCCGCGCGGTGATCGCATGGGCCGACGAGATGCTCTGCGACGACGGCGACGCCACGCGCATCCATCTGCTGGGCGGCTACCTCGGGACCGTCGACATCGTCGAACACCTCACCGGGGTGCGCGGGATCGACCCCTCGCACATCCACACGCCGGCTCGCTACGGTCTCAGCTCCGCGCGCTGACGCGCCCTGGCCGGCGGGGAAGATATCGGCCGTCCTCCAGGCCCGCCTCGACCTCGAAGCGGTTGCGCAGAGGATCACGCCCCGCCAGCAGGTACAGCACGGGCATGAGGAATCCGTAGCGGCGCCATTGGCGCTTGTGCACCGCCTCGTGTCGGAGGAGCCGGTCGTCGATCGAGCCCGTGCCGGTGAGGAAGCAGTCCCCGACGCACACTCCGCCTCGCGCGAAGGTCCACCTCGGCATGCCGCGGAAGACGAGCAGACCGCCCCGGCGCTCGACCCTGCCCGTGCTCCACAGCGCGCCCCACACGCGGCCGAGGGTGCACCCGTAGAGGTACCCGAGGTAGCTGACCGGCGAGTCGAGAAGCAGGGCCGGGATGAACCGGTCGGGGTCGGCGGGGTCGTCGCTCACGCCAACGCCCCAACGATGCGCAGGATCGTGCCGAGATCGTCGACGGCGACCTCGGGTTCGGTCGGGGAGAACTCGGTGAGCGTCGCTCCGGCGAGGGGGAGGCGGGCTCGCACGGCGCGGATCGTGCCGACGACCTGCTCCACCGTGGCTCCGAAGGGCACCGGATGACTCACCCCGCTGATCAACCCGGGGTCGAGCACGTCGAGGTCGACGTGGATGTACACGCGACTGGCCCCGGTCGCAGCCACCGCCTCTGCCACGGCATCGGAATCGGCGAGGGCTTCGGCGCCGAGAAGGGTGATACCGGATGCCGGAGCGAAGTCCTCCTCCTCGGGATCGAATTCGCGGGTCCCCGCCAGCAGGACCCGTTCGGCGGGAAGCGGGGGATCCAGGGCGAGCCCCGACGGGGCGTCGCCGAGGAGAGCACGCACGACCATGCCGTGGAACGCCCCGCTCGGCGACGTCGACGGCGTCTGCAGATCGGCATGCGCATCGAGCCACAGGACGGCGACATCGGAAGTGTCGAGCGCGGCGAGGGAGGGAAGGGCTACACCGCAGTCGCCGCCGACCACGACCGCCGGCCCGTCGCCGTCGGCGACCGCGCGCGAGACCAGCTCGGCGATGCGTCTGAGGGAGCTGAACCTGCGCACTCCCGAGCCGAGGTCCTCACCAGCCTCGGTGGGGACGTCGAGGATGGTCGTGGCGGCGCGGGGGAGATCGCCGGCGATCGCCAGTGCCCCGTCGATGAGACGCATCGCCCGCGACGACGACGACCCCTGCCACTGCGGGACGACGATGAACCGTGCCACGTCGGCTCCTTCCGTGAGAACGGCGACGGGGGTGGGCGATCGTGCGCCCACCCCCGTCGATGCGATCAGACCGCGTCGGGGCTGGCGGGCAGCGCCTGGGGCGTCGGGCCCCCGGTCTTCAGCGCGGCCAGGCGCGCCTCGACCTCGGTGAGCTCACCGACGTCCTCCAGCGCGTTGAACTGGGCGTCCAGGCTCGAGGCGGCGAGTTCCTGCTTGCCCTGGGCCAGGGCCTCCTGGCGGCGCACCTTGTCCTCGAACCGCCCGAGCTCGCTGGTGGGGTCGAGAACGTCGATGGAGCGGACCGCGTCGTGCACCTTGGTCTGGGCTTCGGCGACCTTCGCGCGCGACAGCAGCTCGGAGCGCTTGGACTTCAGCTGATCCAGCTTCTGCTTCATTCCGTTCAGGCCGTCCTTGAGCTTGTCGACGACCTCGGTCTGGGTGGCGATGGTGGGGGCGATCGCCCGCGCCTCGTTCTCCTCGCTGATCTGGCGCTGCAGCGCGATCTTGGCGAGGTTGTCGAACTTGTCGGCGTCGACGATGTTGCCCTGGGCGCGCAGCTCGTCGGCCTTGCGGCTGGCCGCGAGCGCCTTGTTGCCCCACTCGGCAGCCGCCTGCACGTCCTCCTGGTGGTCGCGCTCGAGCAGGCGCAGGTTGCCGATCGTCTCGGCGATCGCCGACTCGGCATCGGCGATGGAGTTGGTGTAGTCGCGCACCAGCTGATCGAGCATCTTCTGCGGATCCTCGGCCTGGTCGATGAGGGCGTTGATGTTCGCTCGGACGAGCGTGGAGATGCGACCGAAGATGGACTGCTTGGCCATCATGTTTCCTTCCTGTCGGTACGTGGGGTGAGCCGGAGCTCGGGGTCGAACGATGTGCGTGCCGGTGATGGTTGCGGACATGGGCGGCGGATCAGAAGCGGCCACCTCCGCGGCGCCCGCGTGTGCCGCTCCCTCCGAAGCTACCGGTGCGGAATCCGCCGCCGCCCGAACGGCGTCCGCCGAACGAGGCGGAGCCGCCGGAGCGCCACGAGGAACCGCCCCCTCCGCCGCGCAGGGAGTTGACGACGATACCGCCGAGGATGGCCCCGAGGATGTCGCTGCCGCCGCCACCGGTTCGGCCACCGCCGAACATGCCGTCGCTGTTGTATCCGCCGCCGTCGAAGGCGCCGACGTCGCGCTGGGCGGTGGCCAGGGCCTCGTCGGCGAGCGCCTGGGCGCGCTGAGCCTCGGCTAGTGCGGCGCGCGGATCGGAGGTCTGGAGCTGCTCGGCGCGGACGGCGGCGGCGCCGGCCTCGGCGAGCCGGGTGCGTGCGTTCGCGCCCACCGCCCCTCGCCGCGTCATGATGTAGTCCTCCGCCGCCGCGACCCGGGCGCGGGCGCGGGTGAGGGTGCGGGAGAGCGACTCGGTGAGCCGATGCTGCTCGGCCTGCGCGTCGCGGATGCCCGCTACCAGCGCGTCGAGCTGCTGATCCGCGGCCTGCAGCCGCTGCAGCGTCGCGAGCGGGTCACGGGGGCTCGCCGACAATTCGTCGCGGGCGAGCCCGGTGACCTGCCGTGTGGCCGCGACGGCGGCGGCGACCTGGCCGTCGGGGTCGGGCAGTGCCCCCGATGCAGCCGTCTCACGCTCGAGCTCGGCGATGAGATCGGATGCCGCCGTCTCGGCGTCACGCAGATCGGTGGCCAGTTTCTCCACCGCGTTCTCGAGCACCTCGGCCTGGTCGACGGCCTCTTCGGCAGCGCGGATCCCGACGGCGGCCTCGCCGCCATCGCCGCCATCCAGGGCGGTCCTCGCCTCGGCCAGCTGCTGCTCGGCGAACCCGAGACGCTGACGCGCCTGGTCGACGTTGTCAGCGACGGCGCTCAGGGCGGTGTCGCGGTAGATCGCGAGCAGCTGCGTCATCCGCTCCTCCGCGTCGCTGAGCCGGGCGATCGCATGCTCTCGCTCGCCCGCGACACGGGCGAGGGCCTCGGGCGCGGTGCGCTCGAGCTCGCGCAGCGCATCGAAGTCGGCGGCCTTCTCGTCGAGCCCGGCGTTGGCGGCCTGGCAAAGCTGGAGGATGCGCTCGTTCCACTCCCGGCGCTCCGCGTCGGTGTCGGCGATCTCGTCGTCGAGGCGCTGCTTGAGCGTGAAGGCCTCGGCGAGCTGCGCCTTGGCCGTGTCGAGGGCGGCGACGAAACCGGCGGTGGCGTCGTCGCCGAACTGCGCGCGGGCGAAGCCGAGCTCCTGTTCGCTGGTGCGGACGGCGTCGTCGGTGTCGACCAGCGCCGAGGCGGCCTGCCGTTCGAGGTCGGCCAGGGGCACCTGCGGAGCCTCGGCCGACGCGGGGTGCGCGCCGGCGCCGGCACCGACGGCCCGGCGGCGGCGCACGACGAGCCAGATGACGGCGACGGCGGCGATCCCCACGAGAACGAGGACGAAGATCCACCCCGCTCCGGCACCGGAGGTGGTGGCGGACTCGAAACCGGCGACCGTCGTGGTCACCGCACCCACCCAGTCCCCGTCGCGGAGGAAGGGGCGGATCTCTCCTTCGATGGCGGTCAGCTCGTCGGCCGACACCGGGCCCGCGCTGTCGGCGGAGATGTAGTACTCCCGCCCATCGGTCGACACCGCGAGAACGTACTGGTCCACGCCGAGCCCGTTCCGCGAGGCCACCTCGTCGGCCCACTGCTGACTGTCGGCGGGGTTGGTGAACTCCGAGACGAAGACCGCGTAGAGGTCGATGCCGGTCTGGTCGTACAGCTCGGCGAGCTGATCCTGCACGGCCGACTCCTCGGCCTGGTCGAGCACATCGGACTCGTCGACCACGTACCCGGCGCCCAGCTCCACCGGGTCGGTCGCCGAAGCGGCGGGTCCGACCGCCACGAGGATCATCGTCAGCGCCGCCGTGACCGCCGCCGCCCATCGCGCACGCATGGATCAGCCTCCCACCGTGAGTCTATGCAGGGGGGCTGACCACGCGGTAGGGAAACGTCCAGGCTCGCGCGAGTCGCGGGTCGCTGCGCCTCGCGGCGACACCTCACGGATAGGGTCTTCGCGGCCGCGGAGGGGAACAGATGGACGATCGATACGGTGGCGACGTGCTGTCGGCGGGGTGGCGCGAGCGCGGCCGTCCGGTGGTGGCGCGCGTCGGCGCGGAGCGCGACCTCGTCGTCGAAGTCGCCGACGACGGGTTCTGCGGCGCCGTCACCGGCGTCACCGGGGGACTGGTCGAACTCGAGGACCGCCTCGGTCGGCGACGGGTGTTCCCGCTCGGGCCCGGATTCATCATCGACGGAGCCGACGTGATCCTCGACCCCCCGCGTCCGGCGGCGTCGGCACCTAGACGCACGGCATCGGGATCGTTCGCGGTCGCCGACGCGCGGGCGCGGACGGCCCGGGCGAGCCGCATCCTCGTCGAGGGACGACACGATGCCGAACTGGTCGAGAAGGTCTGGGGCGACGATCTGCGCGTCGAGGGGGTCGTGGTCGAGTATCTGGAAGGAGTCGACCATCTCGCCGATGTCCTCGACGCCGACCCGCCCCGTTCCGACCGCCGCTACGGCGTGCTCGTCGACCACCTCGTGCCGGGCTCGAAGGAGTCGCGGCTGGCGGCCGCGGTCGAGGCGTCCCGCCACGGGCCGTTCCTGCGGATCGTGGGGCATCCCTTCGTCGACGTCTGGCAGTGCGTCACGCCCCGGGCGATGGGGATTACCGCGTGGCCCGAGGTGCCGCGGGGCATCGAGTTCAAGGTCGGCGTCTGCCGGGCGCTCGGCTGGCCTGCGCGGGATCAGGCCGACATCGCCCGCGCCTGGCAGCGCATCCTCGGACGCGTGAGCTCGTACCGCGACCTCGAACCGGCGCTTCTCGGGCGTGTGGAGGAGCTCATCGATTTCGTGACCGAACCCGGCACCGCGTGAGGGGTCGGTAGCCTGGGGGCATGCCCGAAGCCACCGACGTCCGCGTCTTTCGTGAGCGGCCGGTGTCGTTCGTCCGGCGGAGCGGCCGGATGTCCGAGGCCCAGGAACGCGCCTGGGCGGAGTTGTCGGCGCACTACGCGCTGGAGATCCCGCGCGGCGAGGCCGCCACGAGCGTGCGGCCGGGTGCCGCGATCGATCCCGCACGGGTGTTCGGCCGTCACGCGCCTCTCGTCGTCGAGATCGGGTCGGGTCAGGGGCACGCGATCGTCCACGCCGCGGCATCCCGTCCCGACAGCGACTTTCTCGCCGTCGAGGTCTTCAAGGCGGGCCTTGCCCGAACGATGCTCGACGCCGACCGGGCGGGCGCGCGGAACCTCCGCCTGGCCGAGGCCAACGCGCCCGAGGTGCTGGAGCATCTTCTGCCCGCCGGCTCGGTGGACGAGCTGTGGATCTTCTTCCCCGACCCGTGGCACAAGAAGCGGCACACCAAGCGCCGATTGATCGACGCGGATTTCGCCCCGTTGGTCCGGCAGGCGCTCCGCCCCGGCGGCGTCGTGCGACTGGCCACCGACTGGGAGGACTACGCGCAGCAGATGCGCCTCGTGTTCGATGAGGCGCAGGGATTCACGCGCGATTTCGCAGGGGAGTGGGCCGAGCGTCACCCCGGGCGGGTGCTCACCGCGTTCGAGCGCAAGGGCGAGCGAGCGGGGCGCGCGATCCGCGACCTCGCCTACCGCACCGCCGGTGGGCGCTGATGCCCGCGCTTCCCGAGGTCGCGACCCTCCACCGCCCGGCGCTGTCGGCCAAACTCGCCCCGGCGATCCTGGTGTGCCTGGCCGCTCCGGCGTTCTTCGTCCTCCTGCTGCCCTGGCTCGGGTGGACCCTTCTGGCCGCGGGTCTGCTCGCAGCGTTCCTGGTCGAGCGATCCGACGCCCGCCGTGCGATGACCTCGGGCACGGCGGCGGAGGGCTTCGAGGGGCGTCGGCCCCCCGGCATCCTTCGCGACCTGTCTCTCATCGCCGCCGGTCTGCTCATCGTCAGCGCCATCCCGCTCAAGGCCGAGCTCGACAACATCGCCATGCTGCGGTTCACGGTGGCCCTCGGCGGGGCGGTTCTGGTGCCCTACCTGATCTCGCGATTCGTGTATCGCGACTACGCCATCCGCTTCCCGTGGCGAGGCGGTGGCCGGTGGACCTCGCTGCAGTGGGGCTGGCTCGTAGGCGTGCTGGTGCTCGGCTGGCTGATCCTGCCGTTCTACTTCATCACGTCGGGGGTCTACCAGAACTGGCCGGTCGTGGACACCCCCGACCTCATCGCGCGACTGTTCGTCGGCGTGGGCGCGGTGGGCATCTGGGACGAGCTGTTCTTCATCTGCACGTGCTTCGCCCTGCTCCGCCGCCACTTCCCCGACGTGCAGGCCAATGTGCTGCAGGCGATCGTCTTCGTGTCGTTCCTCTGGGAACTCGGCTACCGCGCGTGGGGTCCGGTGCTGACCATCCCCTTCGCGCTCCTTCAGGGCTACATCTTCATGCGCACGCGGTCACTCGCCTACGTCGTCACGGTGCATCTGCTCTTCGACGCCGTGGTGTTCGCCGTGCTCGTGCACGCCCACAACCCGGGGCTTCTCGACGGGCTGTTCTTCGTTCCGAGCCCCGGCTGAGCCCCACCGGGGAGGCCGTCCTCCTCAGGACCTTGGTCCCTGCCTCGTCCGCGGCGCCGCCCTAGCGTCGGGGTAGCGCCCGCGGCACAGGGGCCGAGTCGCCGAGGCTGGAGGAAACGACATGAGTACTGTCAGAACGACGGGCATGGACACCGCCGAGACCACCGGATGGGCAGGGTGGGTCGTCTTCGCCGGGGTGATCCTTCTCGTCAGCGGAGTCTTCAGCGGCGTACAGGGCCTCGTCGCGCTCGTAGGTCCCGACACGTATTACGTGATGACCAACGGATCGCTGTGGCTGATGGACGTCGCCGGCTGGGGCTGGTGGAACCTCATCGTCGGGGCGCTCCTGGTGCTGACCGCTGTGGCGCTGTTCGCCGGGCAGACGTGGGCGCGGGTCATCGCCGTCATCCTCGCCGGGCTGAGCGCCGTGGGCCAGCTCATGCTGATCCCGGCTCAACCCTGGTGGTCGTTGATCGTCATCGCCATCGATGTCGTCATCATCTACGCGCTGACCGTGCACGGCCGCGAGCTGCGCACCGGCGTGTGAGACGCCGCGGCCGCGGCCCCACAGGGGGAGGGGGCCGTGTGCCCATGACCGACCAGCCCGCGCCGCCGACCGGCGCCGCCAAGAAGCCGATGACCGTTCTGCAAGCGGCCTTCATCGGGGTGGGCGCGATGGTCGGAGCGGGAATCTTCGCCCTCCTCGGCGCCGCGGGGGCGGTGGCAGGATCGGCCGTCTGGCTGTCGTTCCTCATCGCCGGGGCCATCGCCGCGTTGCAGGGATACTCCTTCGCCAAGCTCGGTGCAGCGTATCCGTCGTCGGGTGGCATGCTCGCCTACCTCGCAAAGGGGTTCGGGGAAGGCCACGTGACGGGCATCGTCGCCTGGCTGTTCTACATCACCGGGGGGATCGTCGCCGCGATGGTCGCGACCTCCTTCGGCGGCTACGCCAGCAGCGTGGTCGCCGGCGGCGACCCGTTCTGGGCCACCGTGCTCGCCATCGCGCTGGTCCTCGTCATGACACTGCTGAACATCATCGGAGCCCGCGCAGTCGCGCGTGTGCAATCGGTCATCGTCAACATCGTCCTCGGCATCCTGGCCCTCTTCGCGATCGTCACGATCGCCAACTGGGACCCGGCTCTGTTAGACCCCGCGGGCTACCCCGGGGTGCGAGAGATCATCGCGAGCGTCGCGCTGACCTTCTTCGCCTTCCTCGGCTTCGGCGTCATCACGTTCACCGCGAAGGACCTGAAGGACCCGTCCCGGCAGCTGCCGCGCGCCATGTACATCGCGCTGGGCATCGCCACCGCCGTCTATGTCGGTGTATCGCTCGGTGTCTTCGGCACCCTCACCGCAGAGGAGGTCGTGGCCTACGGCTCGACGGCGCTCGCCGAAGCCGCTCGGCCCACCCTGGGCGACGCCGGCTACGTCCTGATGGTGGTCACAGCGCTCTTCTCGACGGCGGGAGCGGTCAACGCCAGTTTCTACCCGGCGGCGGGTATGACCCGTCACCTCGCGCAAGTCCACCAGTTCCCTCCCGTGTTCGGCACGCAGATCGCTCGCAGAGCCCCCGTCGGCCTCGTCGTGCTCGCGCTGGTCACCATCCTGATGATCGTGCTGCTCGACCTCAACAGCATCGCCTCGCTCGGCAGCGCGGTGGCGCTCCTGGTGTTCTCTGCGGTCACGGTGTCGCACTTCCGGACGTACCGGGAGACCGGGGCGAGCCTCGTCGTGCTGATCATCGCGCTGATCGCGACGCTGGGAACCTTCGTCGTGTTCGCTTCCACGACGCTCGTCAGCGAACCGAAGACGGCGATCGCGCTCATGGTCGTCCTGCTCGCCGCCCTCTTGCTGGACCTCGTCTGGAAGCGCGTTCGAGGCGGCCGTGAAGCGCGGGAGAGAGAGCTGCGCTCGACGGACGGGCCCTCGCCGGCCTGATGCCGCCGATCCGCTCTGCCATGGGACTTTCTACCCGGGACGGGGCCGGTTCCGTTCGTAGCGTTTATCGGGTTCGCCGTCGCTGCCGTCGGCGGGGAAAGAGAGATGGACATGACAACCTTCGACTATGGTCCGATCGAGTTCTACGCGATTGCCTTCGACGGTGATCGCCCGGGCCCGGCAGTGCTCCAGGCGATCGACGATCTCGTCGCCACGGGCACGGTGAACCTCCTCGACCTCGTGTTCGCCCGTCGCTCTCCGGAGGGCGAGATCGAGATGTTGGAGCTGAGTGACACCGTCGACGACGGTGCGCCCGCTCTCGACCTTGCGGGCCTGGCCGGCCACGACGACGTCCAGTACATGGCGGACGCCCTCGAGCCGGGCACGTCCGCGGCGATCCTCGTCATCGAACAGCTGTGGGCGAAGTCGTTCGCCGCCGCTCTGTACGACGCCGGCGGCGCCGTCATCGCGCGGGAGGGAATCCCTGCGCCCGTCGTGAACGCGTTCTTATCCGAGTACGCGGACTGAGAGAGGAAAAAGACATGCCCTTAGGACGACGAGGCCGACCGGGCCTCATCGGGATGGCCGCCCGAACAGCCGTCGTGGCCGGCACCGCCACCGCCGTGTCGGGCCGCGTGCAGCGGCGCCAGCAGGAGAAGTACGCCGACCAGTCGCAGCAGCAGGCTGACGAGGCAGCTCAGCAGCAGGCGGCGATGGATCAAGCGGCCGCGGAGGCCGTCGCCAACGCGCAAGCCGCCCAGGCGTCGGCCGCACCGCCGCCCGCGGCCGGAGACGACGTGATCGCCCGACTTGATCAGCTGGCGCAGCTGCATACCCGGGGAGTCCTTTCGGACGATGAGTTCACGGCCGCGAAGGCGAAGCTGCTGAGCTGATGGGGGTTTGGGGTTGGGGGGCTTCGCACGCCCCCGGCCCCGCATCGGTCAACGGAATCGCGGAGGTGTGTAGGCGGAGACCGGCGGGAGATCGTAGTCCCAGCGGCGGAGGATGTCGTATGCACGCGTGAGCCGGAGGGCGAGATCCGTGATGTGCGTCGTGTCGCTCGGTGGCCAATCCGCTCCGGCACGGCGGATGTGCGCGGTGTTCTCCTCGCCGAGGAGAGTCTCACGCAGGAACTCCGCCTGGTAGGCGCCCGTGCGAATCCGCACTGACCTCTCTTGACTGCGATGGCGGACGATTCCCTGCGGCTCGAGCGCGCGCAGCAGGCGACCGACGGCCTGGCATTCGAAGGCGCCGAGGTAGGGCGCGTTGAGCGCGAGGTCCTCCTGGACGCGGTCGGGGGGTACGTCGAAGGCCAGAGCGAGCGCCTGCTGCAGACTCCGGAACTGGCTGCCGTCGATGATCGGCACATCGCTGAGCGGCAGCGGGCTGCCGTCGAGTAGTGGCCGAGGCTCACCCCGCGCGTCGCCGCGGTTCCCTAGCGACACGATTCGGGGGAGCCAGTCGCCTCGGGGTTTGTCCTGGTCGACGGCGCCCTCGGGACCCACGGTTGCGTTCATGGTGTCGTGGACGCACTGGACATGCAGCATCCGCGCGCTGTTGAGGTCGGCGACGGTCGAATGGTCGATGTCCAGCTCATGCAACGCCACGCATTTGGCCTCGAAGACCATGGAGATGACGTCGTCGCGGATGCGGGCATAGGGGCGGGCGCCGCGTTCACCCAGATCGCCGATGACCCCCATCAGACGTCGCCAGTGCTCGTCATCGCGCGGGCGCCGCAGAAACGGGACTCCGCTGAAGGAGACCGGCCGGATCGCGTCCACGCCGTTGAACGAGACACTTCCCCCCTCGGCCTGGGCGTCACGGCGCTCGTAGAACTCTCGGAGACCGCTCTCGGGCTCTGCGGGCCAATCGCGGTTCGGATCGAACAGCATCCGGTGGTGCGGGAACTCTATGTAGACCACGCGTGGGTCGACCTCGACCCATCGTCTGCACAGAGCGCTCGTGGTCACGTCCGAGAAGTCGTGCTGCTGGCGCTCGGTGAGGCCGGCTTCGATGAAGGGCGCCAGCTCCCGCGGGCACGCAGCGGTCGCGTGGGGGCCGGTGAGGATCAGGTCGATGCCGCCGGCGATCTGCTCGAAGGGCACCGTCCCCTTTCCGCGGTAGAACACGATGTCGTCGAAGCCGAACGTCGTGCCCTCGGGGATCCAGACGAGCCCGCCGGGCTCGTCCTGAACGAATCTGCCGGCGTTCATCGCGGAATCATGCGCGCGACGTGCGCGCAGGGTCCTGCGAGCCCAGGCGCTCCAAGAGGAGTGCTTGAGTCACGATGAGCCGTTCAATCTCGGTGGGATCCACGCTCTCATCCGAAGAATGGATGCGGGAGCCCGCGACGTCCTCCGGGCCCCACAGCACGAACTCCGCCCCCGGCACCGCATGCTGGAGCGTGCGAAGCAGCGGGATCGACCCGCCGCTCCCCGCCTCGCCGACAGGCGTGCCGAACGCCGTCTCCATCGCCCAGCGGGCAGCGGCGTAACCGGGCCCGTCTGTGTCGCATCGGAACGGCGGCGCCTCCTTGGTGCGCTGAACGTCGATCTGCGCGCCCCAGGGTGCGTGCGTTTCGAGATGGCGAACGAGGGCATCCAGCTCTTGGATCGGATCGGAGCCGGGCACGATCCGCATCGAGACCTTCGCGCGCGCCTCGGGGATCAGTACGTTCGACGAGCCCGCGATGCTGGTCATATCGATTCCGATCGCGTTGATCGATGGGCGGGTCCACAGCCGGTCGCCGATCGGACCGGTTCCGGTCAGGCGCACTCCGGGGAGAAGGTCCGCGCTCGAGCGGAAGTCGTCCTCGTGGAGATTCTCGCCGGCCCACGTTCCGCTCGAGACGCCGTCGACGACGACGTCGCCGTCCTCGTCGTGGAGCGTGGCCAACAGGCGCGCGAGTGCCATCATGGCGTCCGGTGCCGCGCCGCCGAAGACACCCGAGTGAAGAGGATGCTCGAGCGTCCGGACGGTGACGACGCACGCCACGTCCCCGCGCAGCGCCGTGGTGAAGACGGGTTCTCCCACGCGGAGATTGCCCATGTCGCAGATGACGAAGAGATCGCATGCGAACAGTTCCGGGTGCGCCTCGACGAAGGCCTCGAGATTGCTCTCGGTCTCCTCCATCCCCTCCAGGATCAGCTTGACGGTGCAGGGAGGCTGACCGTCGAAGACCCGCAGCGTGCCCAGGTGCGTGACGAGTCCGCTCTTGTCGTCGGACGCGCCTCGCCCGAAGATGCGGCCCTCGGCTGTCGTCGTCGCGGTCCACGGGTCGCTTGTCCAGCCTTGCTCCGTGGGAGCGGGCTGGACGTCGTAATGCGCATACAGGACCACCGTGGGCGATCCTTCCGGCCCCGCGATCTCGCCGTAGATGGGGGGATACCCCGTCGGCACGTCCATGAGTCGCGCGTTGCGAAACCCCGCGTCGCGGAACATCTGCAGGGTGACCTCGCCCATACGCCGGACCGGTTCCTCCGGGTAGCCGGGGAAGGCGATGGAGGGGATCGTGACGAGCGTCTTCAGGTCGGCGAGAACGCCCGGCATGAGCTCGGCGGCCTTCTGTGCGATGTCAGCGGTCTCCAGCTGCATCCGGGTGTGCGGTGCCATCTCTTCTCCGATTCTGTAGGTGCTCAGCCGCATGACCACCGCCGAGCCGACGTGTCCGCTCAGCGGAAGAAGATCGCCCCGATCAGGCTGCCGACGAGGATGGTGACCACCGACAGCACCAGCATGGGAACGAAGAAGCTGTGGTCGACCAGCTTCGTCCCGAGCTTGGTCGTTCCCGACAGGTCGAAGTTCGCGGCGGCGATCTGTGTCCCGTTCGCGGGCAGCGTGTATACGCCGCCCAGAGCGCCCGCCCACATGCCGGTCACGATTCCCGGTGCGAGGCCTGCGGCAAGACCGATGGGAACGATGGTCCGCGTCGCGGTGGACTGGCTCGTCGTCAGCGCCGCCACGAGGAAGACGGCAAGAGCGAAGATGAACACCCAGTTGTTGACCCAACCGCCGATGGTGTCGACGATGACTTCCTCATGCGCCGAAATGAACGTTGCGGTCAGCCAGGCGATCCCGAAGAGCGCGATGGCTGAGATCATCCCGGCTTTGAAGACCGACATGTCCGGAACGGTCTTCACGTCGGGCCGGCCGATGAAGAGGATGAGCACGCCGACGACGAACATCACCATGACGATCGTCGTGGTCATGTCGATGGGTACCGGGTCGCCGCCCTCGACCGGGAACGACGGACGAAGGACCGGGAAGAGTCCCAGCAGCACAATTGCCAGGACCCCCGCGAAGAAGGTCAATGCGGAATTCCGGCCCCGCGCGGTGTAAGTCGGTTGGGGTATCGATGTTGCGCCACCACCTGCGGTCCCTGCCGGCTCGCCGGTCTTCACTGAGCCACGCGTACCCGATGAGCCCGCGCCGCCACCACCGCTCGATGATGCGGCGACGGCGGTCGTCGCCTTCTCACCTTCGCTTCTCCAGTGGGCCAGCTCACCGGCGGCGATCTTGGCTTGCACCTGCGGGTCGTCGTCGAGGTCTTTGCCGAGCCGGTTGACCACCAGCGAGGTGACCACGATGCCCACGAGGCAGGCGGGCAGGGTGATGGCGAGGATCTGGGTGAGCCCGAGGTTGTACGGGGCCACCTCCGTCAGGGTGACCATGGCAGCCATGGCGGCGGATACCGGCGATGCTGCGAGCGCGATGCCGGACTGCACCACGGTCAGCGTGAGCGGTCGGGATGGGCGGATGCCGTTCTTGTAGGACACGTCGTAGATGACCGGCAGCAGCGGGTAGATGATGTTGCTGGTGCCGGCGCCCACCGAGAATGCGAATGCGGTCAGCGGGGCGATCAGGGTGATCTGCTTCGGATGCCGCTGAATGACCCGTGCCGCGACCGCGACCATCCAGTCGATGCCTCCCGCGGCCTGCATCATCGCGGCGGCGGTGACCACCGCGAGAATGATCGCCAAGGCCGCCGACGGCGGAGATCCCGGCGCCTCGCGGAAGACGAACACCAGGAGGAAGGTGCCCACCCCGCCCCAGAGGCCGACGCCGACGCCACCCGCCCGCGTGCCCATGATGATGCATCCGAGTACCACGAGGGCCTCGAGCACGAACACCAGAATGTCCATTTGCCTCTCCTGCCTTGTCTGTCATCCCGCGGTCGGGCACTGCGACTCGGCGATGTTCTGGACGCCGGCCCAGGCATCCCGCACGCCCTGGATGGACTGCTCGATGAGGGGTGATGCGGTCTCTCGAGCATCCGCGCCGGCATCCACCGCCGCCTGTCGCACGGCATCGACGCTCTCCCGCAGCCGGGTCACCGCATCGTCGAGCCGCCCCTCGGTGACGGCCTGGAACTGATCGAGTTCGTCGCTCACCTCAGCGGCGGCAGCGCGGATCTGCTCGGCCTTCGTCGACACCGGATCCGTCGCACGCAGTTCCTCGACCGAGGCGACGACATCGTCGTACTGTGCGCAGAGGTCTTGGGTGGCGAGGTCGGCGCAGCCGCCCAGCAGCGGCGCAGCAAGCACAGTCAGTCCGAGCATCACCGCAACACGACCTGTCCCGCGATGAGTCGTCTTCGGTGGGGACATCGCGTGCTCCTTCGGTGCGGTCGGGTGCACGTTATTCCCGTCCGGCGCGACCGGGCCGGGTCTTTGGTCCCGTCCGGCTCCGTTGCGCGCCAAGGCCGCCGCGCGAAGGTGGCTGATATGGTCGGGCGCGCCGCTGCGGGCGGCCATGCATGCCGCACGAACAGCGCGCGCCATGCCGCGATCACCCGGTGAAGAAGGGGTGCCCCCGACAGGAATCGAACCTGCGACCTTTGGTACCGGAAACCTCGTTCACTGCTACAGGATCGCGAGCGAAGAGCGACAGAGGCACGTCTTTTCAGTCATTGACGGCCTTCTTAGGTTTCTGGGGTCTGCCCTGACCTCACTCATTTGTTGTCAGGATGTTGTCGCCGCCGCGTTGAAGCGAGCCAGTGTCGCACCACCTCCTAGACTCGCATCGTGGGCGACGAGAGCGACAGCATTCTGAAGCGGACACTGGCGGCTCCCCCCGTTCTGGAGGCGGTAGCCGGGATTGAATTCCACCCCCGGGGTATGGACGTCGTGAGGCTGGTCCAGGAATCAGCTCGGTGGAGCCGTCAGTACCCAATCGCGTCAGCACAGGGCGCACTCCCGAGCACGCGACCCCAGGGCCAGGGCCAGCCTGGTGCGGAGTTTGAGATGCAGATGTTCCACACCGCACCTCCGACCCGGTTGTGGACGGCGTCCCCGGATCATCATTGGCTTGTGCAGACCCAGGATGACCGGCTGTTGCTCAACTGGCGTCGGCTGGACGGGGAAGGGCTCTACCCTGGCTACGACGCCACGATCAGGCCCGGTCTCGAAGCGCTCATCACACAGTTAGAGCGCCCGGGCGGCGACCTGATTCCACTCGTCGCCGAGTACTCGTACATCAACAGGATCGACGGGACAGTACCCGGACTCCATGAGACCTACTCCGTCTTCCGGAAGCCCACCAGGCCGCTGCCGGGAAGCGTCGTCGGCGAGCGATACGAGGTAGTGACCAACGTGCCGGTCGACACAGGATTCGCTGAACTGACCGTGTCGATCCTGCCGGGAGGGACCGGGCCGGCATCAACGACACTCACAGTGTCCACAAAGGTGTTCGTGGGCTCGACCTTGCCGGAGAGCCGCATACTCGAAATGGTGGATAACGCCCACAATGTGTCAAAGGAAGCGTTCTTCGCGATAGTGTCCGATGACGCGACGAGCAAGTGGGGGGCTTCGGAGTGATGTTGAGCGCGACTCTCTCGAGAGATGACATTGGGGCGCAGCTGGACGAACACGCGCACGGGCGTCCGTCCTTCTCGTTCATGGAAGACGTTGCGCCGATCGACAGGTCTCGTGCCGCGTTGTTGTCCTACGCGCATCGGCAGCTAGTCTCGCTGGCTCGGCGACAGGGCGCGACGGCCACGAGTGTCCGCCGATACTCCTCGGTCCTGCGGCTCTTGGGCGCGCTCGTGACCGACGGGACACCTACTCCCCAGGTAGCGGATAACGGTGAAGGCGGAATTTCGGTCGAGTGGCTCGTCAACGGCAATTCGCTTCTTCTGGATTATGAAGACGAAACCGAGATCCTGCTGTCCGCTCGCAGTTCAGAAGGAGAACGCGTCCTATGCGAGACCATCACGGGTTGGTGGTCGAAAAGCGACGCTCCCGTTGTAGCCGCACGGGAATTCCTGCGGCGCGTGGCTCCCGCTGTCCAGAATCCTCTTCCCTTGCGCTGAGTCTTGACGGAGTTCACAAGCCTCACGGTCACGATCGACCGCGAGGTTCACATGCACGAAGAGATCCTGCGAAGGTTCAACGACCAAGATCCGTCCCACTACGACACAGTCGTGAGGGACGAGGGCGACGGCACACGGAAACTCAAAGGTGGCGCGCTCAGGTGGGACGACGACGGATGCTCCGTGTACAGATCGCGCATTCTCCTGATTTTGGGGCTGCCGAAAGACTGCATCGCAACTGACGCCCACCCCGCGGTCGCCAGGACAAGTCGGGCATTGATCGAGTCGTTCACATCGGGCCTTGCTGACACGGCGGTCAGACCGGAGTTTGCAGTCGTCGCCGACCCGCTCGAGCCTGGCGAGCCTTACGATCCCGCCCACACGCTCATCCAGCCGATGGCCGAGTACCCGTCGAAAACCAAGCGTCGAACGGCCGCCAACGATCTAGCCCGGTCCGCATTCTCGCTGCTCTAGGCTCCTTCGCGGGTTTGTCGCCGAGGGGCCGCCTCGCGAGAAGATGAGCGCGAGGCGGCCCGTGGCGGCTCCCGTGTGCCTCAGGAGCGTCTGGATCGCCGTCAGGCGGCGACAGGTGCCGCGTCCGCCTCGGCGACGTGAGAGGCGATCCCGGCGGCCATCATGTCGGCGGCCCCCGTGTCGACCAGGCTCTGCGCGGCGTCGAGGTACGGTGCCGCGGCGGCGAACTTCACGTCGGCGGTGTTCGCGGCGGTCAGAAGCTCGGCGAGGCGCTCGTCGGGGGTGATCTGCGCGATCCGGTCGTACACCGCTCGCTGCATCCACGAAGTCACCGCGGCCGGCACAGCGTCCGGGGCGAGGGCAGCTCCCACGCGTTCCTGGAACGTGGGCGGACGGTAGCCGCTGGCGGCGACCCAGGAGGGACCGAACTCAGCGATCGCGAGGGCGGTGTCCATGTCAGCCGTCTTCAGGATGTCGCGGAGTTCCATGCCGGCGTCGAGCTGCCGCTCCACCTGCCGCCACTTCTGCTCCGACCGGATGAGAGCCGCCGGGTCGTCGGCGACGCGTACGTTCTCCCTGGCAGTGTCGATGAGGTACCGACGGGAGTTCTCGAGGGAGCGGCGCAGGTTCTCCACGTCGGTCTGGGCGGCAGCGCGGAACTCGCGTGCCATCTCCTGCTGCAGCCTCGCCAAGGCATCCTTCGTCAGGTTCGGGTCACGGTGCTGCCGTGCACGGGTCAGCGCGTCGCTGATTTCTCGTGCGGAGCTGATGGCTCGCTCCTTCGCCTGGGCGAGGTCGCGGGCAGACAAGCGAACGCTTTCGATGAAGATGGGCATGGGGTTTCTCCTTCGGGGTGGTGCTCGCATTCGGCGAGCGTTGGGGTCAGATGGTCGAGTGTCGGCCCCGGGCGACCCGGGCTTGCGCGGCGTCGTGGGCGCGGATGCGGCTGTCCGCGGCTCCTGCCATCTCGGCGAGGAAGTACTCCGGGGAGAACGGGGACTGCACGTAGATCGCCGGAGCCGGGCTGGACGCGGCGGGGGAGCCGTCCGCGAACCGTGCTGCGCCCGCGGGAATGTAGACGCCGCCGAGGATCGCTGCGGTCTCAGCCATGATCGCCTCGGACCGTGCCCTCTTCGACGGTGCGTGCGGGATGTACGACTCCCCGCCGGTCTCCGGCTCCGCCCAGACCCGCCAGTCCCCGGCGCGCGCAATCTGTGCGACGTGATGCTCGACCCCGCCGCCGGCGAAGTACTTCACCACGCCGCCGTCCGCCTGTTGCAGCGCGCCGCGGCCACCACCGCCGCCTGTGTTGATCACGTCGAGGTAGACGTTGAACCGGCGATCCTTGTTGCGGCGCATGAACGCCTCGACGCTGTCCTGCGCCTGGGCGGTCTCTGCAGTGATCGCGACGGCTCTCTCGTCCGGGAGCCCGAACACCTTGTCTGCGAGCTTCTGCACCTCGTCGGCGTTGAACCCGGCCGCTCGGGCTGACTCCTCGAACGCCTGCCGCTGAGCGGCGAGCGTTCCGTAGTACTTGTCGGAAGCGTCCTTCGCGCTCATCGTCCGCTGATCAAGCTCGAACTGCTTCAGGGCCGCGTCCTGAGCGTTGCTGGCCACATCGGCGAGCATCGCCGCGTTCGCGGAGCCGGCGACAGTGGCCTCGTCCAGTGAGAGGCTGAAGCCGTCGAGCGTGCCGTTCGTCTGCTGGAACTCGTCTCGCTGACGCTGAACCTCGCCCGAGATCCCTGCGAGGGCTTCCTGGTAGCGGGCGTTGGAGGTGATCGCGTCCTGCCCCACCCCATTCGCCTCGTTGATCTCGTCGATCAGCTCCGAGAGCTGCGAGGACAGCTCTTCAGCGCCGGAAGCTGCTTCCAGGTAGGCGTCGGCGGCGGACTCTGTCTCCTCGACCCCTTCCGAGGTGATCTCGTTCTTCTGCTCAGTGATGCGCGCGCCGTCCTTCTCGGCCTGCTGGAGCGCCTCGATGCCGGCGAGCGCGCGGGTGGACGCCGAAGACACTTCGAAGAGCGAGAGCCCGTGCTCATCGGCGAGGCGCTGAGCGGCTTCCATGTCGCCCTGCCCGGCCTTCATCACGTCGGACAGCTCCGCCAGGGCATCCTTGTTCCCCTGTGCGGCGTCGGCGAGTGTGTCGAGGCTGATCCCGAACTTCTCGGCGGCGTCAGCAGCGGACCCGCGCGACACCCACAGCCATGACTCCTCCGCGGTGAGCTGCTCAGCGACGAACGACCGCGCGGCTCCCTCGCCCTGCTCGAGAGCGTCGGCGTACGCCTCTGCCCGCTGACGGGCTTCCGCCTGCCGCTGCGCGAGGAGTCCGACGACGGTAATCACGCCGGCGAGAGCGAGCCCGACCGCACCACCGATCGCGGCCGTCCGCGTCATGCTGATCTCCGCGGTCTTGAACTGTGCGCCCAGCTCGATCAGCTTGGCCCTGAGCCCGACGGTCGCTCCGGAGGCCAGCAGCAGAGCGCCAGTGAAGACACCGACGACGAGAGTGGTCGTCTGGACCCCCTCCGGGAGCTCCCCGTACCAGTCGACGAGGAGGGTGATGGCCTGCACCATGTCGCGGAGGACGTCGTTCGCGCTTGACCCTGTCTTGATCAGGGCGGTGTCGAGCGCGCCGCCGAGCTTCTCGATGTCACCCGCCAGGTTGTCCTGTCGAATCGCGGCCTGCTCCGCCGCATAGCCGGTGTCGTCGACCGCCGCGGTCCACTCGTCGACAGCCTTCGCACCACCCTCGTACAGCAGAGTCGCGGCGTTCAGAGACTCGTTGCCGAAGATCCGACCCAGTGCCGCGAGGCGCTCCTGCTCGCTGAGTCCGCCGAGGCGGCTGCGCAGCTGCTCCGCGATGCCGGACAGCGACAGCATGTTCCCCTGCGCGTCGAACACGGTGATCCCATACCGCTCGAGCTCGGTGTTGGCCGCCGCTGAGGGTGCCTGGAGCGATGCGAGCACGCCGCGGAGTGCTGTTCCCGCCTTCTCGCCGATGACGCCCTGCGTGGCGAAGTAAGCGATCGTGCCGGCCGTCTCTTCGATCGAGAGACCTACCGAGCCGGCGAGGGGGCCCACGTAGGAGAGCGCGAGCGAGAGGTCGTCGACGGACCCCTGCGCCTTGCCTGCCCCGGCGGCGAGGATGTCCGCGACGCGGGCGGCCTGCTCCGCGGGAAGCCGGAACTGGGTGAGCGTCGTCGCCATGATCTCTGCGGACCGGGCGACGGCGAGCTGCCCGGCCGCCGCCAGTGACAGGGCCCCGTTGAGTGACCCGTTGACGATCTGGGAGACCGACTGTCCCGCCTTCGCGAGTTCCTCCTGAGCGGCGGCTGCCTCGGTCGCGCTGTACGCCGTGTCTGCTCCAGCCTCGAGCGCGGCGTCGCCGAGAGCTCGCTGCTCTTCCGCTGTCGCCATCGTCGCGGCGCGCACGTTCGACATGCCCTGGTCGAACTCAGCGAACTTCGCCACAGAGAGCCCCACCATGGCGGTGACCGCGAGGCCCCCCGCGATGAGGGCGAGGCTGAGGCCCTTCGCGGTCTGGATCTGCGCCTCCGTCGCCTGAGCCTGCTTCTTCTGGTCCTCCGCGGCCTTCCGAGATCGGCCGCCGAGGTCATCTGTCGCCTTCCCCTGCCCAGCGAGAGCGGTCGAGGCGGACTTGGACGATCCCTCGACCTTCTTCACTGCTTGATCGGCCTGGGCCATGTCCCGCTGGAACATCTGCGCCCCGGCGGTCTGGATCTTGAAGATCAGCGCTCCGACGTCGAACATCAGGACTCCTTTCCGGGGTGGTTGATGCCGAGGACCCTGCAGGCGAGCGCGAGCCGGTTCAGGTGCTTGAGGTGAGTCGGGATCGACCACGTCGGCACTTCGACGGCGATGCACATGGCGTACGTGGAGATGGCGGCGAGGATGACGTGGCGCGCGTACCCGGGGTGTTCGGCGTGGGTGGCGTGGAAGCGGAGCAGCTCCGATGTGCCGTCGGGAGTCTCGCGGAACGCTTTCGCAAGATGGAATGTGTCAGCGTCGGTGGTGGCTGCGTCGACGGCGACGAGTCCGTCGAGCTGTCGAGCGAAGTTCTCGACTTCTTGGTCGATGTGGTCGGTCATGAGGCGACTTCCAATGTTTGGAGGGCTGTCGGGTATCGGTGTTCCGGGCAGTAGACGCACGTGCCGTCCGGAAGCCAGCGATGCCCGGCGGCTTCGCATCCGCCCTTGGCCCTTTCCTGCGCCTCGATCCGAGCTACAACGGCGAGGTTCTCCTCGCCCCGAGTCGGCTTTCGGGCGGCGAAGCGGCCTGCAACGACACGACCAGCAGCGGCAGTGGTCAATGCCCGCTCCGTTGGTGCCATGAGCGCGTTCCACTCGGCCTCGGTCGGGATGGGGGCGACGGGCGGGTCATCCGTCCACCGCTCGCCCTTCAGCCACACACACAGCGCCGGGACGAACTGTCGCTCGGTGGTGGCTGCGTAGGCCTGGCCAAATCGGATGACGTCCGCTGTGAGAGTTGCGAGGTCGCGGGACTTGGCAGCTCGGATGAACGCATCGAGCGACCGCTTGCGCTCGACCTTCTTCGGCCACTGCGAATAGGCCCGATCGAACTGCGACTCGATCTCGCGCGCCGAAGGCGGGGGAGTTAGTTCTTCGTGATGATCTTCTGGCAGATGGTGTTCTGAAGTACTGGTGTTCTTAGTGGCGGATTCACCGACGTCGGAAAAACCGTCGTCGGCTGAACCGTCGTCGGTAAATCCACCGGTGTCGGATTTCCCGACAGCGGTGGATATTCCGACAGCGGCCGGATCGTTGATCTCGTACTCGATCTCGTTGAACCGACCGTGAGCGCCCTGCGTCTGCCGGCGGACCAGGTACCCGCACTCAGCGAGCTCGAGCACTGCCCCTCGGATCGCATCGCGCCCTTCCGGGCCGGCCTTCTGCAGCCCTGCGATCGTCACGTGCCATCCGGCCCGATGGGTCATCAGCTCGGCAAGCAGTCCACGCGCACGACGCGACAGACGTTCGTCACGGAGCCACGCATTCGGGATCTGCGTGAAGTCCCGCTCGAAAGCCATCGTCGTGCGCGTGATGCCCATCAGGCAGCCTCGAGGACGTGCTTCAGATCGGCGAGGGCACGGGCGTAGCGGATGCGGAACTCACCTCGGGGGCGGCGCTTGCCGGTCTCCCACATATTGATCGTCACCCGGTTCACGCCGACCTCGGCGGCCAGCCGACCGACGCCAATACCCGCGGCCTCGCGGATGCGTCGAGCCTCCGCGGGGGTGGGTAGCGCCTTCAGCAGCTGGGCTTCCTCGATGAGAGTCACGGTCCCGTCCTTCCTGTTGTTTCCAGGCTGGCGGGGCGCTACTGTCGTGTCAACGCAAAGAGTGCGGGTGTAACTCAAACCGATGACATGAGAGCGGCAGATCCATGAGGATCGAAAAAATTGTGGGGCAGAACGTTGCGCGACTACGAGCAGCGAAGGGCTGGAGCCAGCCCCAGTTCGGCGAGGAAATCGGCTCCTTGCTGAAGTCCAAGCCGTGGACACGGCAGGCGGTCTCGAACGCGGAGAAGGGCCAGCGCGCGTTCACCGTCGCTGACCTCGTCGCCCTCGCCTGTGTGCTGGAGACATCACCGGCGGCGCTGCTCACGTTGCCGCCGACGCTGTCGACGGTGCAGGTTGGGGACGCGGAGATCAGGCGCGACTACCTCGAGAACCCGACCTGGAGTCACGAGTCCACATCGGAGGCGCTCGCGAGCGTGGTCGACGTGGTGCGTGTGATCGAGGATGGCCTGAACGCGCTGCGAGACCTGACTGACCCTCTCCTCGAGAAGGCCGGCGACCTGACCACGGCGGGAGTCGTCTTGCAGGGCCGTATCCGACTTGAGGAGGCGGGCGCAGCTCGGCCCGGCGACTACGGATGGGCATGAGGAGAGCACAAAATGGCTGAGACACCACGCCGAACAGTCCGGCCCGAAGATGAACCACCGCGGACGCTCGCGGAATTGCTTGACATCGCGGGTGCAATTCCGGGCATGCCGTTCCTCGGCGAGGGCGTCCCCAGCCTGTACACCGAGGGAGCGATCTCCCACGCGGAGGCGAGGCTCTTGGAGCACCACGCGAGGCGCAGCGCCGCCGGTCAGAAGCGGGCTCTCGCTCAGCCCCGTCAGGCCACGGATGAGCAGCTCGCGAAAGCTCGTAGCGACCTCGACGACGTGCTCGAGCGTCTCCATCAGAAGTACCCGCACCTCAATAGCGCGCAGGCTCGCCGAGCGCCCGAGTCCACACCACCGGTTGCAGGGCCGGCCACGCCACGAGGAGGCGAATGATGCCCGCAATCACCCCTGAGATCCGCGATCGGATCGTTGCCCTCTTCGACGAGGGGCGGCACCGCAATGAGATCGCGCGCGAGCTCGGAGTCTCAGGTCCCACTGTCACCCGCGTCTGCCGTGACGCCGGCCGTGAGTTCGACCGGGCGAACGACATCCTCGAGCTGCGAGCTGCGAAGGTCGATCTCGACGACATGCGGGAGCGTGTCGCGAAGAAGATGCTGATCGTCGCCGACGACACGCTCAGCGACCTCGACGCACCCCACCTCGTGTACAACTTCGGCGGGAAGGAGAACACCTACGCGGAGCATCTCCTCGACGAGGCACCTCTCGCTGCCAAGCTCGACGCGCTTCGCGGAGCGAGCCTTGCTGTCGACAAAGCGACCCGCATTGTCGAAAGAGCTCCCACCGGTGCTGGGGAAGCGCTCGGGATTTTGGACACGCTCGCCGCTGGATTCGAGCTTGCCGCTCAGCAGATCCGCGCAGAGGAGTCGGAACCCCGGGCGGGGAGCACCGACGACGGGACCTGAGGCGCCTCACCAGCCGAGGAATTGTCCCGCGAGCGCGATGAGGCCAGTCGCCGCCATGTCGGACGTCACCCCGGCCGCCAGCGCGACGCTGCCGGACTTGATAGCGCCACCCAGCCGTTCTAGCTTCGACCGCTTTTCGGTGTCACTACCGTCACTTGTGATCACGGCGACAGCCTCGCCGATGGCTTTCTGGTCCGTCAGCAGGCGGGAAATCGCCCCGGTAAGGCCGACGATGTCACCCTTCGCGACCACAGCCGTCTGAGTGATTCCTGTTCCCTGTGCGACGTTCGCACCGTCGCCGTAGATGTGATTGATGTTCACTGTCAGGGCACGATGGATATCCGGGTCTTCTCTAGTAGGACCGCCCACCTCTCCCGCGTGCGGGTCCACCGCCTGCAAGTCCAGGGCAAGCTCCAGCGCCTGGGTCCGGATGCTCTCCGCGATCCCTCGAAGCATCGCGGGCGTGACAACCTTCCGTGCGGAATAGACCCCCATCATGACGAAGCGCGGAACCTTCTGCTGCTCGACGAGGCTGTTGTAGCGCGAAAGAGCGTAGCCATTCCACGGCTCGCCGAGCTGCTCCTCCTTCGCTGCTAACACCTCGAGTTCCGGAAGGGCCTGCCGAAACGAGAACCTGAACAACGGCAATAGGTCATCCGGCACGCCGGCGGGCGACAAGGTGCTCTCAGCAGACGAGCCGTATGGCCCTGACCATCTCGCCTGAACGACCGCATCGAACGGTCCACGGTAAACGGGCAAAGGGGCTTCCGAATCGTAACCGTCGAGTTCAGCGCGCACCCATGTTCGAAGGTCTGACGCACCAACCCGAGCGGCCAAAGTTTGCACCTTTCGGAGCAAGTTGGTAGTCGTCATCTCATCAGATGATGCGCCGTCGATGATGTCGTCAAGAAGCCCCATGCTCGCAGTATCCCTCGCCGATATCGGCTCTTCTGCTCTCACGCGCGCGTAAGCGTGACCGGGAGCCGCGGGCTCTAGGGGCTGGGGTACCGGCCGTTGTGGTGCCGGTCGAGGTTGTAGAGGGCGTAGGAGGCTCTGCGCAGCCGGCTGGTGTCGGTGCCATCGGGGCGATTCGGTGCGTCGAGGAAAGCCTCCCATAGGGTTCGGGCTCGTCTCGCTCGGCTGACCGCCTGGTCGATCTGCCGGGCGGCGCTGGCAGAGGCGGTGCGTTCGGCGTCGCGGAAGCAGATTCCCTCTTGGCGGGCGATCTTTGACACCGTTCCACCGGAGACGCCGTGAGCTCGAGCGATGGCGTTCCTGCCGAGGCCGACGCGGATATCGGCGGCGATGCGGTGCCGGATTTGAGGGTCGAGCGGGGTGGTCGCTGGCATTAAGCCGCCTTCTCGCCGCTGCGGTTCTTGGGGCCGTAGTAGCGTCCGGCCCAGAATCCGACGCGGGGGCGGGCGGCGTCGGCGTACGCGGCGCAGAGGAGTCGCAGGTCGCAGGCCGTGCAGATCGGTTTGAGTGCGGCGATGTCGTCGCGGGTGAGGCGATCGGCTGTGAACGCGTCGATCCCCTTGCATCCTGGCGTGCGCTCCACCATGCCCTCGAGGAGTCGCTCGTGCGCCTTGTCTGCCCTCTGCGCCGTCATCTCGCTCCCAGTGATCGACGTTTCCCAATCAGTCGCAGAGTAGCCGGGTTTGTGTGCCGTGCCGTGGTGGTGTCGGCATGTCGCCGTACCTTGATCACCCCGGGAACTATGCGAAGGAGACCGCACCATGCAGCTGCACGAGATCTGGAAAGAGATCATCGAGTCCCACGAGGGCTACTGGAACTACATCCCGAGGGGGCCCCTGTTCAACTACAACCTGGGCACCTCGAACGGGGCCGCGTGGGTTGCCGGGTACCACGATGCGCGCGCGGTGCTCCTACACGACGTGGACATCGCGCTCGAGTTCGGGATGGACTCGAACATCTGGCAGGAACGGGAGCCCGCGAAGCCTGAGTGGGCACCGTTCGCGGATCGCGAGGTCTTCTTCGTGTGGTGCGACATCATGTACCGCGGTTCCCTCGTTGACCGGGTTGAGCTCGCCTCGGTCGACGGCGGGCGAGCCACTCTGCCCTTCCCGGAGAAGCGCGACGGGGAGTGGATCGTGATGGACCGGCCGTACCACCTCGCCCGCGTCATCGACGACATCCAGGGTGGACGGGAATTCGAGGAGTACTTCGAGCGGAGCGGCATCCGCAAGTGGCCCGCGTGACACGCGAGCAGGCCCTCGATCGGAGAGCTCGCTGACAAGTTCTCGCGACCACGGGTGGCGTAGCGATGGATCGCGCGGGAGCGGGCCTTACGGCGACGGATAACTCACTAAGAGCCCCGCCCCCGGGTGTGTTGAGGGGCGGGACTCTCCTGGTCTAATCACACGTCGCGAGACATGAGCAGCTCGTCGACATCCGGTCGGCGTTTCAGACCTGCCCGTGTCCCGGCGGCATCGGCTTGGTGTGCAGCAGCCGTGAGCGCCGCCGCGAGCGCGCGCGCCTCGCCCGGAAGCATCCCCGCGGAAGGCCCTGACATCGTCACCGTGACCCCCGCCACCCCGCAGACGTCCGCCTGTTCGACGACGATCGGGCCGCCCGCGAACCGTGCTTCGAGGACGGCCATCAGTCGCCCGCGTCTTCTCGTGCCGAGGGTCGGTCCGGGTAGAGGATGCGTAGCTCCTCTGCCAGGCGCATGAGGGTGAACCGGAAGATGTGGCGGATGTGCCGCTCACCCGCTTTTCCGTCGTCGGTCGTCATGTCAGCGAGCACGGCGTCGAGGAAGTCGGGGTCGTTGGCGTGCCCCCAGACGACCTCGAAGTATCGCTCGGCGCACGCTCCGAAGATCTCGCGCTCGATCGCGTGGCGTTCTTCGTCGGTGAACTCGGGACCCGGCGTACTCACGCTGCCACCGTCGCAGTGCTCGCGCTCACGGCATCGAGGGCAGTTCTCGTCAGCTGATTGAGCAGTCGGCTCCGATCCTCATCGTCGCGGCTGAATGCGCCGGCCAGGTCGCCGAGGTCGGCAAGGGTCCAGGACGAGTGCCCGTTGAGCCGGTGCAGCAACTTCGCTCTGGTCATGCCCGCAGCGTCGGCGGCCACGTTGATCGTCCACTCCCGGTCGCCGAGCAGCGCCTGCACCTCGGCGGTGATCGCGGCGTCGGCCGGATGCGCCGCCTTGGTCGCGCTGGCGGCCGCGCGCTCGAGTGACTCGGCCATGCGGATGAGGAAGCGGATCTCCTCGACGAACCGCTTCGTCTCCTGGATGGTGAGGTCACTGACGCCGACGGCATCGACCGGAGCGATCCGCCAGGGTCCGCCGTCGGTGCGGGTGATGCAGTGCAGTTCGTCGCTGCGCACCGTTGACGGGTAGCTGTAGGTCTCGATCCCGTTGTCGTGGGTGTGGGTGGTGGGGGATAGGGTGATCATAACGGTTGCCTTTCGGGGTAGCTCAGCCCTCGTGACTCGTGCCGGAGTCGCGGGGGCTTCTTCTGTGTGGGGGTCAGGCGAGGCACCAGACGCTCGCCCTGTTGCCGAGCTTGGAGAAGCCGAACGCGTCGGCCTCGCGGACCTTGCCGGCGACGACGAGCTCGCGTCGGCGTGTGCGGATCGACTGCGGGGTGACAGTCGGCACCGCGGGGTGGGCGCCCGCCCTGGCGTTGTAGCGGTCGACGATCTCGTCGTCGGTCTGGGGGCCGTACTCGGCCAGGATCGACATGATGACGGCCTGAACGCGACTGGTGCGGGCGTCGGTCTGAAGGGCTGCCGCCTCCAGCGATGTCCCGGAATCCAGGGCGAGTGCCCGGGTGCGGGCGGCGAGGGCCTTCACGATGCCTCCGCCGCGGTGCCCTGGCGCGCGCTTGCCTCGATCCAGTCGATGATGTCGGCGCGGCGGTACAGCACCTTGCGAGGGGTTGGCTTCCGATAGCGGGGGCCTTCGCCGTGGAATCGCATCTGAGCAAGGTGCGTCCGGCTGAAGCCGAACTCCCGCTCGACGTCGGCCGGCGTCAGGTAGGGGCTCGTCCGAGCCTCGGGCGATGGTGCGGTTGGTGCGGTCATAGGTCTCTCCGTCTCAAGTAGTCGAAAATTCGATGTACGGATATCTGACCATCTGAAATCACAGCGTGTCAAGTAGTCGGCTTTTCGATTACCATCAGCACGTGTCGATACCTGCTGATCACCCCCTGCGTGACGTGCTCCCTCTCGCGGCCGCCTTCGGCCGGGGAGTCCGCAAGATCCGCACCGATCACGGACTGACGCTCGACAGGGTCGCGACCACCGCGACGCTGTTCGGCCTCAAGTGGTCGACCGCTCGTGTCGTCGAATTCGAGAACGGCAAGATCCCCATCACCCTCCCGACGTTGATGCGGGTGGGGACCGCGCTCACAGCCCTCACGGAGAAGCCGGTGACGCTGTCGGACATGCTCGGCTGGGACCGGTGGCTCGAGTTGCCCGGCGGGGGAGTGATCCATTCCGATGCGTTCCGGCAGGCGTTCGCTGGCGGGCCGGTCGATCTCCGTCAAGGTGACGACGTCGAGTTCGCGCGAGATGACGCCACGGACGCGTCGGCGCTGATCGAAGGTGTGCCACCCGGGATCACTGCCCGTCAGCTGAAGTGGATGCACGAGTACGCAGGTTTGGCCGACGAGCGCGCGGCGAAGACGCTCGGGCTGTCCCTCGATGAGTTCCTCGCCTTCGCGTTCCCCGTCGTCGGGATGGCGCTCAGCCAAGCGACACATGCCGGCGGCTCAGAGTCACCGCAACAGCGCGGCCACCGCACGCGACGCCTGACGCGTCTGGTCGGCGAGTTCGTGGAGCTGTACAGGTCCGGCGATCCACGAGTCGTCGGCATCATGTCCCGGCTTGCCGACCTGTGGAGATCAGAGGACCCCGATGCCAAGGCGGCGGTGCGGGCGAGCATCGACGAGGTCGTCGACGAACTGAGCGACGGGCGTCGGGATGGGTAGCGTCCATCCGTACACGACCGCGGCCGGCAAGAAGCTGTACCGGATCTCCTACCGCCGCCCGGATCACTCACAGACGACCGAGCGAGGATTTCGCACCAAGCGCGACGCCGAACTGCGGCTCGCCGAGCTCGAGGTCTCGAAGGCGCGTGGCGAGTACGTCAACCCGGCCACCGCAGCCGTCACGGTCCGGACCCTCGGCGAGGAGTGGCTTGAGAGTCGCCGCGGTGTGCTCAAGCCGTCATCGTTCCGACCGTTGGAGTCGGCCTGGCGGAAGCACGTCGAGCCGAAGTGGGGGAGTCGCTCGATCGGGGGCATCCGCCACTCCGAAGTGCAGGCGTGGGTATCGAGCATTGAAGGAGGGTCGACAACGGTCCGCCGGTGTCAAGGAGTCCTCGCCGGCATCCTTGACAACGCCGTCAGCGATCGCCGCCTCACACGCAACGTCGCCCGCAACATCGATTTGCCAGCCCGGAAGCGCAATGCACGCAGGCACTATCTGACCCACGGTCAAGTGCAGGCCCTCGCGGACCACGCCAGACACCCCACATTGGTGCTCTTCCTGGCCTACACGGGCCTGCGTTGGGGAGAGGCGACAGCGCTCCGGGTCCGGCATATTGACGCGCTCAGACGGCGTGTGACGGTCGAAGAGAACGCGGTCCTCGTGTCCGCACGCGTGCACGTGGGGTCGCCGAAGACGCACCGCTCGCGATCCGTTCCTTATCCCGAGTTCCTCGCGCTGCCGCTCGCGCAGCTCGCCGAGGGGAAGACGCGCGACCAGCTGCTATTCGGCGACGGCGAGAGCCACGTGAAGCTACCGGCGTCCCGGAACGGCTGGTTCACGGTGGCCGTGCGTGCGGCGCAAGCCGATGATGAGAGCTTCCCCAGAGTCACGCCACACGACCTGCGTCATACCGCTGCGAGCCTCGCTGTGCAGGCCGGAGCGCACGTGAAGGCCGTGCAGCGAATGCTCGGACATTCGTCCGCCGCGATGACGCTAGACGTCTACGCCGACCTCTTCGACGACGACCTCGACGCCGTCGCAACGGCCCTCGATGAGGCCAAGCGCGCGGCGAATGTTGTCACGTCGTTGTCAAAGGAAAGGGACCGCGGGGCCTGAATGACCCGCGATCCCTTGTCCCGATTGGTGCCCCCGACAGGAATCGAACCTGCGACCTTTGGTACCGGAAACCAACGCTCTATCCCCTGAGCTACGGAGGCGTACCGGTCGAGATTACCACCCGGGAGAGGGCCTCCCCGACGGTCAGGGAGCGACGACGTCCTCGTCCACCGGCGCGTCGGCGACGACGTCTGCGCCCTCGCCGAGCATGCGCACGGCGTCGGCGACGCGGTCGGCGAGATAGGCGTGGCCCTCGGTGGAGGGGTGATCGCGACCGATTCCGGTGTCGATCACCGCGTCGTAGTTGGCCTCGCCGATCCACTCCTCGTCGATGGGGGAGACGTACCACCAGCCGCGTTCGGCCGCGAGGGCGGCGAGATCATCGTCGATCTGCGCGGTCGCCGTCTCCACCGGCAGCACCTGGGGTGCCGGGCCGAGGATCACCACCGTGGCGTCGGGGTAGGTCGCCGAGAGCGCATCCCACACCGCCGTGACGGCCTCGCGGTATCCGGCCGGGTAGAGGCGGCGGTCGTTGATCGATCCCTGCAGGATCACGAGGTCGGGATCCAGCGACGGGTCCAACGCCGCCACGCGCTCGCCGAACGAACCCCCGTCGAGCCCGGGCTTGAGGTACCCGCTGCCGCGCACTCCGTCCACGACGACCTCGGCGCCCAGGCGATCGGCCAGCTGGTAGGCGTAGCCGAGGGACGGGTCGCTGGCGGCCGAGCCGAAGGTCCACGAGTCACCGAAGACCAGGATGCGGGGGTCGTCGGGGAGGACCAGGGGAGCGGGCTGCACGACCGCATCCTCGGGTGCGGCGACGGCCACGGGCGGGGCCGGCGGCGGCGTCAGCCAGGCTCGGATGCCGGCGACGGCGGCCACGGCGCCGACGGCGACGGCGAGCGCGAGCACGGCCGCGATCAGGCGGCCGCGCGACGACAGCCGAGGGGCGAGGACACGGGGCACACGGGAAGGGTAAATCACTCGGGCCCGGGTACCGAATCCGGCTCACCCGGAGCGTGCGAGGATACTCCGGTGCCGCGTGTCGTGACCGCTGAAATGGACCTGGAGATCTGGTCTCCCGTCGACCTGATCCTCCAGGTCGCGGCGACCCGTCACACCCCTCTGGCGGAGGAGTCGCTGACACTCCGGCAAGGCGACCGGGAGTACACGCCCGCCGAGATCGTCGACCAGAACGGCAGCCGCCTCCATCGGATCACCGGCGAGGCCGGACTGCTCGAGCTGCGCTACCGCGCGGTGGTCACCGGCCCCGCGGCCGCGACCGAACCGCGCGACCTCGAGACCATCACCTATCTCCGTCCGAGCCGCTACTGCCAGTCGGATGAGGTGTTCGCCCAGGCGCGTCGCCAGTTCCGGGGCCTCGAGGGCGCCGAGCTGCTGACGGCGGTCGAGGACTTCGTCGCTTCGAGCACGACCTATGCGCCGGGCCTGAGTCAGGGCACCGACAGTGCGGTCACGACGCTGATGACCGGGCAGGGCGTCTGCCGCGACTACGCGCACGTGGTCATCGCGCTGCTGCGGGCGATGGATGTGCCGGCGCGCTACACCGCCTGCTACGCCCCGGGGCTCGAGCCCATGGACTTCCACGCGGTCGCCGAGGCGTACCTCGACGGGGCCTGGTACGTCATCGACGCCACGCGCCTGGCCGACCGGCGCTCGCTCGTGCGCATCGCCACGGGGCGCGATGCCGCCGACTGCGCGTTCCTCAGCTATCACGGTGGCGCCGTGGGTCTACAGCATCTGCGGGTGGATGCCGCGTGGATGACGGGGGCCGCTGCCGACCCGGACCTCCCCGGCGGCGTGGACGATCATCGCGCGCTCGTGCGGATCGGCTGACCTGCGTCATCCGGCGGGCATACCCGCCACATCTAGACTGGTCGGGCTATGAATCCCGACATGCTCTCCGCCGCCCTTCTCGACGTCATCGCCCCGCTCGCCGAGGCCCGACGCCCGGGCGCGAGCGAGGGCCTGACGGCTGCCGACCTGGTGCTGGAGCGGCCGAAGAACCGCGACCACGGCGACTGGGCCTCCAACGCCGCGCTGAAGCTGTCGAAGGCGGTCGGGGCGAACCCCCGCGAGTTCGCGGGCGAGATCGCCGAGCGCCTCCGCGCGGTCGACGGGATCGCCGAGGTCGAGGTCGCGGGGCCCGGCTTCATCAACATCCGACTGGATGCCGCCGCCGCCGGCGCCCTGGCGAAGCAGATCGTCGATGCGGGGGAGGCCTACGGCACCAACGACTCCCAGCGCGGCAACACCATCAACCTGGAGTTCGTCAGCGCCAACCCGACCGGCCCGATGCACATCGGGCACACGCGGTGGGCGGCGCTCGGCGACTCGATGGCCCGGCTGCTGCAGGCCAGCGGTGCGACCCTCGCCCGTGAGTTCTACGTCAACGACGCCGGCGCCCAGATGGAGCGGTTCGGTCGCTCGGTGCTGGCCGCGGTCAAGGGTGAACCGACACCCGAGGACGGCTATCCCGGCTCGTACATCGACGATCTGGCCCGGCGGGTGCTCGCCGACGAGCCCGAGCTGCTCTCCCTCCCCGACGACGAGCAGCTCGCTCTCGCCCGCGACCGCGCCTACGAGCTCCAGCTCGGCGACCTGCGGACCTCGCTGGAGAAGTTCAACGTGTACTTCGACGTGTTCTTCAGCGAGCGCACCCTCCATGCTCCGGGCCCGGACGGGGCGCCGAGCCTCGTCGACCAGGCGGTGGATCGGCTGCGCGCCCAGGGGCACGTGTTCGATGACGAGGGCGCGGTCTGGGTGCGCACCACCGACTTCGGCGACGACAAAGACCGGGTGATCCGGCGCTCGAACGGCGAGTACACCTACTTCGCCGCCGATGCGGCCTACTACCTGAACAAGGGTGACCGCGGGTTCGCGCACAAGATCTACCTCCTCGGAGCGGATCACCACGGGTACGTGCACCGGCTCAAGGCGCTGGCCGGCGCGGCGGGCGACGACCCCGAGAAGGACATCGAGGTGCTGATCGGCCAGCTCGTCTCGGTCAACGGCGCACGGCTGTCCAAGCGCGCGGGCAACATCATCGAGCTCGACGACCTCCGGGACTGGATCGGCACCGACGCGCTGCGTTACTCCCTGGCGCGCTACCCCGCCGACTCCCCGCTGACGCTCGATCCCGAGATCCTGCGCAAGCGCACGAACGACAACCCCGTCTTCTACGTCCAGTACGCCCACGCCCGCACCCACAACGTCTCGCGCAACGCTGCGGACTCGGGGGTGGACCGGTCGGAGTTCGCACCCGAGCTGCTCACCCACGAGACGGAGTCGGCGCTGCTCGGAGCCCTCCAGGAATTCCCCCGCGTCGTCGCATTCGCCGCCGAGGTGCGCGAGCCGCACCGCGTCGCGCGCTACCTCGAAGAGCTCGCCG
The DNA here is from genome assembly GCF_006715565.1 of Microbacterium sp. SLBN-154. Lineage (NCBI taxonomy): Bacteria > Bacillati > Actinomycetota > Actinomycetes > Micrococcales > Microbacteriaceae > Microbacterium > Microbacterium sp. SLBN-154. The sequence continues at coordinate 1,629,570 of NZ_VFNL01000001.1, forward strand.
GGATCTACCACCGCTGGTACGACAACTGCCGCGTCATCCCCCTGGGGGATCAGCCCATCGAGGCGGTGCACCGCACCCGCCTGTGGGTGAACGACGCCACCGGCCAGGTGCTGCGCAACGGCCTGACGCTCCTGGGCGTCTCGGCACCCGAGCGGATGTAGCACGGTGAACCCGGGGGACACCCAACCGACGCAGCCGCTCCCCGAGTGGGCGATCGCCACCGCACCTCCCCCGCGCCGGCGTCGCCGGGTCTGGCCGTGGCTGCTGGCCTTCTTCGTGGTGGCGGGTCTGGCGGTCGTGGCGTGGTCCGTGGGCGAGGCTGTCGCACGCGACCTGGTCGTCCGCACCGTCCGCGAGCAGGTGATCACCAATCTCGCGCTCCCGGCCGATCAGCAGATCGACGTCGAGGTCGCCGGCGCCGTCCTCCCGCAGCTGATCCGCGGGAGTCTCGACGACCTCGCCATCTCGTCGGACGACGTCACGATCGGGCCGCTCACCGGCGACATCGATGTCCGCGTCCAGGGCGTTCCGATCCGGGGGGATGCCGACCTGGAGGCCGGGTCGGGATCGGTCACCCTCGACGCGGCACAGCTGCAGGCTCTCCTCGGCAGCCTCGAGGGCTTCCCCGACGGTGCCGAGGTCGCGCTCGACGCTCCGAACGTGCGCCTGACCACCGCATTCCCGGTGTTCGGGGTCGAGGTGCCCGTCACGATCGCCGTCGTCCCGTCGGCGGTGGAGGGCGACCTCGCCCTCACCCCCTCCGCGGTGTCGGTGGCGGGGGCGGAGCTCACGGCCAACGGCGTGCGAGACCAGTTCGGCGGGCTCGCCGACGGCGTGCTCCAGACCTGGACCGTCTGCATCGCCGGAGACCTTCCGGCGGGGATCACCCTGACCGACCTCGTCGTCGAGGGCGACCGGCTGACCGGATCGTTCGATGTCGACCCCGCCATCGTCCGCGATGTCTCGCTGCAGGAGAACGGCGCGTGCGCATGACGGGTCTGACGAGGCCGCACGTCACGCGACCGGAGAGCGGTGGGGCTCTGCCCTAGACTGCAAGGACTGCCCGACGCGTGAGTCCTCCGGTCGAGGCAGCCCGTCACACCGGCGATCCCGGTCGACGTCGCGCCGAAGCATCCACTGATTGGTCTCCCACCCGTGTCCGCCGCCCCATCGCCCGGCTCGTCTCCCTCTCGAGTCGTGCCCGTCGATCCGAACGCCCTCGCCGCCGGCGTGTGGCCCGGGCGCGCCCACCGCGACGATGACGGAGAGCTCGTGCTGGGCGGAGTCGCGGCGACCGCGCTGGCGGAGCGGTTCGGCACCCCGCTGTACGTGATGGACGAGTCCGAGGTACGTGAGCACGCCCGGCGCGTGCGCGACGCCTTCGAGGGCGCGGCCGCCGCGCACGGCACGACAGTGCGCATCTACTACGCGGGAAAGGCGTTCCTGTCGACCGAGATCGTGCGCTGGGTGACCGCGGAGGGCCTGGGCGTCGACGTCGCCAGCGGCGGGGAACTGGCCATCGCGATCGCGGGCGGAGCGGATGCCGCGGCTGTGGGTTTCCACGGCAACAACAAGAGCGTCGCCGAGCTCGAGAGAGCGATCGACCTGGGCGTGGGCTCCATCGTCGTGGACAGCCACATCGAGATCGAGCGGCTGGCTGCTCTGACCGCGCGCGCCGACGCGCCGCGCACCGGTCCTCAGACCGTGTTCGTGCGCGTCAACAGCGGAGTGCACGCCGAGACCCACTCGTTCCTCGCCACCGCGCACGAGGACCAGAAATTCGGCTTCGCCCTGCACGACGCTCCCGCCGCGGTCGCGCGGATCCGCGAGATCCCCGGTCTCCGGCTCGGGGGGCTGCACTCCCACATCGGCTCGCAGATCTTCGGCGTCGCGGGGTTCCGAGAGGCCGCCTCGCGTCTCATCGACCTGCACGCGGCGCTGCTCGAGGGGGGCGAGGTCCCCGCCCTCAACCTCGGCGGCGGGTTTGGCATCGCCTACACCGAGGCCGACGAACCGACCGACATCGCAGACCTCGCCGCGGCGATCGTCGGTGCGGTCGCCGAGGAGTGCGCGGCCCGCGGCATCCCCGTTCCCCGCCTCGCATTCGAGCCCGGACGCTCCATCGTGGGCCAGGCGGGGGTGACCCTGTACGAAGTCGGCACGGTCAAGCCCGTGCACCTCGAGTCGGGGGTCGACCGGCTCTATGTCAGCGTCGACGGCGGGATGAGCGACAACGCCCGCACCGCCCTCTACGGCGCGCAGTACTCCGCCCGGATCGCGTCGCGCATCAGCACCGCCGACCCCGCGCTCAGCCGGGTCGTGGGCAAGCACTGCGAGGCCGGCGACATCGTGGTCGACCTCGAATACCTGCCGGGCGACGTGGCCCCCGGCGACCTGCTCGCCGTCCCCGCGACCGGCGCCTACTGCTACTCGCTCGCGAGCAACTACAACGCCGTACCCCGGCCCCCGGTCGTCGCCGTGCGCGACGGCCAGGCCCGGCTCATCGTCCGCGGCGAGACCGTGGACGACCTCCTCGCCCGAGACGTCGGCGCCGCGGTGCGGCCGGCCGACGCATCATCGAAGGGACCCCATGCCTGACTACCGTCGCCTGCGCGTGGCGCTCCTGGGAGCCGGCGCCGTCGGCTCGCAGGTCGCCGCCCTGCTGCGTCTGCACAGCGCCGAGCTCGCCGATCGGGCCGGTGCCAGCCTCGAGCTCGCCGGCATCGTGGTGCGCAACCTCGACGCGCCGCGCGAGACCGACCTGCCCAAGGAGCTGTTCACCACCGACGCCGAGAGCCTCATCGTCGGCGCCGACATCGTGATCGAGCTCATGGGCGGGATCGAGCCGGCACGCACCTACCTGCTGCAGGCGATCAACTCCGGCGCCGACGTCGTCACGGCCAACAAGGCGCTCCTCGCCACCCACGGCCCCGAGATCTTCGACGCCGCCGACCAGGTCGGAGCGCAGGTGTACTACGAAGCGGCCGCGGCGGGCGCGATCCCGATCATCCGGCCGCTGCGCGACTCGCTCGCCGGCGACCGCGTGCAGCGCATCATGGGCATCGTCAACGGCACGACCAACTACATCCTCGACCGCATGGACACCGAGGGAGCAGAGTTCGCCGACGTGCTCGCCGACGCGCAGCGTCTCGGGTACGCCGAGGCCGACCCGACGGCGGATGTGGAGGGCTACGACGCCGCCCAGAAGGCCGCGATCCTGGCGAGCCTGGCTTTCCACACCTCGGTACCGCTGGAGTCGGTGCACCGCGAGGGCATCACCGGCATCGACAAGGCGATGATGGATGCCGCGCGGCACGCCGGCCTCGTGATCAAGCTTCTCGCGGTCTGCGAGCGGCTGCGCGACGCCGGCGATGCGGAGTCGATCTCGGTCCGGGTGTACCCCGCGCTCATCGACCGCACCCACCCCCTCGCCAGCGTCCACGGCGCCAACAACGCCGTGTTCGTCCAGGCCGAGGCCGCGGGCAACCTCATGTTCTACGGCGCGGGTGCCGGTGGCGTGCAGACCGCCTCAGCCGTGCTCGGCGACGTCGTGTCTGCTGCTCGCCGTCACATCGCCGGCGGTGTCGGCGTGGGGGAGTCCACCCGGGCCAACCTCGCCGTCGTGCCGATCGGCCGGGTCACCACGCGCTACCAGATCACCCTCGAAGTCGACGACCAGCCGGGGGTGCTCGCCACGGTGGCGGGGATCCTGTCGGAGGGGCGTGTGTCGATCGCGACCGTCGAGCAGACGGTCGCCGGTGAGCCCGTCCCGGGCGGTGGCACCGCGCCCCAGACCCCTGAGAACACCGCGCGCCTGGTCATCGGCACGCACAAAGCCAAGGAGCAGGACCTGAGCGAGACCGTGGCACGACTGGCCGGCAGCGGCGTCGTCGAGCGGGTCGTCTCGGTGCTGCGAGTGGAAGGAGAGTGACATGGCGCACGTCTGGCGGGGAGTCCTCCGCGAATACGCCGATCGACTGGGAGTGACCGACGACTCCACCGTGGTCACGCTGGGGGAGGGCGGCACGCCCCTTCTTCCGGCCCCGGCCCTGTCCCGGCGCACGGGTGCCGACGTCTGGGTGAAGTTCGAGGGGATGAACCCCACCGGGTCGTTCAAGGACCGCGGCATGACCGTTGCGCTCTCGCGCGCCGTCGAGCACGGCGCCAAGGCGGTCATCTGCGCCTCGACGGGCAACACCTCGGCCTCGGCGGCCGCCTACGCCGCGCACGCCGGCATCACCGCGGCCGTCCTCGTGCCCGAGGGCAAGATCGCCATGGGCAAGCTCAGCCAGGCCGTCGCGCACCAGGGCCGCCTGATCCAGATCCGCGGCAATTTCGACGACTGCCTCGAGATCGCGCGCGAGCTCGCCGACAACTACCCGGTGCACCTGGTGAACTCGGTCAACCCCGACCGCATCGAGGGTCAGAAGACGGCGGCCTACGAGGTCGTCGAGGTGCTCGGCGACGCACCGGACTTCCACTTCATCCCGGTCGGCAACGCCGGCAACTACACCGCCTACTCGCGCGGCTATCGGGAAGAGGTCGAACGCGGCGTCGCCACCCGGGTGCCCCGGATGTTCGGTTTCCAGGCGGCCGGCAGTGCGCCGCTGGTCACGGGCGCGGTCGTGCGTCACCCCGAGACGATCGCCAGCGCCATCCGGATCGGAAACCCCGCGTCGTGGCAGTTCGCCCTCGAGGAGCGTGAGGCCACCGACGGCTACTTCGGCGCCATCGACGACGAGCGCATCCTCGCCGCGCAGAAGCTCCTCTCGGGCGAGGTCGGCATCTTCGTCGAGCCCGCTTCGGCGATCAGCGTCGCGGGACTCCTCGATCGCGCCGAGGCCGGGGTCATCCCCGCGGGGTCCCGCGTGGTGCTCACCGTCACCGGGCACGGGCTGAAGGACCCGCAGTGGGCGCTGCGCAACGCCGACGGCTCGCAGGTGGAGCCGACGGTGGTCGATGCCGCGACCACCGAGGTCGCTTCGGTGCTCGAGCTCGCCCCCGTCGCGGCGCCGGCGTGAGCGGGGTGCCCGTGGGGCGAGAAGTCGTCGTGCGGGTGCCGGCGACGAGCGCGAATCTCGGTCCGGGATTCGACACTCTCGGCCTCGCCCTGAGCGTCTACGACGAGTTGACGGTCACCGCCCTCGAACCGGGCCGCCTCGAGATCGAGGTCGAGGGGGAGGGCGCCGAGGGTGTCCCGCGGGATGCCTCGCACCTCGTGGTGACCGCCATCCGCTACGCGTTCGACGCGGTCGGGCGCGAGATGCCGGGGCTGCGTCTTCGCGCCGTCAACGTCATCCCGCACGGGCGTGGACTCGGTTCCTCGGGAGCGGCGGTCGTGTCGGGCCTGCTCGCGGCGAAGGGGCTGCTCGCCGGCGACGTCGACCTCGACGACGACACCCTGCTGCGCCTGGCCACCGAGATGGAGGGCCACCCCGACAACGTCGCCCCGGCCCTCTTCGGCGGGCTCACGATCGCCTGGGTCGACGACGGGCGTCCGCAGCACAAGAAGCTGCTCGTGCACCGCGGGGTCGCGCCGCTGGTGTTCGTCCCCGAGTTCACGATGTCGACCTCCGTCGCGCGGAGCCTGCAGCCGCTTCAGGTGCCGCGGGAAGACGCCGTGTTCAACGTTTCGCGGTCGGCGCTGCTGATCGCGGCGCTCACCCAGAGCCCTGAGCTGCTCCTGGCGGCCACCGAGGACAAGCTGCACCAGAACTATCGCGCGCAGGCGATGCCCGACACCGACAAGCTGGTGCGGGCGCTGCGCGCGGTGGGGTTCGCCGCGGTCGTCTCCGGGGCCGGTCCCAGCGTCCTCGTGCTCGCCGACGGGCCCGGTCGGCGCCTCGAAGCGGTGGCCGTCGCCGAACGCGCCACCGACACCCCGTGGGAGGCCCTCATGCTGGCCGTCGACGTCAAGGGTGGTACAGTGAAGGAGTACGCGGAGGGTTCCACGTGATACGTGAATCTGGCCTCCGTCGCAATTCTGCGAAACCACCGCACACCTCTCGTCCTGACGAAGCGCTCTAGCCACGCCAGGTCGCCGGGATCCGGACGAGATTCTGCTTTGCCGCGCGTGCGGTCATCGTGCACCGTCTGACATTCATCTGCCTGCAATCTGCTGACAAGGAGAACTCGTGGAGTCCATCTCCGAGGTCCACACCCCTGACGACACCACCGACGAGCGCGCCGACGCGCCCGAGGCGGTCGCCACGGACCCGAACACCACCCCCGACAACCCCGCCGAGGCCGCCGAGGCCGAGGGCGCCGCTCCGGCGGACGCCGAGGAGAGCGCGGATGCCGTCGCTGAAGCGACGCCGGCCGACGCCCCCGCTGCGGAGCCCGCCGATGCCGCTGCCGAGGCGCCGGCCGCCGACGCCGCGGAGGCGCCCGCCGACGCTTCTGCCGAGGAGGCGCCTGCCGAGACCGCGCCGCGCAAGCGTGCGCCCCGCCGGGCCAAGACCGAGGGCGCAACGGCGACCACCCGCCCCAAGCGCACTCGCGCCACCAAGGCCGAGAAGACCGCCGCGGCGGACGACGCGCCGGCCGCGGACCAGCCGACCGTCGAGCAGTCCGCCGTCGAAGAGGTCGCTGCCGCGGCGCCCGAGACGGTGGCTCCCGCCGACGACGCCGACGCGGCGCCCAGCGAGAGCACCGCCGACGCCGCGCCCAGCGAGAGCGCCGCCGACACCACGACCTCCCCGGCCGAGACGCCGGCCGCCGACAGCACGTCCGAGGGCGACACCGCAGCGCCTGCCGCCGAGCAGTCCGATGATGCGTCGTCCTCGTCCGAGGGTGACGCCGACGCGGGCACGCGAGACGACGCCGACGAGACCCCGTCGCGTGGCCGGAGCCGCAGCCGCAACCGCAACCGCAACCGCGGTGGCCAGAACCCGAACGCACAGGAGGCCGGCAACGGCCAGGGCGGCCAGAACCAGGGCGGCCAGAACCAGGGCGGCAACGGTCGCGGCGCGCAGAACCAGAACACCGCGACGAACGTCGGCCCCGAAGCATCCGATGACGACACCTCCGCGGCGGGCGGCCGTGGGCGCCAGCGCAACAAGCGTCGTGGCCAGGGGCCGGTCGACGAGTTCGAGACCGAGATCAGCGAGGATGACGTCCTCATCCCGATCGCGGGCATCCTCGACGTGCTCGACAACTACGCGTTCGTGCGCACCACCGGCTACCTTCCCGGACCGCAGGACGTCTACGTCTCGCTGGGGCAGGTGAAGAAGTACAACCTGCGCAAGGGCGACGCCGTCGTCGGCTCGATCAAGCAGCCGCGCGAGGGCGAGCAGTCCAGCCGCCAGAAGTACAACGCGCTCGTGAAGGTCGACGCGGTCAACGGCCTGTCGGTCGACGATGCCGCCGAGCGCGTCGAGTTCGGCAAGCTCACCCCGCTCTACCCGCAGGAGCGCCTGCGCCTGGAAACGGCGCCCGAGAAGCTCACGCAGCGCATCATCGACCTCGTCGCCCCCATCGGCAAGGGTCAGCGCGGTCTCATCGTCGCCCCGCCGAAGGCGGGCAAGACGATCGTGCTGCAGCAGATCGCCAACGCCATCGCGATCAACAACCCCGAGGTGCACCTGATGGTCGTGCTCGTCGACGAGCGCCCCGAAGAAGTGACCGACATGCAGCGGACGGTCCGCGGCGAGGTCATCGCCTCGACCTTCGACCGGCCGGCCGAGGACCACACCACGGTCGCCGAGCTCGCCATCGAGCGGGCCAAGCGCCTGGTGGAGCTCGGTCGCGACGTCGTCGTGCTGCTGGACTCGATCACGCGCCTGGGTCGTGCCTACAACATCTCCGCGCCCACCTCGGGTCGCGTGCTCACCGGCGGGGTCGACGCCTCGGCCCTGTACCCGCCCAAGCGGTTCTTCGGCGCAGCGCGCAACATCGAGAACGGCGGCTCGCTGACGATCCTCGCCACCGCGCTGGTCGAGACCGGCTCGAAGATGGACGAGGTGATCTTCGAGGAGTTCAAGGGCACCGGCAACAGCGAGCTGCGTCTGAACCGCCAGCTCGCCGACAAGCGGATCTTCCCGGCCGTGGACGTCAATGCGTCGTCGACGCGTCGCGAAGAGATGCTGATGTCGGCCGACGAGGTCAAGATCACCTGGAAGCTCCGGCGGGCCCTCGCGGGTCTTGACCCCCAGCAGGCGCTGGAGGTCGTGCTCGGAAAGCTCAAGGAGACCGGCTCGAACGTCGAGTTCCTCGTGCAGATGCAGAAGTCGATGCCCGCTCCAGCGCAGGGCGGTCACGGCGGCCACGGCAGCAGCCACGGTCACGACAACAGCATCCGCTGAGCGCGACGCCCGTGGCTGAGCCCGCGATGTGGGAGTCCGTCCGCACGCTGATCGACGAGCACGCGGCGGTGCAGCACGAGCTGTCCGATCCGGCCGTGCACGCCGACGCGGCGCGCGCCAAGCACGTCAACCGGCGGTACGCCGAGCTGTCGCGCATCGTCGCGGCTCACGAGGCCGTTCTCGCGGCATCCGAGGATCTGGATGCCGCGCGCGACCTCGCACGCGAGGACGCCTCGTTCGCCGAGGAGGTCCCGTCGCTCGAGGCTCGGCTCGCGGAGGCGCAGGAGAAGCTGCGGCGCCTGCTGATCCCTCGGGATCCGGACGACGCCCGCGACGTGATCATGGAGATCAAGGCCGGCGAGGGCGGCGCCGAAAGCGCACTGTTCGCCGCGGACCTGCTGCGGATGTACGTGCAGTACGCCGCTGCGAAGGGCTGGAAGACCGAGCTCCTCGAGCGCACGGAGTCCGACCTCGGCGGCTTCAAAGACGTCCAGGTGGCGATCAAGGGATCGTCGACCGATCCTGCGCAGGGCGTGTGGGCCCACCTGAAGTACGAGGGCGGCGTTCATCGCGTGCAGCGGGTTCCCGCCACGGAGTCGCAGGGGCGGATCCACACCTCGACCACCGGCGTGCTCGTCTTCCCCGAGGTCGACGAGCCCGAGGAGGTGCAGATCGACCCCAACGACCTCAAGGTCGACGTGTTCCGGTCGTCGGGTCCGGGGGGCCAGTCGGTCAACACCACCGACTCGGCGGTGCGCATCACCCACCTCCCCACCGGCATCGTCGTGTCGATGCAGAACGAGAAGTCGCAGCTGCAGAACCGCGAGGCGGGCATGCGGGTGCTGCGCGCCCGACTCCTCGCGCGTCAGCAGGAGGAACGGGATGCCGCGGCATCCGATGCCCGGAAGTCGCAGATCCGGGGGATGGATCGCTCCGAGCGGATCCGCACGTACAACTTCCCCGAGAACCGCATCGCCGACCACCGCACCGGATACAAGGCGTACAACCTCGACCAGGTGATGGACGGCGCTCTGGAGCCTCTCGTCGCGTCGTGCATCGCCGCCGACGAAGAGGAGCGGCTCGCCGCCCTCGGCGGCGACGCCTGACGGCTGCTCAGGGCGCCGGGGGACGGGGGAGCGGCCCGCGAAGACGCTCGAGCTGCGCGGCGGCGGCGAGGATCGTCCGCTCGCCGCCCGGGCGGCCGATGAGCTGCACGCTGACCGGGTGCCCGGCGGCCATCACCAGGGGGAGCACGAGTGCCGGAAGGCCGGCGACGTTGACGAAGCTGCTGAAGGGCGCGTACTCCACCTGCTGGGCGAAGCCCCGCTCGGGGTCGTCGCGGTCGTACCAGCCGATGGGACGCGGCGTCTGCGCGAGCGCCGGGGTGAGGACGACGTCGTAGGGCGCGAACGCGGCGATCGTCTCCCGCTCGAAGACGCGTGCCTCGGCGAGGGCGCCGAGCAGACCCCGGGCGTCGAGGGCGCGTCCCTCGCGCACGAGCCAGGCGGTGAGCGGTTCGACCATCCGCAGGTCGTCATCGGTGAGAGGGATGCGGGCAGCGCTTGCGCGCCACAGCACCCGGAAGAGCGGTCCGTAGCCGTGCGGTCGCCACGCGGCATCCTCCACCACGTGTCCTTCGGACGCGAGGCTTCTCGCGGCCTCATCGAGCGCGGCGATCGCCGCGGGGTCCACAGCGATCTCGAGGTCGTCATCCCACGGCGACACGGTGGTGACGCCCACGCGAAGGCGAGGCGGGTCTGCGGCCGTCGCCGGTAGGAACGGCGGCGAATCGGCCGCACGCACCGAGAAGTCGTAGGGAGCGAGTGCGCACAGCGCGTCGAGGAAGAACGCCGCATCCTCGACCGTCCGGGCGATGGGCCCCGTGACCGCGAGTCCGTCCGGTGCGTCCAGGCCCGACCCGAGGGGGAGGCGACCCCGCGACGGCTTCAGTCCCACCACACCCACGGTGGCCGCCGGGATCCGGATCGATCCGCCGCCGTCCGACCCCGGCGCGATCGCCAGCACGCCCGCCGCCACCGCCACCGCGGCGCCGCCGCTCGAACCGCCCGCTCCGTGGGCGGGGTTCCACGGGTCGCGCGCCCAGGCTCCGCCTCCGAGCGGCTCGGTGTACCCCGTCAGACCGAACTCCGAGGTGCTGGTCTTCCCGATGCTCACGGCGTCCGCCCGATCCAGGGCGGCGGCGAGCGGGTCCGATGCGGTCGGTACGAAGTCCGCGCGGGTGCGGGAGCCATACCGGGTGGGGACCCCGGCGCGTGCCACCAGATCCTTGTCGGCGATCGGGATGCCCCAGAGCGGCCCGTCCGGCACGGCCGCGTCGCGGCGCGCAGCCTGTTCGAGGGCCCGTTCGGCGGTCACCTCGACGAAGGCCCCCAGCTCGCGCGTCGCCGCGGCCCGCGCGAGGGCGGCCCGGACGACCTCGACCGCGCCGAGCTCGCGGCGTCGCAGCGCTGCGGCCAGATCGACCGCCGACATCCCGAGGAGATCACTCACCCTCCGACCCTAGTCAGCCGGGCCGTCCCCGCCCCGCGGCGTGGCGGTGCCGGACCGGCCCGCCACGAGCGGACGCGAGGCGTACCCTGAGCGCGTGATCATCTTTCTCATCCGTGCGCTCATCTTCCTCGTCTCCGCCGCGCTCGGGCTGATCGTGGCAGATCTCCTCCTGCCCGGATTCCGCATCGACTGGGCGAATTGGTGGGGATTCGTCCTGGCCATCGTCATCTTCGCGGTGCTGCAGAGCATCCTCACCCCGTGGATCGCGAGCGTCGCCCGCAGGAACGCCCCCGCCCTCCTCGGCGGCATCGGCATCATCTCCACGCTGGTGGCCCTGATCGTCGTGGTGCTCATCCCCGGGGCCGGCATCACGATCGGCCAGCCGTTCGTGCTCACCTGGATCCTGGCGCCGGTGATCGTCTGGCTCGTCACGGCGCTCGCGACGCTGTTCCTGCCGATGATCTTCCTCAAGCGCCGGATCGAGGATCGTCGCGACAGCGCCAACGGGGGCGGGAAGCGGGCCTGAGCCTGCTCAGATCACATACTCCGGGGCGGTCAGGACGGCGCGGGTGTCCATTCCCTCGCGCCGCGCCCGGGGCTTGGCGGGTACCCCCACCAGCACGCTGTCGGCGGGGGCGTCCTTGGTCACCACCGCGTTCGCGCCGACGACCGACCGGGCTCCGATCGTGATCGGTCCGAGGATCTTCGCGCCCGCACCGACGGCCACGCCGTCGAGCAGCGTGGGGTGACGCTTCCCCCCCTCGCGCTGCCGCCCGCCGAGGGTGACCCCGTGGTAGAGCATCACGTCGTCGCCCACCTCGGCGGTCTCGCCGATGACGACCCCCATGCCGTGGTCGATGAAGAAGCGGCGGCCGATGACCGCTCCCGGGTGGATCTCGATTCCCGTGACCCAGCGGGTCACCTGCGAGCCGAGCCGCGCGGCGAAACGCAGGCGTCGCCGCCAGAGCGCGTGCCAGACGCGGTGCGCCCAGATCGCGTGAAGGCCCGGGTAGAGCAGAGCGATCTCGAGCGCGCCGCGCGCGGCGGGGTCGCGCAGCTTCGCCGCGGCGAGGTCTTCGCGCACGCGTGCGAGGGCTCGGGTGAGGATCATGCCGGTACCGCCTGTTCTTCGCGGAGGTCCGCGTACATCGCGGTGGAGAGGTAGCGCTCGCCCGAGTCCGGCACGATGACGACGATCCGCTTCCCGGACGCTTCGGGACGACGGGCGATCTGCAGCGCCGCGCTCACCGCGGCGCCCGCCGACATTCCGGCGAGGATGCCCTCGCGGGTGGCCAGGTCGCGGGCGACCCGGATCGCGTCGTCGAAGTCGGCGTCGACGATCTCGTCGACGACGCTGCGATCGAGCACGTCGGGAACGAAGTTGGGGCCGATGCCCTGGATGCGGTGCCCGCCCGCTCGCCCCTCGGTGAGAACGGGGGAGTCCTTCGGCTGCACGAGGACGACCCTGACGTCGGGGTTCCGCTCCTTCAGCACGCGACCGACGCCGGTGACCGTGCCGCCGGTGCCCGATCCTGCGACGAAGTAGTCCACGCGACCGTCGGTGTCGCGCCAGATCTCCTCCGCGGTCGTGCGACGGTGGATCTCCGGATTGGCCGGATGCTCGAACTGGCGGGCGAGCACCGCGCCGGGGGTGTCGGCGGCGATCTGCTTAGCCGTGCGGACGGCCTCCGTCATCCCCTTGTACGGATCGGTGAGGACCAGTTCGGCCCCGTAGGCCTTCAGGAGCGTCCGACGCTCCTTCGACATCGACGCGGGCATCGTGAGGATGACGCGATAGCCGCGAGCGGCGCCGACGAGCGCGAGGGCGATGCCGGTGTTCCCGCTCGTGGACTCCACGATCGTGCCGCCGGGCCGGAGTTCCCCCGACGCCTCCGCGGCGTCGATGAGCGCGATGCCGAGGCGGCATTTGACGCTCGCGCCGGGGTTGTAGAACTCCAGCTTGGTGACGACCTCGGCCTCGAGGCCCTCGGTGAGGGCGTTCAGCCGTACGAGCGGCGTGCCGCCGAACGCGGTGGTGATGTCGGAATGGATGGCGGACACGGGAACGCTCTTCGCCGCCGGGGGGCCCGGCTCAGTCCTCTCGGAGATCGGCGTACAGCGGCGTGGAGAGGTAGCGCTCGCCGAACGACGGGATGATGACGACGATGTTCTTTCCCGCCGCCTCGGGGCGGGCCGCGAGCTGCAGCGCAGCCCACACCGCGGCGCCCGACGAGATCCCGACGAGGATGCCCTCGCGGGCGCCCACGTCACGCGCCGTGGCGACGGCGTCATCGAACTCGACGTCGAACACCTCGTCGATGACGCCCCGGTCGAGGATGGCGGGGATGAAGTTCGGGCCGATCCCCTGGATCTTGTGGGGCCCGGGGGTGCCCGTGGTCAGCAGAGGCGAATCAGCCGGCTCGACCGCGACGATCTTCACGCCGGGGACGCGCTCCTTCAGCACCTGCCCGACGCCGGTGATGGTGCCGCCGGTGCCGATTCCGGCGACGAGGTAGTCGACGGCACCGTCGGTGTCGCGAAGGATCTCCTCGGCGGTGGTCTTTCGGTGGATGGCCGGGTTGGCCTCGTTCTCGAACTGGCGGGCGAGGACCGCGCCGGGAGTCTCGGCCACGATCTCCTGCGCCTTCGCGACCGCGCCCTTCATGCCACCGGCGGGATCGGTCAAGACGACCTCGGCCCCGTATGCGCGCAGCAGAATACGGCGCTCGATCGACATCGACGACGGCATCGCCAGGATGACCCGGTAGCCGCGCGCGGCTCCGACCATCGCCAGCGCGATGCCGGTGTTGCCGCTCGTGGCCTCGACGATCGTGCCGCCGGGTGCGAGCTCACCGGAGGCCTCCGCCGCGTCGACGATCGCGATCCCGAGGCGGTCCTTGACGCTGGACGCCGGGTTGTAGAACTCCAGCTTCGCGATGACCGTGCCGGGGAGCCCCTCGGTGACCCGGTTCAGTCGGACGAGCGGCGTGTCGCCGAAGGCGGACGTGATGTCGGGGTGGATGCCGGGCATGGCTGACCTTTCGGGCGGTGGGGTGACCCTGAAAGCCTACGGGAGGAGGGGGGAGGCGGCCCGAATGTGACAGTCTGGACGGCGGTCATGAACAGCTCCTCCGCCGCGATCCCCCTCGCCGACGCGCTTCGCGACGCCCGAGCACGGCTCGAGCGCGCCGGCGTCGGCGGTGCCGACGTCGATGCCGAACTGCTCGCCGGACACGTCCTGGGACTCGGTCGGGGCGAGGTGCAGGCGTCCGCCATCCGCGGTGCACGCCTGGACGCCGCCCAGCGCTCCCGGTTCGACGCCCTCGTCGATCAACGGGCGACGCGTGTGCCGCTGCAGCATCTGACCGGACGCGCCCCCTTCCGTCATCTGGAGCTGCGCGTGGGCCCGGGGGTCTTCGTCCCCCGCCCCGAGACCGAGATGGTCGCCCAACTGGCGATCGACGCCCTCCGCGCGGCTGCATCACCCGAGCCGATCGCCGTCGATCTCGGCACCGGCAGCGGCGCGATCGCTCTCGCCGTGGCGACCGAGGTTCCCCACGCCCGGGTGCACGCTGCCGAGAACGACGTCGAGGCGTTCCTCTGGGCCAAGGAGAACTTCGCCGCCGTGGGCGCTCCGAACGCGCGTGTCGCGTTCGCCGACCTCGCTACCGCGTTCGGTGAGCTCGACGGAACCGTCTCCGTGCTGGTCTCCAACCCGCCCTACGTTCCCGACGACGCGGTGCCCCGCGACCCGGAGGTGCGGTTCTTCGATCCGCCCGCCGCGCTCTACGGCGGTCCCGACGGACTCGATGTCGTCCGCGTGCTCAGCGGCGTCGGACGCCGACTGCTGCATCCGGGTGGGGTGCTCATCGTCGAGCACGGGGAGTGGCAGGGTGCCGACATCCGCGCGCTGCTGACGGCGGACGGATGGCGCGCTGCGGCCACCCACCGGGATCTCACCCTCCGGGATCGCGCGACCACCGCGCTGCGTCCCTGAACCGGCCCGCGGGCCGGCGACGGAGGGGAGCCGGGGGCAGGAGGAGGTCGGGGCCGTAGACTCGTCGCGTCATGTCTACCCTCTTCGACTGCCGTGACGACGAGCAGCTCCTTCCCGGAATGCGGCAGGCCCGACAGGCCATCAGCCGCGGCGACCTCGTCGTGATGCCCACCGACACCGTCTACGGCGTGGCCGCCGATGCGTTCAACGCCCGTGCCGTGCAGCGGCTGCTCGACGCCAAGGGCCGGGGCCGCCAGTCGCCGCCGCCGGTGCTCGTGGCGGGACAGGCGACGCTGCGGGCACTGGTGGCGGAAGTCCCCGAGCCGGTCGAACGCCTGGTCGCGGAGTTCTGGCCGGGCGGTCTGACCATCGTCCTGCCCTCTCAGCCGTCGCTGTCGTGGGACCTCGGCGAGACCCACGGCACCGTCGCGGTGCGCATGCCCGCGCACCGCATCGCGCTGGAACTGCTGGAGGAGGCCGGCCCCCTGGCCGTCTCCAGCGCCAACCTCACCGGACAGCCGGCGGCCGTGCGGATCGATGAGGCCCAGGCCATGCTCGGCGACAGCATCGCGGTCTACCTCGACGGCGGACCCGCCGACGTCGGGGTCGCCTCGACCATCGTCGACGCCACGCCCCTGGTGGTGCGCGGCGCCGAGCCTCGGGTGCGGATCCTCCGCGACGGCGCGATCGGTCGCGATCGTCTGCGCGAGGTGCTGGGCGAGCTGCTGGAGGATCCGGAGCCGGCGCCGGCGGGCGACGACGAGTGAGAGCGGACGGCAGAGGGTGAAGCAGTATGTCTTCACGGTCCTCTTCACCGCCACGGTCACCTTCGTGCTGACCTGGGTGGTCTGGCGACTGAGTCTGCGCTTCAAGCTGTATCCCGGCATCCGCGAGCGCGATGTGCACAAGACCCCCACCCCGCGCCTCGGGGGAGTGGCGATGTTCCTGGGGGTGGTCGCCGCCTTCCTGGTGTCGTCGCAGAACCCCTTCTTCTCCATCGTCTGGCTCGAGCCGCGCACCGTCATCGCGATCCTCGTCGCGACCGCTCTCATCGTCATCGTCGGGGTCGCGGACGACCTGTTCGATCTGGATTGGATGGTCAAGCTCGGTGCGCAGTTCGTCGCGGCGGGCATCATCGCGTGGTTCGGCGGGCTGCAGATCTACACACTGCCGATCGGCGACCTCATCATCGGCTCCGGCTGGCAGAGCTTCCTCCTCACCGTCCTGTCGATCGTGATCGTCATGAACGCGGTCAACTTCATCGACGGTCTGGACGGTCTGGTCGCCGGAGTCTGCCTCATCGCGAATGTCGTGTTCTTCGCGTACTCCTACCTGCTCGCCCGCGACACGGGGCAGAACACCTACTTCAACCTCGCCACCCTGATCGCGGCCGTGCTGATCGGGGCGTGCATCGGCTTCCTGCCGCTGAACTGGAGCCCGGCGAAACTGTTCATGGGCGATTCCGGAGCCCTGATGCTCGGTCTCCTCATGGCCTGCTCGGCGATCTCGATCACCGGGCAGCTCTCGCCCGAGCTGCTCGACCCCGAGCGCTTCGGCCGCTCCCAGCTGCTGGGTGCCTTCATCCCGATCATCCTGCCCATCGTGGTCGTGCTGCTGCCGCTGCTCGATTTCGGCCTGGCCGTCATCCGGCGCATGCGTGCCGGAAAATCGCCGTTCTCGCCCGACCGAAAGCACCTGCACCACCGCATGCTCGACATGGGGCACAGCGATCGCGACGCGGTGCTCATCTTCTATTCGTGGACCGCCGTGGTCAGTCTCGCGGTGCTGCTGATGTACGTCGGCACCCAGGAGGAATGGCCGGGAGACTATCTCCTGGGCGTCGCCCTGGGTGCTGTCGGCGTCGTCGCCTGCCTCGTGGTCACCCTTCTCCCCGCTCGCCAGCGCGGCCGCAGCGCCGCCGACGTCCCCCAGGAAGCCTCATGACCTCCGATGTGTCCAGCAACCCGATCCTTCGCACGACCCTCCTGTGGTCGGGGGTGGTCACCGTGGTGCTCGCCGTCGCCGCGGCCATCATCGGCGGCCTCGTGGCGGGCACGGACGGGGTGTGGAGCGCCCTGTCCGGCGTCATCCTGGCCGCAGTCTTCCTCGGCATCACCGGCGCCAGCATCCTCATCGCCAACCGCTGGTTCGGCGACCCGCTCTATGTGCCGGTGTTCTTCGGGATCGTCATGGGCGGCTGGATCCTCAAGCTCATCGTCTTCATCGTCGCCCTGATCATCTTGCGCGGGCAGCCGTGGCTGAACGGCCCGGTCTTCTTCGTCGCCGTGGTGGTGAGCGTTCTGGCATCGCTCGCGATCGACGTGGTCGTGCTCACCCGGATGCGCATGCCCCACGTCAGCGACGTGTCGCTCCCTACCACGGACCCGGAGGAGGACCGCAACCGGCCTCTCGACGACGAGAAGGACCCGGACACCCGGAAAAACGACGCTCCCTGAGTTTGATAGGGTGGACACTGCGCCCGCCCGCCGCTCTGCGCGCGTCTGCGGAACGACTCTCACCGACCATCGTCGCAACGGTCCTCGACCGGTGCCCCGAAGCTGGAGCCCGCGCTGTCTACTCAAGCTGCGACCCTGATCGCGAATGCCTCGTCGTCCGACGGTGAGTTCCACCCGCCCTCGATCTCGGACTTCTTCCCGCCGAACATCCTCGAGGGCCTCGGGCTTCCGATCGAGTTCACGCGCATCAACCTCGTGCAGGTGCTCGCGACGATCGTGCTCATCCTCGTCTTCGTCATCGGCACGCGCCGCATGCGGATCGTCCCGACCCGCTTCCAGAGCGTGGTCGAGATGGGCCTGGACTTCGTCCGGGTCAACATCGCGCACGACCTGCTCGGGCGCAAGGACGGCGACCGCTTCCTGCCGCTGCTGACCACGATGTTCTTCATGATCCTGTTCATGAACATCACCGGGATCATCCCGGGGCTGAACATCGCAGGAACGAGCGTCATCGCGGTACCGCTGCTGCTGGCGATCGTGTCGTACGTGACCTTCATCTACGCGGGGCTCCGCAAGAGCCCGAAGAACTTCATCAAGAACTCGCTCTTCCCCTCGGGCGTCCCGCCGTTCCTCTACATCATCGTCACGCCGCTGGAGTTCCTCTCCACCTTCATCATCCGGCCGGTCACGCTGACGCTGCGACTGCTGATGAACATGATCGTCGGGCACCTCATGCTCGTGCTGTTCTTCTCGGCGACGCAGTTCTTCCTCTTCACCGCCGACGGCTTGTGGAAGGCCTTCGGCGTCGGCACCCTCGCCTTCGGGCTGGCGTTCACTCTCTTCGAGATGCTGGTCGCCTTCCTGCAGGCCTACGTCTTCACGATCCTCACCGCGGTCTACATCCAGCTCGCGGTCGCGGAAGAGCACTGAGCGGGCAGGCTCCGGCCTACCCACCCAACCGAAAGGAAACACACCCGTGGATGCAACTACGGTTCTCGCCCAGGTCACCGGTTCGATCGCGACCGTCGGCTACGGCCTCGCCGCCATCGGCCCCGCCATCGGCGTGGGCATCGTCGTCGGCAAGACCATCGAGGGCGTCGCTCGTCAGCCCGAGCTGGCCGGTCGCCTCCAGGTCCTGATGTGGATCGGTATCGCGTTCACCGAGGCGCTCGCGTTCATCGGCATCGCCACCGGCTTCATCTTCGGCGCCTGATCCCCTTCCTCACGTTTAAGGAGACGAGATGCTGAACGCTCTTGTCACTCTCGCTGCGGAAGAGGGTGAGTCGCAGAACCCGCTGCTGCCGGCGTACTACGACATCATCTGGTCCGCGGTGTGCTTCATCGTCATCCTGGCGGTGTTCTGGCGCATCGTTCTGCCGCGCATGCAGAAGCTGCTCGACGAGCGCGCTGCCGCGATCGAGGGCAACATCGCCAAGGCCGACGAGGCCCAGCGCAAGGCCGAGGCCGCGCTCGAGGAGTACACCGCACAGCTCGCCGACGCCCGGCGTGAAGCCGGCGAGATCCGCGATGCCGCCCGCGAGGACGGCAAGAAGATCGTCGCCGAGGCGAAGGACGCCGCAGCCTCCGAGGCCGCGCGCATCACCGCCACCGCGCACGCTCAGATCGAGGCGGAGCGGCAGTCGGCTCTGGTGTCGCTGCGGAGCGAGGTGGGCACGCTCGCCCTCGACCTCGCCGGTGGTGTGATCGGTGAGACCCTCTCCGACGACGCCAAGGCGCAGGCGGTCGTGGACCGCTTCCTCGCCGAGCTCGAGGCCGACGAGGCCGCCAAGGCCGCAACCGGTCAGAAGCAGGGCCTCTGATGGGAAGCGCGACCACGCAGGCCCGGGTGTCGGGCATCGCTGCACTGGATGCCGCGGCGATCACCGACCTCGCCGTGGCGCGTGAGCTCTTCGGGGTCGCTCGTGCCGTGGGTCAGACCCCGCAGCTGGCATCGGCCCTCGCCGACGCGGCGGCGCCTGCGCCGGCCCGACAGAAGGTCGTCGACGACGTCTTCGGGCGTCAGGTGTCGGCCATCACGCGCACCCTGCTGGGCGCCGTGGTCGCAGAGCGCTGGTCGTCGGCCGCCGACCTCGTGGAGGGCATCGAGGAGCTGGCGGTGCGTGCCGCCGCCGTGGCGGAACCGCAGGCCGACGTCGAGGCCGACCTGTTCGCTTTCTCCCGCGTCGTCGCCGACAACGGCGAGCTCGAGCTCGCGCTCGGCAGCCGTCTGGGCGACCCGGCGGCGAAGGGCCGGCTCGTGTCCTCCCTGCTCGCAGGCCGCGCAAGCGCGTCGGCGATCGTCATCGCCGACGCCCTCGTGCAGCAGCCCCGCGAGCGCCGCGTGCGTCAGCTCCTGACCTGGGCGATGCGCATCGTCGCCGACCAGCGCGGCCGCAAGGTCGCCACGGTCGTCACCGCCGTCGCTCTCAGCGACGCGCAGATCGAGCGTCTGGCACGGACGCTCTCGGCCCGCTACGGCACCGAGGTATCGATCAACACCGTCGTCGACCCGACCGTGGTCGGCGGGCTGCGCGTGCAGATCGCCGACGACGTGATCGACGCCAGTGTGTCGTCGCGCCTCGCCGACCTCCGCCAGCGGCTGGCCGGCTAACAGACTTCCCGTGCGCTTCCCAGGAAGCGCCGGAGCATTCGGGGTCACACTCGACGGTGAGGCCCCACCGAACGAAGGAAGATCATGACAGACCTCTCTATCAGCCCCGACGTCATCCGTGACGCGCTGAAGGACTTCGTCGCGGCCTACGAACCCACCGGCGCTGCCGCGACCGAGGTCGGCACGGTCATCGACGCCGCCGACGGCATCGCCCACGTCGAGGGCCTGCCCGGCGTCATGGCGAACGAACTGGTGATGTTCGCCGACGGCACCCAGGGACTCGCGCTGAACCTCGACGAGCACGAGATCGGCGTCGTCGTCCTCGGTGAGTTCTCCGGCATCGAGGCCGGTATGCAGGTGACCCGCACCGGCGAGGTTCTCTCGGTCGCCGTCGGCGACGGGTACCTCGGTCGCGTCGTCGACCCGCTCGGCAACCCGATCGACGGACTGGGCGAGGTCGCCACCACCGGCCGCCGCGCCCTCGAGCTCCAGGCGCCCGGCGTCATGCAGCGCAAGTCGGTGCACGAGCCGATGCAGACCGGCATCAAGGCCATCGACGCGATGATCCCGATCGGTCGCGGTCAGCGTCAGCTGATCATCGGCGACCGTCAGACGGGCAAGACCGCCATCGCGATCGACACGATCATCAACCAGAAGGCCAACTGGGAGTCGGGCGACCCGACCAAGCAGGTGCGCTGCATCTACGTCGCGATCGGTCAGAAGGGCTCCACCATCGCCGCGGTGAAGGGTGCGCTCGAGGACGCCGGCGCGATGGAGTACACCACCATCGTCGCGGCCCCCGCCTCCGACCCCGCCGGTTTCAAGTACCTCGCCCCCTACACCGGCTCGGCCATCGGCCAGCACTGGATGTACGACGGCAAGCACGTGCTGATCGTCTTCGACGACCTCACCAAGCAGGCCGAGGCCTACCGTGCCGTGTCACTGCTGCTGCGTCGTCCCCCGGGCCGCGAGGCCTACCCCGGCGACGTCTTCTACCTGCACTCGCGTCTGCTCGAGCGCTGTGCGAAGCTCTCCGACGAGCTCGGCGCCGGTTCGATGACGGGTCTGCCCCTCATCGAGACCAAGGCCAACGACGTCTCGGCGTACATTCCGACCAACGTGATCTCGATCACCGACGGTCAGATCTTCCTGCAGTCCGATCTCTTCAACGCCAACCAGCGTCCGGCGGTCGACGTGGGCATCTCGGTGTCCCGCGTCGGTGGTGACGCCCAGGTGAAGTCGATCAAGAAGGTCTCGGGAACCCTGAAGCTCGAGCTCGCGCAGTACCGCTCGCTCGAGGCGTTCGCGATGTTCGCCTCCGACCTCGACGCCGCCTCTCGTCGCCAGCTCGCGCGCGGTGCGCGCCTGACCGAGCTGCTGAAGCAGCCGCAGTACTCGCCGTACCCGGTCGAGGAGCAGGTCGTGTCGATCTGGGCGGGCACCAACGGAAAGCTCGACTCGATCGACGTCGAGGACGTGCTGCCGTTCGAGCGCGAGCTGCTGGACTACCTGCGCCGCAACACGACGATCCTCGATCGCCTCCGCGACTCCAACGTCCTCGACGACGACACCGTCGCCGAGCTGGACAAGAAGGTCGACGAGTTCATCCTGGAGTTCCGCTCCGGCAAGGGGCAGTCGATCAACCGTCCCGGCAGCGACGAGGTCGCGGCTGCCGAGGCTGAGGACGTCAACCAGGAGAAGATCGTCAAGGGCCGTCGCTGAGCGGAACCGGTAAAGGATCATGGGCGCACAACTGAGGGTCTACAAGCAGAAGATCAATTCTGCTCAGACCACGAAGAAGATCACGAAGGCGATGGAGCTCATCGCTGCTTCGCGGATCCAGAAGGCGATGGCACGCGTGCGCGCGTCCTCACCCTTCGCCCGAGCGGTGACCCGCGCGGTGTCCGCGGTGGCGACGCACTCCAACGTCGATCACCCCCTGACGCAGGAACGGTCGACCATCCGCCGTTCGGCCGTGGTCATCTTCGCGTCGGACCGGGGGCTGGCGGGTGCGTTCAACTCCCAGATCCTTCGCGAGGGCATGGAGCTGGCGGCACTGCTGCGGTCGGAGGGCCGCGAGCCGGTGTTCTACCTGATCGGTCGCAAGGCCGTCGGGTACTTCCAGTTCCGACGCATGGAGGCCGCCGCCGAGTGGACGGGTGACACCGACACGCCGCAGTTCCACACCGCCGAGGAGATCTCGGCCACCCTTCTCGACGCGTACAACCGCGGTGGAGAGCAGGGCGGGGTGGATGAGATCCACCTGGTGTACAACCGGTTCGTCAGCATGATGACGCAGAGCCCCGAGACCGTGCGTCTCCTGCCGCTGGAGGTCGTCGAGGCCGAGGAGGAAGCGTCGGCCCAGGTTTACCCGCTCTACGAATTCGAGCCGGACGCCGAGACGGTTCTCGACGCGCTCCTGCCCGTCTACATCCAGAGCCGCGTCTTCAACGCCCTCCTCCAGTCGTCGGCGGCCAAGCACGCCGCGACCCAGAAGGCGATGAAGTCGGCCAGCGACAACGCAGACAAGCTCATCACCGACTACACCCGGCTGCGCAACAACGCGCGTCAGGCCGAGATCACGCAGCAGATCGCCGAGATCGTCGGCGGCGCCGACGCTCTCGCGTCGGGCAAATAGACCCACACGAAAGAGAAGAAGCCATGAGCCTCACCGCTGAGAAGACGGATGCCACGACGGCCGCAGCGCCCGCCGTCGGCCGGGTCGCCCGCGTCACCGGTCCGGTCGTCGACATCGAGTTCCCCCACGATGCGATTCCCGACATCTACAACGCGCTGAAGACGACGATCGTCATCGGCGATTCGTCGTCCGAGATCACCCTCGAGGTCGCGCAGCACCTCGGCGACGATCTCGTCCGCGCCATCGCCCTGAAGCCCACTGACGGCATCGTCCGCGGCCAGGAGGTGCGCGACACCGGCGAGCAGATCACCGTTCCCGTCGGGGACGTGACCAAGGGCAAGGTGTTCAACGTCACCGGCGAGGTGCTCAACGGCGCCCCCGGCGAGACCATCGAGGTTACCGAGCGCTGGCCGATCCACCGTCAGGCGCCGAACTTCGACCAGCTGGAGTCCAAGACCCAGATGTTCGAGACCGGCATCAAGGTCATCGACCTCCTCACCCCGTACGTGCTCGGTGGGAAGATCGGCCTCTTCGGTGGTGCGGGCGTCGGCAAGACCGTCCTCATCCAGGAGATGATCCAGCGCGTCGCGCAGGACCACGGTGGTGTGTCGGTGTTCGCCGGTGTGGGCGAGCGCACCCGTGAGGGCAACGACCTCATCGGCGAGATGGAGGAGGCGGGTGTCTTCGACAAGACCGCCCTCGTCTTCGGCCAGATGGACGAGCCGCCGGGCACGCGACTTCGCGTGGCCCTGTCGGCGCTGACGATGGCGGAGTACTTCCGCGACGTGCAGAAGCAGGACGTGCTGCTGTTCATCGACAACATCTTCCGGTTCACGCAGGCCGGCTCCGAGGTCTCGACGCTCCTCGGCCGCATGCCGTCCGCCGTGGGATACCAGCCGAACCTGGCCGACGAGATGGGTGTGCTCCAGGAGCGCATCACCTCGACGCGTGGTCACTCCATCACCTCGCTCCAGGCGATCTACGTCCCCGCCGACGACTACACCGACCCGGCGCCGGCGACCACCTTCGCCCACCTCGACGCCACCACCGAGCTCTCGCGCGAGATCGCGTCGAAGGGTCTGTACCCCGCGGTCGACCCGCTGACCTCGACCAGCCGCATCCTCGACCCGCGCTACATCGGTGAGGACCACTACCGCGTCGCGACCGCCGTGAAGCAGATCCTGCAGAAGAACAAGGAGCTGCAGGAGATCATCGCGATCCTCGGTGTGGACGAGCTCTCCGAAGAGGACAAGGTCGTCGTCGCCCGCGCGCGTCGCATCCAGCAGTTCCTCTCGCAGAACACGTACATGGCCAAGAAGTTCACCGGTGTCGAGGGCTCCACGGTCCCGATCAAGGAGACCATCGAGTCGTTCGACGCCATCGTCAAGGGTGACTTCGACCACGTCGCCGAGCAGGCGTTCTTCAACGTCGGTGGCATCTCCGACGTCGAAGAGGCGTGGGCCCGCATCCAGAAGGAGAACGGCTGATCATGCCTCTCAAAGTCAGCCTGGTCTCCGCCGACGCGGAGGTCTGGTCCGGTGAGGCATCGCTGGTGGTCGCCAAGACGGTCGAGGGAGAGATCGGCTTCATGGCCGGCCACGAGCCGGTGCTGGCGATCCTCGCCGAGGGCCAGGTGCGCATCACCCGCACCGACGGATCCAAGATCGTCGCCAACGCTCAGGACGGCTTCCTGTCGATGGAACGCGACGAGGTCACGGTCGTGGCAGGAAACGCCGCACTGATCTCCTGAGCGCCTGATCTCCGCCTCCGCTTTCCTGCGAGAGTGCAACTGGCCGCCGAGAGCACGGGTGAACCCCGCGCCCTCAGCGGCCAGTGGTATCCTCACCGTCCTTCATCGTGGTGCCGCATGCTGATCCTCCTCCCGCCCTCCGAGACGAAGCAGACCGGCGGGCGCCGTCGGGCGCTCGACCTCGACAGCCTCGCGCTGCCCTCCCTCGGACCGCAGCGCGCGGAGGTTCTCGCGGCGCTGATCGCGCTGTCGAACGATGCGGACGAGGCCGCGCGCGTGCTGAAGCTCGGACCGCGCCAGCGCGACGAGGTCGCGGTCAACGCGCTGCTGCGCACCGGCCCGACCCTTCCCGCCGTCGACCGCTATACCGGGGTGCTCTTCGATGCGCTCGATGCTCCGAGCCTCGATGCGCCCGCGCGGCGCTGGCTGAAGACGCACGTGCTCATCCACTCCGCACCGTTCGGCCCCGTGGGTGCGCTGGATCCCCTCCCCAACTACCGGCTGGGAGCGGGCGTGCGCCTTCCCGGGCTCGCGTCACCCGCCCGGCACTGGGCCGATGCCGTCGCCGCCGCCCTCGCGACCGCAGCGCCGCCGTTCATCCTCGACCTCCGCTCCCACGCGTACGTCGCTCTCGGACCGGTGCCCGGCTCCGTCCCCGCGGTCTCGCTGCGCGTCGTCACCGACGCCCCGGGTGGCGCGGTGCGGGCTCTCAACCACTTCAACAAGCAGGCCAAGGGAGAGCTCGTCCGGCTGCTCGCCGTCGAGCGACCGCGCATCCGCAGCGTCGCCGGGTTCCGGCAATGGGCGGATGACGCGGGGCTGCGAGTGGTCGGTGAGTCCGGCTCCGCGGCACTCGACCTGATCGTCTGACGCCGGCTACCGCCGGGTGTGCGCTGCGGTGCGTTCGGTGTTCTCCGCGATCGCGATGAGAGCGACGACGGCTTCGATGACGAACCGGAGAGCGATCACGGCCAGGAACGAGAAGAGCGGGACCAGGATGACGGTGGCCACGATCAGCGAGATGCCGGCGCCCGGGTTGAACCAGAGAGCGCCGATGCCCTCGACGATCCCGGTCACGAGGTAGACGACGAAGGCGATGCCGATCGCCATCAGACCCACGACGTAGAACACGGCGGCCAGCCGTCGCGTGATGAAGGTGCGGAACGACAGATCGAACAGCGCGCGGAAGAATCCCCGCCCGACGTCGACCGTCTCCCTGTCGCCGACGGAGGGGACGCCGGTGTCGTCGACGCCGGCGATTCCGGGCGCCGCAGGCTCGGTGGCGCGGGCCGCCTCGGCGGCGGGCTGACGGGGCAGCGGGGGAGGGGTGTCGGTGCTCATGGGTCCTCGTCCTTCGTCGGCGTCTCTCGGCCACGTTACCGATCGCGACGCGCCCGACCTCGTGTTTCTGGGAATTTCCTCACAACGACGGTGCCGCGTCGATACCATGACCTCGCGGGCAGACCATCCCGCCGTGCTTGCACGCTGGGGAACACTCTGGAGGTCTCATGGATTCTACGTACGACGGATACGGCGCGATGCTGGCGTTCCTGCTGATCCTGCTGCCGCTCCTGCTCATCTTCGCGCTCGCGGGGTATCTGATCAGTGCCTTCTTCCTGATGAAGATCTTCGAGAAGGCCGGTGTCGAGGGGAAGTGGCGGGCATGGGTGCCGGTGTACAACACCCTGGTCCTCGCCAAACTCGGCGACCTCTCTCCCTGGGTCATGCTGGGCGCCGTGGTGGGCTCGGCCATTCTCAGCCAGGTACCCGTCATCGGCTGGATCCTGTCCCTGGTGGCCATCGCGGTCGGCGTCATCGTCGGCTGGCGCGTCGGACTGAAGCTCGGGAAGGACTGGCCCTACCTCCTCCTGTGGCTCATCCCCGGTGTCGGACCCCTGATCTGGCTGGGCATCCTCGCCTTCTCCTCCGACCGCTGGAACCCCAACATCCCGCCGGCGCCGTGGGCGAACTCGTTCCTCAAGGACACCACGGTGTGGCCTGGCATCCCGCAGCAGCCGAGTGCCGTCGCCGCGCCCGGCTACGGCTACCCGCCGGCCGCATCCGGCGGTCCTGCCGCGCCGCCCGCCGGGTACGAGCCCGCGCCGGGCTACCAGGCCCCGTCGGCGCCTGCTGCCGCACCGCCGGCGACGCCCCCGGCACCGCCGGCGGCCGCGCCCTCGGCCAACCCCACTCCGCCGCCTGCCAACGAGCCGCCTGCGACCGAGCCGCCCGCGGGTCCGGACGCTCCGCGGGCGTAGCCCCGCCACGATAGCCCCCGGCCCCGCCGCCGGGGGCTGTCGTCGTTCGTGCGCGGGTAGCGTGGAGCCATGAATGCTGTGCCGCTTCGTCGTCTCGGATCATCCGGTCTGCTCGTCTCCGCCGTCGGGCTGGGCTGCAACAACTTCGGCCGGCCGGGGACCCGCACCGAGACCATCGAGGGCACCCGCGCCGTCCTGGACGCTGCGATCGATGCGGGCGTGACCTTCCTCGACACCGCGGACATGTACGGGGGCGACCCCGGCCAGTCCGAGCTCCTCATGGGCGAGGCTCTCGCGGGGCGCCGCGACCAGGTCGTGCTCGCGACCAAATTCGGTCATTCCGGCCGCGACATGGGGTACGGGCTGGCCGGCGCCAAGGCGTCTCGCGCATACATCCGGCGTGCGGTCGACGCCTCCCTGACCCGGCTGCGGACCGACTGGATCGACCTCTACCAGTTGCACACGCCCGACCCGGGAACTCCGATCGAGGAGACCCTCGATGCCCTCGACGACCTCGTGCGGGAGGGGAAGGTGCGCTACCTCGGGCATTCCAACCTCAGCGGGTGGCAGATCGCCGAGGCGCACTTCGTCGCCGAGCGGCGCGGCGGCGCGCCGTTCGTGTCCTCGCAGGACCATTACAGCCTGCTGGCACGGGGCGTGGAACGAGAGCGGCTCCCCGCCGCAGAGCATTTCGGACTCGGGTTCCTCCCGTACTTCCCGCTCCACAACGGACTCCTCACGGGCAAGTTCTCGCGCACCGAGGCTCCTTCCGACACCCGCATCATGCGGCAGCGTCCCCACCTGTGGGAGGACGCACCGTGGGACGCGCTCGAGGCCTACGCGTCGTTCTGCAGCGATCAGGGGATCACGATGCTCGAGGCCACCTTCGGGTGGCTGCTGGCGCGGTCGTCGATCTCGAGTGTGATCGCAGGCGCGACGAGCCCCGAGCAGGTACGCGCCAACGCGGCGGCGGCGACAGCGTGGACGCCCACCGTCGCGGACGTCGCCGAGATCGACGCCATCTTCCCGCTCCCCGACGATCCGGCGGCCTGAGTCCGGGGGCCGGTTCGCTCAGAGCGCACCGGCGAAGGAGGTTGACCTGGCGCAACGGATGTAGCGTTCACGGAGGTGCGGATGCCGTGACGGGCCCGCGTCGTGGAAGGGAACCCTGTGCTCGGCAAGCTCCTCGCCCGCTACCTCCGACCCGGCTGGGCGCTCATCATCGCCGTGGTCGTCTTCCAACTCGCACAGTCGATCGCGTCGCTCCTGCTACCGACCCTCAACGCCGACATCATCGACAACGGCGTGGTCACCGGCGACATCCCCTACATCTGGTCGACGGGGGCGGTGATGCTCGGGATCAGCCTGGTGCAGATCGTGTGCGCCATCGTCGCGGTGTACTTCGGCTCCCGCTTGGCGATGGGTGTCGGCC
This sequence comes from Microbacterium sp. SLBN-154, assembly GCF_006715565.1. NCBI lineage: Bacteria > Bacillati > Actinomycetota > Actinomycetes > Micrococcales > Microbacteriaceae > Microbacterium > Microbacterium sp. SLBN-154. Next base: position 1,657,526 of record NZ_VFNL01000001.1, read on the forward strand.
GTCAGATGCGGGCCGACCTGTTCCACCGGGTCGTCGCCTTCTCGCAGCGCGAGGTCGGTCATTTCGGTGCCGCGTCGCTCATCACCCGCAACACCAACGACGTGCAGCAGGTGCAGATGCTGGTGCAGGTGTCGGCGACGCTCATGGTGTCGGCGCCGATCCTCGCCGTCGGCGGCGTCGTCCTCGCCATCAGCCAGGATGTGGGTCTGTCGTGGCTGATGGCGGTGTCGATCCCGGCCCTTCTCATCATCGTCGGCGTGATCGTGTGGCGCATGGTGCCCGCCTTCACCGTCATGCAGAAGCGGATCGACCGGGTGAACCAGATCCTGCGCGAGCAGCTCAGCGGCATCCGCGTCATCCGCGCCTTCGTCCGCGAGCCTCAGGAACGCGCGCGATTCTCGGTGGCGAGCGCGGAGGTCATGGCCACCGGCCTTCGCGCCGGCAACCTCATGGCACTGATGTTCCCGGCGGTCATGCTGGTGCTGAACGTCTCGAGCGTCGCGGTGATCTGGTTCGGCGCGTTCCAGGTGCAGCAGAACGAGGTGCAGATCGGCACGCTCTTCGCGTTCCTGACATACATCATGCAGATCCTCATGGGCGTCATGATGGCGACCTTCATGTTCGTGATGATCCCCCGGGCCGCGGTCTGCGCCGATCGCATCGGCGAGGTGCTCGCCACCGACCCCTCGGTGGCGCCCCCCGCCGTGCCGGCAACCCCGCCGGCCCCCGGGGGTGCGGTGCGCTTCGACGGGGTGGCCTTCGCCTACCCCGGCGCCGCCGACCCCGTGCTCAGCGACATCTCGTTCGAGGTGGCGCCCGGGACCACGACCGCCGTCATCGGGTCGACCGGGTCGGGCAAGACCACCCTCATCGGACTCGTGCCGAGGCTCTTCGACGCGACAGCGGGATCGGTGCGGGTGGATGGAACGGATGTCCGCGACTTCGATCCCGATGAGCTGTGGCGCCGTGTGGGACTGATCCCGCAGCGCGCGTTCCTGTTCTCGGGGACGGTGGCCTCGAACCTGCGGTACGGCGATCCGGACGCCGGAGACGCCGAGCTGTGGCACGCGCTCGAACTCGCGCAGGCGGCCGACTTCGTCCGCGCCATGCCGGAGCAACTCGACGCACCGATCGCGCAGGGCGGCACCAACGTCTCGGGTGGGCAGCGTCAGCGACTCGCGATCGCTCGGGCGCTGGTGAAGAAGCCCGAGATCTACCTCTTCGACGACGCCTTCTCGGCACTGGACCTCGCCACCGATGCCGCGCTCCGACAGGCGCTGGACACGCACCTTCCGCACGCGACGCGGATCGTGGTGGCCCAGCGGGTCTCGACCGTCCAGAACGCCGATCAGATCGTCGTGCTCGACCACGGCCGCGTGGTCGGCATCGGCACCCACGATGAGCTGGTGGAATTCAGCCAGACGTACCGCGAGATCGTCGAGTCGCAGCTCTCGGCGGAGGCGGCATGAGCGGGCCGGGGCACGGGCGCATGCAGACCGCGCCGGTGGTGAAGGCGAAGAGCTTCGGTCCGAGCGCGCGACGTCTGCTGGGCACACTGAGTTCGGACAGGCCTCGGCTGGTGGTCGTGCTCGTGCTCGGCGTCCTGAGCGTGGGGCTGTCGGTGCTCGGCCCGAAACTGCTCGGTGACGCCACGAACATCGTGTTCGCCGGGTTCCTCTCCCTCCAGGCGCCGGCAGGGGCGACCAAGCAGCAGGTCGTCGACCAGCTCGTCGCTTCGGGGCAGGGGCAGCAGGCAGACCTCGTCCGGGCCGTCGACTTCACTCCCGGCGCGGGTATCGCCTTCGACGCGCTCGCCGCGGTCATCCTCGCCGTGCTCGCCGTCTACGTGTTCTCCAGCATCTTCGGCTGGCTCCAGGCGCGGTTGCTCAACGGCATCGTGCAGCGGGCGATGAACCGGCTGCGCATGCAGGTGGAGGACAAGATCCATCGCCTGCCGCTGTCGTACTTCGACCGGGTGCAGCGGGGGGAGCTGCTCAGCCGGGTCACCAACGACGTCGACAACATCGGCCAGTCGATGCAGCAGACGCTGTCGCAGGTGATCATCTCACTGCTGACCGTCATCGGCGTCATGGTGATGATGTTCCTCATCTCGCCGCTTCTCGCGGTGATCGCCCTCGTGACCGTGCCGTTGACGCTGGTCATCACCGCCGTGGTCGCGAGCCGTTCGCAGAAGCTCTTCGTCGCGCAGTGGAAGGCGACGGGGGTTCTCAACGCACGGGTCGAGGAGACGTTCTCCGGCCACGCGATCGTGAAGGTGTTCGGCCACCAGCGCGAGGTCGAGGCCGACTTCCTGGCCGAGAACGAAGAGGTCTACCGTGCGAGCTTCGGCGCGCAGTTCCTCTCGGGGATCATCCAGCCCGCGATGATGTTCGTCGGCAACCTCGTATACGTCGCCATCGCCGTCGTGGGCGGTATCCAGGTGGCATCCGGTCTCCTGTCCATCGGCAGCGTGCAGGCCTTCATCCAGTACTCGAGGCAGTTCACCCAGCCCCTGGCGCAGCTCGGCTCGATGGCCAACCTGCTGCAGTCCGGTGTCGCCAGCGCCGAGCGCGTGTTCGAGCTCCTCGACAAGGCCGAGCAGACACCCGACCCCGCGCCCGCCCAGACCGTGCCGTCGTCGGCGCGCCGACTGGCATTCGAAGACGTGTCGTTCCGGTACAGCCCCGACACGCCCCTCATCGACGACCTGGACCTCACCGTGGAACCGGGCAGCACGATCGCGATCGTCGGTCCGACCGGGGCGGGCAAGACCACCTTGGTGAACCTCATCATGCGCTTCTACGACGTCGACGCGGGCCGGATCACCCTCGACGGGATCGACATCCGCCGGATGACCCGCGACGACCTCCGGTCGCGCACGGGCATGGTGCTCCAGGACACGTGGCTGTTCTCCGGCACCATTCGCGAGAACATCGCCTACGGGCGGCCGGACGCCGACGAGTCCGCCATCCTCGCCGCGGCGCGCGCGGCGTACGTCGACCGGTTCGTCCACGCCCTGCCGGAGGGCTACGACACCGTCCTCGACGATGAGGCGGGGAACCTGAGCGTGGGCGAACGGCAGCTCATCACCATCGCCCGCGCGTTCCTCGCCGACCCGCGCATCCTCATCCTCGACGAAGCGACCTCGTCGGTCGACACCCGCACCGAGCTCCTGATCCAGAGGGCGATGTCGCAGTTGCGGCAGGATCGCACGGCGTTCGTCATCGCTCACCGGCTCTCCACGATCCGCGATGCGGACCTGATCCTGGTGATGGAGGACGGCCGGATCGTGGAGCGCGGGACGCACGACCAGCTGCTCGCGGCCGGCGGTGCCTACCGTCGTCTGTCGGATGCGCAGTTCCGCGCAGCCGTGACCGATGAGGAGGAATCGGATGCTGCGGACGCGGCGGGGGAGTCCGCGGGGGCGTCCCGGGTGTCCACTAGGATGTGAGGACGCCACCGCCGGCGGTCGTGCCGATCCGGTGGCGAATGCGAGCCGACGTGGGGAGAGGAGAGCAGGTGCCTGAGATCTCCTCCGGAGACCGCGTGATCGAGCTCCCGGATGCCACGCTGGCTCTGCGCTGGGCCGCCACCACGCACACCGGACGCCGACGCGAGGTGAACCAGGACGCCGTGCTCGCCTCGTTCCCCCTGTTCGCCGTGGCCGACGGCATGGGCGGGCACATCGGCGGCGAGATCGCCAGCGCCAGCACCGTCGATCGGCTCCGCGCCGTCGTCGAGACGGGCCCGGTGAGCGCGAAGACGATCGAGAAGGCGCTCGGCCGCGCCGTCAAGGACATCGCTTCGCATCCGGAGACCACCGACGACGGCACGGGGACGACCCTCACGGGCGTCTACCTGGATCCGACGACCGATCCGGCGACATGGGTCACGCTGAACATCGGCGATTCGCGGGTCTACGTGCTTCGCGACGACGACGTCGTGCAGGTCACGACCGATCACTCGGTCGTGCAGGAGCTCGTCGCTTCGGGGCGGCTCAGCCCCGAAGAGGCCGAGAATCACCCCTACGGCAACGTCATCACCCGCGCGGTCGGACCGAGCGAGAGCGTGACACCCGACTACGTGCGCCTCGACATCGTCGACGGCGACCGTTTCGTGGTGTGCTCCGACGGCCTCACCAAGGAGCTGACCGACTTCGGCATCCGTCACTTCCTCGCGCAGCACGACGACCCCGCCGGTGCGGTGGGTGCGATGCTCGATGCGGCCCTCGAGAACGGCGGTCGCGACAACATCACGATCATCGTGGTGAACGTGTCCCTCCGCGAGAAGACCGCCGGTGCGGCGGCCGGCGTCGATTCCTCCACAGCCTCGGCCTGAGGCGAGTTCTCCACCGATCGAGCGTGACGAAGACGCTCACGGTCGCCCGGTGTCCAGGGTGGGTGGGTGTCGTCGTTCACTCCGCGTCCCCCGACTCATCCCCCGATGTCGTCACCGGGGGCCCGATCGTCGGGCCGCGCCGGGGTGGCTGAGACCGCTCCTGCGCTCGCGTCGACCCCGGTCGACGACCCGGCACCGGACGAACTGCTCCACCTCGAGGACGGGTGGGAGCGTCCGCCCCGGCCTCCGCTGCCGATCGTCGCCTCGACGGTTCCGATCCTCGGAGCCGGCGCGCTGTGGCTGGTCACCGGGTCCATCCTCGCGCTGTGGCTCGCCGCCCTCGGGCCCCTCATCGCCATCGCGTCGATCGCCGACGCCGCCCGCACCGCACGGCGGGACCGACGTGCGGCCGAGCGAGAGGGCGCGAGGACGCGCGCCGAGGTGATGCGCGCAGTGGCGTCGCGGCACCGGAGGGAACGCGAACGGTGGTGGGGCGTGCATCCCGACGTCGCGCGGCTCGTGGAGTCCGACGTCGAGGTGTGGCGGACTCACCACGATCGCGGTGACACCGTGGTGGTCGGCCGAGGACGCATCCCCAGCGCTGTCCGGGTCACCGGTGGGCGTCGCGACCCGCGTGCCGGTGAGCTGCGCCGCCGCGCCGCCGTCCTCGAGGATGCGCCGATCGCGGTGCCGCTGGACGCCGGGATCGCCGTCATCGGGCCGCCGGTCGTCAGCGCGGCGGTGGCTCGCGCGCTCGTCCTGCAGGCCTGCCTGGCGCATCCGCCCGGGTCGTTCTCGCTCCTCGCGTCGGACTCCGACGATGAGGTCTGGCTCGAACGGCTGCCGCATCGCCGGGTCGCCGCCGGGCGCACGCTCGCGTTCCGGGTGGGGGGAGCGGACGGCGCGGACGCCGCCGACATCCGGATCGTCCGCGTCGGTCCTGGAGAACCGCCGCCGCCCGGTTGCGCGGTCGTGCTGCGTGTCGACGGTCCCGACCGGGCGCAGGTCGACATCGGAGGAGAGACGTACGAGATCAGGCCTGAAGCGGTCGGGCGGGCACAGGCGGCATCGATCGCCGATGACCTGGCCCTCCGCGCCGCGCGCTCATTCGGCGACCTGGGCGGGGACGACCGTCCCGTTCTCCTGGCCGAGCTCTTCGCCGATGCCGGCCGGTCACCCGTCGCCGACGGCGGACTCGCCGTGACGATCGGACGCGATCGCGCTCCGGTGTCGGTGGACCTCGTGGAGGACGGTCCTCACGCCGTCGTCACCGGGATGACCGGGTCGGGCAAGAGCGAACTCCTCGTCACCTGGGTGCTGGCCCTGTGCGCCCGCTACTCCACGCGCGAGGTCACCTTCCTCCTGGCCGACTTCAAGGGCGGCACCGCATTCCAGCGCCTCGCGGGCCTCCCGCACGTCACGGGGGTCATCACCGACCTCGATCCCGGAGGAGCCCGCCGGGCGATCGAGAGCCTTCGGGCCGAGATCCGGTGGCGGGAGTCCGAGCTCGCCCGCACGGGGGCCCGCGACATCCGCGATGACAGAGCCGAGCTGCCGCGGCTCGTCGTGGTCGTCGACGAGTTCGCTGCGCTCCTGGCCGATCATCCCGAGCTCCAGGCGCTGTTCACCGACCTCGCGGCGCGCGGACGGGCGCTCGGGATGCACCTCATCCTCGGCACGCAGCGCACGACGGGGGTCATCCGAGAGGGACTGTGGGCGAACCTGCCGCTGCGGCTGAGCCTGCGGGTCGCCGACGCCGCCGACAGCCGGGCCGTGCTGGGGACGGATGACGCGGCAGGGCCCGTGTCGACGGGAACCGAGCGCGGCACCGCCTGGTTGCGCCGGAGCATCGACGCCGCGCCCCGGCGGTTCCGGGTGGCTCTCGCCCGCACCGAGGACGTCACCGCCGTCGGTCGCTCCGCTCAGGGCCCGACGCCGCGACGCTCCTGGCTGCCCGCCCTGCCGGCGCGCGTCGACCTCGCCGACCTGCGGATGCCGGCCGAGGGGGTCGGGACCGCGCCCCTGGTCGTGGGGCTCCTCGACGAACCCGACGAGCAACGGCAGCGGCCGGCGGTGCTCGAGCGCCACGCACCCGGAGTGGTGTTCCTGGGGCGAAGCGGCAGCGGCCGGACGACCGCGTTGCAGACGCTCAGCGCTCAGCGTGCCGATTCGGCGACGTGGGTGCCGGCTGATCCGGAGGCGGCGTGGGATCGCGTCGCTGAACTCGTCCGGGCGCCGCTCCCGGCGCCGGCCTCGCCGGGACTGATTCTCATCGACGACGTGGATGCGCTGGTCGGGCGCTACCCGATGGACTATGCCGGGGAGTTCCTCCAGCGGCTCGAGGATCTTCTCCGCGGCGCCGGAGGTGACGGCGCCGTCGTCGCACTCACCGCGCAGCGGCTGACCGGCGGCGTGGCGCGGCTGGTGGATCTGGCCCCTCGCCGCATCCTGCTCGCCACGGCTTCGCGTGCCGATCACGTCGCACTCGGCGGCGACCCGGCGGGGTGGGATGCCCGTGCCGTGCCGGGTCGCGGAACGATGGACGGCATCGCCCTGCAGGTGGCGACAGCGTGGGACGCAGCGGTTCCGGGTCCGGCGGATCCGCCGGAGATGTGGCACCCGCGAGCGCTCACGGGGTTCGTGACGCGGCGCTCGCCGCAGGCGCGGGCGGCGCTGCGCGCCTGGGAGGCTGCAGGGGCCGCGCTCATCGACCTCGACGCCTTCGACGCCGGAGTGGAGCGCGGCAGCCGCACGGGGCGCGTCGTGGTCGTCGGCGAACCCGACGAGTGGCAGCGGCACTGGCGGACCCTCGCGCTCATCCGGTCGGACCACGACCTCGTCATCGATGCGTCCTGCGGACCCGAGTATCGGATGCTGACGGCCGACCGCGACCTGCCGCCCTACTGCCTGACCGGACGCGGTCGCGCCTGGGTGCGCCACGCAGCAGGCGAGCCCCGTCGCGTCCTTCTTCCCGACACTCCCGCGCATGCTTGACCGCTGTCGCCCGCTGGCCATAACGTCAGCGCATGGCAACCTCCCCTGTGACCCTGGGCCGACCCGAAGGCAAGGGACTCGCAGCGGGGACGCTGGGGCTGTGGGGCTCGACCGTGATCGGTCTGGCGTCGACGGCACCGGTGTACTCGCTGGTCGCAACCCTCGGATTCGTGGTCCTCGCCGTCGGTGCGCAGGCGCCGATCGCGTTCATCATCGCCTTCGTGCCGATGCTGTTCATCGCCTTCGCCTACCGCGAGCTGAACAACGCCGTACCCGACTGCGGCACGACGTTCACCTGGAGCACGAAGGCCTTCGGCCCCTGGATCGGCTGGCTCGGCGGGTGGGGTGTGGCCGTCGCCGGCACGATCGTGCTCGCGAACCTCGCGCAGATCGCCGGCATCTACTTCTGGTCCCTCTTCGGAGACGGCTCGCTGGCCGACAACGTGCCGCTGGTCACCGCCACCGGTGTCTTCTTCATCGCCCTGATGACCTGGGTGAGCTGGCGGGGTGTGGAGATCGGCGAACGGATCCAGAACGTCCTCCTCGCCATCCAGTACCTCCTGCTGGCGGTCTTCATCGTCGCCGCACTCTGGCAGTTCTTCACCGGCACCGCGCCGAACCCCACGCCGTTCGATCTGTCGTGGTTCTACCCGCTCGGGTTCACCGATTGGAGTGCGTTCACAGAGGCGATCCTCCTGGCGATCTTCATCTACTGGGGGTGGGACACCTGTCTCGCGCTGAACGAGGAGACGAAGGACCCCAAGCGCATCCCGGGTCGGGCAGCGCTCCTGACCACGCTCATCCTCGTCTTCACCTACGTCGGCGTGACCGTGGCGGCGATGATGTACGCCGGTCTCGGATCGACGGGTGTGGGTCTGGGCAACGAGGCCAACGCCGACGACATCTTCCTGGCGCTCAAAGACGACCTGCTCGGCCCGCTGGCCCCGCTCCTGCTGATCGCGGTCCTGATCTCGGCGGTGTCGTCGACGCAGACGACGATCCTCCCCACGGCGCGTGGCACCCTGTCGATGGCGGTGTACAAGGCGCTGCCGCAGCGGTTCCGCACGGTGCACCCCGTGTACAAGACCCCCTCGTTCTCCACGATCGTCATGGGGATCGTCGCGAGCCTGTACTACATCGGGATGACGCTGATCAGCGACGACATCCTGCAGGATTCGATCCTGTCGCTCGGTCTCGCGATCGCGTTCTACTACGCCCTCACGGGGTACGCCTGCGTCTGGTACTTCCGACGCGACCTGTTCACCTCGGCGCGGAACCTGGTGTACCGCGGCATCCTGCCCCTGCTCGGAGCCCTGATGCTGACCTACGCCTTCATCCAGTCCGCGATCGACATGTACGACGTCGACTACGGGTACACCGTGCTGCTCGGCGTCGGCGGCACCTTCGTCGTCGGCGTCGGTTCGCTGGCGATCGGCGTGGTGCTGATGTTCATCTGGTACGCCTTCCCCGCGTCCAAGCCCTTCTTCCGCGGGGAGCGGCTCAACCGCGACACGCCGGTGCTCGTGCCCGATGAGGGGGCCTACCAGCGATCGGTCGACGGTGGGCTGAGCTGACCCCGGCGCTCAGCCGAGGACATCGGCGACCGGCGTGTGCGCCAGACCGTGCGCGGCGGCGACGCCCGCGCTCGTGACGGCACCGCCGACGACATTGAGGCCTGCGGCCAGTGCGGCGTCCTGCGCGAGCGCCGGCCGCCATCCTCGCCCGGCGATCTGGCGGATGTAGGGCAGGGTCGCGTTCGTCAGCGCCGAGGTCGAGGTGTTCGGCACGGCGCCGGGCATGTTCGCCACGCAGTAGAAGACGGTGTCGTGCACGGTGAACGTGGGATCGGCGTGGGTGGTCGGCCTCGTGTCGGCGAAGCAGCCGCCCTGATCCACGGCGATGTCGACGAGGACGCTGCCCGGTCGCATCCGGGACACCGTGTCGTTGCTGACGAGCTTGGGCGCCTTCGCTCCCGGGATCAGCACCGAACCGATGACGAGGTCGGAGTCCACGACGGCGCGATCGAGGTCGAGAGGGTTCGACGACGCCGTCTTGACCCGCCCCTGGAAGTGATCGTCGAGGTAGCGCAGGCGTTGGATATTGGTGTCGAACACCGTGACATCCGCCCCGAGGCCGACGGCGATGACGGCGGCGTTCGCCCCGGCGACCCCGCCCCCGATCACGGTGACCCGCGCGGGGCGGGTGCCGGGGACACCCGACATGAGCAGGCCCCGTCCGCCCTCGGAGCGCAGCATCGTGTGCGCGCCGACCATGGGTGCCAAGCGCCCCGCGACCTCGCTCATCGGGGCGAGAAGCGGCAGCCCGCCCCCGGGCAGCTGCACGGTCTCGTAGGCGATCGCGGTGACCCCGTCGGCGACGAGGCGCTCGGTCAGCGGGCGGTCTGCGGCGAGGTGCAGGTAGGTGAAGAGGACGAGGTCGTCGCGTAAGTACCGGTACTCCTGGGCGACCGGCTCCTTCACCTTCAGCAGGAGTTCGGCGCGCCCCCACACCTCGGCGGCGTCGTCGACCAGGACCGCCCCGGCCTCGTCGTACTCGTCGTCGGGCATCGATGATCCCGCGCCGGCACCGCGCTGCACGACGACCTCGTGTCCCGCGACGACGAGGTCGTGCACTCCCGACGGGGTCAGCGCGACCCGGTATTCGTTGTTCTTCACCTCGGTGGGAACTGAGATCCTCATCGTTGCGGTCCTCTCCGCTCCTGGTGGAAGCGTCACATGACGGGGCGGATCACCCCGACGTCTCGATCGCCGCCGGTGACTGACAGCGGAAGCTCGGCGAGGGTCGCGGCGACGTCGGCCGCGCGCAGCGCCCCATGGCGCTCGAGCAGACGCAGGGCGACCGCGGTCGCCGCGCGCGACGACCCGTCGAGCATCTTCAGAGCCACGGTCATGCCGCCCGGGGCGGTCATCACGAGCACACCCTCGGCGCCGGTCTTGGCGAAGACGCCCAGGCGCTCGATGGCGACGGTGTCGGGGCGACCGGGTCCTTCGATGGTCCAGGGGTGCTCGCGCACCGTGCGGACGAGTGTTCCGGACTGGCGGTGCAGGGCGAAGGGCGACCGCTCGGACGACACGCCGATGCGGTGGACGGCGCGGGCGAGCCCCAGCAGGGTGACCGCGAAGACAGGGGCTCCGCAGCCGTCGACAGCGGTCGCGGCGACGCGTTCGCCGGTGAGACGTTCGATCACCTCGCGGATGCGGGTCTGCAGGGGATGCTCGGGGTCGAGGTAGGTCGCGGTGTCCCAGCCGTTCGCGGTGGTGGTCAGGAGCATCGCGGCGTGCTTGCCCGAGCAGTTCATCCGCTCGCGGGTGGGCTCGCCGCCGGCGCGGACGAGCGCATCGCGCGTGGGCTGGTCGGACGGCCAGGCCGGAGGGCAGCCGAGCGCGCGTTCGTCGAGGCCGGCACGATCCAGGATGCCGCGGACGACGGCCACGTGCCGGTCGGTGCCGGTGTGGCTCGCGGTGGACAGACCCAGCTCCTCGCCGGCGAGGTCGGCTCCGGCCGTGAGGAGGGCCAGCGCCTGGAGAGGTTTGAGGCTGGAACGGGGGAGGATCAGCGCCTCGACGGCGCCGAGACGCTCGGAGACCACGCCGTCGGCGTCGAGCACCACGGCGACTCCGCTGTGACGGGACTCCACGAACCCACTGCGTTCGACGACGGCGAGCTCGACGGCCTCTGCGGCGGCGATGGTCTGCGGCACGCCCGTCAGCCTACCCTCGACCCCGGAGGCTCCCGGATCCCTCGTGCGAGACTGGGGCCATGTGGGGTGAGCATCGATACGCGCTGCGCGCGACGTGGACCGGCAACCGGGGGACTGGCACCAGCGGGTACCGGGATTACGACCGTTCGGTCACCATCGAGGTCGACGGCAAGCCCACGCTGCTGGCCTCGGCCGACAAGCCGTTCCGCGGAGATCCGGCGCGATGGAACCCCGAGGACCTCCTCCTCGCCGCGCTCAGCGAATGCCACCTGCTGTCCTACCTGCACGCATGCGTCATGGCCGGGGTCGTCGTCGTCGACTACGACGACGAGGCGACCGGTCTCATGGTCGAAGACGGTGCGGGCAGCGGAGCATTCCGCGAGGTGGTGCTGCACCCGCGCGTCACCGTGGCGTCGGAGGAGATGCGGGATGCTGCGATCGCCGCACACGAGAAGGCCCACGCCCTGTGCTTCATCGCCAACTCGGTCAACTTCCCGGTGCGCCATGAGCCGACCATCCTGGTGGCCGGCGCCGCGGTGCGAGCTACAGGCGCTCGTGCGGAAGAACCTGCTTGATGCGCTCGATCGGATTCTGAGCGGGAACCTCGTTGTAGGCGCCGGCGAGCTCCTGCTCGCTGAGGGCGTGGATCGCCGCCATGATCTCGTCGGTCGCCCCTCGGCGCGCACGCCCCGAGGATGCCGCGCCGTGGTGTGACAGATCCAGCGGTGTGCCGAACCGCACGGTGATGCGCTCGGAGAGCGAGGGACGCTTCGCACCGACCGGCATCACGCGGTCGGTGCCGATGAGACCCACCGGCACGACGGGGGCGCCGGTCTCCAACGCGAGGAAGGCGACGCCGGTACGGCCTTTGTAGAGCCGTCCGTCGAGGGAACGCGTGCCCTCGGGGTACAGGGCGACCGCGCGCCCCTCCGCCAGGAGCAGGCGCTGCTGCTCGAGGGCGTCGAGCGCCGCCTGGCCCGCTCCGCGCTGGACGGGGATCGCGCCGATCGCCCGGAAGAACTCCCGCGACATCCAGCCCTTCATCCCCGAGCCCTCGAAGTAGCTGGCCTTGGCCAGGAAGTGCACCGGGCGGGGGGCGGCGACCGGGATGGCGATCGAGTCGATGAACGACAGGTGGTTGCTGGCGAAGATGACGGGTCCCTGGCGCGGAACGTTCGCCTTGCCCTCGACCTTCGGGCGGTAGATCAGCCGCCCCAGCGGAGCGATCACCATCCGCCCCAGTGCATAGGTCATGCCGATGGAGTGCGAAGAGGCGTCGGGGGCCCCTGGGGGGAGATCGCTGGCTGCCTCGGACGTCACCAGACGAGGGTACTCTCGCTCTCATTCCGTCGTCGGCATCACCGCCGTCCGACCCCTGTGCGCAACCGACCATCTCGACCTCTCAGCCCAGACAGAGGAAAGGTAGGCCAGGATGGGGAGGTCCTTCCGTCCCTCGACCCTGAGGTTTTTGTGCGTATTCGTCCGCTCGCCGCCCTGTCCGTTGCCGCCGTATCGGTCTTGCTGTTGACGTCGTGCTCCGCTGGTGCGCCCGACGCGACCCAGTCGCCGTCGGCCCAGGTCGCCGATCTGTGCGACGCGGTCGCCCCGTCGGGCGACGCGTCCGAAGCGGTCACGGTCGAAGGTGAGCCCGGCGCCGCCTCGCAGGCGGTCTTCACCGCGCCGCTGGAGATCTCCGAGCTGCAGAGCACCGTCGTCACGGAGGGCGAGGGTGACGCGGTCGAGGCCGGCGAGCTCGTCAACATCGCCTTCACCGCCTTCAGCGCCGAGACCGGCGAAGAGCTGGGATCGCTGAACTACGAGCCTGGGCAGTTCCTGCCGCAACAGATCTCCGCTGACAACCCCATCGGCCAGGTCCTCGGGTGCGCCACGCCCGGCACACGGGTGGTCGCCACCTTCCCCGCGACCGAGACCAACGGCGGCGAGGTCTACGTCTTCGACTTCCTCGAGACCGTCCCCGATGCCGCGTGGGGCACCGAGCAGCCGGCGCCCGAAGGGCTTCCCGAGGTGGAGCTGGCGGATGACGGTGAGCCGACCATCACGGTGCCCGACGCCGATGCCCCCACCGAGGTCGAGCTCGCGACGTTGAAGCAGGGTGACGGCGAGACCGTCGAGCCCGGTGACACCGTGCTCGTGCAGTACACCGGCGTCAAGTGGTCGGACAACGAGGTGTTCGACTCCAGCTGGGAGGCCGGGACGCCGACGTCGTTCCAGACGACCGGCGTGGTCGACGGGTTCCGCCAGGCGCTGGAAGGTCAGACCGTCGGTTCGCAGGTGCTCGTGGTGATCCCGCCGGAGTTCGGATATGGCGCCGTCGAGGGCAATGAGCTCCAGGAGGAGACCCTCGTCTTCGTCGTCGACATCCTCGGTGTCCAGCACGCCGCACCCACGACCGTTCCCTGACGCCGCTGCGCGGGAGGAGCGCGGATAGGCTGACCGGATGCGACGCATCCTCGTCCTCGGCTCCACCGGCTCCATCGGCACGCAGGCCCTCGAGGTCATCGCAGCCAATCCCGACCGCTTCGAGGTGGCGGGTCTCGCGGCGGGGAGCCGCCGCGACGAGCTGACTGCGCAAGCGGCGCGGTTCGGGGTCTCCGAGACTGCGTGCGCGCTCGGTGCCGTCGAGGCGGAGCAGCTCGTCCGTGACGTCGAGGCGGATGTCGTGCTCAACGGCATCACGGGGTCGGTGGGGCTCGGGCCGACTCTCGCCGCGCTCGAGACCGGTCGTACCCTGGCGCTGGCGAACAAGGAATCGCTGATCGTGGGCGGTGAGCTCGTCACCGCGCTCGCTGCACCGGGGCAGATCGTCCCTGTGGACTCCGAGCACTCCGCGATCGCCCAGGCGCTTCGCGCCGGCACCCACGAGGAAGTGCGCCGCCTGGTGCTCACCGCTTCGGGTGGACCCTTCCGCGGGCACTCCCGATCGGAGCTCGCCGACGTCACTCCGGCGCAGGCCCTGGCCCATCCCACGTGGGACATGGGCCGGGTCGTGACGACGAATTCCGCCACGCTGGTGAACAAGGGGCTCGAGGTCATCGAGGCGCACCTGCTGTTCGGTGTGCCCTACGACGCGATCGACGTCGTCGTCCACCCCCAGTCGGTGGTGCACTCCATGGTCGAATTTGTCGACGGGTCGACCATCGCACAGGCGTCACCCCCCGACATGCGCCTTCCGATCTCGCTGGGCCTGGACTGGCCGCAGCGCGTGGCCGGTGTCGGCGCGCCGATCGACTGGACCCGGGCGACTCAGTGGACCTTCGAGCCGCTCGACGAGGATGCCTTCCCTGCGGTGCGTCTGGCCAAGCGGGTCGGGAAGGCGGGGGCCACCTACCCCGCCGTGTTCAACGCGGCGAACGAGCAGGCCGTCGACGCCTTCCACGAGGGTCGACTCCGGTTCCTCGACATCGTCGACCTCGTCGCCGACGTCGTCGACCGTCATGAGGCCCCCGCCGCTCTCACACGGGCATCACTGGCCGACGCCGAGAGCTGGGCACGGCGCGTCGCCGACGAGCGGATCGCCGCGCGCTGAGGGCCTTCGCGCGGCCTGTCTCAGGCCGGGCGAAGGGGATCGGATGACGGTGTGCTGTCCTCCGGGTACGGCACCGGCCACCGGGGCTCGGGAACGGGCCAGCCGCGGGCGGCGAGAGCCCGCCGGGCGAGTTCCCGCGCGGAATAGGGAGTGCGCACGCCGCGGATGTCACGGTAGTCCTGGTGCCCGGGGCCGGCCCACAGGATGGCATCACCCTCCCCGACCAGCGCGACGGCCTCGCGGATGGCCCGCTCCGGTGGGGAGTACTCGTGGATCTCGGCGTCGGGCTTCGCCCGGCGCGCTCCCTCGATGAGGATGGCCCGGATCGAGTCGGGGTCCTCGTGACGCGGGTGGTGGTCGGTGACGACCAGGATGTCGCTGCCCTCGGCGGCGGTGCGTCCCATGTCCAGCCGCTTCGTGGCGTCGCGGTCGCCGTCCGCGCCGACGAGCATCAGCACGCGGCCCGGAGTGACGTGCCGCACCGCGGCGAGGGTCTTCTCGAAGGCGTCGGGGGAGTGGCCGAAGTCGACGAAGACCGCCGGTCCGCGCTCACCCGAGACGAGTTCGGTGCGTCCGGGCAGATACGCCCGGATTCCGCCGTCGCGGGTGAACGCCGCGACGAGGTCGTCCCACGCGTAGCCACCCTCGAGGAGCATGACGATGGCGAGACCGGCATTGGCGGCCATGTGCTGGCCGATGACCGGGACGACGGTCTCCAGCATCCGTCCGTCTTTCGACGACAGTCGGAACCGCGTGCCCTGCTGGCGCTCCTTGACGATCTCGACGACCCAGTCGGCCCGCGCCGCGGCCTCGGGGTCCACGGCGATCGCGGGGGTCCCGACGGTGAGGGTCGGTACCTCCGATCGCGCGACGACGTCCACACCGGCGGATGAATCGAGGGAGACCACGGCGCGGCGGGCGCGCTCGGCGGTGAAGAGCGGCAGCTTCGCCTCGAGGTACTCGGCCATGTCGGCGTAGTCGTCGAGGTGGTCGTGGCTGAGGTTGGTGAACCCGGCGACATCGAAGACGATGCCGTCGACGCGGCGACGACTCAGCGCCTGCGCGCTCACCTCGACCGCCACGGCCTGCACGCCTCGTTCGCGCATGAGCGCCAGCAATGCGTGCATCTCGTAGGCCTCGGGGGTGGTCAGGCGGGAAACCACCACCTGCCCGGCGATGTGCCGCTCCGCCGTCGAGGAGAGCCCCGTGACGACGCCGAGCTGATCGAGCATGCCCTCCAGTAGGTGCGACACACTCGTCTTGCCGTTCGTGCCGGTGGTGCCGAACAGCAGGGGCAGGTCGTCGTCGCGCCCGGTGCCGTAGACCCACGCCGAGATGGCGCCGAGCAGGGCGCGCGGGTCGTCGACGACGAGGACGGGGAGACCGGATGCCGCGGCGAGTGCTTCACCGGCCTCGTCGGTCACGACCGCCACCGCGCCGCGTTCTGCGGCATCGCCGGCGAACTCGGCGCCGTGACGATTCACCCCGCGGACGGCGACGAAGACATCGCCCGGTCGCAGATCTGCGGTCGCCAGGGTCACCCCGGTGAGGGTCAGCTCGGCGGGGTCGCCGCTGATGCGGCGAGCGAAGCGGTGAGCGAGGTCGCCCACACGGTGCACGGGCGGGTGGTCCGGCCGAAGCACGGGGGGCAGGTGGGGAGCGTCATCCGTCGGCATGGCGCCTCCATCCTCTCACCCGGCTTCGGCCGAACCGTGACCCCGCCGGCTCAGGCCCGCGCGCGTCGGCGCCAGAACGCGACGACGAGGGCCCCGACACCGGTCGCGAGACTCGCGGCAGCGAGACCGCGGGCGACGGGATCGTCCCCGCCGGCGGACTCCGCCGCCGCCGAGGTCGACGGGGCGTCCGAGTCGGAATGGCTGTGCGCGTCGCCGTGCCCGCCACTCGCCGTCACCGCCTCGTGTGCGTCGGCAGCCGATATCGCAACGATGGGAGCGGGATGCGCCGGCTCCTCTGCGCCGGCTTCGGTCACCTCGTTCCAGGCGGTCGAGCCGACGATGCATCGCTGCTCGACGGGGAAGGCGACAGAGGTACCGACCGAGCTTTCCGCGAAGGTCACATCGAGGGCGATCGTGGCGCGCAGCCCGCTCTCGACGGGCGCGTCGGCGGTGAACGTCACGCGGGTCGGAACGCCGTCGGCGCCCAGGTCCCGAGCGATCACCCACTCGCCGGTCGTTACCGGCGTGACGGTCGTGACCTCATCGGGGATGTCCACGGCCAGGGCCGTGGTGGGAGAGTCGTCGCAGCCGTGGGAGAACGAGAACTGCAGCGTTGTTCGGGTGCCGGCCGGGGCGACGTCGGGGGATACTCCGACGTGCGCCGAAGCGGCGAGGGGCACCGCGAGAGCGAGTGCGATGCCGACGAGGGAGCCGGCTGTCGCCAGGTGGGTGCGGCGGGAAACGGGAGTGGCCATGCGTTTTTCTTCCTTCACAGATCGGGGTCGACGGCGTACCGCCGGGATCGGCGGGCACGCTCGGATCACCGGCGCTCGAACCGAGCGCCGGTGTGCAGGGTCGGCGCGGCTTCAGACGGCCGCGACGAGTGCCGGGGGACCCCGGGAGGAACAGCCCGATGCCGGTCGGGGGCGCACCGTCCATGCCGGCCCGTCGATGGCGAAGTGAGGCATCGCGGCGCGAAGCGGAGGCAGCGCCGGACGCGCCCTGGCGAGGAGGGCGCGCACCCCGCAGCCCAGGGCGTGCAGCATCCGCTCCCCGCGGTGGAGCAGGAGGGCGGTGATGATGGCCGCGAGGGCGTGCGCGCCGAGCATCGGGGCGTCAGGAACGGCTGCTACGGCGCCTTCGGCGAGAGGGAGCGGCACGTGGTGGAGGTGCCCCGCAGCGGAGACGGACCCCGAAGTGGCGCCTGGCGCGACGAGTGCGAAGGCGAGGTGATAGATCGCCTGCGCGGCCGCGACGGTGGCGAGTGTCCGCCCGAAGCTCAGTCGGCGGCCGATCAGGAGCAGGGTGACCGGCGTCGCGAGCACGGTCGCCGCCAGGAGCAGGATGATCGGTGGCGGTCCCTCCGCGGCGAGCGTGTGCGAGGTGCCCGCGATCACCGTCGCCGTCGTGGCGGCTGCGACGGCTCGGCCGGCGCGAAGGTGACGGGGGCTCACGGGCGTCCTTCGGGAAGCAGGATCATGCAGGCGATCTCAGGCTACGACGTGCGAGAAGCGACCTCGTGACGGCAGGCCGCCCTCGACTGCGGCAGGGGAACAAAGATTCGGTAGAAGGATGTCGATGTTATCGTCAATGTCGGAACCCCCTGCGATGATGTGGGTAGGTCATCGAGACGGGGATTGCAGTGGACGCGAACGAGAAGCGGCGGCGGGCGGAGGACAAGCGCGCCGGGCTGTTCGCGGATGAGCTGATCAAGCTGCAGCGGGCGGAGGCGAAGCTTGCGGCGAAAAAGGCCCGGCTGCTGGCGGACGCGTACGCGTTGACGCTCGAGCAGCGGTCACGAATCGGGTCGGTGTCATCGCGGGAACGCGACATGCCGCTGCGGTCGATGGCCCTGGAACTGGGGATGGCGGTCAGGGTGAACGACCGGTCGATGCAGACCCAGATGCACGACGCGCACGAGCTGGTCGCGTTGTTCCCGCAGACGATGGAAGCACTCGTGGAGGGGCGGGTGACGCGGGCGCATGCGCAGGTGATCCAAGACGCGGGGCGGGTGATCGAGGATGCCACAGACCGGGCGGCGTACGAACGCATCGTGCTCGTCGAAGCCGAACGGCAGACCGTACCGCGGACGAAGAAGTACGCCATCCAACGTGCGGCGGCAATGGATCCACGGCCGTTGCAGGAGCGACATGACCGGGCTGTGCGGGAACGGCGGGTGTGGGTGACGGACCTGGATGATGCGATGTCGGCCCTCACGATCCTCGGTACGAACGTCTATATCCACGGTGCGTACAACCGACTGACCGGGCAGGGCACCACGATTAAGAACGTGGATTGGGAGAAGCGGCGTGCGTACGCGGCCGCACAGGCCGAGAGGGAGAAGGCGGCTGACGGCAGCGGCGGCGGTGGTGGTGGTGGAGATGGCACCAGTGCCGCAGATGGTGACGCCGAGCCGTGGTTCGATGACCGGATCCTCGATGAGATCCGCTGCGACCTCGCCCTGGACATGCTCCTCACCGGATCCCCGGTGATCGACCCCACCGACCCCACCACCGGCGGGCTCGGCGCCATCACCGCCGAGGTGCAGATCACCCTCCCGATCACCACCCTCACCGGGGTCACCGGGTCGGGGGCGGAGTTGAACGGAGTCACCCCGGTCGACCCGGAAACGGCCCGCCGGATGGCGGGGACGGCGAGGGTGTGGGACCGGGTCATGACCGACCCCATCACCGGGGTCGTGACCGCGGTCGACAGGTACACCCCTCATCCAGCCCAGACCCGCTTCCTCAACGCTAGGGACGTCACCTGCCGAACACCCGGCTGCCGAAGGCCCGCGAAACACTGCGACAAAGACCACTCCAGGGACTTCGCGTTAGGCGGACCAACCTCCAACGACAACCTCTGCAACGAATGCGTCAGACACCACACGCTCAAGCACGCCACGAACTGGCACGTAGAGCAACTTCCCGGCGGCATCCTCACCTTCACCAGCCCCGGCGGGAAGACCTACGACAGCCACCCACCCTCACGCGTCGCCTTCGTCCCCACCGACGACGGCGGACTCACCGTCGCCCCCTTCTGACCGCGCGCCGCGATGATCAGGGCTGCTTCCGTGCACCCACGGCGGACTCAAAGAACCCGGGTATAGCGTGAGTGGCGTGGAGGTCCTTGCATTCGTCATCGGCATCGCCCTGATGGTCGTCGGGCTCGCCGTTTCCATCGCCCTCCATGAGCTCGGGCACCTCTGGCCCGCCAAACGCTTCGGGGTTCGCGTCGGTCAGTACATGATCGGCTTCGGGCCGACTTTGTGGTCGCGCCGGATCGGCGAGACCGAATACGGTGTCAAGGCCATCCCGCTCGGCGGATACATCTCGATGGCGGGCATGTACCCGCCCTCGCCCAAGAGCGCTGAGCGCGGCGGCCGGGCCGGCGGCGGATTCTTCGCCACCATGGTGCAGGACGCGCGCGCGGCCAATGACGAGACCCTCGACGGCGACGACGACCGCCGGGTGTTCTACAAACTGCCGGTGTGGAAGCGCATCGTCGTCATGCTGGGCGGACCGATCATGAACTTCCTGTTCGCGATCGTGCTCTTCGCGATTCTGCTCTCGGGCATCGGCGTGCAGACCTCGACCACCACGGTCCAGACCGTCAACGAGTGCGTCATCCCCGCCTCGGCGGAGCGCACGGTGTGCGAACCCTCCGATCCGGCCGCACCCGCGGCCGCGGCCGGTTTCGAGCCGGGGGATGAGATCGTCTCGATCGACGGAACCTCGATCTCGACCTTCGCCGAAGCGTCGGAGATCATCCGTTCGTCCCCGGGCGAGACGCTGTCGGTGGTGGTGGAGCGCGGCGAGGAAGAGCGGACGCTTCAGCTCGTCCCCACCATCGCCGAACGCGACGTCTACGACGACACCGGAAGGCCGGTCACGGATGCCGCGGGCAACCCTGTCACCGAGCAGGTGGGCTTCGCCGGCATCGCCCCATCCACGGCCTACGTCCAGCAGCCGATCTGGGCCGGTCCGCAGTTCGCATTCGAGAACGTCGGCGCCGTCGCCACAGTGATCTGGCAGCTTCCGGTGCGCATCTACGACACCGCCACGACCCTCTTCACGGGCGAGGAGCGCGACCCCAACGGGCCCCTCAGTGTCGTCGGCGTCGGCGTGCTGGCCGGAGAAGTCGCCGCCGCCGAGGCGCCGATCCTCAACCGGGTGGCGGGGTTCCTGTCGCTGCTGGCATCGCTGAACGTCGCGCTGTTCGCCTTCAACCTGCTTCCGTTGCTCCCTCTCGACGGCGGCCACGTGGTGGTGGCCCTCTGGGATGGCATCAAGCGGGCATGGGCGAAACTGTTCCGTCGTCCGCCGCCGAAGCCGGTCGACGCGACCAAGCTCGTCCCGGTTACCTTCGTGGTGTTCATCGCCCTCCTGGTGATGGGCGGCACGCTGATCCTCGCCGACATCCTGAACCCGATCTCGCTCTTCGGCTGACCGGGCGCCGTCAGGCGGTGCTCAGGCGGTGACGGGCGACAGCGCGGCGGCGACCAGACGCTCGAGCGTCAGCATCCCGTCTCTGGACAGGATCGACTCGAGGTGCCCCTGGATGGAGGCGAAGCCGGGCCCGCGAAGGGCGAAGACGTCGCCGGTGGTGGGGTCGGCGGCCACCTCGGCCTCGACCGCCCCGGCCGCGTCGAGCCGGGTGGTCCCGGCGGGGACCCGCGCGGTGAAGGTGTTGTAGAACCCGATGGATGCGGGCTCGCCGAACACGTCTACCGTCTTCTGCAGCCCCTGATGGGGCTGATCGAGCGGAACGAGGTCGATGCCCAGGCCGTCGGCGAGGATCTGGTGGCTCAGGCACACCGCCACCAGGGGGCGGCCGTGAGCGCGTCGTCGGGCGACGACCTCGCGCATCCGCCGCATCCGCGGCGTCGACGGGTCGCGCGGATCTCCCGGACCTGGGCCCGAGATGACCAGCTCGGCGGCATCGACCTGCTCGTCCGTGACCCGGTCCCACGGCACGATCTCGACGTCGAGACCGAGGTGGCGCAGCTGATGGGCCAGCATCGTGGTGAACCGATCCTCGGCATCGACGACGATCGCCGAGCGGCTCGCGAAAGGCCCCCCGCCCTCGGGGGCCGCCTGCGGGTTCAGCCAGAAGGCGGCCAGACGGGCGTTGCGCGAGGACAGGAGCGAGGCGATCTCCGGGTCGGATCCCAGCGGTCGCGCAGCGGCCGCGGGGGCATCCTCATCGATCGTCTCCTCGATCGCGGCGGCGACCGGCAGCACGGCCGGGGCCGGGCGATCGCGCGGGATCGCCCCGATCGCGCCGAGAACCCCGGCGGCCTTGCCGTGGGTCTCGCCCACCTCGCCGTACGGATCGGAGTGACGCACCAGCGTCGCACCGACCGGGACGCGCAGGCGCCCGCCGGCGAGGTAGGCCGTACGGATGAGGATCGGCGCGTCGAGGTCGTGCGTGGACTCCCCCTCGAGGACGACGTCGGTCCGCGGGGTGAAGAGCGCGGCGACCCCGGAGTAGTAGCCGCGGGGCGAGGTCTCGTGGCGGGTGATCACGGTGCAGGCGTTCTGCATGGGGGAGCCGGTCACCGTGGGCGCGAACATGGTCTCGCGGAGGATCTCCCGCGGATCCAGCCGGCTGCGTCCGCGCAGAACGTACTCGGTGTGGGTGAGGCGCGACATCTCCTTCAGGTGCGGGCCCGTGATGCGTCCCCCGTCGGAGCACACCGCGCTCATCATCTTCAGCTCCTCGTCCACGACCATGAAGAGCTCCTCGGTCTCCTTGGTCGATCTCAGGAACTCGGTGAGCGTCTCGACGGTGGCACCGCCCTCGGGGTGGCGGAACGTCCCGGAGATGGGATTCATCGTCACCACGCCGTCGCGGGCGCTGACATGGGCCTCGGGGCTCGCGCCGACGGCGACGTGGCCGGGGGTCACCACGGCGAAGGTCCAATAGGCGCCGCGCTCGTATTCGAGGAGGGCCCGGAACCATGTCAGTGCGGCGGTGATCGGGTCGGCGTCGACGGCGGCGGTGAAGTCGCGCCGGATGACGAAGTTCGCTCCCTCGCCGCGGCCGATCTCATCGGCGATCACGCGGCGGACGATGTCGGCATACGCCTCGTCGTCGATGTCGAAGCGGGCGTCCCGCAGAGCGACGGGCGCACTCGGCAGCTCGGCGAGCGCCTCCGCTCGAGAGATCACGGTGCGGTCCGAGACGACGAGGCACCTCAGGGGAGCGCCGTCGTCGTGGCACGCGAAGCCGCGCTCGCGAACCTGGCGGAAGGGCACGAGGGCGAGCACCTCGTGAGGGATGCCTGAGGCGTCGGTCAGCGGAATGTCGGCGAGGAGGTCGACGTCGACGACGTCGCCGGTCAGCAGCTCCACGGTCTCGGCGTCGCGGGCGATGAGGGCGAAGGGCAGGGCGCCCTGGGCGAGCTCGGCGAACAGGTCGTGGGGGAAGCCGGTCATCTCGGTCTTTCGTCAGGGGGCGGTCACCCTACGAAGAAGACCGCCCGGAGGCGGTCGGATGTCGCGCGAACACCACCGCCTACGCGGTGAGCCACCAGTGCGCCAACATGCGGCGAACCTACCACACCGGCATCCCGACACCGCGGGAGGGCGGCTTTTCCCGCCCGGGCGCACGCGCGCGGCGTAGGCTGAATCCGTGCCTGCTGTGAACATCGGTATGCCTCGTGTGCCCGAGGTCCTCGCCCCCCGCCGCAAGACTCGGCAGATCCGCGTCGGAAAAGTGCTGGTCGGCGGGGATGCCCCCGTGAGCGTCCAGTCCATGACGACGACGCCGACGACCAACATCAACGCCACACTCCAGCAGATCGCCGAACTGACGGCATCCGGCTGCGAGATCGTGCGTGTGGCGGTGCCGTCGCAGGACGACGCCGATGTGCTGCACATCATCGCCAAGAAGAGTCAGATCCCGGTCATCGCCGACATCCACTTCCAGCCGAAGTACGTCTTCCAGGCGATCGACGCGGGCTGCGGCGCTGTTCGGGTCAACCCCGGCAACATCCGGAAGTTCGACGACCAGGTCGGCGCGATCGCCAAGGCGGCGAAAGACGCCGGAGTGTCGCTGCGCATCGGCGTGAACGCGGGGTCGCTCGACCCCCGCCTGCTGGAGAAGTACGGCAAGGCGACGCCGGAGGCGCTCGTGGAGAGCGCCGTCTGGGAGGCGTCGCTGTTCGAAGAGCACGACTTCCACGACTTCAAGATCTCGGTCAAGCACAACGACCCCGTCGTCATGGTGAAGGCCTACCGCCTGCTCGCCGAGCGGGGCGACTGGCCCTTGCACCTCGGCGTGACCGAGGCCGGCCCTGCCTTCCAGGGCACGATCAAGAGCGCGACGGCCTTCGGCATCCTGCTGGGGGAGGGGATCGGCGACACGATCCGCGTCTCGCTCTCGGCGCCTCCGGCCGAAGAGGTCAAGGTGGGGCACCAGATCCTGCAGTCGCTCAACCTCCGCGAGCGCAAGCTCGAGATCGTCTCCTGCCCGTCGTGCGGACGCGCGCAGGTTGACGTCTACTCCCTCGCCGACAACGTCACCGAGGGCCTGAAGGACATGACCGTGCCGCTGCGCGTCGCCGTCATGGGCTGCGTCGTCAACGGTCCGGGCGAGGCCCGCGAGGCCGACCTCGGCGTCGCGTCCGGCAACGGGAAGGGTCAGATCTTCGTCAAGGGCCAGGTCATCAAGACCGTCCCCGAGTCCGAGATCGTCGCCACCCTGATCGAGGAGGCCAACCGCATCGCCGACGAGATGGGTCCCGACGCCCCCCTCGGGACCGCGCAGGTCGTCACGAGCTGACGCGGGCGGCGTGCGCGGCGGTGCCGGGGGCGGGAGCAGCCCGGCAGTCTCAGCTCCAGAGCGCGTGGTAAGCGTTGATCGCCGGCTGGCCGCCGAGGTGGGCGTAGAGAACGGTGGATGACGCGGGGATGTCGCCGCTCTTCACGAGATCGATGAGCCCTGCGAGAGATTTCCCCTCGTAGACCGGGTCGGTGATCATCGCTTCGAGCTGGGCCCCGAGAGACATGGCCTCCATGGTCGAGTCGACCGGGATGCCGTACAGGTCGCCGGCCCAGCCCTCGAGCACCTGGATCTCGTCGTCCCGGAGGTCGCGGCCGAGTTCGATCAGTTCTGCGGTGTTCCGGGCGATCCGCGTCACCTGGTCGCGCGTCTTCTCGATCGTCGCGGAAGCGTCGATGCCGATGACCCGTCGGCGGACGCCGGTCAGCTCCTCCAGAGCCGCGAACCCGGCGATCATCCCCGCGTGGGTGGACCCCGTGACCGTGCAGACGATGATCGTGTCGAAGAACACCCCGAGCGCCTTCTCCTGCTCGGCGACCTCGAAGGCCCAGTTCGCGAAACCGAGCCCGCCGAGCCGATGTTCGGACGCGCCCGCCGGGATCGGGTAGGGGGTGCCGCCGCCGGCCTCCACCTCGGCCAGCGCCTGCTTCCACGAGTCGCGAATGCCGATGTCGAACCCCGCGTCGTCCAGGCGCGAGTCGGCGCCCATCATGCGGGAGAGCAGGATGTTCCCGACCTTGTCGTTCACCGAGTCATCCCACGGGACCCACTTCTCCTGGACCAGCCGGGCCTTCAGGCCCAGGTGCGCGGCGACCGCGGCGACCTGCCGGGTGTGATTGGACTGGTACCCGCCGATCGAGACGAGGGTGTCGGCGCCCGAGGCCAGCACGTCGGGGACGATGTACTCGAGCTTCCGGATCTTGTTGCCGCCGAACGCCAAGCCGCTGGAGACGTCCTCGCGTTTGGCCCAGATCTCCGCACCGCCGAGGTGCTTCGTCAGTCGTTTCAGGGGCTGGAGCGGGCTCGGTCCGAAGGTGAGCGGATGCCGGGGGAATTCGTGAAGCTTCACGGTGCGCCTTTCGTCAGGACGTCCACGGGGACTGCTCGCAATATATTGCATTCTCGCATCCGAGCTCGGACGATCGCCCTCCCGCCCTAGACTTGTCGCTCGTGGTCACCCGTCTCTCGCACTTCTTCCTCCGCACGCTCCGCGAAGACCCCGCCGACGCTGAGGTGACCAGTCACCGCCTGCTCGTCCGCGCCGGGTACATCCGGCGGCAGGCGCCCGGGATCTTCGCCTGGCTGCCCCTGGGCCTGCGCGTGAAGGCCCGCATCGAGAACATCATCCGCGAGGAGATGTCTGCGATCGGGGCCTACGAGGTGCACTTCCCCGCCCTGGTCCCCGCCGATCCGTACCGGGACTCCGGTCGCTGGGAGGCGTACGGCGACGGGATCTTCCGTCTGAAGGACCGGAAGGACGCCGACTACCTGCTGGCGCCCACGCACGAGGAACTCTTCACGCTGCTGGTGAAGGACCTCTACTCCTCGTACAAGGACCTTCCGCTGTCGATCTACCAGATCCAGGACAAGTACCGCGACGAGGCCCGCCCGCGCGCCGGCCTCCTGCGCGGCCGCGAGTTCACCATGAAGGACGCCTACTCCTTCGACTACACCGACGAGGGTCTCGACGTCTCGTATCAGGCCCAGCGCGACGCGTACGAGCGGATCTTCCAGCGCCTGGGGCTGGAGTACGTCATCGTGCAGGCCGACAACGGGCTGATGGGCGGCGCCCGCAGCGAGGAGTTCCTGCACCCCACCGCGGTCGGCGAGGACACCTTCGTGCGCTCGGAGGGCGGATACGCCGCCAACGTCGAGGCATTCGAGACGATCCCGCCGGCGCCGCTGCCGATCGATGGGCTCTCCGCCCCGGTGATCTTCGACTCACCCGACACCCCGACGATCCAGACGCTCGTCGACCACGCCAACGCCCATCTCGCCGCGCCGGTGCCGGGAATCGCGGGGCCGGCGACCGCCGACGCGACCCAGTGGACCGCGGCGCACACGCTGAAGAACGTGGTGCTCGCCCTCACTCACCTCGACGGAACGCGAGAGCTCGTCGTGGTGGGGGTGCCGGGCGACCGGGACATCGACGACAAGCGCGTCGAGGTCGCCTTCGCCCCTGCAGAGGTCGAGGCCGCCACCGACGCCGACTTCGAGCGGAACCCGCAGCTCGTCCGCGGGTACATCGGACCGTGGTCCGAGACCGGGCCGATCCTGGGTGAGGAGTCGGCCAGCGGCATCCGATACCTGCTGGATCCCCGCGTCGTGGACGGCACCAGCTGGATCACCGGGGCCAACATCCATGAGAAGCACGTGCACTCGCTTGTCGCGGGTCGCGATTTCGTCGGCGACGGTGTGGTGGATGTCGCCTCGGTGCGCGCCGGTGACCCCGCCCCCGACGGGTCTGGACCGGTGTCGCTGGCGCGGGGCATGGAGATCGGCCACGTCTTCCAGCTCGGCCGGTTCTTCGCCGAGACCCTCGGATTGAAAGTGCTCGACGAGAACGGCAAGCTCGTCACCGTCACGATGGGCTCGTACGGCATCGGCGTCACGCGGATCCTCGCCATCCTCGCCGAGCTGAACAACGACGACAGGGGCCTGATCTGGCCCGCGTCGGTCTCGCCGTTCGACGTGCACGTGGTGGCGACGGGGAAGGATGCCGCGGCGTACGCGCTCGCCGAGGACATCGCCGCACGCCTGGAGGCCACGGGTCGCGACGTGCTCTACGACGACCGGCCGAAGGTCTCTCCCGGGGTGAAGTTCGCCGATGCCGAGCTCGTCGGCGTGCCCCGCATCGTCATCGCGGGACGCGACGCCGCTTCCGGCGATGTCGAGCTGTGGGATCGCGCGACGGGCGAGCGCCAGGTCATGGGCGTCGAGGCCGCGATCGAGCGGCTCACCGCCAGGTGAGTCGCGCGTACCGCGCGCGGAACATGCTGAACACGCCGTAGCAGAGCAGCCCGACACCGACGGCGGCCACGAGCGACGGACCGAGGGCGAGGCGGAAGAGTGCCTGCACCGCGCCGTCCAGACCACCCGCGACGTCCGCGTCGGCGGTCACGGTCGCGACGAGCAGCAGGATCCCGACGGTCGCGAGCGCGACCCCCTTGGCGACGAACCCGACGATCCCGAGCACCCGGATCGTGGTGCCGAGCCGTCCGTCCGGCAGCGTCATCCGGTTCTCGAAGCTCCGTCGTACGCCCATCACGATGAACGCGATGCCGCCGATTCCGACGCCGAGGCCGGTGAGTCCGAGCACCACTGCGCCGCCCCAGATGTCCAGGAGCACCGAGCTGAGGTCCTCGGCGGCCTCCTCGGCGTCGGGGCGGGCGCCGAGCGCGACAGCCGCGGCGATCAGTCCCAGAGCAAGGAAGATCACGGCCTGTCCCCACGCGCCGAGGCGACGGCCCCACACGGCCAGGAGCATCTCATCACCTCGGCGGCGCATCAGAACGCTCTGCACGAGCTGCCACAGGCCCAGGGCGGACAGTCCCACCGTCAGCGCCCACAGCGCGGCGAAACCGAGCGGCGCCGCCGCGATGGCTTTGAAGACCACCGTCTGGTCACTGGCGCCATCCGAGCCCACGGCGACCGCCAGCGTCAGCACGCCCAGGATGAGATGCACGACCCCGTTCGCGACGTAGCCCGAGCGCGCGAGAACCCGGAACCACTCGGCGTCCTCGACGGCGCGTGCTGCGTTCCGGGCTCCGGTCGCCGCCCCCATCACCCCAGCGTAGCCACGCGGGAGGCGCCGACGTGACCGGGTCGAGGAGTCATCAGGGCCGTGGCGCGGGGGTGTGGAGGTGGTCGCGGTGCTTGCGGCTCTGCCGGGTACGGGTGGGGAGGTCGATGGGGCCGGTGACCGAGAGCTCGTCCTCCCACACCGAGATGCCGGTGACCTCCGGGAGGCGGTCGCGGGTGAAGACGGGGTCGCGGCCCTCCCTGCGCTGCTGGGTGTAGTCCTTCAGGAGCTTGAAGGCGATGCCTGACAGCAGACCGATGGCGATGAGGTTGGTGAGGGCCATGAGGCCCATGACGCCGTCGGCGAAGTTCCACACGAGGTCGGCCCCGACGACCGATCCCACCAGGACGGCGACGACGACGAGGGTGCGATAGCAGGCGAGCAGCCACGGCGCCGGATTGATGAACTCGATGTTCGATTCGCCGTAGTAGTAGTTGCCGAGGATCGACGAGAACGCCAGCAGGAAGATGACCACGCTCAACACCACGCTCGACCAGGAGCCCAGGGTGGACACCAGCGCGCCCTGCGTGAGATCGATGCCGCGCTGCGCGCCGGCGAGATCGGGCACGGAGACGAGGATGATGAACGCCGTGATCGAGCACACCAGGAAGGTGTCGAAGTAGACGCCGAGGGTCTGCACGAGTCCCTGCTTGACGGGGTGCGTCACCGCGGCGCTCGCGCCGGCGTTGGGAGCCGATCCGAGGCCCGCCTCGTTGGAGAACATGCCCCGCTTCACCCCGGTCAGCACGATGTAGCCGAAGGCGGCGCCGACCACCTCGTTGAAGCCGAAGGCCTGGGTGAAGATCTGCGCGAACACCTCCGGCACCCGCTCGATGTTGACCGCCACGACGATCAGGCCGAGCAGCAGGTAGGTCAGCGCCATGATGGGCACGAGGAGCTGCGTCACCGAAGCGATACGGCGGACGCCCCCGAACACCACCAGCCCCGTCAGCACCGCGACCACGCCGCCGACGAGCCAGGGGAGCCACCCGGGGGAGCCGTCGCCGATCGTGGCGACGAGGGTGGCGGAGATGGTGTTGGCCTGCAGGGAGCTGAAGGCGAACGGGAAGCACACGATGAGGATGACCGCGAACCAGATGCCCAGCCATCGCGCCTTGAGGCCGCGCTCCATGTAGTAGGCGGGCCCGCCGCGGAACCCGTCCTTGTCGCGCACCTTGAACAGCTGCGCGAGCGAGGATTCGATGAAGCTCAAGGCGCCGCCCACGAACGCCATGAGCCACATCCAGAACACCGCCCCGGGTCCGCCGATCGCGATCGCGGTGCCGACGCCGGCGATGTTGCCCACTCCCACACGCGAGGCAGCCGAGATCGTGAACGCCTGGAAAGCCGACACCGACTGCGGGGCGCCGCTCTCGGTGCGAGGCGTGCGATCGGTGAGAGTGCGGAACATCTCGGGGATGAGACGGAACTGCACCACCCCCGACCGGAGTGTGAAGTAGAGCCCGAGCAGCACCACCACGGGCAGCACGACCCAGGTCCACAGGTGGTCGCCCCAGGTGAGGAGCCAGGCGTTGACATCATCCATCCGCAAAGTATGGCGGGCGACGTCGTGGTCGTGCGACCACGCCCGCTCCGCCGCCGACGTCCGAGGCTCCTCCCATCGGAGGCGAATAGGCTGGCCCGGGTGAGCGCACACCCGAACCCGCGCCGCGTCCGGTGGCGAACGCTCGCGCATTTCGCCACCCACGCGCCGCCGTGGGTGTCGGTGGTGATCGGGGCGGGCGCCCTGCTGCTGGGCCTCCTCGTCGTCACGCGGCCGCTCACCTCCCTCGTGCTCCTGGCGATCTACGTCGCGCTCAGCGCCGTCGCCACCGGCATCGCCGAGATCGTCCGCCCGAGGGAACCGCGATGGCTCTCGCGCGTACTGGCGATCGTCTGGGTGGCCCTCGGGCTCGGCATCCTTCTCGGCCTCCGCGGCGCCCTGCAGATCCTTCCTGCGGCGATCGCCGTGCTGCTGTTCGTGGGGGGCCTGACGTCCCTCGCCGACGCCGTGATGCGCGGCCGCGCGAGCGAGCGTGTGCTCTCGGCGACGTGGGGCGCGAGCCAGATCGTCTTCGCCATCCTCTCGGTCACCTGGCCTGACGTCACCGTCCTCGTCGTCGCCGTGGTCTTCGGCCTGCGCACCATCGTCTTCGGGGCGACCCAGCTCCTGCGGGTCGTCCGCCAGGCGGCGCTGACCTCGCGTGCGCGCGCGTCCGCCGACGGCTCGGCCCGGGAGTCGCGACGGCTGCGCGGGTGGCAGGCGGTCGGGCGGTACGCCCTCTCGCTGCTTCTCGTGGCGGTCAGCGCCGGCGGCTGGTGGGTCAACGAGTGGCTGCAGGACGGTGCCCCCGTCGTCGACGCGTTCTACACCCCACCCGAGGTCGTGCCCTACGAACACGGGCGGCTGATCCGCGCGGACGATTACTCCGGTCGTGCCCCCGCGGGCGGGGAGGTCACGCGGATCCTGTACACCACGAGGGATGCCGCGGGGCAGCCGGCCGTCGCGAGCGGCCTCGTGATCTCACCGGTGGACCCGCCGCGGGGTGCCCGACCGGTCGTGATGTGGCATCACGGCACGACCGGCGTCGCGCGCGGGTGCGCGCCCAGCCTCCGCGACGACGCCGCCACGCGGTGGGCGATCCCGGCTCTGGAGGACGCCCTGGCGAAGGGCTGGGTGGTGGTCTCCACCGATTACTCCGGACAGGGCGCCCCCGGTGTCTTTCCGTATCTCATCGGCACCGGCGAGGCGAGGTCGTCGCTGGACGCGGTTCTGGCTGCGCGCGAGATCGACGGGCTGATCCTGTCCAAGCGGACGATGGCGTGGGGGCATTCCCAGGGCGGCCACGCCGCCCTCTGGGCGGCTCAGATCGCCGACGACTACGCCCCCGACGTCGACGTCCTGGGCGTGGCGGCCCTCGCCCCGGCGGCGGAGCCGGCCGAGCTGGCCGAAGAGCTCATCTCCGGCGAGCCGAACGCTCTTCTGGCGATCCTCATCTCCTGGGTCCTCGTGCCCTATTCCGACACCTACGATGACGTGGAGCTGTCGCGGTACCTCGCTCCGGGCGCCGCGCCCATCGTCCGCGAGATGACGCAGCGCTGCCCGAGCGAACCCGGGGTGGTGGTCTCGGTCGCCACCGCTCTGGGGGTCTCGGCCGACAATCCGCTGTACGCCAGCGACCTCACCGCGGGGCCGCTCGGCGAGCGCCTGCGGGCCAATGCCGCATCCGGCCCGTGGGAGGTGCCGGTCCTGCTGGCGTGGGGGAGCGCCGACGAGGTGATCCCCCCTGCCCTCCAGGAGGACTTCGTCGCGCGTTCCTGCGCCGCCGACAACCGCGTGCGGACACTGGTGTACGACGACTACGAGCACCTTCAGATCCTGTTGCCCGGCTCGCGGTTCCTGCCGGTGCTCGTTCGGTGGAGCGATGAGCGGTTCCAGCTGCGCGAGCTCGATCGCGACGACTGCGCGCGGTGACGGACCGACACCCGCGGGCGGCCCATCGGGTACCGTAGGAAGGATTCCGGAGCGGCTGGACGCCGGAGAGAGCTGAATAGAGGAGAGGGCATCGTGGACATCGATCTCGGATTGCTGCGCACCATCGAGCGGGAGAAGGAGATTCCCTTCGACGAACTGCTGCGCATCATCGAGCAGGCGATTCTGACCGCCTACGCCAAGCACTCCTCGGCCACCGGCGAGCTGCCGCAGGGGGCTCGCGCGCAGATCGACCGTAAGACCGGTCACGTGGCGATCTACCTTCCTCTCACCGACGATGAGGGCGCGATCATCGGCGAGGAGGAGACCACTCCCGACGACTTCGGCCGCATCGCGGCCTTTGCCGCGAAGCAGGTCATCAGTCAGCGCCTGCGCGACATCGCCGACGACGCGGTGCTGGGGGAGTTCCGCGGCAAGGAGGGCGACATCGTCGCGGGCGTCGTGCAGCAGGGGCCGAATCCGCGCATGGTGCACGTCGACCTCGGCACCGTCGAGGCGATCCTGCCTCCTGAGGAGCAGGTTCCCGGCGAGGACTACGCCCACGGCGCGCGTCTTCGCGTCTACGTCACCTCGGTGTCGAAGGGCACCAAGGGGCCCTCGATCACGGTGTCGCGGACCCACCCGGGGCTCGTCCGCAAGCTCTTCGCCCTCGAGGTGCCCGAGATCGCCGACGGACTGGTCGAGATCGTCTCCCTCGCGCGGGAGGCGGGACACCGCACGAAGATCGCGGTCAAAGCCATCGACCCGACGGTCAACGCCAAAGGCGCGTGCATCGGCGAACTCGGTCGACGTGTGCGGGCCGTGACCGAAGAACTCGGCGGCGAGAAGATCGACATCGTCGACTGGGACGGCGAGCTGGCGAAGTTCGTCGCGAACGCCCTCTCACCGGCGAAGGTGACCTCCAGCTTCATCCTCGATTCGAACAGCAAGGCCGTCCGCGCGCTCGTTCCCGACTACCAGCTGTCGCTGGCCATCGGCAAGGAGGGTCAGAACGCACGTCTCGCGGCGAAGCTGACGGGCGCGAAAATCGACATCCAGCCGGACTCGATCCTGGAAGAGGGCTGATCCCGCACCGGGCCGAGGCCCGGCGAGGTGTACCATGGAACCCGTACGAATGTGCGTCGGATGCCGCGCGCGTGCTCCCCGGGCCACCCTTTTGAGAGTGGTGGCGGTCGATTCTGTTCTCGTCTTCGATGAGCGCGCGTCGATGCCGGGGCGGGGCGCGTGGGTTCACGACACACAGGAGTGCGTGGATGCCGCGGTGCGGCGCCGTGCATTCATTCGCGCATTGCGGGTGTCAGGTGCGCCTGACACGAAAGCCCTCGAGAAACGGCTGAACGGCTATGGAAAAAAAGTGAACGGCTCGAAATGAGACCCGTCCGCGACTAACGGCCTGCCCTGTCTGGGTGGGCCCAGACAGGAGAATTTGTGGCTGCCAAACCACGCGTGCACGAGATCGCTTCCGAACTCGGCGTCGACAGCAAGGTCGCTCTGGCCAAGCTGAAGGAACTCGGCGAGTTCGTCAAGAGCCCCTCGTCGACCATCGAGCCCCCCGTGGCTCGCAAGCTCCGCGCTGCTCTGCAGGCGGACGGTGCCCCGGCCCCCGCGGCCGGCGACACCAAGACCGCGCCCGCCCGCCCGGCGGGTCGGCCCGGCCCCTCACGTCCCGCGACCTCGGCCAAGCCGTCGGCGCCCGCGCCTGCCGCTCCGGCGCCCGCGGCCCCCGCTGCTCCGCAGTCGTCGCCGCGTCCTGCGGCT
The DNA here is from genome assembly GCF_006715565.1 of Microbacterium sp. SLBN-154. Taxonomy (NCBI): domain Bacteria; kingdom Bacillati; phylum Actinomycetota; class Actinomycetes; order Micrococcales; family Microbacteriaceae; genus Microbacterium; species Microbacterium sp. SLBN-154. The sequence goes on from NZ_VFNL01000001.1 coordinate 1,690,643, forward strand.
CCGGGTGCCCCGGCCCCCGCGGCCGAGCGTCCCGCCGCCGCCGCGCCGGAGGCTCCGGCCTCTTCCGCTCCCGCGCCTTCCCCGGCGGCACCGACCCCGCCCGCGCCTCGGCCGGGTGGCAGTGCCCCGCGTCCGGGTGCACCGCGTCCGGGCAACAACCCCTTCTCCTCGCAGCAGGGGATGGGTCAGCGCCCTGCCGGTCCGCGTCCGGGCAACAACCCCTTCTCCTCGCAGCAGGGGATGGGTCAGCGCCCGACCCCCGGTAACATTCCGCGGCCGCAGGCCCCGCGTCCGGGTGCGCCCCGCCCCGGCGCGCCGCGCCCCGGTGGCGCCGGTCGTCCGGGTGGTGGCGGCCGTCCCGGTGCGCCCTTCCAGCAGCGTCCCGGTGGCGCCGGTCGTCCCGGCGGTGCCGGTGGCGGCGGGTTCCGTCCCGGTGCTCCCGCCGGCGGCGGATTCGCCGGTCGGCCCGGTGGCGGCGGTGGTCGCGGTCGAGGCCCCGGTGGTGGTACCGCCGGCGCCTTCGGCAAGGGCGGCGGGAAGTCCAAGCAGCGCAAGTCGCGTCGGGCGAAGCGGCAGGAATTCGAGATGCGGTCGGCGCCGGTCGTCGGCGGCATCAACGTCCAGAAGGGCAACGGCGAGATCATCCGCCTGCGCCGCGGCGCTTCGATCGCCGACTTCGCGGACAAGCTCGAGGCCCTGCGCGGTTACACCGTCCAGCCCGGAACGCTCGTGACGATCCTGTTCAACCTCGGTGAGATGGCCACGGCCACCGAGTCGCTCGACGAAGCCACCTTCGAGGTGCTCGGCGAGGAGCTGGGCTACAAGATCCAGATGGTCTCGCCCGAGGACGAGGACAAGGAGCTCCTGGAGGGCTTCGGTCTCGACCTCGATGCGGAACTCGAGGCCGAGAGCGAAGAGGACCTGGAGATCCGTCCCCCGGTCGTGACCGTCATGGGTCACGTCGACCACGGTAAGACGCGACTGCTCGACGCCATCCGTCAGACCAATGTGGTCGCCGGTGAGGCCGGTGGCATCACCCAGCACATCGGTGCCTACCAGGTGTGGACCGAGCACGACGGCATCGAGCGCGCCGTCACCTTCATCGACACGCCGGGTCACGAGGCGTTCACCGCCATGCGTGCCCGTGGTGCGCAGGTGACCGACCTCGCGATCCTCGTGGTCGCCGCCGACGACGGCATCATGCCGCAGACGGTGGAGGCCCTGAACCACGCGCAGGCGGCGAACGTGCCGATCGTGGTCGCGGTGAACAAGATCGACAAGCCCGAGGCGAACCCGGCCAAGGTCCGTCAGCAGCTCACCGAGTACGGTCTGGTGGCCGAGGAGTACGGCGGCGACGTGATGTTCGTCGACGTGTCGGCGCGCAACAACATCGGCATCCAGGACCTCCTGGACGCGGTGCTGCTGACCGCCGATGCGGGGCTCGACCTCACGGCCAACCCCAACAAGGCCGCCCGCGGTGTCGCCATCGAAGCCAAGCTCGACAAGGGCCGCGGTTCGGTTGCGACGGTGCTGATCCAGTCCGGGACCCTCCGGGTCGGCGACGCGATCGTGGCGGGCACCGCCTACGGCCGTGTCCGCGCGATGATCGACGAGAACGGTGAGCCGGTCGAGGAGGCCTATCCCTCGCGACCCGTCCAGGTTCAGGGACTCAACTCCGTTCCCCGCGCCGGCGATGTCTTCATCGTCACCGAGGAAGACCGCACCGCCCGTCAGATCGCCGAGAAGCGTGAAGCTGCGGAGCGCAACGCCGCCCTGGCGAAGGCCCGCAAGCGCATCTCGCTCGAGGACTTCACCCGTGCTCTGGAAGAGGGCAAGGTCGAGTCGCTCAACCTCATCATCAAGGGTGACGTCTCCGGTGCCGTCGAGGCGCTGGAAGAGTCGCTGCTGAAGATCGAGGTCGACGACAGCGTCCAGCTGCGCATCATCCACCGCGGCGTCGGAGCGATCACCGAGTCGGACATCAACCTGGCCACGATCGACAACGCGATCGTGATCGGCTTCAACGTCCGTCCCGACACCAAGGCGCGCGAGCGCGCCGCGCGTGAGGGTGTCGACGTGCGGTTCTACTCGGTCATCTACAACGCCATCGACGACGTCGAGCAGTCGCTGAAGGGCATGCTCAAGCCGGAGTACGAAGAGGTCCAGTCGGGTGTGGCCGAGATCCGCGAGGTGTTCCGCTCCTCGAAGTTCGGCAACATCGCCGGTGTGATCGTCCGCTCCGGCACGATCACGCGCAACGCCAAGGCGCGGGTCATCCGCGACGGCGTCGTGATCGCCGACGGCCTGGCGATCGAGTCGCTGCGCCGGTTCAAGGACGACGTCACCGAGGTCCGCACGGACTTCGAGGCCGGTATCGGACTGGGCAAGTACAACGACATCCAGATCGGCGACGAGATCGAGACCACGGAGATGGTGGAGAAGCCGCGCGGCTGATCCGCCACGCTGCGGCGAGGGATGCCTCGTCGACAACGGGAACCCCGAGGCCCCGACTGTCGACAAGGCATCCCTCGCCTTCGCTCCCACCGATCATCGCGGGGGAGCGGGAAGAGAAAGAGGAACGGAATGGCTGGGGAACGACAGGCTCGACTGGCGGACCGCATCAAGGTGCTGATCGCCGAGCGACTGGAGAAGGGTCTGCGCGATCCGCGGTTGGGATTCGTCACGATCACCGATGTGAAGGTGACGGGCGACCTCCAGCACGCCTCGGTGTTCTACACCGTCCTCGGCGACGAGGAGGCGCGTCTGGCTTCGGGTGAGGCGCTGCGTCGGGCCACCGGCTTGCTGCGCAGCGAAGTCGGCCGGGGCCTGGGCGTGCGTCTCACCCCGACGTTGGAGTTCATTCCCGATGCCCTCCCCGAGAACGCCGGTCACATCGAAGACCTCCTCCGTCAGGCGCGCGAGCGCGATCAGGCGGTGGCGGGGCTCGCGTCCTCGGCGACCTACGCCGGCGAGGCCGACCCGTACGTCAAGCCCCGCGATGAGGACGAGGACTGACCCGGCCCGGGAGACGCAGCATCCCACCGGCGGCCTCGACGAGGCCGTCCGACACGAGCGAGTCGATCGCACGGTCGCGCTGCAGGGCGTCGGGCCAGTCCGCGAGGACCGACTGCTGAGGCAGGTCGTGGGCGGCATCCCGCAGCTCTTTGAGCACCGCTCCGCGCGCCTGCCGGTCGCTGCCCTCGTAGCGCGCCTGGCGTCGGCGCGCGTCACCCGTGTCGGGGTACCCCGCCGCTCGCCACGCGCACCGCGCTGACAGCGGGCAGGCCGGGCACCGAGGCGTCCGCGCGGTGCAGACCGTCGCACCGAGTTCCATCGCCGCGGCGTTGACGATCGCGGCGGCGGCGTCGTCGGGCGGGAGGATCGCCTCCATCGCGGAGAGATCACGACGGGCAGGCGCTCCCGGCAGGGAACGCCCCTCGACGGCCCGGGCCAGCACCCGACGAGTGTTGGTGTCCACCACCGGGTGCCGCCGGCCGTACGCGAACACCGCCACGGCGCGGGCGGTGTAGTCCCCGATCCCGGTCAGCGCGAGGAGCGCGTCGACATCCTGCGGCACGACCCCGCCATGCCGGTCGCGAATCTCGGTGGCAGCGCGGTGCAGCCAGAGCGCCCGCCGCGGGTACCCGAGGTTCGCCCACTGGCGTACCGCCTCCGCCGGAGGATCGGCGGCGAGGTCCGCCGGGGCGGGCCATCGCGCGAGCCACGCTTCCAGATGCGGGATGACGCGGTTCACCGGCGTCTGCTGGAGCATGAACTCCGACACCAGCGTGCCCCAGGCCGGGAAGCCGGGGCGTCGCCACGGCAGGTCTCGCGCGTTGTCGCGGTACCACGCGGAGAGCGGCGCGGCGAGGTCGGGCATGGCGATCAGCCTAGACAGCCCCGCGCGGTACGCGGGCCGCGCGGTCGTAGGCTGAGAGGCATGCAGTTGCCCGTCACACCGGCCACCACACTGTGGCGGTCGCTTCGCGATGAGGTGCGCCAGCACTACCGCGCGGGGCGCATCATCCTCGCCGTCGACGGCATCGACGGCGCCGGCAAGACCACGTTCGCCGACCATCTCGCCACCGTCTTCGCCGAGGACGGCTCCGCGGTCTTCCGGGCATCGATCGACGGCTTCCACCGTCCCCGCACCGAGCGGTACGCCCGCGGACGCACGTCGCCGGAGGGGTTCTACCGCGACTCCTTCGACTACGCCACCTTCCGGCGAGTGCTCATCGAACCGTTCCGTGACGGCGCCCAGACCGGCGGCGCGACGGGATTCCAGCTGGCGGCGTTCGACCACCGCCGTGACGCACCGGTCGAGGCCGAGTGGGTCACCGCGCCGCGCGACGCCGTGCTCATCGTCGACGGGGTGTTCCTCCTGCGCCCCGAGCTCCGAGGCATCTGGCACTGGTCGGTCTGGCTCGACGTGCCGATCGACGTCGCCGCCGCCCGCGTGTCGGAGCGGGACGGCACCGATCCCGACCCGTGGGCGCCCTCGAATGCCCGCTACCGCGAGGGGCAGGAGCTGTACCTGAAGGACGCCGATCCGCGCGCCGAGGCCTCGGCGATCGTCGACAACACCGATCCCGGGCATCCCCGGCGCGTCTGGGCGGATTCCTGCTGATGGCGGGCATCCTCCTGGTCGACAAGCCCACCGGCATCACCAGCCACGACGTCGTCGCCCGTGCTCGACGCGCGCGGGGGACGCGGAAGGTCGGCCATGCCGGGACGCTCGATCCCCTGGCGACGGGATTGCTCGTGCTGGGCGTCGACGCCGCCACGCGGCTGCTCACCTTCGTCGTCGGGCTCGACAAGACATACGAAGCGACGATCCGGCTCGGCGAGACGACCACGACCGATGACGCCGACGGCGAGACCACGCAGATGGCGGATGCCTCAGGGGTGACCGCCGACGCGATCGAGACGCACCTCGCGGCGCTTCGAGGCACGATCTCCCAGATTCCGAGCACCTACTCCGCCATCAAGGTCGACGGACGGCGGGCGTACGACCTCGCCCGAGCCGGGCAGGAGGTTCAGCTGGCGGCGCGGACGGTGACGGTGAGCCGTCTCGAGGTCACCGACGAGCGCCGCACGGGCTCCGTGATCGATCTCGATGTGACGGTGGACTGCTCCAGCGGCACCTACATCCGCTCCCTCGCCCGCGACCTCGGAGCGGCCCTGGGTGTCGGTGGGCACCTCACAGCACTGCGCCGCACACGCATCGGTCCCTTCCACATCGCCGACGCCGTCGGCATCGATGACCTGGTGGAGGCCTCACCGTGGCCTCCGGCTGAGGCCGCTGCCGCCGTGCTCGGCGCTCTCGGCGTCACCGCCGCGCAAGCCCGAGACCTGCGTCACGGCAAGCGGCTGACCGGGATCGCCTCCGCCCTTCCCGGCCCCCGCGCGGCGGCGATCGACCCCGACGGGGCTCTCGTGGGCATCGTCGAGCGCCGAGGAGATGACATCAAGAGCGTCGTCAACATGCCCGAGGAGGTTGCGGGATGATCCTGTGGTTCACTCTGATCCAGGTCGCCGTCGCCGTGGCGGCGGGGCTGCTCGGCGTCATCCTGGGTCTTGCCGGACGTCGGCCGAGCGACCTCACCGTCGGGGCGATGGCCCTGGTCGAAGTGCTGCTGATCGTGCAGATCGTCGTCGCGATCGTCGCGCCGTTCGCCGGCAACCCACCCAGCGGCAGCCTGCTGGAGTTCTGGGTCTACCTGGTGTCGGCGGCCCTTCTTCCGCCCGCGGGGGTCGCGTGGGCTCTGGTGGAACGCAGCCGGTGGAGCACGGTGATCATGGGCGTCGCAGCTCTCGCCGTCGCGGTCATGGTGTGGCGGATGCAGGTGATCTGGACCGTCCAGCTCGCCTGAGCGTCCGGGAGACGGCGAACGTAGGATGGGGTACGCCATGATCTCGACCCCCCGCCCCCGCATGACCGGCATCGGCCGCGTCCTCGTCATCGTCTACGGCATCATGGCGCTGGCCGCGACCGGTCGCTCCTTCGTGCAGATCGTCCGGGAGTTCGACGAGGCCCCCCTGGCCTACGCGCTCTCGGCGCTCGCGGCGGTCGTCTACATCCTCGCCACGCTCGCGCTGATCTTCTCCGGGTCGCGCTCCTGGTACCGCGTGGCGTGGATCGCGATCTGCTTCGAGCTCGCGGGGGTCCTCATCATCGGGACGCTCAGCTTCGTCCTGCCCGCCCTCTTCGCTCACCCCACCGTGTGGTCGTGGTTCGGAGCGGGGTATCTGCTCATTCCTCTCGTGCTTCCCTTCCTCGGTCTGTGGTGGCTGATCCTGCATCGCCCCGCGGCACGCCCGGCTGCGGCGGCTCCCGCCGACGCGGTGGCGCGATGATCGTCTTCCGCCGTCCGGAGGACATCCCCCCCGGCTTCGGTCCCTCAGTCGTCGCCATCGGGAAGTTCGACGGCGTGCACGCCGGTCACCGCGCACTCATCGAGCGGGCCAGAGTCAACGCCGCCACGATGGGCACTCCGGTCGTCGCGGTGACGTTCGACCGCAATCCGCTCGCACTCCTGCGCCCCGACCTCTGTCCGGTGAGCCTCGTCGGTCCCGATCAGAAGCTCCGGCTGTTGGCGGAGGCGGGCGTGGACGCCACGCTGATGTTGACCTTCGACCGCGGGCTCGCCGACCTCGAGCCGCGGCAGTTCGTCCGCACGCTCCTGGTCGACGCCCTCGGAGTGGCGATGCTGCTCGTCGGTCGTGACTTCCGATTCGGCCGGGGCGGAGCCGGAGATGTGGCGCTCCTCGAGGAGCTCGCCGCCGAGTACGGCTTCTCCCTCCAGGTCGTCGACGACGTCCGAGCCGTGGAGGGCGAGCGCCGCGTGTCGTCGACGTGGATCCGCGAACTGCTCGAAGTCGGCGACGTCGACACCGCTGCGAAGCTTCTCGGACGAGCCCCATCGGTGCGGGGGGAGGTCGTGCACGGACTCAAGCGGGGGAGGGAGCTCGGCTACCCCACCGCCAACCTGTCCGCGGATCGCGAAGGGTACGTCCCCGCCGATGGCGTCTACGCCGGCTGGCTCGTGGACGAGGGGCCGGTGGCGGCGAATCTGACGGACGGCCCGCGCAGCAGCATCCGCTATCCCGCCGCCATCAGCATCGGAACCAATCCCACTTTCGACGATGTCACCGGTCGGCAGGTCGAGGCCTATGTCCTCGACGAGACCGACCTCGACCTCTACGGTCACCGGGTCGAGGTGCAGTTCCGTCATCGCATCCGAGCCATGGGGGCTTTCGAGGGGATCCCGCAGCTGATCGCGCAGATGGCCGACGACGTCGACCGTGTGCGCGATGCGCTGACCGTCTAGGCTTGAGGTTTGCCCGACCGCAGGCAAACCGGGAAAGGGAAGGGCCATGAGCCGCACCGAACTGCAGACGCTCGCCGAGCGCGCCGTCGATCTCCTCGGCGGGGAGCCGGATGACACCACCCTCCGGCGCTACCTCCACGGACTGCCCGGCGTCGACGCCGTCGGACTCGAACAGCGCGCCGCGGCCCTCGGGACCCGTTCGATCAAGACGACGTCCAAGGCCTGGGCGCTGGACCGCATCATCGAACTCATCGACCTCACGACCCTCGAGGGTGCCGACACCCCGGGCAAGGTCCGCTCCCTCGTCGCCAAAGCGCTCACCCCTGATCCGTCCGACCCCACCTGTCCGCGGGTGGCGGCCGTCTGCGTGTACGGCGACATGGTTCCCGATGCCGTCGCCGCCCTCGGCGGCGCGCACGGCGATCCCGACGACGGCCTCATCAGCGTCGCCGCCGTGGCCACCGCGTTCCCCAGCGGCCGCTCGTCGCTGGCCATCAAGCTCGCCGACACCGCAGAGGCGGTAGCAGCCGGCGCCGACGAGATCGACATGGTGATCGATCGCGGGGCGTTCCTGTCGGGCCGCTACGGGTTGGTGTTCGACCAGATCGTCCAGGTCAAACAGGCGTGCCGCCGCGCGGACGGCTCCTTCGCATCGCTGAAGGTCATCCTCGAGACCGGCGAGTTGAACACCTACGACAACATCAAGCGCGCCTCGTGGCTGGCGATCCTCGCCGGCGCCGACTTCATCAAGACCTCCACCGGCAAGGTGCAGCCCGCAGCCACGCGTCCGACGACCCTCCTCATGCTCGAGGTGGTGCGCGACTGGTATCGCGCCACGGGGCAGCGCGTCGGGGTCAAGCCCGCCGGCGGCATCCGCACCGCCAAGGACGCCATCGCCTACCTGGTGCTCGTGGCCGAGACGGTGGGGGAGGAGTGGCTTCAGCCGCACCTGTTCCGCTACGGCGCGTCGTCCCTGCTGAACGACGTCCTCCGCCAGAGGCAGAAGCTGCGCACCGGCCACTACACCGGCGCCGACTACGTCACGATCGACTGAGGAGACCCGGATGACCCGCGAGCTCGACACCACGAAAGAATCCATGTCCTTCCTCGACTACGCCCCGGCGCCCGAGTCCCGGTCGATCCTCACCCTGCAGGACGAGTACGGCCTCTTCGTCGACGGTGAGTTCCGTCCCGGATCAGGGCCGGCGTTCGACACCGTGTCGCCGGCGGATGAGAAGCGCATCGCCACGGTGGCCCACGCCGACGACGCCGACGTCGACGCCGCCGTCGCCGCCGCGCGGCGCGCCTTCGACAAGACCTGGTCGACCATGTCGGGGCGCGATCGCGGAAAGTACCTCTTCCGGATCGCCCGCCTGATCCAGGAGCGCGCCCGCGAGCTCGCGGTCGCGGAGAGTCTCGACAACGGCAAGCCCATCAAGGAGAGCCGCGACGTCGACATCCCTCAGGTCGCCGCATGGTTCTTCTACTACGCGGGATGGGCCGACAAGCTCGACTACGCCGGCGCCGGCGCGAACCCCCGCCCGCTCGGGGTGGCCGCCCAGGTGATCCCGTGGAACTTCCCGCTGCTGATGCTCGCGTGGAAGGTCGCTCCGGCCCTGGCCGCGGGGAACACGGTGGTGCTCAAGCCCGCCGAGACCACCCCGCTCTCGGCGCTCCTGTTCGCCGAGATCCTGCAGCAGGCCGACCTTCCGCCGGGCGTCGTCAACATCATCACCGGTGCGGGCGCCACGGGTGCGGCTCTCGTGCGCCATCCCGATGTCGACAAGGTGGCCTTCACCGGTTCGACCGCCGTCGGCCGCGAGATCGCCCGCGCCGTCGCCGGTACCCCCAAGAAGCTCACCCTCGAACTCGGCGGCAAGGCGGCGAACATCGTCTTCGAGGACGCGCCGATCGACCAGGCCATCGAGGGGATCGTCAACGGGATCTTCTTCAACCAGGGCCACGTCTGCTGCGCCGGCAGCCGGCTGCTCGTGCAGGAGTCGATCCATGACGAGGTCGTCGACCGGCTGAAGTCGCGCCTGTCCACCCTGCGTCTGGGTGACCCGCTCGACAAGAACACCGACATCGGCGCGATCAACTCCCGGGAGCAGCTGGACCGCATCCGCGAACTCAGCCGGATCGGCGAAGAGGAGGGCGCGGAGCGCTGGAGCGCCGACTGCGTCATCCCCGACAACGGCTTCTGGTTCCCGCCGACGATCTTCACCGGTGTGCAGACCAGCCACCGCATCGCGCGAGACGAGATCTTCGGGCCGGTACTCTCGGTGCTGACCTTCCGCACCCCCGCGGAGGCCATCGAGAAGGCCAACAACACCCCGTACGGTCTCTCGGCCGGCATCTGGAGCGACAAGGGGTCGCGCATCCTCGCGGTCGCGGATCGCCTGCGCGCCGGAGTGGTGTGGGCCAACACCTTCAACCGCTTCGACCCGTCGAGTCCGTTCGGCGGCTACAAGGAATCCGGCTACGGACGCGAAGGCGGCCGCCACGGGCTGCTGGCGTACCTCAAGAGCACCGCGAACAGCTGAGGACCGAGGACATGACACAGCGTTTGACCGTTCCCAAGACCTACAAGCTCTTCATCGGCGGGGCGTTCCCCCGCAGCGAATCCGGGCGCACCTTCGAGGTCCGCTCACCCGGCGGCGCCTTCCTCGCCAATGCGGCGCAGGCCTCGCGCAAGGATGCTCGCGACGCCGTGGGTGCCGCCGTCGGAGCCGTCAAGACCTGGTCGGGCGCCACCGCCTACAACCGCGGTCAGGTCCTCTACCGCGTCGCCGAGGTGCTCGAGGGCCGCCGCGGCCAGTTCATCGACGAGATCGTCGCCCAGACGGGGCTGTCGCAGTCCAAGGCGGCCGCTGAGGTCGACGAAGCCATCGATCGGTGGGTCTGGTACGCCGGCTGGTGCGACAAGTTCGCGCAGGTGACCGGCAACGCCAACCCGGTGGCGGGGCCGTACTTCAACCTGTCGGTGCCCGAGCCCACGGGCGTGGTGGCGATCATCGCGCCGCAGGACACCGCCCTCGTCGGGCTGGTCTCCGCAATCGCGCCGGCCCTCGTCGCCGGCAACAGCGTAGTCGTCGTCGCCTCCGAGTCCTTCCCCCTCTCAGCCATCAGCCTCGCCGAGGTGCTCGCCACCTCGGATGTGCCCGGCGGCGTGGTCAACGTCCTGACCGGGTCGCCTGCCGAGATCGCGCCGTGGCTCGCGGGTCATCCCGACGTGCACGCGCTCGACCTCGTCGGCGCCGGAGGCATCGACTGGGTCGACCTGCAGGTGAAGGCGGCCGAGACGCTGACGCGCGTGCTTCCGCCCGAGCAGGGCCCCGACGCCGCGGCGCCGAGCCTTCAGCGCATCAGCGCGTTCACCGAGGTGAAGACGGTCTGGCACACCAAGAGCCTCATCTGAGGTCGGAGGGCTGAGTCAGCGGCGCGGGATTGCGGATCCCCAGCCACGACACGAGCCCGCCGATGGCGAGGAACGCCGCGGTCACGATCGCCGCCCGGTGGAATCCCTCCAGATCCAGGGAACCGCCGACGATCGTGCCGAGCGCGGCGATCACCAGCAGACCCGCCACGCGGGCGACGGCGTTGTTCACCGCTGAGGCGATGCCCGAGCGCGAGCTGTCGATCGCGCCGAGGATCGCCGAGGTGAGGGGCGACACGGTCACCGCGAGCCCCAGGCCGAAGACCACCACGCTCGGAAACACCTGCCACCAGTAATCGAAACTCTCCGACACGGTCAGCAGCAGCAGGGCGCCCGCGGCCATGAGCAGTGGTCCGACGGTCATGAACAGGCGCGGGCCGATCCTGCCCGCCAGCGCACCGACGCGCGAGCTCAGCAGGATCAGCAGCACGGTGCTGGGGAGCATCGCCAACCCCGCGAGCGTCGCGGGGAGCCCGGCACCCTGCTGCAGGTACACCCCGACCACGAACCCGTTCAACGACAGCGCGCCGTAGATGAAGGCGGTGGCGATGTTGCCGGTCCAGAAGTTGCGGACGCGGAAGAGCCCGAGCGGCATCATGGGGCTTCGAGCCAGGCGCTGGCGGAGGAGGAAGCCGGCGAAAGAGAGGACGCCGACGACCAGCGTCGCCCAGATGAGCGGGGAGGACCATCCGAGGTTCGGCTGTTCGATGAGGGCGAACACCACCCCGCCGAGCCCGACGGCGCACATCACCGCGCCCGCCCAATCCACGCTGCGAGTGGGGTCGCGTTTCTCGGCCAGTCCCATCTTCGGAAGGAGGAAGAGCGTCACCGCGATGGGGACGACGTTGATCAGAAAGGCCAGGCGCCAGGACAGCAGGTCGACGAAGACACCGCCGAGGAGGGGGCCGACGAGCATCGCCGCCGTCGTCGCGCCCGTCCACGTGCCGATGGCACGCGCCTGCGCGGGACCGCGGAAGGTCGCGGTGATGAGCGCGAGCGAGCTGGGCACGAGCAGGGCGCCGGCGACCCCCTGGAGCCCGCGTGCGACGATGAGGAACTCCGCCGTGGGGGCCGCGGCGATCGCGATGGAGGTCACTCCGAACCCGATGAGGCCCCACACCAGCACCACGACACGGCCGAACACGTCGCTGAGAGAACCGGCGACGAGGATGAGCGCACCCAGAGTGATGAGGTAGGCGTCGACCACCCACTGCTGGGTGGCAAGTCCTCCGCCGAGCTCCTCGGCGATGGCGGGGAGGGCGACGGTGACGACGGTGCTGTCGAGGAAAGCGACGAACGATGCCAGAATCGCAACAAGGAGAACGACACGCTCACGCACCGCGGGCCGATCGGTCACGCGCTCACCCTACTCCCGCGGGTAGGGTCGAGAGCCCGACGCCGCGGACGCCGGCCGGGGAGGAGCAGCCATGACGAACATCCGACGAGCCCTCGCTGCCGGAGCGGGCGTGGCAGTGGTCCTCGCCGTGGCCGCCGGCTGCGTCCCCGAGCCGGGGGGAAGCCCCTCTCCGACGGCGTCGACGACGTCGCCGTCGCCGAGCGTCACGCCGGTCACGCCCGTGCCGACCCCGTCCCCCATCGAGACCATGCTGCCGGACACGCTGCAGCTGCCCGAACGCTGCGAGGACATCTACTCGGCCGACATGCTGGCGTCGCTGAACGCCCAGAACCCGCCGCTGAACGATCCGGGCGTGACGATGTACTCCACGGAGAACGCCGTCGGGCTCGAGATCCTCGCCGCCGGCCCTCCGTCGATCCGCTGCTCGTGGGGCACTCCGAGCGAGTCGGGCCTGGCCACCACCGTCACGGTGATCGATGCCGCCCAGGCGGCGGCGTTGCGCACCGCCCTGCTCGAGGCGGGATTCGGGTGCGAGGAGGCGCTCGGCGGGACCGTCTGCCGGATCGAGCAGCGCGGTGTCTCGCTGGATGACGTGCCGTATCTCCGAGGCGAGACCCACGTCGTCCGTGACAACGGCTGGGTGGCCACCGCCTACATCAATTTCACCCCCGAGGGGTACAGCGAGGACATCGTCCAAACGCTGTGGGGGTGACCCGACGCCTCGCTCGGCGCGCCCGGAGTGGGCGCGCGGCCCGGTGGCGCGCTAGAATCGTTGCCGGAGATCTCATCGGCGTCGCCGCAGCTCGCTGAAGCGAGTGCCCGCAGCCGCCCGGCCGAGAACTCCGACCCGCGTCGTGACGGACCGCCGCCCGCGGACCCCGTCGCTCTCACCGGCCTCGCCGGACACCCGCCGGTCTCCACCGGCACTCACGCTCAGGAGGAGCATGCCGACCACGGCACCCGCCCAGGATTCGCGCTCACGCTCGGCGTCGGGCCGCAGAAGGTCGTCGTCCCGCCGTGACGACGACGCCCCCGTCATCCCGATCCTCGCCCGCAAGGTCCGCGAGGTCGAAGCCAAGGCCCAGCGCGGCAAGCTCGGCCCCACCAATCGCGTCAAGTTCCAGGTGATCGCGTTCCTCGTCCGCGAGGAGCGGGCGCGGGTGAAAGCCGACACCGAGATCACCGACGCCACCCGTTCGGAGCTGCTGAAGCGGCTCGACGGCGTGGCGACGATCCTCGCCAAGACCGCAGCACGCGACACCTCGCTGATCCAGCTGCTCGAAGTCGACCAGGCCACCTCGCCGGTCGCCCGACGCATGCGGCGCGACTGGCTGCTGGAGTCCGGCGCCGAACTGCCGCCGGACGAGCTGATCATCACCGACAGCGCCCCGGCGCCCGCGCAGGTCGTTCCCGCGGCGCTCGCCGAGCGCCAGGTCGTGCCCGCCACCGTCGAAGCCCGCCAGATGGCGAACCCGTTCCTCGCCCCGGACCTGTCACGCCTGGCGCCCAAGGACAACATCCGCCGGCGCCTCGACGGCTGGGAGCTCATGGGTCCGCTGTACAAGGCCTTCGAGACCGGGGCCGGCGGCGGAGCGGCATCCATGGATCTTCCCCCGTCCCCGAGTTCGACCGTCTCTCGCCCAAGGGCCTGGAGGTCATGCCGCACCAGTCGCGTTTCCTCGAGGCGGTCCGTCAGGGACACCGATCCTTCCTCCTGGCCGACGAGCCGGGCCTGGGCAAGACCGCCGAATCGGTGCTCGCCGCCTCGGTCGCCGACGCCTATCCGCTTCTGGCCGTCGTTCCGAACGTGGTGAAGATGAACTGGGCACGCGAGGTCGCGCGCTGGACACCGCAGCGTCGGGCCACCGTCATCCACGGCGACGGCGAAGCGATGGACGCCTTCGCCGACGTGTTCATCGTCAACTACGAGATCCTCGACCGGCACCTGTCGTGGCTGAGCTCCATCGGCCTGAAGGGCATGGTCGTCGACGAGGCCCACTTCATCAAGAACCTCACCTCGCTCCGCTCGCAGAACGTCCTCGCCCTGGCAAGTCGCATCCGTCAGCAGGTGCGCGATCCCCTCATGCTCGCCCTCACCGGAACGCCGCTGATCAACGACGTCGAGGACTTCGACGCCATCTGGCGCTTCCTCGGCTGGACCAACGGCGAGAAGCCCGGGCCGGAGCTGATGGAGAAGCTCGACGAGTCGGGGCTCACACCGGCCGACAAGGCGTTCTACCCCGCTGCCCGTGAGGCGGTCATCTCGATGGGGATCGTCCGGCGGCTGAAGACGGATGTCGCGGCCGACCTGCCCGACAAGCTCATCGCCGACCTGCCCGTCGAGCTCGATGACGAGTTCGGTCGATCGATCCGCCAGGCGGAGCGCGAACTCGGCGAGCGTCTCGCCGCGCGCTACCGCCGGATCATCGAGGCCCGCGGCACCGCGCGCCAGGGGCAGGCGACCCTGCACCTGCCCGGAGAGCTCGACGACGACATCGTGCGTCTGGTCGCGCAGAACGAGCTCGACGAGTCCAAGGCGCAGGGGACCGGGGCCGAGAACGTCTTCACCATGGTGCGCCGCATCGGTCAGGCGAAGGCCCATCTCGCGGCCGATTACGCCGTGCAGCTGCAGCGCTCGGTCGGCAAGGTGGTGTTCTTCGCCAAGCACATCGACGTCATGGATGCCGCCGAGGCGCATTTCCGCGCTTCGGGTCTGCGATCGGTGTCGCTTCGCGGAGACCAGACCTCCACCGCACGCCAGGAGGCCATCGACGCCTTCAACAACGACCCCGAGGTCGGTGTCGCGGTGTGTTCGCTGACGGCTGCGGGCGTCGGTGTCAACATGCAGGCGGCCTCCAACGTCGTGCTGGCGGAGCTGTCGTGGACGGCCGCCGAGCAGACGCAGGCCATCGACCGGGTGCACCGCATCGGCCAGGCCGAGCCGGTGACGGCGTGGCGCATCATCGCCGCGCACACGATCGACACCAAGATCGCCGAGCTGATCGACTCCAAGCAGGGGCTGGCGCAGCGCGCGCTCGACGGCATCGCCGTCGACCCCGAGTCCAGTGATTCGGTGCAGCTGTCGGCGCTCATGCATCTCACCCGGCGGGCGCTGGGCGAGGTCTGAGCGGCGCCGGGCGCACCGGGTTGGTGTGCCCCGGGCATCCGGCAGTACTCTCGGGGTGAGGCAGCGTCGCCGATAGCCCCACCCCGAGAGCACCAAGGACACACATGAAGATCGGCATCCTGACCAGCGGCGGCGACTGCCCCGGCCTGAACGCCGTCATCCGCGGCGTCGTGCTGAAGGGCACGACGAATTACGACCTCGAGTTCGTCGGCATCCGCGACGGCTGGCGCGGCGTGGTGGACGCGGACTTCTTCCCCCTCACCCGCCACGAGGTAAAGGGTCTGTCCAAGGTCGGTGGCACGATCCTCGGCACCAGCCGCACGAACCCGTACGAGGGGTCGCGCGGGGGAGCGGAGAACATCGCCAAGACGCTCTACGGTCATCGCATCGACGGGATCATCGCGATCGGCGGGGAGGGGACCCTCGCCGCCGCCGACCGCCTGTCGAAGGACGGCATCAACGTCATCGGCGTCCCGAAGACCATCGACAACGACCTGCGGGCCACCGATTACTCGTTCGGCTTCGACACCGCCGTCAACATCGCCTCGGAGGCGATGGACCGCCTCCGCACCACGGGCGATTCGCACCAGCGCTGCATGGTCGCCGAGGTCATGGGGCGCCACGTCGGCTGGATCGCGCTGCACGCCGGTATCGCCGCAGGTGCGCACGCGATCCTCATCCCCGAGGTGCCGCTGACGATCGACGACATCTGCGAGTTGGTGACCAAGGCTCACGATCGTGGCCGCGCTCCGCTGGTGGTCGTGTCGGAAGGCTTCAAGCTCAAGGGCATGGACGAGGCGTTCAGCGACAAGGGCCTCGACGCCTTCAACCGTCCGCGCCTGGGCGGCATCAGCGAGGTGCTCGCCCCCGAGATCGAGCGCATCACCGGGATCGAGACCCGCGCCACGGTGCTCGGGCACATCCAGCGGGGCGGATCGCCCTCGGGATTCGACCGGGTGCTCGCCACCCGGCTGGGGCTTCACACCGCCGACGCGGTGATGGACGCGGAGTGGGGCAAGATGGTGGCGCTTCGCGGCACCGACATCGTGCGCGTGCCCTTCGCCGAGGCGCTGGGCGAGCTCAACACCGTTCCGCGTTACCGCTACGACGAAGCCGCCGCGCTCTTCGGCTGAACCGCGGGCCACCGATCGTCGAGGTGTGCCTCGGCAACGCCGCGAGGTCGGCTCTCTGCCAGGTCAGTCCGCGACGCCGAGCACGTCCAGCAGCCACGCGAGCTCGAAAGCCCGCTCCCGCCACGCGTTGTACCGCCCCGACACGCCGCCGTGACCGGCGACCATCTCGCACTTCAGCAGCGCGTCGGCGCCGACCTCCCTCAGCCGCGCGACCCACTTCGCCGGCTCGACGTAGAGCACGCGGGTGTCGTTGAGCGAGGTCACCGCGAGCACACGGGGATACCGCACCCCCTCCCGAACATTCTCGTAGGGCGTGTACGACTTCATGTAGGCGTAGACGTCGGCGTCGTGGAGCGGGTCGCCCCACTCGTCCCACTCGATGACGGTCAGGGGCAGCGACGGGTCGAGGATCGTCGTCAGCGCGTCGACGAAGGGCACATCGGCGAGGATCCCGGCGAAGCTCTCGGGTGCGAGGTTGGCCACCGCGCCCATGAGCAGTCCGCCCGCGCTTCCACCCTCTGCGACCATCCGGTCGGACGTGGTGTATCCGCCGTCGATGAGGTGCTGAGCGGCGGCGACGAAGTCGGTGAACGTGTTGCGCTTGGCCAGGAGCTTCCCGTCCTCGTACCACTGCCGACCCATCTCCCCGCCTCCGCGCACGTGGGCGACGGCGAAGACCACCCCGCGGTCGAGCTCCGACAGGCGCGGCACCGAGAACCCGGGCTCGATGGAGTGCTCGTACGAGCCGTAGCCGTAGAGGTGGACGGGGCGGGGCGCTGCACCGGGCTCGCCGAACGACCGCTTCCACACCAGCGACACCGGCACCTGCGTGCCGTCGTCGGCGCGGGCCCAGACACGGGCCTGTCCGTACTCGGCCGGGTCGTAGCCGCCGAGCACCGGCTGCCGCTTGCGCAGCAGCAGGTCGCCGGTGGCGATCTCGTAGTCGAACACGGTGCCGGGGGTGACGAAGGAGCCGTACGACAGCCGCAGCATCGGCGGAGCCCACTCGGGGTTCCCGCCGGTGCCCACCGAGTACAGCGGCTCGTCGAACTCGATCTCCGACACCGTCGATGTGGCGTAATCGAGCATCCCGAGTCGTGCCAGGCCTTCCCTGCGGTAGCCGATGACACCCCAGTCGCGGAAGGTCGACAGACCGAGCAGACGGATGCCGGGGCGGTGGGGGATGACGCTGCGGCGGGCGCCCTGCGGGTCGGCCGCCGACACGCGGACGAGTTCGAAGTCGAGCGCGCCGTCGTTGTGGAGGATGAACAGCACGTCCTCCCCGTCGACGACGGCGTGTGAGACGTCGTACTCCACGCCCTCGCGGCGCGGCCAGATCACCCGTGGCTCGGCCGTCAGGTCGGTCGCGTCGACGAGCCACTCCTCGGAGGTGATGGAGGAGCCCAGGCTGATGACGAGGTAGCGCTCGCTGCGCGTGAATCCGGCACCCACCCAGTACCGCTCGTCGGGCTCGTGGAAGAGCTTGGCGTCATCGGTGACGGGCGTGCCGATCTCGTGGAGCCAGACGGTGTCGGGGCGCCAGGCGTCGTCGACCGTGGTGTAGACGATGAATCGGCCGTCGGGTGAGAAGCTCGCACCGGCGAAGGTGCCGGGGATCTCATCGGGGAGCTGACGGCCGGTCGCGAGGTCTCGGACACGGATGGTGTACCGCTCGTCGCCGGCGACATCGACGCCGAACAGCATGCGCGAGCCGTCGGTCGAGACGTCGAAGCTGCCCAGGGAGAAGAACTCCTGGCCCTCGGCCTCGACGTTGCTGTCGAGCAGGATCTCCTCGCCGGGGACCTCGGCATCGGGCGAGAGCACCGGCGGGGTCCAGTCGTCCGAAGACGCCAGGGGAGCGCGGCACTGGATGCCGTACTGCTTGCCCGCGATGGTCCGGCCGTAGTACCACCACTCGCCGTGGCGGCTGGGGACGGAGAGGTCGGTCTCCAGGGTGCGGGACGTGATCTCCTCGAACACCCGCTCCCGCAGGCCTGCCAGGTGCGCGGTGCGCGCAGCGGTGTAGGCGTTCTCGGCCTCGAGGTGAGCGATGACCGCCGGATCCTCCTTCGCCCGGAGCCACTCGTAGGAGTCTTCGACGTCGTCACCATGGTGACTGCGCACGATCGGCGTGCGTGCGGCGACGGGCGGCGTGGGGGATGCGGCGGGGGTGGTCACCGTCCCACGCTAGTCGACTCCTCCCGGCGTGAGCGGGCTGGCTAGGAGGTCGTGTGCCGTGCCGTGACGCGTTTCCGCCGCGGCGGAGGGACGTCGTCCGGGATGCCGCGCGAGAGGAGCAGCGATGCCAGCGCGAGCAGGATGAGACCGAACAGGGCGGTGCGCAGCGACGCGAGCTGGGACTGCACGTACACCGTCTGCAGTTCTGCCGCCTCCTGGTCGCTGAGGCCGGCGTCGGTCGCGATCTGCGGCACGCTGTCGGCGGGGACGATCTGGACACCGCCCGCCGTTCGTTCGGCGACGATGGTCTGCGTCTCGGGCGGCAATGTGCTCTGCGCGACGCCGCTCGCGAAGGAGGTGGCGAGTGTGCTGATCAGGATCGATCCGATCAGGGCTGTGCCGAGGGACGAGCCGAGGTTCTGAAAGACGCCCTGGAGGCCCCCGACCTCGCTCGTCTCCTTCTCGGTGACCGACGACATGTTCACATTGCCCAGCTGAGAGGCCAGGAGTCCGAGGCCGGCACCCGCGCAGAACATCCCGAGCCCGAAAGCGGGGCTGGACAGCTCGGGGTCGACCGCGGTGAGCAGCACGAGACAGCTTGCTGCGAGGGTCCACTGACCGACGCGCACGATGCGCTTGGGTGACCAGCGCGTGGACAGGCGGGTGCCGAAGATCGAGAACAGGATCAGCGAGACAGAGAGGGGGAAGATGCGGATGCCGGTTTCGAGGGCGTCGAAGCCGAGCGTCATCTGGAGGTAGACCGGGACCATGAAGAACAGCCCCGCCGTGATCGCGTACTGACCGCCGAGCACGCTCAGGCCGCTGCGCAGCCGGCGGATGGAGAGCAGCTCGGCGTGCAGCAACGGGTCGCGTCCTCGGGCGACCAAGCGACGCTGCCGCGCGAAGAAGAGCGTCAGGAGCACGCTTCCGGCGACGATCAGCCACGCCGTGAGCGAGATGCCCAGCGGTGCGATCTCCACGCCGCCGATCTCGGGGGAGTGCAGCGGGATGATCCATCCCCAGACCTTGCTCTGCAGCATCCCGTACACGACCGCGACGAGGCCGGACGCCGACAGCAGCACGCTCAGTGCATCGATGCCGACGCGTTGGCGCGCAGCCTTCTCGCCGATACGCCCGGCGAAGAGAACGACCACCGCCATGATGACGACCTCGCCCGCGAACACATAGCGCCAGCTGAGATAGGTGGTCATGAATCCGCCGATGAGAGGGCCTGCGGCGACGGCGGCCCCCGAGACGGCGCCGATGGCCGCGAAGGCCTTCACGCGATCGCTTCCGTCGTAGTTGTCGGCGATGAGGGCTGCGATGGCGGGGATGACGAGAACCGCACCGAGGCCCTCGATGACCGACCATCCGAGGAAGAGCGTCAGCATGTTCGGACTCAGGGCCGTCAGGAGCGACCCCGCTGCGTACACGATCGACCCGATGACGAGTGCGCGGCGCCGGCCCCAGATGTCCCCCAGCTTCGCGCCGAGCAGCATCGTGGCGGCCATCGTCAGCGTGTAGAACGTGATCGCGGTCTGCATCGCGGTCACGCTGCTGTCGAGGTCTGCCACCACGGTGGAGATCGAGACGTTCATGACGGTGCTGTCGAGCACCATCACGAACTGTGCCGCGCCCAGGATCAGCACGACGGACCACTTCTTCATCCGGCCACCTGCCTCCGCCCCGAGCCGATCCGGGCCCGTGCGGCAACATCCAACACCTTCGTCGCAGACTTCGCATCACCCGATGCGGAGGACCCCGGGTGCGTCGAGCATCATCCGGTCCTCTCGGATCGCTGAGTTGACCGAGCGTGGGGCCGATGCGAGGATTCTGTCTGGCCGGTTGCCGGTTCCTTAACTCCCGGTGAACTCTTCGTTCGCACACGCCGATCCCGTCGGCACCTTCCCTTCTTTCACACTCTCGGAAAGCGAACGGTGGAGACCGCAGCCCTGATCATCGTGCTCGTCATCGTGCTGGCACTGTTCTTCGACTTCACGAACGGGTTCCACGACACGGCCAACGCCATGGCGACGCCGATCGCGACCGGCGCGCTCAAGCCCAAGGTCGCCGTCCTGCTCGCGGCGGTGCTGAACCTGGTCGGGGCCTTCCTTTCGACGGAGGTGGCCAAGACGATCTCGGGGGGCATGATCCGGGAGGACGAGCTCTCCGCGGCGATCTTCCCCGCCATCATCTTCGCGGGACTCATCGGCGCCATCTCCTGGAACATGCTCACCTGGCTCCTGGGATTGCCCTCCAGCTCCTCGCACGCCCTCTTCGGCGGGCTGATCGGTGCCACGATCGTGGGTGCCGGGTTCGCGGCGATCGACCTCGGCGTCGTGATGTCGAAGGTGATCCTGCCGGCGCTGATCGCGCCCGTCACCGCAGGGCTGATCGCCTTCGCCACCACGAAGATCGCCTACGCCGTCACGCGGCGACACGACGGCAGGCCCGACGGCCGTGACGGGTTCCGATGGGGACAGATCTTCACGTCGTCTCTCGTCGCGCTCGCGCACGGCACGAACGACGCGCAGAAGACGATGGGCGTCATCACCCTGGCCCTCATCACCGTGGGATGGCAGTCCAGCTCGAATCCCGACCCGCAGCTCTGGGTGATCGTCGCCTGCGCCGTCACGATCGCGCTGGGGACCTATATGGGCGGGTGGCGCATCATCCGCACCCTCGGCAAGGGGCTCACCGACGTCAAACCCGCGCAGGGATTCGCCGCGGAGTCGTCCACGGCCTCCACGATCCTCGCATCCAGCGCCCTCGGATTCGCACTGTCGACCACGCAGGTCGCGTCGGGCTCGGTGATCGGCTCGGGTCTCGGCCGGCGGGGATCCATCGTGCGCTGGCGCACGGTCGGGCGGATCATGGTCGGCTGGCTCCTCACCCTTCCTGCCGCGGGTGCCGTGGGCGCCGCCGCGGCGTACGTGGTGGTGCTCTTGGGGACGTGGGGGATTCTGATCGACGCGGTCGCCGCCGGCCTGGTGGTGCTGGCGATCTATCTGCGTTCGCGTCGCAACGCGGTCACCGCGGCGAACGCGATGAGCGAGGTCGCCGACTCGGGTGCGGCGATCAAGGTCCCGCGCAACCCGCCGCCCACTCGTCGGCAACGTGCCCTCGGCCGCGAACAGGAACAGCGTGCGTCGGCGGATGCCGAGCGCGAGCGTACCGGGACGAAGGGAGAGCGGTCGTGATCTCGATCGACTGGTTCGCCTTCGTCCAGGTCTTCCTGGCGGCGTTGATCGCGGCGGCGACGGTGGTGCTGTTCTACGCCCTCGGGCTCCGACTCCTCGTCCGCAGCGGGCGTTCCCCCGTCGTGACGCCGGCCGAGTTCACCGACGCGATCACGGTGATCTCTGCGAAAGAGGCGCGCCGGGCGGCGAAGGCCGCAGAGAAGGCCGCCCGCAAGAGCCCCCTGACGGAGCGCCAGAAGCAGGTGGCGTACGTCGGGGCGTACGGGTGCTTCGCCGTCTGCGCCGCCGCGGTGATCGGCGGCATCCTGCTCATCGTCGTCAACCACTGAGTCCTCGACCACCCTCGTTCCCGCATCGGTGGGAGCTGCGGGGGTGGGGCTGATTAGGCTCAGGGCATGGACGCGGCATCCCTCCGATTCGGACAGTACCCTCCGCCCGAACGCACGCTCCTGCACCTGAGCGACACCCACCTGCTGGCCGGGGGAGCCCTGCACGGCCCGGGGATCGACACAGAGGAGCATCTGGCGGTGACGCTCCGGCTGATCGAGCGGATGCGCCCGCGACCAGACGCCCTCGTCGTCACCGGCGACCTGACCGACCTCGGGGAGCCGGATGCATACCGTCGCCTCCGGGAGCTGGTCGAGCCGGTCGCCGCGACCCTGGGCGCCCCCATCGTCTGGGTGGCCGGAAATCACGACGAACGGCCGGCGATGCGCCGGCACCTGCTCGACGAGCCGCCCAGTGAGGCGCCCCTCGACCGGGTGTGGGACCTCGACGGCCTCCGCGTCATCGGAATCGACACCACGGTGCCCGGCTGGCACCACGGCGACCTGGACGATGCGCAGCTGGCCTGGTTGTCCGACGTACTCGCCGAGGCGGCGCCTCTCGGCACCATCCTCGCCATGCATCATCCCCCGATCCCGTCGCCGCTCCCGCTCTTCGACATCCTCGAACTGCGCGATCAGGGCCGTCTCGCCGGCGTTGTCGAGGGAACGGACGTCCGCGCGATCCTCGCGGGCCACCTGCACTACTCGACGAGCGCGACGTTCGCGGGGATTCCCGTCTCGGTCGCGTCGTCCACGTGCTACGGGATGAACCTCGGTCTGCCGGCGCTGGAGGTCAACGGCTTCGACGCCGGTCAGTCGTTCCACGTCGTCCGCGTCTACCCGACGACGATCACGCACGACGTCGTCCCGGTCGTGGACGCACCGACGGGGGACTACTTCACACCGGAGTGGGCCGAGCGGATGGCGCGTCTGAGCCCGCAGGAGAGACTCGAGGCCTTCTCGCGCAAGCGGCGCTGACGGGCGGAGCGGACGTAGCGGACAGTGCACCCGCTTCGCCTGTACGCCAGGGCCACCGGGGAGACGGTGACCGGTGGCTAGGCTCGGGGGGATCACCGACCGCCGCGACCCAAAAGGACTATCGATGGCTCCGGACGCAACGACGCGCACCCGCACCGAATCCGATTCGCTGGGATCCCTGGAGATCCCCGCCGACGCCTACTGGGGCATCCACACCGCCCGAGCGCTGGAGAACTTCCCCGTCAGCAAGCGCCCCATCTCGGTGTACCGCGACCTGGTGCGGGCGCTGGCGATGGTCAAGCAGGCCTCCGCGCGGGCGAATCGCGACATCGGCGTCCTCGACCCGATGAAGGCCGACCTCATCGACCGCGCCGCGCAGCTGGTCATCGACGGCCAGTACCACGACCAGTTCGTCGTCGGAGTGGTCCAGGGTGGTGCCGGCACCTCGACGAACATGAACGCCAACGAGGTCATCACCAACATCGCCCTCGAGCTCGCCGGACGGCAGAAGGGCGACTACGCCTTCCTCTCGCCGATCGACGACACCAACCGCAGCCAGTCCACGAACGACGTCTATCCGACGGCGGTCAAGGTGGGCCTCAGCCTCGACCTGAAGACGCTCCTGGACGAGCTCGACCTGCTCCGCCACTCGTTCCTGGCGAAGGCGCGGGAGTTCCACGACATCCTCAAGGTCGGTCGCACACAGCTGCAGGACGCCGTGCCGATGACACTCGGGCAGGAGTTCCACGGGTTCGCTACCACCCTCGGCGAGGATTACAACCGGCTCACCGAGAACGCCTACCTCCTCTACGAGATCAACATGGGTGCGACGGCCATCGGCACGGGCATCACCGCGTCGCCCGGGTACAGCACCGCGGTGCTCGCCCACCTGCGGGCGATCACGGGTCTGGACCTGGAGCTGGCCACCGACCTCGTCGAGTCCACGAGCGATACCGGCGCCTTCATGTCGTTCTCGGCATCGCTCAAGCGCAACGCCATCAAGCTGTCGAAGATCTGCAACGACCTCCGGCTTCTCTCCTCCGGCCCGCAGGCGGGTTTCGGCGAGATCAACCTCCCCCCGCGCCAGGCGGGCTCCAGCATCATGCCGGGGAAGGTGAACCCCGTCATCCCCGAGGTGGTCAACCAGGTGGCCTTCGCCGTGGCGGGCGCCGATCTCACCGTCACGATGGCCGTCGAGGCCGGTCAGCTGCAGCTGAACGCCTTCGAGCCGATCATCGCGCACTCGATCTTCCAGTCGATCACCTGGATGCGTCGCGGAATGCACACCCTGCGCGTCAACTGCATCGACGGCATCACCGCCAATCGAGAGCGACTGGGCGCCATGGTCGGCACCTCCGTCGGCGTCGTGACGGCTCTCACGCCCTTCATCGGCTACGCCGCCGCCGCTGCGCTGGCCAAGACAGCCCTGCTGACCGGTCACAACATCGCCGACCTCGTCGTGGAGGCCGGGCTGATGTCACGCGAGGAGGTCACCAAGCAGCTCTCGCCCGCACGGCTGTCGGGACTGGAAGCGACCACCGCCGCGATCCCGCTCGTCCTGCCGGCCGAGAACCTCGTGACAGAGTCGGCGGACTGACCGCGTCGCGAGGCGGCGCGTCAGGCTGGCGCTCCCGGGCGCGGACCGATAGCGTTCGTTCGCAACCCTGAACCGCTCTCCCTCCACCAAGGAGCCATCGTGACCGACCCGCAGAACCCGAGCGCCGTTCCGCCGAGCGCTCCGGAGAACCCGCCCGCCTACAGCGCCGCGCCGCCGCCCGCCTACAGCTCGGCGCCTCCGCCGGCATACAACGCTCAGCCCGCTCCGGGCGCGCCCGTCCCCGGCAAGACGCTGGGCATCGTCGCATTCGTGCTGTCGTTCTTCGCACAGCTGATCGCCCTGATCCTCGGCATCGTCGCTCTCGTGCAAAGCCGCAAGGCCGGGGTCAAGAACGGCTGGGCCCTGGCGGCCATCATCATCAGCGCCGTGCTGATGGTCATCGGCATCATCGTGATCATCCTCGTGGCCGTCGCCGTCGGCGGAGGCCTCGCCGCCGCCTGTGCCGAACTCGGCCCGGGCGTCCACAACCTCGAGGGTGGCGGCACCATCACCTGCAACTGATCGCCGGTCGGAAACCCCGACCAGGAAGCGCCGGTCCCGTCGGGGCCGGCGCTTCGGCGTTAATCGAGGATCCGGCAGTGCGTCGTGAGCTCGCCGATGCCGTCGATCCCGACGGTCACCGTCGAGCGGTCGCGGAGGAAGACCTGGGGGTCGCGGGAATACCCCGCACCACCCGGGCTGCCGGTGGAGATCAGGGTGCCCGGCAACAGGGTCGCCGACTGCGACAGCGAGGTGATGAGGGTCGCCACCGACCGCACCATCTGCCCCGTCGACGCGTCCTGCAGGATCCGACCGTCCAGCACGGTCCAGATGTGGAGGTCCTGAGGGTCGGGCACCTCATCGGCGGTCACGACGAACGGGCCGGTCGGGGTGAAGCCGTCGAACGACTTGCAGCGCGACCACTGCGCCTCGGAGAACTGGATGTCGCGGGCGGTGATGTCGTTGACGACCGTGTAGCCCCACACGTGATCGAGGGCGTCTTCGACGGGCACGTCCTTCGCGGGCCGACCGATGATCACGCCGAGCTCGGCCTCGTAGTCGACCGATTCGCTGAGGCTCCGGGGCCATGATGTGGTGGCCTCGTGACCGGTGAGCGAGTTCGGCCACAGCACGAACACCGTCGGCGTCGCATCCGTCTTCAGCCCCAGCTCACCCGAGTGGGCGGCGTAGTTCAGGCCCACGGCGAGGATGGCCGGGGGACGGAGGACGGCCGAGGCGAATCCGAAGGCGGTGAGAGGATGCCGCGGCGCGTCGTCCGTGGCCTCCGCGACCGCCGACAGCAGGTCGTCGCCACCCTCGATCAGTGCCTGGAGTGTGGCGGGCGCCCCGGCGAAGAGCTCTTCGACGAAGACGGCCTCGTCATCGCGGGGGACGAGCACGAGGCGGGGCCGCGCGTGGTCCGACGAGGTCACGTGGGCGAAGCGCATCCTTCCACGGTATACGCAAACGGGCGGGCTCCCCTCGGCGCGGTGCGCGCCCGCATAGGCTGTTCGCCATGACGAACTCGGCCGGTCCCGGGGGCGGACGCCCCTCGCTCCTTCCCCCGGCATTCCCCTCGGTCTTGGCTCAGCCGCAGGTCGCCTACGGGGCCTCGATCCCACAGGCGCGGGTCTCACCCGAACCGGTGCCGATCCCCACCACCGGCGCGGCCCTGCCCCGCACCGGGCGCACCGCGCCGCTGTGGATTGCCGCGCTGCTGGCGCTGATCCTCATCGCGCTCGTCGGCTACTTCCTCAACGCCCTCGGACCCGCGGCGTCCCTCATCGGCGGGGCCGCGGCACTGATCCCGCTCGTGGGCGTCCTGTTCGCCATCCGGCTGATCGACCGGTGGGAGCCCGAGCCCCGCGGCCTCATGGTGCTCGCGGTCGCTTGGGGCGCGATCGCATCGGTCGGGATCGCCCTGGGCGTCGACCTGCTGCTGGGCCTGGTGTTCGGGTTCGGCTCGACGCCGCTCGGCGACGTGCTGTCGACGGTGGTCCAGGCGCCGGTCGTCGAGGAGGTCGCCAAGGGCCTCGGGGTGCTCCTGATCTTCCTCACCGCCCGCCGGGCCTTCGACGGCCCTGTCGACGGCATCGTCTATGGCGCGCTCGTCGGTGCGGGATTCGCCTTCACCGAGAACATCCAGTACTTCGGCATCGGGTTCATCGAGGGGGGCGTCGCCGACGTCTCGCAGATCTTCTTCCTCCGCGGCATCCTGTCCCCGTTCGCGCACGTGATGTTCACCAGCGTCATCGGGTTCGCCCTGGGCCTCGCGGCCCGCCGGAGCGGCCGGGTGCGCGACGCGATGGGTCCCTTCCTCATGGGGCTCGCCGGCGCCATCCTGCTTCATGCGTTCTGGAACGGTTCGGCGGTCTTCGGAGACTTCTTCGGCCTCTACCTGACCCTCCAGGTGCCACTGTTCATCCTCTTCATCGTGGGAATCCTGGGGCTCCGTCGGGAGGAGGCCCGCCTCACCCGGGAACGACTGTCCGATTACGCCACGGCGGGATGGTTCACCTCCCAGGAGGTCGACATGCTCGCCACCGGTGCGGGTCGCCGCGCCGCACTGGCGTGGGCGGCGGGGCTTCGGGGCGATCGCACGGCGACGATGAAGGGCTTCATCCACGACGCCACCGCGCTCGCAGCCGCCCGTCAGCGTTCGATCACCGGGCGCGACCCACGTGCCGCCGAGGACGAGCACGTCCTCCTCGCGCGGGTCAGCGCCGCGCGCGCCGCGCTGTTCGCCCCCTGATCGGGGGAGGCCGGCGGCGGCCCGGACAGAACTCAGCGCCCGGTGCCGCGGCGATGCCTGCGTGTCTACCGGGCGCTGAGTCGGCCTGCCATCAGGATGCCGAGCCGCGCCTGCGGCTGTCAAGACCCCGTCCGCCACGCCGGTCGCGTTGACCGGGAGCGGCGCCTCGGCTTGGATGGAGCCATGACGGATGACCGCACCAAGCCCGAGATCGACGCCCCCGCCGGACCCGCCCCCAGTGAGCTGGAGATCCGCGATCTGATCGTGGGGGAGGGCGCGGAGGCCCGCCCCGGCGACCAGGTGACCGTCCACTACGTCGGTGTCGAGTTCGACTCCGGTGAGGAATTCGACTCGTCGTGGAACCGGGGCGAGAGCATCCAGTTCCCGCTTCGCGGTCTCATCCAGGGGTGGCAGGACGGCATCCCCGGCATGCGGGTCGGCGGACGGCGCGAGCTCGTCATCCCCCCGCGAC
Organism: Microbacterium sp. SLBN-154; assembly: GCF_006715565.1. Classification (NCBI taxonomy): domain Bacteria; kingdom Bacillati; phylum Actinomycetota; class Actinomycetes; order Micrococcales; family Microbacteriaceae; genus Microbacterium; species Microbacterium sp. SLBN-154. The sequence goes on from NZ_VFNL01000001.1 coordinate 1,718,530, forward strand.
TGGCCTACGGCGAGGGTGGCGGACACTTCCTGGGCGGGAAGACCCTCATCTTCGTGATCGATCTCATCGCCGTCGGCTGAGCCGGTTCCGCGCGCCGACCAGGCGCACGCGGCCCTGCGCGAGGAGGATGCCCGCGAACACGACGAGCGCGCCTACCGGCTCGTTCCAGCTCAGACGCTCCCCGAGGATGAGGATGCCGAGGGCGACGCCGATGACGGGGGTGATGTAGGTCACCGTCGACGCGCGCGTCGGGCCCCAGGCCCGGACGACGTTCTGGTTCCAGATGTACGCCAGGCCCGTCCCGAAGGCGCCGAGGAGGATCAGACTCAGCACGATCGCCGGCGTCAGCTGCACCGGAGCCCACGCGATCGCCGGTGTCAGCACGATCATGATCACCGCGGCGATGCCGATGTTGAGGAACGAGAACGTCAGCGCCGACATCCCGGTGTGGGCGACGAATCGCCGCATGTAGGCGAGGCTGAATCCGTAGCACGCGGTCGCCCCGAGGATCGCCAGCTGCGCCACGACGCTCTGCGAGAGATCCAGGCCCTGCCAGGGTCCGATGATGACGACCACGCCCACGATGCCCACCGCGATCCCGGTGACCTGCTCGCGGTTGAGTCGCTCGACGCGCAGGAGGAGTCCCGCCATGATCGCCGTCATGATGGGTGTCGTGGCGTTGTAGATGCTGGCGAGCCCCGACGTGACGTGCTGCTGCGCCCACGAGAACAGCAGGAACGGGATGACGCAGAACGTCAGCGCCAGGACCGTCATGTGTCCCCAGATCCGGAGCGAACGAGGCAGCCGCTCGCGTCGGACCGCGACGAGGACTCCGAGCGCGAGCGCGCCGAGGACCAGGCGTGCCCACGCGACCTGACCCGGCCCGACGCCTTCGAGGGCGACTTTCATGAAGAGGAAGCTCGAACCCCACACGACCCCGGCGAGAGTGAACTGCAGCACGATCATCCCCGGCAGTCGCGAGATCTTCGCGGACTCGGTCGCGAGCTCATCGGTGGTCATGTCGCGACCCTACGGCGCGCGTCGGCGCCGAGACAGCGCGGCCGAGCGCATCGTCCGTTTTCCGCCGGTAGCCGACCGTTCGGCTACGCGTCGTCACGGCGGGGGAGGACTGGTAGACTCGTGCAGTTGCCGTTGGATCGGCCGCGGATAAAGAGAGCTCACGCATCAGGCGTCGGGCACCGCGCAATGAGGAGAAAGGGGATCCCATCTATGGCACTCGAAGCAGACGTCAAGAAGGCGATCATCGAAGAGTACGCGACGCACCCCGGTGACACCGGATCCCCCGAGGTGCAGGTCGCGATGCTGACGCAGCGCATCAAGGACCTCACCGAGCACCTCAAGGAGCACAAGCACGACCACCACTCGCGTCGTGGGCTGTTCCTGCTCGTCGGTCAGCGCCGCCGTCTGCTCGGCTACCTCCAGGACATCGACATCGCGCGCTACCGCTCGCTGATCGAGCGCCTGGGGCTGCGCCGCTAATCGCGTCCCGCGTTCAATCGCGCAAAACGTTCTTGTGAGAGCCGCCCGAGGTGTCGGGCGGCTCTCTTCTTTTGTGCGTGGCGGTCCTGCGCACGACGTGTCATCGGGTCGTTCGTTCTCGGAAACATCCCTGACATTCGCCTGAATAGGCTGTGAAGCACCGGACACCCCCTCCGGCACGGCTCCACCCCTCATCGCTCCTGCGTCCCCCACGCCGTCCCGGATGCGCCTTCCCGGGCTGGGCGTGAGCCTGCCCTCCGACGTCGCGGCGATGTCGTCGTGGTGCCGTCAGGTCCCCTGGAAGGAACGCTTCGTTGACCACCCTCGCCTCCCCCGCAGCATCCCGCTGGCGGCGCGTCCTCGCGCTCGCCGTCGCAGGCGTGCTCGCCGCCTCCGGAGCGGTCATCGCGACCGCCGCACCCACCCCCGCCCGCGCCGTGACGGCCGGCGACAAGCCCAAGGTCGTCGTCGTGGCGACCGGGGGAACGATCGCAGGTCGTGCCGATGGCCGCGACACCTACACCGACTACCGGGCCGGCACGTATCCGATGGCCGACCTCCTCGGCGTCATCCAGCCGGAAGTCTCGGCATTCGCCGACGTGGAGGTCGTGCAGTTCGGCAACTCCGGGTCCGGCGGCTACACCATCCCGCAGTACCGCGAGCTGAGCCTGACGGTGCAGGGCGCGCTCGCCGACGCCGACGCGGTGGTCGTCACCACGGGAACGGACACGATGGAGGAGTTCGCGTACTGGCTCGATCTGACGGTGCAGAACAAGAAGCCCGTCGTGATCACCGGTGCGATGCGGCCGTGGGCCGCCGGCGCGACGGCGAGTGAGTCGATGGTGCTCGGGGCCGACGGTCCGGCCAACCTCCTCCAGGCGATCCGACTCGCCGCCAGCCAGGCCACGTTCTGCTTCGGCACCGTCCTGATGCTCAACGACGAGATCCACGCCGCCCGGGACGTCACCAAGGGCAACTCCACTCGCAACGACACCTTCGTCACGCGGATGTCCGGTGTTCTGGGGTGGATCGACGGATCGTCCGTGATCGTCAACCGGGCCCCCGCCCGGGTGCTGGACTGCGCCAGCGAGGAGTGGTTCACCCCGTTCGACCTCGAGACCGTCTCAGCGGCGGACCTTCCCCGTGTCGAGATCTTCTACAACTATCAGCAGGCCGGTGGAGAGGCGATCAGCGCCTTCGCGGCGGCGGGCGTGAAGGGCATCGTCACCGCGGGGACCGGGGCGGGCGGCATCGCGTCGGCCGCAGGGCAGGCCCGCACCGCGGCGGTCAACAACCAGGGAGTCTGGTTCGTCAGCACCACGCGCACCGGCAGCGGCACCGTGGACAGCGGTACGGGCAACATCATCCCCGGGGGCGATCTGCTGCCGCAGAAGGCACGTCTGCTTCTGCTGCTCAGCCGGACGTTCACCGAGGACGTCTCCGTCGCCCGCGAATGGTTCGCGACCCTCGGCGCGCCCTCGTTCGACTCCTCGGCCCTGGCCGCGTCGGTCGATCCGACCCCCGGCGGCGCCGAGCCCGAGCCGACCGAGGAGCCCACGCCCGAGCCGACCGGTGAGCCGACGGGTGAGCCCACCGGTGAACCGTCGGATGAGCCGAGTGAAGAGCCCACGGCGGAGCCGACACCGGATGCCACCGAGACGCCCGCAGCGGGCGCCGTCGCCGGCGCCGGAGGCGGCGACGGCCTGGCCAACACGGGCCTTGCGGGGATCGGTGGTCTCTCCCTCGCAGCCCTCCTGCTCATCGCGGTCGGCGCGATCACCTACCTGCGGCGTCGCCGCCGGCTGGCGGAGCACATGCTGACCCACTGATCGCAGACCCGAGAGTGCGACTGCGCGCCGAGAGTGCGGGGTGACCCCGGATTCTCGGCGCGCAGATGCATTCTCGCGGCCACAGGCGCGAGAGGGTGGGTCAGGAGGAGGAGCGGGCTTCGAGCAGGTCGGCGTGCCACCGCTCGGCGACATCGGGATGCGCCCGCAGCCGCGACTTCAGCGCGTTCTCGCCGAACAGCGAGTGGATCGGGTTCGAGGGGTCTTCGGTGACGCCCTTGGCCTGAGCGGCCAGTTCCGCGGGCAGCTCGACGAGCGGCAGCGCGGCGTCCAGGGCGGGGTTGAAGAAGAAGGGCACCGAGATGCGGTCGTCGGGGAAGCGCGGCGAGATCACCCGGTGATTGGTGGCGACGAGGTAGCCCTGCGTGGCGTACTCCATCATCTCGCCGATGTTCACCACGAAGGCCCCCGGCACAGCCGGAGCGTCCACCCATTCGCCCTCGCGCTCCACCTGCAGGCCGCCCTTGCCGGGCTCGACCCACAGCAGCGTCAGCACGCCGGAGTCCTTATGCGCGCCCACGCCCTGCTGCGGCTCCGGCTCGGTGGTGCCGGGGTAACGCACGATCTTGATCAGGCTCGCCGGTTCGCCGAAGTGCCGTTCGAAGTGGTCGGCCTCGGCGCCGAGAGCCAGTGCCCACTGCTGGAGCAGCACGCGGGAGATCTCGGTGAGCTTGTCGTGCCACTCGGTGACGACCTCGCGCAGCTCCGGCTGCGCCGCCGGCCAGAGGTTGGGTCCCGTCAGCCGGTGGAAGGCCGCCGCATCCGGATCGGTGACGGGTTCCCGCTCGGGTCCGATGTCGATCTGCTCACGCCAGTCGACCTTGCCCTGCGTGCGCTCGCCGCCGATGCGGGTGTAGCCGCGGAAGTGCGGGCTGTTGAGATTCTCGATCGCCAGCTTGTCGGCCTCGGGCAGATCGAAGAACGCCCGCGCCGCGGTGTGCAGACGGTCCTCGAGCTCAGGACCGACCCCTGTGCCGGTGAGGTAGAAGAAGCCGACGCGGTGAGTGGCCTCGCGGAGCTCGTCGCGGAAGGCGGCGGCTTCGTCGGGTCCGGCGTCGAGACGGGAGAGGTCGAGGATCGGCAGCGACAGGTCGGTCATGGCGACAGGCTACGTCGACGGAACAGGTGCCTCGCGCCGTATTACGCCGACGTCGTCACACTGTGACAGCCGCACCGCCCCGGAGCGTTCAGAGCGGCCCGCGAGCATCGTGCGGCGGGGCGACGGGGCCTGCCCGCGGCGGCTCCGGTGGTCGGCGCGACCCGGTGGGGTCGGACCGTCGTCCCTCCGACGCCGCGAGCGAGGGATCGGCGAAGAGCCAGCGAGGTCGCGGTTCGATCAGGGGGCGGAAGATCCGCCGCACCGGCTTCGTGGCAAGTCCCAGCGCGATGCCGACCGACAGCAGGCACACCAGCGGCAGCCACAGCCAGGTCGGCTCGAGGCCGCGGAGCACCCCCGACTCGCGGAACGGGTAGAGCACGAAGGAGTGGAGCAGATAGACGTACATGGTGTACTGCCCGAAGTGGGTCCACCACTTCTGTCCGCGGGGAACGAGGATGAATAGGGCTGTGGAGAGGACCAGGGCGACCACCATCAGAGCGATCCGCACGCCCCCCGCCCACCACTGGGTTCCGCCCAGGTCGGCGTAGGAGTCGTCGTAGAAGAACCATGTCGCGAGGTTCATCTGCTTCCACTCGTCGACGAAGAACCACGCCGCCCAACCGGCCACGGCGAAGCTCGCGACGGCGGCGGGGAAGGTCCACCAGGGTCGACGGTCCAGCAGCTGCAGCCGTTCGATGATCCGGCGCTCGCGGAGCCACCAACCGAGGGTGAAGAACGGCAGGAGTCCGAGCGTGCGGGACAGGGAGAAGGTGGAGTCGATGTTCGGCAGATATCCCGCGCCGATCGAGATCAGGACGGTCCACGCCAGCGGCCACTTCAGGAGTGCGAGGTAGGGGAGCACGAGGCGGAAGATGCCGAGCGCGAGGAGGAACCACAGCGTCCAGGACGGGCGGGTGAGGTTCGGGTCGGCCTGACCTTCCACGATCCACTTCGTGAGGACCCAGAGGCCCTCGAAGATCACGTAGGGCACGACGATGTCGGTGAGCACGCGCGCCATCTGGCGCTTCCCCGGCGCATCCGACTTCGAGAAGTACCCCGAGATCAGCGCGAACGCCGGCATGTGGAAGGCGTAGATGAGCAGGTACATCGACAGGGCGATGTCGGAGTCGTAGGTGAGTCGCTGAATCGCGTGCCCGAGGACGACCAGGACGATGCAGACGAATCGCGCATTGTCGAAGAAGGGCGTGCGACGCTTCGTGCGCGTCGTACCGGTCGTCGGGGTGGCTGCCGTGGGTGGCGCGCTGTTGCCGGACATGGTCACCTCCCCGGGACGAGATCAGACTAGCCCTCCCCGGCCCGCGAACCGGCCCCGGTCCCGCGCGGCTCGGTGACCCCGGATGTGTCGGGAATAGCCTGGGACGGCCGGCGTTGTAGCAGATACATTCAATTGCATGTACTCAACGGGAGCGGATGACCGCGCGCGGCGAGAGAGCGGAGAAGAGACGTGAACACCTCCACCTGGTCGGGAATGCAGTTCGGCATCTTCACGGTGAGCGACATCACCGAGGATCCGACGACCGGGCGCACCCCGAGCGAATCCGAGCGCATCCAGGCGACCATCGCGATCGCCCGCCACGCCGAGGAGGTCGGGCTGGACGTCTTCGCCCTCGGCGAGCACCACAATCCTCCGTTCTGGTCATCGTCGCCGACCACGACGCTGGCCTACATCGCCGCCCAGACCGAACGGCTCATCCTCTCCACGGCGACCACGCTGATCACCACGAACGACCCCGTGAAGATCGCCGAGGACTACGCGATGCTGCAGCACGTGGCCCAGGGGCGGGTCGACCTGACCCTCGGCCGCGGGAACACGGGCCCGGTCTATCCGTGGTTCGGCAAGGACATCCGTCAGGGCCTGCCCCTGGCGATCGAGAACTACGCCCTCCTCCACAAGCTCTGGCGCGAGGACGTCGTGGACTGGGAGGGGCGCTTCCGGACTCCCCTGCAGGGCTTCACCTCGACCCCGCGACCTCTCGACGGCGTGGCTCCGTTCGTCTGGCACGGGTCGATCCGCACCCCCGAGATCGCCGAGCAAGCCGCCTACTACGGTGACGGCTTCTTCGCCAACAACATCTTCTGGCCGAAGGAGCACTACCAGCGCCTCATCTCGCTGTACCGTCAGCGCTTCGCCCACTACGGCCACGGCGCCCCCGAGCAGGCGATCGTGGGTCTGGGCGGCCAGGTGTTCATGGCGAAGAATTCCCAAGACGCCGTCAAGGAGTTCCGCCCGTACTTCGACAACGCCCCGGTCTACGGTCACGGACCGAGCCTGGAGGACTTCAGCGAGATGACGCCCCTCACCGTCGGCTCACCGCAGCAGATCATCGACCGCTACGCGGGGATGCGCGAGCACTACGGCGATTATCAGCGTCAGCTCTTCCTCATCGACCACGCCGGCCTGCCGCTGAAGACGGTGCTCGAGCAGCTCGACATCCTCGGCGGCGAGGTGGTTCCGGCGCTCCGGCGCGAGCTGGCCGCCGGCCGCCCGGCGAACGTCCCCGACGCGCCCACTCATGCCGCACGCGTCGCCGCGGCCTACGCCGGGGCCCCGGCGCCGCAGGCGGTTCCCCACGCGAACCGCGGCGACAACCTCGCCGGCGGACCGAGCCCCTACCGCCAGCCCGCCGCAGCCGGCGCCTCCCGGACGGGGGAGTGAGATGACTTCCCGCCGCATCGCCGTGATCTCCGCCGGTCTGTCCAGTCCCTCCTCCACACGCCTCCTGGCCGATCGCCTCGCGACGGCCGCGGTGCGCGAACTCGGCGGAGCGGGCGACGAGGCGGTCACCGACGTCTTCGAACTCCGCGACCACGCCCACGCCATCACCGACAACCTCCTCACCGGCTTCGCACCCCCGAAGCTGGAGACGATGATCAACGCCGTCGCCTCGGCCGACGGACTCATCGCCGTGACGCCGATCTTCTCCACCAGTTACTCGGGTCTGTTCAAGTCGTTCATCGATGTGCTCGACCCCGATGCGCTCACCGGGAAGCCGGTGCTCCTCGGGGCGAACGCCGGCACCGCGCGGCATTCGCTCGCGATCGACTACGCCATCCGGCCGCTGTTCACCTACCTCCACGCCGCACCCGTTCCCACCGGGGTCTTCGCCGCATCCAGCGACTGGGGCGGTGCCGGCGATCAGGTCTCGCCGCTCGGGGAGCGCATCGACCGCGCCGCGCAGGAGTTCGCCGCCGCGGTCGCCGCCCGGCCCGCGGCCTCCGCGTCGGATCCCTTCGATCCCGCGAATTTCCTCGGAGAGGGGCGCTCCTTCGGGCACCTGCTCGGCGGGCTCGCGGGAGAGTGAGCCCGGACGGGCGGTCGATCTTCCGCAAGGAGCGCCACGGCGCTCCGGACGGCTTCTTCGCCGCTGAGGCCGCGGGCCTGGCGTGGCTCGCCGATGCGGGCGGTGTACGCACCGCCCGCGTCGTGAACGTGGCGGCGGAGGCCATCGAACTCGAGCGTCTCGAGACCGTGGATCCCGATCGTGCCACGGCGAGAGCCTTCGGCGCGGCACTCGCAATCACCCACGACGCCGGGGCTCCCGCCTTCGGGTCGCCACCCCCGGGAATCATCGCGCTCTTCATCGGGGTACGGCCGCAGCCCGCGGCTGCCGAGGAATCGTGGGGGACGTTCTACGCGCGTGACCGGGTTCTGCCGTTCCTGCCGCTGGCGCTGGCCGCGGGCTCGGTCACCGAGGCCGAGGCCGACATCGTCCGCGAGGCGTGCGCGGCGATCGCGGCGGGCGTGTTCGACGACGACGACGCGCCGGCGCGGCTGCACGGCGACCTGTGGCACGGCAACGTGCTGTGGACTCCGGGCGGCGTCGTCCTCATCGACCCGGCAGCCCACGGCGGACACCGTGAGACCGATCTGGCGATGCTCGACCTCTTCGGCTGCCCGTTCTTCGACGAGATCATCGCCGGCTACGAAGAACGTCGCCGCCTCGCGCCCGGGTGGCGCGACCGCCTCCCCCTCCACCAGCTCCATCCGCTGGCCGTTCACGCCGCGGGGCACGGTCGCCACTACGGCCGGGCACTGACGGATGCCGCGCAGCACACGCTCGCGCTGGCGTGACGTCTGCCTCTCACCGATCTGTCGGGAGTGCCCGACGCGCGAAGAGCCGGTCGATGACGAGGCCGAGAAGGAGCGCGACCACCACCGACACCACGACCGCCACCACCGGCCCCCCGGGGACGACGGCTGCCACGATGGCACCGACGAGAGACTGGTAGACGGCCCAGCCGAGGGCGGCGAGGCCCGCCACCACGAGGTACCGGGGCGCAGGCACACGGGAGGCTCCGGCGGTCAGATTCACCGCGAGGCGGGCGAACGGCACGAAACGGGCGGTGAAGAGCACCACCGCCGTCCGGCGACGAAGGCGTTCCCCGACCGCGTGCAGCGCCCCGCGGACGCGCCGACCGCGCATCCACCGCCATCGCTCGAGGCCGATGGTGCGCCCGATGAGGTAGCAGAGGGCGTCGCCGGCGAGCGCGGCAATCGCCGCCACTGCGATGACCGCGAGGAGCGGCGGGGCACCGTGGACCACCGCCAAGGCCCCGAGTGCGGTCACAGCGACCTCGCCGGGGATGACCACGAGGAAAGCGTCGCCGAGGACCAGCGCCGCCATCACCACGAGCGACCATGGGTTCTCCGAGATGCCGGCCAGCAGATCGTCGATCACATTTTCGTGGGTACCAGCGGCCGGTGAACGGCGACCGAACGGAGGACGACCGGTGACGCACCGCCGTGCGGACGGTGAATTCTCGACGACAGGGTGCGGCGCGGCATCCCCCGGAACGACCGTCCGCGCGATGGTGGATGCGTGAGAGTCGCGGTCATCGCCGAGTCCTTCCTTCCCCATATGAACGGGGTCACCGGTTCCGTGCTGCAGGTCCTCCGTCATCTGTCGGAGGCCGGGCACGAGATCCTCGTCATCGCCCCGCGGGCCGGGGGCGCCCCCGATGACGCAGTGGTCGCGGGTCTGCAGGGCGCCGACGCTCGGCTGCTGCGCTCGGTGCCGCTGCCGTCCTATCCCGAGGTGCGGGTGGTCTTCGCGCGCGCCGCCCGCCTCGCCGGCATCCTTCGGGCATTCCGCCCCGATGTGGTGCATCTCGCCTCGCCCTTCGTGCTGGGGTGGCAGGGTGTGGTCGCCGCCGATGCCCTGCGGGTGCCGACCGTGGCGGTCTACCAGACCGATGTGGTCGCCTACGCCGAGAAATACGGGATGCCGCGGGCCACGGCTCTGGTCCGTTCCCACGTCGCCCGGCTGCACCGACGTGCGACATTGACCCTCGCCCCGTCGACGGCGTCGATGGCCCAGCTCGGCGACCTCGGGGTGGATCGCGTGCGTCGGTGGGGGAGGGGCGTCGACACCGAGCTGTTCCACCCGGCGCAGCGGAACGACCACTGGCGTGCCCGGATCGCGCCGGGTCGGCGCATCGTCGGCTACGTCGGTCGGCTCGCGCCCGAGAAGCAGGTGGTCGATCTCCGCGCACTCCGCGACCTGCCGGACACCACCCTCGTCATCGTCGGCGACGGTCCGTCTCGGCCCGCGCTGGAGGCAATGCTGCCCGACGCCGTCTTCACCGGGCACCTCCGGGGCGCCGCCCTCGCCAGGGCGCTGGCGAGCTTCGACGTGTTCGTCCATCCCGGCGAGAGCGAGACCTTCGGCCAGACGATCCAGGAGGCTCTCGCCAGCGGCGTGCCCGTCGTCGCCACCGGCACCGGTGGCCCGGTCGACCTCGTGCGCTCGAGCGTGGACGGTTGGCTGTACCGGCCCGGTGATCTCGACGACCTCCGCGTCCGCGTGGCCGACCTCCTCGGCGACGAGGCCAAGCGGTCGGCCTTCGCCGCCGCCGCGGCGGACGCGGTGCGCGCGCGCAGCTGGGCTGCCGTGTGCGACCAGCTTCTCGAGCACTACGAGGAGGCCCGCAGGCTGCGCCCGATCGACGATGCCCAGTTCGTCCGGGGGGTCGGTCGTCTCGCCGCCGCTCCGGCGCCCGTGATCGCGGCGCCCCGCTGGACCCGATTCGTCGCCCTGGGGGATTCGCTGACCGAAGGCCTCTGCGACTCCTCGCGCATGCCGTCCGGAGAGTTCCGAGGGTGGGCCGACCGCCTCGCCGAGCTTCTGGCCCGCTCCCGGGGAGCGGAGGAGACCACCCCGCTGCAGTATGCCAACCTGGCCGTCCGCAGCCGCCGGGTCCGCGATGTCACCGCCGAGCAGGTGCCGCGCGCGCTGGCGATGAAGCCCGACCTGGTGTCGATCCTCATCGGCGCGAACGACCTGGTCGGCTCCCGCACCGATCCGGCCGCTCTCGCCGACGATGTCGCCGACGCGGTGCGCCGCCTGCGTGAGAAGGACATCGACGTCCTCCTGGTGACCCCGTTCCTTCCGCGGCGCCCGGGTGCGCGACTGTTCTCCCGGCGTTTCGCCCGCTACGCCGACCAGCTGCGACGCGTGGCGTCGGAGACCGGGGCGGTGCTCCTCGACCTCGATGCCCATCCCGCGATCGGCGAGGTCGGCTTCTGGGCCGACGACAGGGTGCACCTGCGCTCCCGCGGACATCGTTTCCTCGCCTACCGGGCCGCCGAGGCACTCGGGGTCCCCGATGCCGAGGCCCTCGGGCGGCTCGACGAGGCGCTCCACGCCGACGACGAACCGCCCGCCGTCGGCAGTTGGCTTCGTCGCGATGCGCTGCCGTGGGTCTGGCGGAGGCTGCGCGGGAAGACCGCCGGTGACGGGCTCAGCGCCAAACACGCCGACTATGTGCAGGTCGGAGGTGGGGGGACCGCGCAAGCGCGCCTGATCGGACGCTTCTGATCAGCTGCGCCAGCGGTACTCCGACTCGGGCCGCCCCCGCCCGTGGTAGCGGGGGAGCCGCTCGACGCGTCCGGCTTCGGCGAGGTGCTCCAGGTACCGACGAGCCGACACACGCGACAAACCCGTCTGCTCGGCGGCTTCCACCGCCGAGAGCGGACCGTCGTGGCGCACGGCCCGCGCGACCCGTTCGAGGCTCTCCGCCGACAGCCCCTTGGGCAGGACGGTCATCGCCGGGGGCCGGAGGGCCCCCAGAAGCCCGTCGATCTCCTCCTGCGTGGCCGTTCCGGCAGCATCCGATGCCCTTCGCCGGAAATCGAGGTACTGCCGGAGGCGCTCGGCGAGCATGGCGAAGGTGAAGGGCTTCACCAGGTACTGGGCGACCCCGAGAGCGACCATCTGCCGCACGATGTCGGCGTCGCGGACGCCCGTGACGGCGATCACATCGACCGCGACGCCGCGGGCGCGCACGTGCCGCAGCACATCGACCCCGGTGCCGTCGGGCATCGTGACATCCAGGAGCACGAGATCGATGACGCCCGGAGCCGCGTCGAGGATCGCCGACACCGCCGATCTCGCGTCATGGCACTCGCCGATGACCTCGAACCCGTCGATCCGCTCCAGGTGACGTCGGTGCACGTCGATGGTCAGCGGGTCGTCGTCCACCAGCAGGACGCCGATCATCGCGGCCTCGCCGGCAGGACGACGTCGAACGTCGTCGGGTCGTCGGTGATGCGGATGCTGCCGCCCGCGCCGTCCACGATGGCGCGCACCAGCGCGAGGCCCACGCCTCGGCCCTCGGCGCCGGCGGGTTTGGTGGAGAAGCCGTGCGCGAAGATGCGCTCGCGGTCGGCCGGATCGATGCCGGCTCCGCTGTCGGCGACCCGGATCCGCAGCGAACCGCCGGGCACGGGGTCGAACTCGACGCGCACCCAGCGGGGCGAGGGCCCGGTGGCCGCGGCGTCGACGGCGTTGTCGATGAGGTTGCCGACCACCGACACGGCGTCGATCGGGGTCAGCGTGCTGCGCGGGGCGTCGGGCGCGATCCGGGCGTCCCACGCGACGTTGCGCTCGCGCGCCTGGGCGGCCTTGCCCAGCAGGAGCGCCCCGACGGTGGGGTCGCCGTCGCGGCGGGCGGTGACCTGGTCGACGAGCGACTGGCTCTGCCGCGAGGTCTCGGTGAGGATCTCCACCGCCTCCTGGGTGCGGCCGAGCTCGAGCAGCGACACCGCGGTGTGCATGCGGTTGCCGTGCTCATGGGTCTGGGCGCGCAGTGCCTCGCCGAGGGTGCGCACCGATTCGTACGACGCCACCGCGTCGCGGATCGTTCCGGCCGGGAGGTCGCCTGCGACCCGTCGCAGCTGACGCCGGGCGATGACGGCTCCGACGAGCCCGGCAGCCAGCAGCAGCAGCGCGATGCCGGCCACGAACGGCAGTCGGGACAGGATCTCCGCGGAGATGCTCCCGAGGGTGAGTCCGACCGCGACCCAGCCCACCAGGCGTCCGTCGGAGAGGATCGGCGCGATCGTGCGCACCGACGGTCCGAGCGTGCCGACGAACTCCTCGGTCAGCGTCGCCGGCTCCGCGGGGATGGTGCCGAGGTAGGCGCGGCCGATCTCGGCCGGATCCGGGTGGGTGACCCGAGTGCCGTCGGGCGTCATGATCACGACGAAGTCGAGCTCGGACTCCCTGGTGACGCGCTCGGCCACCGGTTGCAGGGAGGAGGTCGCGGCGGCGTCGCCGACGGCGGTCTCGACCTCGGGGAGTGCGGCGAGGGTCGCAGCCACGGTGCGGGTGACCTCCTCGGCCTCCGAGCGCTCCGATCCCTGCGCGTCCACGACGAGGACTCCGACGAGGATGAGCACGATCGCCACGACCGACGCCGCGACCGTCGCGAACACGCGTGACGCCGCGCTCGCCGGGGCTGGCAGCCGGGCCATGGCACTCCTCATCGATCGCCGTGTGCGTCCATCCTGCCCCCGATTCCACGTCTGTCCGTTGCTCGCGCGGCGACCAATACGACCACAAATCGACCGCGCGACCCGACGGGGGGACGCTGACTCAGGACGCGGACGATTCGCGTCGATGTGGACAACGACCGTTCCCTGGAGGCGATGATGGCTCTCTCACCACGCACGACGACGTTCCTTCTCCCGCGGTTCTCCGCCCGCCGCGGCAAGCAGGCATGGGACAAGCACACGTGGCTTTACGTCTCCGTCATCTCCGCCGTCGTCCTCGGCGCGATCGTGGGGCTCGTCTGGCCCGAATTCGGCATGGCGCTCAAGCCCCTGGGCGCGGCGTTCGTGTCGCTGATCAAGATGATGATCGCCCCGATCATCTTCTGCACGATCGTGGTGGGGGTCGGCGCCATCGCCAAGGCGGCGACCGTCGGCAAGATCGGCGGCCTCGCGCTTGTGTACTTCATGGTGATGTCTACCTTCGCCCTGGCGATCGGTCTCGTCGTCGGAAACCTCATCCACCCCGGCGCGGGTCTGGACATGGCCGGCGCCAGCTATGAGTCCACCGCCGAGGCGAAGACCACCGAGGAGTTCATCCTCGGCATCATCCCGACGACGTTCTTCTCCGCGTTCACCGGTGAGAACGTCCTCCAGGTGCTGTTCATCGCGCTCCTGGTCGGTTTCGCGCTCCAGCAGATGGGCGAGAAGGCGGCGCCGATCATGTCCGCAGTGAAGAACCTGCAGGCGCTGGTCTTCCGGATCCTCGGCATGATCCTCTGGCTCGCACCGATCGGCGCCTTCGGCGCGATCGCGGCGGTCGTCGGAGCGACGGGAGTGGGCGCCATCATCGCGCTCGGCACGCTCATGGTCGCCTTCTACATCACCTGCGCGATCTTCATCATCGCCATCCTCGGAACGCTCCTGTGGGTCGTGACGCGGGTGAACCTTTTCAGCCTGATGAAGTACCTCGGGCGCGAGTACCTCCTGATCGTCGGCACCTCCTCGTCGGAGTCGGCGCTGCCGCGCCTCATCGCCAAGATGGAGCACCTCGGCGTCTCCAAGCCCGTGGTCGGCATCACGGTCCCGACCGGCTATTCCTTCAACCTGGACGGCACTGCGATCTACCTCACCATGGCCTCCCTGTTCATCGCCACCGGCATGGGCGCCCCGATGTCGATCGCCGAGCAGATCGGCCTCCTGGTCTTCATGATCATCGCCTCCAAGGGTGCTGCGGGCGTGACCGGAGCGGGGCTCGCGACCCTCGCCGCCGGCCTCCAGGCCTACCGCCCCGACCTCGTCAACGGCGTCGGCGTCATCGTCGGCATCGACCGGTTCATGTCGGAGGGTCGCGCGGTGACGAATTTCACCGGCAACGCCGTCGCCACCGTGCTGATCGGTGCGTGGACGAAGGAGTTCGACGCCGCCAAGGCCCGCCGCGTCCTGGCGGGCGAGGTGCCCTTCGACGAGTCCACCCTCGCGGGACACGACCACGACGGGCTCTCCGACGCCCCCGACGCCGTCGGAGTGGCAGAGCTAAAGGAGGCCGTGATCGATCAGGCCTCAGCCCAGGAGCGGGAGCGCCGGGCCCTGGTCGGTCGCTGAGTCCGCCCGCAACACGCGAAGCCCCACCGGTCGCCCGGTGGGGCTTCGTCGCGTGTTCGGAGAGTCAGGGCTCCAGGTGACCGCTCTCGATCGCCGCCTCGCGCTCCTCGGCGATGAGGTCGTCGGTGTCGTCTTCGACCCGCTCGAGAGGATCGATCGTGGGCGGCGGAAGCTCGAGGTCGGCGTCGTCGTCGAGAGGGACGGGCCGCTCGTCGTCGGAGTGGGTCTCGCGGAAGTCGCCGATGCCGTGGGTCTCCATGTCGGCATCGTAGGCACGTCCGGTCGGGCCGCGCCAGGGGTGTGCGGCGCCCGACGCTGATAGGATCGGGAGGGTTGCCCCCGGGCATCCGCTCAATTCCATACGAGCACCGTGCTGCACAGCACACCGGAGCAGGCCGGCAGGAAGCTGGTCCCCTGAGGTGGAATCCCCGTCGCGACGATGAAGATCATCCCGCCGGGTGCTCTTCTTCTGGTGACCAGCGCTGGCGAGAATCGCGGCTCTGCCGCGCGCTGAGATCTGCCTGTTCCTGCTCCTTCGCATGCACTCGTGCGCCGCTCGGCGCGCGAGCCTAAACAAAGAAGGAGAGACCTCTTGGAAGGTCCTGAAATCACCGCCGCTGAAGCCGTTCTCGACAACGGCCGCTTCGGCACCCGTACCGTCCGGTTCGAGACCGGTCGACTCGCGCAGCAGGCGCAGGGCGCCGTCGCCGCGTACCTCGATGAGGAGACGATGCTCCTCTCGGCCACCAGCGCCGGCAAGCACCCCCGGGAAGGGTTCGACTTCTTCCCGTTGACCGTCGACGTCGAGGAGCGCTCCTACGCCGCCGGCAAGATCCCCGGCTCGTTCTTCCGCCGGGAAGGTCGCCCCTCCACCGAGGCGATCCTCGTCTGCCGTCTGATCGACCGGCCCCTGCGTCCCTCGTTCGTCGAGGGGCTGCGCAACGAGGTCCAGATCGTCGTCACGGTGCTCTCCATCGCACCCGGTGAGTTCTACGACGCCCTCGCGATCAACGCCGCGTCGGCGTCGACGCAGATCTCGGGTCTGCCCTTCTCGGGCCCCATCGCCGGCGTGCGCCTCGCGCTCGTCCCCGGCCAGGGTGAGCACCCCGACCAGTGGGTGGCGTTCCCGAACACCCGTGTGCTCGAGCAGGCCGTCTTCGACCTCGTCGTCGCCGGGCGTGTGCTCGATGACGGCGACGTCGCCATCATGATGGTCGAGGCCGAGGCCACCGAGCACTCGTGGAACCTGATCCAGGGCGGTGCCACCAAGCCCAGCGAGGAGATCGTCGCGCAGGGTCTCGAGGCCGCCAAGCCCTTCATCAAGGAGCTCGTCGCCGCACAGACGAAGCTCGCCAGCACCGCCGCCAAGGAGATCCAGCCCTACCCGGTGTTCCTGCCCTACTCGCAGGAGACGTACGACTTCGTCGCCGCTCGTGCGTACGACGAGCTCAAGGGCATCTACCAGGTCGCCGACAAGCAGGAGCGCCAGAGCGCCGACGACGCGCTGAAGGAGCGGGTGCGCGGCGAGCTCATCGCCGCCGTCGAGGCGGGGGAGCTCCCGGCCGTCGCGACGATCGAGTTCTCCGCCGCCTACAAGTCGGTCACGAAGCTCATCGTCCGCAGCCGGATCCTCACCGACGGTGTCCGCATCGACGGACGCGGCCTGGCCGACATCCGTCCCCTGGATGCCGAGGTGCAGGTCATTCCGCGCGTGCACGGCTCCGCGGTTTTCCAGCGCGGTGAGACCCAAATCCTGGGTGTCACGACGCTGAACATGCTGAAGATGGAGCAGCAGATCGACTCGCTGTCGCCGGTCACCCACAAGCGGTACATGCACCACTACAACTTCCCGCCCTACTCGACCGGCGAGACCGGTCGCGTCGGATCGCCCAAGCGTCGCGAGATCGGGCACGGCTTCCTCGCCGAGCGCGCGCTCGTGCCGGTGCTGCCGGCCCGCGAGGAGTTCCCGTACGCCATCCGCCAGGTCTCCGAGGCGCTGAGCTCCAACGGATCGACCTCGATGGGCTCGGTCTGCGCGTCGACCCTCTCGCTGCTCAACGCCGGTGTGCCGCTGCGCGCACCGGTCGCGGGCATCGCGATGGGCCTCGTCTCGGACGTGGTCGACGGCCAGACCCGCTATGCCGCGCTCACCGACATCCTCGGCGCCGAAGACGCTCTCGGCGACATGGACTTCAAGGTCGCCGGCACCCGTGAGTTCGTCACCGCGATCCAGCTCGACACCAAGCTCGACGGCATCCCGTCGTCGGTGCTGTCGGCTGCCCTGCAGCAGGCGCGCGATGCGCGTCTGACGATCCTCGACGTGCTGAACCAGGCGATCGACGCGCCCGACGAGATGGCGCCCACCGCGCCCCGCGTCATCAGCGTGCAGATCCCCGTCGACAAGATCGGTGAGCTGATCGGCCCCAAGGGCAAGACGATCAACGCCATCCAGGACGAGACCGGCGCCGACATCTCCATCGAGGAGGACGGCACCGTCTACATCGGTGCCGTCGACGGGCCGTCCGCCGAGGCCGCCCGCGCGCAGGTCAATGCGATCGCGAACCCGACCAACCCCGAGATCGGTGACCAGTTCCTGGGCACCGTGGTGAAGATCGCGACCTTCGGCGCGTTCATCTCGCTGCTCCCGGGCAAGGACGGCCTGCTCCACGTCAGCGAGGTCCGCAAGCTCGCCGGCGGCAAGCGCGTCGAGAACGTCGAAGACGTGCTCGGCGTCGGTCAGAAGCTCCTGGTGCGCATCACCAAGGTCGATGACCGCGGGAAGCTCTCGCTCGAGCCGGTGCTCGAGGAGACCGAAGCGGCCGAGGCCGCACCGGTCACCGCCGACGCCTGAGCGACACACCCCTGACGGATGCCCGTCCCTCGTCATGAGGGGCGGGCATCCGTGTCTTCCGGATCTTTCGTGATGAAACCGTTACGTGAAGTTCACCGACAGGGCACCGCAATGGCGGGCGGGGTCGGAGGCACCCCCTACCCTCGAAGTACGCGTCGGGGGGCGCGTCACGCGACAGGACGTCGTGAGGGGGTGCGTATGTCGAACCGGGGCACCGAGCTTGTCTCGTCGCGACGACAGCGCCGTAAAGAGCTGCCGGCTTCCGCGCTGCATCCGTCCGCACCGATTCCCGTTCAGGGCCCGGGCGTGGGTGCCGGCGTCCGCGTCCCGCTCGGCGACGCCGGCGCGCAGATCTTCCCCCTCATCCTCGGTGCTGCCGAATTCGGCTGGAACGTCGATCTCGAATCCAGTCACGCCATCCTCGACACCTACGCCGAGCTCGGCGGAAACGCCGTGCACACCGCCGACACCTACTCCAGCGGTCGCAGCGAGCACATCGTCGGCCAGTGGGTGCATTCCCGGGGTCTGCGCGATGAGGTCGTGCTCATGGTGCGGGTCGGAGGACACCCCGACAATCCCGGTCTCGGACCCGTCGATCTCGTCCGCAGCGTCGAGGCCTCGCTCAGTCGGCTGCGCACCGATCGGATCGATGTGCTCACCCTCGACGCCGCGGCCGACAGCGTGACAGCTCTGGAAGACACGCTGGCCACGGCCGAGTGGCTCGCCGAGGCCGGCAAGATCCGCGCTCTGGGCGGTGTCGGCTATACCGCGGCGCAACTGGTCGAGGCCCGCATCCTCTCGTCCGCGGGCTACCCGCGCATCACGGTGCTCGACGTCCCGTTCAACATCCTGAGACGGCACGAGTTCGACGCTGATCTCCGCCTCGTCGCCAGCGCGCAGGGGATGTCGGTGACCGCGTCGCACGCGCTGGAGCACGGCTTCCTCGCCGGTCGATACCGCAGCCGCTCCCGCGGTGGGCTGTCGGCCCGGGGTGCACAGCTCGCGGCGAGCCTGAATCGGCGCGGCACGCGGGTGCTCCGAGCGCTCGACGAGGTGGGAGCAGACCTCGGTCTGCCCGATGCTGCGGTCGCGGTGGCGTGGCTGCTGGCGCAGCGGCTGGTGACCGCGCCGGTCGTCAACGCCTACGCCCCCGAGCACGTCGAGGAGCTGGTGCAGGGTGTCGGCGTCCATCTCAGTCGCGCCCAACTCGCCGAGATCGCCCGCGCGGCCGAGTGATGCGGTGACGCGCGGCCGCGATCGACCGCAACGCGATGCGCTGACGTAGGCTGGGAGAGCGCCGTCCGGCGCCCAGCCCCGACGAAGTGAGCGAGCGTGACGCACTACCTCTACCTCGTGCGCCACGGCGAACATCTGGACGCCGAGCACGGACTCGTCGACGGGCCGCTGTCGCCGCGCGGGCGCCGCCAGGCCGCTCTCCTGGCCGACCGACTCTCGGGTGTGCCGTTCGACGCGGTCTGGCACTCGCCGTTGGAGCGCGCCGCGCAGACGGCGCGTGCGGTCTCGGAGCGGATGCCGTCGCTGTCTCCCGAGCCCTCGGCGCTGCTGTTCGACTGCGTTCCCACGGGCCTGTGCGAGGACACTCCCGCGGTGTACGAGCCCTTCTTCGGAGGAGTGACCGAGGCGGAGGTCGAAGCGGGCCGCGCACAGATGGCCGACGCCGTCAGCGAGTTCCTGGCCCGCAAGAGCGGCGAGGTGCATGAGCTCCTCATCACCCACAACGCCGTCATCGCCTGGTTCGTCCGCGAGGTGCTTCAGACGCCGGAGTGGCGATGGATGACGCTCAATCAGGCTCACTGCGGGCTGACGGTGCTCGCCCAGAAGCAGGGCAGACCGTGGACGGTGCTGTCGCACAACGACATGGCGCACCTGCCCTTCGAACTGCGGACCGGCCTTCCCGAGGTGTACCCGGTCTGAGTGCCGGGCGCCCCCGCCGATGGAGGTGGGGCACGCGCGATCCTCAGGCGAGGGGCTTCCCCAGCCAGACCGTCGCGTTCGGGTTGTCGTTGTAGGCCTCGATCGGGGCGTACCCCGCGGCGGCATAGAGACGCGCGGCCGGTCGCAGGGTGTGATGGGTGTCGAGAACGACCTCCGCCGCGCCGAAGGCGGCCGCGCGGTGTTCGAGGTCGGCCAGCAGCATCCGCCCCCACCCGCGCCCGCGGGTCGCGGGCGCGAGGTAGAGGTGCTTGACCTCGAAGCGCGGGCCGAGAGGCCCGGGGTCGATCGCTCGGACACCGCCGCAGCCGACGGCGGTGCCGGCGTCGTCCGTGACGATCACGAACACACCGCGGGGCGGCTCGAACACCTCCGACGCCGGAAACACGGTGGTGTAGGTGTTGCCGGGGAAGGTGTCGGCCCGGGTGCGGAAGTAGTCGGTCAGGAGGGACCGGGCGACGGGGTCGTCGACGGATGTCGCGATGAGCTCGACCATCCCCCGAGCCTACGACCGGCGCACCTAGGCTTGAGTCATGACAACGCGCGTGGCCATCGTGGGGCACACCGGCAGACTCGGCTCCATCATCGAAGCGGTCGTCGAGGGTGAACCCGACGTCGAGATCGTCGGCCGGCTGACCTCGCGCTCGGATCTCGCAGAGCTCGACGGCGCCGATCTGGTCGTCGACGCCTCGACGCCTGCGGTGTCGATCGACGTGGTGCGGGCCGCCGTCGAGCGCGGCATGAATGTGCTCGTGGGTACGTCGGGGTGGTCGGCGGAGCGCATCGCGCTCATCCGACCGCTGGTCGATCAGGCGGGCACCGGCGCGGTGTTCATCCCCAACTTCTCACTCGGTTCGGTTCTGGGCTCAGCCCTCGCCGCCGCGGCGGCACCCTTCTTCCCTTCGATCGAGATCGTCGAGTCCCACCGCGAGACGAAGGTGGATTCGCCCAGCGGCACAGCCGTGCGCACGGCCGAGCTCATCGCGGCGGCGCGCACCGAGGTGGGGCCGGTGGAATCCCCGCACGTCGACCAGCGCGCCCGCGGGCAGCAGGTTGCGAGTGTTCCCATCCACTCCCTGCGTCGGCCGGGCGTGATCGCACGGCAGGAGGTCATCCTCTCGGGCCCCGGCGAGTCGGTGACGGTCAGCCACGACACGGTCGACCCGGCCGCTGCCTACGCCCCCGGCATCCGCCTGGCTCTTCAGGCCGCTCGCGACGCGCGCGGCGTTCTCGTGGGCCTGGACAGCTTCGTCGACATCGGCATCAGGGTGCCGCGGCCGCACGCCGCGCACGACGTGGCGGAGCGCGGAGTGCCCGGTCAGGTCGCGCGCGTCACCGGCGCATGACGACGCGGATCGGCGTCGCCGTGATGGCGGTGCTCCTGGCGCTCTACATCGCGCTGGTCGCCCAGCGCGCCTGGCTCCTGCTGACGAGCGGGGATCCCGTCGGAATCGCGCTCGGAGCGGGACTCCTCCTGCTGCCGGTGATCGCCGCCTGGGCGCTCTGGCGAGAGCTCGCCTTCGGCATCGGCGCCGAGAGGTTGGGCCGGCGCCTCGAGACCGAGGGCGGGTTGCCGGTCGAGTCCGTGACGATCAGACCCAGTGGGCGACCGATCCGCGAGGACGGGGAGGCGGTCTTCCCGACCTACCGCGACGCGGTGGAGCAGAACCCGTCCGACTGGCAGGCGTGGTACCGGCTCGGGCTGGCCTACGACGCGGCCGGGGACCGACGCCGCGCACGGCAGGCCGTGCGTGAGGCGATCCGTCGCGAGCGTCAGGGGCGCGCGGGGAGCTGAGCGGCCCGTCCTGCCGTCGCCGTCACGGTCGACGGGTCACTCCGCCTCGGAGACGGCGGCGTCGATCGCCTGCTCGACGGTGGGATGACGGAAGGTGTATCCCGCCCGCTGAAGGACCTCGGGGACGATGTCCTGGTCGTTGGTGAGGAGCGCCTCGGTGGCGTCCTTGCCCAGGAGCAGCTTCAGACCCCACTCGGGTGCACGGAGGACGAAGGGACGTCGCAGGCGCCGGGCGAGGGCGAATCCGATGTCGTTGGCCGTGGCACGGGAGGGCCCGGCAAGATTCACGGGGCCGTCGATGTCGGCGGTGAGGAGGAAGCGGATCGCCTCGATCTCGTCCTCCAGCGAGATCCAGGGCCACACCTGGGTTCCTCGTCCGATCGGACCGCTCAGGCCGAGCTTGGTCAGGGGAATGAGCGGCTTCAGGAACGCCCGGCGGTCGACGATCGCGGTGGTGCGCAGCAGCACCAGCCGGGTGTGCTCGCCGGCGGAGCGGGCCGCCCCCTCCCATTCGCCGCAGATGTCGGCCAAGAAGCTCTCGCCGCGGCCGGTGGCCTCGGTGATGCGCTCGCCGGGACGGCTTCCGTAGTAGCCCGACGCCGACGCGGAGAGGAAGGCCGGGGCGCCGTCGCCGAGCTCGCGCAGGGCGCGGGCGAGGGCGCGAGTGGGCGTGACCCGTGACCACAGCAGCGTGCTGCGGTACGACGGGGTCCACGGAAAGCGGGCGATGCTCGCTCCGTTCAGGCCCACCACCGCGTCTGCCCCCTCGAGTACGCCCGGGTCGAGGGGGGCGGGAGAGGTGAGCCACTCCACCTCGTCGGGACCCGTCGGGGGGCGCCGGACGAGATGGGTCACCCGGACGCCCTCGGCGCGCAGACGCTCGGTGAGCGCGTGTCCGATGAGACCCGATGCGCCGGAGATGACGACGTGGCGCGGGGCGGCGGCGCTGGCACCGCCGCCCGCGCCGGCGTCACGGGTGTCAGGCAAGCGTGGCCTCGAGGGTGATCTCGATGCCCGCGAGCGCCTGCGAGACCGGGCAGCCGACCTTGGCCTCCTCGGCGATGCGCTCGAAGTCCTCGGCCGACAGGCCCGGCACCACCGCGTTGACGTTGAGATGACTGCCGGTAATGCCCGTGCCCGGCTTGAAGGTCACCGACGCGGTCGTGTCGATCGACTCCGGCGGGGTGCCGTTCTCGCCCAGGGCGTGCGAGAGCGCCATGCTGAAACACGACGAGTGAGCGGCGGCGATGAGCTCCTCGGGCGTCGTGGTCGACGTCGAGCCCTCGCTGCGGGCGCGCCAGTTGACGTCGAACGTTCCGGTGTTCGATGACACGAGGGTCACCGCCCCCGATCCGTCGGCGAGTCCGCCCTTCCAGGCGGTGCTGGCTTCGCTCGTGATGGTCATGGGAACCTCCTCGGTCGACGATCGGGACCCCTGGTCCCGCGGTCAGCCTAACGGCGAGGCGCAGGGTGGGCGACCGCTTGCGCGAGGTTTCTTGCGTGTGCGTGCGGCTCGCACGGGCGTGCGCTCAGGCGGCGCGTCGGCGCCCGATCAGGCCGCCGCGCTGGAGCAGCAGATACAGCTGACAGCCCAGGCACAGCCCGAACGCGGCGTTCAGGAACGCGGCGACGAATGCCATGGCCACGGCGATCGGGAGGGCCCACGGGACGCCCGCCAGGTGGAGGAGGAGGCCCACGCCGGTGACGAGAAGGCCGACACCCTGCGCGAACCGGGGCGGACGCGGATCCTCACGCTCCCGTACCGGAGAAAGGCGGGGTGCGACCAACCGACGGAAGAGGACGCCCCACGGCGCGGTCGCGGGGGAGAGGACCCCCCACAGGAAGAGCAGTGCGATGACCGCGGTGAGGAGGAAGGCCGGGTCGGTGAACCGCGCGGGCGAGCCCACCGCGTCGGCGTTCAGGAGGCTCAGGAGGAAGGCGACGGCCAGCAGCCCGGCGGTGATGCCGGCGGCGAACCGCGGGGCGCGGACGTCGATGCCCCCGGGGGTGGAGGTCTCAGACATCCGCGGTCTCCTCCGTGCGTGCCCGGCCCCCGGCATCCTCAGCCAGACGAGCCAGCTCGAGGTCGAGCACATCCCGGCTCGGAACCCCGCCGATGCGGGACTGGATCGCCCCGTTCCGATCGAGGATCAGGGTGGTCGGGGTCTGCAGCACGTGGAAGTGCTGCGCGATGTCGGGACGGTGGGTCAGATCCACATCGAGGTGCCGGACGCCGTCGTGGCGATCGGCGACCTCGGCCAGCATCCGGTGCACGTGGGGGCACCGAGCGCACATCTCGGTGCTGAACTGCAGCAGTGTCGCCTGTTCGCCCAGGCCGTCCGCCCCCAGGCGCAGCGGGTCGACGATCTCGTGGGGGACGTGGTGCCGAGGACGGCCCTCTCGCCACCGCAGCAGCAAGCCGACGCCGATGGTCAGGGCCAGGAGCGCCGTGAGGGTGAGCACCGCGGGAAGAAGATCCACAGCAGACCAGGCTAATCGTTCTGGAGCCGGCCGGCGTTTCCCTGCGGATATATGACGCGGCGATAGGGTTTCCCCGTGACCGAAGCCGAAGCCAGCCCCGAGATCGAGTTCCGCAGCGATGTGACCGTCGAGCTCGTCCGATCCAGCGCCTCCGACGCCGATGTGCTCTTCGCCGCGCGCGTGTCGACGCAGGGTGAGCAGACCCTCGACGCCGCCGCGGCCGGAACCGAGGCCACCGCGAGGGACAAGGGCCTCATCAACTACCTCATGCGCGATCGGCACGGGTCGCCCTTCGAGCACAACTCGATGACGTTCTACGTCCAGGCGCCGATCTTCGTCTTCCGCGAATTCATGCGGCACCGGATCGCCTCGTACAACGAGGAGTCCGGCCGATACCGGGAGCTGCGGCCGGTCTTCTACGTCCCGGCGGCGGACCGCAACCTGGTGCAGGTCGGCAAGCCCGGAGCCTACGAGTTCCTTCCCGGCACCCCCGAGCAGCACGCGGTCGTGGACGAGGGGGTTCGGCGGGTCGCCACCGACGCGTTCGAGACCTACCAGCGGATGCTGGCGGCGGGCGTTGCGCGAGAGGTGGCCCGTATCGTGCTGCCGCTGAACATCTACTCCTCGATGTACGTCACCATGAACGCGCGATCGCTGATGAACTTCCTGTCCCTGCGCACCAAAGCCGAGGGAAGCCACTTCCCCTCCTTCCCGCAGCGCGAGATCGAGATGTGCGCCGAGAAGATGGAAGCCTTCTGGGCCGAGCTCATGCCCCTGACCCACGCGGCCTTCACCGCGGGTGGTCGGGTGGCCCCCTGAGATGGCGCGAACCGCTCTGATCACGGGCGCGAGCTCCGGGCTCGGCGCCGAGTACGCCCGGCAGCTCGCGTCGCGCGGAATGGACCTCGTGCTGGTCGCCCGCGATGCCGCGGCACTGGAGCGGGTCGCCGGCGAGGCGCGTTCTTCGGGCGTGCACGTCGAGGTGGTCGTCGCGGACCTCCTCGACGCCGACGACCGGAGTCGTGTCGAGGGGCGCGCGGCCGATCCGAGGCATCCGATCGATCTCCTCGTCAACAACGCCGGGTTCGGTCTTCCGCTCGCCTTCGAGCGGAACGACCCCGACGATGAGGCTCGCCATCTGACCCTCCACGTCGAGGTGGCGATGCGACTCATGCGCGCGGTTCTGCCCGGAATGCTGGAGCGGGGAAGCGGGCGCATCGTGAACATCGCCTCGGTGGCGGGCTTCGTGCCGCGCGGCACCTACGGCGCGGCGAAGGGGTGGCTCATCAGCTTCAGCCGCTGGGCGAACGTGGCCTACCGCGCCCGCGGCGTCACCGTCACGGCGGTGTGCCCCGGCTTCGTGCACACCAACTTCCACGAGCGGATGGGGCTGCCGCCGGGCGAGGAAGGTGTACCCGCCGCGCTGTGGCTGCACGCGCCCGCCGTGGTCAGGGAATCGCTGCGCGACGTCGCCCGAGGTCGGGCGGTCTCGGTTCCGTCGCTGCGGTACAAGGCGCTCGTCGCGCTCTCGCGGGCGATGCCCGACGCCCTGGTGGCCGCTGCCGCGGCCCGCGG
Organism: Microbacterium sp. SLBN-154; assembly: GCF_006715565.1. Classification (NCBI taxonomy): domain Bacteria; kingdom Bacillati; phylum Actinomycetota; class Actinomycetes; order Micrococcales; family Microbacteriaceae; genus Microbacterium; species Microbacterium sp. SLBN-154. Next base: position 1,744,027 of record NZ_VFNL01000001.1, read on the forward strand.
CCGCTGACCCCGCGCCTCTCGCCCCCGCGCCTCTCGCCGCCGCGCGGTCGCGACCTTCGCCTGCCACATCTCGCCGATGCCGGTCGCCGATCGTGACAGGCGGACACGCTGTCATCCGGTTCGCCTGACGCAACGTGCGGTCGCGGCCGCGCATCGTGACGGGCGAACCGAGGCCGCATCGGGCGCCGGCCGCTGATCACGCGCACCCGCGGACGATAGCCTGAGGACATGACGCACACGGGCAACCCCTTCGGACAGGTGCTCGTCGCGCTGGTCACTCCGATGACCGCCGACGGCGAGGTCGACTGGCCCGCCGTGGAGAAGCACATCGACTCGTGCATCGCCGCCGGAGCCGACGGCATCGTCGTCACGGGAACGACGGGCGAGACCAGCACCCTCACCGACGCCGAGAAGATCCGACTGGTCGAAGTGGGCAAGGATGTCGCGGCCGGCCGCGCCCGCATCATCACCGGCGGCGGTTCCAACGAGACGGCGCACGCGATCGAGCTGTACAAGGCCAGCGAGCGAGCCGGCGCCGACGGGATCATGATCGTCACGCCGTACTACAACAAGCCCACCCAGGCGGGGATCCTGACGCACTTCCGGCTCGTCGCCGATGCCACCGACCTCCCGGTCATCCTCTACGACATCCCCGGTCGCACCGGGGTGCCGATCCGCTACGAGACCATCCTGCGTCTGGCGAAGCACCCGAACATCCTGGCGATCAAGGATGCCAAGGGCGACTTCAGTGAGGTCAGCCGCGTGCTGAACCAGACCGACCTGATGTACTTCTCCGGCGACGACGCCAATGTGCTGCCGCATCTGTCGATCGGTGCCACCGGGCTCATCGGGGTCACTGCCAACATCGCCGCTCAGCCCTACCGGGTGATCGTCGACGCGGTCAACAGCGGTGACCTTGGCGCGGCCACGGCGGCGCACAAGAAGCTCGAGCCGCTCGTTCGCGCCGTGATGACGCACGTGCCGGGCACCGTCGCGGCGAAGTACATCCTCCACGGGCTGGGACGCATCTCCAGCCCGCGGGTCCGCCTGCCGCTGGTCGGCCCCGAAGAATGGGAGGCCGCGCGCATCGAAGACGAGCTGGCCCTCGTCTCCGAGGTGCCCGGCGCCGACTTCTCCAACTTCCGACCCGACCGCAACGCCGCCGCCGGCGGCGCGCTGCCCAAGGTGTCGGGTACCACGCGATAACCCCCCGCGGCTCTCGACGAGCCCGCGACCGCCGCGCACCGCGCGGCAGGAAGGCGAGAGATGCCCACCACCCCCTTCGATCCCCCCGCCCTGTCCGCAGGCACCCTCCGCGTCACGCCTCTCGGCGGCCTCGGTGAGGTCGGCAGGAACATGACCGTCTTCGAATTCGACGGCAAGCTCCTGGTCGTGGACTGCGGCGTGCTCTTCCCCGAGGAGCACCAGCCGGGTGTCGACCTGATCCTTCCCGACTTCGAGCCGATCCGGCAGCGCCTCGACGACATCGTCGGCGTCGTGCTCACCCACGGGCACGAGGACCACATCGGCGCCGTGCCCTACCTGCTGCGGCTGAAGAGCGACATCCCCCTGATCGGGTCGTCGCTGACTCTCGCTCTCGTCGAGGCGAAGCTCAAGGAACACCGCATCAAGCCCTACAGCCTGACCGTGGCCGAGGGGCGCGAAGAGAAGGTCGGGCCTTTCGACCTCGAGTTCGTCGCGGTCAATCACTCCATCCCCGACGCGCTCGCCGTGGCCATCCGCACTCCCGCCGGAACGGTCCTGGCCACCGGCGACTTCAAGATGGACCAGCTGCCTCTCGACGGTCGCCTCACCGACCTCCGCGCCTTCGCCCGGCTGGGGGAGGAGGGCGTGGATCTGTTCCTGGTCGACTCCACCAATGCGGATGTCCCGGGCTTCACGCCGCTGGAGCGCTCGATCGGTCCCGTGCTCGACCAGGTCATCGCCCGGGCACCCCGGCGGGTGATCGTGGCGAGCTTCTCCAGCCACGTCCACCGCGTTCAGCAGGTCCTCGACGCCGCGGCGGCGCACGGCCGACGGGTGGCACTCCTCGGGCGCAGCATGCTGCGCAACATGACGATCGCGTCCGACCTCGGCTACCTCCACGTGCCGGAGGGCGTGCTGATCGACTACAAGAAGGCCCGCGACCTCCCGGACGACAAGATCGTCTACATGTCGACCGGGTCGCAGGGCGAGCCCATGGCGGTCCTGAGCCGCATGGCGAACCTTGACCACGAGATCGAGCCGGGCGAGGGCGACACCGTGATCCTCGCCTCGAGTCTCATCCCCGGCAACGAGAACGCCGTCTACCGCGTGATCGACGGTCTCACCAAGCTCGGTGCGAACGTGGTGCACAAGGGCAACGCCCAGGTGCACGTCTCCGGTCACGCCGCCGCCGGCGAACTGCTGTACTGCTACAACATCCTCAAGCCCCGCAATGTGCTGCCCGTGCACGGCGAGTACCGCCATCTGATGGCGAACGCACGGCTCGCCCAGGACACCGGCATCGCGCCCGAGCGGACGATCATCGGCGAGAACGGCACCGTCGTCGACCTCCGCGACGGCGTCGCCGACGTCGTCGGGCAGCTGGATCTCGGCTTCGTCTACGTCGACGGCTCGACCGTCGGAGAGATCACCGAGGCCGACCTCAAGGACCGTCGGATCCTCGGCGAGGAGGGGTTCATCTCGGTCATCATCGTGGTCGACGCCGCGACCGGGAAGATCATCAGCGGGCCCGAGATCCATGCGCGCGGATTCGCCGAGGACGACAAGGTCTTCGAGGGGGTCAAGCCGAAGATCGCCGCCGCCCTGACCGAAGCGGCGCAGTCGGGCGTGCGCGACAGCCACGCGCTCTCCCAGGTCGTGCGCCGCACCATCGGGCGGTGGGTGAACCAGTCGCTGCGTCGACGGCCGATGATCGTGCCGCTGGTCATCGAGGCCTGACCGCGAGCGCACCGCCGCACCTGCGTCCTACAATCGCCGCATGCCCGCCGCCGTCCGCCTTCGCCCGGCCGCGCAGGCGGACGGCGGGTTCCTGGCCGACATGGTCGTGGAGGCGGCGAACTGGCGGCAGGGAGGGGCTCGTCCCCGGCACCAGATCCTCGCCAGTGACGAGTACAGCAGGTATGTGGCGGGTTGGATGCGACCGGGTGACGAGGGTTTCGTCGCGCTCACCGATCACGACGAGGCCATCGGCGCCGCCTGGTACCGGGTGTTCCCGCGCAGCGATCCGGGTTTCGGCTACGTGGGCACCGGCGTCCCCGAGCTGATCATCGGCGTGAAGCCGATGTGGCGGGCGCGGGGCGTGGGGCGGGAGCTGTTGCGTCGCCTCGCCGACCAGGCGCGCAGCAGAGGCCTGTCGAGACTCAGTCTGAGCGTCGAACGGGGCAACTACGCCACGACGCTGTACCGATCCGAGGGATTCGCCGTGACCCAGTCGGGCATGGGGCGCGACACGATGGTCAAGCGCCTGCGCTGAGCTGCGACCCGCTGTCGAACGCCGCCGTTCGGGGGGTCGCTCCGGGCGAAGGCGGGTCTCGGCGCCTACGCTCGAACCATGGCCAGGAGTACCAGCCCGACCAAGAGCGGTCGAGCGCCCGCGAAGGGCGCCCCGACGCGCGCTCGCAAAGCCGCGCCCGCTCCCAAGGCCTACGTCGACGACGCCGAGCGTCCCCCCGTGGTCGTGCGTGCGTGGCTCGGTCTCGCCCACGGGGTCGGTGGCCTCTTCCGCGCCTTCGGACTCGAGTCGCTCGAAAAGGATCAGCGCCGTGATGGCTTCCCGTTCCTGCTGGTGCTGCTGGCGGTCGCCGGCGCGATCGTGGAGTGGTTCTTCATCGGGTCCGAGGTCGCCCGTACCATCAGCGCCTACACCGCCGGCGGGCTGATCGGCCGCGAGGCGTTCCTCCTGCCGGTCTTCCTCATCCTGCTGGCCGGCTGGCTGTTCCGCCATCCTCCTTCCGTGCATGACAACGGGCGCATCGGGATCGGCTTCGCGCTGTTCGTCCTGACCGTCGCGGGGTTCTGTCACGTCCTGGGTGGCCGCCCCGAACCGCGGCAGGGGCTTCCGGCCCTCAGCGAGGCCGGCGGCGTGCTCGGCTGGATGGTGGGCGAGCCGCTCGCGCTGCTGCTGACGGATGTCGGCGGATGCATCGCCCTCGCCCTGCTGGCGATCCTCAGCATCCTCATCCTGACCAAGACTCCGCCGAACCGGATCGGACGTCGACTGGGAGAGCTCTACGCCTGGATGTTCGGTGCCGAACCCGCACCGGAGCGTGCGCCCGGGGCATCGGGTGCCGAGGGCGACGGTGACGGCGACGGCGACGAGCGCACCGATTCGCTGCCGTGGTGGCGTCGCAATCGCACCGGCCGGGAGAAAGACGTCGAGAGCGACCTTTCCTCCGACGATCTGACCGCCCTCTTGACCCCGGGTGCGGCCGAAGGCGGGTTCGAACAGGCGATCACCCCCGTCGCGCCCGCCCCCGACGCCGTCACCGAGATCATCCCCGCCCGTCCGCCTCTTCCGGCGGCATCCCGCGGCGGTGAGCCGACAGCCCTGCGCGACGACGCCGCTCCGGACGATGCCGGCGACGACCTCCCCGGGCTCTCGGGCCTCGGAACGGAGGGCGGGCTCACCTCGTCCGACGCTCCCTACCGGCTCCCGTCCGTCGCCGCGCTCGCGGCCGGCACCCCTCACCGCGAACGCTCCGCCGCCAACGACGCCGTCGTCGCTGCCATCACCGGCGTGCTCGAGCAGTTCGCGGTCGACGCACGCGTCACCGGCTTCTCGCGCGGACCGACGGTCACGCAGTACGAGATCGCCCTCGGCCCGGGGGTCAAGGTCGAGCGCATCACCGCCCTCACCAACAACATCGCCTACGCCGTCGCGTCCAACGAGGTGCGCATCCTCGCGCCGATTCCCGGCAAGAGCGCCATCGGCGTGGAGATCCCCAACACCGACCGCGAGATCGTCACACTCGGCGACGTCCTCCGCTCGGGCGCGGCCACCCAATCGACCCATCCCATGACCATCGGCGTCGGCAAAGACGTCGGTGGCGGATACGTCGTGGCGAACCTCGCGAAGATGCCCCACCTGCTGGTGGCCGGTTCCACCGGGTCGGGCAAGTCGAGCTTCGTCAACTCGATGATCACAAGCCTGCTGATGCGCGCCAAACCGGCCGACGTCCGCATGGTCCTGATCGACCCCAAGCGTGTCGAGCTGACCTCGTATGCCGGCGTCCCGCACCTGATCACGCCCATCATCACCAACCCCAAGAAGGCCGCCGAGGCGCTGCAGTGGGTGGTGAAGGAGATGGACATGCGGTACGACGACCTCGCGTCGTTCGGGTTCCGACACATCGACGACTTCAACCGTGCCGTCCGCGCGGGGGAGGTGCAGCTGCCGGCCGGCAGCGAGCGCGTCCTCAAGCCCTACCCTTACCTGCTCGTCGTCGTCGATGAGCTCGCAGACCTCATGATGGTCGCGCCCCGCGACGTCGAGGACTCGATCGTGCGCATCACCCAGCTGGCGCGCGCCAGCGGCATCCATCTGGTGCTGGCGACCCAGCGCCCCTCCGTGGATGTCGTCACGGGTCTGATCAAGGCCAATGTGCCCTCACGGCTCGCGTTCGCCGTCACGAGCGTCACAGACTCCCGCGTCATCCTCGACCAGCCCGGTGCCGACCGCCTCATCGGGCAGGGAGACGGCCTCTTCCTGCCGATGGGCACCTCGAAGGCCATCCGCGTGCAGGGCGCGTGGGTCAGCGAGGCCGAGATCGAGAAGGTCGTCAAGCACGTCACGCAGCAGGCGCGTCCGGAGTATCGACCGGATGTCGCCGCAGCCGCGGAGAAGAAGGAGATCGACGCCGACATCGGCGACGATCTCGAGCTCCTCCTGGCCGCCGCGGAGCTCGTGGTCTCGACCCAGTTCGGCTCGACCTCGATGCTGCAGCGCAAGCTCCGCGTCGGTTTCGCCAAGGCGGGTCGATTGATGGACCTGCTCGAGTCGCGTGAGATCGTCGGTCCGTCCGAGGGGTCGAAGGCCCGCGACGTCCTCGTCACCGCCGAACAGCTGCCCGGGGTGCTCGCGCGGCTGCGTGGGGACGACGTACCCGAGGGTGACGTCGATCCCGTCGACGCCCAGTTCGAAGGCCTTCCCGTGGTCGACGCCGACGCCGGCGAAGATGCGTGGGATCTGACGGGACGCGACTGATGGCCGTGCCGAGGCAGCTGCCGAACATCATCACCGTCGTGCGGATCCTCGTCGCACCCGTCTTCCTCGCGATGCTTCTCATCGACGACGGTGCAGACGGGGCGCTGCGGTGGTGGGCGGCGGCGCTGTTCATCGTCGCGATCGCCACCGACGGCGTCGACGGGTGGATCGCTCGGCGTCATGACATCGTCACCGACCTCGGCAAGCTCCTCGACCCCATCGCGGACAAGGTGCTCACCGGGTTCGCCTTCATCGGCCTGTCGATCCTCGGCGAACTGCCCTGGTGGATCACCATCGTCGTGCTGATCCGAGAGATCGGCATCACGGTGTACCGGTTCATGGTCGTCAGCGACCATGTTCTCGCCGCGGCATGGATGGGCAAGCTCAAGACCGTCGCGCAGTCGGTGGCCCTGTCGCTGGCCCTGCTGCCCCTCGCGCCGCTGGTCGGCGAGTGGATCTGGTGGGCGAACGGCGTGACGATGACGATCGCGGTCATCCTCACCATCGCCAGCGGCATCGACTACGTCATCAGCGAGGTGCGCGGCGCGCGCCGCGCCCGGGGGGGCTCGTGACCGGCCCGGACGTCGACCTCCCAGGCGGCCGCGACGGAGGGGAGGGGGATGCAGCGGCATCCGCTCTTCTGCACGCGCTCGCGCACCGCGGGTGGACCATCGCCGTCGCCGAGTCCCTCACCGGTGGACTGCTCGTCGCCGCGCTGGTCTCCGTGCCGGGGGCATCCTCGCTCGTGCGCGGGGGAGTCACCGCATACGCCACGGATCTGAAGCATCATCTGCTCGGCGTGGACGACTCCCTCCTCGACGCCCGCGGTGCAGTGGATCCCGAAGTCGCGCTCCAGATGGCCGGCGGGGTGCGCGATCGGCTGGGGGCGGACGTCGGAGTCTCGACGACCGGCGTCGCCGGGCCCGACCCGCAGGACGGTCAGCCGGTGGGTACCGTCTTCATCGGGATCCGCACCCCGGAGACGTCGGTGGTGGTGCCTCTCGAACTGCATGGGACGCGGGCGGAGATACGCGCGGAGACGGTTCGCCGGGCCCTGGACGAGGTACGGGCGCGGACGTGATCGACGGATCGGGAACATGTCGTGTTTCCGCTCGGTTACATTCGGTGATTCCCACCCATCACCCAGCGCACGGGATTAGTGTGACTGCATCGGTGTTGTACCGTTGTTCACCCGGACAGCGGCGGAATCAACGGTAAGGAGGGGACCCACATGATCCTGGTACGTCACGAGATCGGCGAAGTCCTGCGTGACCTCCGCCAGCAGAAGGGCCGCACCCTCCGCCAGGTCGCCAGTCGTGCGAGCGTCGCCCTCGGATACCTCAGCGAGGTCGAGCGCGGGCAGAAGGAGGCCTCGAGCGAGATCCTCGCCTCGGTTGCCGAAGCGCTGGACGTTCCGATCTCCACGATCATGCGCGAAGTAGGCGATCGCATCGCCGTCCTCGAGGGCCTGCAGACCTTCCCCGACGTCGTGCCCGACGACCTGGTCGCGTCCGTGGACGCCGAGCTCTCGCTGCGCTGACGCGCGGTCACCCATGCGTCGCAGCGAGTTCCAGCGCGCCGTCGAAGCAGAGTTCGGACCTCGAGGCCCCTCGCTGACAGCCGACCTGGTGCTGTCCGATCTCGGCGACCGCACCGCCGCCGAGGCTCTCGAGGCCGGCACCGCGCCCCGTGAGGTGTGGCGTGCCCTGTGCGCGGCGGCTGATGTGCCCCCCGAGCGCTGGTACGGCGTCGGACGGCTGGAGCCGCGGCGCGGCTGATTCCCGCGGCGTGTCGTCGAAGATGCGTTCGAGATCGGCGTAGGCTCCTGCACAGCAGGTGTCGCACGGTGGTTATCCACGGAACGGCGCGGGTCGACGGTCGATGTCGGAGGCCCCTCGTACCGTGAATCGCGTCGAACGACACCTCCGCCTTGCCGCAGCATCCGCATCGTCCGGTGCAGAGCGCGGCAGCCTACAGGCGACGGAACGCGAGCAGAAGGAGCACGCCATGCCATCACCCGCCGACCGCGAGAAAGCCCTCGAAACGGCTCTCGCCCAGATCGACCGGCAGTTCGGAAAGGGCTCGGTGATGCGCCTCGGCGGTGACGAGCGCGCTCCCGTCGAGGTCATCTCGACCGGCTCCATCGCGCTGGACGTCGCCCTCGGCGTCGGCGGGCTTCCCCGCGGCCGGATCATCGAGATCTACGGTCCGGAATCCTCGGGTAAGACCACGCTCACTCTGCATGCGATCGCCAACGTGCAGCGCTCCGGCGGCATCGCCGCGTTCATCGACGCCGAGCACGCCCTCGACCCCGATTACGCCAAGAAGCTCGGAGTCGACATCGATTCGCTGCTGGTGTCGCAGCCCGACACCGGTGAGCAGGCGCTCGAGATCGCCGACATGCTCGTCCGCTCGGGAGCGATCGACCTCGTGGTCATCGACTCCGTCGCGGCGCTCGTGCCGAAGGCGGAGATCGAGGGTGAGATGGGTGATTCCCACGTCGGTCTCCAAGCACGGCTCATGTCGCAGGCGCTTCGCAAGCTGACCGGTGGACTCAATCAGACGAACACCACGATGATCTTCATCAACCAGCTGCGCGAGAAGATCGGCGTGTTCTTCGGGTCTCCCGAGACCACCGCCGGTGGAAAGGCGCTGAAGTTCTACGCGTCGGTGCGCCTGGACATCCGTCGTATCGAGACGCTCAAGGACGGTACCGAGGCTGTCGGCAACCGCACCCGCGTCAAGGTGGTCAAGAACAAGATGGCTCCGCCGTTCAAGCAGGCCGAGTTCGACATCCTCTACGGCGTCGGCATCTCGCGAGAGGGAAGCCTCATCGATTTCGGCGTTGAACACGGGATCGTGAAGAAGTCGGGCGCGTGGTACACGTACGACGGGGAGCAGCTCGGCCAGGGCAAGGAGAACGCCCGGAACTTCCTCCTCAAGAACGATGACATCGCCGCTGACATCGAGACGAAGATCAAGGACAAGCTCGGCATCGGCCAGCCCCGCGGGGGCGCGGTCGCCGACGAGCTCGCGGCGCGTCGCCCGGCCTGATGGTCCGCTTCGTCGAGAGCGGGGGCGAGGAAGACCTCGCCCCCGTCATCCCGCTCTTCACGGGGTCGACGCCTGATGCCCTCCCTGTCCACCCGTCCGGCGGGCGCGCAGCTCGTGGCCGCTCGGCCGGCACGACGACGAGGTCTGATCGCGCGGAGCCCCCCTCGGCGGGACGACGTGGTGGGAGCAACGCGGCGGACCTCGAGAGCGGTGCCGACACCGACACCGATGTCGTCGACGTGGCGGTGGTGGAAAGGGCGCTGCTGCGGCGACTCGGCGCCCGGGGCCTGTCCATCCGTGAGGCGGAGGCCTTCGTCGTCTCACGCGGACTGAGTCGCGAGGCGGCGGCCGAGCTCGTTGCGACCTTCTGCGAGCGCGGTTACCTCGACGACGGCCGCCTCGCAGAGCAGGTCGTGTGGAGTGGCGTGGCCCGCAAGAGCGAAGGTCGCCGGGCCATCGCCCGCCGTCTGGCGCAGCGCGGGGTCGAGCGCGATGTCGCCGACGCCGCGCTGGCGGAGCTGCCCGATGACGACGACGAACGGGCGCTGGAGTTCGCCCGGGGGAAGGCGCGGAGTCTGGCCAGGCTCGATCACGACGTGGCTCTGCGACGACTTGCCGGTCAGCTCGCCCGCCGCGGATTCGGAGGCTCCTCGGCGCTCATCGCGGCGCGCACGGCCCTCCAGGAGGCGCGCGAGCTCTCCTGAGCGTCGCCGCGGTGAATGGCGGCCCCGCAGATTCCGGCTTGGAGAATGCGGGCTCTTAGAATTGCAGGCACCATGTCTACTCCCTCCGCCGCGCCCACCCTGGTCGCCCCTTCGCCCGCCGCCGTGGCTCGAGACGGCAGCGTGCGCACCTACGAGGTGCGCACCTTCGGCTGCCAGATGAACGTGCATGACTCCGAGCGCCTGTCGGGCTCGCTCGAGAGTGCGGGGTACCTGCCCGCGCGACCCGGCGAGGAAGCCGACGTGGTGGTGATCAACACGTGTGCCGTGCGCGACAACGCCGCGGGAAAGCTGTACGGCACGCTCGGGCATCTGAAGTCGCGCAAAGACGCTCGCGAGGGCATGCAGATCGCGGTCGGCGGGTGCCTGGCTCAGATGGACAAGCAGACCGTGCTCGACAAGGCGCCGTGGGTGGACGTCGTCTTCGGCACCCACAACATGGGCTCGCTCCCGCGTCTGCTCGAGCGTGCGCGCCACAACGACGAGGCGGAGCTCGAGATCCTCGAGGCGCTCGAAGTCTTTCCGTCGACGCTTCCCACGAAGCGCGACCACATCCACAGCGGCTGGGTCTCGATCTCCGTCGGGTGCAACAACACTTGCACGTTCTGCATCGTCCCCCATCTCCGCGGCAAGGAGAAGGATCGGCGTCCGGGCGACATCCTCAGTGAGATCCGGATGCTGGTCGACGACGGTGCGATCGAGGTCACCCTCCTCGGGCAGAACGTCAACAGCTATGGCGTCGAGTTCGGCGACCGGCAGGCCTTCGGCAAACTCCTTCGGGCCGCCGGCGGCATCGACGGCCTCGAGCGGATCCGCTTCACCAGCCCGCATCCCGCAGCCTTCACCGACGATGTCATCGACGCGATGGCGGAGACCCCCGCGGTCATGCCGCAGCTGCACATGCCCTTGCAGTCCGGCAGCGACCGGATCCTCAAGGCGATGCGACGGTCCTACCGCAGCGAGCGGTTCCTCGGCATCCTCGATCGGGTGCGCGCCCGCATCCCGCACGCCGCCATCACCACCGACATCATCGTCGGCTTCCCCGGCGAGACCGACGAGGATTTCGAAGACACCCTCCGCGTCGTCGAGCAGTCGCGTTTCGCCAGTGCCTTCACCTTCCAGTACTCCATCCGCGAGGGCACCCCGGCTGCGACGATGCCGGATCAGGTGCCCAAGTCGGTCGTGCAGGAGCGATACGAGCGCCTCATCGCCCTCCAGGAGCGGATCAGTCTCGAGGAGAACCGACGCCAGCTCGGTCGCGAGGTGGAGGTGCTGGTCTCCAGCGGTGAGGGCAAGAAGGATGCGGCCACCCACCGGCTGACCGGGCGCGCCGAGGACAACCGACTCGTCCACTTCGAGGTTCCGGCCGATTCTGCGCTCCCACGTCCCGGAGATATGGTGACGGCGATCATCACCCACGCTGCCCCCTTCCACCTCCTCGCCGACGCGCCGGCGGGCGATCGGCTCCGCATCCGGCGCACGCGCGCGGGCGATGCGTGGGACAGGGCGCAGGCGGAATCGTGCGCCGTGCCCACACCCGGTGCCGACGCGGGCGCACCTCGAGCTGTGTCCCTCGGCCTTCCCACGCTGCGCATCGGCGAGTGAAGACCCCGTCCGACGACTCCCCGTCCGACCGGATGACCGCGGAGGGCCCTCGTCTCTGGAGTGTCATCGGTGCGACGGGCACCGGCAAGTCGGCGTTCGCGCTCGACCTCGTAGAGGCGCTGCGCGCCGCGGGTCGTGACGCGGAGATCGTCGGAGCCGACGCCATGCAGCTGTACCGGGGGATGGACATCGGAACCGCCAAGATCCCCGTCGGCGAGCGCCGCGGCATCCCGCATCACCTTCTCGACGTTCTCGAGGTCACCGACGATGCAGCCGTGGCCTGGTACCAGTCCGCCGCACGCGACGTCATCGATTCCCTTCACGCCCGGGGCGTGGACGCCGTCCTCGTCGGCGGATCGGGCCTCTACGTCTCGGCGGTCCTGTTCGACTTCCGGTTCCCGCCGCGCGATGAGGCGCTGAGACACGCCCTCGAGGCCGAGCTCGACCGGATCGGTCCTGCCGCACTGTACGAGCGGCTGCGCACCGCGGACCCGGCAGCGGCCACCCGCATAGACTCCCGGAACACGCGCCGGATCATCAGAGCCCTCGAGGTGATCGCCCAGGGGGACCGCACGCACGGCGGCGCCCTTCCCGCGGCCCAGACCCTGTGGTACCCGCGCACCAGGCTCTTCGGTCTCGAGCGCGACCGTCGCGAACTCGTCGACACCCTCGATCGCCGTGTCGAGCGGATGTGGGATGAGGGGCTGCTCGACGAGGTGAGGGAGCTTCGGCACATCGGACTCGAGCAGGGCACCACCGCGCCACGGGCCATCGGCTACGCACAGGCGCTGGCCCAGGTGCGGGGTGAGATCGACGGCCCGGAGGCGATCGCGCAGACGCAGGCGCTCACGCGTCGCTACGCCCGGCGCCAGGTGTCGTGGTTCCGACGATACGAGGGCGTCACATGGATGGACGGCGCGACGGCAGGGGAGAGTCTGGCAGGCTCGATGGCATGAGCCTGCAGATCCGGTCCTTCGCCCCCGGCGACACCGACGCGGTCGTCCTCCTCTGGCAGACCACCGGTCTCACACGGCCCTGGAACAACCCCTACCAGGACATCGCCCGCAAGCTCCGGGTCCAGCCGGAGCTCTTCCTCGTGGCCGCGGACGATGACGGTCACATCGTCGGGACGGTCATGGCCGGCTACGACGGTCATCGCGGCTGGCTGTACTACCTGGCGAGCGACCCGCACCACCGCGGTCAGGGCATCGCCCGGAGCCTGGTCGAACATGCCGAGGAGCTCCTTCTCGAGATGGGCTGCCCCAAGGTGCAGCTGATGGTCAGGCCCGAGAACGGCGTCGCGCAGGGCTTCTACGAGGCCCTCGGTTTCGAGCACTTCGACACCTGGGCGACGGGCAAGCGCCTCATCGAAGACTGACCCCCGCGCGGTGTCTCCCGGGGCTGGCGCCTAGGCTGGGGTGCATGCCTCACGCGGTGCCGTTCACGAAGGGCCACGGCACGGGAAACGACTTCGTCATTGTCGAAGATCCCGACGGCCGGCTCGAGCTCTCGAATGACCAGGTCGCCGTTCTGTGCGACCGCCGTTTCGGTATCGGCGCCGACGGCATCCTGCGCGTCGTCCGCAGCGCGTCCCTTCCCGAGGGGGCAGCGACCACCGATGCCGAATGGTTCATGGACTATCGCAACGCCGACGGTTCGGCGGCGGAGATGTGCGGCAACGGCATCCGCGTGTTCGCCCGCTACCTCGAAGACGCCGGGCTGGCGCGCTTCGACGGGCCCGTGCCCATCGGCACCCGGGCGGGGGTGAAGACCCTCACCCGCAGCGAACTCGGCTACGAGGTCGACCTCGGAGCGTGGTCGGTGGAGCCCGAGGAGACCCTCGTCCGTGCGCGGGGACTGGACATCCCGCGGCCGGGGCTCGGCATCGACGTCGGCAATCCGCACGTCGTGGTGGCGCTGCAGTCCGAAGGCGAGCTCGAACGACTGGATCTCGCGGTTCGCCCGATGCTCCATCCCGACCCGCCGGCCGGCGCGAACATCGAGTTCGTCGTCCCCGCCGACCCTCTCGTGCGCGATGGGGTGGGGGTCATCCGGATGCGGGTGTTCGAACGGGGAGTGGGCGAGACCCTCAGCTGCGGCACGGGGGTCGCTGCGGCGGCGCTCGCGGTACGGCATTGGGCCGGCCGGGGGGCACCTGATCACTGGAGCGTGCAGGTGCCAGGCGGCACGCTCGCGGTGCGCGTCGTCGAGGGGCGGGTCCTGCTGTCGGGTCCGGCTGCGCTGGTCTTCACCGGCGAGATCACCCTCGCCTGATCACGACGGGTCAAGGGAGCGCGATCGGTCCGGTGGGCGGCATGCCGTGGCGGCGTACCCGAATGACCCGGAAACCCCGCCCGGTGGCGGCGCGATGCACCGAGAATCCGGACTCGAGCGTCGCAGCCAGCCATCGTTGCAGCGAATCCGAACCCAGGTTCCGCTGCACGACGAGCCAGGCATCGGACCGCTCGTCCAGCCGAGGGATCCATCGCTCCAGCAGACCGTGGAGCTCAGATTTCCCGACCCGGATCGGGGGGTTGGATCGGATGGTGCGGAACCCGATGTCATCGGGAACATCGTCGGGCGTCGCGGCGTTGACATTGTCGAGCCCCAGGGACTGGGCGTTGCGACGCACCAGGTCCAGGGCCCGTTCGTTGACGTCGACCGCCCACACGGTGGCGTGCGGCGAGGTCATTGCGAGAGACAACGCGATCGGTCCCCACCCGCACCCGAGGTCGAGCAGATTGCCGCCCGGCGGTGAGGGCGGCGTGTTGGCGAGCAGAACCGCGGTCCCACCATCCAACCGGTCGGGGCTGAACACCCCGCCCGCGGTGGTGACCTCCACCTCCCGGCCGGCGAGCACTACGCGTATCCGACGCAGATTCTCGGGGCTGGCGGGCGACGCGCTGAAATAGTGGTCGCTCCCCATGGCTGTCGAGCGTAGCGGAGGTGGTCTCCGGCGCGGGAGGCTAGAGTCGACGAATCCCTTTCCGCAGACGGATGTCCCGCCCGACGCCTGCACCATATACGCGGATCATCCGGAAGGACCCCATGACAGAACAGATCCACACCGACGACGCCGTCGACCCGGTCGACCGTGTGCTCGCTCGCGCGGAAACCCGCAACGGCGCGCGGGCCACCACCTTCCCCGACGCCGGATCGCGCACGCTCGCGCCCGCCCAGGCCCTCCAGGATGCCTCGACGGTCGTCTCCGACGATTCGGACGGCGACCAGTGGGATCGCGAGGAGCGAGCCGCGCTGCGCCGCGTACCAGGGCTCTCGACCGAGCTCGAGGACGTCACCGAGGTCGAGTACCGACAGCTGCGACTGGAGAACGTCGTGCTGGTGGGCGTGCATCCCCAGGGTGAACAGGAGGAGGCGGAGAACTCGCTGCGCGAACTGGCCGCCCTCGCCGAGACGGCCGGTGCCGTCGTGCTCGACGGCGTGCTCCAGCGTCGCCCGAATCCCGACCCGGCGACCTACGTCGGGCGCGGGAAGGCCGAAGAGCTGCGCGACATCGTCGCCGCCGCCGGTGCCGACACCGTCGTGGCCGACGCCGAGCTGGCCCCGAGCCAGCGGCGCGCGCTCGAGGACGTCGTGAAGGTGAAGGTGATCGATCGCACCGCCGTCATCCTCGACATCTTCAGCCAGCACGCCAAGAGCCGCGAGGGCAAGGCCCAGGTCGAGCTCGCCCAGCTCGAGTACCTGCTCCCGCGACTGCGCGGGTGGGGTGAGTCGATGAGCCGACAGGCGGGTGGCCAGGTCGGTGCCGCCGGTGCAGGAATGGGGTCACGCGGTCCGGGTGAGACCAAGATCGAACTCGACCGGCGTCGCATCCGCACGCGAATGGCGCACCTCCGGCGGCAGATCCGTCAGTTCGCCCCGGCGCGCGACGCCAAGCGAGCCGAGCGCAAGCGGAACACGATCCCGTCGGTGGCCATCGCGGGGTACACCAACGCCGGGAAGTCCAGCCTGCTCAACAGGCTGACGCGCGCAGGCGTCCTCGTGGAGAACGCGCTGTTCGCGACGCTGGATGCCACGGTGCGCCGCTCCGAGACATCCGACGGACGGGTCTACACGATCTCCGACACCGTCGGATTCGTCCGAAACCTTCCGCACCAGCTCGTCGAGGCGTTCCGCTCCACCCTGGAGGAGGTCGGTGGCGCCGATGTGATCGTGCACGTCGTCGACGGTGCCCACCCCGATCCGGGCGCACAGCTGCAGACGGTGCGGGATGTGATCGGTGATGTCGGTGCGCGCGACACCCGCGAGATCGTGGTGTTCAACAAGGCCGACCTCGTCGATGCCGACACCCGGCTGGTGTTGCGCGGACTCGTGCCGAACGCGCACTTCGTGTCCTCGCGCACCGGCGAGGGAATCGAAGAGCTGCGCACAGCCATCGAAGACGCCCTGCCGCTGCCCGCGGTGGAGGTGCAGGCGGTGGTCCCCTACGACCGCGGCGACCTGGTGTCGGCTGCGCACGACTCCGGTCTCATCCTCACCGAGGAGCACCGGGCGGAGGGAACCTACCTCCACGCTCACGTCGGTGAGCGGCTCGCGGCCGAGCTCGCGCCGTTCCGGATCTGACGTCTCGCCGAACCGCTGCGACCACTCAGCCGGTCGGGTCGAGGTCGAGCGGCGGGACGTCCGCCGGGGTGAACCCGAAGGCGGCTCCCAAGAACGCGAGCTCTGTGCGCACCATGTCGACGACGGTCTCGCTCCGGCGGAATCCGTGCCCTTCACCCGGGTAGAGAACGTAGGCGTGGGGCACACCGCCGGCGCGCAGCGCGTCGCGGATGGCCTCCGACTGCGAGGGCGGAACCACGGCGTCCTCCTCTCCCTGCAGAAGCAGCACCGGAGCCTGGATGCGGTGGGCGTGGGTCAGCGGTGACCGCTCGAGGTAGACCGTCTCGCTGGCGGGAAGCGGCCCGATGAGGCCATCGAGGTAGCGCGCTTCGAAGTCGTGCGTCTCGGCCGCGAGGAGCCGGGCGTCGGCCACGCCGTATCGCGAGATGCCGGCGCCGAAGGCGTCGGAGGCGACCAGTGCTCCGAGCACCGTCCAGCCTCCTGCCGATCCGCCCGCGATCGCGATGCGGGCGGGGTCGGCGGTTCCGTCCGCGGCGAGGGAACGTGCGACGTCGATGACGTCGTCGACATCGACGACGCCCCACCGGCCCCGCAGACGTTCGCGGTATTCGCGGCCGAAGCCGCTGGAGCCTCCGTAGTTGACCTCGACCACGCCGATCCCCCGAGAGGTCAGGAAGAGCGTCTTCGGGCTGACAACGCCGGGCGCATGAGCGGTCGGGCCGCCGTGGACGAGCACGACGTACGGCGGAAGGGCGTCGTCGGGTCCCTGCACCTCCGGGTGGGTCGGGGGGAAGTCGACCGCGTGGACGACGCCGTGGCGTCCGTCGACGGTGAATCGCCGGGGGAGCGGCACCCAGGGGGAGACTCCTTCGTCGTGCCAGCGTCCGCCCGTCAGAAGGTGAACGCTCGGCCGCGACGGCTCGCGCAGATCGATGCGCCACAGCCCCGTGGGGGCGTCTTCCGGGCTTCCCGACACGAGGACGTCGGTGCCTGCTGCGTCCTCCACCAGGAGGTTGCCGACCGCGGGAACAGGGATGACGGTCACCACGCCGCCCGAGGAGAGGTGGACGAGTTCGTCGCGACCGCGTGTGCGCACGGCGACGACACCGTCGGTGAGCGGCGCGAACCACCGTGATCCGAGCACCCACAGCGGACCTCCGGTGTCGCGTTCATCCGGGGCGATCACCTCAGCCCGGTCGTCCGCGGGGTCGAGGCGGTGCAGGTTCCAGAACCCGCTCACGTCATCGGCGTACAGAAGGGCGCCGTCGGCGGTCCATTCGGGCTGGAGAGCGGCGGAGGCGCCTCCGGCCACGCGTCGGCCCGCGGGTTCTCCGTCGTCGAGTCGGCGCACTCGCACCTCAGCCCGGTCCCAGGGCATGTGGGGGTGATCCCACGCGAGCCACGCGAGCAGGGATCCGTCGGGGGAGAGCGCAGGCTGCGCGACGAAATCGCTCCCCGCTGTCAACGAGGTCACGCGATCGATGTCGTCGGCGGCCGACCCGTCGAGGGGTATCTCGACGATGTCATGGGTGACGGGCTCTCCGAGGACCTCGCGGACGGCGAGGACCCGCCCCCGGGTCACACACAGACCCCCGAGCGCCTGCCCCGACACGGCAGGTGTCAGTGGGGTCGGAGTCGACCCCGGAGACAGCAGCCACACCCGCTGATCCGACTTCTCCACGAAGACCAGCCCGCCGTCTGGGGTGGCGCCCCACGCGCCACCGCCGTACTCGTGGACACGCGAGCGGACGCTCCACGGAGCAGGCAGCAGCGTGTCGACCTGTGAGCCCGGCACCGACGCTCGCGGTGCACGTCGCACGGTCGTTCGCCCCTGCTCTTCAGGGACCGTCTCGGCCCACCAGATCTCATCCCCGACGAAGCGGGCGCCGTCCAGCCGCGGCGAAGCGGCAGCCACCGCGTCCGCCGTGATGCGCGACGGCCAGGTGCCGAACGGGAGCGTGCGGGCGGGAGCGGATGCGGAGTTCCGGGGAAGGGGCGCGACCATACCTCCACGTTACGGGCCTCCACGTTACGGGCCTCCACGTTACGGGCCTCCACGTCGAGGGGCCCGCGGCGTCGGGGGAGCCGACCGCTGTCAGACCGCGCGAAGGATCGCGACGACCTTGCCCAGGATGATCGCCTCGTCGCCCAGAATGGGCTCGAAAGCGGTGTTGCGGGGGAGCAGCCACGTGTGGCCGTCACGCTGACGGAACGTTTTGACGGTCGCCTCTCCGTCGAGCATGGCAGCGACGATCTCGCCGTTCTCGGCCGTGCCCTGCGCACGCACCACGACCCAGTCGCCGTCGCAGATGGCCGCGTCGATCATCGAATCGCCGGCGACCTTCAGCATGAACAGCTCGCCCTTGCCGACCAGCTGGCGGGGAAGGGGGAAGACCTCCTCGACCTGCTGATCCGCCGTGATGGGGACACCTGCGGCGATCCGTCCGACCAGCGGCACGAGGGCGGCGTCGCCCACCGCGGGGGTGCGGTCGGCGGGGTTCTCCGCGGCGCTGCCGGGAAGGTCGATGAGCACCTCCATGGCCCGGGTCTTGCCGGGGTCGCGCCGCAGGTACCCGCTCAACTCGAGCTGATTGAGCTGGTGGGTGACGCTGGACAGCGACTTCAGGCCCACGGCGTCGCCGATCTCGCGCATGCTCGGGGGATAACCGTGGCGGGCGATCGAGCGCTGGATCACCTCGAGGATGGCCATCTGCTTGTCGCTCAGGCTCTTGCGCCGCCGTGTCTGCGGCTTGGTGTTCGGCTCGCTCATGTCTGCTCCTGTCTCCCCGGAAACCCCGCCCCGGGCCCCGTGGCGCGATCGTCGCGTCTTCGAATGTCGGAGGTCGGTGGTGAGGTGTCCTCGTCGAAACCGTATCCGGTTCCGATCGGTGTCCACCGGACCTCGCTCGCGTGTCGCGTTCGATCGTTCGACGGATTCCGACCCGCTTGACAGCATTTCACATCGAAGATAGATTCGGAAGAGAGGTTCGCATCCGCCCGTCCCGGCCGACGGGTGGATGCGAACCCAGACCCGAAACGACACCGGCCGAGCCGGGAACGGGAGCACACGATGAGCGCGATCACGATTTCGACGGGAACCATGACCGGTGCCGCCGCCGCGACCCGACTGCGGCTGACCGCACGCGGACGCCGTGTCCTCGCCACGCTCGCCGCGCTGCCCGCCGTCGTCGCGCTGAGTGTGGCGATGATCAGCGGGGGATCGGCGCTCGCCACCCGCGCCGACGGTGCCCCTTCGGGCGCGTTCGACACCGTCACCGTGCAGGCGGGTGACTCACTCTGGGCGATCGCCGAGCGCGTGGCCCCTGCGGCCGACCCGCGCGATGTGGTGGCGGCGTTCAGCCGTCTCAACGGCCTCGATGCGGGACTCGTGTCGGCCGGGCAGGAACTGGCGATCCCTGCGGAGTACGCCGACTGATCCGCAGGCCCGGCGGGCATGGCGCCGTACGATGGGAAGGGTGAGTGCGACGCTCGATGACCTTCCCATCCGCGACGACCTGAGGGGCCAGATCCCGTACGGAGCGCCGCAGGCTCAACTGCCGGTGGCGTTGAACGTCAACGAGAACACCCACCCCGTCCCTGCGGAGGTGGCCGACGACATCCTCGACGCCGTGGCCATCGCGCTGCGCGAGGTGAATCGCTACCCCGACCGCGAGTTCACCGCGCTGCGCGAGCACCTGGCGGACTACCTCGGTCACGGCCTCGTCCGGGAGCAGATCTGGGCGGCCAACGGATCGAACGAAGTCCTCCAGCATCTGCTGCAGGCGTTCGCCGGCCCGGGACGGACCGCGTTCGGGTTCGCCCCGACGTATTCGATGTACCCCCTGTTGACGCGGGGAACCGGAGCGACATGGCACGCGGGCACCCGCGCGCACGACTTCACCGTGTCCGCGGACTCGGCCGCTGCCCAGGTGGCCGCGGCCGAACCCGACGTGGTGTTCCTGTGCGCTCCGAACAACCCGACGGGCACACCGCTGCCGCTCGACGTCGTCGACGCCGTCTACCGTGCGACGCGAGGCATCGTCATCGTCGACGAGGCCTACGTGGAGTTCGCGCCCCACGACGCCCCGTCGGCGGTGACGCTCCTGCCCGATCGGCCGCGACTGGTGGTCTCACGCACGATGAGCAAGGCCTTCGCCTTCGCCGGAGCGCGGGTGGGTTACCTCGCCGCGGATCCGGCCGTCATCGACGCGCTTCGCCTGGTGCGCCTGCCGTACCACCTGAGCGCCCTGACCCAGGCAGCCGCGACCGCCGCCCTTCGGCACGCCCCCACGATGCTTTCGATGGTGGATGAGATCGTCGCGCAGCGCGACAGGATCTCGGCCACGGTGTCCGCCCTCGGGTACGAACCGTACGAGTCGTGGACCAATTTCGTCCTCTTCGGGGGAGTGTCAGACCCTGCGGCGACATGGCAGGCGCTCTACGACCGGGGCGTGCTGATCCGTGACGTCGGCATCCCGCACCACCTGCGTGTGACGGCCGGCACCGACAAGGAGACCACCGCCTTCTTGGACGCGCTGGCGTCGATAGACTCGGGCGCATGACCCGTCCTGCGCGTACCGCATCGCTTCGCCGTGCGACAAGCGAGTCCACCGTCGAGCTCGAGCTCGATCTGGACGGGACCGGTCGGAGCAGCATTCAGACCACGGTGCCGTTCTTCGACCACATGCTCACCGCCTTCGCGAAGCACTCCCTGACCGACCTCACCGTCCGCGCCCACGGCGACACCGACATCGACGCGCACCACACGGTGGAGGACACCGCGATCGTCCTCGGCCAGGCGATCCGCCAGGCTCTCGGCGACAAGGCCGGGATCTCCCGGTACGGCGACGCCATGGTGCCGCTGGATGAGGCGCTCGCCCGCGCGGTCGTCGACATCAGCGGGCGACCCTACCTCGTGCACGGCGGCGAGCCGGCAGGGTTCGAGTTCCACTTGATCGGCGGCCACTTCACCGGTTCGCTGGTCCGGCACACCTTCGAAGCGCTCGCCGTCCACGGTGGACTCACCGTCCACGTCGAGGTGCTGAGCGGCCGTGACCCCCACCACATCGCCGAGGCGGAGTACAAGGCGTTCGCCCGGGCGTTCCGGGCGGCCAAGGCGTGGGACGCCCTGGTCGACGGCGTTCCCAGCACCAAGGGAGCTCTGTGAGCGACCGTCCGCTCGTCGCCGTCCTCGACTACGGATCGGGCAACGTCCACAGCGCCGTCAAGGCCCTCGTCGAAGCCGGTGCCGATGCCCGCCTGACCGCCGACCCGGGACTGGTGCGCGATGCCGATGGACTCGTGGTGCCGGGTGTCGGCGCCTACCGGGCCGTGATGGAGGCGCTTCGGGCCCGACGTGGAGACGAGCTCATCGAACGTCGGCTCGCGGGGGGCCTTCCCGTCCTCGGCATCTGCGTGGGCATGCAGGTCCTCTTCGAGTGGGGGCGTGAGCGCGGCGTCGACACCGCGGGGCTCGGCGAGTGGCCCGGCGAGGTGACGCAGCTCGACGCGCCGGTTCTTCCGCACATCGGGTGGAACACCGTCACTCCCGATCCGCAGAGCCGGTTGTTCGCCGGGCTCGCTGACGAGCGCTTCTACTTCGTGCACTCGTTCGCCGCGAAAACCTGGGAGCTCGAGGTCCATGATCCCTTCCCCCAGCCGGCGCTGACGTGGACGACCTACGGCGAGCCTTTCCTGGCCGCCGTCGAGAACGGGCCGCTGTCGGCCACGCAGTTCCACCCCGAGAAGTCGGGGGAGGCCGGCATCCGGCTGCTTTCCAATTGGATCACGGGCCTTCGCAGGGCTACCCTCTGAAACCGTGCCTTCGCGCGGCGATCGTCCGCGCCCCACGACCCCTCAGGGAGCCATGAACGATTTTGCGTCCACGCCCGCTTTGACCCTTCTTCCCGCCGTCGATGTGGCGGGCGGCAAAGCGGTGCGACTGACCCAGGGTGAGGCCGGCAGCGAGACCAATTACGGCGACCCCGTGGAGGCGGCGCTCGACTGGGCCCGCCAGGGGGCCGAGTGGATCCACCTCGTCGACCTCGACGCCGCTTTCGGGCGCGGCAGCAACGCCGCGGTGCTGCGGAAGGTCATCAAGCAGGTCCGTGGTGTGCAGGTCGAGGTCTCCGGCGGCATTCGCGACGATGCCTCGCTCGAGGCCGCGCTCGAATCCGGTGCCGCCCGGGTGAACCTCGGGACGGCAGCCCTGGAGAACCCCGAGTGGGCGGCCGACGTGATCGGGCGCTATGGCGACCTCGTCGCGGTCGGGCTCGACGTCCGCGGCACGACCCTCGCCGCGCGCGGGTGGACGCGCGACGGAGGCGACCTGTGGACGGTGCTGACGCGCCTCGAGAGCGCGGGCTGCAGCCGCTACGTCGTCACCGACGTCACCAAGGACGGGACCCTCCGCGGTCCGAACCTCGAACTGCTGCGCGAGATGACGGCGCGCACCCCGAAGCCGGTCGTGGCGTCGGGAGGAGTCTCGAGCCTCGATGACATCGCCGCCCTCCGCGAGCTGGTGCCCCTCGGCGTCGAAGGTGCGATCGTCGGGAAGGCGCTGTACGCCGGGGCCTTCACCCTGGGTGAGGCTCTGGATGTCGCCGGACACTGATCCTTCGCACGATCACGCCCACGCCGACTCGGCGGGGGTGCCCTGGGAGGGTCGCGCCTTCCAACCCAACCCGCACGCCGGCGACGACGGCCGTGCGGACCCGCAGCTGCTGGCGGCCCTCGAGGCGTTCGGGCGGGGCGAAGGTGATGAGCGGACGGTCGTCGACGCCTACCGGTCCGCGCGACTTCTCATTCCGCTTATCGCGGAGAAGGGCGACGAGGGGGTGGGTCCGCACGGTCTCGCCGTGGACAAGACCCAGGAGCTGTCGATCGTGTCGGTGGCCGCCCCCGACGGTCGCCGCGTCCTCCCCGTCTTCACCTCCGTCGAAACCATGACGCGATGGGATGCCGGCGCACGACCCGTGCCGGCGGACGGGGTGCGCACCGCTCTGGCCGTGGCCGCCGAGGACACCGAGCTCATCGTGATCGACCCGGGTTCGCCGACGGAGTTCGTGCTGCGTCGGCCTGCCGTCTGGGCGATCGCGCAGCGTGAGGGCTGGGAACCCAGCTACACCTCACCGGAGGTGTACGCCGGTCTTCGCGAGAGCGTGGGGAGCGAGCTGGCCGTCATCGACTTCTCCCTCGCGCCGGGGGACCCCACAGCGCGGCTGCGCGGACCCGAGCTCGTCGTCGAGCTCCAGCTCGTCCAGGGCCTGGATCGCGGCCAGCTCGACGCCGTGCTGGCCCGCCTTGCCAAGCGGTGGGCCGCCGATGATCGCATCGCGGTACTCGTCGACTCCCTGACGATCAAGCTCCGTCGCGGCGCCTGATCCGCCGGCCGGACCGGGTCAGGTCACGGGGCCCGTCCACTTCTCGCCAGGTCCTTTGCCGATGGGGTCGGGGATGACGGATGCCTCGCGGAAGGCCAGCTGCAACGAGCGAAGGCCGTCGCGGAGCGACCGGGCGTGCATGTCGCTGATCTCGGGAGCCCCGGCGGTGATGAGTCCCGCGAGGGCATTGATGAGCTTGCGGGCCTCGTCGAGGTCGAGCTGCCTCGCGGGGTCGTCGGCGAGCCCCACCTTTACGGCTGCCGCGCTCATGAGGTGCACCGCCGTGGTGGTGATGACCTCCACCGCCGGCACGTCGGCGATGTCTCGCGTGGCCGCCGATGCCGCGGCCTCCTGCTCCTCCCATTGGGTGGGGCGCACATCGCCCGCGGGCGCGGAATCGTCTCGGGTATCCATGTCGATGCTGGCCGCTCGCACTCTCTGGTAGACTTCAGCGGGCTCGGAGCAATCTGCTCCGGTTCGAAAGAGGATCACATCCCACCCGCGCTTGCCGCTCCAGGCTACCGGGTCAAGCACTCCGCCTCGGCCGCACTGCGGTCGGGGTAGCCGGAAACGGACCGGGTGCGGAAAGTCGGCGCTCCCGCGCCGTCGCTGGTGGGTGGTTCTTCGATCGCCCCGCGTCGCACCGCGTCGCGGGATGCCAACCGCCACCGAAGAGGAGTTCCGCATCAGCGATCCCCGCACCAATGAGCGCATCCGCGTTCCCGAGGTCCGACTCGTCGGCCCCAACGGCGAACAGGTCGGCGTCGTCCGCATCGAGGTTGCGCAGCGTCTGGCTCAGGAGGCCGATCTCGATCTGGTCGAGGTCGCCCCCAACTCCAAGCCCCCCGTGGTCAAGATCATGGACTACGGGAAGTTCAAGTACGAGAACGCGCAGAAGGCCAAAGAGGCCCGTCGCAATCAGGCCAACACCGTCCTCAAAGAGGTGCGGTTCCGCCTGAAGATCGAGGCTCACGACTACCAGACCAAGCTCAAGCGCGCCGAAGGCTTCCTGAAGGCCGGAGACAAGGTCAAGGCCATGATCCTGTTCCGCGGCCGGGAGCAGTCCCGCCCTGAGCAGGGCGTGCGTCTGCTGCGCAAATTCGCCGAGGATGTCGCGGAGTTCGGGACCGTCGAGTCCAACCCCACGATCGACGGACGCAACATGACCATGGTGGTCGCACCGCACAAGAACAAGTCCGAGGCCAAGGCCGAGCAGAACGCGCAGCGCGCCGCCAACAAGGAAGCCGCCCGCGCACCGCGCAGCGACGCCGAGGCACCGGCCGAATAACCCGACTTCCCGCACGCCGTGCGGGATCAGACTCCCGCTCCGGCGGGATCCCACCCCGCCTCCGGGCGAGACCAGAAGGAACGAGAAGATGCCGAAGCAGAAGACCCATTCGGGTGCCAAGAAGCGCTTCAAGATCACCGGCACCGGCAAGCTCATGAAGCAGCAGGCGAACCTGCGCCACAACTTCGAGGGGAAGCCCACCAAGCGCACCCGTCGCCTCTCGCAGGACCAGGTCCTCGCCCCGGGCGACGCCAAGGTCGCCAAGAAGCTGCTCGGTCGCTGAGCACCCGGACTCGAAGGTTAGGAACGAAACGAAATGGCCAGAGTAAAGCGGGCTGTCAACGCCCAGAAGAAGCGTCGCGTCATCCTCGAGCGCGCGTCCGGTTACCGCGGACAGCGTTCGCGGCTGTACCGCAAGGCGAAGGAGCAGGTCACCCACTCGCTCGTCTACGCCTACCGCGACCGCCGTAAGCGCAAGGGCGACTTCCGCCGCCTGTGGATCCAGCGCATCAACGCCGCTGCCCGTCAGAACGGCATCACCTACAATCGGTTCATCCAGGGCCTTGGCCTTGCGGGCGTGCAGGTCGACCGCCGCATGCTCGCCGAGCTGGCGGTGAACGAGCCGGCCGTCTTCGCCTCGCTCGTCGCGACGGCCAAGCAGGCTCTGCCCGAGAACGTCAACGCTCCCAAGAGCGCCTGACTCCCGGCAGCCATAACAGGGCACCCCTCCGAACGGAGGGGTGCCCTGTTGCTTGCTCTTCTCGCCCGTATGCTGGGGCTGTGCTGGAGAATCCGCGGTCGCCGCGCGTGCGCGCCGTGGCGAAGCTCACCAAGCGCAGTGCTCGTCAGGAGACGGGGCTCTTCCTGCTCGAGGGGCCGCAGGCCGCCCGGGAGGTGCTGGCGTACCGGCCGGACACAGTCGTCGATCTCTACGCCACGCCGACTGCGCTGGAGAAGCACGCCGAGATCCGGGATGCCGCGCGTGAGGCCGGCATCGAGGTGTCTTTCGCCAGCGAAGCCGTTCTCGACGCGATGGCCGACACGGTCACTCCGCAGGGGATCGTCGCCGTCGCCCGGCAGACCCCCACCTCGGTGCGCGATGTCTTCGCCGCGGGACCCCGACTGCTCGCCATCTGCGAGGAGGTGCGCGATCCGGGCAACCTCGGCACGATCATCCGCGCCGCCGACGCGGTCGGAGCCGATGCGGTCATCCTCACCGGTCGCACCGTCGACCCCTACAACCCGAAAGTGGTCCGGGCGAGCACCGGATCGCTGTTCCACCTTCCCGTGGCCGTGGGCGTCGACCTCGTCTCCACCGTCGAACGCGCGCGGGCGGCGGGGGTTCGCGTGGTCGCGGCGGATGTCGGGGGAGAGGACTTCCTCGCCCATCGCCCATCGCTGGCAGAGCCCACGGCATGGCTGTTCGGCAACGAGGCGAGGGGGCTCGAACCCGACGCCCTCGCCCTCGCGGACCTGTCGCTGCGTCTGCCGATCTACGGTGCCGCGGAGTCGCTGAACCTCGCCACGGCCGCGAGCGTATGCCTGTACGAGACCGCGTTCGCGCAGCGCGCCGTGCTCGCGCAGGGCTGAGAACTCCGCCGCGCACCGTCAGCCGGTGTGAAACAGCTGCTGTTACAACTCGGTTAAGGTCTGCTCACATGACCGGCGTCGGCGGGGCCGTCGGCCTAGGGTGGCAGGCATGGCATCTGATGCACCAACGGCGGCGCCGCGGACGTCCAACATCGCGGTTCGTCGCGGCGAGCCCCTCGTGGTGATGACGGACGTGCAGAAGCACTACGGCGACTTCCAGGCGCTGCGCGACATCGACCTCTCGGTGAACCGTGGAGAGGTCGTCGTCGTGATCGGCCCGTCAGGATCAGGCAAGTCGACCCTGTGCCGCACCATCAACCGACTCGAGACGATCACGAGCGGATCGATCACCATCGACGGCGAAGAGCTGCCGAAGGAGGGCAAGGCCCTGGCGGCGTTGCGAGCGGACGTCGGCATGGTCTTCCAGTCGTTCAACCTCTTCGCGCATCTGTCGATCCTCGACAACGTCACGCTCGGCCCGATCAAGGTCAAGGGCATGAAGAAGGCGGACGCCGAGAAGCAGGCCCGCGAGCTTTTGGAACGCGTGGGTGTGGCCCAGCAGGCGGATAAGCTCCCCGCCCAGCTCTCGGGCGGACAGCAGCAGCGTGTGGCGATCGCCCGCGCGCTGGCGATGCAGCCGAAGGTGATGCTCTTCGATGAGCCCACCAGCGCGTTGGACCCCGAAATGATCAACGAAGTCCTCGACGTCATGGTCGGTCTCGCGGAGAGCGGAATGACGATGATCGTCGTCACCCACGAGATGGGCTTCGCTCGCAAGGCCGGTGACCGGGTGGTCTTCATGTCTGACGGCATGATCGTGGAAGAGGCGGCCCCTGAGCAGTTCTTCACTGCCCCGCGCAGCGACCGCGCAAAGGATTTCCTGTCCAAGCTCATCACCCACTGACCCTTCGAGAAAGGAGCGACGAACCGCGCCAAGATCGCTGCCCGCACGAACCCGACGTCGGACATACGTAACCCGAACCCTCGCAGAACACCAGCACAGCCGCACGAAACCAAGGAGCACTCACATGCGTACGTCACGTTTGATCGCAGGCATCGGCCTCGCCGCCGTCGCCGCCCTCACCCTCTCCGGCTGCAACAGCGGCTCGCCGACCGGCACGACAGGAGACGACGAGACAGGTGGTGGAGACACTGCCGCCCTGTGGGAGGTCGCCGGCGACGTCGATCTCGCCGACAGCCCCACATACGACCGGATGGTTGAGCGCGACGGTGTCATCATCGGTGTGAAGAACGATCAGCCTGGTCTGGGCTTCGAGGACGTCACCACCGGAGAACGCACCGGGTTCGACGTCGACATCGCGCGGTGGATCGCCGCCTCGCTCGGATTCGACGAGGATCAGATCACGTACGAGACGATCCCGTCCGCAAACCGTGAGCAGGCCATCGTCAACGGCGACATCGACTACTACGTCGGTACCTACTCGATCACCGACTCTCGCAAAGAGCAGATCGATTTCGCTGGACCGTACTTCATCACCGGGCAGGGGCTCCTCGTCGCCGCGGACAATGAGGACATCAACGGTCCGGACGACCTGGCCGGAAAGATCGTCTGCTCCGTGACCGGCTCGACGCCGCTGCAGCGCATCCGTGATGAGTACAGCCCCGGTGACACCGTCGAGTACGACACCTACTCGCAGTGCGTCGAGCAGCTGAAAGCCGGTTCGGTGGACGCGATCACGACGGACGAGGCGATCCTCGCCGGTTACGTGGCGCTCGAGCCCGACGAGCTGAAGATCGCGGGTGATCCCTTCAGCGAGGAGCGCTACGGCGTGGGACTCGAAAAGGGTGACACGGCCCTGAAGGACCACATTAACGCCCTCTTCAACGACGGCGGGGATGTCTGGACCGCGCTGTTCGAGGAGCACCTCGCTCCCGCCGGCATCGAAGGCGAACAGCCGACGTCCGACGAGTGATCCTTTCCCGGGGGCGACGAGTTCGTCGTCCCCGGGAAGTCGTTCGCGAGCGCTAGGGGAGACATGGGAGTCGTCACCGACAATCTTGACCTGTGGGGGGAGACCCTCCTGGGGACCCTCATCCTGTTCTTCGGCGGAGGACTGGTCGCGCTGATCCTGGGGACGATCGTCGCGGCCATGCGGGTCTCGCCGATCCCGATCGCCCGCGGTGTCGGGAGCCTGTACGTCAACACGATTCGCAACACCCCCCTCACGCTGGTGTTCTTCGCGTTCGCCTTCGCGCTCCCCCCGCTTCTCGGGCTGCGGCTGACCGCCCAGGTCTCCCTCACGCTGGCGATCTCGGCGCTCGGCATCTACACCGCGACGTACGTCGCCGAGACGATCCGCTCAGGGATCAACACCGTTCCCGTCGGTCAAGCCGAGGCCGCGCGTGCGCTGGGTCTGACCTTCGGGCAGGTGATGTCTCTGGTCGTCCTGCCGCAGGCCTTCCGGTCGGTGATTCCGCCGATGATGAGCGTCTTCATCGCTCTGCTGAAGAACACCACGGTGGCCGCCGGATTCTCGGTGGTCAATCTCGGATCGATCCGCAGTTACCTCAGTGAGCGCGGCGAGAACCAGTTCGTGGTCATCCTGTGGGTGATGGTGATCTTCGTCGCGCTCGTCCTTCTGCTGTCCTGGGGTCAGCGCAGTCTGGAGAATCGATGGAAGGTGGCGCGATGAGTTCCGTCCTGTACGACGTTCCCGGTCCCCGCGCCATCGCACGCAATCGCATCCTGGGTGTCCTCACCGTCATCGTCGTCGCGGCCGTCGTCGGCTACTTCGTGTGGCGTCTCGCCGCGACCGGACAATTCACCGCCGAGAAGTGGTCGGCATTCACCTACACCAACGTCTGGATCCAGATCGCGGAGGCCACCGGCCGCACTCTGGCGGCTTTCGCCGCTGCGGGGGTCGGGGCGCTCGTGCTCGGCTTCATCCTGGCCATCGGGCGGATGTCGGATCACGCCTGGGTCCGTATTCCGGTCGGAGCCGTCGTGGAGGTTCTCCGCGCCATCCCGGTCCTGGTCTTCATGTTCTTGCTCTACTACGGACTGCCGGTCATCGGAATCAGGATGGAGCCCTACTGGGCCGTGGTCATCGCCTTGATCGCGTACAACGGCTCCGTCCTGGCGGAGGTGATCCGCGCCGGCGTGGAGTCCCTGCCCCGCGGCCAACGAGAGGCCGGTTACGCCATTGGACTCCGCAAGGCTGGCGTCATGCGCCTGGTCCTTCTCCCGCAGGCCATCCGAGCGATGATGCCGGTGATCATCGCACAGCTGGTCGTCACGCTGAAGGACACCGCCCTCGGATTCATCATCACCTATCCGGAGCTGCTCTTCTTCGCTCGCACAATCGGCTCTCAAGCCACGCTCGACTCGCCCATCGTGCCCGCCACGATCATCGTCGCTGCCATCTACATCGGGCTGTGCATCCTGCTGTCACTCATCGCGAACACCGTCGAGAAACGACTTCGTCGATCGGCGAAGACCGGACGTGTCGCCGGTGCGAATCAGCCGACGCAGGAGGTCACCGACACGGAACTCATCGTCGCCCAGAGAACGTCGGGAAACGCGGCCGATCGGGCCATGCCCTGACGCGTCGGAGCCCGCCCGCCGCGTCGGTAGACTCGGTCTTCGTGTCCGACGCCCCCGAAAAGCCCGAGATCACCCCCGAGGCGGTCGCTGCTGCCGTCGACGCAGCCCTGCTCGCCGTCGATGCCGCGGCCGACTCCGCCTCGCTGAAGGCGGCTCGCGCCGCGCACGCGGGCGAAGGATCGCCTCTGTCGCGGCTGAACGCGCGCCTTCGCGACGTGGCACCCGAGCGCAAGGCCGAGTTCGGCAAGCTCATCGGGCAGGCCCGCGGCCGGGTCGCCCAGGCTCTCACCGCCCGTGAGGCAGAGGTGGCGGCAGTCGAGACGGCTGCACGCCTCGAAGCCGAGAGGATCGATGTCACGGCGCTCCCCGCCCGTGCCCGGGTGGGCGCGCGGCATCCGATCTCCCTCCTCCAGGAGCAGGTCGCCGACATCTTCGTCGGCATGGGGTGGGAGATCGCGGAGGGGCCCGAGCTCGAGCACGAGTGGTTCAACTTCGACGCACTGAACTTCGACGCCGACCACCCGGCGCGACAGATGCAGGACACGTTCTTCATCGACCCGGTCGACCGGCACCTCGTCATGCGCACGCACACCAGCCCCGTGCAGGTGCGCTCGATGCTCGAGCGCGACCTGCCGATCTACGTTCTCTGCCCCGGCCGGGTCTACCGCACGGATGAGTTCGATGCGACCCATCTGCCGGTCTTCACCCAGTTCGAGGGGCTCGTCATCGACAGGTGCATCACGATGGCGCACCTGAAGGGCACGCTCGATCACGCCGCCCGCGTGCTGTTCGGACCCGAAGCCAAGACGCGCTTTCGCGCCAACTACTTCCCGTTCACCGAGCCGTCGGCCGAGCTCGACCTCTGGCACCCGACCTTCAAGGGCGGCGCACGCTGGATCGAGTGGGGCGGATGCGGCATGGTCAACCCCAACGTGCTGCGCGCGGCAGGAATCGACCCCGAGGTGTACTCGGGTTTCGCGTTCGGAATGGGGATCGAGCGGACACTGATGTTCCGCAGTGATGTGCAGGACATGCGCGACATGGCCGAGGGTGATGTGCGCTTCAGCGAGCAGTTCGGGATGGTGGTCTGATGCGCGTCCCGCTTTCGTGGCTGCGTGAGTATGTCGATGTTCCGGCGGACGCCGCCCCCGAGGATGTGCTCGCCGCGCTCGTGCGCGTCGGGTTCGAAGAGGAGGATGTGCACCGCTTCGAGCTGCAGGGTCCGATCGTCGTCGGCGAGGTGCTCGAGTTCGTCGAGGAGCCGCAGTCCAACGGCAAGACGATCCGCTGGTGCCAGGTGCAGGTCGCGCCCGATGGGCAGCCGGCCGCTGACGGCGGACCCGCCGTGCACGGCATCGTGTGCGGTGCACGTAACTTCTTCGTCGGAGACAAGGTGCCGGTCACACTTCCCGGTGCCGTCCTGCCCGGCCCCTTCCCGATCGCGGCGCGCAAGACGTACGGTCATGTCTCCGACGGCATGATCGCCTCGGCGAAGGAGCTCGGTCTGGGCGATGAGCACGACGGCATCCTCCGCCTGGTGGAGCTCGGCATCGACGCCCCCGTCGGCTCGGACGCGATCGCCCTGCTCGGGCTGGACGACGTCGCCGTCGACATCAACGTCACGCCCGACCGCGGGTATGCGCTGTCGGTGCGCGGTGTCGCGCGTGAGTACTCCCACGCGACGGGCGCGGCCTTCCGCGACCCGGGTTCGCGCGAATGGGGAGAGGTCAACCTCCACGACGACACGGCCTTCGCGGTCGCCGTCGACGATCGGGCACCGATCCGCGGCCGGGTCGGCGCGTCGGAGTTCGTGGCGCGCATCGTCCGCGACGTGGACCCCACCAAGCCCACTCCGGCGTGGATGATCGCGCGGCTTTCGCTCGCCGGCATCCGCTCGCTCGGCATCCTCATCGACATCACCAACTACGTCATGGTCGAGCTCGGACAGCCGATCCACGGGTACGACCTCGACACCCTGCGCGGAGGCATCACGGTCCGTCGCGCGGTCGCGGGTGAGAAGCTCGAGACCCTCGACGGCAAGGTGCGGGAACTCAGCCCCGAGGATCTGCTCATCACCGACGAGTCGGGACCGATCGGCCTCGCCGGCGTCATGGGCGGCGGCACGACCGAGATGACCTCGGCGACGCGCAACGTGCTCATCGAGGCCGCGACCTTCGACCCCGTCTCGATCGCCCGCACGGCCCGCCGTCACAAGCTGCCCTCCGAAGCGTCACGCCGCTTCGAGCGCGGCGTCGACCCGGCGATCGCCTTCGTCGCCGCCGCGCGCGTCGCCGAGCTGATGGTGCAGTACGCCGGCGGCACCGACACCCGCGCCGGCGGCGCGCTCCACGCGGTGATCGAAACACCCGGCGTCGAGCTCCCGCGCCCGTTCGTGCCCGCGCTGATCGGCGTCGACTACACCGAAGCCGAGATCATCCGCGCCCTGGAGATCATCGGGTGCGAGGTGCGCGAGAACGACCGCAACTGGGTCGTCTTCCCGCCCTCGTGGCGGCCCGACCTCACCGACAAGTGGACCCTGGCGGAAGAGGTCGCCCGCATCGAGGGCTACGACCGCATCCCGTCGGTGCTGCCAACCCCGCCGTCCGGACGCGGTCTGACCCAGGCGCAGCAGGGACGGCGCCGCGTGGCGAACGCGCTCGCCGCCGCGGGTTACGTGGAGACACCGTCCTTCCCCTTCACGACCGAAGAGCAGAACGATCTGCACGGATCGGCGTCGGGGGCGCACCTGCCGAGCGTCAAGCTCGCCAATCCGCTCGACGGGCAGGCGCCGTTCCTCCGCCGCAGCCTCGTGCCGGGGCTGGTCCGCGTGGCGCACCGGAACGTGGCGCGAGGTCTCATCGATCTGGCGCTGTTCGAGACCGGCGTCGTCTTCCTTCCGAAGCCGGGAGTCGCCTACGGCACCGAGGTCGTTCCGCCCCTGGCGGTGCGGCCGGATGCCGCGACGTTGACGGCCCTCGATGCGTCGATCCCGCCGCAGCACCGCCATGTCGCGGTGCTTCTCACCGGGTCGATCACGTCGAAGCAGCCCGGCCTCGCCGCGGAACAGGCCGGTCTCGCCGATGCGCTCGATGCCGTTCGCACGATTGCCGCGGCGGCGGGCGTGACGATCGAGGTCGCGCAGGGAGAGCGCGCGGCGCTGCACCCCGGACGCACCGGCGTCCTCTCCGTCGGCGCGACGGCGGTCGGCTACGTCGGGGAGCTGCTTCCGGCCGTTGCGGAGGATGCCGACCTCCCCGGTCGTGTCGTCGTGGCCGAACTCGATCTCGACCTCGTGCTCTCGCTCGCGGGCGAGAAAGTCGTTGCGGCATCGCTGTCGGGCTACCCGGCGGCCACGCAGGACGTCTCGCTCGTGGTGGACGCCGCCGTGCCGGCATCCGATGTCCGCACGGCGCTCGTCGACGGCGCGGGCGACCTGCTGGAGTCGCTGCGACTCGTCGACGACTACCGGGGGGCAGGGGTTGCCGAGGGCTCGAAGAGTCTGACGTTCGCCCTCCGTTTCCGTGCGCCCGACCGCACGCTCACCGCGGCAGAGGCGACGGAGGCCAAGCTCGCCGGCGTCGCCGTCGCCGCGGAGCGCTTCGGAGCGAGCCTGCGCGAGTAATCTCCGCACTCTGCCCGCAGCGGAACACGGTGTCGTCCGGCTCGATGCTCTGATGGGATGGCGGCATGACGAATGTGCTCATCCTCGGTGGGACCGGCTGGCTGAGCGGTCGAGTCGCCCGCGCGTGGGCGGACGCGGGTGCTCGCGTGACATGCCTCGCGCGCGGCGCACGACCCGCAACGGACGGAGCGGAGTTCGTCACCGCCGACCGGGCGGCGCCGGGAGCCTACGACACCGTGTCCGAGCGCGAGTGGGACGAGGTGGTCGAGATCTCCTCGACGCCCGAGCACGTCGCGTCGGCGGTCGCCGCGCTCGCGCCGGTCGCCCGTCACCTGACGTACGTGTCGTCGCTGTCGGTGTACTCGGCGAACGATGTCATCGGCGCCGATGAGGGTGCCGAGGTCAGTGCGCCGCTTCAGCCGGGGGAGGAGTACGACTACTCGCGCGCGAAGGCCGCGGCCGAGGCATCCGTCCGCGACGCGTTCGGCGACCGGGCGGCGATCGTGCGCCCAGGCCTCATCGTCGGCCCCGACGACCCCACCGATCGGTTCGGCTACTGGGTCGCACGCCTCGCGCTCGCCGGTCGGGAACCCGTCCTCACACCGACTCTCGAGGGCCGCGTGTCCCAGGTGATCGACGTCGATGACCTCGCGGCCTTTCTCGTGGCGTGCGGGGCGGAGCAGCTCCCGATCGTGGCGAATGCGATCGGTGATCCGATGCCGTTCCGCATGCTCATCGATGCGGCCCGAGAGGTGGCGGGCCACAGCGGCGATGTCGTAGAGGCTGACGACGAGTGGCTGCTCTCACATGACGTGCAGTACTGGATGGGGCCGCGTTCGCTTCCGCTGTGGCTGCCGAGCGACATGCCGGGATTCGCGACGCGTTCGAACGCCGCGTATCGCGCGGCCAGTGGCCCCCTGCGAGATCTCGGCGACACCCTGCGGCGCACCCTCGCAGACGAAGCTGCGCGCGGGCTCGACCGCGAGCGGCGCAGCGGGCTGACGCGGGCGGAGGAGAGCGAGCTCATCACCGCGCGGCGCCGCGCGGACTGAGCCGAGCGGACCCGTCGCGGCGACGTCGGTCAGCGGTATCGGCGGCCCTCGTCGCGCCGATAGGCGATGACGGCGACGAGGGAGAGCGCCAGCGTCCAGGCCACGATGCCGATGACCGCCCAGAGGGGGACCGCGGTGCCCAGGGCGACGTTCACCACGATCTCGCGCGCCTGGCGGACGGGGAGGAATGCCGAGGCGACGTCGAGCCACTGCGGGAACAGTTGCGGGGGAAGGAAGAGCCCGCCGCCGAAGGCGAGGAGGAACATCGCCACCTGCGTGACCGCGATCGCGGCCTTCGGGCCGGTCAGGGTGCCGATGAGGATGCCGATGAGCCCGGACGGGGCCGCGGTCACGACCGCGAGGGCCATCGCTCCGAGAGCATCGAGAGGTTCGGGGCGAGCCTGGGTGAAAAGACCACCGATCACGAGAAGCGGCACCATCGCCATCACGGAGATCACCAGGGTGGCCGACAGCAGACCCAGGATGCGGGCGCTCGCCGCTCCGGGAAGGGTTCGCAGGTACGGGGCCCAGGGTTTCGCCCGCTGTTCGGCCAGCTCGATGCCGAGGGAGAACAGGCCTGCCGACATGAACGCGAACACCACCATCGAGCACAGCGCCGCGGTGGCGAACTCCGCTGAACCGCGCACCGCGGGCTGCGGAAGCACGAACAGGCAGAAGGCGAGACTCGGGAAGACCAGCGACCCGAGGATGGCGATGGGCACCCGAGAGGTCTCCACCAGGTTGTAGCGGGCATGGGTTGCGGCCAGCGCGAGCGTGGACATGGGTCTCCGATCGTCAGCGGGAGGAGGGCGAAGTGAGCGAGAGGAAGGCTTCTTCGAGCGTGGCGCCGCGCACCTGCAGATCGAAGAAGGGCAGCTCGTGTGCGACGAGCTTCCGCACGAACGCGTCGGCGTCGGAGACGACCGCGCTGACCAGCGCGGAAGGGCCGGGGGATGCGCCGTCGACGACGGTGATGGCGGCGTCGGGCTCGAGGGCGCGAAGGTGCGCCGGCTCGACGCCGCGCAGCGTGACCCGACGGCGGCCGACACCGGCCATGATCGACGAGAGCGTGTCATCCGCTCGGATGCGCCCGTCGTCGATGACGATCACACGCTCGGCGAGCTGCTCGATCTCCTCCAGATGGTGGCTGGTGACGATGACCGTGCAGCCCGCCGCGTGGCGGGCGCGCACGGCCTGCCACAGCGCACGCCGCCCCTCCACGTCGAGCCCGGTGGTCGGTTCGTCCAGGAGCACGAGGCGGGGGTCGCCGACGAACGCCATCGCGACAGCGACGCGGCGCTGCTGGCCGCCCGAGAGCCCGCCGCACAGCGCGTCGACGAGGTCGTCCAGACCGAACTCCGAAACGATCCGGTCTCGCGGCGCCGGGGCCGGATAGTGCGCCGCGACGAGCTCGAGCACCTCTCGCACCCGCAGCGAGTCGGGAAGCGCCGTCGCCTGCGGGGTGCTGCCCAGCGTTCGCCGGGCCGCGGGGTTGCGAGGGTCGGCGCCGAAGAGGCGGACGGTTCCCGTTGTCGGCTGCCGGACGCCCGTGAGGAGGGAGAGCGCGGTGGTCTTGCCGGCGCCGTTCGGCCCGAGCAGACCCACGCACTCCCCGGCATCGACCTCGAACGAGACGTCGTCGAGGGCGGTCACGTCGCCGAATCGCTTGGTGACGCCGAGAAGCTGGACGGGGCCGGTCATGATGATCCTCCGAGAAGGTCGAGCAGGTGAGCGCGGTAGGTGCGGAATGCCGTGCGCCCGGCGGGGGTGAGCGTGATGAAGGTGGTGGGCTTGCGGCCGGCGAAGGCTTTGGCGATGCCGACGTAGCCGGCGGCCTCGAGCTTGGCCAGGTGCGTGGTGAGGTTTCCCGCGGTCATGTCGAGGAGTTTCTGCAGGGCGGGGAAGGTGATGTCATCGCCGTCGGCCAGTGCCTCGGTCAGTGCCGTCATGATGCGGAGCCGCGCCGGAGCGTGGATGACCGGATCGAGATCGTTCACGCGGTGTCCCGTCGCGGCTCGAGCGGCAGGACACCACGGCCGAGGAGCACCGCGACCACGAGCATCGCGATCGGACCCACGACCGCGTAGACGAGGTAGTGCACGGGTGTGCCGAGGAAGGTGGCGATCCCGGCGACGGCGATGAAGACGACCCCGAGCGCATACTGCGGAAGGGAGCGCCAGAGTGCGCCTCCGCCGAGGTAGAGGATTCCGACGACGAGGGCGAACATCCCGGGGTAGAGCACGGCGGCGGTGTCGGCGGGAAGGCCGACGCGCTGCGCGCCCGCGAGAAGGATGGATGCGCCCACCATCGCCACCGTCCATGACCAGCCGTACAGCATCCCCTGGACGCGCGAGGCTCCGCGGATGCCGGATGAGGCGCTTCGCACCCCGGTCGTGATCGACCAGACGATGGCGACCACGATGCAGGCGGCGAAGACCGGCCACGCCGCAGCTGCGGGAACGAGCGGGTCGGGCGTGGCGGACAGGTAGAGGACGCCGAACCCGATCGCCCAGGCCGCTGCCCACACCACCAACAGCACGACGTAGCTGCGCACCAGGCGGCTCTGGGTCATCCGCTGCTGGGACTGCATGACCCGCAGCATCCGCTCCGCCTGATCTCTATCAGAGCTCATTTCATCACTCACGCAAACAACTTTGCATTGCAAACTTAAATTGTCAAGCCTCCGCGCATCTGCGGGTTTGCATGGTGCGGGCGAGCGCCGCTAAGGTCGGCGCATGCCTTCGGCCGCGCTCGACTCCGCCACGCTCGCTCCGAGCGTCGCTCCCGCGCGCCGACGTCTGGACGGACGCCGACTCTAGGCGACCCCGCGCACATCCCCTGGAGGGGAGTCACGGGCGTCGCCGTCGGCAGCCCACGACCCCAGACTCTAAGGTGGAATCCATGACATATTCGGTCGCCGTCTCCGGCGCATCCGGCTATGCGGGCGGCGAGATCCTCCGGATCCTCGCCGCACATCCCGACGTCGAGATCCGCACGGTCACCGCGCACTCCAACGCCGGGCAGCCGCTCATCGAGCATCAGCCCCATCTGCGCTCGCTCGCGCACCTGACCCTCCAGGAGACCACCCCCGAGGTGCTCTCCGGCCACGACGTCGTCTTCCTCGCGCTCCCGCACGGACAGTCGGGGCAGTACACCGAGGCGCTGGGTGACACGCCGCTCGTCATCGATGCCGGCGCCGACCACCGGCTGGAGTCGATGACCGAGTGGGATCGTTTCTACGGCGGCGTCTTCCACGATCCGTGGGCTTACGGGGTTCCCGAGCTCCTCGTCGGTAACGGCAAGCAGCGTGCCCTGCTGCGGGGTGCGACCCGCATCGCGGCTCCTGGATGCAATGCCTCCACCGTCAGCCTGAGCCTCGCGCCCGGGGTCGCGGCCGGCGTCATCGACCCGGGCGACATCGTCACGGTGCTCGCGGTCGGGCCGTCGGGCGCCGGCAAGAGCCTCAAGCCGCACCTCCTCGGCAGCGAGATCCTCGGCACCGCGAACCCCTACGCGGTGGGCGGCAGTCATCGCCACATTCCCGAGATCCGCCAGG
Organism: Microbacterium sp. SLBN-154; assembly: GCF_006715565.1. NCBI lineage: Bacteria > Bacillati > Actinomycetota > Actinomycetes > Micrococcales > Microbacteriaceae > Microbacterium > Microbacterium sp. SLBN-154. The sequence continues at coordinate 1,782,255 of NZ_VFNL01000001.1, forward strand.
CGCTCGCTGCCGCGGCGCCCGGCGTCGCATCCGCCATCCGCGTCTCCTTCACCCCCGTGATCGTGCCAATGGCGCGCGGAATCCTCGCCACCTCGACCGCTCCCATCGCGCCCGGTACCACCGACGACGAGATCCGGGCGGCGTGGGAGGAAGCCTACGGCGACGAGACCTTCGTCCAGCTCCTTCCCGGGGGGCATTTCCCCCGCACAGCCGACGTGCTGGGAGCCAACACGGCGCTGATGGGCCTCGCGATCGACCGCGACGCGAATCGCGTGGTCGTCGTCACCGCGGTCGACAACCTCGTCAAGGGCACCGCGGGCGCCGCGGTGCAGTCCATGAATATCGCGCTCGGACTCCCCGAGGGTCGGGCGCTCACCGTGAACGGAGTCGCCCCGTGAGCGTCACCGCGCCCCAGGGCTTCGAGGCGGCCGGCGTCGCCGTGGGCCTGAAGTCCACCGGCAAGCCGGATGTCGCCGTGGTCGTGAACCGCGGCCCGCTCAAGGTCGGCGCCGCCGTCTTCACCAGCAACCGTGCGAAGGCCAACCCGATTCTGTGGTCGGAGCAGGTGATCCGGGACGGCGTGGTCGAGGCGATCGTGCTCAACTCCGGTGGGGCCAACTGCTTCACGGGGTCTTTCGGCTTCCAGACGACGCACCAGACCGCCGAGAGGGCCGCTGAACTCCTCGGCGTGGGCGCCGGCGACATCCTCGTCTGCTCGACCGGCCTCATCGGCGTCGGTGACGAGGTGTTTCGACAGAAAGTGCTCGACGGGACCGAGAAGGCGATCGGGACTCTCCGTCCGCACGGCGGTGACGACGCGTCGCTGGCGATCATGACCACCGACTCGCGCCCGAAACGGGCCGTCCAGGCCAGCCACGGATGGACGATCGGCGGAATGGCCAAGGGCGCCGGGATGCTGGCGCCCGGCCTTGCGACAATGCTCGTCGTCCTCACCACCGACGCCGTCCTCACCGCGGAGGAGGCCGACGCGCATCTGCGCGCGGCGACTCGTGTCACCTTCGACCGCCTGGACTCGGACGGCTGTATGTCGACCAACGACCAGGTGACGCTGATGGTCAGCGGCGCGTCCGGCGTCACTCCGGATCCTGACGAGTTCCGGCAACGGCTCACCGCGGTGTGCGACGACCTCGCAAGCCAGCTTCAGGCCGACGCCGAGGGCGCCAGTCACGACATCAGCATCCAGGTCACCAACGCGGCATCCGAAGACGATGCGGTGGTCGTCGGGCGTTCGGTCGCCCGCAACAACCTCTTCAAGGCCGCGATCTTCGGCAACGACCCCAACTGGGGACGCGTGCTCGCAGCGATCGGAACCACCGACGCCGAGTTCGACCCCTATGACGTCGACGTGTGGATGAACGGGGTGCGGGTGTGCACCCGGGGTGCCCCTGATCGCCCGCGCGAGGAGGTCGATCTCACTCCGCGTGCAACGATCGTGCGCATCGACCTCAAGTCGGGCGACGCTCATGCGCTCATTCGCACCAATGACCTCACCCACGACTACGTCCACGAGAACAGCGCGTACTCCTCATGACCGACATCCAGACGACCGACCCGGGTGAGGCGAGCGCGAGAGCCGCGGTCCTCATCGACTCGCTTCCGTGGCTCCGGCGCTTCCGCGACCAGGTCATCGTGATCAAGTACGGCGGCAACGCCATGGTCAGCGAAGAGCTGCAAGACGCCTTCGCCGCAGACATGGCCTACCTCCGCTACGCGGGCGTGAAGCCGGTCGTCGTACACGGCGGCGGCCCTCAGATCTCGTCCATGCTCGACCGGCTCGAGATCCCGAGCGAGTTCAAAGGCGGCTATCGCGTCACGAGCACCGAGGCGATCTCCGTCGTGCGGATGGTGCTCACCGGCCAGATCAACCCGCAGCTGGTGGGCAAGATCAACACCCACGGCCCGCTCGCGACGGGTCTGAGCGGCGAGGACGCCGGGCTCTTCGGCGGTCGCCGACGCGGCGTCACCATCGACGGCATCGAGCACGACCTGGGCCGAGTGGGCGATGTGGTCGAGGTCGATCCGCAGCCGGTCCTCGACCATCTCGCCGCCGGACGCATTCCGGTGGTCTCCAGCATCGCGCCCGACCTCGATCGGCCCGGTGCATCACTGAACGTCAATGCCGACGCCGCGGCGTCGGCGCTCGCGGTCGCGCTCAAGGCGGTGAAGCTCGTCGTCCTGACCGACGTGCCGGGCCTGTACGCCGACTGGCCGAATCGCGACTCCCTCGTCTCGCACCTGACCTCGTCGGCTCTGCGGGACATGCTCCCGACGCTGGAGTCGGGCATGATCCCGAAGATGCAGGCCTGCCTCGAGGCGGTCGAGGGGGGCGTCGAGACGGCGGCGATCATCGATGGGCGGGTGCCGCACTCGGTGCTCGTGGAGATCTTCACCAGCAACGGAATCGGAACAGAGGTGGTGCGAGGATGACCTGGCAGGATGACGCGGGGCGCGACCTCGTTCGCAGCTTCGGCGACCGGATGGCGATGTTCGTCCGAGGGGAAGGTGCGTACCTCTGGGATGACGCGGGGACCCGGTATCTCGACTTCCTCGGCGGCATCGCGGTGAACTCCCTCGGGCACGCCCACCCCGTATTCGTCGATGCGGTGGCACGACAGGCCGCGACCCTCGCACACGTGTCGAACTACTTCGCCACGCCCCCGCAGCTGCAGCTCGCCGCCCAGTTGAAGCGACTGGCCGGCACGGGCGAGCGCGGACGGGTGTACTTCGGCAACTCCGGCGCCGAGGCCAACGAGGCCGCGTTCAAGCTGGCGAGGCTCCACGGCGGCGCCGATCGACCCCGCATTCTGGCCCTGCGCGACGCCTTCCACGGACGCACGATGGGAACGCTGGCACTGACCGGCAAGTCCTGGATGCAGGAACCCTTCCTGCCGATGGTGCCCGGCGTCGAATTCATCGACTCGACGGTGGAGGCGCTCGAGGCCGCCATCGGCGACGACGTGGCAGCGCTGTTCGTCGAGCCGATCAAGGGCGAAGCCGGCGTGGTGGAACTGCCCACCGGATACCTCGCGGCAGCGCGCGAACTCACCGAGCGGCACGGCTCGCTGCTCATCGTCGACGAGATCCAGACGGGGGCCGGCCGGACGGGGGAGTGGTTCGCCTTCCAGCACGCAGGCATCACCCCCGACGCCATCACGGTGGCCAAGGGCATCGGCGGCGGGTTTCCGATCGGAGCGCTCATCACCTTCGGGGCGGCCAGCGAGCTGTTCTACCCCGGCACGCACGGCTCCACCTTCGGCGGCAATGCCCTCGGCACCGCCGTCGCCGCCGCGGTCCTCGCGGAGATCGAAAGGGCAGACCTCCTCACCAACGCTCGGGACCGGGGCCGGCAGCTGCGCGATGCGATCACGGCGATCGACTCGGACCTGATCGAAGGATGCCGCGGCCAGGGTCTGCTGATCGGTGTCGCGTTGCGTCATCCGCTCGCCAAAGCCCTCGTCGCGGCGGCTCAGCAGCACGGTCTGATCATCAATGCTCCCAACGACGCCACCATTCGGCTCGCACCGGCGCTGACCATCGGCGACGTCGAGGTCGACGACTTCCTCGATCTCTTCACCGCCGCGATCCGTTCGGTGGAGGACGCGCTCGTTCTCGACGGCGCGGGCGCGGGCTCCGGCGAGGGGGAAGGATCGAGATGACGCGTCATCTTCTTCGCGACGACGATCTCACCGCCGCTGAACAGCGAGAGATCCTCGACCTCGCGGTCGAGCTCAAGAGCGACCGATGGAAGCTCCGACCTCTCGAGGGCCCGCAGACGGTCGCGGTGATCTTCGACAAGTCCTCCACGCGCACTCGGGTGTCGTTCGCTGTGGGCATCGCCGATCTCGGCGGCTCGCCGCTGATCATCTCCACCGCCAACAGTCAGTTGGGCGGCAAGGAGACACCGTCGGACACCGCAAGGGTCCTCGAGCGTCAGGTCGCCGCGATCGTCTGGCGCACCTATGCACAGGCGGGTCTGGAGGAGATGGCCGAGGGAACCCGGGTTCCCGTCGTCAACGCCCTCTCCGACGACTTCCACCCGTGTCAGCTGTTGGCCGACCTTCTCACAATCCGCGAGCATAAGGGCGAACTCGCAGGCCTCACGCTCTCGTTCTTCGGAGACGGGCGCTCGAACATGGCGCACTCCTACCTCCTCGCGGGGGTGACGGCGGGCATGCACGTCCGCGTCGCCTCGCCCGAAGACTACGCACCGCGTGATGACGTCGTCGCTGCAGCGGACCGTCGAGCCGCGGAGACCGGTGGCAGTGTGGTCCTCTACACCGATCCGAATGAGGCGGCTGCTGGCGCCGACGTCATCGTCACCGACACCTGGGTGTCGATGGGCAAGGAGGAGGAGAAGCTCGCGCGGCTCCGCGACCTCGGGTCCTACAAGGTCACCACCGAACTCATGTCGCTCGCCGCCGACGACGCCATCTTCATCCACTGCCTCCCCGCAGATCGCGGGTACGAGGTGGACGCGGAGGTCATCGATGGCCCGCAGAGCGTCGTGTGGGATGAGGCGGAGAACCGCCTGCACGCACAGAAGGCGCTGTTGGTGTGGCTGCTCCGTCAGCAGTGACCGACCGCAGCGCCGGTGGTGCGCTCGCCCGCAATTGGGGCCGGCTGAACGGGAAGGGGAGGCTCGCCGGGATCGATCTGGCTCGGGGGCTGGCCGTGCTGGGGATGTTCGCCGCACACCTGCTGGTGACACCCGAGCTGCTGTGGACGGCCCCCGCGACGTGGCTGGGAATCGCGGACGGTCGATCCTCCATCCTGTTCGCAACGCTCGCCGGAGTCTCGATCGGGCTGGTGACCGGCGGCCCTCGCCCGGTCGGACGCGAGGCGATGGCGGTCGCGCGAATGCGTCTCGGCGTCCGCGCGGGCCTCCTCTGGGGACTCGGCGTGCTGCTCATCGCCACCGGGGTGCCGGTTTACGTCATCCTCCCCGCCTACGCGATCATGTTCGTCCTCGCCCTCCCGTTCACACGGCTCGCGGCGCCTCCTCTCCTCGTCATCGCGGCAGGCCTGGCGGTGGTGATGCCGTGGATCCAGGTGCTCCTCGACGAGGCGCCGCTGTGGTCGACTCCGCTCGGCGATGAACTGTCGGCCGCCGTCGGCTGGCACTATCCGTTCCCTGTGTGGATGGCCTTCGTCCTCGCGGGTCTCGGGCTCGCGCGCGCGGACCTCACCCGGCTGCGGGTGCAGCTGATCGCCCTCTCGGCCGGCGTCGTCCTGGCCGCTGTCGGGTACGGACTCGACGCGGCCGCGCGGGGGAGCGGCGATCCGGTGATGCCCACGCTGTGGAGCGAGGTGTGGACGGCCGAACCCCACTCGAGCGGACTCCTCGAAGTCGTCGGATCCGGCGGTTTCGCGATCGCAGCCATCGCCGCCTCGCTCCTGCTCTGCCGCACGGCCGTCATCTGGCTCGTCCTCCCGCTGCGTGCCGTCGGCGCCATGCCGCTCACCGCCTACACGGCGCAGATCATCGTCTGGGCGGTCATCGCCCTGGCGGTGTTCGGCAACACGAGTCTCCTCACACCGTTCCGCGAACTCGAACCCTTCTGGCCACTGACGCTCGGCATCGTCGCGGGATGCACGGCCTGGGCGCTGCTGGTCGGACGAGGTCCGTTCGAGTGGGCGTTCGACCGGGTGTCGAAGCTGATCGTGCCGAGTTCGTTGACGAAGAGGAGCAATCCGTGACCAAGGACGAACAGACCAACGAGGGTGCTCTCTGGGGTGCGCGTTTCGCCTCCGGCCCGTCGCCTGAGCTTGCGGCGCTGAGCGTGTCGACGCATTTCGACTGGGCGTTGGCACCCTATGACATCGCCGGTTCGCACGCTCATGCGAAGGCCTTGGCGGCGGCGGGTTACCTCACCGCGGACGAGGAACGGCGGATGCATGACGGTCTGGACCGCCTCCTGGACGCGGTGCGCGACGGCACCCTTCGTCCCCGGCCGTCGGATGAGGATGTGCACGGCGCGTTGGAGGCGGCGCTCATCGCCGCGGTCGGACCGGAGCTCGGTGGCAAGCTGCGGGCCGGTCGAAGCCGGAACGATCAGATCGCGACGCTCGTGCGGATGTACCTGGTCGATCACGCTGCGGTGGTCGCTCGTGATGTGCTGCGTCTCATCGACGCGATCGTCGCGCAGGCCGAGGCGCACGCCGACGCGATCATGCCCGGACGCACGCATCTGCAGCACGCCCAGCCCGTGCTGCTCGCCCACCACCTCCAAGCGCACGCCTGGCCGCTCGTGCGCGACCTCGAGCGCTTGCGAGACTGGCGTGTGCGAGCCGACGCGTCACCGTACGGGGCCGGCGCACTCGCGGGATCGACACTGGGACTGGACCCGGCGCTGGTCGCCCGCGAGGTCGGCCTCGGGCGGCCCACCGAGAATTCGATGGACGGCACCGCCGCCCGCGACGTCGTGGCGGAGTTCGCCTACGTCGCGGCGCAGATCGGTGTCGACCTCAGCCGCTTCGCCGAAGACATCATCGTGTGGAACACGCGCGAATTCTCCTTCGTGATCCTCGATGATGGTTTCTCCACGGGCTCGAGCATCATGCCGCAGAAGAAGAACCCCGACATCGCGGAGCTGGCTCGCGGGAAGACGGGCCGGCTCATCGGCAATCTGACCGGATTGCTGACGATGCTGAAGGGCCTACCGCTGGCCTACAACCGTGACCTGCAGGAAGACAAAGAGCCGGTCTTCGACAGTGTGCAGACGCTGGAGGTCGTCCTTCCCGCCTTCGCGGGTATGGTCGCCACTCTTCGGTTCGACGTCGATCGCATGCGTCAGCTCGCTCCCGCGGGATTCTCACTGGCGACGGACGTCGCGGAGTGGCTGGTCATGCGCGGCGTGCCGTTCCGCGACGCGCATGAGATCTCCGGTGCGCTGGTCCGGGCTTGCGAGGATCGGGGGATCGGCCTGGAAGACGTCGACGACGAGCTGCTCGCGATGGTCTCGCCCCACCTCACGCCCGACGTGCGGTCGGTACTGACGGTCGAGGGCTCGGTGGCCAGTCGCTCCGGGGTCGGCGGCACGGCACCGCACCGCGTTGCCGAGCAGCGTGCCGAGCTCATCGCCCGAGCGCAGGCGGCAGCGGCACCGTTCCTCCGTTAGCAGTGATTCAGTGATAGCGGCGGCAATATCGACGAAAAGTTGATATTTCGTCCCTTATCAGCCCTATGCTGATCCCATGCCGACCGTGGTGATCGCCGACATCGTCTCGTCTCGCGAGCTCGCGGACAGGAGGGCGGCGCAGCGCGACCTGGAGGCCGCGCTCGCGCAGGTCGCCGCGGACGGGCCGCCCTTCGAACGAGCCCTCCTCCCCGTCGTCGGCGACGAGATGCAGGGGGTGTATCCCCGTCTCTCGTCGGCGTTGGCGGCGACCATGCTGCTTCAGCTGGCCCTCCCCGAAGGTGTCGAGCTTCGATTCGGGATCGGGTTGGGCGAGATCGAGGAGATCCCCTCTGTCGGCGGCGCACTGTCGGAGGGAGAAGCGTGGTGGGCGGCGCGGGCTGCGATCGAGGAAGTCGAACACCTCGCGCGCCGAGTCGCGCCGTCGGCGCGTACCCGGGTGGCGGCGACGGGAGCGGCTTCCCCGGAGGTCAGCGAGATGGTCCGCGTGGCCAACAGCGGACTGCTCTCGCGTGATCGCGCGATCTCCCAGCTGAGCCCGCGCACCCGGCGCCTCGTCTACGGGCGATGGCTCGGCCGCACCCAGAGCGATCTCGCCGCGGCGGAAGGGGTCGTCCAGTCCGCGGTGTCGCAGGCGCTCGCGTCCGCCGAGGCCGGGGCCCTCATCGAGGGGCTCCGGGCGCTCATCGGCGACCGGCGGTGAGCGTCACCAGATCGCCAGCCACACGGCTGCTGCCACGGCGGACGCCCAGAGCAGACTGGCCAACGTGCCGACGATGAATCGCTCGCGAGCAGCGGGTGTCGCCAGCTCCGAGAAGCGGCCGACGCCCTTCAGTGCGACGACCACGGCGATGACGGCCGGGAACCCGGCGAGGATCCCCAGCGCGACCGAGGCCCGCTCGAGGAAACCGATCGTGGTCCCGCCTCGCAGGATCTCCTCCTGGCGGGACTCGGAGTGCTCCGCGGCGAGCTCGACCAGGATCCCTCCGCGGGGCCCTTCGGTGGTGCGACCGTCCGCGGCGACGAGGACCCAACGGGTGAAAGGGTTGCCACCGAGCACGGCCAAGGCCACGCCCAGGAACGCGAGGATCGCGCCGAGGAGGGCGGGGACGTTGTAGGGGAGCACCGCGACGACGACGAGGGCGAGCAGGACGAGTCCGGCAGCGACGGACAGCAGGGATGCGTGCGGGCGGCGTTGGGCGACGGTGACCAGGACGAGCGCGGCGCACAGGCAGAGGAACAGGAAGATCACGACGATCGCGACCGCCAGGGGATCGGTGGCGTCGAGGACATCCGTCATGCCGCAAGTGTCCCATGCGGCTCGGACAGCCCGCGAAGGCGGATCCGCCGGGGTCGGCGGCGCGGGACCGCGCACAGGGAGCGCTGAGCGCGCTGATAACCTGGCAGGCGTGTCATCCGCCGTCGTCGTGAACACGACCGCCCCCGCGAACGATCCGTCCTTCGACAACGTCTGGGACGAATTGGTGTGGCGCGGACTGATCCACGTCTCCACCGATGCCGAGGAGCTGCGCACGCTCCTCGGCGGTGAGCCGATCACCTTCTACTGCGGGTTCGACCCGACGGCGCCCAGTCTTCACCTGGGCAACCTGGTGCAGCTGCTGACCATGCGCCGACTCCAGCTCGCCGGACATCGTCCGCTCGGGCTGGTCGGGGGATCCACCGGACTCATCGGCGATCCGCGCCCCTCGAGTGAGCGGACCTTGAACACCAAGGAGACCGTTGCGGAATGGGTCGGGTACCTCCGTGCGCAGGTCGAGCGCTTCCTCAGCTTCGACGGTGACAACGCTGCCCGCATCGTCAACAACCTCGACTGGACGGCGCCGCTGTCGGCAATCGACTTCCTCCGCGAGATCGGCAAGCACTACCGCGTCGGCAAGATGCTGAGCAAGGACGCCGTCAGCGCGCGCCTGAATTCCGAAGCCGGCATCAGCTACACCGAGTTCAGCTACCAGATCCTGCAGGGGCTGGACTACCTCGAGCTCTACCGCACGTACGGCTGCGTCCTGCAGACCGGCGGATCCGATCAGTGGGGCAACCTCACCAGCGGGGTCGACCTGATCCACTACGTCGAGCACACATCGGTGCACGCGATCGGCACGCCGCTGATCACCAACAGCGACGGCACGAAGTTCGGCAAGAGCGAGGGCAACGCCGTCTGGCTCGACCCCGCGATGTGCAGCCCCTACCGGATGTACCAGTTCTGGCTCAACACCGACGACGCCGACGTCATCGCCCGTCTGAAGATCTTCACCTTCCTCTCGCGTGAGGAGATCGAGCGATTCGAACGGCTCGTGGAGGCGGAGCCGTTCCGGCGAGCCGCGCAGAAGCGTCTGGCCGCCGAAGTGACCTCTCTCGTGCACGGGGAGGCGGCCACGGCCTCGGTCATCGCCGCCTCCGACGCCCTCTTCGGGCAGGGCGACCTTCGCGCGCTCGATGCCGACACGTTGGCGCAGGCACTGCGCGAGCTGCCTCACGCCGAGATGGATCGTGGCGCATCCGTGGTGCAGGCGCTCGTGCAGACCGGACTGGTCGCAAGCCTCTCCGAGGCCAGACGTGCCATCGCGCAGGGCGGGGTCGCCATCGACGGCGTTCGCGTCAGTGACGACGCGGCCACTGTCGACGGATCTTTGCCAGGTGGGGTCTCGGTACTCCGTCGCGGCAAGAAGACGCTCGCCGGCGTCTTCGTCCGCTGAGCTCCGTCCGGTCACGAGCGGACTCCCGAAGGCTCCCGGCGTCGATCCTCCCGGGGAGCGATGAGCTCCCCGCCACTGGAGGCGCCGGGTCGCTCGCCGCGATCAGCGATCCCTCGTACGCATGCGCCCTGCGTCGGCATGGGACGAACCCGCGTGTTTCCGCGGATCTCAGCCGCGACACGCCCGGGATGCGGGCACGATTTGCCAGTCCTGCAGGGCGCACGTAAATTATTACTTGTTCGCCCCAAAGGGAAGCGAGAGAGGCCGAGAGCCTCACCCCCCTCAAGCGGAGAACATCCCCCCTCGAATAAGAGCTGAAGCTCGGACTTGAGACTCGTCGGCCGGAAGGTCTACGATGGGGAGCCCCCCGACGATCGATCTGATCGAACGTCATCCGAAACCCTTTTCGGTTCCGAATGACACGATTTGACGGAGTCGAACACGGGGGCTAAGCTAGAGAAGTTGCCCTGCGGAGATGGTCGAGAGGCCAGAAAGCAGGAGCATCCGATCCTTGAGAACTCAACAGCGTGCACTTGTCAAATGCCAAAAAACCTCGTTCCGGCGTAAGCCGGATAGAGATTCCTTTGGATCAAATACCGACCTTCGGGTCGGCAACGGATAGTCAGCAATGACATCCCTTTGGTCAGATCAAACTCGCTGCTGTCGGTCTATTCCGACCGGCTCGCAGCAACATTTCTTTACGGAGAGTTTGATCCTGGCTCAGGATGAACGCTGGCGGCGTGCTTAACACATGCAAGTCGAACGGTGAAAGAGAGCTTGCTCTCTGGATCAGTGGCGAACGGGTGAGTAACACGTGAGCAACCTGCCCCGGACTCTGGGATAACAGCTGGAAACAGCTGCTAATACCGGATACGAGCTGCGAAGGCATCTTCAGCAGCTGGAAAGAATTTCGGTCCGGGATGGGCTCGCGGCCTATCAGCTAGTTGGTGAGGTAATGGCTCACCAAGGCGTCGACGGGTAGCCGGCCTGAGAGGGTGACCGGCCACACTGGGACTGAGACACGGCCCAGACTCCTACGGGAGGCAGCAGTGGGGAATATTGCACAATGGGCGAAAGCCTGATGCAGCAACGCCGCGTGAGGGATGACGGCCTTCGGGTTGTAAACCTCTTTTAGCAGGGAAGAAGCGAAAGTGACGGTACCTGCAGAAAAAGCGCCGGCTAACTACGTGCCAGCAGCCGCGGTAATACGTAGGGCGCAAGCGTTATCCGGAATTATTGGGCGTAAAGAGCTCGTAGGCGGTTTGTCGCGTCTGCTGTGAAAACCCGAGGCTCAACCTCGGGCCTGCAGTGGGTACGGGCAGACTAGAGTGCGGTAGGGGAGATTGGAATTCCTGGTGTAGCGGTGGAATGCGCAGATATCAGGAGGAACACCGATGGCGAAGGCAGATCTCTGGGCCGTAACTGACGCTGAGGAGCGAAAGGGTGGGGAGCAAACAGGCTTAGATACCCTGGTAGTCCACCCCGTAAACGTTGGGAACTAGTTGTGGGGTCCATTCCACGGATTCCGTGACGCAGCTAACGCATTAAGTTCCCCGCCTGGGGAGTACGGCCGCAAGGCTAAAACTCAAAGGAATTGACGGGGACCCGCACAAGCGGCGGAGCATGCGGATTAATTCGATGCAACGCGAAGAACCTTACCAAGGCTTGACATATACGAGAACGGGCCAGAAATGGTCAACTCTTTGGACACTCGTAAACAGGTGGTGCATGGTTGTCGTCAGCTCGTGTCGTGAGATGTTGGGTTAAGTCCCGCAACGAGCGCAACCCTCGTTCTATGTTGCCAGCACGTAATGGTGGGAACTCATGGGATACTGCCGGGGTCAACTCGGAGGAAGGTGGGGATGACGTCAAATCATCATGCCCCTTATGTCTTGGGCTTCACGCATGCTACAATGGCCGGTACAAAGGGCTGCAATACCGCAAGGTGGAGCGAATCCCAAAAAGCCGGTCCCAGTTCGGATTGAGGTCTGCAACTCGACCTCATGAAGTCGGAGTCGCTAGTAATCGCAGATCAGCAACGCTGCGGTGAATACGTTCCCGGGTCTTGTACACACCGCCCGTCAAGTCATGAAAGTCGGTAACACCTGAAGCCGGTGGCCCAACCCTTGTGGAGGGAGCCGTCGAAGGTGGGATCGGTAATTAGGACTAAGTCGTAACAAGGTAGCCGTACCGGAAGGTGCGGCTGGATCACCTCCTTTCTAAGGAGCATCTGGATGCCTCGGCATCCCAGAGCCCGCTTCGAGCGAATGTCTCGGAGGGGTCAGCTCATGGGTGGAACATTTGACGAGGTGCCTCACGGATCGGGCTGATCTCAGTACGCTGCTTGCAGCTGGAAAGGAACGGCTCGCCCCGAGAGGCACATGCACGCTGTTGGGTCCTGAGGGACCGGATGCGGGTAACGCGGCGCTGATGCGCTTCGTGACCCACTCTGAACCTCAGGACCCTTCTTCGATGCCGCAACGCGGCATGCGGGAAGGGTACCGCCCGTACTTTGAGAACTACACAGTGGACGCGAGCATCTTAGAGACGCGTCGTTTACGACGCGCCTCACAAACGAATGATCGATAGATCAGCTCATGTGATTTCAAGTCTTTAAGAGCAAACGGTGGATGCCTTGGCATCTGGAGCCGAAGAAGGACGTAGCAATCTGCGATAAGCCTCGGGGAGTGGATAAGCACACTTTGATCCGAGGATCTCCGAATGGGGAAACCCCGCTGGGCGGCGTGCCGACCCAGTGACTCCCGCCTGAATATATAGGGCGGGTAGAGGGAACGTGGGGAAGTGAAACATCTCAGTACCCACAGGAAGAGAAAGCAACCGCGATTCCGTTAGTAGTGGCGAGCGAAACCGGAACAGGCTAAACCGAGTACGTGTGATATCCGGCAGGAGTTGCGTATTCGGGGTTGTGGGACTTTTCAGATTGCTCTGCCGAGCAGTCAGCGTTACAAGAAGGTATAGACGAACGGCATTGAAAGGCCGGTCATAGAGGGTGCCAACCCCGTAGTCGAAATGCCTCCCTTGACGCGAGAAGTATCCCAAGTAGCACGGGGCCCGAGAAATCCCGTGTGAATCTGTCAGGACCACCTGATAAGCCTAAATACTCCCAGATGACCGATAGCGGACAAGTACCGTGAGGGAAAGGTGAAAAGTACCCCGGGAGGGGAGTGAAATAGTACCTGAAACCGTTTGCTTACAAACCGTTGGAGCAGCCATAGCAGCTGTGACAGCGTGCCTTTTGAAGAATGAGCCTGCGAGTTAGCGATACGTGGCGAGGTTAACCCGAGTGGGGTAGCCGTAGCGAAAGCGAGTCTGAATAGGGCGATTCAGTCGCGTGTCCTAGACCCGAAGCGAAGTGATCTATCCATGGCCAGGCTGAAGCGACGGTAAGACGTCGTGGAGGGCCGAACCCACTTAGGTTGAAAACTGAGGGGATGAGCTGTGGATAGGGGTGAAAGGCCAATCAAACTTCGTGATAGCTGGTTCTCTCCGAAATGCATTTAGGTGCAGCGTTGCGTGTTTCTTGCCGGAGGTAGAGCTACTGGATGGCCGATGGGCCCTACAAGGTTACTGACGTCAGCCAAACTCCGAATGCCGGTAAGTGAGAGCGCAGCAGTGAGACTGTGGGGGATAAGCTTCATAGTCGAGAGGGAAACAACCCAGACCACCAACTAAGGTCCCTAAGCGCGTGCTAAGTGGGAAAGGATGTGGAGTTGCTCAGACAACCAGGAGGTTGGCTTAGAAGCAGCCACCCTTGAAAGAGTGCGTAATAGCTCACTGGTCAAGTGATTCCGCGCCGACAATGTAACGGGGCTCAAGCACGCCACCGAAGTTGTGGCATTGACATTATTGGTAGGCCTTCGTGGTCCAGCCGTGTTGATGGGTAGGAGAGCGTCGTGTGGCCAGCGAAGCGGCGGTGTGAACCAGCCGTGGAGGCTACACGAGTGAGAATGCAGGCATGAGTAGCGAAAGACGTGTGAGAAACACGTCCCCCGAATGACCAAGGGTTCCAGGGTCAAGCTAATCTTCCCTGGGTAAGTCGGGACCTAAGGCGAGGCCGACAGGCGTAGTCGATGGACAACGGGTTGATATTCCCGTACCGGCGAAGAACCGCCCCAGTCAATCCAGTGGTGCTAAGAGTCCTAGCCAGGAATGTACGGATCCCTTCGGGGTGAAGACGTCTTGGTGAACGCTCGACCCCATGCTGGTGCGGCTAGCGTATTAACAGGTGTGACGCAGGAAGGTAGCCCAAGCCAGGCGATGGTTGTCCTGGTGCAAGTGCGTAGGCCGAGTGATAGGCAAATCCGTCACTCATACAGGCTGAGACACGATGCGGATAAAAAGTGGGTGATCCTATGCTGCCAAGAAAAGCATCGACGCGAGGTTCAAGCCGCCCGTACCCCAAACCGACTCAGGTGGTCAGGTAGAGAATACCAAGGGGATCGAGAGAATCGTGGTTAAGGAACTCGGCAAAATACCCCCGTAACTTCGGGAGAAGGGGGGCCTTCGACGTATTAGGACTTGCTCCGAAAGCGTTTGGGGGCCGCAGAGACTAGTGGGTAGCGACTGTTTACTAAAAACACAGGTCCGTGCCAAGTCGCAAGACGATGTATACGGACTGACGCCTGCCCGGTGCTGGAAGGTTAAGAGGACGGGTTAGCCGCAAGGCGAAGCTCAGAATTTAAGCCCCAGTAAACGGCGGTGGTAACTATAACCATCCTAAGGTAGCGAAATTCCTTGTCGGGTAAGTTCCGACCTGCACGAATGGCGTAACGACTTCCCAACTGTCTCAACCACGAACTCGGCGAAATTGCATTACGAGTAAAGATGCTCGTTACGCGCAGCAGGACGGAAAGACCCCGTGACCTTTACTACAGCTTGGTATTGGTGTTCGGTGTGGCTTGTGTAGGATAGGTGGGAGACTTTGAAGCATGGACGCCAGTTCATGTGGAGTCATTGTTGAAATACCACTCTGGTCACTCTGGATATCTAACTTCGAACCGTAATCCGGTTCAGGGACAGTGCCTGGTGGGTAGTTTAACTGGGGCGGTTGCCTCCCAAAAAGTAACGGAGGCGCCCAAAGGTTCCCTCAACCTGGTTGGCAATCAGGTGGCGAGTGTAAGTGCACAAGGGAGCTTGACTGTGAGACTGACAGGTCGAGCAGGGACGAAAGTCGGGACTAGTGATCCGGCAGTGGCTTGTGGAAGCGCTGTCGCTCAACGGATAAAAGGTACCTCGGGGATAACAGGCTGATCTTGCCCAAGAGTCCATATCGACGGCATGGTTTGGCACCTCGATGTCGGCTCGTCGCATCCTGGGGCTGGAGTAGGTCCCAAGGGTTGGGCTGTTCGCCCATTAAAGCGGTACGCGAGCTGGGTTTAGAACGTCGTGAGACAGTTCGGTCCCTATCCGCTGCGCGCGTAGGAAGTTTGAGAGGATCTGACCCTAGTACGAGAGGACCGGGTTGGACGAACCTCTGGTGTGTCAGTTGTTCCGCCAGGAGCACCGCTGATTAGCTACGTTCGGGATGGATAACCGCTGAAAGCATCTAAGCGGGAAGCCGGCCTCAAGATGAGACTTCCATGCCTTCGGGCGAGAGGCTCCCAGCCAGACTACTGGGTTGATAGGCCAGATGTGGAAGTGCAGTAATGCATGCAGCTGACTGGTACTAATAAGCCGATGACTTGATAACACTTCGTTTGTGTTGCCCGCGTCCACTGAGTGGTTCTCGATGTACGGTCGAGAACCGCATGACAATGACTTTTGTTGTGCAGACTGAAACATCAATAGTGTTTCGGCGGCCATAGCGAGAGGGAAACGCCCGGTCCCATTCCGAACCCGGAAGCTAAGCCTCTCAGCGCCGATGGTACTGCAGGGGGGACCCTGTGGGAGAGTAGGACACCGCCGGACTTCTTTCGAGAAATGGCCACCCAATGTTGGGTGGCCATTTCGCGTTAACGGCCCATGCAGGGTCGGAGGGGAGTGCGTCATGACCGAGGATCGACGCGGAAGATCGGATGATCGTAGGGATCGTCCGTCCCGCGACAGTCGCGGAAAGGATGCGGCGGGGCGCGACAGTCGCGCCGACCGACCTCGACAGGCTCCCGGGGACCGCACGCCATCCACCGATCGCGGAAAGCCTCCGCGGAGCGGCGCTGACCGGCGAGAGGGCGGCCGCCCCTCATCGTCGCGGCGCGACGATGAGCGGCGCTCCGCGCCTCGCCGAGACGGCGACGCCCGACGCGACGGCGACCGCCGAACGGCGTCTCGTCGTGAGGGCGAGCGCAGCGGTGGACCGCGCCGTGACGGAGACCGCGGGTCAAGGCCTCGCCGCGACGATTCCTCCCGTCACGACGAACGTCGTTCCCGCCCCCCGCAGTCCGAGCGGATCCCCGAGCCGGATCTTCCTGAGGACGTCACTCCACGGTCGCTCGATGCCGCGGCGCGAAATCAGTTGAAGACGCTGAGTAAGGAGAATGCCGAGGCGGTCGCGCGGCACCTCGCCATGGCCGCCCTGCTCATCGACGAAGACCCGACGCGAGCTCACGAGCATGCCCTCGCCGCCACGCGCCGTGCAGGCCGCGTGGCCGTGGTGCGCGAGACGGCGGCGATCACCGCGTATGCCGTCGGGGATTTCGCTCTGGCGCTGCGGGAGCTGCGTACCTATCGGCGCATCTCCGGTCGCGACGATCAGATCGCGCTCATGGTCGACAGTGAACGGGGGGTCGGTCGCCCGGACCGCGCTCTGGAGGTCGGTCGGGCGGTCGACCGCACGGTGCTCCCGACGGATGTGCGGGTGCATCTGGCGATCGCGATGTCGGGTGCGCGGCTGGACCTCGGTGAAACCGAGCGGGCGTTGCAGGAACTGGACATCCCCGAACTCGATCCTGATCGCGCCTTCGCCTGGAGCTCCGACCTCTTCGCCGCGCGTGCGACCGTGCTCGAAGAGCTCGGCCGTCACGAGGAGGCTGCGTCGTGGCGTGCGCGCGCCGACGTGGCCGCCGATGTGATCGCCGGTGCCAACGGTGACGACCAGTGGGAGACGGTCGAGATCGCCGAGGTGATCGAGGAGATGGGCGATGGCGATGCCGTCTCGCCCTCCGCCGGCGACGATGCAGGCGAACGCAGCTGATGGCCCTGTTCGGGAGACGGGGCACAGGGCCGACCCCGCTCGACGGTGTGGACGTGATCCTGGCGGATCTCGACGGTGTCGTCTATGCGGGGGCCGGTGCGCTGCCGCACGCGGTGACATCGCTCCAACAGGCACGAGATGGGAGGCGCCTGGCGTACATCACCAACAACGCCTCGCGCCCGGACACCGCGGTCGCGGAGCACCTCACGTCGCTGGGGCTCCCCACGGCGGCAGACGAGGTGGTGACGAGCCCCCAGGCTGCCATGCGGCTTCTCTCCACACGGGTCGAACCCGGTTCGACGATTCTCGTCGTGGGCGGGGAGGGCTTGACGCGGGAGGTCGAGAAGGCCGGCTTCGTCGTGACTCGCAGCGCAGCGGATGAACCGGCGGCAGTCGTGCAGGGTTTCGCGCCGGAGGTCGGATGGCTGCAGCTGGCCGAAGCGGCGTACGCGTTGAAGATCCCTGAAGAAGATGGCGGGATCCCGTGGATCGCCACCAACACCGACTGGACGATCCCGCAGGCGCGCGGTGTCGCGCCCGGAAACGGCACGCTCGTATCCGCTGTGCACACCGCGGTCGGCCGACTGGCGACGGTCGCCGGTAAGCCGGAGACCCCGATCTTCGAGGAGGCGGTGTCCCGGTTCGGTGCGCGACGTCCGCTGTTCATCGGTGATCGGCTCGACACCGACATTCTCGGTGCCCGACGGGCGGGCATCGATTCCGCGCTCGTCCTGACCGGCATAGACCGGCCCAAGCAAGTGCTCGCCGCACCGCCCGGGTCGCGGCCCACGTACCTTCTCGGCGATCTGCGGGAGCTCCATGAGCCGTATCCTGCCGTCCGCGTGTCGGGCGACACCGTCACGGTGGGCCGGGCGCGTGTGCGGATCGACGGCGGTGACGTGCTCATCGACAGCGACGGCGACCGGCCGATCGACCTGCTTCGTGCCGGCGCGACGGCGATCTGGAACACGGGACGGGCGATCTTCGGATTCCGTGTGCCCGAGCGGCTCTACGCCGACCCGTTCCACCGGCCCTGAAGGCCGCGAGCCGCCGCCTCTCACTCACTCGACGGCGTATTCGCCAGCGCACGACGACGACGCGGGACGATGCGCATCACCGCCATC
Organism: Microbacterium sp. SLBN-154; assembly: GCF_006715565.1. Lineage (NCBI taxonomy): Bacteria > Bacillati > Actinomycetota > Actinomycetes > Micrococcales > Microbacteriaceae > Microbacterium > Microbacterium sp. SLBN-154. The sequence continues at coordinate 1,800,400 of NZ_VFNL01000001.1, forward strand.
CCCGCCGCGATCAAGGCGAAAGCCGCGAGGCCGAGCCAGAGCGAATCGAACCCGGTGGCCGCGAGCGCTCCCGCGCCCGCGCCGGCTCCCATCGACGAAACGGCGTCGTTGTACATGAACGTCTCCTTTCCTCTCACCATGCGCGTTGACGTCGGGTCAACGCATCGAAGTAAGCCTTGGTGTGGACGAGCTGGAGGAACACATCGAGCAGCAGCTCGTACATGAGCGCCGCCGGCAGCATGTAGCGCCAGCCGCGATCGCGCAGCGTGACGACGCGCTCGACCACGAAGATGGCCGTGACGAAGAGCCAGAAGGGTTGCAGGCCCCACTGGCCCGTGGCCACGGCGAACACGATCGTGGCGAGGTAGAGGTACGTCACCAGGCATCCGACCATCGTCAGAAGCTGCCGGCCCCAGTACGGCCACGTCACCCGCGTCAGTCCGTACTGCACGCAGTTCTCCACCGCTCCGCGCTTCCATCGCAAACGCTGGCGCCAGAGCTCCGTCCAGCTGGGCATCACTTCCGTCACGAGTGTGCAGCCGGCGGGACTGAGCACCTCGTAGCCGAGATGCTTGATGGCGAAGGTCAGTTCGTTGTCCTCGGTGAGAACGGTCGTGTCGTACACGCCGCCGTGGCCATCTCCGGAGGGAAGAGCGCCGCTCTCGCGGGCGCGGCTGATCTCGCGGAGCACGGCGGCTCGCATCACCGCGGCGGTTCCCGTCACGACAAGGCATCTCCCATCGAGCCGTCGCACATCGCGTCCGTAACGGGCGTATTCGTTGCGGAGTCGGCGTCTTGAACCAGGATGAGGTCGTCATCGTCCAACTCGCTCAGCATCACGGCGAGCACCTGGTTGAGGGCACCCGCCTTCTTCGCGGTGTTGCCCGTCGTCGGCCAGACGTCGGCACCGAGATCCGCCGCGACAGCGGCGGTGTCGTCGGTGCAGTTGTCGGGGACCACCACGATGTGATCGGGGGGTGCGCTCTGCTGTCGCAGCCCTTGGATGGCAGCGCCGATCCCCGCCTCCTCGTTGTGGGCCGGGATGACCGCGACAAGCATGCCCGCTCCTTTCGACCGTGACAGTCGAACGTGGACGATGGAGTGAGGGCGGTGCGGAAAACGCCTGATCGGAGGATGTTCTCGGGTCAGGCGGGCGATAACGGCGTGGGCGCGAGGGGTGAAGGGAGGGTGAAACCGACAGCCCTCGGACGGGAGGACACACGAACAGGACCGACGGGATGCGCCCCGTCGGTCCTGTTCGTCTGTTGCGGGTGCGTCAGGCGGTCAGAACACCGAGACTTCGGGCGCGTTCGAGCGCGCCGTCACGCGTGGACGCGCCCAGCTTGCGATACACGTTCCGCAGCTGCGTCTTCACGGTGTTGAGGGAGACGTGAAGGGACTGCGCGATCGTGCGCGGTGACTCTCCCGCAGCGAGCCGCCCCAGGACCATCCGTTCGCGCGGGCTGAGCGCAATGCCTTCGTCGGCGACGTCGCCCGCGGTATCGACGCTCGATACCAAGACGTCGAGCAATGCGCGCTCCGCCGGGTCGAGATCACTGTGCATCGCTCGATCGATGAGCAGGGTGAGGACCCTGCCGGGCATCTTCCGGAAGGCGCGCAGGGCTCCGCTCCGGGCGCATTCGCGAAGGAGGAATCGGAAGGAGGCGTCCGCGGAGCGAAGGTCGCCCAGGAGCGCCCGCGCCTGCGCGTCGATCGCAGCGGCGTAGGCCAATGACCGGACCGGGTGGTCCTCGTCGAGGAAGCAGTTCCGGATCTCCTCCACCGCCCTGCGCGGTTCACCGATCGCCAATGCTGCCCGAGCCGTGAGGGCTGCGCCGCACACCAGGTGTGCCGGATCCGATTCGTCTCGCAGCACGACCGCAGCCCGCGCGAGGTCGCCGGCGTGCATGAGCGCCTGAGCGCGATCCCCCATGCGCAGAACGCGAAGGAGTCCCGCCGCGGTGCTTTCGCGTTCGATTACTCGCATCCGGCGGATCGCCTCGAAACGACCTTCGAGGTCATCGCACTCCTCCGCCAGGAGCACCTGCAGGTGCTGCGCCAGGAACTCGAATTCCGATCCGTCCACCTCGCACATGAGGCGACGCAGCGCGGGAGCGTGGTGTGCGAGCTCGTCGCGCTCCGCGGCGATGAGCATCTCGGAGATCTCCAGCGGCGCCGTCCACAATCCTCCCGGCATACGGTCCGCGAGGGGTCGAGCTGTCTGCATGACCCTGTCCGCCTGCGTGACGCTTCCGGTGAAGACCTCGACGATCGCGAGGAATCCGAGGGCTTCGATGCGCTTGTGCGGATTCAGGGTGGGCTCCGCATCGCGCAGACCGCGCTCGAGGTCGCCGCGCGCGCGGAACAGATCGCCCATGAGGACGCGGATCGTCCCCCGGTTGAGCAGCGCGGCCGGCCGCAGGTCGAGCCGATCGCGGATATCGCTGTGCGACGACGAGAGGATGTCGAGTGCGGCATCGGCGTAATCGAGGGCGGCGAACAGGTCGCCGCGCGAGCGCTCTACGAGGCAGCGCAGAAGGGCAGCGGAAGCGCGCACCCGGCCGCTCGTCTCCGGCCCGGCGTCGATGAGGATCTCGGCCTTCTCGAGATAGGGCAGCGCCCGCCACGCGCCGGCGGCTCCTTCCCAACGATAGGTCGCGGCCATGGCGAGCAGGAGACCGATGTCCTCGGACCACAGATGTGTGGGATGGGACATCACCCAGGCGCGCAGCGCGGCGTCTCCCTCACTCCAGGCCTGATTCCAGCCTTCGTCTGCCTCGGTGGGATTCATCGCCTCGGGCATGGGCGACGACGGATCGTAGACCGTCAAGGTTCGGGTTCCTTCCAGTCATCCACTGCCGACATCGCCGACACGGGTGCCCACCCCCGCTGTTCGGATCGACGCCATCGGCCGTAGAGTTCTCTGACTCTAAGTGTTCGGAGCGGGTGCGGGATCCGATTCGAAGTATTCTGTGAGCATGTCAGGTGGCCACCGTGAAGCCGACGGCCAGGCTCCATCGGAGCTGCTGTCGGCGCTGGAGATCATCGAATCCCAGCCGTTGGCCGAGCGTGCCGAGGCCTTCACCGCGATCCACGATGATCTCGCCCGACGCCTGGATCAGACCCTCGGCGCCGGCGATCCGGCGCACCGATGACCGATCGTCTCGACGCGGCTCTGGCTGCCCGAGGCCTGGCGCGCTCCCGCACGCACGCCGCCTCGCTGATCTCGGCGGGTGCGGTGCGAGTCGGGGGCATCGAGATCCGCAAGGCCTCCCATCGCGTCGCTGACGACGCGGTCATCGACGTCGCGGCGACCGATCATTACGTCAGCCGCGGTGCGGTCAAGCTCGTCGCGGCCCTCGACGCCTTCGACGTCGATCCCCGGGGGTCCATCGCGCTCGATCTCGGAGCGTCCACGGGCGGGTTCACGCAGGTGCTCCTCGAGCGAGGCGCCCGCACGGTGATCGCGGTCGACGTGGGTCACGGTCAGCTCGATGCGCGCATCCGCGCCGACACCGCAGTCGTCGTCGTGGAAGGCTTCAACGCGCGCGAGATGACCCGGGAGGACTGGGAGGCGTGGTCGGCGGGCACAACGGGCCCGGAGATCGTCGTCGGGGACCTGTCCTTCATCTCGCTGCGCCACATCCTTCCGGCGATCGCCCGTGTTGCGCCGACGTCGGCCGATGTCGTGCTGCTGGTCAAGCCACAGTTCGAGGTCGGGAGGACCGGGGTGAGGGAGGGGCTGGTGACGGACCCCTCCGCGCGTGCCGACGCGGTCGCCGGTGTGCTGTGGAGCGCCTGGGACAGCGGGTTCGGCACGGCAGGCGTCATCGCCTCACCCCTCCTCGGCGCGCGTGGCAACAGGGAGTTCCTCATCCACCTGCGACCGGGGGCGGGGCAAAACCCGACAGAATGGCTCGGGACCGTGAACGACGTGGCAGGGGAGCGATGACCGAGCCGGAGCGCAACATCCTCGTCGTCGCGCACGCACACCGGCCAGCGACGATCGACGCGGCGACCCGGGTGATCACGGCGCTCAACGCTGCCGGAGCCCGTCCCGTTCTTCCCGCCGACGACACGGCCGAGATGCGTCTGCTGACCGAGCGCCTCTTCCGCGCCGAGGAACCGGGGGCATCGCCCGCCCGGATCGGCCGGCTCGGCGATGACGTCGCGATCGACGACATCGAGCTGGCGATCGTCCTCGGCGGCGACGGTACGATCCTCCGCGCGGCCGAACTCGTCCGCGACGGCGGTGCACCGGTCCTCGGGATCAACATGGGCCACGTCGGCTTCCTCGCTGAGATCGAGCCGGATGACATGGACGATGCGGTCCGCATGGTCATCGCCCGCGACTATGAGGTCGAGGAGCGCCTCACCCTCTCCGTTCGGGTGAAGGACGCCTCGGGCGCTGTGGTCTACGACACGTGGGCGTTGAACGAGGCGACGGTGGAGAAGGCCAGCCGCCAGCGGATGCTCGAGGTCGTGATCGAAGTCGACGGGCGACCGCTGTCGAGTTTCGGATGCGACGGGGTGGTCGTGTCCACGCCGACCGGGTCGACGGCGTACAACTTCTCCGCCGGCGGCCCGATCATCTGGCCGACCGTGCAGGCGATCTCGGTCGTGCCGCTCTCGGCGCACGCTCTGTTCGCGCGGCCTCTCGTGGTCGGACCCGAGCACGCCGTGGCGATCGAGGTGCTCGACCGCACCGATGACACCGGCATCCTGTGGTGCGACGGACGTCGCTCCCACGACTTGCCCCCCGGGGCCCGTGTCGTGGTGCGACGCGCCACGCATCCGGTTCGGTTGGCTCGCCTTCATCCGGCAGCCTTCACCGACCGCCTGGTGCGCAAGTTCCGTCTGCCGGTCGAGGGCTGGCGGGGCCCGACCACCGCATCCGACCGCGAGCGATCATCATGATCGAGGAGATGCGCCTGCGCGGTCTCGGCGTCATCGCCGAGGCCACCCTGCCTCTCGGCCCCGGATTCACGGCGATCACCGGCGAGACCGGCGCCGGGAAGACCATGGTCGTCACCGGGCTCGGTCTGCTGCTCGGTCAGCGCGCCGATTCCTCGGTGGTGCGCGCGGGAAGCGGTCAGGCCGCAGTCGACGGGGTCTGGACGGTGCCGGCACGCGGCCCGGTCGCCGCCCGCGTCGAAGAGGCCGGGGGAGAGGTCGAACCTCTGGAGGACGATCGGGCCGAGCTGTTCCTCGGCCGCACCGTCACCAGCGAGGGGCGCAGCCGCGCGAGTGTCGGCGGCCGATCGGCCCCCGCCGGGGTCCTCGCCGACGTCGCCGACCATCTCGTCGTCGTGCACGGTCAGTCCGATCAGCTCCGCTTGCGCTCGACCGCGGCTCAGCGGGATGCCCTCGACCGCTTCGGCGGCGAGCCGGTGCGCTCCGCTCTCGCGGCGTACCGGGAGCTCTTCCACCGCCACCGGGCGCTCGATGAGGAGCTTCGTGCCCTTCTCGAGGCGCGCGAGACCCGCGCTCGGGAGGCCGACGACCTGAGGGCCGCCGTCGCCGAGATCGAGGAGGCCGATCCACACCCGGGGGAGGACGTCGAGCTCGCTGCGCGTGCGGAGCGCCTGGCCAACGCCGAGGAACTGCGGGTGGCGGCCGCCGCCGCGCACGACGCCCTCTCGAGCGATCTCGACGTGCCTGACGCCGCGACGCTGGTCGCGGAGGCCCGACAGGCGCTGGAGCGGGTGGATGATCCGGCGCTGCGCCCCCATGCCGACGAACTGGCCGACATCGGGTACCGGATCGTCGACGCCGCGACGGCGCTCTCGGCCTATCTCGCTGATCTCGACGAGTCCGGGCCTCGTGAGCTCGAGCAGGTGGAGGAGCGCCGAGCCGTTCTCGGGGCGCTCGTCCGTCGCCACGGCGCCCTCGACGAGGCGATCGCGTTCCTGGCGTCGGGATCGGCGCGGCTGATGGAGCTCGACGACGATGCCGACCGGGTCGCGCGCCTGTCACAGGATCGCGACGAGGCGGCCGCGGAGCTCGATGCCGCTGCGAGGACGCTGTCGGCGGCTCGGAGGGACGCCGCAGAGCGGCTGGGGCAGGCGGTGACGGCAGAGGTCCGCGCCCTGGCGATGCCGGACGCGCTGGTGCGGGTCGACGTCGCGGAGTCGTCGGCGACCGCCTCCGGCCGCGATGAGGTCACCTTCCTCCTTGCCGCCCACCCCGGGGCCGAGCCGCGGCCGGTGGCGCGCGGGGCCTCGGGGGGCGAGCTCAGTCGGGTGATGCTCGCGATCGAAGTGGTCATCGCAGGGACGGATCCCGTGCCCACCTTCGTCTTCGACGAGGTCGACGCGGGCATCGGCGGCGCCGCCGCCATCGAGGTCGGCCGTCGCCTCGCGGTGCTCGCCCGGTCGGCGCAGGTGATCGCGGTCACCCATCTCGCCCAGGTGGCGGCTTTCGCGGGCAACCATCTGACGGTGGAGAAGGCCAGCGACGGCTCGGTCACCGCCTCGAGCGTGCGGCGGCTGTCGGGCGCAGACCGGGAAGCCGAGATGGCGCGCCTGCTCTCGGGCATGCCCGATTCCGATGCGGCGTTGACCCACGCCAGAGAACTCCTCGAACTCGGCGCTGCGACCGCAGCGTCGCCACAACCGGCTGATAGGATCGAAGCCCGTGATGCAGACTCCTGAGGCGGGACCGAACGACGACACCACCAGACACATTTTCGTGACGGGCGGTGTCGTCTCTTCATTGGGCAAGGGGCTGACCGCCGCCAGTCTGGGAAACCTCCTCACCGCCCGAGGTCTGCGTGTGGTGATGCAGAAACTCGATCCGTATCTGAACGTCGATCCGGGCACGATGAACCCCTTCCAGCACGGTGAGGTGTTCGTGACGGATGACGGTGCCGAGACCGATCTGGATATCGGGCACTACGAGCGTTTCCTCGACATCGATCTCAGCCAGGCGGCCAACGTCACGACCGGGCAGATCTACTCCCAGGTCATCGCCCGCGAGCGCCGCGGGGAGTACCTCGGCGACACCGTGCAGGTGATCCCGCACATCACCGACGAGATCAAGCGCCGGATGCGTCTGCAGGCCAGTGAGGAGCCCCGACCCGACGTCATCATCACGGAGATCGGAGGAACCGTCGGCGACATCGAGTCGCAGCCGTTCATCGAATCGGCTCGGCAGATTCGACACGAGCTGGGGCGAGGCAATGTCTTCTTCGTGCACGTGTCGCTGGTGCCCTTCATGGGAGCCTCGGGAGAGCAGAAGACCAAGCCCACGCAGCACTCGGTGGCGGCACTGCGCTCCATCGGCATCCAGCCCGACGCCCTCGTCCTTCGAAGCGACCGCCCCGTCACCGAGGGCAACAAGCGCAAGATCGCGCTGATGTGCGACGTCGACGAGGACGCGGTCGTGAACGCCGTCGATGTGCCGAGCATCTACGACATCCCGACGATGCTGCACGAGCAGGGGCTGGACGCCTACATCGTCCGAGCCCTGGGCCTGGAGACCGCAGCCGACGTGGACTGGTCCCGGTGGGACAAGGTGCTGCAGGCGGTGCACAATCCCAAGCACGAGGTGACGATCGGCCTGGTCGGAAAGTACATCGACCTTCCCGACGCCTACCTCAGCGTCACCGAGGCGCTGAAGGCCGGCGGCTTCGCGCACGAGACGGATGTGACCATCCGATGGATCCCCTCCGACGACTGCCAGACGCCCGAGGGCGCGGCCAAGGCGCTCGGCGACCTCGACGGGATCATCGTTCCCGGCGGATTCGGCATCCGGGGGATCGAGGGCAAGCTCGGCGCGCTGCGGTTCGCCCGCGAACAGGGCATCCCGACGCTCGGACTCTGCCTGGGCCTGCAGTGCATGGTGATCGAGTACGCGCGCAACATCGCCGGTCTCGATGACGCCTCCTCGAGCGAGTTCGACCCTGAGACACCCCACCCCGTGATCGCGACGATGGCCGAGCAGGTCGACATCCTCGATCGCGGCGATCTCGGCGGAACCATGCGCCTGGGGCTGTACCCCGCGCAGCTGGCCGAGGGCTCCGTGGCCGCCGAGGTCTACCAGTCCGACCGCGTGCTCGAGCGGCACCGTCATCGCTACGAGGTCAACAACGCCTATCGCGCGCAGCTCGCCGAAGCGGGTCTGGTGTTCTCGGGGCTCTCGCCCGACCGCAACCTCGTCGAATACGTCGAGCTGCCTCGCGAGGTCCACCCGTACTACATCGCCACGCAGGCCCATCCGGAGCTGCGCTCCCGCCCCACAGAGCCGCATCCGCTCTTCCGTGGTCTCATCGGCGCCGCCCTCGACCGTCACCGCGCCAGCGAGCTGTTCGATGTCGACAATGGCTGAACCTGCGACCTCGGAGCGCCTCGGCGACGAACCGGTGACGCCTCACGTCGCCTCGGCAGAGCGGGTCTACACCGGCCGGGTGTGGAACGTGCAGCGCGACGTCGTCCGGTACGCAGGCGACGAGCTCGTCCGTGAGTACGTCGCGCACCCGGGCGCGGCCGCCGTGGTCGCGCTCGACGCCGAGGGCCGCATCATCGTCATCCAGCAGTACCGCCATCCCATCCGTCATCGCGACTGGGAGATCCCGGCAGGGCTCCTCGACGTCGAGGGTGAGCCGCCGCTGCAGACCGCGAAGCGAGAGCTCGCCGAGGAGGTCGACCTCGTCGCCGAGCGGTGGGAGCCGCTGGTGAGCATCTTCACCACCCCCGGCGGGAACGACGAGGTCGTGCACCTCTTCCTCGCCCGCGGGCTCTCCGCCGCCCCTGAGGTGCACGCCCGCGGTGAGGAGGAGGCCGACATCCGCGTGGAGTGGATCGCGCTCGCGGATGTCGTCGACGCCGTGATCGCCGGGCGGTTCCGCAACGGCATCCTCGCGACCGGCGCGCTCGCCGCCGCGGAGGTTCTCCGGCGCGAGCGCGCGGCAGGCTGAACGGCACGATGATCCTCACCGGCTGGCCGATACGATGACGCCGGATCGGGCGGTGAACGCCTACCTTCGCCATATCACCGTCGAGCGGGGGCTTTCCGAGCACACCGTCGCGGCGTATCGCCGTGATCTCGGCATCTACGGGGAGTGGCTCGGCCGGCGCGGCATCCGTGATCTCGGCGAGGTGACCCCCCAGCTGCTCGAGGACTTCGCGGCCGAGCGCGCACGCGATGTCCCCGCGCCGGCGCCAACCAGTCTCGCCCGGCTGCAGTCGTCGGTACGGGGTCTGCACCGCTTCCTCGTGCAGGAGGGACTCCAGGATGTCGACCCCGCCGGAACGCTGCGCCCACCGAAAGCCCCCCAGCGGTTGCCCAAGGCGCTGACCGTCGCGCAGGTGGAGCAGCTGCTGGATGCGGCGGGGCCGGCGCCCGGTGCCGCGCAGCCCGGTGACGAAGTGGGCCTCAGAGACCGCGCGCTCCTCGAACTGCTCTATGCCACCGGAGCGCGGGTGTCGGAGGCGGTCCAGCTCGATCTCGACGACGTCTCCCACCCGGCGGTGCTCCGCCTGCGAGGCAAAGGGGCCAAGGAACGCATCGTGCCGGTGGGGTCGTACGCTCAGGCGGCGCTCGGTGCGTACCTCACCCGCGCCCGCCCGGAGCTCTCGCGGCGCGGCCGGGCGACACCCCGGCTCTTCCTCGGTGTGCGCGGCGCGCCGCTGTCGCGTCAGAGCGCGTGGCTGGTGATCCAGCAGGCGGCGGAGCGGGCGAGACTGACCGCCCACGTCTCGCCCCACACTCTTCGGCACTCCTTCGCCACGCACCTGCTGCAGGGCGGTGCCGATGTGCGAGTGGTGCAGGAGCTCCTGGGTCACGCGTCGGTCACGACGACCCAGATCTACACCCATGTGAGCGTCGAGGCGCTGCGCGATGTCTACGCGACCAGCCATCCGCGCGCGCGGTGAGCCGTGATGGGTGAGCCTCCCGGGCACGGTGGCGCGCGTCGTTAGAATCGATCAGACATGTCGGAAGTCAGGAGAGTCGTGGCCGGTAGCACGCGGAGCGCGAAGAAGGCCGCTGTCAGCGACGTCCCGATCGGTCCCACCGGTCGGCCCTATCGCGGATTCCCGACCCCGCCCAAGCTCGACGGCCACGGGCCGGCGCGCATCATCTCGCTGTGCAACCAGAAGGGCGGGGTGGGAAAGACCACCACCACCATCAACCTCGCCGCGGCACTGGCCGGGTACGGTCGTCGCGTCCTGGCTGTGGACTTCGACCCCCAGGGTGCGCTGTCGGCGGGTCTCGGCATCCAGACCCACGAGATCCCGACGATCTACGACCTGCTCCTGGACACCAAGCGCGATCCCGCCGAGGTGATCGTGACCACCCGGGTCGAGAATCTCGATGTCCTCCCCGCCAACATCGACCTCTCGGCCGCCGAGGTCCACCTCGTCAACGAGGTCGCGCGCGAGACGACGCTGGCCCGCGTGCTGCGCAAGGTGTCGGCCGACTACGACGTCATCCTCGTGGACTGCCAGCCGTCCCTCGGCCTCCTCACGGTCAATGCGCTCACGGCGAGCCACGGCGTGCTCATCCCCCTCGAGTGCGAGTTCTTCGCCCTTCGCGGTGTGGCCCTCCTCATCGAAACCATCGACAAGGTGCGCGACCGGCTGAATCCGACGATCACGCTCGACGGAGTGCTCGCCACGATGTACGACTCCCGCACCCTCCACTCCCGCGAGGTGCTCGAGCGCGTCGTCGACGCCTTCGGCGACGAGGTGCTGGAGACGGTCATCGGACGCACCGTGAAATTCCCCGACGCCTCCGTCTCGGGAATGCCCATCACCGAGTTCGCGCCCGAGCACGCCGCGGCGCAGGCCTACCTGCGGCTCGCGCGGGAGCTGGTCGCGCGTGGCGCCGTCGCCTGACACCCCCGACGGGTCGCCCGCGGCGTCGGACGCGCCCGCCCGACAGGGAGACGGATTCCGCGTCTCGCTCAGCGTCTTCGACGGTCCTTTCGATCTTCTGCTCACCCTCATCTCCCAGCGGGAGCTCGACATCACCGAGGTCTCGCTCAGTGCGGTCACCGACGAATTCATCGCCTACCTGCGGCGGCTGGACCCCGATGAAGAGCTCGAGGAGGCCTCGGAGTTCCTCGTCGTCGCGGCGACCCTCCTGGACATGAAGGTCGCGGGACTCCTCCCGCAGGGAGAGCTCGTCGACGCCGAGTCGGTGGCGCTGCTGGAGGCCCGTGACCTCCTGTTCGCCCGGCTGCTGCAATACCGCGCGTTCAAGCAGGTGTCGAGCTGGTTCGCCGAGCGCCTGCACGCCGAGGATCACCGTCACGCTCGGGCCGTACGACTGGACGAACGCCACCGCGCGTCGACGCCCGAACTCGTCTGGACGCTCAGCGCCGCCGACTTCGCCGCGCTCGCCCTCCTCGCGCTGACCCCGAAGGAGATCCCCCAGGTGCGCCTGGATCATCTGCATGCGCCACTGGTCAGCATCCGCGAACAGGCGGCCGTCGTGGTGGCGCTCCTTCGCGGAGCGGGATCGCTGTCGTTCCGCGAGCTGATCGCGGGCGTCGATCAGCCCGGCGTGGTCGTCGCCCGATTCCTCTCCGTCCTCGAGCTGTTCCGCCACGCCGCTGTGTCATTCGAGCAGCTCGAACCGCTCGGCGAATTGACCCTGCGGTGGACCGCTGATCGCTGGAGCGACGAGAGTCTCGCCAGCTTGGGAGCCGACTATGACCGATGAGCAGACCCCGACCGATCCACTCCCGCCGGCCGAGACCCCACCGACGCCGACGCCGGCGTCGGTGGCACGGCAACTGGAAGCCATCCTGCTGGTGGTGGAGGAGCCGCAGAGCCTGGTGAGCCTCGCGACGGCGGTGGGTGCGCCTGTCGCCGCCGTCCGCCAGGCCGTCGAGGCGCTCGTCGCCGACTACGACGGTGACACGGGCGGTCCCCGCCGAGGCTTCGAGCTCCGCGAGGTCGGCGGCGGGTGGCGCCTGTACGTCCGCGCCGAGCACGATGACCTCGTGAGCGAGTTCGTCGGCGGCCAGGCGCCGGCACGACTGTCGCAGGCAGCCCTCGAGACCCTGGCGGTGATCGCCTACAAGCAGCCCGTCACCCGCGGCCAGGTCGCTGCGATCCGTGCGGTGAACGTCGACTCGGTCGTCCGCACCCTGCTCGCCCGCGGCCTCATCACCGAGGCCTTCACCGACCCCGACACCGGGGCGATCCACTACGAGACGACCGACGCGCTGCTGGTGAACCTGGGCATCAACACCCTCGACGACCTGCCGCCGATCTCCCCTCTGCTCGATGACGGCGCGGACGGTTTCGAGGACATCCGATGAGCGAGACCACCGAACCGGGAACCGAGGGCGTGCGCCTGCAGAAGGCGCTGGCGAACGCCGGCGTCGCATCGCGGCGCGTCGCCGAGCAGATGATCGTCGACGGGCGGGTGCGGGTCAACGGGCAGCCGGTGACCGAACTGGGCTCGCGCGTCGACCCCGACACCGACCTCATCGATGTCGACGGTGTCGCGGTGCAGCTGGATCAGTCCAAGCGGTACGTCATGCTCAACAAGCCGCGCGGGGTGGTGAGCTCTCTGAAGGACGACCGGGGGAGGCCCGACCTGCGGACCTTCACCGCGGCGTGGCCGGAGCGGCTGTACAACGTCGGCCGGCTCGACGCCGACACCAGCGGACTGCTCGTGCTGACGAACGACGGCGCACTCGCCCACGTTCTGGCGCATCCCTCCTTCGGCGTGACAAAGGTCTACGTCGCCAAGGTCGAAGGTCGCGTCACCGCGCAGACGGTCGCCCGACTCACCCGCGGAGTCGAGCTGGACGACGGCCCCATCGCCGCCGACAAGGCCCGTCTGCTGTCATCTTCTCCCGCGGAAGACGAATCCCTCGTCGAGCTCACCCTGCACTCGGGGCGCAACCGCATCGTCCGGCGCATGATGGCCGAGGTGGGGCATCCGGTCGTCGAGCTGGTCCGGCGGCAGTTCGGGCCCCTGCACCTGGGAACCCTCGCCGTGGGACAGGCGCGGGAGTTGACTACAGTGGAACGCGGTGCGCTTCTGACCCTGTCGCGCCAGGAGAACCCGTGACCCTCGAGAACAGCTCTGCCGCGCGCCCGGCCCCGCCGCTCGCGCCGCGGGTTCAGGGGACCGTCCGCATCGTCGGTTCGGGCCTGCTGGGGGCGAGCATCGGGCATGCTCTGAGCGCCATCGGCGTCGACGTCGCCCTCGACGACACCTCACCCTCGCAGTTGCGCCTGGCGATCGACTACGGCGCGGGGCGTGCGGCCCGCGACGACGATGATCCTGCGCTCATCGTCGTCGCCGTGCCCCCCGACGTGACGGCCGACGTCATCGAGCGGGAGCTGCGTCGCCACCCGCAGGCTGTGGTGACCGATGTCGCGAGCGTCAAGCTGCAGCCGCTTCGCACCCTTCGTGAGCGCGGTGTGGATCTGACCCACTACATCGGGTCGCACCCGCTGGCCGGACGAGAACGCGGGGGCGCGATCGCTGCTCGCGCCGACATCTTCGTGGGCAGGCCCTGGGTGGTCTGCCGGGACGAGGAGACCCCCTCCCGCGACCTCGCCGTCGTCGAGGCCCTTGCGCTGGATCTCGGTGCCACACCGCTGGAGATGACGCCCGAAGAGCACGACGCCGCCGTCGCGCTCATGTCGCACGTGCCGCAGCTGGTGGCGAGCCTGCTGGCCGCGCGCTTCGTCGATGCCCCCGACGGCTTCCTGCGCCTCGCCGGCCAGGGCGTCCGCGACACCACCCGCATCGCCGCCTCCGCCCCGGAGCTGTGGGTGCAGATCCTCGGCGCGAACGCCGCGCCCGTGGCATCCGTTCTCGACGCTGTCGCCGCCGACCTCGCCGACGTCGCCGGTGCCCTTCGCGCGCCCGAAGCGCCCGGCGCTCGCCGCTCGATCGCCGACACGATCCGTCGCGGCAACGAGGGCGTCGAGCGCCTGCCCGGCAAGCACGGCCAGAACCGACGGTTCGAGACCGTCGTCGTCATGGTCGATGACCGACCGGGCCAGCTCGGCCGACTCTTCGGCGACCTCGGAGAACTGCATGTGAACGTCGAAGACCTGCGGCTGGAGCATTCGCCGGGAGCGCTGTTCGGTCTCGCCGAAATCAGCGTCGTGCCCAGCGCCGTCCGCCCTGCGATCGCGGGGCTGGAGTCCCGCGGCTGGAAGATTGCGAGCACCACCCATGACTGATCCCCTCGTCGTCGCCATCGACGGCCCCGCGGGAAGCGGGAAATCCAGCGTCTCGAAGGAGGTGGCACGCCGCCTCGGCTTCGGCTACCTCGACACCGGCGCCGCCTATCGAGCGCTGGCCTGGCATGCGCTCGAGCATGGGGCCGATACGTCCGACGCAACCGCGGTGCTCGAGCTCGCCGGCGACTTCGACTACGACATCTCCCTCGACCCCGAGGACTACTGGGTCCGTGTTGGCGCGGTCGATGTCACCGCCGCGATCCGTGAGCAGCGCGTCACAGACGCCGTGAGCGGCGTCGCGCGGGTGGCGCCGGTCCGACGGTCCATCAACTCGCTCTTCCGCGCCCTCATCGCCTCGTCCGGCAGACCGGGGGTGGTCGTCGAAGGTCGCGACATCACCACGGTGGTCGCGCCTGATGCCCGGGTGCGCATCCTTCTCACCGCCGCGCCCGCGGTGCGCGCCGCACGCCGGTCAGCCGAGCTGCACACCGACGACACCGCGGCCGTCGCGGCGGCGCTCGAGCGGCGCGACACCTCCGACAGCACGGTCGTCGACTTCCTCACCGCCGCCCCCGGGGTGACGGTGGTCGATTCGACCGACCTCGATTTCTCACAGACCGTCGACGCCGTCCTCGGTGTCGTGCACTCGCTCGTGGAGACGGGAGTTCCCGATGTCCGATGACCTGCGTCCCACCGACGCCCCTTCCGACGACCAGGAGTACGCCGGGGGAGAGGACCACCTCGCCGAGACCCTCGCCGACCTCGACGACGACCTCGCCGAGCAGCGCGCGGCGACGCTCCGGGCGAGCCTGTCGGACTACGACCTCGAGGATGAGGATGCGGCGCTTCTGGCCGGCCTTCTCGACGATGGCGATGGGGTGGAATACCTCCCGGCCCTGCCGGTCGTGGCGATCGTCGGCCGGCCGAACGTCGGCAAGTCCGCGCTCGTGAACCGGATCCTCGGACGCCGCGAGGCCGTCGTCGAGGACACACCGGGGGTGACCCGCGACCGGGTGACCTACAAGGCGGAATGGATGGACCGACGCTTCTCGATCGTCGACACCGGTGGGTGGGAACCCGACGCCCGTGGCATCGATGCGTCTGTCGCCGCTCAGGCGGAGATCGCCATCGACCTCTGCGACGTCGTGATGTTCGTCGTCGACGCGATGGTGGGGGCGACCTCCACGGATGAGCACGTCGTGAAGCTGCTACGCAAGAGCGGGAAGCCCGTCTTCCTCGTCGCCAACAAGATCGATGATGCCCGGCAGGAGCCCGAGGCTGCAGCCCTGTGGAACCTCGGTCTGGGCGAGCCGCACCCCGTCTCGGCCATTCACGGCCGCGGCGTGGCGGACCTGCTCGACGAGATGATGAAGGTGCTGCCGGAGGTCTCCGCCGTCGCCAAGCAGGAGATCGGCGGTCCGCGCCGCGTGGCGATCCTCGGTCGACCGAACGTCGGCAAGTCGTCGCTGCTGAACAAGGCCGCCGGCGAGGAACGGGTCGTCGTCAACGAACTGGCGGGTACCACCCGTGACCCTGTCGACGAGGTCGTCGAGCTGGGCGGCAAGCTGTGGCGGTTCGTCGACACCGCCGGCATCCGTCGCCGAGTCCACCTCCAGCAGGGGGCGGACTTCTACGCGTCGCTGCGCACGTCGGCGGCGCTGGAGAAGGCCGAGGTCGCCGTCGTCGTGCTCGACGTCTCGGAGTCGCTCAGCGAGCAGGACGTCCGCATCATCGACCTCGTGCTCGAATCCGGACGGGCGCTCGTGCTCGCGTTCAACAAGTGGGATCGGCTGAACGATGCCGATCTCGAGAACGCCGATCGTCGCCGCTACCTCGAGCGCGAGATCGAGCAGGACCTCGCCCACGTCGCCTGGGCGCCGCGCGTGAACATCTCCGCGCGCACCGGGCGGCATCTGGACAAGCTCGTCCCGGCGCTGGAGACGGCGCTGGCGTCGTGGGACCAGCGCATCTCCACCGGAAAGTTCAACGCGTTCCTCTCCGAGCTCGTCGCCGAGCACCCGCATCCGCTTCGCGGGGGCAAGCAGCCTCGCATCCTGTTCGGCACGCAGGCGTCGACGCGTCCGCCGACCTTCGTCCTGTTCACCACCGGGTTCCTCGATCCCGGGTATCGCCGCTTCATCCAGCGCCGCCTCCGAGAGCTGTACGGCTTCGAGGGCACGCCGATCGTCCTCAACATGCGTGTGCGGGAGCGCCGCCAGCGCTGATGCGCCGTGACATCCGATGACGCGGCCGAGGCCCGGAGCTCCAGCGCTGTGACAGGCTGAATGCGTGACCATCGAACCCCCGGCCCCTGGTGAGCCGCGTCGCCCGAGCGGGCCGCGCGATCCGGGTGACGCGTGGGTCGTGGCGGAGTCCGGTGAGCGGTACTGGGGTCGTTTCGGCGCCGCCGGGCTGCTCGCGGTCGATCCGAAGCGTGGCGTGCTCCTGCAACATCGTGTCGGATGGAGTCATTTCGGCGGCACGTGGGGACTGCCCGGCGGAGCGAGGCACCAGGGGGAGGGAGCCACCGATGCTGCGCTGCGCGAAGCGCGAGAGGAAGCCGGTGTCCCTGCCGGGGCCGTCCGCCCCCGTTTCGTCAGCGTGCTCGACGTGGAGATCTGGACCTACACGACCGTCGTCGCCGAGGTGGTGGTGCCCTTCGAGCCCGTGATCGCCGATCCGGAGAGCCTGGAGCTCGGATGGGTCGGGGTGGATGAGGTCGAGGACTATCCGCTGCATCCCGGCTTCGGAGCGGCCTGGCCGTCGTTGCGGGAGAGCCTGCGGATACACCCCACCGTGATCGTCGACGTGGCCAACGTCGTGGGTGCGCTCGCCGACGGGTGGTGGCGCGATCGGGCGGGCGCGACGGATCGGATGCTCCGCCGCCTGCGCGATCTCGCCGACACCGGCGTCGACGCGCAGGCCCTCGGGCTCCGGGGCGACCTGTGGTTCCCGCGCATCGTCGGCGTGGTGGAGGGCGAGGCGCGGCGGGCGGAGGTGCCGGAGGGTCTGGAGGTCGTCCTCGCTCCTGCGGTGGGGGACGACGAGATCGTCACGACGGCGGCGACGGCGGTGGCTCGAGGAGAAGCGGTGACGGTCATCACGAGTGATCGCCAGCTCGCTGCGCGCGTGGGTGCGCTCGGTGCGACGACCCACGGTGCACGATGGCTGCTCGACCGTCTGCCGGATGGCGTGGGCGCGTAGTCAGCCGGTCGTATCGCGAACGGTGAGCGCGACGATCGCCGTGTCGGGTCGGGGGCGGGCGATCACCTCGAACCCCGCACCCTCGAAGACCGAGACGGTGCCGTGATACAGATCGTTGGCGCCGCGCCTCTTCACCTTCGGATCGAGGGGATAGCCCTCGATCACCCGCGCGCCCTGCGCCCGGGCGTGGGCGACGGCGGCATCGAGGAGATCCCGCATGAGGCCCTCGCCGCGATGCTCGCGTCGGATCGCGAAGCAGGTGACCGCCCAGACGGAGGAGTCATCGAGGGGCTCGCGGGAATGCGCGACGATCGCCCGGGTGCGTGCGATGCGCGTCTGGGCGGGGCGAGGGCCGACTCTGACCCAGCCCGCCGCCTCGCCGTCCCGATAGGCGATGAGGCCCGGCGCCACCGTGGCCGACAGGTCGTCGCGCAGCATCCGCTGTTTGTCCTGCGTGGTCAACGCGGCGAAATCCGAGGGACGGACCATCCACCACTGGCACAGGCAGCTCGGCCCGTCGCCGTGCGCGATGGCGTGCACGGCATCGTCGTGGCGGTCGGATGTGGCGGGCAGGATCTCGACGCTCATGGGGCGACGGTAGCGGCAGCCGTCGACATCCGCATCAGCGGTCAGCGCCCGCGCAGCCGATCGAGGTCGCGTCGTTCGCGCTTGGTCGGC
Organism: Microbacterium sp. SLBN-154; assembly: GCF_006715565.1. Classification (NCBI taxonomy): domain Bacteria; kingdom Bacillati; phylum Actinomycetota; class Actinomycetes; order Micrococcales; family Microbacteriaceae; genus Microbacterium; species Microbacterium sp. SLBN-154. Next base: position 1,818,444 of record NZ_VFNL01000001.1, read on the forward strand.
CGTCCGGCGCCACGGTCGCGCACCGGAACCGAGCCGGCGAGCTCCCGCGGCGGCGGAGGCGGTGTGCGATCCTCGAAGGCGGATGCGGCGACCGCGGCGCCGACGCGCTTGGAGATCGTCTGGCGCACCACCAGGATCCGATCGAACCCTTGGATGCGCACACGCAGCTCGTCGCCGGGTTTGACCTGCACCGCGGCCTTGGCCCGCTCCCCGTTGACCCGGACATGCCCCGCACGACACGCCGTCGTCGCAGCGGAACGCGTCTTGTAGACGCGGATCGCCCAGAGCCAGGCATCGACGCGCGTGGAGCCCTCGGTCATCGTCGACCTCCGCGGGCGCCGGAGGTGAGGGCTCGCACCACGCCGAGCGCGATGAGACCCTGCCCGATCGTGTAGGTGAGCATGACCAGCGGGCCGGTGACGGCCGTCGGCGCACCGGGCCAGAACAGGTCGAAGGCGAGAATCGAGTCGGATGCGAGGAAGAACGCCCCGCCCACGGCGATCATCGTTCCCGCGCGGGAGGCGGCGACCGCGGTGCCGCCGAGGACGAGGCCGTAGACCGCCACGGGGAGCAGCAGCGCGCCCAGGTGCGGCCAGAGCGTCGCGAGAAGGGCTCCCCACCAGATGGCGTACACGACGGCCCACGGCGGCACCGGACTCCGCGCGAGAAAGCGCCAGAACAGCACGATGTAGGCCACGTGCGCCAGGCCGAAGCACAGCAGCATCATCGGGACGGTCGGGGCGAAGGGGAAGAACGTGCCCGCGCCGTCTCCGAGCCACGAGAGGCCGAGCGCGGTCAGGAGCAGGATGACGGGGGTGCGGGCGAGCGCTCCGCGGAGGGCCCAGGCGACGCCGACCGCCAGAAGAGGCATCAGGAGGAGCTTCGTCGGCGCGGCGACCGCGGAGGCGCCGAATGCCAGGGCTATGACGTGGACGGCCGCGACCAGGGCATACGGGGCGAACGGGAGCAGGAGGTGGCCGAGGGTCGTCGGGGGCGGGGGAGTCCGCGTCGAGGCCATGGAGGGAGAGTACCGGCCGCACCGGGCTCACGCGCGTTCGCGAGCGCTCCGACGAGCCGGTAGGATGGGGGAGTTGTCCGCGTTTCGGCGGGGACATCGGGATGTGGCGCAGCTTGGTAGCGCACTTGACTGGGGGTCAAGGGGTCGCAGGTTCAAATCCTGTCATCCCGACCGGAATGCGAAAGGGTCGGCCGGAAGGCCGGCCCTTTCGCGTTCCTCGGCGTGGTGTCTGGCGGGGTCCCCGCCGCCGGAGCGCGCGACCCGTCGATTTGTGCGGTCCGGATGCGGAGGGACCCGCACTTTCTGACGGGTCGGCGCACAAACGGGGGAGCGCACGCGCCCTCCCGGGCGCCGCCTCGCCGACGAGGGCCGCCTCGCCGACGAGTGCCGTTACGCCGCGCGATCAGCCTCGAGCGTCGGATAGTCGGTGTAGCCGCGCTCGTCGGGGCCGTAGACGGTGGCCTGGTCCACGGGGTTCTCCTCGGCGCCGCGTTCCCATCGCTCCACGATGTCGGGGTTCGCGATCGCCGGGCGGCCGACGGCCACGAGATCGGCGACGCCCTCCCCGACGGTGCGGATGGCCTCGTCGCGGGTCGTCACGCGACCGAAGCCGGTGTTGGCGATGAAGGTGCCGCCGAAGACCCGACGAAGCTCCTGCGGGAGATCGTCGGCGGGATTCTCGTGGAGGATGCTGAGGTACGCCAGCCCCAGGGGAGCGAGGCCCTCGACCAGAGCCAGGTAGGTGGCCCGGGTCTCCTCGGCGTCACGCTCCCACACGTCCTGGATGTTGTGCGCGGGCGAGATGCGGATGCCGACGCGCTCGCCGCCCACCTCCGCCGCAACGGCCCGCGCGACCTCGATCACGAACCGCGCGCGTGCCTCGGGCGAGCCGCCGTAGCCGTCCCGGCGTCGGTTCGACGCGGGGGAGAGGAACTCGTGGAGCAGATACCCGTTGGCGGCGTGCAGCTCGACCCCGTCGATCCCGGCGTCGACGGCGCGGCGCGCGGCGGCGACGAACTCGTCGCGCACCGTCTCGAGCTCGCCGGACTCGAGGGCGTGCGGCACCGGGAAGTCCACTTTCGATCCGTCGGCCAGTCGGGTCTGGCCCTCGATCGCGACCGCCGAGGGCGCGACGATGCGGGCGGTGCCGGTGATGCCGGTATGGGAGACGCGGCCCCCGTGCATCACCTGCATGAAGACGACGCCACCGGCGGCATGCACCGCCGCGGCCACGTTCGCCCACCCCTCGGACTGGGCGGTGGTGGCGATGCCCGGCTGACCCGGATAGGCCTTGGACTCCGCGCTCGGGAACACCCCCTCGGTGACCAGCAGTCCGAGACCGGCGCGCTGGGCGTAGTACTCGGCGGCCAGGTCGCCGGGCACACCGTTCTCGTCGGCCCGCAGACGTGTCATCGGCGCCAGCGAGAGGCGGTTCTGCACGGTGAAGGAGCCGACGGTGGTGGGTGAGAAGAGAGTCACGGGGGGATCGTCCTTTCGTCGACGGTGTTCCGGATGGACACCGTTCCGGGCGACCCAACCCTGTCCGCCCGCTCGCTATTCCCGAGTGGCGTCTTCCTGGTGGGATGTCAAGCCCGCGGCATCCGTCTGCCGCCGTCTTACGGTGGGGTCATGGGGACCCCGACCGAGGATGACGCGCAGCGCGCGAAGGACCGGCACGACCAGCTCACGCGAGCGCCTGAGGCGACGGAGGCGGATGCCGCCCCCCGCATCCGTGTCAGCGAACACGACGGCGTCCGCCGCATCGACATCGATCCCGACGCCCCCGTGCGCCCGGGAATGGGACAGACCGGACTCGACGACGGCAGCGACGCGGACTGACCGTCCGGTGCGTTCAGTCGCCGATGGGACGTCTGGCGACAGGCGCCTGCAGCTCGGTGACCCAATCCGGTCCCGGATCGTGGCCCTCGGCGACGAGGTAGACCTCTCGGGTAGGGCCGATGATGCGGTACCCGTCGGCGACCACCTGTTCCATCAGCGTGGCCCAGCTCTCACCGATGGAGGTCATGTCGCCGAGGTGGATCAGGGTGGCGGCCTCGGCCACCTCGGGAAGATCGACGACCTCGTACCCCGCACCGGGCGTCGGATCGTCCTCGGCGATGTAGGACACGTGGACGGTGAGGCGGTCGTCGGTGGGTTCGTACCAGAAGATCCCCGGTTCCATCCGCGGGCGCCCCGCAGAGGCCAAGGCGTCATCCAGGCGAGAGACGAGAGAACCGACGACGGGACCGACGTGTTCCGGCCCGCTTCCGGGTGAGACCGCTCGGGCCGCGTAGACGGTCACGGGCTCGATGGGCCTGTAGGCGACTTTGGACATGGTCTCTCCGTTCAGTTGTCGGAGTCGTCGCTCGATCCGGTCGAGACGTGCGCGATCATGGGCCACGGATGCTTCGAGCTCGACACGACGCTCGACGAGCACCCTTCGCAGTTCAGCAGCCGGATCGCTCGATCCGGCCAGGGTGGCGATGCGGTCCAGCCCGACACCGAGATCCCGTAGCTCGACGATCCGGATCAAGAGAGGCAATTGCTCCGCGGCATAACGGCGATACCCGGTGCGCGCATCCACGCTCGCAGGCACGAGCAGACCGACGGCGTCGTAGTGGCGCAGCATCCGCGCGCTGACCCGGCCCAGGGCGGCGAACTCTCCGATCGAGTAATGCATGACGGAGTCCACACTCGACCATGACACAGTGTGAGGGTCAAACCGAGACCCCGAGACCTTGACGCGCAAGTGAATACTTGCCTATTGTGACGGTGTGGCCGACGTGTACCGGGCGATCGCCGATCCGACCCGCCGTCAGATCCTCGACCTGCTGGCTGCAGGCGGGGAGATGACGCTCTTCGAGATCTGCTCCCGGCTCGTCGCCGCCGGCACGACCTCGTCTCGGCAGGCGGTGTCGCAGCACCTGGCCGTTCTCGAGGAGTGCGACCTCGTGCGCACGGCACGTGTCGGCCGGACGAAGATCCACCGGATGCACCGCGAGCCGCTGCGCGAGATCGCCGCGCGATGGCCTCTCGACTGACAGGAGACAGTGATGGTGAACGCACGGCTGCACGTGATGAGCGTGTTCGTCGACGACCAGGAGAAGGCGCTGCGGTTCTACACCGACAGGCTCGGATTCGTCGTCAAGAACGACATTCCGCTCGGGGAGTACCGCTGGCTGACCGTCGTGGGCAGCGATGCGCCCGACGGGGTCGAGCTGCTTCTGGAGCCTGACGAGAATCCTGCGGCGCAGGAGTACACGCGCGCGCTCGCCGAGCAGGGGATCCCCGCGGCATCGTTCACCGTGGACGATGTCGATGCCGCGTATGACGAGCTCGTCGCCGCAGGCGTGACCTTCCTGCAGGCGCCGACCACGGGAGGGCCCGTGCGGACGGCGGTGCTGGATGACACCTGCGGCAACCTCGTGCAGCTGGTGAGCCCCGCCTGAGGAGCGACGACACCACCACTCGGCGGTCACCGGGACTGCTGGAAGCCTTGTGCCTGCCTCGGGTCGTCAGCGACACGCACGCCGTACGTGTAGGCGAGTTTGCCGCCGAGCCATCCTGACATCGACAGCGCCGCCAGAGCGATCACGGTCAGGATCAACCCCGCGACGCTCAGCTCGTCGTCGTCGCCGACGAGGAACCGCACGATGAGGTTCACCGCGAACAGCACCGTGGCCCCGAGATTCAGGAGCATGTGCACGAAGCCTGTTTTCTGCGCCCGCGTTCCGCGCTCGAGTTGCAGGTAGTCGAGGAATCCCCACACCGCGGCCAGGACCGCTCCGACCAATCCGACGACGATGAGGACGCGTGCGCCGACGACGTACGGCGTCGGATCGTCGACGAAGATCGCAATCAGGTCGAACACGAGGCTCGCCGTCCACGCGCCGATGGGGATCGTCACGAGAATCGGGTGGAACGGGTGCCCGTACGGACCGGCAAGAGCAGTCCGCGGCCTTTTTGCGCGGTCTCGCGGGGACGAGGTCATGGTCAGAGAACCCTTTCGTTTGACGGATCGTCGGGCGACCCGCGCGCCCTGTCTAGCCTTCGCGGGCCCGGACGGCCGAGGGGCTTGACATCTCAGTGCCGGCAACTCTCCCGCGCAGCCGGCACCCGTGTCACACTCGTTCGGTGACCGACGAACCTCAGACCGCCGAGCAACTGATGCGGTCGCGGTTCCGGGCGTTCCGCGACGGTGACGCGGCATGGCTGCTGCGGACCTGGCACCCCTCGACGCGGCCGGCGACGTTGGACCTCGATGACAGCCCTGTCTGGCGTGGCCTGCAGATCGTCGACACCGTCGGGGGCCGGATCGATGACACCGACGGGATCGTCGAGTTCCGCGCCACTTACCGCATCGACGGCGGCGTCGGGATCCTCCACGAGCGGTCGCGGTTCGTCCGCGAAAACGGCCGGTGGTACTACGTCGACGGTGACATCCGCGACACCTGACCACGGCCCCCGTGTCGGCGCGAGGATCCACACTGGACGAATGGGATTCCGCGCCTCAGACCTCGAACGGTTCCGCGACGAGACGGTGCCCGACCTCCTTCCCGAGCGTCTGCGGCTTCTCTTCGTCGGAATCAACCCGGGGTTGTGGACGGCCGCGACCGGAGCCCACTTCGCCCGCCCCGGCAACAGGTTCTACCCCGCGCTCGTCGCAGCAGGCGTCCTGCCGCATCCGCCGACGATCACCGAGGAGGGGATGTCGCCTGCCGACCGAGATCTGCTCGTGCAGCGGGGCATCGGGGTCACCAACCTGGTGCGCCGCGCCACAGCCCGGGCTGACGAGCTGTCGCGTGAGGAGCTCCGTGCCGGTGCGCAGGCTCTGGCAGCGCTGGTGGCGGATCGGCGCCCGCCCGTCGTCGCCGTCGTCGGGCTCACCGCCTATCGGCAGGGCTTCGACCGCCCGCGAGCCGTCAGCGGAGAGCAGGCTGAAGCCCTCGCCGGCGCCCGCCTGTGGGTGGTGCCCAATCCGAGCGGGCTCAACGCCCACGACACCGTCGACTCCCTCGCCCGGGCCTACGCCGAGCCTGCCCGCGCTGCCGGGGTGATCGAATGAGCGCGGTTGCACCACCGCCGCCGCCGACGGAACATGGGGTTGTGCGCGCATCCCAGAGTCACGCAACCACGTCTCCACGGGCATGGATCGCGGTGGTCGTCGGCGTCGTCGTCGTCGTTGCGGGGTTCACGGGAGCCTGGCTGCTGCGACCCGACGCCGCCGCCGAACCGGCCGCCGTCCCGACGCCCACGGTGGTGACGCCCTCGGCGACGCCGACGCCCGAGGCGACGCCGCCGCCCGCGCCGGTGGGCTTCGCCGCCAACACCGCCGCGTACGAGCTGGCATCGCTGCCCCAGGTCGACGTGTTCGCCGTCCTCCCGCAGCTTCCCGTCGACACCGACCCCGCGAGCGCGCCCACCGGCGAGGTCGTGACCGCAGCGGGCTCCGGCGCCCCGGTCTTCGCCGACCCGACCGCGGATCCCGTCGCGGTCCTCCCCGCCGAGTACGTTTACGGGGGCACCACGGTCCCCGTGGTCGAGCGCCAGGAGCACTGGGTGCGGGTGCTCCTCACGGGACGGCAGGCGACGCCGTCGACCGGTGACCCGGGTCAGCTCACGGGGTGGCTGCGCGCCCAGGATGTCGTCTTCGCGGCCGTGGACGCGCGGGTCGAGGTCTCCCTCTCCGCGCGCACGATCGACATCGTGCGCCCCGACGGCAGCGAACGCATCGCCACCGACTTCGGATCGGGTGTGGAGGGGACCCCCACCCCCACCGGGCGCTCCTTCATCATGACGACCCGCGTCGAGCCCTCCTTCGGCTACACGCGCGGCTATCCACTGGTTTACCTCTCGGTGCAGTCGCCGACTCTCGACGGGTTCGGCGGAGCGGATGTCGCGATCACCGCCTTCCACTATCACGATGCCCGTTCGGGTGCCATCTCCAACGGGTGCATCCGGCTCGACCCGGCCGCGATCGAGAAGCTCGCCGAGCTGCCGATGGGGACCCCCGTCCAGATCCTGCCCTGAACACCGATCGCGTCCACCCCGTCGCCCTGCCGCTACGCTGGCCGTTGCCCCGCTCTCCCGAAAGGTCGTCCCCCATGCAGCACCGTCCCCTCGGCCGCACCGGCCGCGACGTCTCGGCCATCGGTCTCGGCACCTGGCAGCTCGGCGCAGACTGGGGCGATGTCTCCGAGGACGACGCGCTCGCCGTCCTGGAGGCGTCCGTCGACCGGGGGGTGACCCTCTTCGACACCGCAGACGTCTACGGCGACGGGCGGAGCGAATCGCTCATCGGACGATTCCTGGCCGCACGCCCCGGCCATGAGATCACCGTGGCGACCAAGATGGGGCGTCGCGTGGAGCAGAGGGCGGAGAACTACACGTCCGAGGCCTTCCGCGCCTGGAACGACCGCTCTCGAGCTAACCTGGGCGTCGACACCCTCGACCTGGTGCAGCTGCACTGCCCGCCGTCCGAGGTCATCGAATCCGACGCGGTCTACGACGCCCTGGACGCGCTCGTCGCCGACGGCCGCATCGCCGCCTACGGGGTCTCCGTCGAGACCGTCGCCCAGGCGCTCGCCGCCATCGCGCGACCGCACGTGACCAACATCCAGATCATCTTCAACCCGTTCCGTCTGAAGCCCCTCGACGAGGTGCTGCCGGCGGCGGCGGCGGCACAGGTGGCCGTCTTCGCGCGCGTGCCCCTGGCCTCGGGCCTCCTGTCGGGGAAGTACACCGCCGACACGACGTTCGCCGAGAACGACCATCGCAGTTACAACCGCAACGGTGAGGCGTTCGACCGGGGTGAGACGTTCTCGGGCGTGGACTACGAGGCCGGGCTCGCCGCGGCATCCGAGCTCGCGCGTGCCGTTCCCGACGGTGTGAGCCTTCCCGCCGCGACGCTCGCGTGGATCGCTTCGCAGCCCGGGGTCACCACCGTCATCCCGGGCGCGCGCAACGTCGCACAGGCGACGTCCAATGCCGAGGCGGGCGCACTGCTCGACGGCGGCGCCGACCTCCGTGGCTTCGATGCCGCCGTGCACGAGGTCTACGACCGCCACCTGCGCGCAGCCATCCACCCGCTCTGGTGACCCGCGGCGGACGATCGGGCGAGTTGTCCACAGCCCCCTCGGGACGGCAGCAGCGGTTCTGTTAGCTTCGCTCCCGTGTCGACGGCTCTGGAGATCACGGCGTTCGCCTACCTGGGTGTGATCAGCGTCGTGCTCGCCGTCATCGATGTGCGCCACCATCGCCTGCCGAATCGGATCGTGCTGCCCAGCTACGGCGTCGGCGGAGCGCTCCTCCTGGGTGCGGTGCTCTTCGGCGCGCCGGCGGCCGCTCTCGGACGCGCCCTGGTCGGGATGATCGTCCTTTTCGGCTTCTACCTGGTGCTTCGCGTGCTCTCCCGCCGAGGCCTCGGCGGCGGAGACGTCAAACTCGCCGGCGTCCTCGGCCTGTACCTCGGCTGGCTGGGGTGGGAGGCCCTCGCGATCGGTGCCCTCGCCGGTTTCGTCGTCGGCGGTGCGACCGGCATCTGCCTGGTCCTCGCGCGGCGCGCCGACCGCCGCACCCGCATCGCCTTCGGACCGGCGATGCTCGTCGGGGCATGGCTCGTCATCGGTGCGAGCGCGGCCGGCTGGGGGACCGGAGCCGTGGTCGCCTGACCTCTACCGTGCGCCCGATCATTTCTCAACGGCACCGACGTCGCGGGCCTCACCCCCTAGTTTGGCGGTGGGACACCAGTTATCGACCGTCGACGGGGAGAGTTCGCCCATGCCGAATCTGATCGCGCGTGTCATCGCACGCGCCCTCACGCTGAAGCCCGTGCGCGCGCTCCTGCTCTACAGCGAACGGCAGGGTCCGATGCTCGCCGACAGCGTGACGTACCGCACGCTGTTCAGCCTGTTCGCCGCCGTGCTGCTCGGGTTCTCGCTCGCCGCGCTCTGGCTCGCCGGCAACCCGGTCGCCTGGCAGGCGCTGATCGACGCCGTCGACGCGGCCATCCCCGGCCTCGTCGGAGAAGGCGGCCTGATCGACCTCGATGACGTCCAGGCGCCCGCAGGACTCACGGTGGCGGGAGTGATCGCGTCCATCGGTCTCGTCGGCGCCGCCATCGGCGCCATCGGATCGCTGCGTACCGCGATCCGGCGGCTCGGAAACGAACTGACCGACGACTCCTTCTGGCTGTGGGTGCTGCTGCGGAATCTGCTTCTCGCGATCGGGATCGGCACCGCTCTCGGCGCGTCGGCCGTGGCGACCGTCATCGGCAGCGCCGGGATCTCCCTCGTCGGCGGGTGGCTCGGGCTCGCCGAGGACGACCTGCTGCTGCAGATCGCCACGCGGGCGACGACGATCGTCGTGGTCTTCCTCCTCGATGCCGCCGTCATCGCTGTGGCGTTCCGCGCGCTGTCGGGCACCAAGCCCTCGCCGCGCTCGCTCATCAGCGGGTCCCTCATCGGCGCCGCGGGGCTCACCGTTCTGCAGCAGCTGTCGAGCCTGTTCGTCGGAGGCGCCGGGTCGAACCCGCTGCTGGCGACCTTCGCCTCGCTCATCGCGCTGCTTCTCTGGCTGAACCTGTCGGCGCAGGTGATCCTCATCGCCTCGGCCTACATCATCACCGGCATCGAGGAGGAACGCGATCGGGTCCGCGCCCGCTTCGGTGCGACGACCTTCCTCCAGCGCCGTGTCAAGCGCGCCGAGATGTCGGTGCAGGCCGCCGCCGATGAGTTGGACGCGGCCCGCGCCGCCGAGGCGGAGGAGTGGCGGGGCCGGGCCGTTGCGGCAGCGAAGGCGAAACCAAAGACGGACGAGACGACGACATCGGATGCCGGAGCGCGGCGTGGTGATCGCTGACACCCCTTCGGACGCCCTCCCGCGCGTTCGGACCTACCGGGCCGCCGACATCCGCGCCGCCGAGGCCCCCCTCCTCGCTGCCGGGGTGCCCCTCATGGCCCGCGCCGCCCACGCGCTGGCGGGGATCGCCGCGGCGCGGCTCGCCGCGGCATCCGTTCCCGGCGTCCTCGTGCTCGCCGGGCGGGGCGACAACGGCGGGGACGCCCTGTTCGCAGGCGCCGAGCTCGCCGCCGCCGGGGCGCGTGTGGATGTCCTGCTCGTCGGCGACGACGCCCACGACGCCGGCCTCGCCGCCGCGGTCGATGCCGGGGCCCGCATGGTCGACCCGGCCGGGCTCGACCCTCGCGAGTACGGCATCGTCCTCGACGGGATGATCGGGCTCGGCGGACGAGGATCGCTGCGCGGCGGCGCGCGCGACGCGGCGATCGTCCTCGCCCCGAGCCTGGCGGCGGGTCCGCGGATCCTCGCCGTCGACCTGCCGAGCGGTCTGGATCCCGACACCGGGGAGGGCGATGAGCTCGTGCTGCCCGCTCACGAGACCATTACCTTCGGCGCAGCGAAGGCGGGTCTGGCCTTGGGGCGCGGGCCCGCGTTGTCGGGGCGCGTCACGCTCGTCGACATCGGCCTGGAGCTCGTCGGCGCCGAACCGGTCGGCGAGACCGAGATCGCGGAGATCGTCCGAGCCTGAGTCGTGCGCTCTAGCGGGCGTGATGTTCCACGAAGGTCCGCAGCAGACGCGGCGGGTGGGTCACCGGCGCCCGCCGCACAGCGGCGAGTGTGAGCTCGAGCTCGTCGGCGCCGAAGTATCCGTAGCCGGCGTAGGCGTGCACCCGCGTCTGCATGCCGTCGAGGTCGAGCTCGGGGTGAAACTGGGTGGCGTAGACGTTGCGGCCGACCCGGAACATCTGAACCGGACAGGTCGGGGACGACGCCAGCAGCACCGCCGAGTCGGGGAGGACCGACACCGCTTCCTTGTGGCCGACGTAGGCGTCGAAGGTGCGTGGGAAACCCGCGAGCAGCGGATCGACGGCGCCGGCGTCGGTGAGGCTCACCGGCACCACGCTGATCGGCTCGGAGTAGGTGCGGTCGATGATGGCGCGCTGGTGGCTCCCGAGGGTCCCGATCCCGTAGCAGGCGCCCAGAAATGGGAAGTCGCGCGCGACCACCTCGTCGAGCAGACGGGCGAACTCCGCCTCGACGCGCCGCTGCACCGGCGACTTCTTCTCCGGCGGATCGGAGGCGTTGAACGGACCGCCGCCGACGAAGATCCCCGACAGTGCGTCGAGCTCCAGCTCGGGGAGGGGGCCTGCCTCCATGCGGACGCGGAGGAGGTCGCGCTCCTCGAGCCCGGTGAAGCGCAGGAAGAGCTCGTACTCCTCGTCGGCGGGAACGTCCTCCGCGCGGGTGGCGAGGAGGACGAAGGGTTTGGCCCCGGTCATCCCGCGTACGTCACAAGGCCCAGCTCCACCGGGGACACCAGGAACGGATGCCGCGGCACGACCCGCACCGTGTACCCGAAGGTGCCGGTGATCTGCAGCGGCAGCGAGCCCCGATAGGGGGTGACCCCGTCCACGGCGGGCCCCTGCGCCTTGAGCGGCACGGCGGTGCGGTCGAGGCCGATGACATCGTCCTCGTCGGTGCGTCCGTAGACCAGTTCCACCGCGACATCGTCGGGGGAGAGACCGTCCAGGCGCACGGAGGCCTCGATCTCGAGGGTTTCGCCGGTCGACGCCCGAGTGGTGGCGTCGGAACCCTCCACATGCGCGATCGCCACGGCCTCCCAGGCGCTGCGCACCCGGCCGACGAACGCGGCGAGCGAGCGGGCCTGGGCGAAATCATCGGCACGGAGCGCCCGCTCGTTCACCGCCGAGGGCACGTACAGTCGTGTGACGTAGTCGCGCACCATCCGGTCGCTGGTGACCTTCTTGCCGAGGTCCGTCATGGTGTGGCGCACCATGTCGAGCCACCCGGCCGGCACACCGCCCGTGCGCTCGTAGAACCGCGGCACGAGCTGGTGCTCGATGAGGTCGTAGAGCGCGGCCGCCTCGGCATCGTCCCGCTCCTCGTCGGTCGCCGCCGTGTCGGCGGTCGGGATGGCCCAGCCGTTGCGGCCGTCGTACCACTCGTCCCACCAGCCGTCGAGGATCGACAGATTCAGCACCCCGTTCAACGCGGCCTTCATGCCCGACGTGCCGCACGCCTCGAGGGGGCGCAGCGGGTTGTTCAGCCACACGTCGCAGCCGGGGTACAGGGTCTTCGCCAGCGTGATGTCGTAGTCGGGGAGGAACACGATGCGGCCGCGCACCCGAGGATCGCGGCTGAACCGCACGAGCTGCTGGATCAGGATTTTCCCGGAATCGTCGGCCGGATGGGACTTGCCGCCGATCACCAGCTGAACCGGTCGCTCGGGATCGGTGAGGATGCGGGTGAGGCGCTCGGGGTCGCGGAGCATCAGCGTCAGACGCTTGTAGGTCGGCACGCGCCGGGCGAAGCCGATGGTCAGCACACCCGGGTCGAGGATCTCGTCGATCCACGCCGGAACAGCGGCATTGCCCGCCGAACGGGCGGCTGCGGTCAGGCGCCGCCGAGCCTCGGCGACGAGCTCCTGCTTCATCTGGGTGCGCACCCCCCACAGCTCCTGGTCGCTGACGACCTCGCGCGAGCGCCAGTCGTGGCGATCGGTGTGCGCATCGCCGAAGACGCGCTCGCTCAGGCCGGTGAGGGCGGGGTGGACCCAGGTCGGGGCGTGGACGCCGTTGGTGATCGAGGTGATCGGTACCTCGTCGGTGTCGACACTCGGCCAGAGGGGCCCGAACATCCGTCGGCTGACCGCCCCGTGGAGGAGCGACACCCCGTTGGCGTGCTGTCCGAGGTGGAGCCCGAGAACGGCCATGTTGAACACCTGGGGATCGCCGCCCGGGTAGGACTCGCGGCCCAGGTCGAGGGCGGGCTCGGCGGGGAGCGACGTGAACAGCGGGCTCTGCAGGTAGGTCGCGACCAGGTCGCGGGGGAAGCGGTCGATACCGGCGGGAACCGGTGTGTGGGTGGTGAAGACGGTGGAGGCCCGCACCTGAGCGAGCGCCTGGTCGAAGCTCAAGCCCTCTTCGACGATGAGTTCCGACATCCGCTCCAAGCCCTGGAAACCCGCGTGGCCCTCATTGGTGTGATACACCTCGGGGCTGGGCGTGCCGGTCTGCGCGCACCACGCCCGCACCGCGCGGACGCCGCCCACGCCGAGGAGGAGCTCCTGCAGGAGGCGGTGCTCGCCGCCTCCGCCGTAGAGCCGGTCGGTCACCTGGCGGAGGTCGTCGGGGTTGCTGGGGGTGTCGGCGTCGAGCAGCAGGAGCGGGACCCGGCCGATCTGGGCCACCCAGATGCGAGCGGCCAGGAGCCGGCCGGCGGGAAGGTCGAGTCCGATCTCGACGGGGGCCCCGTCGCCGTCGCGGAGCAGGGTCAGGCCGAGACCGTAGGGGTCGAGCAGCGGGTAGCTCTCCCGCTGCCAGCCGTCGTCGCCGATCGACTGACGGAAGTACCCCGCACGGTAGAACAGCCCGACGCCGGTGAGGGGGACGCCGAGGTCGGACGCGCTCTTGAGGTGGTCGCCGGCGAGGATGCCGAGGCCGCCCGAGTACTGCGGAAGGGTGCCGTCCACGCCGAACTCGGGGGAGAAGTAGGCGATGTGGACCGGCTTGTCGCCGTCGAGCTCCTGGTACCACCGGTCGTCGCGGAGGTAGGCGTCGAGGCGCTCGGCCTCGGCATGGACGCGGGCCACGAACTGCGTGTCCTGCGACAGGGCGTCGAGCCGTTCCTGCCCGAGCGCACCGAGGAGCTGCTCGGGGTTGCCGCCGACCTCCTCCCACCGCGCGGGATCCATCGAGGCGAACAGTGCCTTCGTCTCGGCCGACCAGGCCCAGCGCCAGTTGGTGGCGAGGCGGTCGAGCGGGGCGAGCTGCTCGGAGAGAACGGGACGAACGGCGAACGTGCGGATGGCCTTCACGCTGTGAAGTGTAGGCGAGCACGATGAAGCGCAACCCCCTCACCGAGCTGATCGCCGTCGATACACTCGGAGAATGGCTATTGCACGACTGCACGGCGGTCCCCTCGACGGGCAGCTCCTGCCCCTGGAGGCTCCCGACCTCGATTCGCTCATCGTCCCCTACGGCGAAGGACAGGTCGTTTACCGCCGCAAGGGAGAAGCGCAGCACACCGGCGAGCACGACGGTCCGACCGAGGCGGAATTCTGGTTCGTGGAGGCGACCGATGAGATCGGACCCTCGAACGACGACTGATCCGGACGAGCCGATCCGTTCGCTGGAGATCGAGATCAAGCTCGACGTGGATGCCGATACGGCGCCACCGGACTGGCGCGTCCTTCCGGAGGTGGCTGAGCTGACCCGAGCCGACGTCCGCGAACTCGACGCCCGGTACTTCGACACCGTCGATTTCGCCCTCGGGCGTGCGGGCTACGCGCTGCGCCGACGCACCGGCGGCCCCGACGCCGGATGGCATCTGAAGGGACCGCGTCACGGAGCCGGCCGGGTGGAGCTCGGGTGGCCGCTCGAGGAGGGCGAGTCGCTTCCCGCGGCGGTGCAGGCCGAGATCAGACCCCTCACAGCCGATCCCGTGCGCCCCATCGCCCGCGTGCGCAATCGCAGGCTGGCCGTGCAGATGAAGGATGCCGCGGGCGAGGTCGTCGCGGAATTCCTCGACGACCACGTGCAGACCCGCGACGAGGCGACCGGGACGGAGCGCTCCTGGCGTGAGTGGGAGATCGAACTCGGCCCCGCCGCGCCCGACGACGCCGAGCGTTTCCTGAGCGAGATCGCCGATCTCGCCCGAAACGCCGGCGCCCGCCCTGCATCCTCGGAATCGAAGATCGGGCGGGCGCTCGGGCGGTAGGTCAGCTACAGGTTGATCATGTGGCCCACGAGACCGTGGAAGCCCTCCTGAAGAGCCTCCGACAGCGTCGGGTGCGTGTGGACGTTGCGCGCGGCCTCGAGCGCGGTGAGGTCCCACTTCTGGGCGAGCGTGAGTTCGGGGAGGAGCTCGGAGACATCGGGGCCGATGAGGTGACCGCCGAGCAGCTCGAGGTGCTCGCCGTCGGCGATGAGCTTGACGAAACCGACCGGCTCGCCCAGGCCGTTCGCCTTGCCGTTCGCGCTGAAGGGGAACTTCGCGACCTTCACGTCGTAGCCGGCGTCACGGGCCTGCTGCTCGGTCAGACCGAACGACGCGACCTGCGGGGTGCAGAACGTCGCGCGGGGCATCATCCGGTAGTCGCCGAGTGGCATGGTCTCGGCCTTGCCGATCGTCTCGGCGGCCACCACACCCTGCGCCTCGGCCACGTGCGCCAGCTGCAGCTTCGCGGTGACATCGCCGATGGCGTAGATGTGCGGCATGTTGGTGCGCATGTAGTCGTCGATGCCGATCGCGCCGCGCTCGGTGAGCTCGACGCCGGTCTTGTCCAGCCCGTAGCCCTCGACGTTCGGAATCCAGCCGATCGAGACCATCACCTTGTCGGCGTCGATGGATCCGCTGGTGCCGTCCTTGCCGGTGTAGGCGACGGTGACCTTGTCGCCGTGATCGGTGACGGTGTCGACCTTGGTGGAGGTGAGGATGTCGATGCCGTACTTCTTGTACTGGCGCGCGATCTCCTTGGAGACGTCGACGTCCTCGTTCGGCAGCGCACGATCGAGGAACTCGACGATGGTGACCTTCACGCCGTAGTTCGACATCACGAAGGCGAACTCCATGCCGATCGCACCGGCACCGACGATGACGATCGAGGAGGGCAGATCGCGGGAGAGGATCTGCTCCTCGTAGGTGACGATGTTCCCGCCGATCTCGACGCCGGGCAGCTGGCGGACCTTGGCGCCGGTGGCGATGATCGCATTGTCGAACGTGACCGTCTCGGTCCCGCCGTCCGATTTCTGCACCTGGATGGTGTTCGCATCGACGAAGGTTCCGCGGCCGTCGTACTCGGTGACCTTGTTCTTCTTCATCAGGAAGTGGATGCCCTTGACGTGGGTCTCGGCCACCTTGCGGCTGCGGTCCCACGCCACTCCGAAGTCGAAGTGCACGTCGCCCGAGATGCCGAAGAGGTCTGCCTTGTGGAGCACCTGGTGCGCGAGGTCGGCGTTCTTCAGCAGAGCCTTCGAGGGGATGCACCCGACATTCAGGCAGACGCCCCCCCAGTACTTCTCTTCGATGATGGCGACGGAAAGACCGAGCTGGGCGCTCCGGACGGCCGCGACGTACCCGCCGGGGCCGGCGCCGAGGATGACGACGTCGTAGTGAGGCATGCTCCCAGCCTATCGGTCGGCATCGCCGCCGGTGCCCGGGGTGCGGCCCTGCGCGCGGGCGAGCAGGAGGTAGACGATGGCCCCGCCGGCGCCGACGGCGACGATCCCCACGATGATCCACGGCAGAATCGCAGCGGTGGACGATGCGGGTTCACCTGCGGTGGTCGGCGATGGCGTGGCCGAGGCGGACTCGGACGTCGAGGCGGAGGGGGAGGCGGAGGCGTCGGGCGCCGTCGGCGCCACCGTGGCGTCGGCGGTCGGCGTGGAAGAGGCTCCCTCCGCAACCGTGAACGACAGCTCCCCGGAGATGGGGTGGCCGTCGCTGGAGACCACCTTCCAGAGCACCGTGACGGGGCCGGGCGCGGCCGCGGTCAGCGGCTGCGACACGACGTTGTCGGCGATGGTCGGTGATCCGTCGACGAGCGCCGTGCCCGCGGCATCCGTCACCTCGATCACGGTGGCGCCGGGTTCCTGCGAGATGAGACCACTGAAGGTGAGGGTGATCGCCGTCGGGGCCTGGTCGAGCGTGCTGCCGGGTGCGGGGTCGGAGCCGAGCAGCTCGTCGTGCGCGGAGGCGGCGACGGGAAGGGCGAAGACCGCCGTCAGCGCCACGACGACGCCGAGGAACGCGTCAGCGGGGGAGAAGCGAAGACCGGAACGACTCACGGATCCCACGCTACGGGGGTCTTCATCAACGAAGCCTGGGCGCCTAACCTGGGCTCAGGCGGGTGCACCTGCCCCGTCGCGCGAGACGAGAGCGAGGTACGGGATGGACCGCATGATGATGGATGCGATGGGCTCGACGTCGATGATGGGCGGCGACACCCGCATGGACATGGACCTCATGCAGGCGTGTATGGACGCCTGCGCCGCCTGCGAACAGGCCTGCACGGTGTGCGCCGCGCAGATGATGGACTGCGCGCCGGCGTGCATGAACTGCGCCGACATGTGCAACACGATGCTGCGGGCGATGCTGCGCATGTCGGGCATGACGCCCGCCGTCATGGTGTCGATGCTCGACGCGTGCATCGCGATGTGCCAGCTCTGCATGGACGAGTGCATGCGGCACGCCGACATGAGCGAGGTCTGCCGCATGTGCGCGCAGTCCTGTCAGGCCTGCATGGATGCGTGCATGGCGATGCGGGAGTCGGTGCTCGCGCAGGCCTGACCTCCCGGCGCCGGTCGGGTCACAGGACGGCGATGTTGGCGCGGGTGCGCCCCACCGCCAGAGCGTGGTGACGCGCGTGCAGGGCGACGGGCGCGCCGGGTTCGAGGCCCTCGATCGGCGACGCCGACCACACGTCGACGCGCGTTCCGTCGAGGGTGTGGAGCACGGTGACCTCGCCGGCGACCGAGGCGACGATCGCGTCGGTCCATTCGCGGGGGGTGGCGGCGATCAGCCGCGCCTGGATGAGGTGCATCGCGTGCCCGGGGGCGACCGAGGTGCAGGCGCGTCCGTGCGTGCACATGCAGGCCGCGCGGCCCTTCACCTCGACGGGTGTGGGGAAGCGGTGCGGACTCGACACGTCGGACTCCTGTGGGTAGGTTCGGATGTCGGCCAGATTAGGTCGCGGCACGGCCGCGGTCATCCTCGCCGACACAGGCCGAAACAATCGCCCTGCGGCATCGTCGTCGTCAGGTGCGCCGAGCCGGTCGTCAGGGCGTGAACGCGTCGGATAGGCTGGCTCACCGAAGGAGGGCACGACGTGGACGACAATCGGCGACCAGATTCTGGTGACATCCGACGCCTGCCGGGCGATGACGGCGCCGATCGCGGTTCGGACACGACGCAGACGTTCGGCCACGACGCCGACCTGTCGTTCGTCCCCTTCGGCAGCGCTCTGAACACCGCGGAGCTCGAGTCGATCGATGCGCTGCCTTCGGGGGCGGCGCTGCTGCTGGTGCGCTCGGGCCCGACGGCGGGTGCGCGCTATCTGCTCGACACCGACGTCACCACGGTCGGCCGCCACCCCGAAGCCGACATCTTCTTCGACGACGTCACCGTCTCGCGTCGGCACGCGGAGATCACCCGGCAGGGAACGGCGTTCGAGCTCGTGGATCAGCGATCGCTGAACGGCACCTACGTCAACGGCGAGCGGGTCGACCGCGCGGTGCTCACCAACGGCTCGGAGCTTCGCATCGGCAAGTTCCGCCTCAACTTCTTCGTCTCTCCCGCAGATCTGCCGCAGGCGGGCTGATGGCTCCGGCCTCCTCCGCCCGCCAGCGATCATCGTCAGCGGGCCTTCTCAGCATCGGTCAGGTGCTCGCGAGGCTGTCGCCGGAGTTCCCGAGTCTGACCTCCAGCAAGCTGCGTTTCCTCGAGGTGCAGGGGATCGTCACCCCGGTTCGGACCGATTCGGGGTATCGCAAGTTCTCGCCGGCCGACCTCGACCGCCTGCGACTGGCGCTGACCCTCCAGCGCGACCACTACCTTCCTCTCAGCGTCATCCGCGACTACCTCGCCGACGTCGACGCCGGGCGCGACCCCGCGCCGCCGACCTCCGCGCCGCCGCCCTCGATCGTCCCGGCGCCGCGCCGGTACCGTCGGGAGGAGCTTCTGGCCGCGGCCGGTGCGGCGCCGCAGCTGCTCAACGACGCCATCAGCACCGGGATCATCACCGCCGCCGAGAGCTACACCGATCAGTCGGTCACGCTCCTGCGGGCTCTCGTCGCGCTGGACCGTCACGGCATCGAGCCGCGTCACGTCCGCAGCGTCAAGCAGAGCGCGGAGCGCGACGCCTCCCTCATCGAGTCGTCGCTCGCGCCGCTGCTGCGTCGGACGGACGCCGCTTCTCGGGGACGAGCGGGAGAGGCCGCACCCGAGCTCGCGCGCAAACTCGAAGAGGTGCGTGCGATCCTGCTGCGCTCCGCCCTCGATCGCCTTCTCGGATGACGCGCCCCAGCCTCGATCCTCCGCGACACGCCGACGCGTTCAGGCGGATGTCGTTGCCCGGGGGGCGGGGCTCATCTAGCGTGGAGTGCGCACCCCGTTCCGTGAGGAGGATCGCATGACCGCTCGTGAAGCGGCCGACGAACCCGGCTTCGTCGCCGACCTCCTGTTCACCGACGGGCTCCCGCAGATGGACGATGAAGTGGGCTACCGCGGCGCGGTCGCCGCCCGCGCCGCAGGGATCACCTACCGGCAGCTGGATTACTGGGCCCGCACGCAACTGGTCGAACCGACCGTGCGAGGAGCGAACGGCTCCGGCTCGCAACGGCTGTACGGCTTCCGCGACATCCTGGTCCTCAAACTCGTCAAACGACTGCTCGACACCGGAATCTCGCTCCAGCAGATCCGCACCGCCGTGGAGCAGCTTCGTGCCGCCGGCATCCGCGACCTCGCCGGCACCACCCTCATGAGCGATGGTGCCTCGGTCTACCTCTGCACCTCGAACGACGAGGTCATCGACCTGGTCAGCCGTGGGCAGGGTGTGTTCGGCATCGCCGTGGGCAAGGTCCTGCGCGAGGTCGAGTCGACTCTCGTGGAGTTCGACCCGCAGGCTCCCGACCCCGTCGACGAGCTCGCTGCACGTCGCACCGCGCGCTCGGCCTAAGCCCGACGCTCGTCGGCCTCGCCGACGCCGGCGGACGCGGCGGATCAGACGCGGGTCTCGCCCGGAGTGGGGATGCGACCGGTGCGGATGACCCGGTCCAGCAGCGCGTCGAAGTCGGCGGCGAGCTCCTGCGCGGAGTCTCCCGGCCAGATGTGGAGCGGCTTCGCGGCGCCCTGAGCCTGCTGGAGCGACGTCCGCTCGGGAAGCTGCGGGCTCAGCACGAGCGGACCGAACATGTCGCGCAGCTCCTTGATCCGGAACTGGTGCTCGATCGACTGGGGACGCACGCGGTTCACCACGAGGCCGAGCGGCTGCAGCCGGGGGGAGAGGCCGCGACGGATCTCCTCGATGGCGCGCAGCGCGCGGTCGGCGGCCGCGACGGAGAACAGACCGGGCTCGGTGACGACGATGACACGGTCGCTCGCAGCCCACGCGGTGCGCGTGAGGGCGTTGAGGGAGGGTGCGCAGTCGATGAGGACGAGATCGTAATCGGCCTCGATCGTGGCGAGGGCCTCCTCGAGCTTCCACACGTCGCGAACGCTCGGGTGCGGACCGTCGAAGTTGATCGCGGACGGGCTCCCGATCATCACGTCGATCGTCCCGGGGTGCACCTTCGCCCAGCCGGAGGAGGTGATCGCCTGACGGACGACCTTCTCCTTGGGATTGGCCAGGACATCGGCGATGTTGAGGCGACCGGCGACCTGGATGTCCATCCCCGTCGACACGTCGGACTGCGGGTCCAGGTCGACGACCAACGTCCGGACGCCGCGCGCGAAAGCGGCGGAAGCGAGTCCGAGCGTCACGGTCGTCTTGCCGACCCCGCCCTTGAGCGAGCTGACGGAGAGTACGTGCACGAGGCACTACGTTACCGTCCCCTAGGCTGAGAGCACACTCAGCCCAGACCACACGGCCCAACCGCGAGGTGTGCATGTTCGAGAAGATCCTGGTCGCCAATCGCGGTGAAATCGCGATCCGCGCCTTCCGCGCCGCGTATGAGCTGGGAGCCCGCACGGTCGCGGTCTTCCCCTTCGAAGATCGCGGATCGCTGCATCGGCAGAAGGCCGACGAGTCGTATGTGATCGGCGAAGCGGGTCATCCGGTGCGCGCCTATCTCGACGTCGACGAGATCATCCGGGTCGCCCTCGAGTCCGGCGCCGACGCCATCTACCCGGGCTACGGATTCCTGTCGGAGAACCCCGAGCTCGCCTCCCGGGCCGCCGAGAACGGCATCACCTTCATCGGACCTCCCGCCCGGGCGCTCGCGATGGCGGGGAACAAGGTGACCGCGAAGGAGCACGCCATCGCCGCGGGTGTTCCGGTGCTGCGCTCGACCGAGGCCTCCGACGACGTCGACGCCCTCGTCGCGGCGGCCCCCGACATCGGGTTCCCGATCTTCGTCAAGGCCGTCGCCGGCGGCGGCGGTCGCGGCATGCGCCGCGTGGAGACGCCGGGAGAGCTGCCGCCCGCGATCGCCGAGGCGATGCGCGAGGCGGGTGCGGCCTTCGGCGACCCGCGCGTGTTCCTCGAGCAGGCTGTCGTCCGGCCTCGGCACATCGAGGTGCAGATCCTCGCCGATGCCACGGGCAACACTGTTCACCTCTTCGAGCGCGACTGCTCGGTGCAGCGCCGCCATCAGAAGGTCATCGAGATCGCGCCCGCCCCCAACCTCGACGACGAGCTGCGTCAGCGCATCCACCGCGACGCGGTCGCCTTCGCCGAGTCGATCGGGTACGTCAACGCCGGCACCGTCGAGTTCCTCGTCGACACGGCGGGCGAGCGCGCGGGTCAGCACGTCTTCATCGAGATGAACCCCCGCATCCAGGTCGAGCACACCGTCACCGAGGAAGTGACCGACGTCGACCTCGTCCAGTCGCAGATGCGCATCGCGGCGGGGGAGAGCCTCGACGACCTCGGACTGTCGCAGGACCGGATCGTGCTCCGCGGCGCCGCTCTGCAGTGCCGCATCACCACGGAGGACCCCGCGCAGGGATTCCGGCCCGACACCGGCCGCATCACCACCTATCGCTCGCCCGGCGGCGCCGGCATCCGCCTCGACGGCGGGACGACGGCCGCGGGCTCGCAGATCAGTCCCCACTTCGACTCGATGCTCGCCAAGCTCACCTGTCGAGGACGTGACTACCCGGCCGCCGTCGCCCGGGCCAAGCGCGCGCTGGCGGAGTTCCGCATCCGCGGCGTCGCGACCAACATCCCGTTCCTTCGTGCCGTCCTGGACGATCCCTCCTTCGTCGAGGGAGACCTCAGCACCGCGTTCATCGAAGAGCGCCCGCGCCTGCTCACCAGCCACCCGTCGCGCGACCGAGCGACCAAGCTGCTGAACTGGCTGGCCGATGTCACCGTGAACCGCCCCTACGGCGAGAAGCCGGTCTCGGTGTCGCCCGGCAGCAAGCTCCCGGACATCGACCTCCTCGCCCCGGCCCCTGAGGGGAACCTCCAGCGACTGCGGGAGCTCGGTCCCGCCGGTTTCGCCCGCGCGCTCCGGGAGCAGACGCCGCTGGCGGTGACCGAGACCACCTACCGCGACGCCCACCAGTCGCTTCTCGCCACCCGGGTGCGCACGCGCGACCTGGTCCGCTGCGCGCCGCACGTGGCGCGGATGACCCCCGAGCTGCTGTCCATCGAGGCCTGGGGCGGTGCGACCTACGACGTGGCGCTGCGGTTCCTCGCCGAAGACCCCTGGGAGCGGCTCGCAGCCATCCGCGACGCCGTTCCCAACATCCCCATCCAGATGCTGCTGCGCGGCCGGAACACCGTCGGCTACACACCCAGACCGGTCGAGGTCACCGACGCCTTCGTCCGTGAAGCCGCGTCGACGGGCGTCGACATCTTCCGCATCTTCGACGCCCTCAACGACGTGGATCAGATGGTCCCCGCCATCCGCTCGGTCCTCGAGACCGGCACTGCCGTCGCCGAGGTCGCCGTCTGCTACACCGGCGACCTCCTCGATCCGGCCGAGCAGCTGTACACGCTGGACTACTACCTGCGCCTGGCCGAGCAGATCGTCGCGTCGGGGGCTCACATCCTCGCGATCAAGGACATGGCGGGACTCCTGCGTCCCGCCGCGGCCGCACGTCTGGTCGCGGCCCTGCGCGAGGGCTTCGACCTCCCGGTGCACCTGCACACGCACGACACCGCAGGCGGCCAGCTGGCGACTCTCCTCGCCGCGAGCGCCGCGGGTGTCGACGCCGTCGACGCCGCAGCGGCCCCGCTGGCCGGCACGACCAGTCAGCCGTCGCTGTCCGCGCTGGTCGCGGCCCTCGCGCACACCGACCGCGACACCGGGATCGACCTGCAGGCGGTGAGCGATCTCGAACCCTACTGGGAGGGCGTGCGGCACCTGTACCGTCCGTTCGAGTCGGGACTGGACGGTCCCACCGGCCGGGTGTATCACCACGAGATCCCGGGTGGTCAGCTCTCGAACCTCCGCCAGCAGGCGATCGCGCTGGGCCTCGCCGACGATTTCGAACTCATCGAGAACATGTACGCCGCCGCCGACCGCATCCTCGGACGTATCCCGAAGGTGACGCCCTCGTCGAAGGTGGTCGGCGATCTCGCCCTGGCCCTGGTCGCGGCCAAGGCCGATCCGGCCGACTTCGCCGAGAATCCGCAGAACTACGACATCCCCGACTCCGTCGTCGGGTTCATGGCCGGTGAGCTGGGCGACCTTCCCGGCGGCTGGCCCGAGCCCTTCCGCACGAAGGTGCTGGCCGGTCGCACGGTGTCCATCGAGATCCCGCCGCTCACATCCGAGGCGAAGGAAGGGCTCGACGGCGACGCCGCCTCCCGGCGCCGGACCCTCAATCGCCTGCTCTTCCCCGGTCCCGCGCGCGAGTTCGAGAAGGCGCGCGAGGCGTACGGCGACCTCTCGAGCCTCGGCACCCCCGACTATCTGTACGGACTCAAGCCGGGCGAGGAGCACGTCGCGGAGATCGATCCGGGCGTGCAGCTCTACGTGGGGCTCGAGGCCATCGGCGAAGCTGACGCCAAAGGCATGCGCACGGTCATGACCACGCTGAACGGACAGCTCCGCCCCGTCTACGTGCGGGACCGCAGCATCAGCGTCGAGACCCGTCAGGCCGAGCGGGCCGACACGTCTCGACCCGGACAGGTCGCCGCGCCGTTCGCAGGCGTCGTCACCGTCAAGACCGAGGTCGGCGCCACCGTGACCGCGGGAGCGCCCATCGCCTCGATCGAGGCGATGAAGATGGAGGCGGCGATCACCGCCCCCGTCGACGGCGTCGTCGAGCGCATCGCGATCGCCGCGACCGCCCAGGTCGAGGCGGGCGACCTTTTGGTCGTCATCCGTCCCGCGCACTAGCCTGGAATGGCGCCTCACCGTGAGTGCGCAGTGATGTGCCTGTTCCAGGAGACCCGCAGTGACGCCCGACGCCTTCGATGAAACGCCCGAGGACGACGATGAGAACGGCGTCCTCCCCGACACCGTGAGCATCGATACGACCGCTCTGGGAGTGCTGAGCGGCCAGACCGCCCAAGTCAGTGTCATCCTCCCTTCCTCGACCGACGATGACGCCCTCGACGACGAGGACGTCGTCGGCGATGAGATGCCGCCGGCCACCGACGACGCGGAGACCCCCGAGCGCGGGGCTCCGGGCGCCGCGGACACGGGCTCGCCGGTGAGCGGGCCGGTCGCCATCGAGCCCCCGGCCGAGACCGCCGAGGCCGAGATCGTCGAGGACGACGCTCACCCTGAGCACGCCGTCGACGACAGCGACGCCCCTCACCCTGATCACGTGGACGCCGAGATCGTCGAGGACGCGCTCGTGCCCGACACCGCGGTCGTCGCCGCCGTGGACGAGCCCCGTGAGGAGACGCCAGCGTCCGATCCGGTCCCCGCCACCACGGCGTCATCGGACGTCGTATCGACCCCGACGAGTGCCGCGCCCGCGTCGGGCATCAGCGCGCGGACCACGCGCACCGGTTCCGTCCCCGCGACGCGGTGGGAGCTGCAGCACCCCGATCAGCCCGAGCGCCCGCAGCGCGCCCGTTCCGCCGAGCGCGTGACGACGCGCAACGAGGTCGCCCTGTCTTCGAAGCGGCTCGGCGAGTTCGAGGGAGGCCGGGAGACCGCCGACCTCCTCACCGCCGACCGGCTGCTCGATCAGCGCCACCTCGTCCGGGCCGAGCCCGAAGGAGTATGGCGCCACCTGGTCTATTCACTGACCGGCCGGCGGGTGAACCTCGGAGACAGCAAGCGCGCGCGAGCCCGCAAGGAGCTCGACCGTCGCATCGGCGCGCCCCTCACCGGCGGGGCACGCTTCGTTCCCGTCCTGTCGAGGAAGGGCGGTGTCGGCAAGACCACCGTCACCACGCTTCTCGGGATGGCGCTGGCCGACGCCCGCGACGATCGCGTCATCGCCGTGGACGCCAACCCCGACCGGGGGACGCTGGCCGAGCGCATCGCCAGAGCCAACGGCAAGACGGTCCGCGACCTCGCGCGTGCCCGTGCGGAGGTCAGCGGATACAACGACATCTCGCAGATCGTCGCGCGCGACGAGACCCGACTGGACGTCCTCGCCTCCGACGCCGACCCGCGGGTGTCCGAAGCCTTCAGCGACCGCGACTACCACGACGTCGCCACGCTCGCGGCGCACTACTACTCGATCGTGCTGACCGACACCGGGACCGGGATCGTCCACTCGGTGATGGGCGCCACGCTCGAGCTGGCCGACCAGCTCGTCGTCGTGGCCGGCCTGAGCGTCGACGAGGCGCGCCTGGCATCGGAGACCCTGACGTGGCTGGAGACCAACGGGTATGCCGAGCACGTGAAGAACGCCGTGGTCGTGCTGAACAACTCCCGCCCCGGTCCGCCCGTCGTGCGCCCCGACGAGCTGGAGATCCACTTCCGAAGCCGCGTCCGCGCCGTGGTCAGGATGCCCTTCGACCCGCAGATCGCCGCGGGGAGCGCCATCACGTTCCGCGACCTCCAGCCGGCCACGCGCCTCGCAGCGCGCGAGCTGGCGGCGACCGTCGTCGAGGGGCTGCGGACCCTCGCCCCGGCCGCGTGAGCGCGATCCGATGACGGTTCGGCCCATCCGCCTCTTCGGCGACCCGGTGCTGCGCGCCCCGAGCGCACCCATCACCACGATCGACGACGGCGTCCGCGCCCTCGTGCAGGATCTGCTCGACACCGTCGAGCTGCCCGGGCGCGCGGGCGTCGCCGCACCGCAGATCGGCGTGCCGCTGCGGGCGTTCAGCTACAACATCGACGGCGACATCGGGTACATCCTCAACCCCGTCCTCGAAGAGGTCTCGGGCGAGCCTGTGCCCACGGGGGAGGGATGCCTGTCGGTTCCCGGTCTCTGGCACGACGCGCTGCGTCATCCCTACGCGCGGGTCCGCGGTATCGACCTCGACGGAGCGGAGCTCGTCATCGAGGGCGAAGGCCTTCTCGCTCAGGCGCTCCAGCACGAGACCGACCACCTCGACGGCATGCTCTATCTGTCGCGGCTGCGCCCCGAGGATCGCAAGACCGCGATGCGCGAGGTGCGCGAGTCCGACTGGTTCTGACACGAGCCGGGTCGATGCCGTGAAGCGGCGTCGACCCGGCTCGTGTCAGCCGTCCGGTCAGGGAATCGAGACGTTCGTGGTGTTGACCGGCGCAGCGTAGATCTCGTCGATCTCCGCGGCGAAGTCGTTCACGATCGTGTGCCGCTTGATGCTCATCTTCGGGGTGAGGTGGCCGCTGGCCTCGGTCCACTCCGACGGAAGGATCGTGAACTTGCGGATGGATTCCGCGCGGGAGACCGTCGTGTTGGCGTTGTCGACGGCGCGCTGGACCTCGGCGCGGACCTTCTCGTTCTTCGCCGCGTCGGCCAGCGACATGTCGCCCGGCAGCCCGTTGTTGGCAAGCCACGTCGGCAGCATCTCGGGGTCGAGCGTGACCAGGGCCGAGATGAACGGCTTCTGATCGCCCACGACCACCACCTGGCCGACGATCGGGTTGGCGCGGATCGGATCCTCCAGCGCCGCGGGAGCGACGTTCTTGCCGCCGGCGGTGACGATGATCTCCTTCTTGCGTCCCGTGATCTTCAGGAAACCCTCGGCGTCGAACGAGCCGATGTCGCCGGTCTTGAACCAGTCGCCGTCGAACGCCGCCGCGGTGGCCTCGGGGTTGCGCCAGTACTCTTTGAAGACGTTGATGCCGCGCACCTCGATCTCGCCGTCGTCGGCGAGCCGCACACTGACCCCGGGAAGTGCCGGACCGACCGTGCCGATCTTCGACTTGGTGGCGAGGTTCACCGTGGCCGGCGCGGTGGTCTCGGTCAGGCCGTAGCCCTCGAGGATCACGACACCCAGGCTGTGGAAGAAGTGTCCGAGACGCTCGCCCAGGGGCGCGGAGCCCGACACCGCGTAGGTCACCCGTCCGCCCATCGCCGCGCGGAGCTTGCTGTAGACCAGGCGGTCGAACAGGCGGAATTTCAGGCGCAGGCCCAGCGGGATCTTCTTGCCGTCCTGCAGCAGGGCGGAGTGCTCGATCGCCGCGTGGGCGGCCGCGCGGAAGATCCTCCCCTTGCCGCCGGCCTCGGCCTTCTGCTCGGCGGAGTTGTAGACCTTCTCGAACACCCGCGGCACCGCCAGCAGGAACGTCGGCTGGAAGGACCCGAGCGCGGGCAGCAGCTGCTTGGTGTCGGGCTGGTGCCCGGTCTTCACGCCCGCGTGGACGTTGAGGATCGAGATGAACCGGGCGAAGACGTGGGCCGTGGTGATGAACAGCAGAGTGGATGCTCCGGGGGTCTGCACCACCTCGTTCAACGCGACCGCCGAGTTCCGTGCCAGCTCGACGAAGTTGCTGTGGGTGAGGACGCAACCCTTCGGGCGGCCCGTCGACCCGGACGTGTAGATGAGGGTGGCGATGTCGGCGCCGACCGCGAGGTTGCGACGACGTTCGATCTCGTCCTCGGTGACGTCCTTGCCCTGGGCGACGAGGGTGTCCAGATCGCCGGACTGCATCTGCCAGACCGAGCGGACGAGCGGGAGCTCTGCCCTGACCTCCGCGACGCGGCCCGCGTGCTCGGCGGATTCGGCGATCACGGCCACGGCGCCGGAGTCGGCGAGGATCCAGGAGATCTGCGCCGCGGAGCTCGTCTCGTAGATCGGCACCATGACGGCCCCGGCGAAGAAGATCGCGAAGTCGACGAGGGTCCAGTCGTAGGTCGTGCGAGCGATGAAGGCGACCTTGTCGCCGGGCTCCACGCCGGCGGCCACGAGGCCCTTGGCCAGGGCGACGACCTGGGACTGGAACTGGGCGCCCGTGATGTCGCGCCAGCCGTCTCCTTCGGGGACGGCGAACAGCGGGCGCTCGGGGGTCGCCTTGACGCGCTCCACGAGGAGGTCGCTGATGTTGGCTTGGGGGTCGGCGGGGACCACGGCCGGAACATCGAATTGGATCACGGCAACTCCTTCGGTACCGATTGGGTCGGATGTCCTCAGATTCTAGTCGAGGCATATCCGGCCACGCAGTCCGCGGGGCCGCGACTAGACTCGATCCGCCTCCTCGGGCGGGGCCCAGGACGGAAGGGATGCGCGTGCTCACAGTCGGGATCGACATCGGTGGGACGAAGATCGCCGGCGGTGTCGTCGATCAGCAGGGCCGCATCCTCGACAAGGGACGGGTGGACACGCCCACCGATACCGCCGAGCTCGCTGCCGCCGTCGTCGGGATGGCCCGGTCCTACATCGATCGCTACGACGCGGTCGCCGTCGGCGTCGCCGCGGCGGGCTTCATCGACAAGGCGCAGGCCACCGTCATCCACGCTCCCAACATCGCGTGGCGCAACGAACCCCTCAAGGCGGTGCTCGAGGCCGGGATCGGCCGACCGGTCACCATCGAGAACGACGCCAACGCCGCCGGATGGGCGGAGTTCCGCTTCGGCGCGGGCGCCGCGGTCGACGACATGGTGATGCTGACCATGGGAACGGGCGTCGGGGGAGCGGTCATCATCGGTGGCCGGATGTTCCACGGCGGTCACGGAATCGCCGGCGAGCTCGGCCATATCCGCTTCACCCGCAACGGTCTGCCGTGTGGGTGCGGCCAGAACGGGTGCCTCGAACAGTACGCCTCGGGTCGTGCGCTGCAGCGCGAGGCGAACACCATCGCCGATTCCGGCGGCATCGGGGAGGCTCTCGCCGAGGCGCGCGCCTCGCACGGCACACTCACCGGTCACGCGATCTCCGACCTGATCCTGGCCGGAGACCCCGGCGCGCTCGAGGCGCTGCGGCGGGTCGCCACGGCCCTCGGCGAGGCCTGCGGCGGCTTCCAAGCCGTCCTCGATCCCGAGCTCTTCGTCATCGGCGGGGGAGTGGCTCAGCTCGGCGACATCCTTCTCGAGCCTGTGCGTCTGGCCTACGAGACGTCGCTCCCGGGGTACGGCGAACGACCCGTGGCGGATTTCGCGATCGCCCGACTCGGCAACGACGCCGGACTCATCGGCGTCGCCGACCTCGCCGGCCGGGAGGCATGAGCGTCGATGTTCTACTGGCTGATGAAGTACGTGGTCATCGGACCCATCCTCAAGGCCATCTTCCGGCCCTGGGTCGTCGGTCGGCGCAACGTGCCGGCGGATGGTGCCGCGATCCTCGCGAGCAACCACCTGTCGTTCGCGGACTCGATCTTCCTGCCGCTCATGATCGACCGGCCGGTGTCGTTCCTGGCCAAGAGCGACTACTTCACGGGCAGGGGTGTGAAGGGCTGGGCGACCCGCGTCTTCTTCAAGGCCACCGGGCAGCTCCCGATCGACAGATCCGGCGGCAAGGCCTCCGAGGCATCGCTGAACACCGGCCTCCAGGTCCTCGGCCGAGGCGACCTGCTCGGGATCTATCCCGAGGGCACGCGCAGCCCTGACGGCAAGCTGTACCGCGGTCGCACCGGCATCGCGCGGATGGCGCTGGAGGCGCGCGTCCCCGTCGTCCCCGTCGTGATGGTCGACACCGACACGATGATGCCCATCGGCACACGCGTCCCGCGCGTCGCGCGCGTCGGCGTCGTCATCGGCGAGCCGCTGGACTTCTCGCGCTTCGCGGGAATGGAGGGCGACCGGTACATCCTGCGTTCGATCACCGACGAGATCATGGTGGCCCTCCAGCGACTCGGAGAGCAGGAGTACGAGGACGTCTACGCCTCGACCGTCAAGGACCGTCTCACACCCCGTGGGAAGGCCGCGTCACACCGCCGGCAGACGGCGTCGATCGGGTCTGCGGCGTCGCTAGACTGAGCGGATGCTCGCTCCCCTCGACGGTCTCGATCACTGGCGCTCCCTGCCCATCAAACAGCAGCCGCAGTGGTATGACCTCGACGCCGCCGCGGCGGCCTCCGCCGAGCTCGCGACCCTCCCGCCGCTCGTCTTCGCCGGCGAGGTCGACATGCTGCGCGACCGGCTCGGTCGCGCAGCGGCCGGACAGGCCTTCCTCCTCCAGGGAGGCGACTGCGCCGAGACCTTCGCGGGTGCGACCGCGGAGCAGATCCGCAACCGCATCAAGACGGTGCTGCAGATGGCGGTCGTGCTCACGTACGGCGCATCGATGCCGGTCGTGAAGATGGGCCGCATGGCAGGGCAGTTCGCCAAGCCCCGCTCGAGCGACACCGAGACCCGCGGCGAGGTGACGCTGCCGGCCTACCGCGGCGACATCGTCAACGGGTACGACTTCACCGAGGAGTCCCGCAAAGCCGACCCGGCACGGCTGCTGAAGGGGTACCACACCGCCGCGTCGACGATCAACCTCATCCGGGCCTTCACCCAGGGTGGCTTCGCCGATCTCCGCGAGGTGCACAGCTGGAATCAGGGATTCGCCAAGAACCCCGCCAACCAGCAGTACGAGCGTCTTGCGACCGAGATCGACCGGGCCATCAAGTTCATGGAGGCGGCCGGCGCCGACTTCGACGAACTCAAGCGCGTGGAGTTCTACACCGGGCACGAGGGTCTGCTCATGGACTACGAGCGCCCGATGACCCGCATCGATTCGCGCACCGGCACTCCCTACAACACCTCGGCGCACTTCGTCTGGATCGGGGAGCGCACGCGCGACCTCGACGGCGCACACATCGACTACTTCTCGCGCATCCGCAACCCCATCGGTGTGAAGCTCGGGCCCACCACGACGCCGGAGACGGCTCTCGCCCTCATCGACAAGCTCGATCCGGAGCGCGAGCCCGGCCGGCTGACGTTCATCACCCGCATGGGCGCCGGAAAGATCCGCGACGCGCTGCCGCCCCTCCTGGAGGCCGTCCGCGACTCCGGGGCGATGCCGCTGTGGGTCACCGATCCGATGCACGGCAACGGCATCACGACGCCCACGGGCTACAAGACGCGTCGGTTCGACGATGTCGTGGACGAAGTGCGCGGGTTCTTCGAGGCGCACCGCGCCGTCGGCACGTTCCCCGGCGGCATCCACGTGGAGCTCACCGGCGACGACGTGACCGAGTGCCTCGGCGGCTCCGAGATGATCGACGAGGCGACGCTCGCGACACGCTACGAGTCGCTGTGCGACCCGCGCCTGAACCACATGCAGAGCCTGGAACTGGCGTTCCTGGTGGCGGAGGAGCTCGAGACGCGCTGACCCGGCGGCATCGGTCGGTGCAGCATCGACCGGTCAAGACGCCGACCGTCGGCGGGCTCAGCCGGTGACGGTGAGCTGGATGTAGATCCGCGTGCCGCGCACGACGAATTCCCCGGCACCGGGGTCCATGCTGACCACCTCGGTCAGGGAGTCGGGGATCGCTGCGAAGAAGACCGCGTAGTCGACCTGGAATCCCGCATCCTCCAGGGCGGCGATGGCCCCGTCGCGGGTCTGCCCGACGACGTTCGGGATCTCGAAGAGGGGAGGCCCGGTGGAGACGATGAGGGTGACCGTGTCTCCGGGTTGCCACCAGCCGCCGCCCTCGCGGTCGGCGATGCCGATGACCTCGCCGGAGGCGTAGGTGTCGCTGCTCTGCTCGATGACCTGATCGGCGACCTGGAGCTGCACGCCGCCGAGTTCCGACCGAGCAGCGTCGACGGAGTCGCCCGACACGTCCGGCACGGGGCCGCGGGAGATGAACAGTGTCGCCTCGTCGGCCTGCCGCGCGGTGCAGCCTTCGCCGCAGTCGATGTCATCGCCGCCGGCGCGGGGGTGGATGCGCATGCCGACCACCGTGCCCTCCGGTGCGTCGGTGAAGAACTCCGCGTCTTCGCGCGTCGTGATGACGTTCTGCGCCAGGAGGTCGCGCACCTGTTCGGCGGGGAGGTCGACCACCCGACCGAGGGCGACCTCGGCGGGGCCGAGGGAGACGATGACGGTGACGAGCGCCTCCTTGTCCAGCCGCGTCCCCGGCGGGGGATCGGTCTCGATCACTAGACCCGTCTCCACGTCAACGCTGTACTCGCCGCGTTCCTCCGCTCGTAGAGACTCCGCTGCGAGCGTGGTCTGGGCTTCGGCGAAGGTGGCACCGCGGACATCCGGAACGGCCACGAGCGACCCGGGACCAGACCCGAACCACCAGCCCGTCCCCGCGGCGAGGGCTGCGAGGATCACGACCAGTGCGATCAGCCATCCACCCCGCACGGCACGACGGCGGGTCACCTGGCGCAGACGCGCGGCGTTGTCGGTGTCGCTGACGATGGCAGCGGGCCCGGTCACCGAGGCGGGCAGCACCTGGGTGAGCTCGCCCGAGGGGAGGCCGTCGTCATCGGGGATGCCACGACCGGCGGTCCTCGTGACCTGCGGCGCGACGCCCAGCTGCCGTTCGATCTCGCGCAGTCTGTCGAGCATCTCCCGCGCGTCGACCGGACGCTCATCGGGGTTCTTCTCGGTCGACCACAGGACGAGCTCGTCCAGCTGCTCGGGCACGCCGGGGTTCTTCGCGCTCGGGCGGG
The DNA here is from genome assembly GCF_006715565.1 of Microbacterium sp. SLBN-154. Classification (NCBI taxonomy): domain Bacteria; kingdom Bacillati; phylum Actinomycetota; class Actinomycetes; order Micrococcales; family Microbacteriaceae; genus Microbacterium; species Microbacterium sp. SLBN-154. Next base: position 1,851,064 of record NZ_VFNL01000001.1, read on the forward strand.
GCACGGAGTCGGTGGCGTGCTGGAAGGCGATCTGCATCGGCTGCTCGCCCTTGTAGGGCTGCTCGCCCACGAGCATCTCGTAGAGCATGATGCCGAGGGCGTAGATGTCGGATCGCGCGTCGGCGACCCCACGCGTGACCAGCTCGGGGGCGAGGTAGGCGATCGTGCCGAGGAGCTGAGCCCCGCTGGCGGTGTTCGCCGTCGCGGCACGCGCGAGTCCGAAATCGCCGATCTTGATGCGACCGTCCTCGGCGAGGAGCACGTTCTCGGGCTTGACGTCGCGATGGATGATGCCGGCGCGGTGCGCCGCGGCCAGGCCCGAGAGCACGGCGTCCATGATCGTGATGGTCTGCGGGATCGTCAGGCGGCGCTGCTCGCGCATCAGCTCGCGTAGCGTGATCCCCGGCAGGTACTCCATGACGAGGTAGGCCATGTCGCCGTCCTGGCCCTGGTCGAAGACGTTGACCACGTGCGGATCGGCGAGCCGCGCGGCGGCACGGGCCTCCTGGATGAAGCGGCTCTGGAAGACGGAGTCGTCGCTCAGGTGGCCGTGCATCACCTTCAGGGCGATGCGGCGCTCCAGCCTCAGGTCGGTGGCCACGTACACGGTCGCCATGCCACCGCGCGCGATGCGCGCGCGGACCCGGTATCGGCCGTCGACGAGACGTCCGATCAGCGGGTCGGCCTGCTGACTCGTGCTCACGGTCAGAGTCTACGGACGGCGGGGTGGGAGCCCGGGCAGCGGCTCACCCCGGCATCCACACGGATCACCCGTAGGTCGCGAGCCACGCGTAGGCGGGCGCCTCCCACTTCGCGTAACGATCCGGGAACGCTGAGATCTGCACGGCCTGCGCGGCGCCGGCGAAGGACATCGACTCCCAGCCGGGGATGTCGAGCAGACCACGGGTGCGTGACCCGTTGGGATCGGCGGGGCCCCCGAAGAACGCCGCGGTCGCCCGGACCGGGTCGCGGACCTCGTCGGCGCTTCCCCACCCTGTGCTGGGCCGCTGCTGGAACAGGCCCAGGGAATCCCGGTCGCCCCAGTCGAGGTTGCGCAGCCACGATTCGACCATCGCGGTCCCCAGCGCGATGGCGATACCGCGATCGGAGACGCCCCGTTCGCGCCCCACGGCGATGATGGTCCGCACATTGCCGATCTGCTCGTCGTCCAGCGTCACGGTCTCGGCCGCCGGGACGGGCGCAGGCGAGGGGGCGGCGGCCGGCGCCGGCGCGGTCGAGGACGGGATCGCGATCGCCTGGCCGGGGTAGATGATGGATGACGTCTGCAGGCTGTTCGCGTCAAGCACCGCCTGGGTGGACACCCCGTGACGGCGTGCGATCGCGCTGATCGTGTCGCCCGCCACGACGGTGTACGCCGTCGCCGCGGCGGGCGCCGCCGGAGCCGCGGGCGCGGCCGCAGCTGCGGGCGCGGCGGACGCTCCGGTCAGTCGGATCACCTGACCCGGATGGATGACGCTGCTCCAGCCCAGTCCGTTCAGAGCCAGCACGTCGGTCGTCCGCAGGCCGTGTCGGGCCGCGATCGCACTGATCGTGTCTCCGGGTTGGACCACGACGCTCTCCGGTCCGGCGCTGTGGGCGGGCAACACCACGGGTGCGCGACCCGTCGACGACGCGGCTTCGCCGAGCGAGGTCCGCCCCGCGCTTTCGCGGGCCAGGGGTGCGGCCTCGTCCGCAGAGGCGGCGGGTGCTGGCAGCATCGCGACCGCGAGGGCTCCCAGGGCGGTTGCGGGAAGGCCGAGGCGGGCCGTGGTGAGCCGGACGGTGCGTGAGCGAGACATGGCGGTCCTCCCTGCGGGGATTCTCCCCGCGAGCTACCGTGTCACGCGTGTAAACCACTGTCAACGGAAGTGACGGATGTGAAACATGAGGATGTCCTCATGTGTCCGAGATGAGATAGTTGCTGCGTGGCGGAGAAAGACGCACCTGTACCCACCGAGTGGCTCACCCTTCCCGAACTGGTCGAGGCGCTCGACCTTCCCCTCGGGCGCGTTCGTCGTCTGCTCGACGACCGCGCGCTCATCGGTTCTCGGCGACACGGGGCACTCTCGGTGCCGGCCGTGTTCATCGTCGACGGGAAGCCGCTGGGATCCCTGCGGGGGACGGTCATCGTGCTCGGCGATGCCGGCTTCAGCGACGACGAGGCCATCGACTGGCTGCTGAACCCGGAGGAGTCCATCGGCGTCGCGCCGATCGAGGCGCTGCGCGCCGGCCGCAAGAGCGAAGTGCGTCGGGTCGCTCAGACCCTCGCCTGAACGCGCGCGATCAGGCCACGCGAACGGTCGCCGCGCGTGCGAGCTCGCGCAGGTCGTTGACGGCCGCGTGACCGAGCTCCGCCCCCGACAGCGCCCGGCCGGCCTCCGAGGAGTACTCCTCGATGAGGGTCTCGACACGGCCCAGCGCCCCACTGTCGATGATGGTGCGCTGCAGCGATCCGATCTGCTCGTCGTCCAGATCGGGGTCGCCGATGAGTTCATCGACGATCTGTCGTGCCGAGGTGCCGATGCCCTCGCGGGCGTAGGCGATGAGCACCGTGCGCTTCCCCTCGCGCAGGTCGTCACCGGCGGGCTTGCCGGTCTCGGCGGAGTCGCCGAAGACGCCGAGCACGTCGTCGCGCAGCTGGAACGCCATGCCGAGGGGGTGGCCGAAGGCGGCGAGGGCGGCGCGCTGCGCGTCGGAGCCCCCCGCGAGCGCGGCGCCGATGACGAGCGGCTGCTGGATGCTGTAGCGCGCCGACTTGAACGACGCCACCCGCAGGGCACGCTCGGCGTGCTCTTCATCGGGTGCGACACGGAAGGCGGACTCCTCGGCGATGTCGAGGAACTGTCCGACCGTGACCTCACGACGCATGCGGGCGTATTCCTCCCGCGCTGTCGCGGCCGCGACGTCCTGCGCGCGATCCATCTCAGCGAGGGATTCCTCGAAGAGGTCATCGCTCCACGCGACCAACAGGTCACCGAGGAGGATGGCGCCGGAACGGCCGAACGCGGCGGCGTCACCGCGCCAGCCCGACGCGCGATGCCTCGCCTCGAGGGCCCGATGCGCGGAGGGGCGACCGCGGCGGGTGTCGGAGTTGTCGATGACGTCGTCGTGCACGAGGGCCGCGGCATGGAAGACCTCCAGCGCCGCAGCGGCGCCGATCACGGGCCCAGGTGGGTCTCCGGCGCGCGACTGCGCCTCGTGGACCGCCCGCCAACCGGCGATGAGGAAGCGCCCCCGTAAGCGCTTGCCGCCGGTCAGGGCATCGGCGGCGGCGTCGATGATCATCGCCGCCTCGTCGCCGAGCTCCTTCGCCTGGGCACGCTGACGTGCAAGGAAGTTGTTCAGTCGCTGAGAAACAGCCTCTACGGCGCCCGCGGAAGATGACACGGCCCTAGCCTAGTAATCAGCGGGACGCGTAGAATCGTCCAACCGGATCCAGAGGGGGACCCATGCCACTCTCCGAACAGGAGCAGCGTCTGCTGGATGAGATGGAACGTCATCTCATGCGCAACGACGCCGACGTGGTCAGCGCGCGTGAAGGGCGCGCCCTCAGCTATCGCAACATCGTGTACGGCACGATCCTCGTGCTGCTGGGCCTGGGTGGCCTGATCGCCGGTGTGGCGCTGAAGCTCATCGTCGTCGGGGTGATCGCGTTCGTCGTGATGCTGGGTGGGGTCATCCTCGCCGTGACGCCCGCGCGGGGCGCCCCGAAGACCGCGCCTCGTCCGGTGAAGACGAACCCGGGGCGCGCCGCCGCCGGTGGTTCCTTCATGGACCGCATGAACGATCGTTGGGATCGCCGGCAGGGCGAGCGATGATCACCGGCTGACCGCCGGCATCCACTTCCAGAGCACCGACCTTCGGGTCGGTGCTCTTTTTTGTGCTCAGTGGAGGAGAGGGGCCGTCACGGGCGAGCTCAGATCCGCAGAAAATCACGGGTGGACAGGCGCTCGGGGTATCGAAGTGGAGGAAAGTGGAGTAAAGTGGCGACCATCTTCGAAGGCCGGACGAAGAAGGGGGTGGTGTGCCGATGCTGCTGGGTACGCACACTCCCAAGCTCGACGACAAGGGCCGGGTCATCCTCCCCGCCAAATTCCGCGACGACCTCGGCGCCGGCATCGTCATCACCCGTGGTCAGGAGCGGTGCCTCTACGTCTTCAGCGAGCGCGAGTTCGAGCGGGTCCACGACCGCATCCGCGAGGCGCCGCTGAGCAACAAGCAGGCGCGTGACTTCCTCCGGATGTTCCTCTCGGGGGCGAGCGCCGAGAAGCCGGACGGGCAGAACAGGATCACCATCCCGCCGCCGCTGCGCGCCTACGCGGGGCTGGGCAAGGACCTCGTGGTCACCGGTGTCGGCGCGCACGCGGAGATCTGGGACGCCGAGGCCTGGAACGCCTACGCCCTCGCCAACGAAGACAGCTACTCGGAGATGGAGCAGGAGGTGATCCCCGGCCTCTTCTGACGCCCCCGGCTGTGACTCCCAGCCGCTGCCGCCCTGTCGCACTTCCCCGGCGCCAGGTCGAAGCGGATGGGGATCAGAGCCGGGGGACCGGCCCCACGATCATGAACCTTCGCGACATCCACACCCCGGTCCTGCTCGAGCGCTGTCTCGAGCTGCTCGGCCCTGCACTCGACGCGCCCGGAGCGGTCTTCGTCGATGCCACGCTCGGCATGGGAGGACACAGCGAGGCGTTCCTCGAACGGTTCCCCCACCTCCACCTCATCGGACTCGATCGCGACCGCGACGCCCTTCGGATCGCCGAGGAGCGCCTGGCGCCCTTCGGTGATCGGGTCGACCTGGTCCACACGGTCTACGACGGCATCGACGCCGCCCTCAGGAGCCTCGGGATCGACGCCGTTCACGGCATCCTGTTCGACCTCGGCGTCTCCTCGCTCCAACTGGACGAGGTCGACCGCGGGTTCGCATATTCGCGCGACGCCCCGCTCGACATGAGGATGGACCAGTCCACCGGGGTCACCGCCGCCGATGTGGTCGCCACCTTCAGCGAAGGTCAGCTGCGGCGGATCTTCGAGCGCTACGGCGAGGAGAAGCTCGCCGGCCGCTACGCCCGTGCCATCGTGGCCGCGCGGGCGGATGCACCCATCGAACGCTCCGGACAGCTCGTCGACATCCTCACCCGCGCCACCCCGTATGCCGCGCAGCGGACCGGCCACCCGGCCAAGCGGGTGTTCCAGGCGCTGCGGATCGAGGTGAACGGCGAACTGGCCGCGCTCGAAGCGGCCATCCCCGCCGCTCTCGATCAGCTGGTCGTCGGCGGGCGCATGGTGGTGCTGTCGTACCAGTCACTGGAGGACCGGCTGGTCAAACGCGTCTTCGCCGACGCCGTGGCATCCACCTCCCCGCGCGGGCTGCCGGTCGAGCTCCCCGAGCACGCCCCACGCTTCCGGCTCCTGGTCCGCGGAGCCGAGCAGGCGGATGCCGACGAGAAGGCGCACAACCCCCGCGCCACCCCCGTACGGCTGCGTGCCGTCGAACGAGTGAGAGAGGCCGCGGCATGAGCGCACCCCTGATCGCCGCATCGCCGACTTCTCCCGCCGGGCCGCGCTCGACGCGCCTGGGAGCCCCCGACCGGGCGACGGAACGCCGGCTGCGTCCGGTCGAGCAGGCCGCTCCCGGCGCGCGACGCCGGCCCCGGCTGGCCTACGGGATCGTGGCCGTGGTGGCCGCCCTCGCCATCGCCGGGGTGCAGATGATGCTGTCGATCCTCACCACGCAGAGCTCCTACGAGATCTCCTCCCTGACCCAGCAGCAGAGCGAGCTGCAGTGGCAGCGGCAGATGCTCTCCGACGATGTCGCGGGCCTCAGCTCGCCCCAGTACCTCGCGGCCAACGCGGCGGCGCTCGGCATGGTCATCGAGGAGTCGCCGAACTACCTGCGTCTGAGCGACGGCGCCGTGCTCGGTCCGGGGATCGCTGCGGAGGGGGGTGTCTCGATCGACGCGCTCGGACGCGGCTCGGTCGCGAACAACCTCATCGCCGACCGACCGCTGGTGACCGAACCGGACGCGACCATCCAGGGGGCCCCGGTGGCCACCACGGGGGCCGGGCTCACCGACACGCCGCCGCCGGTGGCCGACACTCTGCCGACCCCCGCCACACACTGAGAGCAATGACCACCCGAGCAAGCCGCAGTCCTCGCCGCCGCACGGTGGTCGCGCTGGCCGTCGTGCTGGCGGTCCTCGTCGGCTTCATCGTCCGCCTCGTCGACATCCAGGTGGTCAACGCCGACGAGCACATCGAAGACTCGCTGGAGTGGGCGTTCAGCGGGTCCCGCGACCTCCACGGCTCGCGAGGAGCGATCGTCGACACCGCCGGCAACACCCTCGCCGGCAGCATCCTGCGCTACGACGTCGTGATCGATCCCAAGAACACCGGCGACATCACCCGGACGGACGACGACGATGTCGAATCCACCCTGACGTGGCCCGAGGCGTCGGGTCTCATCGGCTCCGTCACCGGACAGGAGGCCGACGACATCCAGCGGATCGTCGCCTCGGCCCTCGCCGCGGATCCCGCCGACCAGTACGAGTTCGTCCAGCGCGGGATCTCCACCGAGCAGTACCGGGCACTGGCCGATCTGAAGCTGCCCTACCTGACCTTCGAGCAGCATCCCGCTCGGACCTACCCGGACGGCGCGGTCGCGGGAAACCTCATCGGATTCATGGGGACGGACGAGGTGCCCCTCGCGGGACTGGAGCTCAGCCAGGACGGCTGCCTGACGGCCACGGACGGGCAGCTCCGCTTCCAGCGCGGCAAGGACGGGGTGATCATCCCCGGCACAGAGGTCGAGGATCCCGCGGTCGACGGCGGCACCCTGGAGTTGACCATCGACCGCGACCTGCAGTGGTACCTCATGCAGCTGATCGCCGAGCAGGTGCAGGACATGGGGGCTCTGAGCGGGTCGATCATGGTCACCGAGGTCGGCACCGGCAAGATCCGCGCGGCGGCGGAGTTCCCCGCCGTCGACCCCAACAACGTCGAGGCCTCTGCGGACGACGACCGCAGGAGCCGCATCTTCACCGACTGGTTCGAACCCGGGTCGACGTTCAAAGCCCTCACGGCCGCCACGGTGATCGACGCCGGGGGACAGAACGCCCAGTCGACGGTGGTCGCTGCCAGCACCGAGACTTTCGCCAACGGCGCGCGCGTGCGGGACTCCTTCGTCCACCCGGCCTACAACTACACCCTCACCGGCGTCCTCATCGACTCCTCCAACGCCGCCATCTCCCGCATCAGCGAGACCGTCGACTCCCAGACGCGCTACGAGTACCTGCAGCGCTTCGGCGTCGGCGAGGGGAGTGCGGTGGACTTCCCCGGCGAGCAGACGGGTCTGCTGCGACCGGCCTCCGAGTGGGACAACCAGACGGTCTACAACACCACCTACGGCCAGGGTCTCACCACGACCCTCCCCGAACTCGTCGGGGCGTACGGGGCGATCGCCAACGACGGCGAGCGCGTCCCGCTGACACTGGTGGAGAGCTGCACCGCGGCCGACGGATCCGTGACCACCCCCGACGTGCCCGAGCCCACCCGCGTGGTGAGCGAAGGCACCGCGACCCAGGTGCAGCAGATCCTCGAGAACGTGGCGTTGCAGGCCAACTACGCCGAGGAGATCGCGGTGCCGGGGTATCGCATCGCCGTCAAGACCGGTACCGGTGAGAAGTCCGACCCGGTGACGCGCGGATACAAGAGCGGCGCCTACTTCACCACGATGATCGGGTTCGCACCCGCGGACGACCCGCAGTACGTCGTCGCCGTGACGCTCGACGAGCCCACCAAGGTAAAGTCTTCTGTGGCCAACGCCGCGGCATTCCAGCAGGCGATGACGCAGGTGCTCAAGACCTACCGGGTCATGCCGTCCACGACGGAAGCGCCTGTCCTGCCGAAGTTCGGCTGACGATCACCCTTTTGACACATGATCTCCCTCTCCCTGCACCACATCGCCCTGACCCTCGGCGGAGACCTCCTGCTCGTCGGTGACGACACCGTCGACACCGAGGTCTCCGGGGCTGTCGACACCGACTCCCGCGCCATCGGGCCGGGCGACATCTTCGTCGCCAAGCCCGGTGGGACCACCGACGGTCACCTGTTCGTCCCGGCGGCCCATCAGGCCGGTGCGGCGCTCGCGATCGTCGAGCGGCCGGTCGATGAGCCCATCACCCAGATCGTCGTGCCCGACGTGGTGCAGGCCCTCGCCGATCTCGCGCGCGAGGTCGTCGCGCGGGTGCGGTCCCGTGGCGCGCTGAAGGTCGTCGGGATCACCGGCTCCAACGGCAAGACCACCACGAAGAACCTCCTGGCGCGCATCCTCCAGGACGAGGGCGAGACCATCGCGCCCCGCGCCTCGTACAACAACGAGGTCGGGGCACCGCTGACGATGCTCCGCGTGACCGAGGACACCCGCTATCTCGTGAGCGAGTTCGGTGCGAGCGGTCCGGGAGCGATCGCGGCACTCGCCGGCCTCGTCCACCCCGACATCTCGGTCGTGCTCATGGTCGGCATGGCCCACGCCGGCGGTTTCGGCGGGATCGAGGGCACGTTCCGCGCCAAGTCGGAACTCGTCCAGGCCCTGCGGCCCGGCGGCGTGGCCGTGCTGAACGCCGACGATCCGCGGGTGGTCCAGATGGCCCCGATCGCGGCGGAGAGACCCGGCGCGGTGCGCTGGTTCGGCCGAGGGGCCGCCGCCGAGGTGCGGGCCGAAGATGTCGAAGTGACCGCCGACGGCACCTCGTGCACGGTCTTCGTCGACGACGCGTCCGCATCGCTGCGGCTGCGCGTGCTCGGCGAGCACCACGTCATGAACGCCCTCGCCGCCATCGCCGCGGCCACCGCGCTCGGTGTGTCTCTCGCGGATGCCGTCGCCCGCCTGGAGACGGTGGAACTCGCCGAGCGGTGGCGCATGCAGCCCCTGGGGTCCCCGCGTGTCCGCATCATCAACGACGCCTACAACGCCAGCCCCGACTCGATGTCCGCGGCCCTGCGGACGCTCGCCCAGATCACCGGACCCGGTGAGCGCATGGTCGCCGTCCTCGGTGCGATGAGCGAGCTGGGGGAGTATGCCGGCGAGGAGCACGACCGCATCGGACTCCAGGCCGTGCGACTGGGCATCCAGCGCATCGTCGTCATCGGCCCCGAGGCTCGTCGGCTCTTCCTCGCCGCCGTCGGTGAGGGATCGTGGGACGGCGAGGCGGTGTTCTTCGCCACCGCCGACGAGGCCTACGACTATCTCACCGGCGAGCTCCGCGCCGGCGACCGTGTGCTGGTGAAGTCGTCCAACTCCGCGGGCCTGAGGTTCCTCGGCGACCGACTGGGAGAATTCTTCTCGTGAGATCCCTCCTGACCGCGGCGGCGATCTCGCTGGCCTTCACGCTCTTCCTCACCCCCGTCTTCCTGCGCCTGTTCCGGCGGTGGGGGTGGGGTCAGGTGATCCGCACTCCCGACGACATCCGCAATCCGAGCCACGGCGAGAAGCGCGGGACGCCCACGATGGGCGGGACGATCTTCATCGCCGGCACCATCATCGGCTATCTCGTCGGCGGGGTGGCGGGGAACAACCCGCCCACCGTGTCGGGTCTGCTGGTGCTGTGGATGATGGTCGGGTTCGGCACCGTGGGCTTCATCGACGACTTCATGAAGGTCCGCAGTCAGCGCAGTCTCGGCCTGAGTGGATGGCGGAAAATCGTTGGTCAGGTGATCGTCGCGGTGCCGTTCGGCATCGTCGCGCTGAACTTCCCCAACATCTACAACGAAACGCCCGCGTCGCCCTACATCTCGGTGTTCCGCGACGTCCAGGTGCTGTGGTTCTTCGCCCTTGGCCCCATCCTCGGCTGGTTGCTGTACCTGGCCTGGATCTCCTTCATCGGCGTCGCCGCATCCAACTCGGTGAATGTCAGCGACGGACTGGACGGTCTCGCCGCGGGAGCCGGCATCTTCGTCGTGGGCGCCTACAGCCTCATCGCCTTCTGGCAGTTCAATCAGGCCTGCTTCGGCGGCGGGGAGTTGAGTCCGGGCGGGCTGTCGGCCTGTTATGCCACGCGCGACCCGTTCGACCTCGCGATCGTCTCCGCTGCCTTCGTGGGGGCGCTGGTCGGATTCCTCTGGTGGAATGCGCCGAAGGCGCAGGTCTTCATGGGTGACGTCGGATCGATGGCGATCGGTGGCGTCCTTGCGGCGATGGCGATTCTGACCCGCACCGAACTGCTCATGGTGCTCGTCGCCGGCGTCTACGTGATCGCCTCGGGCTCGGTCATCCTCCAGCGGGTGTACTTCAAGGTGACGCGCGGCAAGCGGTTGTTCCTCATGAGTCCCCTGCACCACCATCTCGAGATGCGCGGGTGGTCGGAGATCACCATCGTGGTGCGGATGTGGATCATCGCCGGGCTCCTCGCGGTCTCGGGCGTCGGGTTCTTCTACGTCGAATGGCTCTCGCAGACATGACGCGTCTGGACGCACTCACGAGCTGGCACGCGGACTGGTCAGGACTGCGCGTGGCAGTCCTGGGCCTGTCGGTCACGGGGTTCGCCGCGGCCGACACCCTCGCCGAACTCGGCGCGGAGGTGCGGGTGTTCTCGGAGGCTGCCGAGCCCGAATACGAAAAGCTCCTGCCCGTCATCGGCGTCGACGCCGTCATCGGGCCCCTCGGCACGGTTCCGGAATCGCTGGGCGCCTTCGCGCCCGAGGTCGTCATCGCCTCGCCGGGCTTCTCTCCGAACCACCCCGTCATCGCGTGGTGCGCAGAGGAAGGCGTCGCCCTGTGGGGCGACATCGAACTGGCGTGGCGCGTGCGAGACAAGGTGGTCCGCCAGGACGGCAGGCCCGCCGACTGGGTGCTGGTGACCGGCACCAACGGCAAGACGACCACGACCCGCCTCGTCGCCGAGATGCTCGTCGCGGGTGGACTGCGCGCCGCCCCGGTCGGCAACATCGGCACGCCCGTGCTCGACGCCGTCCGCGACCCCGGTGGCTTCGACGTCCTCGTCGTCGAGCTCTCCAGCCACCAGCTCTGGTATCTCGGACTCCAGACCGGCCCGGCGCCGGTCTCACCGCACGGCAGCGTGTGCCTGAACCTCGCCGAGGACCACCTGGAGTGGCACGGTTCCTTCGCCGACTATCGCGACGCGAAGGCGCACGTGTACGACAACACCCGGGTCGCATGCGTCTACAACAAGTCGGATGTCGCGACCCGCACCATGGTGGAGGAGGCGGAGGTCGTCGAGGGCGCACGCGCCATCGGGTTCGACCTGGGCGTTCCCGGGCCGAGCGACCTCGGCGTCGTCGACGGGATCCTCGTCGACCGGGCCTTCCTCGACGATCGCCGCACCAGCGCCCTGGAGCTGACGACGGTCGCCGAACTCGCCGAGCGAGGCCTGGCCGCACCGCACATGGTGGCGAACATCCTCGCCGCCGCGGCACTGGCCCGGGCACTGGAGGTCCCCCCGGCGGCGATCCGCGAGGCGCTCCGCGGGTTCCGGCTCGACCCTCACCGCATCGAGGTCGTCGCGTCGCACCGCGGGATCGTCTGGGTGGATGATTCGAAGGCCACCAACCCGCACGCCGCGGCCTCGTCGCTCTCGGCCTTCCCCGGGGCGATCTGGATCGTCGGGGGACTGCTGAAGGGCGTGGAGATCGCCCCGCTCGTCGCCCAGGTCGCCGGGAAGGTGCGCGCGGCCGTCGTCATCGGTGAGGACCGGACCGCGGTCACCGCGGCGTTCTCGCGACACGCGCCGCACGTCCCCGTCTACGAGGTGACCCGCGGCGAGACTGAGGACGTCATGACGCAGGCGGTCGAACTGGCCGCGCAGGTCGCTCGTGACGGGGATGTGGTCCTCCTCGCCCCCGCCGCGGCGTCGTTCGATCAGTTCTCCTCCTACGCCGACCGCGGAAGGAAGTTCTCCGCCGCCGTGCAGCGATGGATCGAGATGGGGGATGACGGTGACGACGACGCAGACCCGCAGCCCCCGCACCCCGCCGAGCCCGCCTGACGTCGACGGGCGGCGTGGACTCGCGGCCCGGGTATCGCTCGGCCGGGTCTTCGCCCCGGTGCCGAGCGAGTTCCTCCTCATCGCCTCCACGGCGCTGCTGCTGACGATCTTCGGTCTGGTGATGGTGCTCTCCGCGACCTCCGCCACCTCCACCGCCGCGGGCCAGGCACCCTGGGATGCCGCGATGAAGCAGGCGGTGTTCGCGGTGATCGGCGTGCCGCTGATGTTCATCGCCAGTCGCCTGCCGATCAGGTTCTGGAAGCGGATCGCATGGCCTGCCCTCATCGGGGCCGTCGCCTTCCAGCTGCTGGTGTTCACCCCCCTGGGCCACGGCGCCGACGGCAACCGCAACTGGATCACGCTCGCCGGGTTCCAGGCGCAGCCCTCCGAGTTCCTCAAGCTCGCCCTGGCCCTGTGGGTGGGGTACGTGCTTTATCGCAAACGCACGCTTCTGGCGATGTGGCGGCACGTGTACATCCCGCTCGTCCCGGTGGCGGGCCTCGCCATCGCGACGGTGCTCGCCGGTCGCGATCTCGGCACGGCGATGATCCTCGTGCTGCTCGTGCTCGGGGCGCTGTTCTTCTCGGGCGTTCGGCTCCGCATCTTCATCCTCCCCGCCATCGCCGCGGCAGCGGCGGTCGCCGTGCTCGCCGTGACGAGCCCCGACCGCATGCGCCGCTTCCTCAGCTTCCTCAATCCCAACTGCCTCGAGGACTACTTCAACGACTGCTATCAGCCCCTCCACGGCATGTGGGGCCTGGCCGGGGGCGGTGTCTTCGGCCTCGGTCTCGGCAACTCGAAGGAGAAGTACGACTGGCTCCCCGCCGCGGCCAACGACTACATCTTCGCCATCGTGGGCGAGGAGCTCGGCCTGATCGGATGCGCCGTGGTGCTCGGCCTCATCGCGCTCTACGCCGTGGGCGCCTTCCACGTGATCCGGCGCACCGACGACCCGTTCGTCCGCATCGTGGCCGGCGGTATCACGGTCTGGGTCGTGGGTCAGGCACTGATCAACATCGGCGTGGTCCTCCGTGTCTTCCCCGTGCTCGGGGTGCCGCTGCCGTTCATGTCGCAGGGCGGGACGTCGCTCGTCTCGGTGCTCGTGGCGTCGGGCGTCCTGCTGGCCTTCGCGCGTTCGCTCCCACCCAGACGGGCGGTTAGTGTCGTCGGGTGACGACCTACCTTCTGGCCGGCGGCGGCACCGCCGGGCACGTCAATCCTCTGCTGGCGGTCGCCGACGCCCTGCGCGCGCGCGAGCCCGACGCCGAGGTGCTCGTCCTCGGTACGCGAGAGGGTCTGGAGGCCCGCCTCGTGCCCGAACGCGGGTACGAGCTCCTGTTCGTCGACAAGGTGCCCTTCCCCCGGCGTCCTGATCGCGCCGCCGCGATGTTTCCGCAGCGCTTCGGGCGGGCAGTCGCGCAGGTGCGGCGCCATCTGCGCGACCGGGGGGTGGAGGTCGTCGTCGGCTTCGGTGGATACGCCGCGGCGCCGGGCTACGTCGCGGCCCGGCGCGAGCGCATCCCGACCGTCGTCCATGAGGCCAACGCGCGTCCGGGGCTCGCCAACGTGCTCGGCGCACGACGCGCGGCGGCGGTGGGCGTGGCCTTCCCGGGGACGCGCCTGCGCGGTGCCCGGGTCGTCGGCATGCCGCTGCGCCGGGAGATCGTCGACCTCGACGCCGCCGCCCGACGCGGCGAGGCGGCGGAGGCCTTCGGTATCGACCCGGCACGGCCCGTGCTGCTGGTGTTCGGCGGGTCGCTCGGCGCGCAGCGACTCAACGAGGCCTTCGGCGACGACGGCGGCGCCGCCTGGCGGGACGTGCTCGACGCCGGCTGGCAGCTGCTGCACGTCACGGGCGAGCGGAGCGCGACCCCCGACCCGGGAGTCGCCGGGTACTGCGTTCGCCGCTACATCGATCGCATGGATCTCGCGTTCGCGGTGGCCGACGCGGTGGTCTCCCGCGCCGGGGCGGCGACCGTCAGCGAGATCAGCGCGCTCGGCATCCCCGCGGTCTACGTTCCCTATGCGGTCGGCAACGGCGAGCAGGCGCTCAACGCGGCATCAGCGGTCGCCGCGGGGGCGGCCGCACTGATCCTGGATGCGGACTTCACCGCCGAGCGGGTGCGTCGAGAGGTCATCCCGCTCCTCGCGGAGCCGGCGCGCCTGGAGTCGATGCGCCGGGCTGCAGCATCCGTCGGCACGCGCTCGGGAAGCGAGGCGGTCCTCGCCCTCATCGACGAGGCGCTCGCTCGCGGCCGGTGACCTCAGCGCGCCGGGAGGGGGTGCGCAGGAGGCCGATCTAGGATTGACGGGCCATGATCAGACCTGACCTGTCCCTGCCGATCCCGGATGACATCCGCGCCGCCCACTTCATCGGCATCGGGGGATCCGGGATGTCGGGGCTGGCCCGGATGTTCCTGGCCCGAGGAATCCGGGTGTCCGGCTCCGACCGAGCCGACAGCCCGTCCCTCCGGGCCCTCGCGGAGCTCGGTGCGACGGTGCACGTCGGCCACGACGCCGCGCACCTCGGCGACGCCGACACGGTCGTGCACACGGGAGCGATCTGGCCGGAGAACCCCGAGTACGTCACGGCGAAACAGCGCGGTCTCGCTGTCATCCACCGTTCGCAGGCGCTGCACTGGCTCATCGGCGGGCGCCGACTGGTGTCCGTCGCCGGTGCGCACGGCAAGACCACCTCGACGGGCATGATCGTCACCTCGCTGCAGGCTCTCGGCGCGGACCCCACCTTCGTCAACGGGGGTGTCATCGCTCAGCTCGGCGTCTCCAGCGGAACGGGAGCCGACGAGCTGTTCGTCATCGAAGCAGACGAATCCGACGGTACCTTCCTTCTCTACGACACCTCGGTCGCCCTCATCACCAACGTCGACCCCGACCACCTCGACCATTACGGATCCGCCGAGGCCTTCGTCCAGGCCTTCGCCCGTTTCGGCGGCGAAGCCCGCGAGGCAGTGGTGATCTCCGCCGACGATCCCGGCGCGAAAGAGGTCGCAGCGCTGCTCGATCACCCTCGCGTGATCACGTTCGGCCGGGACTCCGGGGCCGATGTGCGCCTGAGCGACATCGACGCGCACGGGCCCGTCGGGTTCCGGCTGACGCATGAGGGCGAGACGGTCGAGGTCCGTCTGCGCATCCCCGGAGTGCACAACGCCGTCAACGCCGCGGGTGCGGTCGCCGTGCTGATCGGCCTCGGCTTCCCGCTCGGCTCCGCGGCGGACGCGGTCGCCGGCTTCGCCGGAACCGACCGGCGGTTCGAACTGCACGGCAGCGAGCGCGGGGTGAGCGTGTACGACGACTACGCCCACCACCCGACCGAGGTCGCCGCCGCCCTTGCCGGCGCTCGGAGCGTGATCGGCGACGGTCGCATCATCGCCGTCCACCAGCCCCACACCTACTCTCGTACGCAGCACATGTACCGCGAATTCGCCGAGGTGCTCGAGCAGCATGCCGACCACACCGTCGTCCTCGACGTGTACGGCGCGAGGGAGGATCCCGTCCCCGGGGTCACGGGCGATCTCGTCGCCCACGCCTTCACCGACCCCGATCGGGTGCGCTTCGTCGCCGACTGGCAGCGTGCTGCAGACCACGCCGCGGCGCTCGCGCGACCGGGCGACTACGTCATCACCCTCGGATGCGGCAACGTGAACCTCATCGTCCCGCAGATCCTCGAGGCGCTGACCCGCATCCGTCCGGGCGCCGACGATCCTGCGGTCCTCCGCCGCGCCCCTGTCTCCCGCGACACCGATACCGCCGCCGTCGAAGGCTGACCCGATGGTCCGTCGGCCGTCCCCCCTCCCGCCGCCGGCCACGCCGGCGCGGCGCGAGCCTGCTGCGGCGTCGGCGGACGACACGCTCGACGGTGACGACGGCTCGGGCGTCATCCTCCCGCTCCCGACGGCCGTCGGCTCCACCGCGGGCCCGCGCGGGAGAGCACGGGGACGTTCCGGCGGGCAGGACGCCGGCGAGGTGCGCGGATCGGAGCCCGACGGGTCGGCGCCGGGAGGGTCGGACGCCCCGCCCCCCGAGGACGTCGAGCCGACGGAGCAGCCCGTCGGGCTGCTGGCGGTGTGGCGCGCGTCGCGTGCCCGGCGGAAGGCGCTGCGCGCAGAAGTCCGGCGTTTCACCGTCCGCCAGCGCCGTCGGCGTGCGCTGTGGGTGTCGGCGATCGGCGCGATCCTGGTCGTGGCGGGGGTGACCGCCGCCGTGGCATACAGTCCGCTCTTCGCCGTCGAACGTGTGCGGGTCGTCGGTGCGGTTCAGCTCGACGCCGGCGGGGTCGAGGCGGCGCTGTCGTCGCAGCTGGGCACCCCGCTTCCGCTCGTCGATGAAGCGGCCATCCAGGACACGCTCTCGGACTTCCCGTTCGTGCAGAGTTACACCCTCGAGGCGCGGCCGCCGCACGAACTCGTGGTCCGGATCGTCGAACGCGCGCCCATCGGCGCGATCGCATCGGCCTCGGGATACTCCGTCGTCGATGCCGCAGGGGTCGTCCTGTCCGCCAGCACGGAGCCGCCGCCCGGCGAGCCGGTCCTGGATGTCCGCGGCGGGGTCGACGGCGACGCGTTCGCGGCCGTCGGCAGGGTGATGAGGGCGCTTCCCGCCTCGATCGGCGACCAGGTGACGGCCGTGAGTGCGACGTCGGCCTTCGACGTGACGTTGACGTTGACCTCGTCCTCCCGCGTGGTGTGGGGGAGTGCGGAGGAGTCGGCGATGAAGGCCCGCGTTCTCGAGACCGTCATGGCCGCGCGGCCGGCCGACACCGTCACGGAGTACGACGTGTCCTCGCCCGACGCGGTCGTGATCCGCTGACACGCTTCTGACCGGCGGGAGCCGCGCAGGATCGGGGGTGCACCCGGTCGTCTGCGCCACCGGGAGATCAGGATGTCGCGACACGCCGCGACCCTCCGCGCCGAGCCGCGCTGGCCGCTTACCTTCAAGAACAGGAATTGCATACCGAGCAATTCTTTATACCTCTAGTAGAGGTTGAAGGTTCGGGAAGACGGAGGCCGGCATGAGCCAGAACCAGAACTACCTCGCCGTGATCAAGGTGGTCGGTGTGGGTGGCGGCGGCGTGAACGCCGTCAACCGCATGATCGAACTCGGGTTGCGCGGCGTGGAGTTCATCGCGATCAACACCGACGCCCAGGCGCTGCTCATGAGCGACGCCGACGTCAAGCTCGACGTCGGACGGGAGCTCACGCGTGGGCTCGGCGCCGGCGCCGACCCCGAGGTGGGTCGTCGAGCGGCGGAGGACCACGCGGAGGAGATCGAGGAGGCCCTGCGCGGTGCCGACATGGTCTTCGTCACCGCGGGTGAAGGTGGTGGCACCGGCACCGGTGGTGCGCCGGTCGTCGCCAAGATCGCGAAGTCCATCGGAGCCCTCACCATCGGTGTGGTCACCAAACCCTTCTCCTTCGAAGGTCGTCGTCGACAGAGCCAGGCCGAGGCCGGTGTCGCTCGGCTGAAGGAAGAGGTCGACACCCTCATCGTCGTGCCGAACGATCGTCTGCTCGAGATCAGCGACCGCGGCATCTCGATGGTGGAGGCCTTCGCCACCGCCGATCAGGTGCTCCTGGCCGGTGTGCAGGGCATCACCGACCTGATCACGACCCCGGGTCTGATCAACCTCGACTTCGCCGACGTCAAGTCGGTCATGCAGGGCGCCGGGTCGGCGCTCATGGGCATCGGCTCCGCCCGCGGCGCCGACCGCGCCATCAAGGCCGCAGAGCTCGCCGTCGAATCGCCCCTCCTCGAAGCGTCGATCGAGGGCGCGCACGGTGTGCTGCTGTCGATCCAGGGCGGGTCGAACCTCGGAATCTTCGAGATCAACGACGCCGCTCAGCTGGTGAAGGAGGCCGCGCACCCCGAGGCCAACATCATCTTCGGAACGGTCATCGACGACACCCTCGGCGACGAGGTGCGCGTCACCGTCATCGCGGCGGGATTCGACGGCGGCGAGCCGTCGCTGCGGATCGATCCGGTCGCCGCGGCCCGCCCGGCCAGTGTGCCCGTCGTGCCCGCGATGCCGGCTGTCGATGCCGCGCGGGAGGTCGAGCCGGAGCGGGTCGAGCCGAAGAAGGAATCGGTCGCGGTGGGGGCGCCTCTGCCCGACACCGGCTACGACTCGGCATTCGGCGACGACGATCTCGACATCCCCGATTTCCTGAAGTGATCCGCATCGCCTCGCGATGACCGGACCCGCGACTCTCGGCGAGCCGCCGGACGAGGACGACCTCGCCCGGCGGCTCGCCGACGTGGATGCGCGCATCGTCGAGGCGGCGCGCTCCTCCGGTCGTCATCCCGAGGAGATCACCCGGATCGTGGTGACCAAGTTCCACCCCGCGCGTCTCGTGGAGAGGCTGCACGGGCTCGGCGTCCGGGATGTGGGAGAGAACCGTCAGCAGGAGCTCTCCGCCAAGCACGAGGCCGTAGGCCCGCTGCCCGGCCTTCGCTGGCACTTCATCGGTCAGGCGCAGACCAACAAAGCCCGCGCGATCCGTTCCGCCGCCTCTGTCGTGCACTCGGTGGATCGTCCGAAGATCGCCGACGCCCTCGAGCGCGTCGCCGAGGAATCCGATCCCCGGCTGGATGTCTTCCTGCAGGTCAACCTCACCGACGACCCCGGCCGCGGAGGAGTCGCCCCGGGCGAACTGATCGCCCTCGCCGACCACACCGCGCGCTGCGGCACCCTGCGCGTGCGCGGAGTCATGGCCGTCGCCCCCCTCGACGAGCCCCCCGCCGCGGCGTTCGAGCGCCTCGCGCGGTATGCCGAGGCGGTGCGCACCGCGGTTCCCGACGCGACCTGGTTGTCGGCGGGGATGACCGGAGACTTCGCCGAGGCGATCGCCGTCGGCGCGACACACCTACGCATCGGTACGGCAATCACCGGCCCGCGGCCCGAGCGCGGTTAACCTCGGAAACGACACGAGCAAACGGAGGATCCGATGTCGAACCCGCTCAAGAAGACCATGGTGTACCTGGGCCTCGCCGACGAGGAAGAGGTCTACGAGGAGCCCACGTCGCAGCCCGCTGCCCGGCAGAAGCCGCAGGCCGTCGAGAAGGCCGCACCCATCACCCCGATCCACCGTCCGGCCGTCGTCCGTCAGCCCGCGCCGACCGCGGTGAGCGAGATCCTGACCGTGCACCCCAAGCAGTACCGCGACGCACAGGTGATCGCCGAGAACTTCCGCGACGGCATCCCCGTGATCATCAACCTGTCGCAGATGTCCGACGCCGATGCGCGCCGCCTCATCGACTTCGCCAGCGGCCTGTCGCTGGGTCTGTACGGGCGAATCGAGCGTGTCACCAGCAAGGTCTTCCTGCTCTCGCCGGAGAACGTCGCCGTGTCCGGGGACGGTGCCATCGCGCACGCGGACCCGGAGGCCGTGCCCTTCTCGTAGCCTAGGTACGTGCCCGTCATCGCGTTCATCGCTTCCATCCTCAACGCGATCCTCTTCATCTACGTCTTCGTCCTGCTCGGACGCCTGGTGCTCGAGTGGATCCCCTTCTTCAACCGCGAATGGCGGCCGAAGGGCGTAGGCCTGGTGCTCGCCGAGGTCGTCTACACCGTCACGGATCCGCCGATCAAGATGTTCCGGCGCTTCATCCCGCCGCTGCGGGTGGGGCCCGTCGCTCTCGATTTCGGCTTCGCGCTGACGATGCTGCTCTGCTTCATCCTGCTCGCCGTCACCCGTTCGCTCACGATGGTCTGAGCCCCTCCGGCGCCTTCGACACGTCCCGGGCCCGGGGCTATGCTTGGCTGGATACGACCGCCGCAGGACGGTGGGAGGGCCGCGACGTCGGCCAACGACCAGCTCGAAAGAGGAATCACCATGGCATTGACCCCCGATGACGTCGTCACCAAGCAGTTCCAGCACGTCCGCTTCAAGGAGGGTTTCGACCCGGACGAGGTCGATGACTTCCTCGACGAGATCGTCGTCGAATGGCGCAAGACGATCGCCGAGAACGAGGAGCTGAAGGCCAAGATCGCCGCCCTCGAGTCCGGCGAGTCCGCCGGCCCGGCCACGGTCGCCGCCCCGGTCGCCGAGGTCCCCGCCGCCGTGTCCGAGCCCGCGCCCGCCGCGGACGCCGGTTCGCCGAGCGCCGCCAGCGCCGGCATCATCGAGCTCGCGCAGCGCCTGCACGACGAGCACGTCGCCGAAGGCCGCGCCAAGCGCGATCAGCTCATCTCCGACGCTCAGGCGCAGGCCACGTCGATCGTCTCCGAGGCCGAGGCCCGCGGACGCGACGAGATGGCTCGCCTCGAGAAGGAGCGCGCCACCCTCGAGGGCCGCATCAGCGAGCTGCGCCAGTTCGAGCGCGATTACCGCACGCAGCTCCGCAGCTACATCGAGGGGCACCTGCGCGACCTGGACGCGTCGTCGACCGCCACCGGGTCTGCGCCCGTGCCGGCCGTCGGCCTGTAATCCTTGACCGGTCGAACCCCGCTTCACCGGGCGGCGGCCAGCATCATCGTCGTGATCCTCGCGACGGTCGTGCTGGCCGCCGACCAGTTCACGAAGTACCTCGCCATCGAGAACCTGCCCTACCAGGAGCCGGTCCGCATCCTGGGGGACTTCCTGATCTTCTATCTCACCCGCAACCCCGGGGCCGCGTTCTCCCTCGGTGAGGACGTCACCTGGATCTTCACGATCGCCCTGGCGGTGGTGGCGGTCGTGATCGTGTTCCTCGCGGTCACCCGCCTGCGCTCGCGCATCTGGGCGGTCGTCCTGGGGCTCCTCCTGGGCGGCGTGCTCGGCAATCTCACCGATCGCCTTCTCCGTGAGCCCGGGTTCCCCGTCGGTCACGTGGTGGACTTCATCAACACCCCGTGGATGATGCCCGCGATCTACAACGTCGCCGACATCTTCATCGTCACCATGATGATCTCGGTCGCCGCCCTCGTCCTGTTCGGTCCGCACCTGGACGGGACGCCGCAGGAGCGCTCGCCCCGCAAGGGAGAACCGGCACCCGCCGATCCCGCGGCACGCTCAGAGCGCTCGGCCGACTGACGTGGAGTCGCGACACCTCCCCGTTCCGGACGGGCTCGACGGCACCCGCGCCGACGCCGCGCTGGCGAAGATGCTGGGGTTCTCCCGCACCTTCGCGGTGGACGTCCTCGATGCCGGCGGTGCGCGCATGGACGGGCGTGCCCTGGGGAAGTCGGATCGCCTCCGCGGCGGCGCCTGGCTCGAGGTCGAATGGGCGGCCAAGGAGGACCCCCGCGTCATCCCTATGGAGGTCCCCGATCTCGGGGTGGTGCATCAGGACGACGACCTGATCGTCGTGGACAAGCCGGCAGGAGTCGCGGCGCATCCGTCGGTCGGCTGGGAGGGACCCACGGTCCTCGGCGCCCTTGCGGCGGCCGGTGTGCGCGTCGCGACGACGGGAGCGGCTGAGCGGCAGGGCGTGGTCCACCGGTTGGACGTCGGTACGAGCGGTCTCATGGTGGTCGCCAAGACCGAGGCGGCCTACACCGCTCTCAAGCGCGCGTTCAAAGAGCGCGAGGTCGAGAAGATCTACCACGCCGTCGTGCAGGGGCACCCCGATCCGCTGGCGGGCACGATCGAGGCGCCGATCGGGCGCCACCCCACGCATTCCTGGAAGTTCGCGGTCATCCCCTCCGGTAAGGATTCGGTCACCCACTACGAGACCCTCGAGGCCTTCCCGGGCGCATCGCTGCTGGAGATCCACCTCGAAACCGGCCGGACCCATCAGATCCGCGTGCACATGGCCGCCCACCGGCACCCGTGTGCCGGAGACCCCCTGTACGGTGCCGATCCCACCCTCAGCGCGCGCCTGGGTCTGACCAGGCAATGGCTGCACGCGCATCACCTCGCCTTCACCCACCCCGCCACGGGGGAGTGGGTCGCCTTCACGTCGGACTACCCGGCCGATCTCGCCGCAGCGCTGGAGACCCTCCGCGGCGAGTGACGGTGCCGGTGTCGGTCGGGCCGCGGCAGAGTGGAGCCATGGCCATCCAGGTGAGACCGGCGACGGTGTTCGATGACATCCGCGCCGTGGTCGGCCCGAAGAATCCGGCGTCCAACGTCTGCTGGTGCCTGAGCTACCGCATCCCCGGCACCGAGAATCGCGAGCTGCGCGGGCCTGCACGCGGCGAGAGAGTGCGACAGCTGCTCGCCGCCGGCCCACCGGGCGTTCTGGCCTACGACGGCGGAGAGGTGGTGGGCTGGGCCGCTGTGCATCCCCGCGCCGACACGTCGTTCGCCACGAACCGGAAGATCCCCCATGTGGACGAGAAGGATGTGTGGAGCGTGTGGTGCATCCGCGTGCGGCCCGGATTCCGCGGGCGCGGCATCTCCCACGCTCTGCTGGACGGCGCGGTCCGATTCGCGCGCGAAAGCGGCGCACCCGCGATCGAGGGATACCCCGCCGACAACCGCGGGGCGAAGGTCGACCTGACGATGGCCTACGTGGGCACCCGCGCGCTGTTCGAGCGGGCCGGTTTCGTCCACGCGGCCGACACGACGTCCGTCCTGAACGGCTTCCCGCGGGTGCTCATGCGGCGCGACCTCGGCTGAGACTCCGGCGCTCACCGACCCTGGAGGAAGACGGCCGGACCGTCCTCGAGCGCACGGCGGACGCGTTCGGCCATGTCGTCGTCAAGCAGGCGCTCGACCGCGGTGATCGGGTACCAGCCGACCTCGGTCATCTCGCCGTCCACCGGTGCGGGCGAGCCCGAGATCCACTCGCAGCGGAAGGTGAGATCGAGATAGTCGCTCTGATCGCCGTTGTCGTAGGTGATCCGGGGGATCTGGTGCACGAAGGCGAGTCGGACCGCGCGGACGACGACCCCCGCCTCCTCCTCCGCCTCACGGCAGGCGGCGTCCGCGGGCTCCTCGCCGGGATCGACGATGCCGGTGACGGGGGTGAGCCGGCCATTGTCGCTGCGGCGCCCGAGCAGCACGGCGCCGTCGCGCTCGATCACGGCGGTCACACCCACGAGGGGGAGGGGGCGGGTCCCCACGTGACGGCGCAGCTCCAGGACGAAATCCGGTGTCGGCATTGCGGTCTCCCTCTGTCCGGCTGCCACGCTATCCGACACGCCGCCGGTGTCCGACCTGCCGCGTACGCTGGTTCCGTGGCATCCGACTCCTTCGTTCACCTGCACGTGCACAGCGAATACTCGATGCTCGACGGGGCGGCCAAGATCGGCGCCATGACGCAGGCGGCCGCCGACTACGGCATGCCGGCCATCGCCGTCACCGACCACGGCAACACCTTCGCCGCGTTCGAGTTCTACAACGCCGCCAAGGCCTCGGGCATCAAGCCGATCATCGGTCTCGAGGCCTATGTCACGCCCGGCACGCACCGCAGCGACAAGTCCCGCGTGCAGTGGGGCACCCCCGAGCAGCGCAGCGACGATGTCTCCGGCTCGGGCGCGTACACGCACATGACGATGTGGAGTCAGAGCACCGAGGGCATGCACAATCTCTTCCGGCTCAGCTCGTTGTCGAGCATGGAGGGGTACTACTTCAAGCCGCGCATGGACCGCGAGCTGCTCGAGACCTACGGCAAGGGGCTCATCGCGACGACGGGGTGCCCGTCGGGCGAGGTGCAGACGCGACTGCGTCTCGGCCAGTACGACGCCGCGCGAGCGGCGGCCGCGGAGTTCCAGGACATCTTCGGCAAGGAGAACTACTTCGCCGAGATCATGGATCACGGGCTCTCCATCGAGCGCCGGGTCATGACCGATCTGATCCGCATCTCGAAGGATCTCGGCATCCCGCTGGTGGCGACCAACGACTCCCACTACACCCACCAGCACGAGGCCGACGCGCACGCGGCGCTGCTGTGCGTGCAGTCGGGATCGACCCTCGACGACCCCAACCGCTTCAAGTTCGACGGCGACGGGTACTACGTCAAGACGGCGCAGGAGATGCGGCAGATCTTCCGCGAGCACCCCGAGGCGTGCGACAACACCCTCCTCATCGCCGAGCGATGCGACGTCGAGTTCAACACGAGCGCCAACTACATGCCGCGCTTCCCCGTGCCCGACGGCGAGACCGAGGACAGCTGGCTGGTCAAGGAGGTCGAGAAGGGCCTTCACTACCGGTACCCGAACGGCATCCCGGACAACGTCCGCAAGCAGGCCGAGTACGAGACCGGCATCATCCTCCAGATGGGGTTCCCCGGCTACTTCCTGGTCGTCGCCGACTTCATCAACTGGGCGAAGGACAACGGCATCCGCGTCGGCCCGGGCCGTGGCTCCGGTGCGGGCTCGATGGTCGCGTACGCCATGCGCATCACCGACCTCGACCCGCTCGAGCACGGCCTGATCTTCGAGCGCTTCCTCAACCCCGATCGCGTCTCGATGCCCGACTTCGATGTCGACTTCGACGACCGGCGCCGCGGCGAGGTGATCGACTACGTCACCGAGAAGTACGGCTCCGAGCGGGTCGCGCAGATCGTGACGTACGGCACCATCAAGTCCAAGCAGGCTCTGAAGGACGCGGGGCGGGTGCTGGGCTTCCCGTTCAGCATGGGGGAGCGGCTGACGAAGGCGATGCCGCCGGCGGTCATGGGCAAGGACATGCCGCTGAGCGGCATGTACGACGCACAGCATCCGCGCTTCAAGGAGGCCAGCGAGTTCCGCGCCCTCATCGACTCCGATCCCGAGGCGAAGACGGTCTTCGATCGGGCGCTCGGACTCGAGGGGCTGAAGCGTCAATGGGGCGTCCACGCCGCGGGCGTCATCATGTCGTCGGAGCCCCTGCTCGACATCATCCCGATCATGCGTCGCGAGCAGGACGGCCAGATCGTCACGCAGTTCGACTACCCGTCGTGCGAAACCCTCGGCCTGATCAAGATGGACTTCCTCGGGCTTCGCAACCTCACGATCATCTCGGACGCGCTCGACAACATCCGGATGAACCGGGGCGAGGAGCTCGACCTCGAGCACCTCGCGCTCGACGACACAGCGGCGTACGAGCTGCTCACCCGTGGCGACACCCTCGGCGTGTTCCAGCTCGACGGCGGTCCGATGCGTTCGCTGCTGCGACTTCTCAAGCCCGACAACTTCGAAGACGTGTCGGCCGTCATCGCGCTCTACCGCCCGGGCCCCATGGGTGCGAACTCCCACATCAACTACGCCCTCCGCAAGAACGGGCAGCAGGAGGTCACGCCGATCCACCCCGAGCTCGAGGAGCCGCTCAAGGACATCCTCGACATCAGCTACGGCCTGATCATCTATCAGGAGCAGGTCATGGCCATCGCGCAGAAGGTGGCGGGCTTCTCACTCGGCCAGGCGGACATCCTCCGCCGTGCGATGGGGAAGAAGAAGAAGTCCGAGCTCGACAAGCAGTACGAGGGCTTCTCGGGCGGTATGAAGGAGCGCGGCTACGGCGACGGGGCCATCAAGGCGCTGTGGGACATCCTGCTGCCCTTCTCGGATTACGCCTTCAACAAAGCCCACTCGGCTGCGTACGGCCTGGTCTCGTACTGGACGGCGTATCTGAAGGCCCATTATCCGGCCGAGTACATGGCGGCGCTCCTGACGAGCGTCGGTGACTCCAAGGACAAGATGGCCGTCTACCTCAACGAGTGCCGACGCATGGGCATCAAGGTGCTGCCACCGGACGTGGGGGAGTCGATCCGCTATTTCGCGGCCGTCGGCGAAGACATCCGCTTCGGACTGGGCGCGGTGCGCAATGTCGGCGCGAACGTGGTCGACGCCATCGTCGCGGCCCGCCAGGAGGCGCGCTTCACGTCCTTCCACGACTTCCTGTCGAAGGTTCCCGTGCCCGTCGCTAACAAACGGACCGTCGAGTCGCTGATCAAGGCGGGCGCGTTCGACTCGCTCGGGGCGACGCGTCGTGCGCTGATGGAGATCCATGAGGATGCCACCGAGCAGGCCGTCCTCGACAAGCGGCGTGAGGCCAACGGCGAGGTCGGATTCGACTTCGATTCCCTGTGGGACGAACCGCAGCAGGTGCAGAAGGTGCCCGACCGGCCGGAGTGGACCAAGAAGGACAAGCTGGCCTTCGAGCGCGAGATGCTCGGGCTCTACGTCTCCGACCACCCGCTCGCGGGGTTGGAGATCCCGCTGGCCAAGCACGCCTCGCTGTCGATCCACGACCTGTTGGCCTCGGAGGACATCGCCGACGGCGAGCAGGTGACCGTCGCCGGCCTCGTCACGAGCGTGCAGCACCGGGTGGCCAAATCCAGCGGCAACCCGTACGGCATGATCACCGTCGAGGACTTCGACGGTGAGGTCACCGTGATGTTCATGGGTAAGACCTACACCGAGTTCCAGTCCATGCTCCAGGCCGACTCGATCCTCGTGGTCCGCGGACGCGTGTCGCGACGCGATGACGGCATGAATCTGCACGCCGTCTCGGCCTTCGTGCCCGATCTCGGTGCGGTGGATGCCTCCGGTCCGCTCGTTCTCCTCGTCCCCGAGCATCGGGCGACCGAGACGGTGGTGACCGAACTCGCTCAGGTGCTGACCCGTCACCGAGGCGACACCGAGGTGACCCTGCGCCTGCACAAGGGCGGGGTGGCGAAGGTGTTCGAGGTCCCGCTGCCGGTGACGGTGACCGCCGACCTGTACGGCGAGCTGAAAGGTCTTCTCGGGCCCCAGTGCCTCGGTTGATCGAGTGTGACGGCTCGTCGCCCGCGCGGGCTGTCGCGATGACGCCCGTGAGGAGGATGGGCGGCGCGGGTAAGATCGGGATTCGCCGTGCGGACCGCGCGGCTCCCCGGGAAGGATGACTGTGACCGACGGAATCAGCAACGACGAACCGACCGTGGACACCCCCGCCACGACCGCCGCGACCGATGACGCACCCACCGTCGCCGGCGGCCCGTCCGACACCGGGGTGCAGTACGGCGTGGGGCCCTTCTCGCTGCGCGAGGTGATCCTGGGCGGCGTCTGGCTCGTGGCCTTCGTCGTGTCGTTCTTCTCGTTCAGCACCGTGCAGTTCAGCTCGGTTTGGACCACCGGTCTGTGGTGGATCCTCACGATCGGCGCGCCCACGGCCGCGGTCTTCCTGCTGGCGCTGCGCCGCCTGTCGCCCGAGGGCATCCGACGCGTCGGCTCGCTCGGAATCGACCAGTTCGCCTCCGTGGCCTTCACCGTCTCGGCTGTCATCTGGCTTCACCTGATCTGGGAGACCGTCGCCATCGTGGTCGCCGGCGGGCCGTGGCTGCGCGGCTGGGTCATCTGGGTGGAGTTCTTCCTCATGCTCGCCGGTGTCGTCCTCACCGTGTTCGCGCCGCTGATCCCTGCCCTCGCCGAGGACTTCCGAGACCGTCGCGAGGTCGTCGCCCACCGCTTCGCCCGCCCCGCGCGGCCGGTCACGCCGCGTCCGCGCACCCCGCGTGCTCAGAAGCCCGTGCCGGCCCCCGCCGCCGCGCCGGCACAGGACAGCGCCCCCGACACCGCCGCCGACGACACCGGACCGTACGACACCGGCGCGTACGGCGTGAACCCCTACGCACCCGCCTCCGCCGGCGCGCACGCCTCTGCGGGTGTCCCGGTCGGACCCGAGGCGATGAGCGGATCGGACGCGGATGCCGACCGTGCGAGCCAGACAGGCGATCTCGAGGCGATGTTCGGGCCCTCGCGCACCGAGCGCCCCGACGCCGATGACGACCAGCCGAAGACGGCGGTCGCCGACACCGTGGCCACCGACGTCACTCCCGACGACGATGCTCGGGATGCCGACCAGACGGCCACCACGGTGATCGAACCCGAGACGCGCTACCAGGCGTTCTGGGCCCTCGTGCCCGAGGAGCGCGACATCGTCGACGAGAAGGGCGCCACGCTGTTCCGCATCGGTCCGACGGCGTGGGCTCTCGTGATCGAGGACCGCCAGAGCCACTTCGTCGTCCGTCACGAAGACGGCCGCACCGGGTACCTGCACGACGTCTCCGGCGTCACCCGCGGCTGAGGACCCCATCCCCATGCGCACCATCGATCTGCGGGGGCAGGCTCTCACCCCCGCTGAGCTGCTCGCCGCCGTCCCGCGTGCGGCCGGTACTCGCGAGGCGGCGTTCACCGCCGCCTCCGACATCGTCGCCGACGTCGCGGCGCGTGGCGAGGCGTCGCTGCGTGAGCAGGCGGAGCGATTCGACGGGGTCACCGGACACGACATCCGGGTGCCGGCAGCGCACCTCGATGAGGCGCTGACGGGCCTCGCCCCCGACATCCGCGCAGCGCTCGAGGAGGCGATCGACCGCGTGCGCCTCGGTTCGGCGGCCCAGGTCCCGGCGGAGATCGTCACCATGATCCGTCCCGGCGCGCGCATCGTGCAGCGGTGGCAGCCCGTACGTCGCGTGGGCCTGTACGTTCCCGGGGGCAAGGCCGTCTACCCGTCGAGCGTCGTGATGAACGTCGTCCCCGCGCAGATCGCCGGGGTCGTCGAGGTCGCGCTCGCCTCGCCTCCGCAGCGTGAGTACGGCGGGCGGGTGCACCCCGTCATCCTCGCCGCCGCGCGACTTCTGGGCGTCGCCGAGGTCTACGCGATGGGCGGTGCCGGGGCGATCGGCGCCTTCGCCCATGGTGCCACCGCCATCGGGCTGGAGCCTGTCGATGTGGTGACCGGACCCGGCAACAACTTCGTCGCAGCGGCCAAGCGCGCCGTCGCGGGTCTGGTCGGTACCGACTCCGAGGCCGGGGCCACCGAGATCCTCATCGTCGCGGACGAATCCGCTGACGCCGACATCGTCGCGGCTGACCTCATCAGTCAGGCGGAGCACGACGAACAGGCATCCGCCGTCCTCGTCACCACGTCGCCCGCTCTCGCCGACGCGGTTGCGGCGGCGGTCGCATCGAAGGCAGCCGCCACCCGTCATGCGACGCGCGTGCAGACCGCCCTCGCCGGCGCGCAATCCGCCATCGTGCTGGTGGACGATCGGGCTGCTGCCACGGCGTTCAGCAACGCCTACGCCCCCGAGCACCTCGAACTCCACCTCGCCGACCCCCGCCCGGAGGACTTCGTCCACGCCGGCGCGATCTTCGTCGGTCGCCACACACCGGTGAGTCTCGGCGACTACCTCGCGGGGAGCAATCACGTCCTTCCGACGGGGGGACAGGCCCGCTACGCTGCCGGGCTGTCGGCGTCGACATTCCTCCGGCCGCAGCAGGTGGTGACGTACGACGAGCAGGCACTGGCCGAGGTGCGCGACGCGATCGTGACGCTCGCCGATGCCGAGGACCTGCCCGCGCACGGCGAGGCCGTGACCGCACGCTTCTCGGCGTAACCTGTTCTCGCCATGCATTGTCCCTTCTGTCGTCATTCCGACTCCCGCGTCATCGACTCGCGTACCAGCGACGACGGACTGAGCATCAAGCGCCGCCGGCAGTGCCCGGAGTGCGGCGGCCGGTTCTCCACGATCGAGACGGCGAGTCTGAATGTGATCAAGCGGTCCGGGGTGATCGAACCGTTCAGCCGCGAGAAGGTCATGTCGGGTGTCCGCAAGGCCTGCCAGGGACGCCCTGTCACCGAGGGCGATCTCGCGGTCCTCGCCCAGACCGTCGAAGAGGCGGTACGTCAGACCGGCGCCTCGCAGATCGACACCAACGAGATCGGCCTGGCGATCCTCGGCCCGCTCCGCGAGCTCGACGAGGTCGCCTTCCTGCGTTTCGCCAGCGTCTACCAGGCCTTCGATTCCCTGGAGGACTTCGAATCGGCCATCGCCGGCCTCCGTGCCGACCACGCCGATCGCGTGCGGACGGGTGAGAGCGAGCCGACTCGCTAGCCTGGAGGGGATGTATCCCCTCCTGTTCCGCACGGTCCTCGCGCGCATGGACCCCGAGACCGCGCACCACGCCGCGGTCGTCGTCATCCGGGCGCTCGGCGTGCGGCCGCTGTCCGCACTCGCAGCCCGATTCACCCGGCCGGCTCCGACACTGGAGACCTCGGCGCTCGGCCTGACGTTCCCGACGCCGTTCGGCGTCGCAGCCGGGTTCGACAAGGACGTCCGCGCGGCGCGTGGACTGGCCGCACTCGGATTCGGTCACATCGAGGTGGGCACGATCACCGCCCACCCGCAGCCCGGGAACCCCCGCCCACGCCTGTTCCGCCTGATCCCCGACCGTGCGGTGATCAACCGGATGGGCTTCAACAACGCCGGTGCCGAGGCCGCTGCCGCGCGATTGGTCGCCCTCCGCCGACGTCGACGCCGGCCCGTCATCGGGGTGAACATCGGCAAGAGCCGCGTCGTCGAGGTGGCCGATGCGACCGCCGACTATGTGCGCAGCACGACGCTGCTCGCCCCCCTCGCCGACTACCTCGTGGTCAACGTGTCCTCACCCAACACTCCGGGCCTGCGCGACCTTCAGTCCGTCGCGAGCCTCGGGCCCCTGTTGACGGCCGTCAAGGATGCCGCCGGCGACACGCCCCTGCTGGTGAAGATCGCCCCGGACCTCGCAGACGAAGACATCGTCGAGGTCGCCCGGCTCGCCGTCGACGGCGGTCTCGCGGGCATCATCGCCACGAACACCACCATCGGACGCGAGGGGCTGGTCACGGATCCGCAGACCGTCGCCGCGGCCGGCGCAGGCGGCCTCTCCGGAGCGCCGCTGCGCGATCGCTCGCTCGAGGTGCTGCGACTGCTGCGCGGAAGCGTTCCCGCATCCTTCGCGGTGATCTCCGTCGGCGGGGTGGAGACGGGGGAGGACGTGCGCGAGCGGCTGGAGGCCGGCGCCACCCTCGTCCAGGGCTACACCGGATTCCTCTATCGCGGTCCGCTCTGGGCGCGTCAGATCAATCGAGCGCTCGCCCGCTCGGTCCCGCACCCGTCGGTCTGAGTCAGGCGATCCGCCCGCCACGGAAGCCGCGACGCTTCACCTGGGGCTTGGGAAGGCGTAGGAACCGCATCTGGATGCTGCGCATCGCGGCGTACCATCCCAGGCCCTTCTCCATCTTGTCGGCCCCGAACTTCTCCCGGGCGCCGCGCTTGACGCGGATCGAGGTGATGATCATGTCGCCGATGACGAACAGGATGAAGATCCACAGCACCACGAACGACCAGTACTGCACGGCGAGCACGGGGACGAAGGTCGCCACGATCACCAGGACCATGGCGGGCATCACCGCTTCGCCCAGGTGGAAGCCCGAATCGACGAAGTCGCGGACCCAGCGGCGCTGCGGGCCCTTGTCGCGCACCGGGAGATAGCGCTCGTCTCCGGCCGCCATGCCGGCGCGCGCCTTCTCGCGCTGCGCGGCCAGGTCGGCGCGCGCGCGTGCCTTGGCCTCCTTGGTGTCGGGAACCAGGGGGCGCTTGCGAGCGGCCTCGCGCTCGGCGCGGGTCGGCGTCGCGCGACCCTTCCCCGTCGCGGACGCGGCGCCCTCGGGCGCGTCCTTCGGTGTGGAAGCTGCGGGGGTGGGTGCGCCGGGAGTCTTGGCCACGGGAGATCCTTGGAAGCGGAGAACGGGTGTCCGCTTAAGATTACCCGCATGACCTCCACCCCCACCCGGCGTGATGTCGTCCGCGACGCCGCGCTCTCCGGCATCCCCACCGCCCTGGCCGATCTCGGCGCGCTCGTGCGCATCCCCTCGGTGGCGTTCCCCGGTTTCGATCACGCCGAGGTGCGCCGATCGGCCGAGGCGGTGGCGACCCTCGCGCGCGAGACCGGGGTCTTCGACGACGTGCGGATCGTGGACGCCGCCGTCCCCGACACCGGAGAGCGGGGGATGCCGGCGGTCCTGGCCACGCGCCCCGCGGCGCCCGGGCGGCCGACCATCCTGCTCTACGCCCACCATGACGTCCAGCCTGTCGGTGATGAGTCGCTGTGGGATTCACCGCCCTTCGAGCCCACCGTGCGAGACGGGCGGCTCTACGGGCGGGGCGCCGCCGACGACAAGGCGGGCGTGATGGCCCACATCGCCGCGGTTCGGGCGCTCCGCGATGCTGCGGGCGAAGACCTCGGTCTCGGCATCGCCCTGTTCATCGAAGGGGAGGAGGAGGCGGGCTCGCGTTCGTTCGCGCAGTTCCTCTCCGACAACGCCGAGACGCTGCGCGCCGATGTGATCGTCGTCGCGGACTCGGGCAACTGGGACGCGCGGACGCCGGCCCTGACCGTGTCGTTGCGCGGCAATGTGCGCTTCACGCTGACCGTGCGAACCCTCGATCACGCCTCGCACTCGGGGATGTTCGGCGGTGCCGTGCCCGACGCCATGCTCGCCACCATCCGACTGCTGTCCACGCTCTGGGGCGCCGACGGGTCGGTCGCGGTCGAGGGGCTCGCTCGCCGGGACGCGGCCACGCCCGAGTACACGGAGGAGACCCTGCGCGACGAGGCCGGCCTGCTCGACGGCGTGAGCCCGATCGGGTCGGGGTCGATCCTGAGCCGCATCTGGAACCAGCCGTCGGTGACGGTCACCGGCATCGACGCGCCGAGCGTGAAGAACGCCTCCAACACGCTGAGCCCGGAGGTCTCGGTCGTCGTCAGCGCGCGCATCGCGCCGGGCCAGTCGGCGTCGGAGGCGTACGAGGCCCTCCGTGCCCATCTCCAGCAGCACGCGCCGTTCGGTGCCCGACTCGCCTTCGGCGATGTCGACCTCGGCGACGGCTTCCTCGTCGACACCAGCGGCTGGGCCGTGGAGTCGGTCCGGACCGCCTTCGCCGAAGGCTACGGCGTCGACCCGGTGGACCTGGGTGTCGGCGGATCTATCCCGTTCATCGCCGACCTCGTCCGGGAGTTCCCCACCGCCCAGATCCTCGTCACCGGTGTCGAAGACCCCCACGCCCGCGCCCACGCGCCGAATGAGTCGCTCCACCTCGACACGTTCCGGAACGCCGTCGTCTCGGAGGCGCTGCTTCTGGAGGAGCTTGATCGCAGAGTCTCTTGATGGGCGTGCTATCCCGTCCTGAAGGAGGGGTCGGGGCGTAGAATCGGTTCACCGAGCCCTGTCTCGCGCACTGCACCCGGAGGATCTGAAATGACCGACACCGCTCTGTCCACCGACACCGCGCGCGCACACGGCGTGCTTCTCACCGATGCCGCCGCGCTGAAGGTGAAGAACCTGCTCGACCAGGAAGGTCGCGACGACCTGCGACTCCGCGTCGCCGTCCAGCCGGGCGGATGCAGCGGGTTGATCTACCAGCTCTACTTCGACGAGCGCCTCCTCGAGGGCGACAAGACCGTCGACTTCGACGGCGTCGAGGTCATCGTCGACGACATGAGCGTCCCCTACCTCGACGGTGCGACGATCGACTTCAAGGACACCATCTCCGAGCAGGGCTTCACGATCGACAACCCGAACGCGGCCGGCAGCTGCGCCTGCGGCGACAGCTTCCACTGACCCGCTCGTGACCGCTCATCTCACCTCGGCGACCCATCGTCGAGGGCGACGATGGGCGTGTCCCCGCGGTCGAACAACCTGGGCGTCAGGCCAGAACGCGCCCAGAGGTTGCCCTAGACTAGCCACGGAAACACACTGAACGGAAAGGTGCGCACGTGCCCTCGAAACGCCGTCTCCGCTGGGCGTTCGTCCCGGTCGGGATCGCCGCGGCCCTCGTGCTCGCGGGATGCACTCCGACCGAGTTGAACGGGTACCTGCCCGGCTTCGTCGAGGAGGGTACGCCGGCGACCAACCGGACCGAACTCGTCTCGGGTCTCTGGGTCAACTCCTGGATCGTCCTCCTCGCCGTCGGCGTGGTGACCTGGGGCCTCATGGGCTGGGCGGCGATCGCCTACCGGCGGCGCAAGGGTCAGACCGGCCTTCCCGTCCAGCTGCGGTACAACATGCCGATCGAGATCTTCTACACGATCGTGCCGTTGATCCTCGTCGTCGGCTTCTTCGCCTTCACCGCCCGCGATCAGGCGATCATCGAGACGCAGTACGAAGACCCCGATGTCTCGATCACCGCGATCGGCAAGCAGTGGGCGTGGGATTTCCAGTACAACGGCGAGGACGAGGACAACTCCGACGCCGTGTGGAGCATGGGCGTGCAGGCCGAGCCCGACGCGCGCGGCGACTACGACCAGGCGGCGCTGCCGACCCTGTACCTTCCCGTGAACCAGACGGTGAAGATCGATCTCGAAGCCCGCGACGTCATCCACAGCTTCTGGATCATCGACTTCCTCTACAAGAAGGACATGTACATCGGCAAGGACAACGAATGGTCCTTCACGCCGACCCGAGAGGGCACGTACGCCGGCAAGTGCGCCGAGCTCTGCGGCGAGTACCACTCCGCGATGCTCTTCAACGTCGAGGTCGTCAGCGAGGCGGAGTACGAGCAGTACCTCGACTCTCTCCGCGATCGCGGCCAGACCGGTGACATCACCGATGCGTACGACCGGTTGCAGAACCTTCCCGGCACCGGGGCGGGCTCCGAGACGGAGACCAGCTCGAGCGGGGAAACGAGCACAGAGGATCAGGGCTGATCATGGCGACGACACTGCCACTGCAGGAATCCACCCCCGGCCGCTCGACCACGCTGCCGCCGCGACAGGCCGCGCTGCTGAGCTCGTCCCGCGTCGAGCAGAAGGGCAACATCGTCGTCAAGTGGATCACCTCCACTGACCACAAGACGATCGGGTACATGTACCTGATCGCGTCGGTGGTGTTCTTCATGTTCGCCGGCGTGATGGCCCTCATCATCCGTGCCGAGCTGTTCGAGCCCGGCATGCAGGTCGTTCCGACCAAGGAGCAGTACAACCAGCTGTTCACGATGCACGGCACCGTGATGCTCCTGATGTTCGCGACGCCGCTGTTCGCGGGCTTCGCCAACGCCATCCTTCCCCTGCAGATCGGCGCCCCCGACGTGGCCTTCCCGCGTCTGAACGCCTTCGCCTTCTGGCTGTTCCTGTTCGGTTCGCTGATCGCGGTCTCGGGCTTCCTGACCCCGGCAGGTGCGGCCTCGTTCGGCTGGTTCGCCTACCAGCCGTTGGCGAGTGCGACCTTCTCACCAGGTGTCGGTGGAAACCTCTGGATGCTCGGCCTCGGCATGAGCGGTTTCGGCACGATCCTGGGTGCCGTGAACTTCATCACGACCATCATCACGATGCGTGCCCCGGGCATGACGATGTGGCGCATGCCGATCTTCACCTGGAACACCCTCGTCACCAGCATCCTGATCCTGATGGCCTTCCCGGTCCTCGCCGCCGCCATCCTCGCCGCCGGCTCGGATCGCATCTTCGGCTCGCACGTCTACGACCCCGAGAACGGCGGCGTGCTGCTGTGGCAGCACCTGTTCTGGTTCTTCGGCCACCCCGAGGTCTACATCATCGCGCTGCCGTTCTTCGGCATCGTCTCCGAGGTGTTCCCGGTGTTCAGCCGCAAGCCGATCTTCGGTTACAAGACCCTCGTCTACGCGACCATCGCCATCGCCGCCCTCTCCGTGGCCGTGTGGGCGCACCACATGTACGTCACCGGCGGCGTGCTCCTGCCGTTCTTCGCGCTGATGACGATGCTCATCGCCGTTCCCACAGGCGTGAAGATCTTCAACTGGATCGGCACGATGTGGCGGGGGTCGGTGACCTTCGAGACGCCCATGGTGTTCGCACTCGGCTTCCTGGTCTCCTTCGTCTTCGGCGGTCTGACCGGCGTCATCCTCTCGTCGCCGCCGCTGGACTTCCACCTCTCCGACTCGTACTTCGTCGTGGCGCACTTCCACTACGTCGTCTTCGGCACGGTCGTGTTCGCGATGTTCGCCGGCTTCTACTTCTGGTGGCCGAAGTGGACGGGTCGCATGCTGAACGAGCGCCTCGGCATCATCCACTTCTGGCTGCTGTTCATCGGCTTCCACATGACCTTCCTCATCCAGCACTGGCTGGGCGTGGACGGCATGGTCCGTCGCTACGCCGACTACTCCGCCGCGGACGGGTGGACCTGGCAGAACCAGGTCTCCACCATCGGTGCGATGATCCTCGGTGCGTCGATGATCCCGTTCCTCTTCAACGTCTGGATCACCGCGCGCAAGGCGCCGAAGGTCACCGTCAACGACCCGTGGGGCTACGGCGCCTCGCTCGAGTGGGCGACCTCGTGCCCGCCGCCGCGGCACAACTTCACCTCGATCCCGCGCATCCGCAGCGAGCGTCCGGCGTTCGACCTGAACCACCCCGAGGCGGGCCTCCCCGTCGGCGTGGGCCCGGCGAAGGACGCGCCCGACACGCCCGTGGTCGACCTGGCACAGGGAGAGGTCAAGTAAGTGCGTACCAACGTCGGACTCTGGTGGCTGCTCAGCGGCTTCTTCCTGCTGGTCTTCGCGTTCTACACGGTGTGGAACATCATCTCCTACACGACCGCCGAGGTCCCGTGGTTCTCGGCGATCGAGTGGGTCGGCTCCGTCGCGCTGCTGTTCACGGCCTTCATGGCGGCTCTGATCGCGTTCTACATCCAGCGCGTGCACGTCGCTCAGGGTGGCGAACTTCCCGAGGACGTGCTCACCGCCGATATCGATGACGGCGACCCCGAGATGGGCGAGTTCAGCCCGTGGTCGTGGTGGCCCATCGTGCTGGCCTTCTCTGCGGGTCTCGCCTTCATCGGCCTGGCCGTGGGCGCGTGGATGGTGCCGATCGGCCTCGGAGTCTTCGCCGTCGCGATCGTCGGCTGGGTGTACGAGTACTACCGCGGATACTTCGCCCGCTGACGGTGGGGTTCCGACTGGAGTCCGTCGCGGCGTCCGCCTCGGGCCCGCGACCGAGCAACCAGGATTCGGCGTTCGCGGCGCCCTGGGGTGCGGGAGTTGCCGACGGCGTCGGCGGTGGTCCCGCCGGAGATCTCGCGTCAGCCGCTTTCGTGCACCGTCTGGTGGCGGGGTGGCACCAGTCTCCGGATGCCGAGATGCTGACCGAGCGCACGCTGATGGCCAACTGGGACATCGCGGCCCATGGGCACCGCGATCCACGGCTCGTCGGAATGGCGACGACCTTCACGGGCCTCTTCGTCGGATATCGGAACCGGCTCCTCCTCGCCCACATCGGAGATTCCCGCGCCTACTCTCTCCGGTCGGGAACGATGACCCGGATGACGCGCGACGACTCGTTCGTCCAGGCGCTGGTCGACGGCGGCCATGTGCGCGCCGAGGACGCCATGAGCCATCCGCACCGTAACCTGATCACGGCCTCCATGTCCGGCGGCCCTGATGACCTTCCGCTGGTGACGTGGGTCGATACTCTCCAGGACGACCGCTGGCTCCTGTGCAGCGATGGACTCACCGACTACGTCGACGACGTCGCGGTGAGCGAGGTCTTGAGTCGGGATGACCGCGAGGAAGCGGCGTCAGAGCTGATCGACCTGGCGCTCGATGCCGGCGCTTCCGACAACGTCACCGTCGTGGTCGCCGACGTGATCGCTTCCGACGACGCCCCGCCGAGGAAGACGCCGGTGTTCGTCGGCGCCGCGGCGCGACGCTTCACGCTCGACGATCCGTTCCGCGACGTCGCCGTCTGAGTCGGGTCGCGTCTCGCGGCGCGCCGGTCAGCGAGCCGCAGACGTCTGCGCCCGCACGACCATGACGGTCGGGTCGAACGTTCGGGGGAGAGGGCCCTCGTCGTTCTCGGTGGGCTGTCCTTCTCTGACCCAGTATTCGTACCCGCCGATCATCTCCCGCACCGCGATGCCGAGGCCGGCAAGGGCGGCCGCCGCCTTGGTGCCGGCGTTGCAACCGGGGCTCCAGCAGTAGACGATGACCTCTCTCACCCCCGCCAGCTCCTGGGGCGCCCGCGTGGGGATCTCGCGATAGGGGAGATGCCGGGCGCCGGTGATGCGCCCCTGCCGCCACGCCTCGTCGCTGCGCACGTCGAGGAGGACGACGTCCTCGCCCGCGCGTTGCGCGGCGTAGACGTCGGAGGCGTCGGTCTCGTAGGCGAGCTTGGCGGCGAAGTACGAGGCGGCGTCGATCATGCGCCCACTGTAGGAGGCGGACGGCCGACGTCGCGATCTGCGTGACGGTCATCGACCGGTGGTTTCCTGCCGTTCCGCGAGGATGCGTCTACCCGGGGGCGGCGGGGACACGAGCCGGGCGGATGCACCGGCCACCCGCGACGGCCGACATGGTGAAGGGCCCTACCCTCCCGGGGGAGTGCAGGGCCCTTCACCGTGAACGGATCAGTCCTTGTCGCGCGTGGGGGGACGGGTCTCCTCGGCGACGATGACGTTCGAGGGGCGAACCGCCGTCTCCGAGCGGCTGCCGTCGTCGATGGGCACATGCGGAGCGTCGGGGACCCCGGCGCGCTCGTGGGCGCCCTGCAACTCGGCATCCTTCTCGCTGGCGACGTGGTCGAGCGTGTGGTGCTGGTGCTCCAGCGCCGCGTCGAGTTCCGTCTGCGTGAGCGGGGTGAGGCGGTCCTCGAAGAACCACCGGGAGATGGATGCGCGCACGTTCTGGTGCCACGGGATGCGGCCCTTCGCGTTCGGACGCACCACCAGGGGCTCGTACACGTCGGTCTCGATGAGCTTCCAGCGCTCGTACTCGTCGACCGGCTGGTGGACCTCGATGTACTCGCCGCCCGGGAGCCGCACGATGCGGCCCGACTCGTAGCCGTGCAGGAGGATCTCGCGGTCCTTCTTCTGCAGCGCGATGCAGATGCGCTTGGTGACGAAGTAGGCGATGATCGGGCCGAGGATGAGCGCCACCTGCAGGGTGTGGATGACACCCTCCATGGTGAGCCAGAAGTGGGTTGCGATCAGGTCGGAAGACGCTGCCGCCCACATCACCGCGTAGAAGGTGACACCGGCAGCGCCGATGGCGGTGCGGGTCGCCGCGTTGCGGGGACGCTGGGCGATGTGGTGCTCGCGCTTGTCACCCGTGATCCATGCCTCGATGAAGGGGTAGAGGGCCACCACGACGAGGAAGAGCCCGAGGATCGTGATCGGGATGATGATGTTCCACGACCAGGTGCGGTCGAGGAAGACCGTCTCCAGGTGCGGAGGGATCAGACGCAGCATCCCGTCGGCGAAGCCGATGTACCAGTCCGGCTGGGTTCCCGCCGACACCGGCGACGGGTCGTACGGGCCGTAGTTCCAGATCGGGTTGATGGTGAACAGCGACGCCACCAGCACGATCACGCCGAACGTGATGAAGAAGAAGCCGCCCATCTTGGACATGTAGACCGGCATCATCGGGTAGCCCACGACGTTGTCGTTCGTGCGGCCGGGGCCGGCGAACTGCGTGTGCTTGTTGATGATCATCAGCATCAGGTGCGCGACGAGCAAGGCCACCAGGATGGCGGGCAGCAGCAGGATGTGCAGCGCGTAGAGGCGACCGACGATGGCGGTGCCCGGGAACTCGCCGCCGAAGAGCAGGAACGAGGTCCACGTGCCGATCAGGGGGATGCCCTTGATCATTCC
The DNA here is from genome assembly GCF_006715565.1 of Microbacterium sp. SLBN-154. Lineage (NCBI taxonomy): Bacteria > Bacillati > Actinomycetota > Actinomycetes > Micrococcales > Microbacteriaceae > Microbacterium > Microbacterium sp. SLBN-154. Next base: position 1,890,350 of record NZ_VFNL01000001.1, read on the forward strand.
GTCGATGATGCGGAGGCCATTGCCCGAGAGCACGTCGTCGGGGAGCGAGTAGCCGGTGAAGCCCTCACCCATCGCGAGGACGAACAGCACGAAGCCGATGACCCAGTTGAGCTCGCGGGGCTTGCGGAACGCGCCGGTGAAGAACACGCGGAGCATGTGCACGCCGATGCCGGCGATGAAGACCAGCGCGGCCCAGTGGTGGATCTGGCGGACCAGGAGGCCGCCTCGGATGTCGAACGAGATCTCGAGCGTCGAGGCCATGGCAGCCGACATCTCGATACCGCGCATCGGCAGCCACGACCCGGTGTAGTGGGTCTCGACCATGGACGCGTCGAAGAAGAACGTCAGGAACGTCCCCGAGATGAGGACGACGACGAAGCTCCACAGCGCGATCTCACCGAGCATGAACGACCAGTGGTCGGGGAAGATCTTGCGACCCAGCTCTTTGACGAGGCCGGAGACGCTCGTGCGCTCATCGACGTAGTTGGCCGCCCAGCCGACGAATCGGCCTCCCAGCGGCTTGCCGTCGGTTGTGCCCTGGGTTCCGTCCGTCATGGCCGGCTCGAGGGTCACGTTCTCTGTGGGGTGGTTCCCGGTGCTCATCGGCGCTCCCAGAAGCTCGGGCCAACGGGTTCGGTGAAGTCACTCTGGGCCACGAGGTAGCCCTCGTCGTCCACCGTGATCGGTAGCTGCGGCAGCGGCCGCGCGGCCGGGCCGAAGATCACCCGTGCGCCGTTGGCCACGTCGAACTGCGACTGGTGGCACGGGCACAGCAGGTGGTGGGTCAGCTGCTCGTAAAGAGCGACGGGGCAGCCGACGTGGGTGCAGACCTTGGAGTAGGCCACGATCCCGTCGTAGGTCCAGTCCAGACGGTTGGTCTCGGCGGGGAGGTCCTCGGGGCGCAGGCGCATGAGGAGGACGATCGCCTTGGCCTTCTCCTCGAGATAGCCCTCTTCGTGCGACAGCTCGGCGAGGGGCTCGGGGATGACGTGGAAAGCGGAGCCGAGCGTGACGTCGGCGGCCCGGATGGGCTCGCCGGTCGGGTCGAGGGCCAGACGCATGCCCTCCCCCCACATGGTGTGCTCCAGAAGGGCGACGGGGTTTCCGGCGATCGGGTTCTCGGTGGAGTTGAACGGAGCGAGACCGCGGAACAGCGTGATGCCCGGGAGGATCGAGGCGACCAGCGCGGCGAAGAGGCCGTTGCGGATCAGCGCGCGGCGGCCGAAGCCGGACTCCTCGTTCGCGGTGCGGAACGATTCCACGACTGCTGCTCGGGTCGTGTCCTTGCCGCGGGTGGCGTGACGGGGCTCGACGTGCTCCTTGTCGGCCATGATCGCCTTGGACCAGTGGATGGCGGCGATGCCGATGGCCAGGAGCGCCAGGGCGATCCCCAGACCGATGAAGAGGTTGTTGTACCGGATGTCGGTCAGGCGGCCACTCTCGATCGGGAACGCGAAGTACGCCACGATCGCTGCGATGCTGCCGGCGACCGACAGGTAGAACAGGGTGTAGACCGTGCGGACCGCCCGCTTCATCGCGGCGGGATCCTTGTCCGTCATCCGCTCACGGTGGGGCGGCAGAGCCGGTGCTTTCACCGGATCCTTGACGGCCACGGCAAGACCGCTCGAGGGCTGCCAGGAAGCCCTCTCGTGGGCGAGCGCGTCGTCCTCGTGTGCCATGGTGCTCCTCGTTGCTGTGTCGTGTCGGGTCAGTTGGATTTCGCCGTGACCCACACGGTGATGGCGATCAGCGAACCGATGCCGAAGATCCAGATGAACAGACCCTCGGAGACCGGGCCCAGCGAACCGAGCTCGAACCCACCGGGGGACCGGTTTTCCTGTATGTAGAGCAGGTAGGTGATGATGTCCCGCTTCTCCTCGAGGGAGAGGTTCATGTTGTTGAACACCGGCATGTTCTGCGGGCCGGTCACCATCGCGGCGTAGATGTTCAGCGGCGTCGTGCCGTTCAGCGCCGGAGCGTACTTGCCCTCCGTCAGCGCACCGCCCGCGCCGGCGACGTTGTGGCACATCGCGCAGTTGATGCGGAACAGCTCGCCACCGTGGGACGCGTCGCCCTCACCGTCGAGGACTTCCTCGGCCGGGAACTCGGGACCCGGGGCGACCGACTGGACGTACTCGGCGAGAGCCTGGGTCTGCGCCTCGGTGAACTGCACGGGCTTCTGCGGAGCCTGCGGGCCCTGCGCCTGCAGCGGCATGCGTCCGGTGCTGACCTGGAAGTGGACCGACAGCTCGCCGACGCCGTACAGCGACGGGCCGGCCTCGGAGCCCTGCAGGTCCAGGCCGTGGCAGGTGGCGCAGTTGGCCTGGAACAGCAGCTCGCCGTCTTCGACCGTGAGCTCCTGCGTCGAGCCACCGTCGTCGGTGGCCGCGACGGCTGCGGAGGCGCCGGCGTAGACGCCGCCGGTGATCAGCAGGCCGATGCCGATGAGGGCTGCGGCGGCCCAGGGGCTGCGGCGACCGGTCGCGCGGTGTGATTTCTTGCGTGCCATGTCGGGGTTCAGCTCCGCTCTCACTTGAGGAAGTAGATGACGAGGAAGAGGGCGATCCAGACGACGTCGACGAAGTGCCAGTAGTACGACACGACGATCGCCGAAGTCTCTTCCTTGCGCCCGAAGTTGCGGACCGCGTAGGCACGGCCGATGACGAGGAGGAAGGCGATGAGACCACCTGTGACGTGCAGGGCGTGGAACCCGGTGGTGAGGTAGAAGGCCGAGGCGTACGAGTCGGAATCGATCGTCATGCCTTCGTAGACGAGCTGGGCGTACTCCCACACCTGACCCGACACGAAGATCGCGCCGAGCGCGAAGGTGAGCCAGAACCACTCGACCATGCCCCAGCGGTTCCAGAAGCGGTTCGACTTCACCGTGTACGGCTGTGCGCGCTCAGCGGCGAAGACGCCCATCTGGCATGTCACCGATGACAGCACCAGGATGATCGTGTTGACGGTCGCATACGGCACGTTCAGCAGCTCGGTGCGGTCGGCCCAGAGCTCGGGCGAGGTGCTGCGGAGGGTGAAGTAGATCGCGAACAGTCCCGCGAAGAACATCACCTCCGAACCGAGCCAGACGATCGTTCCGACGGCGACCGGATCGGGTCGCTTGACGGACCGCATGGCCTGGGAGTAGGTGGCAGGGGTGGTCGTCACGCTCCCCATTATGTCTGAGATCGGGCCGTCGATCGCCCAACGGATCGGGTGGATCTCTCACCGTCGAACCAATCCTGGGGCTGCATGATCGCTGAGGTTCCCCTCACAAAAGCCCACGAAATGGCTTGACGGCCGTCGACAGTAGGCTGATGGCCATGGCGGAGCTGTATTCGTGGCCGGGTGTGCTGACGAGCCTGTTGGATCGACGCGACCTCAGCGTGTCCGAGTCCACCTGGGCGATGCGTCAGATCATGACGGGCGACGCGACCCCCGCGCAGATCGGCGGCTTCCTCACCGCCCTGCGCGCGAAGGGCGAGACGGTCGACGAGATCGTCGGGTTCCGCGACGCGATCCTCGAGGCGGCGGTGCCCCTCGACGTGCCGGCCGATGTCCTCGACATCGTCGGCACCGGTGGCGACAGGTTCGGCACGGTCAACGTCTCGACCATGGCTGCCGTCGTCGCCGCGGCATCCGGAATCCCCGTCGTCAAGCACGGCAATAAGGCCGCGAGCTCGTCGTCGGGATCCTCCGACGTGCTGTCCGCCCTCGGTATCGATCTCACCCTCGATCCCGCAGCCGTCGCAGAAAGCCTCTCCCGCGCGGGCATCACCTTCGCCTTCGCCACGGCGTTCCACCCCGGATTCCGCCACGCCGGTCCGGTGCGGCGCGAGCTCGGCGTACCGACGGTGTTCAACTTCCTCGGGCCGCTGTGCAACCCCGCCCGCGCCGAGGCGAACGCCGTAGGGGTGGCAAACCTCGACCGCGTCCCCCTCATCACCGGCGTCTTCCGCACGCGAGGCGCGACCGCGCTGGTCTTCCGCGGCGACGACGGATTGGATGAGCTCACCACCACCGGTCACAGCCGGTTGTGGGAGATCAGCCTCGGCGACGTGCACGAGCACGACCTGGATCCGCGCGACCTGGGCATCCCGCTCGCCGACATCGACGATCTGCTCGGCGGTCAGCCCGAGGAGAACGCCGCGGTCGTGCGTCGCGTGTTCGACGGCGAGAGCGGTCCGGTGCGCGACATCGTGCTGCTCAACGCCGCCGCGGGCATCGTCGCCTACCGGCTCTTCCGCGATCCCGGCCAGGCGGGTCGCCCGATCCTCGAGCGGCTGGCGGAGGCTCGGGATGTCGCTGCGGCGGCCATCGACGACGGCGCGGCCGCCGGCAAGCTCGACGAGTGGGTCACCACGTCGCAGGCGCTCGCGGGGGCATGAACCCGCACGACGCGCTGACCGAGATCGCGCGACTCCTCGAACGCGAGCGGTCGTCGCGCTACAAGTCCAAGGCCTTCCGGACGGCGGCGGACGCCATCGCCGACCTCGACGACGCGCAGCTGCGCGACACCGCCGCGTTGAAGCGGAAGAAGGGCATCGGCGATTCGACCTTCGCCGTGATCCAGGAGGCGCTGGCGGGCCGGGTTCCGCAGTATCTGACGGATCTGCGCGCCAAGGCCGGGGGAGAGCGCATGTCTGCGCTGCGGCCCCTCCTGCGGGGCGACCTGCACGCGCACAGCGAGTGGTCGGACGGACTCACCTCCATCGACCTGATGGTCGCCGCGGCGAACGACCTGGGGCACGAGTACTTCGCGCTGACCGATCATTCCCCGCGGCTGCGCGTGGCGAACGGACTGTCGGCCGAGCGGCTCCGTGAACAGCTGAAGGTCGTCCGGTCGCTTCCCTCCGGCGGTGTCACCGTCCTCACCGGCATCGAGGTCGACATCCTCGATGACGGCGGTCTGGATCAGGAAGACGACCTGCTCCACGAGCTCGACGTGGTCGTCGCGTCGGTGCATTCCCACCTGCGCATGGAGCGGGGACCGATGACACGGCGGATGGTCGCGGCGGTCTCGAGCGGTCGCGTCGACGTGCTCGGGCACGTCACGGGGCGGCTGGTCGAAGGATCGCGCGGCACGCGTCCGCCGTCGGAGTTCGACGCGCGCGCGGTGTTCGAGGCCTGCGCGGCACGCGGGGTGGCGGTGGAGATCAACTCCCGCCCCGAGCGCCAGGATCCGCCCGACGACCTCATCGCGATCGCCCTCGACGCCGGCTGCCTGTTCTCCATCGATTCCGATGCCCATGCGCCCGGACAGCTGTCGCTGCTGGACTACGGCGCCGAACGTGCCGAGAAGGCCGGGATCCCCGCGGAGCGGATCGTCACCACGTGGCCGCTGGCGAAGCTCCGGGAGTGGACAGGCTCCCGGCGGTGAATCGCTCCTTCCCCTGGTTCGTCATCGCCGGCGTCCTCACCGCTTCCCTGAGCCTTCGTGGACCCATCGTCTCGCCGACACCGGTGCTGCGCGACATCGAAGCCGACCTCGGCATCACCGGCGCGACCGCCGGGCTCCTCACCACGGCGCCCGTGCTCATGTTCGCGCTGCTCACCCCGCTCGCTGCGGTCTTCGTCCGCCGCACGGGTGCCGAGATGGCTCTCCTCGTATCCCTGTCGGGTGTGCTCCTGGGCACGGTCATCCGCGCCGTGCCCGATTTCGGCTTCATGCTCGCCGGGATGGTGGTGATCGGAGCATCGATCACGATCGGGAACGTCGTGATCCCGGTGATCATCCGGCGCGATGTGCCGCCCGAGCGGGTCGCGGTCGTGACCGCCGGGTACGCGGCGACCATGAACGTCGGGTCGCTCATGACATCGTCCTTGACCGCACCGCTGGCGTCGCTCATCGGCTGGCCTTGGGCGCTGCTGTCGTGGTCGCTCATCACGATCGCGGGCATCGTGCTCTGGGGTGCGCATCTCGCGCGGTCGCGGCGACAGGGTGAAGACGCGGAGCGTTACTCCGGAGACGTGACACGTGGGCGCGACGGCTCGGGCGGGGCATCCGCTCTCGACATCGACCCCGCCACGATCACCGGCCCGCTGCCGGTCGTCGCCTCTCGGCGCGAGGAGAGGTCGATGATGCGCCGGCCCGTCACCTGGCTGCTGGTGGCGTCGTTCGGGTTGCAGAGCTTCCTGTATTACGGCCTATCGACCTGGATGCCCGCGATCGCCTCCGACGAACTCGGGGTCGGGCCTGACGCGGCCGGGGTGCTCGCCTCGATCTACCAGGGGGCGGGGATCCTAGGAGCGTTCGTGGTCCCGTTCCTCGCCCGGTGGACGCCCCGGTTGGTGCCACCGGTGGTCATCTGCGTGTCGTGGGTCGTGCTGGGCATCGGACTGCTCGCGGCGCCCGGTCTTCTGGGCCTGTGGCTCGCGATCGGCGCCATCGGGCATGCGGGCGGGTTCGTCGTGATCTTCTCGGTGCTGGTCGCGGTGGCGCGCAGTGACAGCGAAGCGGCCGGTCTCTCGGCTTTCGTGCAGGGTGGCGGATACGTCGTCGCGGCCGCCGGTGGGCCCCTCTTCGGCCTGCTGCACGACCTCACCGGCAGCTGGACGCCGGCGCTCGTGCTCGTGCTGGCGCTGGTCGGGGTCTATTCCGCAGTGCTGATCGGGGCTAGCGTCGCCTCCGTGCGGAGCGGACCGCGGGGAGGGACGAGGGGCGGACGAGGATGACGCGGCATCGGCGTCTTGCTGAAATGGCCGGCTTCGCCCTCGTCCTGGGGTGCGCGGTGTCGGTCCTCGCAGGATGTGCCGGCGGGGGAGTGCAGGTCTCGGCCGAATCCAGGGCGGGCAGTCCGACGCCGACGGCGGCGTGTCCTGCCGTGCCGGGGGTCGAGCTTCCGCCCGAGTGCGCTCCTTACGACCCCGACGCCGCGATGGCCGCCAACGATGGCTATCGGGAGCGCATGCCGCTGTCGGACGAGGCTGTCGCGGCGAACCGCGAGCTGCTTCCGGAGGTCGTCGTGGCGTTGGACTCGCTGCGAAGCGACGGGGCGGTCACCCCGGAGTCGGTCGTCGCGACGCTGCACGATGCGGGGCTCACGGACGTGCAGACGCGGGGCGATTCCAACGGTCTTCTCTTCGGGGCGGTGGGCGTGGCTGGGGGGTGCTTCTACGGAGAGATCTCCGTGCAGACCGTGCAGATCGAGGTCGGCGGGCTCATTCTCGACGGCGGCTGTCTGCCGGCGCAGTGACGTCGTGGTGGCTCTCGCACAGCGTTCCCGCTCGGTGGTGTCGGATAGCGTGGGCCGATGAGCACCGACCGCGTACGGGAGGTCCGCGTCCGAGCGGGGCGCGTGCAACCGTCAGGCTCCTGGATCTACGTCTGGATCGACGTCGTGACGAACGCAGTGGCCTACGTCGGCGGCACGGGGTTCGATCCCGAGCTGCGTGCATATCTGCACGTCACCAGCGACGACCCGGATATCGGTCGGGTCCGCGCAGCGATCCCGCGGTATGAGGAGAGGAACTTCGACGTCCTCGCGTTCGCGGTGCCCGGCCACATCGACCGGGCCGAGGCAAGATCGGCGCTCGCCGCCGACGTGACGTGCGGTGGGCAGCCGGCGGCGTCGTCATCTCGGGAGGTCGCGGAGTTCGTCGGGCGGATCCTCAGCGAGCTCGACGCTCGCGGGGTGAAGAGGATGCTGGGCGACGCGGCGCGACCCGAACACGGTTCGCCGAGATGATGTACGTTCGCCCGTCCTTCGCGACACTGACCTTCCGAGACCGGGACGGTCGCGTCATCGACTATGGCAACAGGTGGCACGGTTCGCCGCCGGACGACACGTATTCGGTGGTGACGCATCCGGAACGGTTCGCGCCATTGCACGCCGTTGCCGACGCTCTGATCGAGCATCTCCGACTCACATATGACGTTGTCATCGCGCAGGGCGACGACCTCGTTGCGGACCTTCTGCACCCAATTCATCACGACGTCGTGAAGGGGGTGCGGCTTCGGCCCGTCGATGCTTCGTGTGCCGCGCTGACCTTCATCTTCCACGACCATCCGGGCGTGCATGTCCATGCGGGCCTCCTTCATGACTTCGCGTACCCGGTGTGTGGCTGTGATGCCTGCGACTCGACGTGGGAACGCGAGGCCGATGAACTCGAACGACTGGTGGGTGCGGTGGTGACCGGTCACTACAGGGAAGCGATCTCTTTCCGGGAGGGAGACCCCTGGCTCGCCTTCGCATTCGAGTCGCCGGACAGCCGTTCATCCGGGGGATTCCGAGCGCAGGGCATGTCGCGAGAAGACGCTCAGATGGCGCTGGATGCCCTCCAGAGCATCTCCGGACCCTGGTCTGCCTGGCCGCCCGCCTCGACGGTGGTGTGAGGGTAGCTACGCGCCTGCGAGGCCGATCGCCGCAAGAACACGATCCATCGATCCGCCCAGCGCCCAGCGCTCGACGAGCTCGCGCGCGGCCTCCGTGGCCTGGGAATCGAGGGGAGTCAGATCGTCACCGGTCACGGTGAGATCGAGATCACGTGCCACGCCGACGACCCGCGGTGCCACGTCGAGGTAGGGGAGTGCGGCCAGGATCTTGGATCGCACCCCCGCGGACATGCCCTCGCCGGCCTCGGCCGCCGCGATGATGCCCGCAAGATCGTCGTGCTGCGACAGGAGGCCGGCCGCGGTCTTCTCTCCCACGCCGCTCACGCCGGGAAGACCGTCCGAGGAGTCCCCGCGCAGTATGGAGAAGTCGGCGTACTGGTCAGGTCGCACCCCGTACTTCTTCTCCACCACCTCGCCGGTGATCACTTCGAGATTGCTCATTCCCCGGGCGGTGTAGATGACGCGGACGCCGCGTTCGTCGTCCACGAGTTGAAAGAGGTCGCGGTCGCCGGTGACGATGTCGACCGGCACCGTCGCTGTCGTCGCCAGCGTGCCGATGACGTCGTCTGCTTCGTAGTCGGATGCCCCGGCGATCGGAATCCGCAGCGCGTCGAGCGTCTGGCGAATCATCGGCACCTGTGCTTCGAGCGGATCGGGCACCACCTCGACATCGTGCCCGCCCGCGACGATCTCGGCGACGCGATGCGCCTTATAGGAGGGAATGAGATCGACACGCCACTGCGGGCGCCAGTCGTCATCCCAGCACGCCACCAGTCTCGTCGGCTCGTACGTCGTCACCAGCTTGGCGATGATGTCGAGGAAACCGCGTACGGCGTTCACGGGCGTGCCGTCGGGTGCTTTGACCGTGTCGGGCACGCCGTAGAACGCGCGGAAGTACAGGGACGCGGAGTCGAGCAGCATCAGGCGATCCGGCATGGGCACATCCTGTCACGTCGACCGAGTTCAGTTGCGTCCGATCAACAGCCCGGACCGGCCGGGTCCTCCCGGCACGTCCGGTCCACCAGTGCCGTTCGTACCTCGCGGACGTCGACCTCGTAGCCTCCGGCCGAAGAGGTGACGACCCCGGGCACAGGGCGCCACGTCGACCCGAAGGTGACGGCGGCGGTGTACTCCACCGTCACCGTCACCGGGTACACCCCGCGCTCGGCGTAGACATGGCTGGTCGCGGTGGGCGTGAACTGCGGCTGCCCGAGGGCCGACCACGACGACCCGCCTGAGGAGGACCGCGTGGTCGTGCCGTCGCCATAGGAGAACACATACGCCGCCGGCTCGAACCGGACCACCACATCCCAGCCGAGGATCTCGCCGGGGATCTCCTGCGCACTCGCGGATGCGTACACATTCGTCGGCATCCCGACCACACCGAACCCGGAAGGCTCGCCGCCGAGGTGCGGCACCGCCGGACGGAACGAGGCGAGATCCTCGATCGTCACCTCGGGAGGAGCCTCGACCTGATAGTTGATGTCGCATCTCCGCAGTTCGACGACGCAGTCGGGTTCGACAGGATCGGCGACGTCCGCACTCTCCGATCCGCCTCCGCGAGGGGCATCGCCGACCTGCGCACCGCCTCCGCCCGAGCCCGTGCTGGCGCCGACGTTGACCTCGGTACCGGTGTTGCCGACCTCGCACGCTGTCCACGCATCTTGTGCACCGCACCCGGTCGAGCTAACCGCAACCATCAGCGGGACGGTGATTAGTAGGGCGCTTAGGAATCGCATATTGGCGAATCAATCGCTGTGCTTTCGGAGATCTTCAGCCCGGTGGCGGCATCAGCTGCGCTGAAGCTAACCCTTACGGGCTGGCGATCGGCCCGGGTCTCAGGCACGACAGAGTCGCCCTCCGCATTCTTTACGTCCACGCTCGTGACGTCCAGGCAGAGATCTGCGATGACTCGTTCTATCTCGCCGGTCGGAGTGAAATCGATCGGGGTGAAGGAGTCGAATGCGGTGGCGCCGGTCACGGACCAGTTGTCGGCGAACATCTGAGAGAAGGATTCGCGGCTTGAGGCGTATGCGTCGCCGGTCGTCCACTCGTAGACGGGCTCGAAGGTCTCAGGATCGCTCAGGTCGACGGCGTTGAGCGCGTCGACGTAGTTGCGGTACGTCTCCTCGGCGGCGGCGAAGGCCTCTTCCTCTGTCGCGAAGGGCTCTTCGGACTCCACCGGCTCGGGCTGCGGTGCGCACCCGGCCGTGAGCACGAGCACCAGGCCGAGCGTCACACCGGCGACCCCTTTCACCGTGCCTCGTGCTCCTGATCCACCCCGGCTTTTCACGGACACCACCGTAGTGCGCGGCCGCGCGGACTCTCGGAGTTATCCACACCCGATACCGGCACCGGACGTTCACCTGCTCGTCGACCGACCGACCCCCAGGGGAGTGCTCACCGTTCACCTGCGCGCTCGACGCTGGACGCTCTGGGAGGTGGCATGAACCGAGACGCCGTGCTGGCGTGGGTGGAGTCACCCCTGCAACTGATCGGCGCCGCCGAGTGGGCCGCCGCACATCGCATCACCGTCCCGGTCGCGGGGCGCCTGACGCCGCAGATGTCCGAGACGGCCGACCTCCTCCTCGCGCGCGGAGCGCGGTTCGGTGAGATGGAGCCCTACCTCGGTATCCCGTGGAAGCTGCTCGCGCAGCATCCGCACTGGCTCGTCGGCGACGGATTCTCCGGACAGTTCCGTCTCGCCGCCGCCGTCCTGCGTCCCCGCACCCTCACGTTCCTCGACGACGGCGCCATCGCACTGCCCTTCGCCGACACCCTCCTCCAACGCCGCCCCTATGCCCGCCCTCACGTGACCGAGAAGGGCCTGACCTCTCTGGTCGCGCCGTTCACCGCCGAGACGATCGCCCGCCGCGCGCGCTCCCGTGCCGCCCGGTTGTTCACGGCCTTCGACCTCGGCCCGGATCGCGAAGCCGCGCTCGCCGATCGGGGCTTCGCGATCGAGCGGCACCGATTCGCCTGGACGCGCGCCACCGCTCCCTCGCCGGTCGATCTCGGCACCCGCGTGATCCTCGGAAGCGCCCGCCCGGTCGACGGACGGATGACACGTGACGCCTACCTCACATGGCTCGCCGAGGTGACCGAGGCCGCGCCGACCGGCGCCGAACCTGCGACCTACCTCCCGCACCGGCGCGAGACCGCCGAACAGCTCGACGCCGTCCGCCGCGTTCCCGGTGTCGCGGTCGCCGCGGCATCCGTCCCCGTCGAACTGATCCTCGCCGGCGCGACCCGACCGCTGCAGCTGCACACCCTTCCCTCGACGACGTCGACCACTCTTCCGCTCATCCTCGCCGGCACCGGCTCGACCATCAACGGCGAACCGGTGCCGACCGGCCAGGCGCGGGCGGGGGCCGAACGATGAGCGACGTCGTCGCGATCATCCCCGCCCGGGGCGGGTCGAAGGGTGTTCCCCGCAAGAATCTGCGTCGCGTCGGCGGCATCCCGCTCATCGGACGCGCGATCCAGGCAGCCCGGCGCTGCGATCTCATCGACCGCGTCTGCGTCTCGACCGACGACGACGAGATCGCCGCCGTCGCGGAAGAGTGGGGAGCCGAGGTCATCCGGCGCCCCGCCGACCTCTCGGGCGACACCGCGAGCTCCGAGTCGGCGATCCTCCACGCCCTCGACGACCTCGAGGCGCGCGACGTCAACGTCGGCGTCGTGGCGTTCCTGCAGGCCACCTCGCCGTTCATCGACAGCGAAGCCCTCGCCGGCGCCATCCGCCTGGTGCAGCAGCGCCGCCGCGACAGCGTGTTCTCGGCGATCGAGACGTACGGCTTCCTCTGGCGCAAAGGCACCGGCGACTGCGCCGAGGCGATCAACCACCGCGCCGAGCACCGTCCGCGCCGGCAGGACCGCGAACCGCACTACCTCGAGACGGGCGCGTTCTACGTCATGCGAGCCCGGGGGTTCCGCACGGTCCGGCACCGCTTCTTCGGCAGCATCGGGATCGCCGCGGTGCCCGAGCGCACCGCGATCGAGATCGACTCCTTCGCCGAGCTCGAGCTCGCACGCGCCCTCGCTCCTCTCATCGACGCACCTGAACCCCTCGATGTCGATGCGGTCGTCACCGACTTCGACGGCGTGCACACCGACGACACCGTCACCGTCACCGAGTCCGGTGTGGAGGCGGTGCGCGTCAGCCGCTCCGACGGCATGGGCGTCGCGCGCCTGCGCGCCGCGCAGATCCCCGTTCTCATCCTCTCGACCGAAGAGAACCCGGTCGTCAGCGCCCGGGGGCGGAAACTCCGCGTCGAGGTCGTCCAGGGCGTCGGCGACAAGGCCGGGGCGCTCCGCGGCTGGGCCGATGCCGCACGCATCCCGCTGTCGCGGATCGCCTACCTCGGCAACGACGTCAACGACGTGCCGGCGATGGACATCGTGGGCTGGCCCGTCGCCGTCGGTGACGCCGACCCCGTCGTCCTGAGCGCCGCGCGCGTCGTCCTCGACCGACACGGCGGCGACGGCGCCGTGCGCGAGCTCGCCGAGCGTGTGCTCCGCGCCCGCCGCGGCCCGACATCCCTTCCCTACCTCCAGGAGAACAGGACCACCCCATGACCGTCACCATCGGCTCCCGCGTCATCGGAGGCGGCCACCCCGCCTACGTCATCGGCGAGATCGGACTGAACCATAACGGCGATGTCGAGATCGCCAAACGTCTCATCGACGTCGCCGCCGACGCGGGCGTCGACGCCGTGAAGTTCCAGAAGCGCACGCCCGAGATCTCGACCCCGGAGCACATGCGCGACATCCCGCGCGAGACGCCGTGGGGAACGATGAGCTACCTCGACTACCGTCGCCGTGTCGAGTTCGATCGCGATCAGTACATCGAGATCTCCGACCACGCCATCCTGCGAGGACTGGAGTGGTTCGCCTCGCCATGGGATGTGCCGAGCGTGGCGTTCCTGGAAGACCTGGGCGTCGGTGCGCACAAGGTCGCCTCCGCGTGCCTGACCGACCGCGCGCTGCTGAGCGCCCTCTGCGACACCGGCAAGCCGGTCATCCTCTCCACCGGCATGTCGACGATGGCGCAGATCAGCGCGGCCGTCGACGTTCTCGGCACCGATGACCTCGTGCTGCTGCACGCCACCTCCACCTACCCGATGGAGCCCGAGGAGGCCAACCTGCGCATGATCCCCGCGCTGCGCGACCGCTTCCCCGGAGTGCCCGTGGGGTACTCCGGCCACGAACGCGGCCTCCAGGTCTCGCTCGCCGCGGTCGCTCTGGGCGCGGTCGCCGTCGAACGCCACATCACGCTCGATCGCACGATGTGGGGCTCCGACCATGCCGCCTCCCTCGAACCCGCCGGCCTGCAGCACCTCGTGCGCGACATCCGGATTATCGAGGCAGCTCTGGGAGACGGCGTCAAGCGCGTGTACGACAGTGAGCGAGGCCCCCTGGCCAAGCTCCGCCGCGTCCCGACGTGACGGGTTCTCCCTCGTGACAGGCGCGGCCGCCGGCATACTGCCGCCGCGGAGGATCCGGGTCGTCGGTATCGCCGACACCGACTCGTACGTGAAGTGGGCGGCGGCGCTTGTGGGAAGCGCTCCGGCCACCTGGGACCGCTCGATGCGGATCCTCGATACGCCGCTGGCGGTATCGGACGACCAGCTGCGCGCGGCTTTGACCACGAGCGGCCTGTCCGTCGACGCCGTCGCGCGGCTGACGCTCGCGCAGCTGGAGGAGAGCGTCGCCGACGATCCGCCGGATGTGGTGATCATCGGCGCGCGCGGCCCGTTGGCCCGCGTTCTCGTGCGTCTGTTCGCCACCCTTCCGGGGCGACCGGTCGTGGTGACGGGGCTTCCCGGCATCTCCGTCCCGGCCACCAGGAAAGCTCTGTTCTACCGGCAGGGAGCCGATCTCTTCGTCGTGCACTCCCGGCGCGAGCGGACGGAGTTCGCAGCGCTGTCGGCGACCACCGGTCTGCCCCACCGCTTCGCCCTGGCCACCCTGCCCTTCGCTGCCGCGGCCGCGCGGGCGGGCGGTCAGGGGCGTGCCCCCGAGGCGACCGACATCGTCTTCGCCGCCCAGGCCATCGTGCCGAGTGACCGGGAAGATCGCGTGAGGTTGGCCGGGATGCTCCGGAGCCTCGCATCGGCGGACAGCTCACGGCGCGTCGTGGTCAAGCTTCGCGCCGCAGCGGGGGAGCACCAGACCCACCTCGAGCGCGACGCGTTTCCCGAGCTCCTGCGCTCCCTCGGTGAGTCGCCGGAGAACCTCGTCCTGTCGACGGCGCCGATGCAGGCGGCCCTCGATCAAGCCGCCGGACTGGTCACGGTCAGCTCGACCGCGGCGATCGAGGCCATCGCCCGCGGCATCCCGGTTCTGGCGCTCGATACATTCGGCGTCTCGCCCGCGCTCATCAACGTGGTCTTCGAGGGCAGCGGCCTCCTCGGGGGCGAGGACGACCTGCTCGCGGGTCGATTCCGGCTCCCGGCGGCGTCGTGGTTGCGGGAGAACTACCTGCACGACCCGGCAGAGGATGACTGGATCCCGGCCGTCGAGCGGATGGTCGGGTTCCGGCGACAGGGGCTGCTGGCTCACCCCGCGCTCCCCACGGGACGCGGAGGGCGCCTGCGTCTGGCCTGGGAGCGGAAGTCCGTGTTCGGGGAGATGGACCGTTCACCGGCCGGGCGATGGGCGCTCGCGGTCGGGGTGCCCGCGCGAACCGTCGTGCGGACGGCGCGGCGCGTCCGCACCCGGCTTCAGGTGTCGCGTTCGGCCGGGCCGATGTCTTCGCGGTGATCATCCGTCCCACCCGGGGGGTACTCGCTGGGCTCGGGGCGCGAGCGAAGGAAGAGGATGCTGACGGCCAGCCCTCCCCAGACGATGACGATCGACAGGATCAGGAATGTGATGGCGAGACCGGTCATTTCGCGTGCTCCTTCCGGGTCTCCGCCTGGCCTTCGGGCGGGAACGACGGCCACGCGCGGAAGTCATCCGGCGAGTCGCGCCACTTCAGCGCCGACATCACGATGGCAGCGACCACGATGAAACCGATCGTGCCCCAGCCGAACACCAGCAGGTACCACTCGGGAAGTCCGCCGTACCCCTCCACGATCAGCACGACGATGCGCTGGATCAGCATGTAGGCCAGCACGATCGGTGCGAGGACTCCCACGAGCACCACCCACACGCGCCCGACCTGGAATGTCGACACCGCATTGAGGTGGTAGCGGAGCTCGGGGCCGCCGCGCAGCACCCAGATCACCACGATCGTGGTCAGCACCGCCGAGGCGACGATGCCCACATTGTTGGCGTACTGGTCGGTGACGTCGAGGGCCAGGAGGCCGGTGGTGGTGGAGAAGAGCAGGATCGACAGCACCGCCGAGACCGAACCCACGGCGGTGGCCGCCACCCGCGGTGTCAGTCGGAACTTCTCCTGGAACGCCGCCGAGACGACCTGCAGGACCGAGATCAGCGACGTGAAGCCGGCGAGGGTGAGGGAGCCGAAGAACAGGCAGCCGAACAGCGGCCCGCCGGGCATCTGCGACACGATCGCGGGGAAGGTGATGAACGACAGACCCACGCCGGTCAGGCCCTCGAGCTCGGCGACCTGGATGCCCTGCTGGAAGGCGAAGAACCCCAGCGTGGCGAAGACGCCGATGCCGGCGAGGATCTCGAAAGACGAGTTCGCGAATGCCACGACCAGGCCGGGCGAGGTCAGATTCGACCGCCGACGCCGGTAGGAGGCATAGGTGATCATGATGCCGAACGCGATCGACAGCGAGAAGAAGATCTGGCTGTACGCCGCGATCCACACATTCGGATCGCCCAGGGCCGCCCAGTTCGGCGTGAAGAGGGCGTTCAGCCCGTCGGCTGCGCCGTCGAGGAAGAGGGCGCGGACGACGAGGACCAGGAAGGCCGCGATGAGGATGGGGAGGAAGATGACGTTCGCCCGCTGCAGGCCCTTTGCTACTCCCGCGGCGAGCACGAGGATCGCCGCGATCCACACCACTGCGAGGGGGATGAGCACGCCCGGGACGAACTCCAGGCTCAACCCGGGGTCGCCGACCTGCAGGTAGTCGGCCTGGAAGAAGGTCGCCGGGTCATCTCCCCAGCGCAGGTCGAAGGAGAAGACGAAGTAGCTGAGCGCCCAGGCGATCACGGCCGTGTAGTAGAGGCCGATGACGAAGGCGATCGCCACCTGGAACCATCCGAGCGACTCGGTGAAGCGCCCGATCGATCGGCCGATGCGCCGGAAGGCGGTGGGGGCAGCACCCCGGAACCGGTGCCCGAGGGCGTAATCGAGGAACAGGATCGGGATGCCCGCGGTCAGGAGCGCGACCAGATAGGGGATGAGGAACGCCCCACCGCCGTTCTCGTAGGCGACCCCCGGGAAACGCCAGATGTTGCCGAGGCCGACCGCCGACCCGATGGCCGAGAGGATGAAGCCGACCTGGCCGGTCCACTGCTCGCGGGGCCGGGCCGTAGCCGAAGGGGCGGGGGCGTTCTGAGTCACTGTCGTCCTCCGTCGTGGCTGTGGTGCGTCACCGCGGTGCCCCCGCACGCTACCAGTCCCGAGGGCGGGCGACACCCCTCATCGACCGCCCGTCACGGATTCCCCTCGCTGAGCTGATCGTGGATGCGGCGCAGGTCTTCCATCAACGAACCCACGACGATCCAGTTCGTCGCCGACGGCGCGGTCAGCCGCAGGGGTGCGGTCAGCGCCGGGATCGTCGTCGTCGCCGTCGGCTCCGCGTCACCCGACCGGGGGGCGCGGCGCAGATCCAGGCGGATGTCGTGCGCCGCGCGACGCAGCTGATCGGCGATCGCGAGGACAGCGGGCTCGGTGGCGAGAGTGGCGTCGTAGTGGTCGTAGACAGCACGCGTCATCCCGATCGTCTGGGTCACGATGGGACCGAAGAGGGCGAGGAGCTGCTCGACCTCGCCGAGCTCGCGTCGATACCGCCGGGCCCGCGGATTGAGCGAGAGCGAGTCGCGCGCCGTCGCGATGGCCTCGTCGGCGTCGACCACCATCGGCCGCAGCAGCCGGACGGTGAGCATGAGCTCTTCGATCTGCGGACGCGTCTGCTGCGCGGTGAGAGCATCGGCGAGGCGTTCGAGGGATCGGGCGAGTTCCTCCCCGACCCGGTCGACGGCTTCGTGTGCAGGAGCCACGGCGACCGGCGGCACCATCACGATGTGGACCACCATTCCGATGAGGGCGCCGATGATGGTCTCGAGGATGCGGTCGACGGCGTAATCAGGGGTGGTGGCGCCCAGGGCGAGCACGAGCACCGCGCTGATGGCGACCTGGTTCGCCGTTCCCGCCGTCACGCGAGCCGCCCAGGCCACGATCAGGGCGACGATGATCGCGACCAGGACCACCCAGGTGGCATCGCCGAACACCATCCCGAGCCCCGAGGCGATGGCCACACCCACGATGACCCCGACGCTGCGTTCGATCGCCTTCGCGAACGACTGGTTGAGGCTCGGCTGCACCACGAGAAGCGCGGCGATCGCGGCGAACACCGGGGGAGGACCCTGGATCAGCCAGCCGGCGACGAGCCAGGCAGCCACGGTCGCGATCGCCGATTTGGCCACCTGCAGCACAGGCGCGCGACGCGGCGCGCGGATCGCCGAGGTCAGTCGCATACCTCAACGCTAGCCACGTCGGGCGGGGTTGACAGCGCCGACGACGCCCGATGGGCTGAGGGTTCGTCGAAGAGAAGGAGAGCGGATGTCTCGGGTGCTGGTTTTCGGTGGACACGGCAAGGTCGCGATGCTCCTGGCGCCGCTGCTGGTCTCGCGGGGGGACGAGGTGACCGCGGTCATCCGGAATCCCGCCCACGTCGAGGAGGTCGAGGGCACGGGTGCGACGCCGCGCGTGGCCGACATCGAGCAGCTCGACACCGAGGCGCTCGCCGAGCTGGTGGCGGGCCACGACGCGATCGTCTGGTCGGCCGGTGCCGGCGGCGGCGACGCCGCGCGCACGTACGCGGTGGACCGCGATGCGGCGATCCGCTCGATGGACGCCGCGGGCCGGGCGGGTGTCGAACGATACGTGATGGTGTCGTGGCTGGGCTCCAAGGCCGATCACGGCGTGCCCGAAGACGACGACTTCTTCCCCTACGCCGATGCCAAGCTCGCCGCCGACGATCATCTGCGCGGCACCGAACTGGAGTGGACGGTGCTCGGACCGGGCGCACTCCTGGATGAACCCGGCACAGGACGGATCACCATCGATCCCGACGGCCGCGGTGCGGTACCGCGCGCCGACGTCGCCGCCGCCGTCGCGGCGGCGCTGGTCGAGCCCGCGACGGTCCGGCGGACGCTGCGCTTCGGCGGGGGAGAGCAGCCGATCGCCGAGGCCTTCGTCGCCGCATCCGACGCGCGATAGCGCTCCGGGACGCAGCTCACCCCTCGTGGCGTCCGCTACGGTCGAAGTATGAGCGGGGAGGCCCGGGAGAGGGATGACGACGTCGATCTGCTGATCGACGCGTGGTCCCGTCGGCTCCCCGACGTCGATCTCACTCCGCTTGATGTCATGTCGCGACTGAGGCGCGTCGCGCTGCGACTCGCCCGCCTGCGCGCCGAGGCCTTCTTCAGCGCAGGTCTGTCGGTATGGGAGTTCGATGTGCTGGCCGCTCTGCGTCGAGCGGAGGACCCTCACGAGCTGAGCCCTGCGCAGCTGATCGAATCCACCATGATCGGCAGCGCGGCGATGACCAACCGTCTGGAGAAGCTCGCCGCACGCGGCCTCGTCGAGCGGCGGCCGAACCCGCGCGACGGTCGCGGCGTGCTCGTGCGCCTGAGTCCCGAGGGCACCGAGCGCGTCGACGCCGCAATGACGGAGCTCGTCCGCCGGGAGGCCGAGGAGCTCGCGGGGCTGTCGCGCGAGGAGCAGGGCCTGCTGACCCGTCTCCTGGGCCGGCTCCTGGTCTGAGGCGGACATCCGGCGGTGTCCTCGCGGAGCCCCCGGCTGCCGCATCCTTTCCTTTCCGCACCCGCTCCTGCCATTGTGAGATCATGCGCAGCCCGAAGCTCGTCCTCGCCGCCCTCTCCGCGGCGGCATTCGCCCTCTCGCTCAGCGCCTGCGCACCCGGCGCGGCGAATCCCGGGAGCACGTCCGTGATCGCCCCCGTCACCGAGTCGGCCAACGACCTGCAGGGTGCCACGGTCGAGCTCATCGTCGGTCAGGTGCTCAACATCGACACCGGTGACCTCGCGATCGACAGCTACGAGGGGGAGGTGGCAGACCCCGCGGTGGCGGAGTTCGTCCAGGGCAGGGATGACGGCAGCGCCACCTTCAACCCCGGCGTGCGTGCGCTCGCCGAGGGCACGACGACGGTGACGATGATCAATCAGGACGGCGGGATCCAGCCGCTGGAGTTCACCGTCGAGGTCTCCGCGGGCTGACGCTGTCTGATAACCTGAAGTGTCACGCGTGTGACGGTTCCACCATGCCCGGTTTCGATCTCGGGATGACGTGTGGGCCGGTGCGCCACATGTGACGCCGTACGACCACAATCCGCTCCGCCTCGGGGCCGGAACCCGTCCGCTTCCGCGTGCGGATCAGGCAGCCGAGGCCCGAACACCACACCACCAAGGACAACCCACTACATGACTACCGCAACGACCGCCCCGGCCACCAAGCAGGTCGCGATCAACGACATCGGATCTGCCGAGGACTTCCTGGCCGCGGTCGAAAAGACCCTGAAGTTCTTCAACGACGGAGACCTCATCGAAGGCACCGTCGTGAAGATCGACCGCGACGAGGTCCTCCTCGACGTCGGCTACAAGACCGAGGGTGTCATCCCCTCGCGCGAGCTTTCGATCAAGCACGACGTCGACCCCAACGAGGTCGTCAACGTCGGCGACCACGTCGAGGCGCTCGTCCTCCAGAAGGAGGACAAGGAAGGGCGTCTGATCCTGTCCAAGAAGCGCGCGCAGTACGAGCGCGCCTGGGGCGACGTGGAGAAGATCAAGGAGACCGACGGCGTGGTCACCGGTCAGGTGATCGAGGTCGTCAAGGGCGGCCTCATCGTCGACATCGGCCTGCGCGGATTCCTCCCCGCCTCGCTCATCGAGCTGCGCCGCGTCCGCGACCTCACCCCGTACCTGGGTCAGGAGATCGAGGCGAAGATCCTCGAGCTCGACAAGAACCGCAACAACGTCGTGCTCTCGCGTCGCGCTCTGCTCGAGCAGACCCAGTCCGAGTCGCGCACCACGTTCCTCAACAACCTGCACAAGGGTCAGGTCCGCAAGGGGACGGTCTCGTCGATCGTCAACTTCGGTGCCTTCGTGGACCTCGGCGGCGTGGACGGCCTCGTGCACGTCTCCGAGCTGTCGTGGAAGCACATCGAGCACGCCTCCGAGGTCGTCGAGGTGGGCCAGGAGGTCACCGTCGAGATCCTCGAGGTCGACCTCGACCGCGAGCGCGTCTCCCTGTCGCTGAAGGCGACGCAGGAGGACCCGTGGCAGGTCTTCGCCCGCACCCACGCGATCGGCCAGATCGCGCCGGGCAAGGTCACCAAGCTCGTGCCGTTCGGGGCGTTCGTCCGCGTCGCGGACGGCATCGAGGGTCTCGTGCACATCTCCGAGCTCTCGGGCAAGCACGTCGAGCTCGCCGAGCAGGTCGTGTCGGTCGGCGAAGAGGTCTTCGTCAAGATCATCGACATCGACCTCGAGCGTCGCCGCATCTCGCTGTCGCTGAAGCAGGCCAACGAGTCGGTCGACCCCTACGGCACCGAGTTCGACCCGGCCCTCTACGGCATGGTCACCGAGTACGACGAGAACGGGGAGTACAAGTACCCCGAGGGCTTCGACCCGGAGACCAACCAGTGGAAGGAAGGCTTCGACGAGCAGCGCGAGGCCTGGGAGCAGGACTACGCCGCCGCGCAGGCGCGCTGGGAGGCCCACAAGGCCGCCGTCGTCAAGGCCCTCGAGGCCGAGGCCAACGCGCCGGCCGTCGAGTCGACGGGTTCGTCCTCGTTCTCGTCCGACACGTCGGGCGGCGGAACGCTGGCCGACGACGAGGCGCTTGCCGCGCTTCGTGAGAAGCTCTCTGGTCGCTGAGCCCGCACCATCCGCGCACAGGGCCGGAACCCGTCAAGGGTTCCGGCCCTGTGCCGTGTGCGAACGAACGTGACGGGATGAACCGCGTAGCGTCGGACCGATGAGCGACGCGACCGGGCACCTGCCGGGGAGTCGCGCGTACCGGCGTCTCCTCGTCGCCCTGTTCTTCGCCGGGATCGCCACCTTCGCGCAGCTGTACTCGCCCCAGGCTGTGCTGCCGCTCATCTCCGCCGACCTCGACGTCTCACCGCCGACCGCCTCCCTCGCGGTGTCGGCGACGACGCTGGGTCTGGCCGCCGCCGTCATCCCGTGGTCCATCGTCGCCGACCGCTTCGGTCGCGTGCCGGCCATGACCGTCGGGATCTGCACGGCCACCGTCCTCGGTCTGCTGGCACCGCTGGCAAACGACATCGGCGTGTTCCTCGGCATCCGACTCGCCGAGGGGGTGGCGCTCGGCGCGATACCCGCCATCGCCCTGGCCTATCTCAGCGAGGAGGTCGACGCGCGCCACACGGCGTCCGCGGCAGGAAGCTACATCGCCGGCACGACCGTCGGCGGGCTGTCGGGGCGGCTGGTGTCCGGGCCGGTCGCCGACCTCGTCGAATGGCGGGCCGGAATGTGGGCGGTGGCGATCCTGTGCGCGGCTTCGGCCGTCGTCTTCCTCTGGCTCGTCCCGCGGGCGCGGGGTTTCATCGCCCACCGCCACCGGCCGGAGCGCGGGCTCGGCCAGCGGCTCTCCGCGCTCCTGCGAACGCCCGCCCAGCTCGCGATCGACGCGCAGGGATTCCTCCTCATGGGGGCGTTCGTCGCGGTGTTCAACTACCTCGGTTTTCACCTCGCGGAGCCCCCGTTCTCCCTGCCGGGCTGGCTGGCGACCCTGCTGTTCCTCTCCTACCTCGCCGGGACGGTCTCGTCCCCCTGGGCGGGTGCGCTCGCCGTGCGTCACGGCCGGCTCCCGGTGCTCCTCGGCGGCATCTCGGCGATGCTCGTGGGGTTGGGGGCGCTGCTGGCGCCCGCAACCGTGGTCGTCCTCCTCGGCCTCCTCGTCTTCACCGCGGGGTTCTTCGCGGCCCACGCCGTGGCATCGGGGTGGGCCCCCGCGGCCGCCTCGGCCGACACCCGGGCGCAAGCGTCCTCGCTGTACTATCTCGCCTACTACGGCGGGTCGAGCCTGTTCGGCTGGTGCCTCGGCTTCGTCTACGCCGGGTCCGGGTGGACGGCCTTCATCGGCGCACTCGCGGCGATGTGCGCCGCTGCGGCGGTCACCGCTGCGGTGGCGCTGCGCACCGCAGGTCTCGCGCCTCGATAAAGTGAGCGCGTGACTCAGACGCGCGCGGGCGACGCAGACCTCGGCACGGTCCCGCCCCGGGCGCCCGTCGTCCTGACGGCCCTGATCCTGGCCGCGCTGGTGTGCAACATCAACCTCGCCGCGGCCAACGTCGCTCTTCCCGATGTCGGAGACGCCTTCGGCGCCACCCAGACCGCGCTGAATCTCGTCGCCGTCGGATGCGGGCTGGGGCTTGCGATGTCGGTGCTGTACCTCGGGGCTCTGGCCGACCGTTACGGACGCAAGCAGCTGCTTCTGCTCGGCTTGGCCCTCACCGTCGTCGCAAGCTTCCTCTCCGCCTTCTCCCCGTCGGTGGAGATGCTCATCGCCGCGCGGATCTTCACCGGTGTCGCGGCGGGGATGGCCTTTCCCACCACCCTTTCGCTGATCACCGCCCTGTGGGCCCAGGGGCCCCGGCGCACCGTGGCGATCGCCCTCTGGTCGGGCGTCAGCGCCACGGCTGCGGTCATCGGCTCCGTGCTCGCCGGGTTGCTGCTGACGATCTGGTGGTGGGGCTCGGCCTTCCTGCTGGCGGCGCCCATCGCCGCGATCGCGTTCGTGCTCGTCGCACTCTTCGTGCCCTCGCACGTCAAGGAATCGGACGAACCCGTCGACCATCTCGGAGGGGTCCTCGCGACCCTCGCGATCGCGGCGCTCGTGCTCGGAGTGAGTCTGGTCTTCGCGCCCGGCCAGACGGTGCTCGGGCTGATCCTGCTCGGCGCCGCGGTGGTGCTCCTGGCACTGTTCGCCTGGCGCCAGATCGCGGCGCGGCATCCGATCTACGAACTGAAGGTCGCCCGGCGCCGCATGTTCTGGGTGCCGGCCACCGGCGGCACGATCGTCTTCGGGTCGCTGATGGGGGCGATGTTCGTCGGGCAGCAGTTCCTCCAGAACATCCTCGGGTACAGCACCCTCGAAGCCGGGCTGGCGGTGGTGCCGGCCGCGGTCGGTCTGCTGCTGTGCGCACCGCTGTCCGCGCGGCTCCTCACCTCCCGCGGCTCGCGCGCGACCATGCTGGCGGGGTACGCGCTGGTCCTGCTGGGCTTTCTCACCACCCTGTTGTGGGGGGAGTCCACGCCGTACGTGCTCGTCGGCGCCGGCTTCCTCTTCATCGGCAGTGGTGCCGCGTTCGCGATGACTCCGGCCTCGCGCGCGCTCACCGAGAGCACGCCGGTGAGACGTGTCGGAATGGCCTCAGCGACGTCGGACCTGCAGCGCGACCTGGGCGGATCGATCATGCAGGCCCTCCTCGGGGCGGTTCTCGCCGCCGGCTTCGCCGCCTCGTTCGCTCGTCAGATCGCCGCGTCGGCGGAGGCGCAGTCGGTGAGCGCCGAGGTGACGCAGGCGCTGCAGGCCTCCTACGCCTCCGCATTGCGGGTCGCCGAGCAATACCCGCAGTACGCCGGCGAGATCACCCAGGCGGCGACGCAGTCGCTGCTCGACGGCGCGTTCTTCGCCTATCTGATCGGGGCGGTGGCGATCATCGTCGGCGCGACGGTCGTGGCGGTCTTCCTGCCCCGCTTCGCCCGCGAGCAGGAGCTCGTCGCGGACTACGCGCGGGAAGACGCCGACCCCTCGGCAAGCCGGTCGTAGTCGCATGGACGTCACCCCCACCGCATCCGTTCCCTCCGCCGCCCCCGATACGCGCCGCTGGATCGATGTCGTTCTCGCCGATCGCACCCGCGGGCGTTCGCCCGCTCTCACCCAGCTCCTCCTCGGCGCCCTCGTGCTGGCGGTTGCGATCGCCGTCCTCGCGACCGATCTCGTCGGGAGCATGCCGGTCTTCTTCGCCGGGGTGATCGGGATCTTCATCCTCACCGGACTCGCCCTCGTGGTGCCGTGGGACCGCATGTCTTCGTGGTGGCTGATGGCGATCCCGCTGGCCGACATCGTCGCCGTCGGTGTCATCCGGAGTGCCGCCCCCGCCCTCGGGACGGGATTGCTCTTCATCTTCCCGGTGATGTGGCTGGCGACCGGCTTCGGACTCGCGGGCCTCATCTCGGGCGTCGTCACGGCCAGCGTGACGTACTGGATCACCGTTGCCATCGGGCCGCCGACCGGGGCTTTGCTGAGCACCATCCTCCTTCCCGTCGTCCTCGTCGCCGTCGGGCTCACCTCCTTCGTCGCCGCGCGGCGGGCTGCGGCACAGCGGATGCTGCTGGACAAGCAGGCCGCGCTGCTGCGGCAGTCGGCCGAGCGGGCCCGGCGGCAGGAGCAGCTCGTGACCGAGGTGCTCGACGCCGTCGACTTCGGCATCATCCGCATCGACGAGACCGGCGCGATCACGGTGACCAACGACGCCCATGCGCGCCTGCAGCAGGTGCTGGCCGACGTCGAGGCGGAGGACCAACTCGAGGCCTATCGCATGGATCGCACGACCCGTCTGCCCCGCGAAGAGCTCCCGCTCGAGCGGGCGCGCCGCGGCGCGGTCTTCCAGGACGAACGCGTGTGGTTCGGCTCGCCGGGCGGGCTGCAGCGGGCGTTGAGCTTCACCGCACGACGACTGCGCGATTCCGACGGTCGGGATGCCGGGGCGGTCGTCGTCTCCCGCGACGTCACCGTTGAGATGCTCGCGGCACGGGCGCGCGACGAGGTGATCTCGTCGGTGTCGCACGAGCTGCGGACGCCGCTGACGTCGATCCTCGGCTACATCGAGCTCGCCATCGACGACCCCGAGACACCGTCCCGGATCCGATCGAACCTCCAGATCGCCGACCGGAACGCCGAGCAGCTGCTCGAACTCGTCTCCGACGTCCTGACGGCATCGGCGGCTGCCGACGACCGCGTCGAGCTCGTCATGCAGCCGGAGGTCGTGGAGGTCTCCGAGGTCATCCGCGCTGCCGTCGAATCGCTGGTGCTTCGCGCGGGCGAGCGCGGCGTCACCATCGACACGACCCGGCTGCGTCCGGCGCACGCCTATGTCGACCCGCGTCGGCTCGCCCAGGTGATCGACAACCTGCTCTCCAACGCCGTCAAATACAACCGCGAGGGTGGGCGGGTGTCCCTGCAATCGGCGACGACGGGGCGATGGACCGCGATCGTCATCGAGGACAGCGGCGTGGGCATGACGGAGGATGACGTCGAAGCACTCTTCCAGCGCTATTACCGCGGTGTCGCGGTGCGCTCCTCGCCCGTGTCGGGCACGGGCCTCGGCCTCGCGATCAGTCGTGACATCGTTCGCGGACACGGCGGAGACATCACGGTCAGCAGTGTGCTCGGGGTGGGCTCGACGTTCACCGTCACCCTCCCCGCGACCCGTCCGGGTGGAGGGGGAGAGGCCTGATGCTCGCGGAACTCGATCTGGTGACGAGCGCGGTGATGACCGCCCTCGTCGTCTTCGTCGCGGGGACGGTGTTCCTCCTCGAGACCGTGCTTCGTCGGGATGAGGCTGCCGGGCGGGCGTGGGCGCTGGGATTCCTCGGCGCCATCCTGACCTCCCTGCTCTACCTTGCCTGGGCTGCCGATCCCACCGCCCTCTGGGCGGTCGTGGCAGGAAACTCCGCGTTCGTCGCCGGAACCGGGGCGATGTGGATCGGCTGCCGTCTCTACAACGGTCGACGAAACGGGACGGCCGTCGGCGTGATCGCCGCGCTCAGCGCGGTCACCGCCGTGGCCACCGTGCTCGAACAGCCCAGCCTCGACGACTGGGCGGGGGCGGCGTGGACGTTCGCCGCTCTCGTCTTCGTCGCCGGTGCGGCGGGGATCGAGTGCTTCCGCGGTTCGCTCGGCGGCATGCGGACGGCGTGGGTGCTCGGCGCCGTGTTCGGCATCGAAGCCGTCTACTTCTCCTTCCGTCTCGTCGCGTTCCTTCTGCTCGGCCCGGACGACCCGTTCTTCCAGACGTGGTTCGGCAGCGTCGTCGTGGGCATGCTGACGGTCCTGCTGATGATCGTCGCCGTGGTCGTGACCTCCGTGCTCCGCGCCGGACGGGCGGAGCTGCGTCACCAGCGTGCGCTGGCCGGAGCAGAGGATGTCGTGACGGGGATCCTCACCGAGAAGCGTCTCCGCGCGGCCCTGGACTCGCTGACGACCACCGCCGAAGCCCGGGGAGTGGCGCTCGCGGTGATCGAGGTCAGACTCGACGACCTGGCGCACATCGCCACCGCCTTCGGTGAAGACGCGCGCCGCGAAGCGATCGTGGTGTGGCGCGAGGCGGTCCGCAGTCACGCACCTCTGTTCTCGGTGATGGGGGAGGACGGCGAGGACGGCATCGCCCTGGTCACGACCGCGTCCTCGCCGAGCACTGCTCGCCGGGAGGCCATG
Source organism: Microbacterium sp. SLBN-154 (assembly GCF_006715565.1). NCBI lineage: Bacteria > Bacillati > Actinomycetota > Actinomycetes > Micrococcales > Microbacteriaceae > Microbacterium > Microbacterium sp. SLBN-154. Next base: position 1,917,313 of record NZ_VFNL01000001.1, read on the forward strand.
ACGCTGTATCGCGGCAGTTTCGACGCGCTCGGTCAGCTTTCGGGCGTCGGTCTCCCCGTCGTCGGCGTCGGCGTCGCCCTGACAGAGGTCGTCGGATACGAGCCTGAAGCGCTTCTTCGGGTGGCGCGCACGAGCGCCGTGAGCGGATTCTCCAGCGCCGACTCGGCCGTGGTGGTCGCGCGCACCGCCGACGGCTGAGGCCTACTCGGGTCGGCGGGTCGTCGTCAGCGCCTCGATGCGGGCGCGCAGCTCGCGCGGCCGGAAGGGCTTGCGCAGATACTCGTCGGCGCCGGCGTCCAGCCCCTCCTGCGCATCGGACTCCTGCACGAAGGCCGTGATCATGATGATGTGGGTGTCACTGAAGCGGCGGATGCGCCGGGCGGTCTCATAGCCGTCGATCCCGGGCATGCTGATGTCGAGGGTGACCACCTCGGGTGACACGCGACGCACCAGCTCCACGCCGTCCAGGCCGTTGTCGGCGGCGTGGACGTTGTAACCCGCCGACTCCAGGACGAGCGAGATGAGCGACCGGATGTCGGCCTCATCTTCGATCACGACGGCTGACTGTGGCACCGCGTTGCCTCGCTCGCTTCGGACGCGTTCGGGGGATGCGTCCGATCGGCCCATTCTAGAGTGCGCAGCCCTCCGGCGTCCCACGACGTCGGCGTGGCATGCTCGGAACATGCCTCTGCTCGCACTCACCGGCGGGATCGCCTCGGGGAAGTCGACCATCGCCCGGCGGTTCGCCGACCACGGGGCCGTCGTCGTCGACGCCGACGCGATCGTGCGGCACGTCCAGCTGCCGGGCTCCCCCGTCCTCACCGCGCTCGCCGCGGAGTTCGGCGACGACATCCTCCGCGAGGACGGATCGCTGGACCGGGCCGCCCTGGCCGGCCGCACCTTCGGTGATGCCGCGGCGGTCGAGCGGATGAACGCCATCGTGCACCCCGCCGTCCGGGCGGAGTCGGCCCGACGCTTCGCCGAGGCGTTCACGGCGGACCCCGAGGCGGTGGTCGTCTACGACGTCCCCCTGCTGGCAGAGGCCCGCGCCGCGGACCCCTGGGATCTGATCGTGGTCGCCCACGCGCCCGCGGAGATCCGACGGCGACGGTTGGTCGACCTCCGGGGCTTCACGGAGCCGGACGCGGCCGCCCGGATCGCCGCGCAGGTGACCGACGACGAGCGCCTTGCGCTCGCCGACGTTGTGGTCGACACGGCGGTGCCGCTGGCGGACACGCTCTCCCAGGTCGACCGGCTCTGGCAGGAGCTTCCCCGACGGATAGCAGAGAAAAACGCCGGACGCCGCTGAGTTCGGCGTACCCTGTCGCTACCGATCAGGAGGAGCCGACATGGGTGTGCTCTGGAGATTCCGTCGGCGGCGGAGGGCGCCGTACCGCGCGGTCACCGAGGAGGAGCAGATCTCACGCTACGTGTACCTGCTCAACACGCTGCCGGCATCGGTCATCGAGAGCGCGCACGCCGCGGCCTTCCGCGACCTTCCCCTCGAGCGCCGGCGAGAAATGCTCGCGGAGCTCCGACCGTTCCTCAGGGACGACGAGAGGCGGGATGCCGAGGCTGAGCCGGGTCTGCTGGCGAAACTCGTACGCCGTGCCGAGCAGTACCGCAGCGATCAGGCCGACGATCGGATGACGCTCGAGACGGGCGACCCGCGGCAGGCGGCCGACCCCCGATCGATCCTGATGAGCGCCGGGGTCATGACGGTCGTCGCGCAGCAATTCCTCCTGACACAGGCGGTCACGGCCTACTTCACCGTCGGTGCGGGATCGCTCATGCTCGCCGAGCAGCCGGGATGGCTCGTCGACACCGTCGACCCTGCAGCGGCGTCCGTCGACGCCGGCGCATACGGCGGCGACGGGGGATTCGGCGGCGGCGCGTTCGGCGACGGCGGCGGCTTCGGCGGGATGGACGCGGGAGGATTCGGCGGCGGTTTCGGCTGACGGACCGGATGTCGGAGGGCGCGCCTACCCTGGAACAGTGCAGACCACACGATCCGTCAGGCCCTTCGAGGTCGTCAGCGAGTACGAGCCGTCCGGCGACCAGCCGTCGGCGATCGCCGACCTCGCCGCCCGCATCAACGCCGGCGAAACCGACGTCGTCCTGCTGGGAGCGACCGGAACGGGAAAGTCCGCCACCACCGCGTGGCTGATCGAGGCGGTGCAGCGGCCCACCCTGGTGCTGGCGCACAACAAGACCCTGGCCGCCCAGCTGGCCAACGAGTTCCGCGAGCTCATGCCCCACAACGCGGTCGAGTACTTCGTGTCGTACTACGACTACTACCAGCCCGAGGCCTACGTGCCGCAGACCGATACCTTCATCGAGAAGGACTCCTCCATCAACGCCGAAGTCGAGCGGCTGCGCCACTCGACGACGAACTCGCTGCTGTCCCGACGTGACGTCGTGGTGGTCTCGACCGTCTCGTGCATCTACGGGCTCGGCGCGCCCGAGGAGTACCTGCGTGCGATGGTGGCGCTGCAGGTGGGCGAGGTCTACGACCGTGACGCGCTGATCCGCAAATTCATCTCCATGCAGTACAACCGCAACGATGTGGACTTCTCACGAGGGAACTTCCGCGTCCGGGGCGACACGATCGAGATCATCCCGGTGTACGAGGAGTACGCCATCCGGATCGAGATGTTCGGCGACGAGATCGAGGCGCTGTACATGCTCCACCCCCTCACGGGCGACGTCGTGCAGCGCATGGAGTCGGTTCCGATCTTCCCCGCCTCCCACTACGTCGCGGGCACGGAGACCGTTCAGCGCGCGATCGGGACGATCGAGCACGAGCTCGCCGAGCGCCTGAAGGAGCTGGAGTCGCAGAACAAGCTGCTCGAAGCGCAACGGCTGCGGATGCGGACGACGTTTGACCTCGAGATGCTTCAGCAGCTGGGTTTCTGCTCGGGTATCGAGAACTACTCGCGTCATCTGGACGGACGGATGCCGGGGGAGCCGCCGCACACTCTGCTGGACTTCTTCCCCGACGACTTCCTCATGGTCATCGACGAATCGCACGTGACCGTTCCGCAGATCGGCGCGATGTACGAGGGCGATGCCTCTCGAAAGCGCACGCTGGTGGAGCACGGGTTCCGGCTCCCCAGCGCGCTGGACAACCGACCGCTGCGGTGGGACGAGTTCAAGGAGCGCATCGGACAGACGGTCTACCTCTCGGCGACCCCCGGGCGATATGAGATGGGCATCGCCGACGGGGTGGTCGAGCAGATCATCCGACCCACCGGACTGATCGACCCGCAGATCGTGGTCAAGCCGTCGAAGGGCCAGATCGATGACCTCCTCGAAGAGATCCGCCTGCGTGTGGAGCGCGACGAGCGCGTGCTGGTGACGACCCTGACCAAGAAGATGGCCGAGGAGCTCACCGACTTCCTCGGCGAGCACGGCGTGCGCGTGCGGTACCTGCACTCCGACGTCGACACCCTGCGACGGGTGGAGCTGCTGACCGAACTGCGCGCGGGCGTGTACGACGTCCTGGTCGGCATCAACCTGCTTCGCGAGGGTCTCGACCTGCCGGAGGTTTCGCTGGTATCGATCCTGGATGCCGATAAGGAGGGCTTCCTCCGATCCGGCACCTCCCTCATCCAGACCATCGGCCGTGCGGCGCGGAATGTCTCGGGTGAGGTGCACATGTATGCCGACACCATCACCGATTCGATGCGGAACGCCATCGACGAGACCAACCGTCGACGCGACAAGCAGATCGCGTACAACCTCGAGCACGGCATCGATCCGCAGCCCCTGCGCAAGCGGATCGCCGACATCACCGAGGTGCTCGCTCGCGAGGCGGACGACACCAAAGCCCTGCTGAACCGCAAGGATGCGCGAGTGAAGTCGGGGAAGGGCAAGTCGCCCACGCCGCAGCTGCGACGGGAGGGCATCGCAGCCGAGGGTGCCGAGCAGTTGGAGGCCACGATCGCCGACCTCTCCGGCCAGATGCTTGCGGCCGCGGGGGAGCTGAAGTTCGAGCTCGCGGCGCGCCTGCGTGACGAGGTGCAGGACCTCAAGAAGGAGCTTCGCGCGATGGAGCGCGCCGGTCATGCCTGACGTGGGGATGGCACAGCGTGTCAGCCTCATCACTCTGGGTGCAGCGGACCTCGAACGCGCGTTGGCCTTCTACCGCGCGCTGGGGTGGTCGCCGCACGAACAGTCGATCGACGGTGTGGTCGCCTTCTTCCAGCTCGACGGGTTCGTCCTCGCGCTGTGGGGGAGGGCAGAGCTCGCCGAGGATTCCGGTGTGGACGACCCCGGCGGATGGGGCGGGGTGACTCTGGCGCACAACGTGTCCTCCGTCTCCGCCGTCGACGCCCTTCTCGCCGCGGCCGCGGACGCGGGTGCCCGGATCAGTCGTCCGGCTGGGCCGACCACGTGGGGCGGCTATTCGGGTGTCTTCGTCGATCCGGACGGTCACCCGTGGGAGGTCGCGCACAATCCCGGATGGCGGCTCGACGCCGCGGGGCGGGTGTCGATCGGCTGAGAGGATCGTGCCGAGGTTCTCGCTCGGCGCGAACGCCGGACTCCATGTCGGAGGCCCCACCTACACTTGACGGGTGCCCATCGTTCCCGTCGCCCTGCCCGGTTCTCCAGCTTCCACAGGCCTTCCGACCGGCTCCGCATCCGGCGGTAATCACTCTTTCGGGTCGTCCGGAAAGCTCAGCGTCCGAGGCGCGCGCGTCCACAATCTGAAGGACGTCGACCTCGACATCCCTCGTGACTCGCTCGTCGTCTTCACCGGCCTGTCGGGGTCGGGGAAATCCAGCCTCGCCTTCGACACGATCTTCGCCGAAGGTCAGCGCCGATACGTCGAGTCGCTGAGCGCCTACGCCCGCCAGTTCCTCGGCCAGGTCGACCGGCCAGACGTGGACTTCATCGAGGGCTTGAGCCCCGCCGTCTCGATCGATCAGAAGTCGACCAACCGCAACCCCCGGTCGACGGTAGGCACGATCACCGAGATCCATGACTACATGCGTCTGCTGTGGGCCCGCATCGGCATACCGCACTGCCCCGAGTGCGGCGAGATCATCCAACGGCAGACCGTGCAGCAGATCGCCGATCAGCTGATGGAGCTCCCCGAGCGCACCCGATATCAGATCGTCGCGCCGGTGGTCTCGCAGAAGAAGGGCGAGTTCGTCGACCTCTTCAAGGAGTTGAGCGCCAAGGGCTACTCGCGGGCCATCGTCGACGGCGACATGGTTCAGCTCGCCGACGCCCCGGCGCTGAAGAAGAGCTACAAGCACGACATCGCGGTGGTCGTCGACCGCCTGGTCGCAAGCCCCGACATCCTCTCTCGGGTCACCGACTCGGTGGAGACGGCACTGGGCCTGGCCGGCGGAGTCATGCAGGTCAATTTCGTCGACCGCGAGGGCGATGAGGCCTGGCAGTCCTTCTCCGAGAAGCTGGCGTGCCCGAACGGGCATCCGCTGCAACTCACCGAGATCGAACCGCGCACGTTCTCCTTCAACGCTCCGTTCGGCGCCTGTCCCGCCTGCTCGGGTCTCGGCACCCGCATGTCGGTGGACGTCGAGCTCATGATCGGCGACGAGGACCTCTCGATCCGCGACGGCGTGCTGATCCCGTGGACGACACAGGGCAAGGGGCTCTTCCAGTACTACGAGCGGCTGTTGGAGGGGCTGGCCCGCGACCTGGACTTCTCGCTCGACACCCCGTGGCGCAAGCTCCCCGCCGACATCAAGGACGCAGTCCTGCGCGGCGAGAACTACAAGGTCACCGTCCGGTGGAAGAACCGGTACGGGCGGGAGATGCGGTACTCCTCGGGCTTCGAGGGCGTCGTCCCCTACATCGAGCGACAGTATCTCCAGGCCGAGTCCGACACACAGCGGCAGCGGTGGGCGGAGTTCCTCCGAGAGGTCCCCTGCCCGGTCTGCGACGGCGCGCGGCTGAAGCCCGAGGTGCTGGCGGTGCAGGTGCACGGACATTCCATCGCGGAGGCCTCACGGCTGAGCTTGGGTGACGCCCACGCGTTCTTCGCCGACCTCGAGCTCACCCCGCGAGAAGCCAAGATCGCCGCGCAGGTGCTGCGCGAGATCCGCCTCCGGCTCGACTTCCTCATCCAGGTGGGGCTGAACTACCTCAACCTCAGTCGTTCGGCCGGTTCGCTGTCGGGGGGAGAGGCGCAGCGCATCCGCCTCGCGACGCAGATCGGCTCGGGCCTCACCGGCGTGCTCTACGTCCTCGACGAGCCCTCCATCGGCCTGCACCAGCGTGACAACCGTCGCCTGATCGAGACCCTGGTCAAGCTGCGCGACCTCGGCAACACCCTGATCGTCGTCGAGCACGACGAGGAGACGATCCACGCCGCGGACTGGATCGTCGACATCGGTCCGCGCGCCGGCGTCGACGGCGGCGAGGTGGTGCACTCCGGACCGCTCGATGCGCTCCTGGCCGACCCGCAGTCGATCACCGGCGACTATCTCTCCGGTCGGCGCGCGATCCCGACGCCCAAGAAGCGGCGCCGGATCGATCGCTCGCGCAAGATCAGCGTCGTGGGCGCCCGGGCCAACAACCTCCGCAACGTCACGGTCGACTTCCCCCTCGGTGTGCTCACGGCCGTGACCGGGGTCAGCGGTTCGGGCAAGTCGTCACTGGTGAACGACATCCTGTATCAGGTCCTGGCCTCGCGGCTCAACGGTGCGCGCACCGTGCCGGGCAAGCACACGCGGGTGACGGGTCTGGACAACCTCGACAAGGTCGTCCACGTCGATCAGGCACCCATCGGCCGTACGCCTCGCTCGAACCCCGCGACCTACACGGGCGTGTTCGACCGGATCCGCACGCTCTTCAGCGAGACCCCGGAAGCCAAGGCCCGGGGCTACCAGCCGGGCCGGTTCAGCTTCAACGTCAAGGGCGGCCGCTGCGAGGCGTGCTCGGGAGACGGCACCATCAAGATCGAGATGAACTTCCTCCCCGACGTCTACGTCGACTGCGAGGTCTGCCACGGCAAGCGGTACAACCGCGACACCCTCTCGGTGCACTACAAGGGCAAGAACATCGCCGAAGTCCTCGAGATGCCGATCTCCGAGGCCGCGGAATTCTTCGAGCCCATCCAGGCCATCCACCGCTACTTGAAGACCCTCGTCGACGTCGGCCTGGGCTACGTCAGGCTGGGACAGTCGGCGACGACCCTCTCCGGGGGCGAAGCGCAGCGCGTCAAGCTCGCGACGGAGCTGCAGAGGCGCTCGAACGGCCGCAGCATCTATGTCCTCGACGAGCCGACGACGGGGCTGCACTTCGAAGACGTGCGTCGATTGCTCGAGGTGCTGAACGGGCTGGTCGACAAGGGGAATTCGGTCATCGTCATCGAGCACAACCTCGATGTCATCAAGTCGGCCGACTGGGTGATCGACCTCGGACCCGAGGGCGGATCGGGCGGGGGCCAGGTGATCGCCACGGGCACACCCGAGCAGGTCGCGCGCGTCGAGGAGAGCCACACCGGCGCCTTCCTGGCCGAGGTGCTCGGCGAGTCGGCGGTCCGCAAGGCCGGCTGAGTCGGCCGTGACGACCACCGAACGCGCCCCCCGACGGGGCCGACCGCAGCTGTCCTACCGGCCCAAGGCCGGTGAGATCCCCACCAATCCGGGCGTCTACCGATTCCGCGATGCGCAGGGTCGTGTGCTCTACGTCGGCAAGGCGAAGAACCTCCGCGCCCGCCTGTCGAACTACTTCGCTCCGCTGCACACCCTTCACGAGCGCACGCGACGAATGGTGACCACCGCGACGTCGGTGGAGTGGACGGTGGTGGCCACCGACGTCGATTCCCTGCAGCTGGAGTACCAGTGGATCAAGGAGTTCGATCCGCCCTTCAACGTCCGCTACCGCGACGACAAGTCCTACCCGTTCATGGCCATCACGCTGGGCGACGAGGCGCCGCGCGTCATGGTGACCCGCAACCACCGCATCGCGGGGGCGAAGTACTTCGGCCCGTACCCGAAGGTGTGGGCGGTCCACGACACGATCGATCTGCTCATCAAGGTCTTCCCGATCCGTACGTGCAGCGACGCGTCGTACAAGAAGGCGATGGCTTCGGGGCGCCCGTGCTTCCCCGGTCAGATCGGCCGCTGCGGCGGACCGTGTTCGATGAAGGTGACGATCGAAGAGCACCGCGCCGTCGTCGACGATTTCATCGCCTTCATGGCGGGCGGAGACCAGCGCTTCACCCGCGAGATGACCGCCCGGATGAACGAGGCCTCGGCGGCGATGGATTATGAATCCGCGGCGGTGTACCGAGACAAGCTCCAGGCCATCGACGCGGTCCTCAAGCGCAGCGCCCTCGTACTGCCCTCCGACACCGACGCCGATCTCTTCGGCATCGCCGAGGACGAGCTCGCCGCCGCCGTCCAGCACTTCGTCGTCCGCGGCGGCCGGGTGCGCGGTGTGCGTGCGACGACCATCGAGAAGGAGATCGACATCTCCGGGGCCGACCTCGTCGACCAGGTGCTCCAGCGCACCTACGGCGACGCCGCGGCGGCCGACATCCCCCGTCAGGTGCTCGTTCCCGAGCTGCCCGATGACGCCCAGGAACTGGAGGAGTGGCTCCGCGCCAGGCGCGGCAAGAAGGTCTCGATCGGTGTCGCCCAGCGGGGCCAGAAGGCGGAGCTGATGAAAACCGCGACGCTGAACGCCCAGCAGGCGCTCATGCTCCACAAGACCCGCCGCACGAGTGACTACGTCGCTCGCACCCAGGCGCTGACCGATCTGCAGGAGGCGCTGGGCCTGGAGGAAGCGCCTCTGCGGATCGAGTGCTACGACGTCTCCCATCTCGGTGGGACGAATGTCGTCGCGTCGATGGTCGTCTTCGAAGACGGACTGCCGCGCAAGGATCAGTACCGGTCCTTCAAAGTGGAGCAGACCTCGGATGACACGGACTCGCTGCATCAGGTGCTGACACGCCGGCTGGCCTACCTCGATCGACCGGAGGAACAGGAGGAGACGACGGAAGAGGGCGTGGTCGCGCGCAAACGGCCCCGCTTCGCCTATCCGCCCCAGCTTCTTCTCGTCGACGGTGGCCAGCCGCAGGTCGCGGCAGCCGCCCGGGCCCTCGCCGACGCCGGACACTCCGAGATCGCTCTGGCGGGAATCGCCAAGCGGCTCGAGGAGGTGTGGCTGCCCGGCGACGACTTCCCCGTCATCCTGCCGCGCACCAGCGAGGCGCTCTATCTCCTCCAGCGCCTGCGCGACGAAGCCCATCGATTCGCGATCAGGCATCAGCGCAACCGCCGTCGTCGCGACATCCAATCTGTGCTGACCGAGGTACCCGGCCTCGGAGAGGCTCGCATCCGCGCCCTTCTCCGCCACTTCGGGTCGGTGACCGCGCTGAAGAAGGCGACACCCGACGAGATCGCCGAGCTCCCCGGTGTGGGGCCGAAGCTCGCCGCCGCGATCGTCGACCACCTCGCGGATGGGTAACCTGGAGCAGACGACGGGGGAGGGCATGGCCGACGAACAGACGACGCCCGGTGAGATGCTCATCGTCTCGGGGATGTCCGGCGCGGGCCGATCCACTGCGGCGAACGCCCTCGAAGACCTCGAGTGGTACGTGGTGGACAATCTGCCCCCGCAGATGCTGAAGCCGCTGCTCGATCTGACGGAGCTCGCTGCCCACGCGCTGCCCAAGGTGGCGGTGGTCGTCGACGTCCGCGGGCGCAATCTCTTCGCCGAACTCCCGCAGGCCCTGCACGACCTCCGCGACCGGCGCCAGCTGCGCGTGCTCTTCCTCGACGCCTCCGACGAGGTGCTCGTGCGTCGCTTCGAAGCCGTACGTCGTCCGCATCCGCTGCAGGGTGAGGGCACGATCCTCGATGGGATCCGGCGCGAACGGCAGCGACTGGCCGCCATCCGTGAGAACGCCGACCTCATCATCGACACCTCGCAGTTCAACGTCCACCAGCTGGCGACCCATATGGTCGACCTCTTCTCCGAGGAGGGTGCCGCGCGGCACGTGGTGACCGTCATGAGCTTCGGATTCAAGTACGGTCTTCCCCCCGACGCCGACCTCGTCGCCGACATGCGCTTCCTGCCCAACCCCTTCTGGAACGATCAGCTGCGGCCGCTCACGGGCGTGGACGAGGGTGTGCGTGACTACGTCCTCGAACAGGAGGGCGCCGTGACGTTCATCGACGCCTACGCCGCCGCGCTCCGGCCGGTGCTCGAGGGCTATCAGCGCGAGAACAAGCGGCACTCCGTCGTGGCGATCGGCTGCACCGGCGGAAAGCACCGGTCGGTGGTGATGGCCCGCGAACTCGCCGCACGATTGGGCGAGGTGCCCGGTATCGCCGTACGCGTGAAGGATCGCGACCTGGGGCGCGAGTAGCCGGAGCCGTGGTCGTGGGCGGCGGGGCGCCCGAGTAGGCTGGAGCGTCGTTCCGACCCATGCTGAGGAGTCCCGTGTCGCTGACCGCTGAGGTGAAGGCCGAATTGACCGCTGTCCGCGACCCGCGGCCGACGGCACGAGTGGCCGAACTGACGTCGCTGCTGAGGTTCGCGGGCGGTCTGCACTCCATCGCCAACCGAGTGGCGGTCGAAGCCGAGGTCGACACCGAAGCCCTCGCGCGTCGCGTGGCCAGGGATCTGGTCGAGCTCTACGGCGTCCGCCCCGAACTCGTCCACGTGCACGGCTCGGGAGCGCGAAACGGCAGCCACTACGCCGTGCGGGTGATCGAAGGCGGCGAGACGCTCGCGCGCCAGACCGGCCTGCTCGACCAGCGACGCCGCCCCGTCCGCGGTCTCCCGAACAGGCTCACCACCGGCGCCCGCCCCGACCTCGCGGCCATCTGGCGCGGCGCCTTCCTCGGCGCCGGTGCGCTCAGCGAGCCGGGCCGCTCGGCGGCGCTGGAGATCAGCTGCCCCGCCTCGGAGGCCGCCATGGCGCTCGTGGGCGCCGCTCATCGATTGGGCATCCCGGCGAAGGCGCGCGAAGTCCGCGGCATCCCCCGTGTGGTCGTCCGTGAGGGGGAGGGCATCCGCGTCGCCCTGGCCGAGATGGGCGCCGCGCGGGCGGCGGCGCAGTGGGATCAGCTCCGTCAGCGCCGTGAGGTGCGGGCCGGGGTCAATCGCCTGGTGAACTTCGACGACGCCAACCTCCGCCGCTCGGCGCAGGCTGCCGTCGCCGCGTGTGCCCGTGTCGAGCGGGCGCTGGAGATCCTCGGCGACGAGGTTCCGGAGCACCTGCGTCAGGCCGGCGAGCTCCGTCTCGCGCACCGTGACGCCAGCCTCGACGAGCTCGGTCACCACGCCGACCCGCCGCTGACCAAGGACGCCGTCGCCGGCCGCATCCGTCGTCTGCTCGCCATGGCGGACAAGAAGGCCGAGACGGACGGGATCCCCGGCACCGAGTCGGCGGTTCCGGCCGGCGTGGACGACTGATACAACGTCTCGTCGCGGGGAACAAGCCCGGAGACCGATTGTTGGGTCTCAGTAGGATGAAACCCGTCACCCTCGCTGCGCCGGGGAGCCTCGGCGCGCGCCGATAGGAAGAAGAGAATATGGCGAAGTACACCTTGCCCGACCTCCCCTACGACTACGCCGCGCTGGAGCCGCACATCAGCGGCAAGATCATGCAGCTGCATCACGACAAGCACCACCAGGCGTACGTCACCGGTGCGAACACGGCGCTGGAGCAGCTCGCCGAGGCGCGCGAGAGCGGCAACCTCGCGAATGTGAACAAGCTCGAAAAGGATCTGGCGTTCAACCTCGGCGGCCACGTCAACCACTCCATCTTCTGGACCAACCTCTCGCCGGAGGGCGGCGGACAGCCCGAGGGCGAGCTCGCGGCCGCGATCGCGGAGTTCTTCGGCTCGTTCGAGAAGTTCCAGGCGCACTTCACCGCCGCCGCGACCGGCATCCAGGGCTCGGGCTGGGCCGTCCTCAGCTGGGACCCGATCGGCGAGCAGCTGATCATCCAGCAGCTGTTCGATCAGCAGGCCAACACCGCCCAGGGGACGGTGCCGATCTTCCAGCTGGACATGTGGGAGCACGCCTTCTACCTCGACTATCTCAATGTCAAGGCCGACTACGTCAAGGCAGTGTGGAACATCGCCAACTGGCAGAACGTCGCCCAGCGCCTCGACGCCGCCCGTGAGAAGACCTCGGGCCTGCTGGTACTGTCATAGCAAGCGCGGCGTCCCAGCGGGATCGCCCGCTGGGACGCCGTTGTTCCATTCCTTTCCTCACCTTCGCAACCCCTCGCGCTCGCGCGCACGACACATCAGGAGTCCTCTCTCGTGGCTGTCAAGATCGGAATCAACGGCTTCGGCCGCATCGGACGCAACTACCTTCGCGCGGCCCTCGCGCAGGGCGCTGACATCGACATCGTCGCGGTCAACGACCTCACCGACAACAAGACCCTCGCGCACCTGCTGAAGTACGACTCCGTCGGCGGGGTGCTCGACGCCGAGGTCTCGTACACCGAGGATTCCATCACCGTCGGCGACAAGACCATCAAGGTCTTCGAGGAGCGCGACCCCGCCAACCTGCCGTGGGGCGAGCTGGGCGTCGACATCGTCATCGAGTCCACCGGACGCTTCACCAAGGCCGAGGACGCCAAGAAGCACATCGCCGGCGGCGCCAAGAAGGTCCTCATCTCGGCTCCCGCCACCGGTGACGACGCCACCATCGTCATGGGTGTGAACGAAGAGACCTACGATCCCGCCTCGGACGTCATCATCTCTAACGCCTCGTGCACCACCAACTGTCTTGCGCCGCTGGCGAAGGTCTTCAATGACGCATTCGGCATCGAGCGCGGCTTCATGATGACCGCGCACGCCTACACCGCGGACCAGAACCTCCAGGACGGCCCGCACGGCGACCTGCGGCGCGCTCGAGGTGCCGCCATCAACATCGTCCCCGCCTCGACCGGAGCGGCCAAGGCCATCGGCCTGGTCCTGCCCGAGCTCAACGGCAAGCTGAGCGGCTCGTCCTACCGTGTTCCCGTCCCCACCGGCTCCATCGTCGACCTGACGATCGTCACCCCCACCGAGGGGCTCACGGTCGACCAGATCAACGCCGCCTACAAGGCAGCGGCTGCCGAGGGGCGCCTCGAGGGAATCCTGGAATACACGGAGGACCCGATCGTCTCCAGCGACATCCAGGGCAACCCGCACTCGTCGATCTTCGACGCGGAGCTGACCAACGTCAGCGGCAACCTGGTGAAGGTGTCGGCCTGGTACGACAACGAGTGGGGCTACTCCAACCGACTGGTTGACCTCACCGAGTACGTGGCCGAGCGTCTCTGAGTCGACGGATGGCTCTGCGTACCCTCGGGTCCCTCGGCCCGCTGGCCGGTAAGCGCGTCCTCGTCCGCTGTGATCTGAACGTCCCCCTGCGGGACGGTCGCATCACCGACGACGGCCGCGTGCGCGCCTCGCTTCCCACCGTGAACGCGCTCATCGATCAGGGTGCCCGCGTGGTGGTCTGCTCGCACCTCGGCCGTCCCGACGGCGCTCCCGACGAGAAGTACAGCCTGGCGCCTGTGGCCCAGCGCCTGTCGGAGCTGCTCGGCAAGCCCGTCGCCTTCGCACGCGACACCGTGGGGGAGTCGGCTCACGAGGCGGTCGCCGCCCTGGACGACGGCGACGTGGCGGTGCTGGAGAACCTGCGTTTCCAGCCGGGAGAGACGGCGAAGGATGACGCAGAGCGTCGCGCCTTCGCCGCGCAGCTCGCCGACCTCGCCGACGCCTTCGTCTCCGACGGGTTCGGCGTCGTGCATCGCAAGCAGGCCAGCGTGTTCGATGTCGCGGACCTGCTGCCCTCGGCAGCGGGGCTCCTCATCGAGAAGGAGCTCGACGTCCTCGACCGCCTCACCGAGAATCCCGAGCGGCCGTACACGGTCGTCCTCGGCGGCTCGAAGGTCAGCGACAAGCTGGGCGTCATCGAGCATCTCCTGCCGCGGGTGGACCGGCTCCTGGTCGGCGGGGGGATGATGTTCACCTTCCTGGCCGCCGAGGGTCACCCGGTGGGCAAGAGCCTCCTCGAGGAGGACCAGCTCGACACCGTCCGCCGCTACGTCGAGGACGCCCGTACCCGCGGCGTCGAGCTCGTGCTGCCGGTCGATGCGGTGGTCGCGGCCTCGTTCGCCGCCGACGCCGACCACGTCGTCGCACCCGTATCGGCTTTGGAGGAGACGCCGTTCGGTGCCGATGGTCTGGGCCTGGACATCGGCCCCGACACCGCCGCGCTCTTCGCCGACCTCGTCGCCGACAGCCGCACGGTCTTCTGGAACGGCCCGATGGGCGTGTTCGAGATGCCCGCCTTCGCCGCCGGCACCCGCCGTGTCGCCGAGGCGCTGACCAAGGTCTCCGGACTCAGCGTGGTCGGGGGCGGCGACTCGGCCGCGGCGGTGCGGCAGCTCGGCTTCGCCGACGACCGATTCGGCCACATCTCCACCGGAGGTGGCGCGAGCCTCGAATTCCTCGAGGGAAAGAAACTCCCCGGACTGGAGGTCCTCGGATGGCAGGCGTGACGACCGATTCGGCTGTGTCGCAGACCAGGCGCACCCCGTTCGTCGCCGGTAACTGGAAGATGAACCTCGACCACCTGCAGGCGGTCGCCTTCGTGCAGAAGCTGCACTGGAGCCTCAAAGACGCCGGTCACGAGACAGGCAGCGTCGAAGTGGGCCTGTTCCCGCCCTTCACCGACCTCCGTACGGTGCAGACGCTCGTCGATGCCGACAAGATCCCGTTCGCCCTCGGCGCCCAGGACCTCTCCGCACACGACTCCGGCGCCTACACGGGCGAGATCTCGGGTGCGTTCCTGGCGAAGCTCGAGTGCCGGTACGTCATCATCGGTCACTCGGAGCGTCGTCAATACCACGGCGAGACGGACGAGGTCGTCGCCTCGAAGGTGGCCGCGGCCCTGCGTCACGGGCTCGTGCCCGTCATCTGCGTCGGTGAGACGGCGGAGGATCTCGAGACGCACGGTGCCAGCGCCGTTCCGGTGGCGCAGTTGGAGAAGGCGCTCGCGGGTCTCGCTCAGGGGAGCGAGGTCGTCGTGGCGTACGAGCCCGTCTGGGCGATCGGATCCGGCCAGGCGGCGACTCCCGACCAGGCCCAGGAGGTCTGCGCGAAGCTCCGCGCCGTGGTCGGCGCATCGCTCGGAGAGGAGGCGGCGCTGCGCACGCGCGTGCTCTACGGCGGGTCGGTCAAGTCCGGCAACATCGCCCGCTTCATGCGCGAGCCGGACGTGGACGGTGCGCTCGTCGGCGGTGCCAGCCTCGTCGTGGATGAGTTCGCCGCCATCATCCGGTATCAGAAGCACGTCGGAGTCTGACCCCGGCGGCAACCCGACCTATACTTGACCCCTGTGCGGTTCGCCCGGACCGCGCTGAAAGGCCACTACGACTGTGCAGATCCTCGAGTTCGTCCTGCAGGTGCTCCTCGGCATCACGAGCCTCCTGCTGACCCTCCTCATCCTCCTTCACAAGGGACGCGGTGGGGGGCTCTCCGATATGTTCGGGGGAGGGATGACCTCGGCTCTGGGATCGTCGGGACTCGCCGAGCGCAACTTGAACCGCTTCACGGTGGTCCTCGCTCTGGCGTGGTTCGCCTCCATCGTGGCCCTCGGCCTCATCACCAAGTTCCAGGGACTGTAAGACATGGCAACCGGAGGAAATGCGATCCGCGGCACCCGAGTCGGTGCCGGCCCGATGGGCGAGCAGGATCACGGTTATCACGCAGAGCGCATCGCCGTTTCGTACTGGGACGCGCTGGGCAACGAGACGGTTCGATACTTCGCCGCCGGAATCCCCGACGAGGAGATCCCCGAGACGATCGACTCGCCGCACTCCGGTCTTCCGGCCGGGCGTGACCGCGAGAACCCGCCGGCGGTGGCCAAGACCGAGCCGTACAAGACGCACCTGGCGTATGTGAAGGAGCGTCGCACCGAGGAAGAGGCCGACGCCCTCCTCGAAGACGCGCTGAACCAGCTCCGCGAGCGTCGCGGCCAGTAGACCTGCGCCGGCGGCGGTGCCGGGACTCTCAGTAGTCCTGGTCGATCAGCTCGGGCGGCACCTGGGCAGCGGCTGCCTGGTCGACGAAGAACACCGTGCGCCGGGTGCCCTTCGCACCCGCGGCGGGGACGCTGGGGTAGCTCGCCCCTGCGAGGGCGAGACCGAGCGCGGACGCCTTGTCAGCGCCCGACAGCACGAGCCAGACCCGCTGTGACGAGTTGATCACCGGCCGGGTGAAGGTGAGCCGCTGCGACGGCGGCTTGGGCGAGTCGCGCACGGCGACCACCGATGCGTCGGTGACGAGGATCTCGGGGCGGTCGGGGAAGAGCGATGCGATGTGACCGTCGGGTCCGACGCCGAGGAAGCTGATGTCGAAGGTCGGCCACTGCGGATGATCCGACGTGCCGTACCGCGCGAGCTCGGCGGCATACGCCGCGGCCGCTTCGTCGAGGTCCAGACCCTCGTCGCTGGCCGGAGCGGCGTGGACGTGCGCACCCGGGAGAGCGTTCAGCAGAGCCTCCCTGCTCTGACGCTCGTTGCGCTCGGGGTGGAACCGTCGCACGAAACGCTCGTCGCTCCACCAGAAGTGCACCCGCGTCCAGTCGATCGGGTACCGGAGAGCCTTCGCAGCGGCGGCACGCAGCACGGCGGCGCCGCTGACACCGCCCGTCAGGGCGACATGGACATCTCGGGACGCCGACTTCTTCGCTACCCGGGTGAGGAAACGCTCGGCGACGGAGTCGGCCAGCGCGGCAGCGTCGGAGGTGATGACGACGCGCTTCTCGCCGGACGAATCAGTCATGTGTCTCCTGCGTCGTAGGCGGATCGAGAAGCGCCCAGCCCTCGGTGATCACTCGACCGTACAGGACATCGGGGTCCAGGCGGCGCAGCTCCTCGGCGAGGCACTCCCGGAGGCTCCGCCGGGGGAACGCGAGATCGTGCTGGGGCTGACCAGGCTGTGTGAGCAGCGCCACGGCGGGACTCGGTCGCTCCAGGACGACATCACCGCTTTCACGCACGAGGGTCACCGACTTGATGCCGTGCGGCCACTCCGCGGTGGGGAGGTAGCCCCAGTCGACGGGCACATCGAGGGCGAGACGCAGCCATGCGGCGAGGAGCGCCGTAGAAGGCGAGTCTGACGCGCCACGGACGGTGATGCTCGTGACGGTCTCGAACGGCGGCTGATCGAGGATCGCCGCCAGCTGTTCCCGCCAGCGGGTGAGGCGGGTCCACGCGAGGTCGGTGTCCCCTGGCCGGTACTTCTCGCCGAGGGAGGCGACCCACGCCGACGGATCGGGCTTGGTTGCCGCATCGGTGATGCGTCGCTGAGCGATCTTTCCGATCGAGGTCTGCGAGGGGATGTCCGGGGTGTCATCCGGCCACCACACCACGACCGGCGCGTCCGGGAGAAGCAGCCCCGTGACGAGACTCTCGAGGTTCGTCGAGCCCGCCTCGCCGAGGGCATGCAGGGTCACGACCTCGCTGGCACCGGCATCGCCGCCGACGCGGATCTGCGCGTCCAGCCGCGGCGGGGAGTCTTCACCATTCGTCATCACGACGATGACGCGCATCGGATGCTCACGCGAGGCGGCATTGGCGACGTCGATGACGTCTTCCTGAGCTCCCTGGCGGGTGACGATGATGAGGGTCAGGACGCGTCCGAGGGCGACCGCGCCGCCCTCCTCCCGGACGTTGACGAGGGCGCGCGAGATCTTGCTGACGGTGGTGTCGGGCAGGTCGACGATCATGGACGCCTCCAGGTGCGGCCGTCGCGGGCGAGCATCGCCTCGGCGGATTCCGGGCCCCATGAGCCCGGGGAATACTGCTCGAGCGGTCCCTCCTGGGCGGCCCAGAACTGTTCGATGGGATCGAGGATCCGCCACGACAGTTCCACTTCCTCGTGCCGAGGGAACAGCGGCGGGTCACCCAGCAGGACGTCGAGGATGAGGCGTTCGTACGCCTCGGGGCTCGCCTCGGTGAAGGCGTGGCCGTAGCCGAAGTCCATCGTGACGTCTCGGACCTGCAGGCCCGCGCCCGGCACCTTCGACCCGAACCGGATGGTCACGCCCTCATCGGGCTGCACCCGGATCACCAGGGCGTTCTGGCCGAGACCCGAGGTCTGGTTGCGCGAGAACAGCAGTTCGGGTGCGCGTTTGAACACCACCGCGATCTCCGTGACGCGGCGCCCGAGACGTTTCCCGGTACGCAGGTAGAACGGCACCCCCGCCCACCGGCGCGTGTTGACCTCGAGGGTGATGGCGGCGTAGGTCTCGGTGGTGGACTCGGGGTTCATCCCCTCTTCCTCCAGGAATCCCAGGACCCGTTCGCCACCCTGCCAGCCGCCGGCGTACTGACCGCGCGCGGTGGAGCGGGCCAGGTCTTCGGGCAGGGTCACCGCGGCGAGCACCTTCTCCTTCTCCGCGCGCAGATGCTGGGCGTCGAACGAGATCGGCTCTTCCATCGCGGTGAGCGCGAGGAGCTGCAGGAGGTGGTTCTGGATGACGTCGCGCGCTGCGCCGATCCCGTCGTAGTAGCCGGCGCGACCGCCCACACCGATGTCTTCGGCCATGGTGATCTGCACGTGGTCGACGTAGTTGCGATTCCAGATGGGCTCGTACAGCTCGTTGGCGAAACGCAGGGCCAGGATGTTCTGGACCGTCTCCTTGCCGAGGTAGTGGTCGATCCGGAAGATCGAGTCGGTCGGAAACGCGCTCCGCAATGCGTCGTTGAGAGCCTGAGCCGAGGCCAGATCGTGTCCGAAGGGCTTCTCGATCACCACGCGCCGCCACCGCTCGGGGCGGTCGGCGGTGTCGTCGACGAGTCCCGATGCCTTCAGCTGCTCGGCGACGACCGGGAAATCCTTCGGCGGGATCGAGAGGTAGAACGCATGATTGCCCATGGTTCCACGCTCGGCATCGAGCTGATCCACCGTCTCACGCAGGCGACGGAACGCGTCGGCGTCGCCGAACTCGCCCGAGACGAACCGGATGCCTTCCAGCAGCTGCGCCCAGGTCTCCTCACGGAATTCCGTCCGGGCGTTCGCGCGCACGGCGTCGTAGACGACCTGGGCGAAGTCCTGGTCCTCCCAGTCGCGGCGGGCGAAACCGACCAGCGCGAACCCCGGAGGCAGGAGCCCGCGGTTCGCGAGGTCGTAGACCGCGGGCATCAGCTTCTTGCGGGAGAGGTCGCCGGTCACACCGAAGATCACCAGGGCGCTCGGCCCCGCGATGCGGTTCAAGCGCCGGTCTTCAGGGTCGCGGAGGGGATTGCTTCCGCGGGAGATCTCGACACCCGACGCTGCTGCGCCGCTGCTCGATCCGGGGATCTCGTCGGTCATGAACGTCCTACTGGGCGGCTTCGAACAGGGAGAGGACCTCGGCCTGCGGGTCGGTCAGCGTGAGCGTCACGACCGGGCGGCCGTGACCGTCGGCCAGCACGCTCGCGTCACCGGCGGCCTGTGCCTGGATCAGCTGGCCGAAGGTGAAGGGGCGGCCGGGGATCTCGAGGTCGACATCGGTCTGCTCGAGGATCTGCAGGTACACCCCCGTCGCGGGCCCGCCCTTGTGGTACTGACCGGTCGAGTGCAGGAACCGCGGACCCCAGCCGAAAGTGGTCGGGCGACCGGAGTCGGCGGCGACCAGCTCGCGGAGACCCTGCAGCTGCGGCAGGTCGAGTCGGTTGACGTACGCCTGAATGGAGACGTAGCCATCGGCGGGAAGCTGCGCCCACAGGGCATCGAGCACGCCGGCGACCGTTCCGGATGCCGCGAGCGCGGGGTCGGAGACCCGCACCTCCACGCCGTCCAGGGTGAAGGCGGGTGCCGAAGGCTCCGGGCGTGCGTCGAGCAGACCGCGGGCGGCGGTCTTGGCCGACTCCACATCAGGCTGGTCGAAGGGGTTGATCCCCAGCATCCGTCCCGCGATCGCCGTGGCGTACTCCCACACCATGAACTGCGCGCCGAGCGAACCGCTGACGAGGATCTCGCCCTCGTGACGCTCACGCAGGTGGAAGGTGCCGGCCTCGTCGACCAGGCGCACGATCTGCAGGTCGTCGGGTCGGGAGTCGAGCTCAGGCGAGACGGGGAGGAGGACGACCGGGAGGATGCCGGTGCCCTGCTTGCCGGTCGATTCGGCGATGAGCTGTTCGATCCAGTCGGGGAGTCCGACGATGTGGGTTCCGTCGGTGACCAGGCCCAGCTTGTCGCGTCGCGGGGTTCCCCCGGCGATCGCCGCGGCCAGGATGAGCGCGGGATTCTCGGGACTGTCGACGGCGACTTCGAGGAGCGTGGCCTCGGCTTCGTCGAGCAGCTCGCCGATGTCCACGCCCGCCAGCCCCGCCGGCACGAGGCCGAAGGCGGTCAGTGCCGAGTAGCGACCACCGACCTCGGGGTCGGCGTTGAAGACGCGGTAGCCCTCGGCGCGCCCGGACTGATCCAGCGGCGATCCGGGATCGGTGACGATGACGATCCGCTCGGTCGGGTCGATCCCGAGGTCGCGGAAGGCTGCCTCGAAGGTGCGCTTGGCCGAGTCGGTCTCGACCGTCGACCCCGACTTCGAGGACACCACGAGCACGGTCTGCGAGAGGCCGCCGGCCTCGCTGTCGCCGTCGAGCGCCGCGAGAACCTGGCCGGGGGCGGTGGAGTCGAGGATCACCAGGGGGACCCCCGAGGTCTGCGCGATCACCTCGGGGGCGAGGGAGGAGCCGCCCATTCCCGCGAGCACCACGCGGGTGACTCCCCGCGAGCGCAGCTCGTCGCGAAGGGCTGTGATCTCGGCGACGAGCGGACGCGACACCGATACCGCCTGCACCCAGCCGAGGCGCTTGGATGCCTCGGACTCCGCATCCGGACCCCACAGCGACGCATCGCCGGCGGTGATCCCCGACGCGACCAGGCTGGCGACCAGGCCCGGGAGCGTCTCGTCGACGACGGACTTGACACGCCCCGAGAGGTGGATGTCGAAGCTCACTGAGCCGCCTCCTCGACGCTGGCGGGCGCCGCCTCGAGAGCCGCCGCCACCGTTCCCTGCAGCTCGTGCCAGGAGGCGATGAACTTCTCCACGCCCTCCTTCTCCAGAACATCGGTGACGTCGTCGAAGTCGACGCCGACGGCCTTCAGCTGATCGAAGACCGCGTGCGCGTCGGCGTAGTTGCCGGTGACGGTGTCGCCGGTCACCTCGCCGTGGTCGAAGGTGGCCTCGAGCGTCTTCTCCGGCATCGTGTTCACGGTGCCGGGCGCGACGAGCTCGGTCACGTAAAGGGTGTCGGGGAGGGCCGGATCCTTGACGCCCGTCGACGCCCAGAGGGGACGCTGGACGCGGGCTCCCGCCTCGAGGAGCGCGGTCGCGCGATCGGTCGCGAACTCCCGCTCGTACAGTTCGTACGCCAGTCGCGCGTTGGCCACGCCGGCTCGGGACTTCAGCGCCCGCGCCTCATCGGTGCCGATCGACTCGAGGCGCTTGTCGACCTCGGTGTCCACGCGCGACACGAAGAACGACGCGACGGAGTGGATGGCGGAGATGTCGTGCCCGGCCTCCCGTGCCTTCTCGATACCCGAGAGGTAGGCGTCGATGACGGCGGCGTAGCGCTCCAGGCTGAAGATCAGGGTGACGTTGACCGAGATCCCCTCCGCGAGCACCTCGGTGATCGCGGGAAGACCCGCGAGGGTCGCGGGGATCTTGATGTGGACGTTGGGGCGGTCCACCCGGTCCCACAGCTTCTTGGCCTCTGCCACCGTCGCAGCGGTGTCGTGCGCGAGGTCGGGGGAGACCTCGATCGAGACGCGGCCGTCGACCCCGTCGGTGGCGTCGAAGACCGGCCGCAGGATGTCGGCGGCCGAGCGGACGTCATCCGTCGTGATCTCGAAGATGGTGCGGTCGACGTCCGCCCCGTCGTCGGAGAGCGCCGTGACCTGCGCCTCGTAGTCCTCGCCCTTGGCGAGGGCGCCGGCGAAGATCGTCGGATTGGTGGTGACGCCGCTGACGTTGCGGCTCTCGATCAGACCGGCCAGGTTGCCGGATTCGATGCGCTGGCGGGACAGGTCGTCCAGCCAGATGCTGACGCCCTCTTCGACAAGACGTGCGGTGGGGGTGGTCATCAGGATCTCCTCAGTGCCTCGGGGGCTCAAGAGCGCGGTGGCTCGGTGGATCAGTGGGCGGCGGCCGCGGCCGCGATGGTCTCACGGGCCGCCTCGACGACGGCCTCGGCGGTGATGCCGAATTTCTCGAACAGCGTCTTGTAGTCCGCCGACGCGCCGAAGTGCTCGATCGACACCGAGCGCCCACGATCGCCGACGATGCCGCGCCAGGGCAGGGCGATGCCCGCCTCGACCGAGACCCGAGCGGTCACGGCGGAGGGGAGCACCGATTCGCGGTAGGCCTCGTCCTGCTCGGCGAACCACTCCAGCGACGGAGCCGACACGACGCGGGCGTTCACGCCCTCGCCACGCAGCGTCTCGCGCGCAGCCACGGCCAGCTGCACCTCGGAGCCCGTCGCGATCAGGATCACGTCGGGGCGTCCGTCAGGAGCATCGGCCAAGACGTACGCGCCGCGTGCGGCGCCGTCGGCCGAGGCGAGGGTGTCGCCCGAGGCTTCGCCCTCCCCACGCTCGAACACCGGGATGTTCTGACGGGTCAGTGCGAGGCCCGCAGGGCCGGCGTGGCGACGCAGCAGCTCCAGCCACACCACGGCGGTCTCGTTGGCGTCGGCCGGGCGGACCAGGGTGAAGTTGGGGATGGCGCGCAGCGCGGCGAGCTGCTCGATCGGCTGGTGCGTGGGACCGTCCTCGCCGAGCGCGACGGAGTCGTGGGTCCACACGAACAGCGACGGGATGTTCATCAGGGCGGCCAGGCGCACCGACGGGCGCATGTAGTCGCTGAAGATGAGGAACGTCCCGCCGAAGGCGCGGGTCGGACCGTGGAGCACGATGCCGTTGATGATCGCGCCCATCGCGTGCTCGCGGATTCCGAAGTGCAGTACACGGCCGTACGGGTCGCCCGACCACTCGTGCGTGGACCAGACCTCGGGGATGAAGGACTTGGCGTCCTTGATCGTCGTGAGGTTCGACTCGGCGAGGTCGGCGGAGCCGCCCCAGAGCTCGGGGAGCTGTGCGGCCAGGGCGTTGATGACCTGACCGGAGGCCGCGCGGGTGGAGACGTCCTTGCCGGCGGCGAACACCGGCAGAGCGTCGCGGATGTCACCGGGGAGCTCCCGCGCCTGGATGCGGTCCCAGAGGGCCTTGCGCTCGGGGTGGGCTGCGGCCCAGGCGTCGAACTTCTCCTGCCACGCGGTGCGCGCCGCGGCGCCGCGCTCTCGCAGCGAGCGGGTGTGGGTGAGCACGTCGTCGGGCACCTCGAACGTCTCGTCCGGGTTCCAGCCGAGCACCTCCTTGGTGGCGCGCAGTTCGTCGGCGCCGAGGGCCGAGCCGTGGATCTTGCCGGTGTTCTGCTTGCCGGGGGAGGGCCAGCCGATGATGGTCTTCAGGATGATGATCGACGGTCGGTCGGTCTCGCCCTTGGCCTGCTCGATCGCGTCGTAGAGCGCGGCGGCGTCTTCGACGTACTGTCCGGTCTTCTTCCAGTCGACCGTCTGCACGTGCCATCCGTATGACTCGTAGCGCTTCGCTACGTCTTCGGTGAAAGCGACGTTGGTGTCGTCCTCGATCGAGATCTGGTTGGAGTCGTAGATGACGACCAGGTTGCCGAGGTTCTGGTGCCCCGCCAGCGACGACGCCTCGGATGTGACGCCCTCCTGCAGGTCTCCATCGGAGGCGATGACGTAGATGTGGTGGTCGAAGGGGGATTCGCCCGCCGGGGTCTCGGGGTCGAACAGCCCGCGCTCGAAGCGCTGCGCATAGGCGAAGCCGACCGAAGAGGCCAGGCCCTGTCCGAGCGGACCCGTGGTGATCTCCACGCCGTCGGTGTGACCGAACTCGGGGTGACCCGGGGTCTTCGACCCCCAGGTCCGCAGCGCCTTCAGATCGTCGAGCTCGAGCCCGAAACCGCCGAGGTACAGCTGCACGTACTGCGTCAGCGAGCTGTGGCCGGCGGAGAGGATGAAGCGGTCACGGCCCGGCCAGTGCGTCTCGGCCGGGTCGTGGTTCATCACCCGCTGGTACAGCAGGTACGCCGCCGGGGCCAGGCTCATCGCGGTGCCGGGATGACCGTTTCCGACCTTCTCCACGGCGTCCGCCGCCAGGACTCGGGCGGTGTCCACCGCGCGTCGATCGATCTCTTCCCACCGCAGTGCCGACACCCGGGCCGCCTTTCTCGAAGGTGCGTCCCGACGCCAGGCAATCCACGCCGAAGACCGGTGAGGTTCAGGGGATTGGGCGCGGGGCGCGCGTGTGGCTTCAGCATAGCGAAGCGGCACATCCGAGCGAGCGACTGTGACAGGCCGCGACGGGGGGTTGACATCCGCGGACATTCGCGACAGCTGCCTCGCGCCGGACGGAGCCCGCGCGCCATGACCTAGACTCGAGGGGGACTTTCTCGAGGCTCGCAACGGGGGACGATGGACATCTCAACGGCCGCCGGTGGCGCGATCACGCGTCACCGCCCGTCTCCGGGTCGTACCATCCGTGCGTACATCGCGCTGACCAAGCCTCGCGTCCTCGAGCTGCTGCTGGTCACCACGGTCCCGGTGATGATCCTCGCTCAGAACGGACTGCCGAACCTCTGGCTCGTCCTCGCGACCGTGATCGGCGGCTCGCTGAGCGCCGGGTCGGCCGCGGCGTTCAACATGTACCTCGACCGCGACATCGACGCCCACATGCAGCGCACCGAGAACCGTCCCCTGGTGACGGGGGAGGTCACCCCGCGCGGGGCGCTGGTGTTCGCCTGGTCGCTCGCCGTGGCATCCACTCTCTGGCTCCTGGTGACGACCAATCCGCTCGCCGCCGGCCTGTCGGCGGGTGCGATCTTCTTCTACGTCGTCATCTACACGATGATCCTCAAGCGCCGCACCGAGCAGAACATCGTCTGGGGCGGCATCGCCGGGTGCTTCCCGGTGCTGATCGGATGGACCGCGGTGACGGGGTCGCTGTCGTGGACGCCGTTCGTGCTGTTCCTGCTGGTGTTCCTGTGGACGCCGCCGCACTACTGGCCGCTGTCGATGAAGTACCGCGGTGACTACGCGGAGGTCGACGTGCCGATGCTCGGCGCGACCCGCACCGGCTCGCAGGTCGGGCTGCAGGTGATCCTCTACGCCTGGGCGACCGTGGCGTGCTCGCTGCTGCTGATCCCCGTCGCCGGGATGGGACTCGTCTACACCGTGTCGGCTGTGGTGTTCGGCGGCTGGTTCATCTACGAGTCGCACCGCCTGTACAACCGAGCGGTTCGTGGCACCGAGCCGCGACCCATGCGCGTCTTCCACGCCTCGATCTCGTACCTCACGCTGCTCTTCGTCGCGATCGCCGTCGACCCGCTCCTGCCCTTCTGACGCGCGGCGCGCCTCCTCCCGCGCGTCGGTGCCGCGGGGATCGAGCGTGCCACGGTTCGTTCGCGATATTCCGGCCGTGTGGAGGGCGATCGCCGAGTCTGAGAGGGCGTGAACCTCTCCTCCCCAACCGCTGACACCAGCGAGTCCTCCCCAGATTCGTCGCGGGCGCCCGGGCGGATGCGGCTCGGCAGCGAGGATCGTGGCGTGATCACTTCGAAGACGGCGAGGCAGTTCGATCAGATCGAGCGGATATCCCTTGCACGCGGCGGCGTCGTGCGGACCGCACGGCTTCTCGAAGAAGGGGTGAGCCGGCACACGCTGGCCACGGCGCGAGAGTCGGGTCTGCTGCTTCCCCTCCGTCGAGGATGGGTCGCTACGCCCGGCGCCGACGCGGAACTGGTTGCCGCCGCCCGATGGGGCGTCGTGCTGGCCTGCGTGACATCCGCCCGTCGTCACGGGCTCTGGGTGCTCGAGGAGGATCGCGCGCATGTGGCGTGCGCTCCCCATGCCACCGGCGCACGGCCCGATCGTGCAACGGTGCACTGGGCGAGGCCGCCGGTGCCGCGGCATCCGGACGACCTCGTCGACCCCCTTCCGAATGCTCTCGTGCTCGCTGCGTCGTGCCTCCCCCGCGAGGAGGCGCTCGTCATCTGGGAATCGGCCTTTCGACTGCGGATGATCGATGCGACGGTTCTCGGGCGGATGGCCCTCCCGCCCGCCTCTCGAGAGTTGCTGGCCCTCGCCCGCCCCTTCTCAGACTCGGGCTTGGAGACGCTCTTCATCGTGCGGCTGCGCTGGCTTCCGGTCGCCATCACACCCCAGGTCTGGCTGGCCGGGAAACCCGTCGACTTCCTCATCGGCGATCGACTCGTCGTCCAGATCGACGGCAGTCACCACGTCGGCGCGCAACGCGCCCGGGACAACGCCCACGACGCTGAGCTGATGCTCCTCGGCTACCACGTCCTTCGCGTCGGCTACGCCGAGATCGTCGAAGACTGGCCCGCCGTGCAGCGACGAATCCTCGATGCGGTCGCGCAGGGCCTGCACCTCGCTCGCTGACACGGAGATCTCCCTCCGCGCGGCCACCCTCGACCGATGCGTCCGAGGTTCGGCGAATCGCCGAGGAAGGGACGGAGGAAAGCGTGGGACGAACGAACAGCGACGCGCCCGCGAGGGTGGGAGGGCGCGGGGGCAGGAAGGCGGGGCAGGGAGGCGGGATCAGGCGCCGACGCCGGCGCGAGCCTCCGACGCGTCACGCGTGTCGACGGGCACGCCGCCGGTCACCGGTCGGGTCAGGTGAAGCACCACCGCGGTCATGGCTGCCGCCGTGAGCGCGGCGAGGACCATGTGGATGCCCACTGCGAGGATCGGCAGGCCGTTCCGGGCCTGGAAGAGCCCCACGGCGATCTGGATCAGCTCTGCCCCGAGCAGGATGATGCTCCATCGTGCGAGGAGAGGGGTGCGGTCGCGTTGCCGCCATGCGCCGACGACGAGGGCGATCGTCAGAGCGAACAGCACGTAGCTGGGCCATGCGTGGATGTGCTCGAGGAGTTCGGCGTCGAACCCGCTCCTGCCGGCGTCGGCGTCGCCCGAATGCGGGCCGGCCCCGGTGGTCAGGATGCCGAAGACGATCGTGACAGTCATGGCCGCGACCGCGGCTCTGGTCGTCCAGCGCAGCCACGCGGGGACGGCGGTTTCGCGTGGCAGATCGGGGCGGTTCATCCGGACGAGGAAGGCCGCGGTGACGCACACGAGGACGACGGAGACGACGTAATGGAAGCCGACGATGAACGGGTTCAGACCCGTCAGCACCGTGATCCCCCCGACGAGAGCCTGCGCGACGACACCGATCAGCACCACCCAGGCCAACATCACGAGGTCCTGCCGCGTCGACGTCGTGCGGACGGAGCGGATCGCAGCCGCGATCACCGCGGCGAGCAGGACGCCGTTGGCGAGCGGTCCCGCGGGGATGTCGAGGGCGATGCCGAGCGCCAGGGCTGCTCCCGCGCCCGCGATTCCGCCGGCAGCGAACCACAGGGTCGGCGCGAGTGCTCGGCGACCGCCGGTTCGCAGCACGATCAGAAGGACGACGGCCAGCGCGAGGATCCCCACGACGCCGGTGAGCGTGCGGTTCCCGAACTCGATCACGCCGTGGATCCCCATCTCGGGCGTGGGGACGATCGAATCGGCGGTGCACCGCGGCCAGGTGGGGCAGCCGAGCCCCGAACCGGTCAGCCGCACGGCCCCGCCGGTGCCGATGATGAGGACCTCGGCGACGAAGGACAGCCACGCGAAGACGCGGAGAGGACGACTCATGCCATCAGGCGCACGGCGCGGGCGAGTCGACACGGGCGCGGGCGCGGACATGCGGGGACCTCCTGGGTCGGATGCCGCCGGGCGCCCGGCGCGGGCCGGGGGGAAGGCGGAACCTGTAGAATCGAGGGGTTCGGTCGCGCGCCCTCGGGCGCAACCCCTTCTGAACAGTTTAGGCGTCCGGCGCGACGCCAGGAGCGGGCCGACCCCGCGGCATCCCTGCCGTTTCTCCCCGAGGCAGGGGGAATGTCAGAACGGAGACATCCGTTGGGGCCCCTAGAGGAGAGTGTGACGATGTCGGATGTACTGATCGATCGCCCGGAGCTCGAAGGCCTGGGGGTGTACGAATTCGGATGGCACGACACAGACGCCGCGGGAGCAAGCGCCCGTCGTGGCATCAGCGAGGCGGTGGTGCGTGACATCTCCGCGATGAAGAACGAACCCGAATGGATGCTGAAGAACCGTCTGAAGGGGTTCCAGCTGTTCGGGCGCAAGCCCATGCCCACGTGGGGCGCCGACCTGTCGGAGATCGACTTCGACAACATCAAGTACTTCGTGCGCTCCACCGAGAAGCAGGCGCAGTCCTGGGAGGACCTCCCTGAGGACATCAAGAACACCTACGAGCGGCTCGGCATCCCCGAGGCCGAGCGGGCGCGTCTGGTCGCCGGCGTCGCGGCGCAGTACGAGTCCGAGGTCGTCTACCACCAGATCCAGGAGGACCTGGAGCGCCAGGGTGTCATCTTCATGGACACCGACACCGCGCTGAAGGAGCACCCCGAGTTCTTCGAGGAGTACTTCGGCACCGTGATCCCCGCCGGTGACAACAAGTTCGCGGCTCTCAACACCGCGGTGTGGTCGGGAGGCTCCTTCGTATACGTCCCCAAGGGCGTGCACGTCGACATCCCCCTCCAGGCGTACTTCCGCATCAACACCGAGAACATGGGGCAGTTCGAGCGGACGCTGATCATCGCCGACGAGGGGTCGTACGTCCACTACATCGAGGGCTGCACCGCCCCGATCTACAAGAGCGACTCCCTGCACTCGGCCGTGGTCGAGATCATCGTGAAGAAGAACGCCCGCGTGCGGTACACGACGATCCAGAACTGGTCGAACAACGTCTACAACCTCGTCACCAAGCGTGCCGTCGCCCACGAGGGCGCCACGATGGAATGGGTCGACGGCAACATCGGCTCCAAGGTGACGATGAAGTACCCGTCGATCTTCCTGGTCGGCGAGCACGCCAAGGGCGAGACCCTCTCCGTCGCCTTCGCCGGTCCCGGTCAGCACCAGGACGCCGGCGCGAAGATGATCCACATGGCGCCGTACACCCAGTCGTCGATCGTGTCGAAGTCGATCGCGAGGGGCGGCGGTCGCGCCGGCTACCGCGGCGAGGTGAGGGTGGACGCCAATGCGCACCACTCCGCCAACACGGTGCGCTGCGATGCGCTGCTGGTCGACACGATCTCGCGATCCGACACCTACCCGGCGATCGACATCCGGGTCGACGACGTGCAGCTCGGTCACGAGGCGACGGTGTCGAAGGTCAGCGAGGAGCAGCTGTTCTACCTCATGAGCCGCGGTCTGCCCGAGGACGAGGCGATGGCCATGATCGTCCGCGGGTTCATCGAGCCCATCGCCCGTGAGCTGCCGATGGAGTACGCGATGGAACTGAACAAGCTCATCGAGATGGGCATGGAAGGCAGCGTCGGCTGAATGAGCTCCACCACGCAGGCACCCGTCGCGGTGCCGGGATCCACAGCGCACACCGACGGGGGGTGGGGGCTGGCTCCCATCCAGACCCGCTCCGAGCGTCCGCAGTCCTATGACCCGGCTGACTTCGGCGCCCCGACGGGCCGAGAGGTCAACTGGAAGCACACCCCGATCGAGCGTCTCGCGCCGCTGTGGCAGACGGATGCCGCGGCGGCACGCCCGGCAGGCATCACCGTCGGTGAGCACGTCGGCGTGACGGTCGACGCCCTCGCCCCGGGTTCCGCGCCGCGTGGCGAGGTGTTCACGCCCGAGGACTACCCGGCGGCACTGGCCTGGGTCCGCTCGCCCGAGGCGACACGCATCCGGCTGCGGTCGGGAGCCGAGCTGTCCGAACCCGTCGTCGTCGACGTCGTCGCGGACACGGCGGCCACGTTCTCCCACCTCGTCATCGAGGCCGAACCGAACGCTCGCGGCACCGTGCTGCTGCGTCACGCCGGACCGGCACTCCTCGCGCAGAACGTCGAGATCATCGTCCGTGACGGCGCCGCCCTCACGGTCGTGTCGGTTCAGCGCTGGGACGACGACGCCGTTCACGCGGCGGCGCACCAGGCCCGGGTCGAGCGCGACGGCTCGCTCACGCATGTGGTGGTGAGCCTCGGCGGCTCGGTCGTCCGGGTGAACCCGTCCGTCGAGCTGGCAGGGGCAGGGTCTCGCGCTCAGCTCTACGGCGTGTCGTTC
Source organism: Microbacterium sp. SLBN-154 (assembly GCF_006715565.1). Lineage (NCBI taxonomy): Bacteria > Bacillati > Actinomycetota > Actinomycetes > Micrococcales > Microbacteriaceae > Microbacterium > Microbacterium sp. SLBN-154. The sequence continues at coordinate 1,947,494 of NZ_VFNL01000001.1, forward strand.
TCGGACTCCGGTCAGCACCTGGAGAGCCAGGTCTATCTCCACCACAAGGGCCCGCACACCGTCGGAGACGTGCTCTACAAGGGCGCCCTCCAGGGTGAGAGCGCCCGGAGCGTCTGGATCGGCGACGTGCTCATCGGTCGCGACGCCGTGGGAACGGACTCGTACGAGGCCAACCGCAACCTCGTCCTCACCGACGGTGCCCGTGCCGACTCGATCCCCAACCTCGAGATCGAGACCGGCGACATCGCCGGCGCCGGTCACGCCAGCGCCACCGGGCGCTTCGACGACGAGCAGCTGTTCTACCTGCAGGCCCGGGGCATTCCTGAGGCGGAGGCGCGGCGGCTGGTCGTTCTGGGCTTCCTCGGCGAGATCGTCCAGCGCATCGGCATCCCGGCGCTGGAGGACGAGCTGATCGCGGCCATCGAGCGCGAACTCGAGGAAGGAGCGGCCGCGTGAGCGCGACCCGCGTCTGTGCCCTCAGCGACCTCGAACAGGACTCCGCCCTGCGTGTGGAGGTGGACGGGGTGGCCATCGCCGTCGTCCTCGACGCCGCCGGCGAGGTCCACGCCATCGGCGACACCTGCACGCACGGCGACATCTCCCTCGCCGAGGGCTTCGTCGACGGTGACACGCTGGAGTGCTGGGCCCACGGCTCGGCGTTCTCGCTGCGCACCGGCAAACCTCTCAACCTCCCCGCGTACGAACCCGTCCCGGTCTTCGAAGTGACCATCGACGGCGACGACGTGCTCATCGACCCGAATGTGAAGAAGGACATCTGATGACTGTGCTCGAGATCCGCGACCTCCATGTCACGGTCGAGACCGACGCCGGGACCACCCCGATCCTCAACGGCGTGACCCTGACCGTCCGAACCGGCGAGACCCACGCGATCATGGGGCCCAACGGCTCCGGCAAGTCGACGCTGGCCTACACGATCGCCGGACACCCGAAGTACACCGTCACGAGCGGCTCGATCACGCTCGACGGCGAAGACGTGCTGGAGATGTCGGTCGACGAGCGGGCGCGGGCGGGGCTCTTCCTCGCCATGCAGTACCCGGTCGAGATCCCCGGTGTCACGGTGACCAACTTCCTGCGCACCGCCAAGACCGCGATCGACGGCGAGGCGCCGGCGATCAGGACGTGGACGAAGGATGTCAAGGCGTCCATGAAGAGCCTCCGCATCGATCCGAAGTTCGCCCAGCGCAACGTCAACGAGGGGTTCTCCGGCGGTGAGAAGAAGCGTCACGAGATCCTGCAGCTCGAGCTGCTCAAGCCGCAGATCGCCGTGCTCGACGAGACCGACTCCGGTCTCGACGTCGACGCGCTGAAGATCGTCTCCGAGGGTGTCAACCGCGCCAAGCAGGACACCGATCTCGGTGTGCTTCTCATCACGCACTACACCCGCATCCTCCGCTACATCCGCCCCGACTTCGTCCACGTGATGGTCAACGGCCGCATCGCGGAAGAGGGCGGCCCCGAACTCGCGGAGCGGCTCGAGGAAGAGGGCTACGACCGCTTCATCGGCGATGAGACGCCGGTCGACGCCTGAGATGACCCCGCGTAGGATGCAGCCATGACCGCGACGCTCAGCCCGGAGAAGTTCGACGAGGTCACCGAAGCCCTCAAGGACGTGATGGACCCCGAACTGGGGATCAACGTCGTCGACCTGGGTCTCATCTACGATCTCGCGTGGGATGACGAGAACGACGCCCTCGTCATCCACATGACCCTCACGTCGGCAGGGTGCCCGCTGACCGATGTCCTCGAGGAGCAGACCGCTCAGGCGCTGGATGAGGTCGTCGAGCGCTTCCGCATCAACTGGGTGTGGATGCCGCCGTGGGGTCCCGAGCGGATCACCGACGACGGGCGCGACATGATGCGCGCGCTCGGCTTCGCGATCTGACACAGGGGTGCAGCCTCTCGAGGCCCTTCCGCTGGCCGACCTGCGGGAGCGATCCAGCGCGAAATGGCGGGCCTATCCCGCTGATGTGCTGCCGCTCTTCGTCGCGGAGACCGACTTCGCGCTGGCTCCGGCGATCTCGGCGCGGTTGAGCCGCGCGGTCGAGCTCGGGGATACCGGCTATACCGCGCCGGGATCGGGTGTCCGCGAAGCGTACGCCGGATTCGCGGGACGGCGCTTCGGCTGGCATCCGGATCCCGCCCTCATGCGGACCACGTGCGATGTGATGATGGGGGTCGTCGAGATCCTGCGTCAGGTGACCCGCCCGGGCGACCGGGTGGTCGTCATGCCGCCCGTCTACCCGCCCTTCTTCGACGCGGTGGCCGAGGCCGGCGCCGTGGTCTCGCCCGTCCCTCTCGTCGAGGGACGGGAGGGGCCGGAGATCGACCTCGCCGGTGTCGATGCGGCTCTCGCGGCGGGTGCCCGGGCGGTCCTGCTGTGCCACCCGCACAATCCCACCGGGACCGTGCACCAGCGACGAACCCTGGAGCGCCTGGCCGAGCTCGCCGCCGCCCACGATGCCGTCGTCCTGAGCGATGAGATCCACGCTCCTCTGGCGCAACCCGATGCCGGGTTCGTGCCGTTCCTGGCGGTCTCGGACACGGCGGCCTCGGTCGGGTTCGCCCTGGTCAGTGCCAGCAAGGCGTTCAATCTCGCCGGTCTGAAGTGCGCGATCATGGTCGCCGCTACCCCCGAACGCTTCGGAACGCTCCGGTCGCTTCCCGTCGAGGTCGAGTGGCGCACGGGTATCTTCGGCGCGCACGCGGCGATCGCGGCATTCGCCGACAGCGACGAATGGCTCGACGCGCTCCTGGCTCGGCTCGACGTCAATCGCCGGCTGCTCGACGAGCTCCTCGTCGCCCACCTCCCGCTCGCGCGCTATCGCATTCCACCAGCGGGATACCTCGGGTGGGTCGATCTGAGCGCGTACGGATGGGGGGATGACCCGGGGCGGCGCATTCTGCGGGAGGCACGCGTCGCGTTCCACTTCGGTCCGCAGTTCGGTGCGGAGGGTCGCGGACACGTGCGGATCAACTTCGGCTGCGGCCCCGACGTGCTGCGCGAGGCCGTGGCGCGCGTCGGCGCCCTCGCACACGCATGACCTCCTCCCGCGCGTCCGTCGACGTCGCACCCCCGTCGGTCTGGGGTCCGCCGTTCCTCTGGGTGACCGTCGGTGCGGTCGCCCTGATCTTCCTCGCAGCGACCCAGGCGCTTGCGGTGACCACGGTGATGCCGGTGGTCAGTGCCGACCTCGACGGCGACCGCCTCTACGCGGTCGCTTTCGCCGGGACTCTCGCAACCAGCGTCATCGGCATGGTGGCGGCGGGCGCCTGGTGCGACCGGGGCGGTGTGCTGGCGCCCCTCAGCACAGCGGTCGGGCTGTTCGTGATCGGTCTTCTGATCGCCGGGCTGGCCCCCAGCATGCCTGCTCTGGTGGCGGGGCGACTCGTTCAGGGTCTGGGAACCGGCGGGCAGACGGTCGCCCTGTACGTCGTCGTCGCACGGGTGTACCCCGGGATCGTGCATGGACGCGTCTTCGCGGCCTTCTCGGCCGCCTGGGTCGTCCCCTCGCTCATCGGCCCCTTCCTGGCAGGTGCCGTGGCGGAGTTCCTGCACTGGCGCTGGGTGTTCCTGGGGGTCGCGGTACTCACCGTCGTCGCCTATCTGCTCGTGGTGGCGCGCCTGCAGGGTCTTCCGCTTCACACCGACGAACCGGCCTCCGCGCGGGTGGGGCCACGGCTCGCGTGCGCTCTCGTCGTCGCCGTCGGCGCGCTCGGGCTCAGCCTGGCCGGTGAACTCGGCAGGTGGGCGTGGCTTGCGGTCATCGCCTCGGTCGTCGTCATCTCCCTCGCCGCGCGTCCGCTCCTGCCCCCCGGCGCGCTGCGTGCCGCCCGCGGGCTGCCCAGTGTGGTCCTCATGCGCGGCCTGATCGCGGGAGCGCTGTTCGGGGCCGAGATCTACATCCCCTACCTGCTCATCGACGATTACGGCTTCTCGCCGACCTGGGCGGGTCTGGGCCTCACGGCGGCCGCGTTGGCGTGGGCGGGCGCCGCGGAGGTGCAGGGCCGTGTCGGAGACCGCCTGGGCAACACCCGCATCACCGTCATCGGCTCGGCGCTGCTGGTCACCTCACTCCTCATCGCGGTGGCGACGGCGCTGCTGAGCCTCACCCCGGTGGTCCTGATCGCCGGATGGACCTTCGCGGGCGCCGGAATGGGACTGATGTACCCGCGACTGACGGTCCTGACGCTGGCGTACTCGACACCGCAGAACCAGGGCTTCAACTCCTCGGCGCTGTCGATCTCGGACGCCGTCGGCTCAGCGTCATCCATTGCGGTCATGGGGCTGGTCTTCACCCTGCTGGCCGGGACGGATGCCGGGTTCCCGACCGTCTTCGCGATCGGCATGCTTCTCGCGGTCGCCGCCCTGGTTCCGGGGCTCCGCCTCGGTCACGCACACGAGGCGCGGTCGAGCACCGGGGCCTGAGACCGTCGCGTCCTCACGCGGCTCAGTTCTCGGCGCGGCCCAGCCGCCAGTAGCCCATGAAGGCCACGGCACGCCGGTCCACACCCTGCTCGGTGACGAGATGGCGCCGAAGGGCCTTGATCGCGCTCGCCTCACCCGCCAGCCAGGAGTACAGGGGCGCGCTTTTGAGCGCCGCGCCCCCCTTCGCGGTGCGCGGAACCTCCCAGAGGATTCCCTCGTCGATGTCGATCTCCTCGATCTCGCCCCCGCGCCCCGCGGGGGCCAGGCGCTGCACCGCGTCCTCGACCGCCGTGACGAGGTGGGCGTGCCGAGGCCCGTCGCCCCGGGCGGCGACGAGGTAGTCGAAGCCGGGATGCCGCGGAAGGTAGTCCAGATCGCCCTCGTGCGGCACCTCCACCGCCACGACTCCTCGAGCGTCGGGGGCCAGCTGCTCCAGGATCACCGCGATGGCGGGGGCCGCGGTCTCGTCACCGGCGAGAAGCAGGTTCTCGGTGTGCCGGGGCGGGACGAAGTCGATTCCGAGACTCACGCCCTGGTCCGCGGTCGTCGGGGCGAGGATCAGCACCTCGTCGCCCTCAGCGGCGGCGGCGATCCACGCCGACGCCGGACCGGAGATCTCGTGAGCGACCATGTCGATGTCGACCTCCCGCGCGGCGTGGCGCACGGCGCGGGTGGTGTAGGTGCGAAAGGGGAGACGCCCGTCGTCGGGCTGCGCGCGCCACCGGGCGTACCAGTCCTCGCCGGTGGGCATCGCATCGAGCGGCAGGCTCGCTGTGGGGAAGACCACCTTCACGCGCTGGTCGTAGCCCGGATCCCCGTACTGGTCGAGGTCATCGCCGACGAACGTGAACCGACGGAAGCTCGGGGTCAGCTCGGTGATGCGCGAGACGCGCACGCGGAAGAAGCGCATGGCGCTCATCGGGAAGCCTCCGTGACGGGTTGGACGGCGGTGCGGGTGGCGTGGTGGCGGCCGCGGGGGAGGACGATCGGCGCCCCTGAGACGGGATCGTCGATGACGACCGCGTCCAGGTCGAAGACCTCGGCGATCAGTTCCCGCGTGAGGATGTCACGCGGCGGGCCCTCGGCGACGACGTGGCCGTCGCGCAGGGCGAACAGGTGATCGGCGTAGCGGGCGGCGAGGTTCATGTCGTGGAGCACCATCACGATCGTCGTGCCGCGGTCGCGATTCAGATCCGTGAGCAGGTCGAGCACCTCGATCTGGTGGGCGACGTCGAGGAACGTGGTCGGCTCGTCCAGCAGCAGGATGTCGGTCTCCTGCGCGAGGGCCATCGCGATCCACACCCGCTGCCGCTGGCCCCCCGACAATTCGTCGATCGGGCGGTCGGCGAGGTCGCTGGTCCCGGTCGCTTCCAGTGCCCGCGCGACGACCTCGTCGTCGTGGGCGCTCCATCGCGCGAGCGGGCGCTGATGGGGGTGGCGGCCCCGGCCGACGAGGTCGGCCACGGCGATCCCCTCGGGGGCGACGGGGCTCTGAGGGAGGAGCCCCAGCATCCTCGCGACCTCTTTGGAGCCCCGACGGTGCAGAGCCGTGCCGTCGAGGACCACCTGACCCGCGCGGGGCGCGATGAGACGGGACAGGGCTCGCAGAAGCGTGGACTTCCCGCAGCCGTTCGCACCGATGATCGCCGTGACCTGCCCGGGCGGGACCACGAGGTCGAGGCCGGAGACGATCGTGCGTTCGCCGAACGAGAGGGTCAGCCCTTCGGCGGCGAGGCGGTGCGTGATGGTCATAGCGAGCCTCCGGAGCGGTTCGTCCTGATGAGGAGGTAGACGAGGTACGGGGCGCCGAGGATGCCGGTGATGACGCCGACCGGCAGCCGGTTCTCGAACGCGAACTGGCCGAGGAGATCGGCGCTCATGACGAGGAGCGCGCCGACGAGGCCCGCGGGCACGAGGAGCGAGCCGGCCGGTCCGAACAGGCGCGCGGCGATGGGCCCCGACATGAACGCCACGAACGCGATCGGACCGGTGGCCGCTGTCGCGAACGCCAGCAGTGCGACGGCCGCGACGATGAGGAGGAGGCGGCTCGACGTCAGCGCGACACCGAGCCCCGCGGCGGCGTCGTCTCCCAGGCGCAGCAGGCCCAGGTTCCGTGACTGACCGATCATCACCGGGATGAGGATGACCGCGGCGATGACGACGGGTGACACCGTCTGCCAGTCGGCACCGTTGAGGCTGCCGGTGAGCCACCGCATCGCGACCTGCAGGTCCCAGGCTGCGGCACGGGAGAGGACGGAGGTGACGACACTGTCGAGCATGGCGGCCACGCCGATGCCGATCAGGACCAGACGCGTTCCGGCGAAGCCGTTGCGGTGGGAGAGGAGCCAGATCGCCAGGGCGGTCAGGACCGCCCCGCCCAGGGCCAGCAGCGAGACGGCCGTCTCGGAGAGCGACAGGACGACGATGCCGATGACGGCTGCCGCGCTGGCTCCGGAGCTGATGCCGATGATGTCGGGAGAGGCGAGCGGATTGCGCAGGAGGGACTGGAAGGTGACCCCGGCCATCCCGAAGGCCACCCCGGCGATGAACGCCAGGACGGCACGCGGAAGCCGCAGCTCACCGACGGTGAAGGACGCCCCGGCGACCTGTTCGCCGAGGACCACGCGGATGACCTCGCCGGGACCGTAGAAGGTGTTGCCGATCATGAGGGAAGCGAGGAAGACCCCGGCGATGGCGATCGACAGCGCCCCGACGACGACGGCGCGGCGGCGTGCCCGGCGCCTCCGGCCGTGTGCGATCGCCGACGCGGTGGTCTGCGCCGGGGTCGTCGACGGGGCCGCGGGTGCGTAGCGGAGGTCGATCACAGTTCACGCACCCGGCGTCGACGGACGATCCAGATGAAGAAGGGGGCTCCGATAAAGGCGGTGAGGATGCCGACCTCGATCTCCTCGGGACGCGCGACGACTCGCCCGACGACGTCGGCGAGGACGAGGAGGGCGGCGCCCATGACGGCCGACAGGGGAAGAAGCCAGCGATGGTCGGTGCCGATCAGCAGCCTGCACAGGTGCGGGATGACGAGGCCCACGAAGCCGATCGGGCCCGCGACCGCCGTCGCCGCGCCGCAGAGGATGACCGCGCCCGCGGTGGACAGCAGACGGGTGCGGCCGACGTTCTCGCCGAGTCCGGCGGCGAGGTCGTCGCCGAGCGCGAGGGAGTTCATGCCGCGGGCGGTCATGAGGCAGATGAGGGCGCCGACGGCGAGGACGGGCATGACGGCGAAAAGCCGGTCCCAGGTCGCGCCCCCGACGCCGCCGATCTGCCAGAAGCGGAAGCTCTCCATGACGTCCAGGCGGGGGAGGAGGATGGCGCTGACGAGCGACGCGAAGGCGGCCGAGACCGCCGCGCCGGCCAGAGCGAGCTTGAGCGGCGTCGCGCCGCCGCGGCCGAGCGAGCCGACGGCGTAGACGAAGACGGCGGCGGCACCCGCACCGGCGATCGCAAGGCCCATGCTGGCCCAGGGGTCGCTCAGCCCGAAGAAGGCCAGCCCGATGACGACCGCCAGGGCCGCTCCGCCGGAGACGCCGAGGATCCCCGGATCGGCGAGGGGATTCCGGGTGACGGCCTGCATGGTCGTTCCTGCGAGCGCGAGCGCGGCGCCGACGACGACGGCGAGCAGGGTCCGGGGGACGCGCGCGCCCACGACCGCCTCACCGACGGTCTCGGTGCTGCCCGAGAGGGCGGCCAGGAGCTCCGACACGCTGATGTTCCGAGCGCCGAACGCGATCGACGCGGCGCACAGCACCAGCAGCAGGGCGATGGACGCGCCCAGCCACGCCCATCGCACCGCGACCGGACGCCGCGCTGCGGCGGCATCCGATCGCGATGCGGGTGCGAGCGTCGTCGTCACGATTCGGGCGGCGTCAGTTCAGCGCGTCGGAGAGGAGGGTGAAGTATTCATCGATGCCCCAGCCGATCGAGAGCGGCGAGGGGTTCGCCGAGGCAGCGAGGGGCGTGCTGTTCTCGAGGACCGCGATGTTGCCGTTCGCGATCGCCGGGATCTGCGACAGCAGCGGGTCGGCCTGCAGCTGCGACACGAGCTCGCCGTCGGCATCGCCGTAGGTGACGAAGATGTCGACGTCGTCGAAGCGATCCGCTTCCTCGGCACTGACGCTGAGGAAGAACTCCTCGGTGTCGGCCGACATCTCCTCGACGGTGGTCGGCAGCGGCATCCCGAGCGACGCGAGGAACCCCGGCCGGGTGTCCAGCGCCGTGTAGAACCCGATCTGACTGAAGTCGGCCGGGTCGAGGTAGGAGAACAGCACCTGCGCCTCGGCGAGGTCGGAGTGGGCGGCCAGCGCCTCGTCCACCCGGGCGTGCAGGTCGTCGATGAGGGCGATGCCCTCCTCCGCGCGTCCGAGCGCGGTCGAGTTCAGCTCGATCATCTCCTCGTAGGAGGTGCCCCAGGCCACCTCGGGATAGGCGACCACGGGGGCGATCTTCGACAGGGTGTCGTAGTCCTCCTGCGTCAGGCCCGAATAGGCCGCGAGGATCACGTCGGGCTGAGTGTCGGCGACGGCTTCGAAGTCGATGCCGTCGGTCTCGTCGAACAGCACAGGTGTCTCGGCGCCGAGTGCGTCGAGCTCGTCCTCGACCCAGGGCAGCACACCGTCGCCGTCGTCATCGCCCCAGGTGGCCTTGCTCATCCCGACCGGAACGATGCCCAGTGCGAGCGGCACCTCGTGATTGCCCCACGCGACGGTCGCGATGCGCTCGGGCTCGTCGCTGATCGTCGTCTCGCCGAAGGCGTGGGTGATGGTCACCGGGAAGGGGCCCTCAGCCGAGGTGGCCGCGTCGACGGTGGTGCCGGTGGCGGCCGAACCGGCACAGCCGGCGAGCGAGAGTGTGACGACGAGGCCGGCGCCCAGCGCTGCAGCCATGCGGGAGTGAGTCAAGAAAGCCTCCAGGAGATTAGGACAGCCTTACTTTACCTGAGGCGGTGTGCAGCGCCCGTTCCGATGACGAAACCCCGGCCGCCGGGCCGGGGTTTCGCTCGATGTCGAGAGATCGGATGGCGTCAGCGACGATCCAGCCTGCGGACGAGCGCCCATGCGCCAGGGATGAGTGCGGCCGCGATCGCCGCCTTGATGATGCCTCCGACGATGAAGGGGAACAGGCCCGCTTCGAGAACCTGCCAGAAGGTCAGTTCCATTCCGAGGACGGCGTTGAGGATGAGGGCCATGTAGGGGATGCCGAAGAGGAACGGGATCGCGCTCGCCGCGACGAAGCCGAGGAACGCCAGGACGGGCCGTCGGTCCCAGGCGCGCTCGGCGAACCACCCCGCGACGGCCGCAGCGGCGATGAAGCCGATGATGAACCCGAAGCTCGGCTTGGCCACCGCCGCGATCGTCCCGGTGAAGTCGGCGAAGACGGGCAGGCCTGCGAGTCCGGCGAGCAGGTAGACGGTGAGGCTCGCGGCGCCGCGGCGGGCTCCGAGGGCGGCGCCGACCACGATCACACCGAGCGTCTGTCCGGTGATGGGCACGGGCCACAGCGGAATCGACACCTGCGCCAGTACGGCGACGAACAGTGCGCCGGCGGACACCAGGGCGGCGTCGACGGCGAAGGCGCGGGTGCGGGACGAGGGGCGCGCCACGACGTCTGCGAGGACGCGACGAGGGCGGGGAGCGACGGCGATCGATGACATGCGCTCAGCCTAGAAGACGCCACCGGCTGAGGCGAAGCCGATGCAGTCGTATACTGGGACGCTGGCCACTCGGCCTCTCCCTCCCTGCTGACCGATCGGACGTTCGCCGTGCTCGCCGTACACGACCTCGAGATCCGCGTGGGTGCCCGCGTGTTGATGTCCGAGGTGTCGTTCCGGGTGTCCGGCGGCGACAAGGTCGGTCTGGTGGGCCGCAACGGCGCCGGGAAGACGACCCTCACGAAGGTCCTCGCCGGTGACCTGCTTCCCTCCAACGGCCGCGTCGACCGTTCGGGAGAGATCGGCTACCTTCCGCAGGATCCTCGTTCCGGTGACCCGGAGATGCTCGCACGCACGCGCATCCTCGATGCACGAGGCCTCGGGACGATCGCGATCGGCATGCAGGAGTCGTCGGTGTCGATGGCCTCCGACGATCCCGACGTGGCGGCGCGTGCCATGCGTCGCTACGCCCAGCTCACCGAGCGGTTCGAAGCTCTGGGCGGGTATGCAGCCGAGGCCGAGGCCGCGTCGATCGCCCACAACCTGTCGCTTCCCGACCGCATCCTGGATCAGCCGCTGAAGACCTTGTCCGGCGGTCAGCGCCGGCGCATCGAGCTCGCCCGGATCCTGTTCTCGGACGCCGGCACGATGATCCTCGACGAGCCGACCAACCACCTCGATGCGGACAGCGTGGTGTGGCTGCGCGAGTTCCTCAAGGGCTACAAAGGCGGACTCATCGTGATCTCCCACGACGTGGAGTTGGTCGGTGAGACGGTGAACCGGGTGTTCTACCTCGACGCCAACCGCCAGGTGATCGACGTCTACAACATGAACTGGAAGAACTACCTGCGCCAGCGGGTGGCCGACGAGGAACGCCGGAAGAAGGAACGCGCGAACGTCGAGAAGAAGGCCACCGTGCTGCAGCAGCAGGCGGCCCGGTTCGGGGCGAAGGCCTCGAAGGCTGCCGCTGCCCACCAGATGGTGGCGCGGGCGGAAAAGATGCTGGCAGGCCTCGACGAGGTCCGCCAGGAGGATCGGGTCGCCAAGCTCCGTTTCCCCAAGCCCGCCCCGTGCGGGAAGACGCCGCTGACCGCCGCCGGCCTGTCGAAGTCCTACGGATCGCTGGAGATCTTCACCGACGTCGACCTCGCCATCGACCGCGGCTCGAAGGTCGTCGTCCTCGGCCTCAACGGTGCCGGCAAGACGACACTGCTGCGCATCCTCGCGGGGGTGGACGCCCCCGATACCGGTCAGGTCGATCCGGGCCACGGACTGAAGATCGGCTATTACGCACAGGAGCACGAGAACCTCGATGTCTCGCGGTCGGTGCTGGACAACATGATGTCGGCGGCGCCGAACATCACCGCCACCGAGGCTCGCAAAGTCCTCGGCTCGTTCCTCTTCACCGGTGACGACGTGCTCAAACCCGCCGGGGTGCTCTCGGGCGGAGAGAAGACGCGCCTGTCGCTGGCGACGCTCGTGGTCTCGAGCGCCAACGTGCTCCTGCTCGACGAGCCGACCAACAACCTCGACCCCGCATCGCGCGAGGAGATCCTCGATGCCCTCGCGCACTACGAGGGCGCCGTCGTCCTCGTCTCGCACGACGAGGGCGCCGTTCACGCCCTGAACCCGGAGCGGGTTCTCATCCTGCCGGACGGTGTCGAGGACATCTGGGGACGCGATTACGCCGAGTTGATCTCGCTGGCGTGATCCGCACTCCGTCCGCGTCGGATCTCAGGTCCGACGATCGGAGCCGGCAGCGTCGAGCAGGGCGTCCTCTTCGCTCGCGTCGGGATCGTTGCGACGCCTCCCTCGGCGCGCTCGCGGGACGACGTCGTCGACGGCCGTGGCCGAAGGAGGCGAGTCGGCGCGGGCGGAAGGGGCGCCCGTTCCGTCATCCTCCTGGTCCTCCCGCCGGTACCGGAGTTCGGTGCGGATGATGTAACCGATGAAGATGAACCCCATGATCGCGAACAGGATCCACTGGATCGCGTAGGACAGGTGGGGACCGGGGTCTTCGGACGGGATCTCGAGAGCCGTCGGCGCAGCGGGGGCGGCCGGATCCTCGCTCGACATCAGCGCGTAGAGAGACGGCTGCAGGGCGTTCGCGGTGTCGGCGGGCAGACGCTCTGCGACCAGAGCGATGTTGATGGTCGGCACCTGGCCCTCGGGTGCCGACCGGCCCGACCGTGGCGCCGCCTCCTCCGGTCGGAGACGAGCCTCGACCGTCACCGTCCCCGCCGGTGGCGCCGGGACCGCGTCGGGCTCGGCCTGATCGGCACCCGGGGGAACCCAGCCGCGATTGATCAGGACGACCCTGCCGTCATCCATGCGGAACGGCACGAGGACTTCGAAAGCCGCGGTGCCCCCGTGCGGCCGGTTGCGTACGAGCAGTTGTTCGTCGCCGAGGTACTGCCCGATGAGCTCGACCGGACGCCACTCGTCCTCGGGGTCGAGCGCCGATCCGGTGGGAACCACCTCTTCGAGGGGCACCGCGGCGGCGTCGTAATTCTGCTCCACGATCCGCAGCTCGGTGGCGCGCTCGGCGTTGCGCGAGAACTGCCAGTTCGACAGGAAGGCGCACGCGATCGCGAAGAGCACGGCCACGAGTGCGTATCCGGTCCAGCGGACCACGGCGGAAGATCTCGTCGCCGTCACGGTCCGCTGACCACCGGATCGAGGGGGGACACATCGAGAGGGAACGAGCGCGCGGCGAGGAACTCGCGCAGATACTCGCGATGCTCGTCGCAGGCCACCCACGACTTCCACCGATCAGCGCTGTGGATGCGGGGATTCCGCCAGCGGATCAGCCACGACGCCGCGGCGCGGCATCCCGCGCGTGAGCACTGCGCCGGTGACTCGCCGGTGCTCACTCGCCCTCTCCGCGCCGCGGGGGCGGAGCGGACTCCTGGATGCGCAGAACGCGGTCGGCCGGGGCGGGCGGCGGCGCCGAGTCGACCGGCGTCGCGATCTGGCGCTCCGGATTCTCCGAGCGCGCCACGCGATCCGTCGCGCCGACGTTGGCGAACACCACAGCCACGTAGGGGAGGAAGACCGCGCCGAGGGCGAACACCCAGGTGTACCAGCCGTAGGGGGTGATGAGAACCATCAGCACGAAGCACAGGACGCGCACACCCATCATGGCGAGGTAACGCGCCGACCGCGCACCGGAATCGTCACGAGGTGCGCGGGGCAGCGACGTGGCGGATGGAGGCCTCGACGAGCGGTTCACGATGGGATAAGGGTACGCCGCGTGGAGGGAGGCGGCTCCGGCCGAGATCAACACTTTCTCGATCGCAAGAGATCTCGACGACGGCGACGCGCGACCGGCCTGCTCAGGAGAGCGTGCCGGTGGTGGCGCTGCCGATGATCAGCGGCAGGAAGGACAGGAAGAACAGCACCAACAGAAGGATGAACCCGAGGCCGACGTACCCGACGATCATGCCGGCGAGTGCGAGACCGCGGCCCTGCTCGCCGGTGCGCTTGATCTGCGAAAGGGCCATGTGGCCCGTGATCACGCCGACGAGCGAGCCGATGAAGGGGAGGACGACGAACGATGCGATGGACGAGATGAGGGAGACGATCGCCAGGACATTCGTCCTCGGGGCCGCGTACGCGCCGTACGGCGCGTTCCCGTACGGAGGCTGGCTCCCGTACGGGGCGGTCGCGCCGTAGGGGGACGGGCCGGGGTAGGGGGTCTGTGCGGGCGGCTGACCGTAGGCCGGCGGCTGAGCGGGCGCCGAGGAGCCCTGCGGGGATCCGGGGTACGGCGGAACCGCGGGGGTGGTCGGATCGGTGCCCTGCGGGTTCTCGGGTGTGCTCACGGTGCGCCCTTTCTCGTCTCACTCCAGCGTTTCAGGCCGCCGTCCCGGGTGTCAAACCTGCCTGGCTAGGCTGTGAGGATGAGCAACGAACGTGTCGTCCTGGTCACCGGCGGAAACCGCGGCATCGGGCGGTCCATCGCCGAGCGCTTCGTGGCCGACGGCTACCGGGTGGCCGTCACCGCCCGTTCGGGCGAGGGCCCCGACGGCGCGCTCACCGTCCGGGCCGACGTCACCGACGCCGCCTCGCTCGATGCGGCGATGACGGAGGTGGAGCAGGCTCTCGGTCCCGTGACGATCGTCGTCGCGAACGCCGGGATCACGCGCGACACCCTCCTGATGCGCATGAGCGAGGACGATTTCGACAGCGTCGTCGCCACCAACCTCGGTGGGGCGTTCCGGGTGGTCAAGCGGGCGTCGAAGGGCATGATCCGCGCACGATTCGGGCGCATCATCCTCATCTCCAGCGTGGTCGGCCTCTACGGTTCCGCCGGGCAGGTGAACTACGCGGCCTCCAAGAGCGGACTCGTGGGGTTCGCGCGGTCGCTCACCCGCGAGCTCGGGGCGCGGGGGATCACGACGAACGTCGTCGCACCGGGGTTCATCGAGACCGACATGACCGCCGAGCTGCCCGCTGACACCCAGGCCGAGTACAAGAAGAACATCCCCGCCGGACGCTTCGGCGACGCGGCCGAGGTCGCGGGCGTCGTCGCGTGGCTGGCCTCCGACGACGCGGCCTACATCTCCGGCGCGGTGATCCCGGTCGACGGCGGACTCGGCATGGGGCACTGACCCGGGCGGTCGTCATCGCGACGGATCACCGTCCGAGCGCCTCCGCGATCGCACGCGCGACGGCATCGGGCTTGGAGAACTGCGGCCAGTGGCCGCTGGCCTCATCGGGCGCGCGGAGCGAGACGGCGCGCAGGGGGCCGTGCGCGGCGAGGCCGGCGGCCCACGCGGGCGGATCCTGACGGATCTCCTCGATCTGCTCGGGCGAGACGGTGTTGGTGAGGATCGTCGCCGGGATCTCGCGGCGCCGGTCGTCGGTGAGCGAGACGGGGTCGGTGGGGACTCGGCGGGGCACCACCCCGATATGCGCCATGGCCCGATCCCGCACGTCCGGATGGAGGTCGTCGACGTCGTCATCGTCGAAGAAGTCCCACCCGGGGAACGGCACGGTGTCGTCGTCGACCGGGAACTCGGAGATGATGCCGCCGTCTGACGGCGGGAAGGTGTCGAGGAACACCAGGTGCGCCACCTTCGTCGGCCGGAGGTCGGCGGCGCCGTAGATCACGTTGCCGCCTCCGCTGTGACCGACCAGAGCGACGGGAGGCTCCCGCCTGTCGATCTCGGCCACGACGGCATCGATCCATTCGCCGATGCCGATGTCGGCGGTTGCAGGGTCGGGAGGGATGTCGCCGCGCCGGATGCCCGGCATGGTGAGGGGGACGGGTGCGAGCCCGGCGGCTCGCAGACCCGGCACCACCTCATCCCACGACGACGCAGTGAGCCAGAGTCCGGGAACCAGGAGGACGTCCATGGCCGCCACCGTACTCCCGGTCTGCGACACCGCCCTACGGCAGGAGGGGGATCACCTCGCGCAGATCCACCGGCCCGATCACGAGGTCGGCCCGTTCCCGGACGAGCGGCTTGGCGTTGAAGGCGAGGCCGAGTCCGGCGACCAACATCATCAGGAGATCGTTCGCACCGTCGCCGATCGCGACGGTGCGCTCTCGCGGAACGCCGTGGTCATCGGCCCACGCCACGAGGGTGGCTGCTTTCCCCTCGGCGTCGACGATCGCACCGGAGACCTGGCCGGTCAGCGCGTCGTGCGCGACGGCGAGCCGGTTGGCCCGCCACAGATCGACACCGAGCGACGGCGCGATGTGGTCGAGGATCTCGTGGAAGCCGCCGGAGACGACGCCGACGATTCCGCCGCGGTCATGCACCGCGGCGATGAGCTCGGCGGCCCCCGGGGTCGGCTCGACTCGTGCGCGCACGCGGTCGAGCGCCGCCAGCGGAACTCCGGTCAGCTTCGCCACCCGGGCGCGCAGGCTCGTGGCGAAGTCGACCTCGCCGCGCATCGCCGCCTCCGTGGCGGCGGCGACCTCCGCTCCGCGGCCGGCCTCATCGGCGATGAGTTCGATCACCTCGTTGCGGATCAGGGTCGAATCGGCGTCGAGGACGACGAGGAATCGCGCGGGGTCGCTCACCCGTCCACCGTAGCGGCGGACCGAGGGTCACCGATCGACGAAGACTCCCTTGCCGACCACGGTGATCCCGCTGTCGGTGACGGTGAATCCGCGGGCGATGTCGCGTTCGCGGTCGACCCCCACGGTGGCCCCGTCGGCAAGGACGACGTTCTTGTCGAGGATGGCGCGATGGATCCTGGCGCCGGCACCCACCTGCACGTGGTCGAACAGCACGGCATCGGTGATCGTCGAGCCCCCGGCTGCGAGCGTCCACGGACCGACCACGCTGCGCTCGAGATGCGTCCCGGAGAGGACCGAACCCAGCGAGACGATCGAATCGATGGAGTTGCCGATCCGGCCCACCGAGTCGCGGACGAACTTCGCGGGCGGCGAGTTGACGGCCTGCGAGTGGATCGGCCACTGCATGTTGTAGAGGTTGTAGACGGGCAGCGTCGAGATGAGATCCTGGTGGGCCTCGAAGAACGAGTCGATCGTCCCGACGTCGCGCCAGTACGACCGGTCGCGATCGGTCGACCCCGGCACGTCGTTGCGGACCATGTCGTAGACGCCCGCCTCACCGCGACCGACGAAGTACGGGACGATGTCCCCGCCCATGTCGTGGTTGGAGGTCGGGATCTCGCCGTCGGCCTCGACCGCCTCGATCAGAGCGTCGGCGTCGAAGATGTAGTTGCCCATGGACGCGAGCACCTGATCGGGCGCATCCGCCAAGCCCTCGGGGTGCTGCGGCTTCTCGAGGAAGTCGCGGATGCGGCTCGGGTCGTCGGGATCGACGTCGATGACGCCGAACTGGTCGGCCAGCGAGATCGGCTGGCGGATGCCGGCCACCGTGGCCCGGGCGCCCGACTCGATGTGCGCGGCGAGCATCTGCCGGAAGTCCATGCGGTACACGTGGTCGGCGCCGATCACGATGACGATGTCGGGCTGCTCGTCGTTGATGAGGTTCAGGCTCTGGAGGATCGCATCCGCCGACCCCGAGAACCAGCGCTTGCCGAGCCGCTGCTGCGCGGGCACCGAGGCGACGTAGGAGTCCAGCAGGGCCGACATCCGCCACGTCTGCGACACGTGACGGTCGAGGCTGTGGGACTTGTACTGGGTGAGGACGACGATCTGTCGGAGCCCCGAGTTGATGAGGTTCGATATCGCGAAGTCGATGAGCCGGTACTGGCCGCCGAACGGCACGGCGGGCTTGGCGCGGTCGGCGGTCAGGGGCATGAGTCGCTTCCCCTCGCCGCCGGCGAGGATGATTCCGAAGACCTTCGGCGCTGCAGGCATGGCACCACCCTAGGCCCGGTTTCGCGCTGGTACCCAGCGACTGTCCAGAGATGCCGACGTGTACTAGGTTTCGACCCATGCGCGTGGACATGATCACCAAGGAATACCCGCCGGAGATCTACGGAGGCGCCGGGGTGCACGTCACCGAACTGGTCCGGGCGCTGCGAGACGGGGGCACCGGGTCGCCGGTCGACGTGCGCGTGCGCGCGTTCGGGGCCGACCGTGACGAGGCGGCCACGACCTCGTACCGGGTGCCCGCAGAGCTGACCGGCGCCAACGCCGCGGTGCAGACCCTCGGCACCGACCTCGAGATCGTGCCGGATGTCGCCGGCGCCGACGTCGTGCACAGTCACACCTGGTACGCCAACTTCGCCGGCCACCTCTCCTCGCTTCTGCACGGCATCCCGCACGTGCTCACCGCGCACAGCCTCGAGCCGCTTCGGCCGTGGAAGGCCGAACAGCTCGGCGGGGGATACGCGGTGTCCAGCTGGGTGGAGAAGGTCGCCTACGAGCACGCTGCGGCGATCGTGGCGGTCAGCGAAGGCATGCGCGCGGACATCCTCCGCAGCTACCCCGCGGTCGATCCGGGCAAGGTGCGAGTCATCTACAACGGGATCGACACCGGCTCATGGCACCCCGTGACGGACGATCCCCTCCTGTCCCGACTGGGAGTCGACCCGGCACGGCCGTCGGTCGTCTTCGTCGGTCGGATCACCCGGCAGAAGGGTCTGCCGTATCTTCTGCGCGCCGCGGCCCAGCTGCCGCCGGAGGTGCAGCTGGTGCTGTGCGCCGGTGCTCCGGACACCCCGCAGATCATGGCGGAGGTGGAGGAGCTCGTCCGAGGCCTCCAGGAAACGCGCGACGGAGTGGTGTGGCTGGACCGCCTGCTCTCGCGCCACGAACTGTGCACCGTGCTCACCGCCGCGACCGCCTTCGTCTGCCCCTCGGTGTACGAGCCCCTCGGGATCGTGAACCTCGAGGCGATGGCGTGCGGCGCCGCGGTCGTCGGCACCGCCACGGGCGGCATCCCCGAGGTCGTCGTCGACGGGGTCACCGGCCGTCTCGTGCCGATCGAGCAGATGGACGACGGCACGGGGACGCCGCTGGACCCCGACCGGTTCGTCGACGACCTCGCCGCCGCCCTCACCGACGTGGTCGCCGACCCCACTCGGGCCCGGGCGTGGGGGGATGCGGGGCGACAGCGGGCGATCTCCGACTTCAGCTGGCACAGCATCGCCGCTCAGACGGCCGCTCTGTACCGGGAGGTCGCCGCGGCGCCGTGACGGCGGGGGCCCGGCCGATAGGCTGGGGTCATGCCGCAGGTGCTGGAGTTCTCCGACGTCGTCGTCCGCAGAAACGCCCGTGACATCGTCGATCACCTCGACTGGGAGGTCAGCGACGATCAGCGGTGGGTGGTGCTCGGCCCCAACGGTGCGGGGAAGACCACGATCCTCCAGCTCGCGGACACCCTGATCCATCCGACCTCCGGTGCGGTCACGATCCTCGGCGAGCGCCTCGGTCGGACGGATGTCTTCGAGCTGCGTCCGCGCATCGGCTTCGCCTCCAGCGCCATGGCGCGGCGGATCCCCGAGGACGAGACCGTTCTCAACGTCGTCCTGACCGCGGCGTTCTCCGTGGTCGGGCGCTGGCGCGAGGACTACGAGGACATCGACGAGCGCCGAGCCCTGCGCGTCCTCGCCGAGTGGCGTCTGGACGAGCTGGCCGATCGCACGTTCGGCACGCTGTCGGATGGTGAGCAGAAGCGCGTGCAGATCGCGCGCTCCATCATGACCGACCCGGAGCTGCTGCTCCTGGACGAACCGACCGCCAGCCTGGATCTCGGTGCGCGGGAGGAGCTGCTGCTGCTGCTGGGCGGGTACGCTCAGGCGCCGACCACGCCGGCGATGGTGATGGTCACGCACCACGTGGAGGAGATCCCCGTGGGCTTCACCCATGTTCTGCTGCTCCGCGAGGGGCGCGCCGTCGCGGCCGGGCCGCTCTCCGAGGCGCTGACGGGGGAGTCGCTGACGGAGACCTTCGGCACGCCGATCACGCTCCGCGAGGAAGACGGACGCTTCACCGCCCGCGCTGCCCGGTGACGACCGCGCCCGCTGTCCGGCGGAACCCGGTTCGGTGGTCCGGGCCGACGCCTGGTAGACTCATCCGCTGGTGCTCTCGCACAACAGACTTTCCGTCGCTCCCGCAAGGATTCCCATGAAGACTGACATCCACCCCGACTACCGCGCGGTCGTTTTCCGCGACCTCGGCTCGGGCGAGACCTTCCTCACCCGTTCCACCGTCACCAGCGACAAGACGATCGACCTCGATGGTGTCGAGTACCCCGTCATCGACGTCGAGATCTCGTCGGCGTCGCACCCGTTCTACACGGGCAAGCAGCGCATCCTCGACTCGGCCGGTCGCGTCGAGAAGTTCAACCAGCGCTTCAAGAACTTCGGCGGCCGCTGAGCCACCGCGAAGAAGCCCCCGACCGCGGTCGGGGGCTTCTTCGCGTCATCGCACCGGCCACGTGCCGTCGATCGGATCGCCGGCATCGATGCGACCGATCCTCACGAAGTACTCGGTGAGGCTGGCAGCCTGGTCGCGCGCCCACGCGATCTGCTCGACGTGGATCTGACGAGCTGTCGACGGGAGCAGGCCCCGGTATCGGCGAGCGAGGGCCTGGGCCACGCGTCCCGCCGCCCGCGCATCAGCAGCCGCTTCATGCGCCTCGTCGAGGGTGACCGCGTAGTGCTCCGCCACCCTCGTGAGGGTGCGCTTCCCCCGTCGATAGCGGTCGTAGTGCCGGTCGATGACGAGCGGATCGAAGACCGGATTCGGATGCTCCAGCGGCACGACGCCGTGCCGAAGGGCTTCGTGGCGCAGCAGCGAGAAGTCGTAGGCGGCGTTGTAGGCGACCACCGGAATGCCGGCGTCGAGGATGCCGCGGAGACACCCGACCACCTCGGCCACGACCTCCGCTGCGGGCCGGCCCGTGGCGCGGGCCTCGGCGGTGGTGATCCCGTGCACAGCGGTCGCCGCCGGGGGGATCTCCACACCGGGGTCGGCCCGCCACGACCGACCGCAGACCGCTGTGCCCGTGGCATCCAGCAACCCGACGTGCGCCGTCACGACCCTGTCGGTGCGGACATCCACACCCGTGGTCTCGAGGTCGAACACCCCCACGACACAGAGCCACGGCGGCGGGTCGTCGCGGAGGGGAACCGGAGCCGACGCAGCGGGATCGGGGACGGAGCGAGGGATCGTCATGGCTCCGCACCGTACGCGCCGGTCCCGACATCGGCTCCCGGTTAGACTCGAGCGTGTCGATTCCGCACCCGGAGGTTCCCGCCCCGCGCGCCGTGGTGCCCGAGGGCGACCGGGTGGAGGTCCTGGGCGGTCGGACCGCCTACTGGACATACGGGCCCGCCGACGCCGCCGTCACCGTGCTCGCGGTGCACGGGTTCCGCGGCGACCACCACGGGTTGGCCGCGATCATCGGGCTTCTGCCCGATATGCGCGTGATCGTCCCCGACCTTCCCGGTTTCGGGGATTCGACCCCCCTTCCCGGGCGGCGACACGACATCGACGCCTACCGCGCCTGGCTCACCGCGCTCCACGCGACCCTCGCCCCGGAGGCGGTGATCCTGGGTCACTCGTTCGGCTCGATCGTGGCATCGGCGGCGGTGGCCGGAGGGCTTCCGACGTCACGGCTCATCCTCATCAACCCCATCGGCGCGCCGGCGCTGGAGGGTCCCCGTGGCCTCCTCACCCGTCTCGCGGTGCTCTACTACCGGATGGGCGCCCGCCTGCCGCGCCCGGCTGGGGAGTGGGTGCTTCGGCAGCGTGCGATCGTCCGCGGGATGAGTGTCGCGATGGCCAAGACGCGCCGCCGCGATCTGCGCCGTTACATCCACGACCAGCACGATCGATACTTCTCGCGCTTCGCCGACCGTGACGTCCTCCGCGAGGCGTTCGAAACCTCGGTCGGCAACGACGTGCGGGTTTTCGCGCCCGAGATCGCGCAGCCGACGCTCCTCATCGTCGCCGAGCGCGACGACATCACACCCCTTGCCGCGCAGCGGCGGCTGCGGACGCTGTTCCCCCGGGCGGAGCTGGTGGAGATCCCCGAGGTGGGGCACCTGATCCACTACGAGACCCCCGGGCCCGCAGCCGCCGCCATCACTCGCTTTCTTGCGCCTTCCGCTGCCGATACGCGTTGACGTTCATCCGGTTCCCGCAGTTGCCGGTGTCGCAGTAGCGCTTGGACTTGTTCTTGGAGAAATCGACGTAGACACCGTCGCAGTCATCGGCGGCGCACCGCCGCACGCGGTCGTACTCGTCGGCGCGGATGACGTCCACGAAGGCCATGGCCGCTTCGACGAGCACCCGCGTGGCCAGGGGGGCATCGTCGGACGTGGCGTGGATGTGCCAGTCCATTCCGTCATGCTTCATCAGACGGGGGAGGGCATGTCCGCGTCGCAGCATCTCGTTGACCAGGGGCACCGCTCCGTCGCGGTCGACGTCCCACAGCCCCTGCAGCGGTCGGCGAACTCCGCGCAGCGCCGAGAGTTCGGCGTCATCACGACGGATGACGCCGGTGTAGGGGTTGATCCGCAGGTATTCATCGAACTGCTCGAGGGTCGTGAGGGTGTCCGCCGCGTCGACACCACCCACGCCGGGGAGGGTGTTGACCAGGTACGCGGCAGCACGGAGATTGCTCTCGGTGTCATGAATGAACACCATGTTGACTCCTGACATCGGCCGACGCTAGTGTCACCAGTGTACGCATGCTTGACTCCTGACAGACGGATGACCTGATGACCGCGACCGCCCCGCTCCCCGTGCTTCCCCTGGTCGTTCCCGCGGCTGCGTCGCGGGCGGCCACCACGGGCCTGGTGATGGCCCTGGCCTCGGCATTGGCATTCTCCTCGAGCGGGCCGTTCATGAAGCCGCTGCTGGAGGCCGGGTGGTCGCTCGGAGCCGCGCTCCTGGTGCGGATGGGTGTCGCCGCCCTCGTCCTCCTGCCGGCCCTGTTGGTGGCCATTCGTCGCCAGCGCGGGTTCGTCCGACGCCACTGGCCCCTCATCGTCGCCTTCGGGCTCATGCCGGTGCTCGGATGTCAGCTGCTCTTCTTCTCGGCGATGCAGCGCATGCCGGTGGCGGTGGCGCTTCTCATCCAGTACCTGGCACCCGTGATCCTCGTCGTCGCGGTCTGGATCCGCACCCGCCGGCGGCCGTCGGTGCTCGTCCTCGCGGGGTCGGTGGTCGCGGTTCTGGGTCTGGTGCTCGTCGTCGACATCTCCGGAGCCGCGTTCGACCCGATCGGCGTGCTGTTCGCGCTCGGCGCGGCGGTGTGCGTCTGCGCGTACTTCGTCATCGCCGAGCGCGCCGGAGGCGATCTGCCGCCCCTTGCGCTGGCCGCCGCCGGACTGCTGTTCGGCAGCCTGGTGATGGCCGTGCTGTGCGCGACCGGCGTTCTGCCGTTCCGCGCCGTCGCCGTGACGGTGACGCTGGCGGGGGCGGAGGTGGCGTGGTGGCTGCCGCTGCTGTGGGTCGCTGCGGTGGCGACCACGGTCGGATACGGTCTGGGGGTGATGGCCGTGCCGCGGATCGGCTCCCGCGTAGGGTCCTTCGTCGGACTGTCGGAGGTGCTTTTCGCCCTGGCCTTCGCCTGGATCTTCCTCTCGGAGATCCCCGCCGCCGTTCAGTTCGTCGGCGGAGCGCTCATCCTCGTCGGCGTGATCCTCGTCCGCCTCGACGCGGCGTCCTCGGTCGATGCCCGGGGAGCAGGGGTTACGCGTCCCGTCGTGCCAGCTCCATGAGCGGCCGCACGCGGTAGCCGATGACCTCTCCCATGACAAGGGAGGTCTCGGTACGCTCGACGCCCTCGATGGCGAGGATCCGGGCATCGGTGTCGAAGAGGTGCTGAGTGTCGCGACAGGCGACGCGCACCAACAGATCGACCTGGCCGCTCAAGCCGTGGACCTGAACGATCTCGGGCACGCGTCCGAGCTCGGCGGTGATGCGGGGGAGATCGGCCTGTCGCACGATGACGCTGAGGAACGCCTCGATCGGGAAGCCGAGGGCCTCCGGCGAGATCGCGCGTTCGTAGGAGAGGAACACGCCGGCGCGCTCGAGTCGCGACATCCGTGCCTGGACCGTGTTGCGCGACAGGCCCAGTCGCTCCGCCAGCGCGACGACCGTGGCGCGCGGATCGTCCGAGAGGGCGGCGAGAAGCTCGAGATCGACGTGATCGAGAGTGCTCATACTGCGAAAGATTAGCAGGCTGAATCACCCCAGTCTGCGCATGTTGCTCAATCATCGCGAAGAAGCTTGAGCTAGGTGACAGAACGAGTAGCCTCAGGCTTGTCAGCGAAGCTGCTGGCGACTCACGCGCGGCGCTTCACGAGAGCCTCGCCTCGAGGAGGGATGACAACGGTGCACACCCTGAATCCGATGGCTGATCTGGCCACCGATGTGGACGACGTCGCTCGTCTACTGACCCCCGCCGGCGAACGCGTCGTCGATCCCGATCTGCAGCAGTGGATCGAGGATGTCGACACCGCCGCCATCCAGCGGCTCTACCGTGACATGGTGCTGCTGCGCCGCATCGACGCGGAGGGCGTGGCTCTCCAGCGGCAGGGCCAGGTGGGTCTGTGGCCGCCGTGCCAGGGGCAGGAGGCGACGCAGATCGGCACCGCCCGCGCGCTGCGTGCGGACGACTTCGCCTTCCCGAGCTATCGCGAGACCGGCGTCGTCTACGCACGGGGCGGCAAGCCCTCCGACTACGTCCTGGCCTGGCGCGGCGAGGGCCACTCCACCTACAACCCCTACAAGCTGCACACGGCGACTCAGCAGATCATCATCGGCGCCCAGTCGCTCCATGCGGTCGGCTACGCGATGGGCGTCCAGCGCGACGGGGGCGACCAGGTGGCCGCCGCCTACTTCGGAGACGGCGCGACCAGCCAGGGCGATGTCAACGAAGCGATGGTGTTCGCCTCCTCGTTCGGTGCGCCGGTGGTCTTCGTCTGCACGAACAACCAGTGGGCCATCTCCGAGCCGGTCAGCGTCCAGGCGCGGTTCCCGATCGCAGGGCGCGCGCCCGGGTTCGGCATCCCCAGCATGCGCGTGGACGGCAACGACGTGCTGGCGTGCCTCGCCGCGATGCGGTGGGCGGTCGACCACGCCCGGAAGGGCCGCGGCCCGGCGTTCCTCGAGGCCGTCACCTATCGCATGGGTCCGCACACCACCTCGGACGACCCGACACGCTACCGCGACAAGGAGGAGGTCGAGATCTGGCGTCGCCGCGATCCGATCGACCGGGTGGAGGCGCTGCTGCGTGCCGAGGATGCGTTCGACGACGGCTTCGTCGCCGAGGTCGCCGCTGACGCCGACGCGCTCGCCGCCGAGGTGCGCCAGGCTGCGATGGGGGCGGTGACCCGGGAGCCGCTGTCGATCTTCGACGACGTCTATGCCGAGCCCCACTCCGGCATCGACGAGCAGCGTGTTGCCTACGCCGCGTACCTCAACGGCTTCGCCGCGACGCAGGAGAGCTGACCATGGTCCAGTTGACGATGGCCAAGGCGATCAACGAGGGTCTGCGTCGTGCGATGGCGGATGACCCCAAGGTGCTGGTGATGGGCGAGGACATCGGCAAGCTGGGCGGCGTCTTCCGAGTCACCGACCGCCTCCAGGAGGAGTTCGGCGCCAAGCGCGTCATCGACACCCCGCTCGCGGAGTCGGGCATCGTCGGCACCGCCGTGGGCCTCGCCCTGCGGGGCTTCCGGCCGGTGGTGGAGATCCAGTTCGACGGCTTCGTGTATCCCGCCTTCGATCAGATCGTCTGTCAGGTCGCCAAGCTCCACTACCGCACCCGCGGCAACGTCCGGATGCCGCTGACGATCCGCATTCCGTGGGCGGGGGGTGTCGGGGCGGCCGAGCACCACTCCGAGTCGCCGGAGGCGTACTTCGTCCACACGTCGGGTCTGCGCGTCGTGGCGGTGTCCAACCCGCAGGACGCGTACGTCATGCTCCGCCAGGCGATCGCCTCGGATGACCCGGTGGTCTACTTCGAGCCCAAGCGGCTCTACCACACCAAGGCGGAGGTCCACCTCGACGTCGATCCCGCCGATGCGCCGCCGATGGGTCTTGCCCGCGTCGCGCGGGAGGGCACCGATGTCACCGTGCTGACCTATGGCGCCCAGGTGGCCACGGCATTGGACGCCGCACTTGCCGCGGAGGAGGACGGCATCTCCCTCGAGGTCATCGACCTGCGCTCGCTGTCGCCGGTGGACTACCGGACCGTCGGCGCCTCGGTGCGCAAGACCGGGCGCGTGGTGGTCACCCACGAGGCCGCTCGCGAGGCAGGAGTAGGCGCCGAGCTGGTCGCCAGTGTCACAGAGCGGTGCTTCCACTACCTCGAGACGCCTCCTGTCCGGGTGACGGGACACGACATCCCCTACCCGCCCGCGAAGCTCGAGAAGCACCACGTTCCCGACCTCGACCGCGTCCTCGATGCCGTCGACCGGGTCCTCGACCGCCCGAACAGCCTGACGGGAGTCGAACAGTGATCCAGGAGTTCCGCCTCCCCGATCTCGGCGAAGGACTGCCCGAGGCCGAGCTCGTGCAGTGGCTCGTGTCCGAGGGCGACCGCGTCGCGCTGAATCAGACCATCGCCGAGGTCGAGACGGCCAAGGCTGTCGTGGAACTGCCTTCGCCGCACGCCGGGGTCGTGCAGGCGCTGCATGCCGCCGCGGGAGACGTCGTGGAGGTCGGCTCGCCGCTGATCTCCTTCGAGGTCGGTGCCGAGGCGTCCGCGCGCCCTGCGGCCCCGGCTGCGTCGTCGACGGCGACCGCCGATCCCGCTCCGCCTGCCGCCCCCGTCTCGGACGCACCGGCCGACGACGCAGCCGGACCCAACCTCGTCGGCTACGGCGCCGCGCCGCGCAGCGGGAACCGCCCGCGCCGCCGACCGCGGATCGCCACGTCCACGCCGCGGACGACCGCGACCGACACCGCAGTCCTCGCTGTCGCACCGCACGACGACATCCGCCTCGTGGAGTCGGTCGAGTCGGTGCAGGAACGGCCGAGATCCACGCCGCCGGTCCGTAAGCTCGCCAAAGACCTGGGCGTCGACATCGCGCTTGTGACGGGGACGGGCCAGGACGGTCTCATCACCCGCGACGACGTCCGCGGCTATGCAGAAACGACTGCCCGCGCAGATCAGCAGCCGGTGAGATCCGTCCTCGAGCACGACACCGCGGAGGTCGGTGAGACCCGGATCCCGATCCGGGGCGTGCGCAAGCACACCGCGGATGCGATGGTGCGCAGCGCCTTCACCGCGCCGCACGTCACCGTGTTCCTCACCGTCGATGTCACCGAGACGACCGAGCTCGTCGCCTCCCTGCGCGAGGACCGGTCGCTCGCCGACCACCGTATCGGCGTCCTCGCCGTGGCGGCCAAGGCCGTCTGCCTCGCGCTGCGTCACCACCCGACGCTGAACTCTCGGTGGGACGGCGAGAGCGGTGAGATCGTGCAGTATCACGGGGTGCACCTCGGGATCGCGGCTGCGACCGAGCGCGGCCTCGTCGTACCGAACATCCGGGACGCGGATCGGATGACCCTCCCTGCGCTTGCTGACGCGATCCGCGACCTCGCGACCACGGCCCGTGCCGGCAAGACCTCGCCCGAGGCGATGCGCGGGGGTACCTTCTCCATCACCAACGTCGGCGTGTTCGGCGTGGATGCGGGGACCCCGATCCTCAATCCTGGCGAAGCGGGGATCCTCGCCATCGGCGCGGTTCGGTCTCAGCCCTGGGAGCATCGCGGCCAGATCGCCCTGCGCGACGTGGTCACCCTCGCGCTGTCGTTCGATCACCGTCTCGTCGACGGCGAACAGGGTTCGCGGTTCCTCGCCGACGTGGGGGCGGTGCTGCGGGAACCCGGACGGGCGATGCTGCTGGGATGAGGGCGGTGGGGAACCGTCACGCCTGCGTGAACAGGCCCCTGCCCCGGCGGCGCAGGTAGTCGTACGCCTCGGCGTACGTCTGCGGTTCTCCCCGGGAGCCCTCGCCGTATCGCGCCTGCAGGAGGCCGAGCAGCCCGCGGCCGGGTGGGCTCAAGGGCTTGTCCCGGTGCGGCGATGACGTGACGTCGATCGGCTCGTCGGCCTGCGGGTTCGGCGGGTGGTACATGGGGTGGACCGTCGGCCAGGTGGCGGGATGGCGGGGCCTGCTGAGGTTCAGCACCGAGAACAGCGTGTTCGCCCCCGCATCCCGACGATTGAGGGGCTGAAGTCCGTGACGGCGGGCGACGGTCGCGATCACCGAACCGTGGTGCATCTCGTCGTTGATGACGGTTCCGGCGCGGGTGTACGCCGAGACCGCGATCGCGGGGACGCGCCCGCCCAGCCTGTCGAAAGCGAAGCCCATCTCTCCCGGTGCGGCGTCCTCCACCGGAGGCACCGCCCGAGGCGGTGCGACATGGTCGTAGGTGCCGCCATGCTCATCGAAGGTGATGAGGAGGAGCGTGTTCATGGCGTTCGACCCTGTGGCGCTGGAGCTGGCGCGGATGGCTTCGTAGATGCGCGCCACCAGCTTCTCGCCGGCACGGACGTCGGAGACCGCCGAATCGATGACCAGGCGGCCGTCGACCTCGCTCGAGCGGTAGATCCCGAAGGGGGGATGAAAGTCGTTGTGGTTGTACGCCAGGCGCGGTTCGATGAAGGCGTAGGCGGGGAGCGTGCCGTTCTCGACGTCGCGGTAGAACTCCGGCATGAAGGCGAAGTGGTCGGTCCGCCAGTACTTCTCCAGGACCGGGGCGTGCAGCACGCCGGTCAGTGAGACCAGCTGCATCTCATCGAAGTAGATCTTCCAGGACAGGCCCGCGTCCTCGAGCCGATTGAAGATCGTGGGGGTCTCGGGCGCATTCAGCCACTTCTCGTACCCGCCCCCGTGCTTGTTCGTCACGAAGCCGTGGGAGGTCGAGGCATGGAAGAACGAGCGGTTGCAATAGGTCTGCGACGGCACGCCCGCGAACCAGGCGTCGAAGACGGCGAACTCCCGAGCGAGGGTCGACAGCACCGGAAGCTGCTCGGGCGAGAAGCCGCCCATGATCTGGAACGCCTCCTCGAGCGTCGGCTCCGTGCCTCGGCGCAGCCGGGTGAAGTTGTTCCAGTAGTCCCGGAGGAAGCCGTCCATCGTCGGTGCGGTCCCGGGCGGGGGAGCGTTGAACGGGGGACTCATCTGCCCCACCTGCGCCGTGGCATTGCCCGGCGGGTCGACGCGGCCGAACAGCTGGGTGTTGACGTGCGGGAACTCCTCGCCGGGGTCGGGGTTGGGAAGACCCATCACGACGTCGGTCGCTCCGGAGTACACGTGAGCGCCGACGCGGTCGCCGTGCGGCGAGAGATTCGCGTAGTCGCCGAAGGCGAGTCCGTCGAACCGCGTCCGCTCGGGAAGGGTCTCGGGGGTGTACAGCCATCCGAGCATGTTGTCGAACGATCGGTTCTCGCCCATGAACACGACGATGTGATCGAAGCCGGGCTCGGAGCGTGCTGCCAGGGCCGGAAGCTCCTGCGCCCCCTCGCGCACGCCGGCAGCATGACCGACCGCGGCGCCGCCGGCGGCGCCGGTGGCTCCGCCCACGGCGAAGCCGGCCGCCGCCAGGCCGCCGACCTTCAAGAAGTCACGGCGGGACGTCGAGGCCTCCTGTTCGGGGTTCTCTCGCATCGTGGAGCGAGGATACCGCTCAGACGGCCAGTGCGGCTCCGGCCATGTCGGTCAGGATTCCGCGGACGTGCGCCTCGTCGGGGGCGCCCTGACCCGTGCGGATG
This sequence comes from Microbacterium sp. SLBN-154, assembly GCF_006715565.1. Classification (NCBI taxonomy): domain Bacteria; kingdom Bacillati; phylum Actinomycetota; class Actinomycetes; order Micrococcales; family Microbacteriaceae; genus Microbacterium; species Microbacterium sp. SLBN-154. Next base: position 1,976,742 of record NZ_VFNL01000001.1, read on the forward strand.
CTGTGGGGAGTGGAGTTGATGAGGCCGAAGCACGCGTAGGCCCGCACCCGGAGGTCCTGTTCGCTGCGATCCGGGTGCACGGCGGCGAGGACGCCGACCCACATCTCCACGTATTCGCGCTGCAGACGGCGCACCGTCCGACGATCCTCGTCGCCGAGATTGGCCAGGTCGCGGTCCTGGACGCGGATGACGTCGGCGTCGGTCAGGGCGAAGTCGACGTGGAAGGCCACCAGCTGCGTAAGGCGGGCGTCGGCGTCATCGGTCCGCTCGAGCACTGCTCGTCCGCCGTCGCGCAGTCTTTCGCTCACGCCGACGAGGATTGCGCCGAGCAGGGCCTGCTTGTTCGCGAAATGGCGGTAGATCGCCGGGCCGCTCACGCCGACCGCCGCACCGAGGTCTTCCAGGCTGACGCCGGTGAACCCCCGCTCGGCGAAGAGGCGTGCCGCCTCGGCGAGGAGAGCGGAGTGCCGGTCCGCTTTGGCCCGATCACGACCCGTGGTGCTTGCCATTTCAGTTAATCCCCGCTAACGTGAGAGCTCGGTTAACGCACACTAACCGTCCTCGGCGCGCCGCGACAACGGGCGTGACCGGATCGTGACGTCAACGGAGATGACATGGCCAGGCTCACCACCACCGTGCGTCGGGATGACGACTTCCGCCGCTCCGAAGCGGCGCAGCGCGACCTGGCGGGCGACCTTCGCCGCCGGTTGGCCGCAGCAGCCCTCGGTGGACCTGCGGCCTCGCGGGAGCGCCACGTCGCCCGCGGCAAGCTTCTGCCCCGCGACCGCGTCGACCGCCTGCTCGATCCGGGCAGTCCCTTCCTCGAGATCGCCCCGCTGGCCGCCGACGGACTGTACGGCGGGGAGGCCCCCGCAGCCGGAGTCGTCGCCGGTATCGGGCTCGTGCACGGACGCCACGTCATGGTCGTCTGCAACGACGCCACGGTGAAGGGCGGGACCTACTTCCCGCTCACGGTGAAGAAGCACCTTCGTGCCCAGGAGATCGCCCTGGAGAACCGCCTCCCGTGCATCTACCTGGTCGATTCGGGCGGTGCCTTCCTGCCGATGCAGGACGAGGTCTTCCCCGACCGCGACCACTTCGGACGCATCTTCTTCAACCAGGCCCGACTCTCAGCCGCAGGGATCCCGCAGATCGCAGCGGTGATGGGGTCGTGCACCGCGGGCGGGGCGTATGTGCCGGCGATGAGCGACGAGACCGTCATCGTGCGGGGCCAGGGGACGATCTTCCTCGGCGGACCGCCGCTGGTGAAGGCCGCGATCGGTGAGATCGTCACTCCCGAAGAGCTCGGGGGTGGGGAGTTGCACGCCCGGCGCTCGGGCGTGGTCGATCACCTCGCCGATGACGACGAGCATGCGCTGGAGATCGTCCGCGACATCGTCGCCACTCTCCCCGCCGAGCCGGATCCCGTCTGGCAGGTCGAACACACCGTCCCCCCGGAGGCCGACCCCGCGGAGCTCTACGGGGTCGTTCCCGTGGACGTCAATCAGCCGTACGACGTGCGTGAGGTGATCGCGCGGTTGGTCGACGACAGCGATTTCCACGAGTTCAAGCGCGAGTACGGCGACACCCTCGTCACCGGCTTCGCGCGGATCCACGGGCATCAGGTCGGCATCGTCGCCAACAACGGGGTCCTCTTCTCGGAGTCGGCTCAGAAGGGCGCGCATTTCATCGAACTGTGCGACCAGCGCGAGACGCCGCTGCTGTTCCTGCAGAACATCACCGGATTCATGGTGGGGCGCGATGCCGAGGCCGGCGGGATCGCCAAGGACGGGGCGAAGATGGTCACCGCCGTGGCCACGACCCGCGTGCCCAAGCTCACGGTCATCATCGGCGGATCCTTCGGCGCGGGGAACTACTCGATGTGCGGCCGCGCATACTCGCCTCGCTTCCTCTGGAGCTGGCCGGCGAGCCGGATCTCGGTCATGGGCGGGCCCCAGGCCGCGGCGGTGCTCGGCACGGTGAAGCGGGATCAGCTCGAATCGCGAGGCGAAGACTGGAAGTCCGCCGATCAGGACGCGTTCGAAGCGCCGATCCGCGCCCGCTACGACGAGCAGGGCAGCCCCTACTACGCCACCGCCCGACTCTGGGACGACGGCGTCATCGACCCCGCCGACACCCGCGACATCCTGGGTCTGGCCCTCGATGTCGTCAGCCGTACACCGCTGCCCACGCCGCAGTTCGGCGTCTTCCGGATGTGATCCCCGTGACCAGCGACCACCCTGTTCCTGTCTTCGAGACCGTCCTCGTGGCCAACCGCGGCGAGATCGCCCGCCGCGTCATCCGCACCCTCCGCCTCCTCGGGATCCGCGCCGTCGCCGTCTACAGCGACGCCGACGCCGCCGCACCGCACGTCCGCGAAGCCGATGACGCGGTCCGGATCGGCCCGGCGCCGGCATCCGCGTCGTATCTCGACATCGCCGCCGTCATCGACGCCGCTCGTCGGTCGGGCGCGGAGGCGATCCACCCGGGCTACGGCTTCCTCTCCGAGAATGTCGCCTTCGCACGGGCGTGCGCCGAGGCCGGCATCGTCTTCATCGGCCCGGGCGAGAGGGCACTGGAGGTCATGGGCGACAAGATCCGGGCGAAGGAGCACGTCGCCGGCTTCGGCGTTCCGACCGTTCCCGGCTTCTCGGCCGCCGGGATGGATGACGCCGAGATCGCCCGGTCCGCGCACGAGATCGGATTCCCGCTGCTGGTCAAGCCGTCGGCGGGCGGGGGAGGCAAGGGCATGCAGATCGTTCGCGCCGCGGACGATCTTTCTGTGGCTGTGGAGAGCGCCCGGCGCGTGGCGCGCGCGGCGTTCGGTGACGACACGCTGCTCCTCGAGCGGCTTCTCGAAAGCCCACGCCACATCGAGGTGCAGGTGCTCGCCGACGATCACGGTCACGTGATCCATCTGGGTGAGCGGGAATGCACCCTGCAGCGTCGTCACCAGAAGGTCATCGAGGAGGCGCCATCTCCGGCGATCGACCCCGTGACGCGCGAGCGTCTCGGGCGCGCGGCCTGTGCCGCCGCGGCGAGCGTCGACTACCGGGGCGCGGGGACGGTGGAGTTCCTCGTCGCCGCGGCCCGCCCTGAGGAGTTCTTCTTCATCGAGATGAACACCCGCCTGCAGGTGGAGCACCCCGTGACCGAGGAGGTCACCGGTATCGACCTCGTCGCCGAGCAGGTGCGCATCGCCGCCGGCCTTCCCCTCTCGGTGGCGCAGGATGACGTGCGCATGCGAGGTCACGCCATCGAGGCGCGCGTCTACGCCGAGAGTCCGGAGCGGGGCTTCGTGCCGTCGGTGGGGGAGATCCTCGCGTGGCGGCCCGCTCCAGGGATCCGCACCGACGCGGCCATCGGGACCGGTTCGATCGTGACCGCCGATTACGACCCGATGATCGCGAAGGTGATCGCCCACGCCGGCGATCGGGCGGGCGCCCTGCGGGCTCTGGATGAGGCACTGGCAGCGACGGTGATCGCCGGCGTCGAGACGAACGTGGCGTTCCTGCGGACCCTGCTCGCCCGCGAGGACGTGCAGGCGGGCGACCTCGACACCGGCATCATCGACCGGATGCCGGAGCCCGAGCCCTCCGCACCGGACGACGTCGAGCTCGCGGCCGCGGCCGCGGCGATCGAGACGGCAGCGGGTGAGGGGCCGGCGACGCGTCCCCGATCGGGCGCAGGGCCGGTGTGGCGGAGCCTGCGCGGGTGGCGCAGCGGGCGGGCGCCGGTAGAGGACACCGTGTCGTTCGTCGTGGACGGCATCGGCGTCGTGTCGGCCCCGCGGACGGGCTCGACGCCGACGGCGGAGGTGGTCGTCGCGCGCGCCGAGGACGGCGCGGTGTGGACCTGGCGGAACGGGGCCACGCATCGCCTGACTCCCATCGATCGGCGGGAAGCGATGACGCGTCGCCTGGCCGCGCACTCGCGCCGGACAACGTCTTCGGCTCCGCAGGTTCGCGCACCGATGCCGGGGGCGGTGGTCGCCGTGCACGTCGCGGACGGCGCGAGGGTGACCGCGGGCGATCGCCTCGTGAGCATCGAAGCCATGAAGATGGAGCACATCGTGATCGCGCCCCACGACGGCGCGGTCCGGATCCACGTCGCAATCGGCGACCAGGTGAACCGCGACCAGATCGTCGCGGAGGTCGAGGAGGACCAGGATGACCATTCCGCTCAGTGAGTACGCGCTCGAGGAGACCGAGCTCGAGCTGGCGCAGCTCGTGCGCCAGTTCGCCGATGAGGTCGTCGCACCGGTCTCGTACGAAGCCGACCGCACCCACACGCTGCCGCTTGACGTGGTGGCGCAGATGGGGGAGATGGGGCTGTTCGGACTCCCCTTCCCCGAGGAGGTCGGCGGGCAGGGCGGGGACTACGTCGCGCTGTGCCTGGCGATCGAGGCGCTCGCCCGCGTCGACCAGTCGATCGCCATCACGCTGGAGGCCGGGGTGAGTCTCGGGGCGATGCCGATCCACCGCTTCGGCACCGACGCGCAGCGCGAGGAGTACCTCCCCGACCTCCTGGCCGGTCGCGCGCTCGCCGGGTTCGGTCTGACCGAACCCGAGGCGGGTTCGGATGCCGGAGCCACCCGCACGACCGCCCGCCGTGACGGCGAGGAGTGGGTGATCAGCGGGTCGAAGCAGTTCATCACCAACTCCGGCACGGACATCACCCGCTTCGTCACGGTCACCGCCGTCACCGGCGAGGCCGGGGGACGGAAGCAGATCTCCACGATCATCGTCCCCAACGGCACTCCGGGATTCACCGTCGAGCCGGGGTACGACAAGGTGGGGTGGCGGGCGTCGGACACCCACCCGCTCACGTTCACCGACGCGCGCGTCCCCGTCTCGCACCTCCTCGGCGAGGAGGGGCGTGGCTTCGCGAACTTCCTCCACATCCTCGACGAGGGCCGCATCGCCATCGCCGCGCTTTCGACCGGCGCGGCCGAGGGGTGTCTGGAGGCCGCAGTGGACTACGCCCGGTCGCGCACCGTCTTCGCTGCGCCGCTGGCGAGCCGGCAGGGAATCCAGTTCATGCTCGCCCGGATGCAGGCGCGCGTGCACAACGCTCGTCTGGCCTGGCTGCACGCGGCCCGGCTGCGGGACGCCGGGAAGGCCTTCAAGACCGCCGCAGCCATCGCGAAGGTCACCGCGAGCGACGCGGCGATGGACAACGCCCGCGACGCGACTCAGATCTTCGGGGGCAACGGGTTCATGAACGAGTACCCGGTGGCGCGCCATTACCGAGACTCCAAGATCCTCGAGATCGGAGAGGGCACGACCGAGGTGCAGCTGCTGGTCATCTCGCGGGCGCTGGGACTCGGCGGGTAGCGTGGGCGGCACCGTGAACGACAACTCCGAGCGCCCCGCCGTCATTCAACGCGGACTCTACTTCGACGAGATCGACGTCGGAGCCCGCTACGCGCACCGACCCGGGAGAACGGCGACGGAGACCGACAACGTGCTGTTCTCGGCACTGACGATGAACTCCCAGCCCCTCCATCTGGATGCCGCGTGGGCCGCCGACAGCCCCTTCGGCGAGCGGCTCGTCAACTCGATGTGGACCCTGGCGACGATGGTCGGGGCTTCGGTGTCGCAGCTGACGCTCGGGACCCTCGTCGCGCAGCTCGCGATGACCGACATCACCTTCCCCGCCCCGCTCCGCCACGGTGACACGCTTTACACCGAGACGGAGATCCTCGACGCGCGTCTGTCCGCATCCCGTCCGGGTCAGGGGATCGTCACCATGCGCCACACCGGGCGGAATCAGGACGGCGTCGTGGTCGCTTCCGCCACCCGGGTCGCCCTGATGTGGTGCCGGGATGCCGACGGCGGGACGGCCCGCGCCGCCGCCGGGACCTCAGAGGAGGTGTGAGAGGGATGCTGCCCGCACCGGCTCTCCTCTTCTGCCCGGCCGACCGGCCCGAACGTTTCGGCAAGGCGCTCGAGCGCGCCGATGCCGTCATCCTCGACCTCGAGGATGCTGTCGGCCCCGACCGCAAGACCGCCGCGCGCGGCGCCCTGATCGACGCCGACCTCGACCCGTCCCGCGTGATCGTGCGGGTGAATCCGGTGGGCACCGAGGCGTTCGCCGCCGACATGGCGACCCTGTCTCAGACCGATTTCCGCACCGTGATGATCGCCAAGGCCGAGAGCGCCAAGACGCTGCGGGCCATCGACCGCCGTTTCTCGATCGTCGCCCTGTGCGAGACGGCTCGCGGCGTGGCCGCCGCGGAGAAGCTCGCCGCCCACGACCAGGTGGTGGGCCTCATGTGGGGCGCGGAGGATCTCGTGGCAAGCCTTGGCGGCACGTCCAGCCGCAAGAGCAGCGGGCGCTACCGGGACATCGCCCGCTACGCCCGCGCGCGCGTGCTGCTGGCGGCGGGTGCCCACGCCAAGGCGGCCATCGACGCGGTGCACCTCGACATCGCCGATGTGAAGGGGCTCGCGCGGGAGGCCGCCGACGCCGCGGCGTCCGGATTCACCGCCACCGCCTGCATCCACCCCTCGCAGGTCCCCGTGATCCGCCGTGCGTACCGGCCCGACGAGGCGACGATCGCCTGGGCGCGGAGTCTCCTCGCTGTCGCCGAGGATCGACCCGGCGTGTTCACCCACGAGGGACGCATGGTCGATGAGCCGGTCCTCCGGCATGCACGCTCGGTGATGGACCGCGCCGCCGTCACCGGGTGAGGTCGGCCGGCAGCGCCGGCCGGAGTGCGCCACCCTCGATCTCGAAGCGGTGCAGCGAGCCGTTCGGCAGTCGGACGCCGGGCTCGGGCAGGCGGTCCTCGGTGGCGTGCCCGATCACCTCGCGGATGAGCGCTCCGTGCGCGACAACGATGAGCGGGGGGATCGTCCCGCCGACGGCCGCGTCCTGCCGCGCACGCAGCAGCGTCGCGATCGCGCGGGCGCGGAGGTCGGTTCGCGTCTCCGCTCCCGGCACGTCCGCGATGTGCCAATGGCCCCAGCGCCGCTGGAACTCCGCAGTGACCAGACCCTCCGCCTCCCCGTACGCGCGCTCGCGGAGGCCCGGATATCGGCGCGGCGCTGCAAGGCCCAGCGCCGCGGCGATGATGTCGGCCGTCTCCGACGCCCGCTGCAGGTCGCTGGAGACGATGGCAGCGCCCTCTGCGGCATCCTGAGTCGTGTTCGCGAGCTCTGTGCGCAGCTGCTCCGCGGCCTCACGGGCCTGCGCGCGGCCGGTGTCGTTGAGGGGGATGTCGGTGAGCCCCTGGATGCGACCGGCGCGGTTCCAGTCGGTCTCGCCGTGGCGGACCAGGATCAGTGAGCTCACCGCACGAGCGTACCGGGGCCCGGCTGAGGGTCCGCCCTCAGCGGGCGTCGGGCACCGGGAGGTTGTCGGCGAGGAAACGCAGGACCGGAGACGTACCCGCGTCGATCTTGACCGTGGCCCGCGCATCTCCGCGCGTCTGCCCCCGATTGATGATCACCACGGGGAGCTTCCGACGTCGCGCGCGCTCGAGCAGGCGGATGCCGGAATTGACCACCAGCGACGACCCGGCGATCACCAGCGCATCGGCCGTGCGGACGATCTGCTCGGCCTCGCGGAACTTCTCGGCCGGGACGAACTCGCCGAAGAACACGACATCGGGCTTGAGCATGCCGCCGCACACCGTGCAGTCGGGGAGGATGAAACCGTCGGTCGCCGAGGGCACGACATCCCCATCGGGTCCGAGGGGAACCGCGTCCGGCACGGTCAGCCACGGGTTGTCGCGCTCGACCCGGACCGCGAGGTCGCGGCGGTCGAACACCTGGCCGCAGTGCGTGCAGAACACGCGGCGCATCGTGCCGTGCAGCTCCACGACACGGCGGCTCCCCGCGCGCACATGCAGACCGTCGACGTTCTGAGTGACCACTCCGGCTGCGATGCCGCGATGCTCGAGGTCGGCGATCGCCCCGTGTCCGGCGTTCGGGCTCGCGGCGGCGAACGCTCGCCATCCGAGATGGGAGCCCACCCAGTAGCGGCGACGGGCGGCGGCGTCGCCGAGGAACTGCTGCGCCGTCATCGGGGTGCGTACCGGAGCGCCCTCGCCGCGATAGTCGGGGATCCCCGAGTCGGTCGACACCCCGGCGCCGGTGAGGATCGCCAGCCGACGGCCTCGGAGCACGTCCAACGCCTCGGAGACGGCCGGCGTCTGAGAGCTCAGATCGGTCGTGACGGTCACAGACACCTCCCTTCGCCGAGTGTAGGTCGCCGGGTGCAGGTGAGGGACTCTAGGCCCGGCGCTTTTCGGCGATGTTACGAGACGTCCGGGTGCGAGAGTGGTCGGATGCAGCTGCACGAGATCGACGATCCGGACGACGATCGCCTTTCGGACTACCGCGACCTCACCGATGTCGCTCTGCGAAGGGTGCGCGAACCCGATGAGGGGCTGTACATCGCGGAGTCGGCGAAGGTGATCGGCCGGGCCCTGGGGGCGGGGCATCGTCCGCGTTCGGTCCTGGTGCAGCGCAAGTGGGTCGACGACGTCATGCCGCTTCTGGCCGAGACACCCGAGGTCGATGTGTTCGTCGTCCCGCCGGCCGTCGCCGAGGCCCTCACCGGATACGCCGTGCACCGTGGGGCCCTCGCCGCGATGCACCGTCCGGCCCTTCGGAGCGTGGCCGACACCGTCGCGGGGGCGCGGACGGTGGTGGTGCTCGAGGACATCGTCGACCACACCAACGTCGGTGCGGTCTTCCGCAATGCCGCCGGGCTCGGTGCCGACGCCGTCCTGGTGTCACCGCGGTGCGCCGACCCGCTCTACCGCCGGAGCGTGCGCGTGTCGATGGGGACCGTCTTCCAAGTGCCGTGGACGCGGCTGGCCGACCCGCGTTCGAGCGCCGCCGAGCTGGCATCGGCCGGCTTCCACGTCGTCGCGCTCGCCCTGGCCGAGGATGCGGTGACCCTCGACGCCTTCGCTCGCGATCGGCCGGATCGGGTCGCCCTGCTCCTCGGCGGCGAAGGACACGGTCTGTCGCGCCGAAGTCTCGCCGACGCCCATTCGGTGGTCACCATCCCGATGACGGGCGGTGTCGATTCGCTCAACGTCGCCGCGGCGAGCGCGGTGGCCCTGTGGGCACTCACGCGCGAGGCGCCGTGACGCCGCTCAGGAGTCGTCCGTCGACCGGATGATCGGCAGGGGCTCGGGCCGCTTGGGCACGACGGTGTCGCCCGAGGACTGCTGGCGCAGTCGTCGCAGCACCCACGGCACGAGGTATTCCCGCGCCCACACCAGGTCGTTCGACCGCGCCTGACGCCAGGTGCGCACCGGCAGGGGATCGGGCGCCATCGGCTGGAGGTCGTCGGGCACGGCCAGGGTGCGCAGCACCATCCGGGCGACTTCGTGATGACCGAGCGAGTTGTAGTGGAGCCTGTCGTCGTCGAAGAAGCGCACGTCCTGCACCTCCTTGAGAGCCCACTGGTCGGCGACGATGCAGTCGTACTGCTCCGCGATCGCGCGGATGTTCTCGTTGTAGATGGCGACCTTGCCGCGGATGCCGCGGAACACCGGGGTGAAATTCGTGTCGATGCCGGTGAAGACCACGAGCGTCGCACCGGAGGCGGACAGTCGCACCACCGCGTCGTGGAAGATGTCGGCCACCACGTCCGGATCCGAGCCCGGACGGATCACGTCGTTGCCGCCGGCGGAGAAGGTGACCAGATCGGGTTTGAGCTCGAGGGCGGGCTCGACCTGCTCGTCGACGATCTGACGGATCAGTCGACCCCGGATCGCGAGGTTGGCATAGGAGAAATCGGGAACCTGACGGGAGAGCACCTCGGCCACCCGGTCGGCCCAGCCTCGGTGCCCGCCGGGCGAACCGGGCTCGGGATCGCCGATGCCCTCGGTGAACGAGTCGCCCAGGGCGACGAATCGCCGCCAGGGATGCAGTTCGTGGTTCGCGGCATAGGGGCTCGGGTGGTCGGGGGTGGTCGACATGGCGCTTCCTCGGCTCGTGGCTTGTGTCGAGGGTAGCGTCCGAGGCGTCGTCTATCGTGGTGACTCGTCGTGTTCGGGAAGGGGGAGCTGTGGACGAGGCCGCTCTGACCGACACCGCCGGCGACACCGACATCCATCTCGGCAGCTTCGCCGCCGAGCACCTGTCGCCGACCTGGCCGCAGCGGGCGCCGTGGGGCACCGCGCAGCGGCTGCGCGCCTGGCAGGCCGAGGCGCTGGACCTCTACTTCTCGCTCGACGGCCCCGACGGCGAGGGGGCGGGACCGCGTGATTTCCTCGCGGCGGCCACCCCCGGGGCCGGCAAGACGACCTTCGCGCTGCGATTGGCCACCGAGCTCCTTCGGCGCCGGGTGGTCGACCGCGTGGTCGTCGTGGCCCCCACCGAGCACCTGAAGTCGCAGTGGGCCGATGCGGCCGCACGCGTGTCGCTGCGCCTGGATCCGGCGTTCAGCAACCGGTTCGTCGCGCCCTCCCGCCAGTACCACGGGGTTGCGGTGACGTACGCGCAGGTCGCGGTGAAGCCCTCGGTCCATCAGCACCTGACCGACTCCGCGCGCACCCTCGTCATCCTCGACGAGGTCCACCACGGCGGCGACGCCCTCAGCTGGGGTGATGCGCTTCGGGAGGCCTATGGTCGGGCGACCCGGCGGCTGCTGCTGTCGGGAACCCCGTTCCGCAGCGATACCGCGCCCATCCCCTTCGTGGAGTACCACCCCAACGACAAGGGCATCAGGATCTCCCGGACCGATTACGCCTACGGCTATCGCCGGGCCCTCGAGGACGGGGTCGTGCGCCCCGTGATCTTCCTCGTCTACGCCGGGCAGATGCGGTGGCGGACCAAGACGGGCGATGAGATGGAGGCCCAGCTCGGACAGGACAACACCAAGGACATCACCTCGCAGGCGTGGCGCACCGCACTCGACCCCGAGGGAGACTGGATTCCCGCGGTTCTCCGGTCTGCCGATCGTCGACTCAGCGAGGTGCGCGAGCAGGTGCCCGATGCGGGTGGTCTGGTGATCGCGACCGACCAGACCGCGGCGCGGGCGTACGCCGCGATCCTGGAGGGGATCAGCGGGGAACGACCCACGGTCGTGCTCTCCGACGAGGCGGAGGCGTCGTCGCGGATCGAATCGTTCTCGGCGGGGACGTCGCGGTGGATGGTCGCGGTGCGGATGGTGTCCGAGGGTGTCGATGTTCCGCGCCTGGCCGTGGGGGTCTACGCCACGTCGGCGTCCACCCCGCTGTTCTTCGCCCAGGCGATCGGGCGTTTCGTCCGTGCTCGGCGTCGCGGCGAGACCGCGAGCGTGTTCCTGCCGAACGTGCCGCAGCTGCTCGCGCTCGCTCACGAGCTGGAGCGCCAACGCGATCATGCCCTCGACCGCGACACCGACGGCGACGACGAGTGGAACGCCGAAGAAGACCTGATGGACGCCGCCGAGCGCGAGGAGAAGGCCTCCGACGCGCTGACGCAGGAGTTCACCTTCCAGGCGCTCGGGTCGGCCGCCCACTTCGACCGCGTCATGTTCGACGGCCGTGAGTTCGGTCAGCTCGCCGTGCCCGGAACTCCGGAGGAGGAGGAGTTCCTCGGACTTCCGGGCCTTCTCGAACCCGAGCATGTCCACGAGCTGCTGCTGCAGCGTCAGGCGCGCCAGAGTCGTCATCGCAAGGTTCGTGAATCAGCCGCGGCCACGGGTTCCGAACCGGCGACGCCTGCACCCCCCGCGGCCCTGCACCGCACCCTCAAGGAGCAGCGTCAGCTCCTCAACAGCCTGGTCGGCCTGTACGCCCGGCAGAGCGGTGAACCGCACGGGGCCGTCCACGCCGAGCTGCGGCGCATCTGCGGTGGGCCCGCCGTCTCGCACGCCACCGTGGCGCAGCTGCAGGCGCGCATCGATGTGCTGCGCGCACGCGTCCGGTCCTGAGCGGGGCGCCGCTTCGGTCGTCCGAAATGCTGGCAATCCGCGTCCTGGTAGGGGCCCGCGGGGTGCCGGTGGCTAGCGTGGAGATGTTCCCACCCCCCCCGAAACGAGGTCGATTCCGCGTGCCCGCCGCCCCTGCTCACATCACCGCTCGCGACCGTCGCCGGTGGGCGCAGTACCTCGTCGACGAACGCGCCGAGGCGCGCGTCTACCGTGAGCTCGCCGCCCGACGGGGAGGGGAGGAGCGTGACATCCTCCTCGCCCTCGCCGAGGCCGAGGGCCGGCATGAGGCGCACTGGCTCGAGATGCTGGGCGGTGAGCCCGACCGGCTGCCACGTCCGGATGTGCGCACCCGCGTGCTCGCACTGCTGGCACGGCGCTTCGGCTCGATCTTCGTCCTCGCGCTCGCTCAGCGAGCCGAGGCGCGATCGCCCTACGAGGCCGAACCCTTCGCCTCGGCCTCGATGGCCGCCGACGAACGCATCCACCAGGAAGTGGTGCGCGGGCTGGCTGCCCGGGGTCGTCGACGACTGTCGGGCTCGTTCCGTGCCGCCGTGTTCGGCGCGAACGACGGACTCGTCTCGAACATGGCCCTGGTGATGGGTATCGGCGCCACCGGCGTCGCCCCCTCGTTCGTCCTCTTCAGTGGCGTGGCGGGACTGCTGGCCGGCGCGCTGTCGATGGGGGCGGGGGAGTTCGTCTCCGTGCGCTCGCAGCGGGAGCTTCTGGCGGCCACCGAGCCGAACAACGACGCCGACCACGTCCTTCCCGACCTCGACCTGGACGCCAACGAGCTCGCACTGGTCTACCGCACGCGGGGGATGTCGGAGGCCGATGCCGACGCGCGGGCGCGAGCGGTCGTCGGCGCGGCCCGTGACGCGGACCGGAGCGTCCCCTTCCGGCTGGCCGCCGAGGACTCCGACGCGCACGATGTCATCGGTCGCGACTGGGGTGCGGCGCTGTCGAGCTTCCTGTTCTTCTCCTCGGGCGCTGTGATCCCGCTCCTGCCGTGGCTGTTCGGGCTGTCGGGGACGATCGCCATGGTCTCCGCGTTGGTGCTCGTCGGCATCGCGCTCCTGGCCACCGGCGCGATGGTCGGACTGCTCTCGGGCGGCCCGCCGCTGCGCCGGGCACTGCGCCAGCTCACCATCGGCTACGCGGCCGCGGCGGTCACCTACGTTCTCGGGCTGATCTTCGGAGTCGCCGTGGGATGACGGCGAAGAACAGAAAAACCCCCGGCGAACCGGGGGTTTTTCTTGTTGTGCGCGAGGGGGGACTTGAACCCCCACGCCCTATACGGGCACTAGCACCTCAAGCTAGCGCGTCTACCTATTCCGCCACCCGCGCATGGGTGTTTCGGTCGTGCAACCGAGGATCGACATTACCACGTCCGCGGGGCCGCTCGTGCGCACGGGCGGGCCGGCGACCCCGGAGGGCGTCGGATCGGGCCGCAGATCGCGGGCACCGGGGGCGGGTAGGTTAGTCCGCATGCCGACGCCCGGATCCGATCTCCCCGAAGTCGCCCGCATCGCCCAGGATCTCATCCGATTCGACACCACCAACTTCGGCGGCGGCCGATCCCGCGGCGAGCGCGAGGCCGCCGAATACGTCGGTGCCTTCCTGCAGTCGCTGGGACTGCAGCCGGAGTACTACGAACCCATCGATCGGCGCACGAACGTGATGGCCCGCGTGCCGGGCCGGAATCCCGATCGGCCGGCCCTCGTCCTGCACGGCCACCTCGACGTCGTCCCCGCCGTGGCCGAGGATTGGAGTGTCGATCCCTTCGGCGGCGAGGTGCGCGACGGCATGCTCTGGGGCCGCGGAGCGGTCGACATGAAAGACATGGATGCGATGATCCTCGCCTCCGTCGCCGAGATGCTCCGCGCGGGCGAGAAACCGGATCGCGACCTCGTGCTGGTGTTCTTCGCCGATGAGGAGAACGGTGGCATCGAAGGGTCCCAGCTCGTCGTGCGCGACCGCCCCGAGTGGTTCGCCGGGGCGACGGAGGCCATCAGCGAGGTGGGCGGCTACTCGATCAGCGTCGCAGACCGTCGCGCCTACCTGTTGCAGGTGGGGGAGAAGGCGCTCGTGTGGATCCGGCTCATCGCCCGGGGACGCGCCGCCCACGGCAGCAGCTTCCACCCCGACAATGCCGTCACCCGCCTCGCTGAAGCGGTGGCGGCGCTCGGCCGCACCGCGTGGCCGGTCACGCTGACCGACACGACGTCGCAGCTCGTGGCCGCTCTCGGCGAGCTCTCCGGCCGCGCCGGTGACGACCCCGACGAGCTGGCCGCCGAGGCCGGCCCCGCGGCGGGATTCCTCCGCGCGACGCTGCGGACGACCACCAACCCCACCGGGCTGACCGCGGGATACAAGCACAATGTCATCCCCGATCGCGCGGAGGCGCTCATCGACGTCCGCGTGCTCCCCGGCACCGAAGACGCCGCTCTGGCCGACATCCGTCGCATCATCGGCGACGACGTGGAGGTGGAGGTCGTCCACCGCGACATCGGGCTCGAGGTGCCCTTCTCCGGCGACCTCGTGGACGCGATGGTGCGGGCGCTGGGCGCACACGATCCAGGCACCCCCGTCATTCCCTACCTCATGGGAGGCGGCACCGACAACAAGGCCTTGGCCGAGCTCGGGATCGCAGGGTACGGATTCGCACCGCTGCGCCTCCCTGCGGATCTGGACTTCACCGGCATGTTCCACGGCGTCGACGAGCGGGTGCCGATCGCGGCGCTCGAGTTCGGTCAGCGAGTGCTCACCGACCTGCTGCGCACCTGCTGACGCAGCGCCGCCACTCCTCCCCGTCCACCGAAAGGCGCACATGCAGCTCATCGAGGCGATCTTCCTCGGCATCGTCCAGGGCCTCACCGAATTCCTCCCGGTCTCCTCCAGCGCACACCTGCGCATCGTGGGGGAGTTCCTGCCGTCGGCGGAGGACCCCGGGGCGACCTTCACCGCGATCACCCAGATCGGCACCGAAGCGGCGGTCCTGCTCTACTTCTGGAAGACCATCGTCCGCATCATCTCGCGGTGGGCGCAGTCACTGGCCGGGCGGGTGCCCAGGAACGACCCCGATGCCCGCATGGGATGGCTGATCATCATCGGCACCATCCCGATCGGCGTCCTCGGATTCCTGCTGCAGGATGTCATCCGCGATACGTTCCGCAACCTCTGGCTCGTGGCGATCGTGCTCATCGTGTTCGGACTGCTCCTCGGCGCCGCAGACCGGTGGGGCGCGCGTCGGCGGGAGCTGAGCGACCTGACCTATCCGCACGGCCTCGCGCTCGGCTTCGCGCAGGCGCTCGCCCTCGTCCCCGGTGTGTCGCGCTCGGGTGCGACCACGACCCTCGGCCTCGCCCTCGGCTACACCCGCCCCGCCGCGGCCGAGTACGCCTTCCTGCTCGCCGTGCCCGCGGTGTTCGGCAGCGGGTTCTACGAGCTGCTGCAGAGCTTCGAAGAACCCGGCGGACCCTACAGCCAGCTCGACACGGCGGTGGCGACCGTGGTCGCCTTCGGTGTCGGCCTTGCGGTCATCGCGTTCCTGATGCGCTACCTCAAGCGCGGCAGCTTCCTGCCGTTCGTCATCTACCGACTGGCGCTGGGCACGCTGCTCATCGTGCTGCTGTCAGTGGGGGTGCTGCAGCCCTACTGATCGGGAACGACGGTTCCGATCAGGAACGGCGGGGGTCGTCCCGGCCGGGCTTGGTCGGTCCGTCGCCGCGGCGACGCAGGTAGCGTTCGAACTCCTGGGCGATGGCGTCGCCCGAGGCCTCCGGAGAATCCCACGTGTCGCGGGTCCGCTCGAGCTGCCGGATGTACTCAGTCATCTCCTCGTCGTCCGCCGCCGCGGCGTCGATCGAGGCCTCCCAGGCGGCCGCCTCCGTGGACAGATCGCCACGAGGAACCTGCGCGCCCGTGAGATCCTCGAGGCGATCCAGGAGCGCCAGCGTAGCCTTCGGCGACGGGGTGTGCCCCGCGACGTAGTGGGGCACGCTCGCCCACAGGCTCGCGGTGGGGATGCCTGCGGCCTCGGCCGCGTGCGCGAGTACGCTCAGAATGCCCACCGGTCCCTCGTAGGTGCTCTTCTCGAGGTCGAGGGACTGGCGCAGCTGCTCGTTGTCGCTGCCGGCGAAGACGGAGATCGGGCGGGTGTGCGGGACATCCGACATCATCGAGCCGAGGGCGACGAAGCCGGTGACGTCCTCCCGGAGGGCCGCGTCGATGATCTCGGAGGCGAACGCCTGCCAGGCGCGCGCCGGCTCGACACCGGTGAGGAGCCAGAGCTGGGTGCCGCGGGTCTGCCGGACCGGCCGGAGGAGACTCGTCTCGGGCCAGGAGAGCTTCCGCCGTCCCTCGCCGTCGATGGAAACCTGGGGTCGGGTGTACTGGTAGTCGAAGTACAGCTCCGGGTCGACGGAGAAGACGGATTCGTAGCCGTCCGTCCCGCGGATCTGCGCCAGGGCCGACGACGCGGCCTCTCCCGCGTCGTTCCATCCGTCGAACGCCGCGACGATCACCCTGCGTCCCAGACCCTCCACAGGACCTCCCTCGGCCCGCCGGCGCGGGCTGCTACCCAGGATAGGCGTCGCGTGGGCCGGACGGGGGCGCCCGGTAGCCTTGAGCAGTGCATTCCCCCTCCCTCGCCGCCGTCCTCTGGGACATGGACGGCACACTGGTCGACACCGAGCCCTACTGGATGGCGGCGGAGACTCCGCTGGTCGAACGCTTCGGCGGGACCTGGTCTCACGAGCAGGCACTGGGCCTGGTGGGCCTGGGACTGGAGGAATCGGCACGCATCTTCCAGAACGCCGGTGTGCGGATGGGGATCCACGAGATCATCGATCACCTCACCGACGAGGTGATGCGACAGCTCGCCGTCACCGGCGTGCCGTTCCGCCCCGGCGCCCAGGAACTGCTGCGAGATCTCAAGGCCAACGGCGTCAAGACGGCCCTCGTCACCATGTCCATGCGCCGGATGGCGACCACCGTGGTGGAGCTCATCGACTTCCCGGCGTTCGACGTCGTCATCGCCGGAGACGACGCGACCCGCCCCAAGCCCTTCCCCGATCCGTACCTGCAGGCGTGCGACCTTCTCGGCGTCGCCCCGGCGGACACGGTCGCGATCGAGGATTCCCCCAACGGACTGCGCTCGGCCGTCGCGTCGGGCGCCTCCGTGATCGGGGTGCCGCTGATGGTCTCCCTCACCGGGGCGGGGGCGCACACGATCTGGGAGAGCTTGGAAGGGCGCACCACGGCGGACCTGCAGGCGTTCCACACCTTCCGCATCGCCCGCGAAGGCGCCCACGCATGAGCGGCCGGTGGAGCGGACCCTTCCGCGTCGGCGAGCGGGTGCAGCTGACCGGACCCAAGGGGCGACTGCACACGGTCACCCTCCGAGAGGACGGGGAGCTGCACACGCATCACGGCGTCCTCGCCCACCGCGACATCATCGGCATCCCCGACGGTTCCGTGGTCGTCGGCAGCGGGGGGCACGAATACCTCGCCCTTCGACCGCTGCTGCGCGACTTCGTCATGTCCATGCCCCGGGGTGCGGCGATCGTCTATCCGAAGGATGCCGCGCAGATCGTCGCCGACGCCGACATCTTCCCCGGTGCCACCGTGGTCGAGGCCGGCGTCGGTTCCGGCGCACTGGCGCTCTGGCTCCTGCGCGCGATCGGACCGGAAGGGCGGCTGGTCTCCTTCGAACGGCGGGCGGACTTCGCCGAGGTCGCGCGCGCGAACGTCGCGACGTTCCTGGGTGAGGAGCCGCCCGCGTGGCGCGTGGTCGTCGGCGACCTCGTCGACGAGCTGCCGCAGAACCTGGAGAACGGCACCGTCGACCGCGTCGTCCTCGACATGCTCGCGCCCTGGGACTGCATCGACGCGGTCGCCGATGCGCTCGTCCCCGGCGGCGTCGTCATCTGCTACGTCGCCACCGCGACGCAGCTGAGCCGGGTCGCGGAGTACATCCGCGGCACCGGCCTGTTCACCGACCCCGAGGCCAACGAGACCATGGTGCGCGGCTGGCACGTCGAAGGACTCGCTGTGCGCCCCGATCACCGGATGGTCGCCCACACCGGCTTCCTGCTCACCGCCCGCCGGCTCGCCCCGGGCGCCGTGCTCCCCGAGCGCAAGCGCCGGGCGTCGAAGTCGAGCTACGGCGATGAAGACGTCGAGCTGTGGACGCCGGGCGCCGTGGGCGACCGGGAGATCACCGACAAGAATCTGCGCAAACGCGTCCGCGAGGCGCAGCGCGCCGCCGATGCCCGCACAGGGGGCGCCCAGGGGTCCGCCTAAACTAGCCGGGTGCGAAAACTCCCCGCTCTGCTCGCCGTCGTCGGCCTGTCCGCGCTGACCCTGGTCGGATGCACCAGCGTCCCGGCTGCGGGATGCGACCGGCCCGCGTCATCCGGATCTTCTCTCGACTCCCTCGTCACCGTCGACGGTGACCTGGGGAGCGCCCCCGAGGTCGAGCTGTACACGCCGTTCCAGGTCCGCTCGACCTCTCACACCGACCTCGAGGCCGGCAACGGAGCAGCGCTGACCGCGACCGAGCAGGCGGCTCTGCTGGATGTCACCATCGTCAGCGGCGAGACCGGTGAAGTGCTCATCCAGACCCCCTACGACGACGACATCGCCCGCGTGGCGCCGATGTCGCAGTGGTACACCCCGATCCCTGCTCTGGAAGACGCGCTGGAGTGCGCGACCGAGGGGTCGCGCGTGGTCGTCGGCCTCGCGCCCGGCGACATCCTGCCGGAGGCGGCGGCCAGCATCGGTCTCGCCGAGGATGAGTCGGCGGTCGCCGTCATCGACGTCCGCAAGGCCTATCTGCCCCGGGCTGCGGGCGCACTGCAGTTCAACGCCGGCTTCAACCTCCCCTCCGTCGTCCGCGCCGCCGACGGCACACCCGGTGTGATCGTCCCGGACGCCGCTGCGCCGAGCGACCTCGTCGTGGAGACCCTCATCCGTGGTGACGGGCCCGAGGTGACCGGCGACGTGCCGGTGCGCGTTGCCTACACCGGCGTGCTGTGGGATGACAAGACGGTGTTCGATTCCTCCTGGGGCCAGGCACCGGTCTCGTTCGCGCTCGACGACGTCGTTCCCGGTTTCGCCGCGGGGCTGGAGGGCCAGACGGTCGGATCGCAGGTGATGGTCGTCGTTCCGCCGGACCAGGGGTACGGCGACGCGGGCCAGGGGAGCATTCCCGGTGGCGCGACCCTGGTGTTCGTCGTGGACATCCTCGGACTCGACGAGATCTCCTGACCTCCGCGCCTTCCGGATCTTCGCCCAGCCGCGCCTAGGATGAGGGGGTGCCGGCGAACACCCCTACGAAGAATCCGCCGGAGGAGCGCCTGGTCAACCTCGTGGTCGCCCTCATGGCGACGGAGCAGGGACTGACCAAGGACACGATCCTCCGCTCGGTCTCGGGCTATCGCGAGCACACCGAATCCGGCGCGTCGAAGGACGCACTGGAGAAGATGTTCGAACGGGACAAGGAGAACCTCCGCGGCCTCGGCGTTCCCATCGAGACGATCGGCGACTTCGCCGATCCCGACGATCTGCGCGACGCGCGGTATCGGGTGCCGAAGTCGGAGTACTCCCTTCCCGAGGACATCGACTTCACGCCCGCCGAACTGGCGCTGCTGAACCTCGCCGGGGAGGTGTGGAGCGAGGGGTCGCTGTCGGCCGAGGCCCGCAGCGGTCTGCGCAAGATCCGTGCCCTCGGCATCGACGTCGATGAGCCGATCATCGGATACTCGCCGCGCATCAGCGCCCGCGAGCCCTCGTTCCCTGTGCTGCAGCGCGCCATCGAGCAGAGTCGCGTGGTGACCTTCCCCTACGTGCGCCCCGGGGACGAGAACGAGCGGCTGCGACGGGTCAGACCCCTTGCCCTCGTCGAGTACGAGGCCCGATGGCACGTGTTCGGACGCGACCTGAATCTCGACGCCGATCGCACCTTCCTCCTCAGCCGCATCGTCGGGGACGTCGCCGTCACCCGCGACACCTTCGACCCGGCGCTGCGCGACGGCGCGGGTGAGAGGGCGCTGGCGGAACTGCAGGACCTTGCTGAACGCCAGCTCGCCCACCTCGAGGTCGACCCCGGCACCGAGGCGGCGCTGCGCCTCGCCCGTCGGGGACGCCCGGCCGGTCAGGGGATCCACGTGCCGTTCGTCGACGTCCACGTTCTCGCCGACGAGCTGGCCTCGTACGGCCCCGAGGTGCGGGTGGTCGCTCCCGAGGGACTGCGCGCGCTCGTCATCTCCCGCCTGCGGGGGGCGCTCGCGCGCCACGACGGCGTGCCGGGGGGCGTCTCGTGAGCGCGCGACGTCCACTGGTGGCCACGGACCGGGCAGCGCTCATCCTGCAGCTGGTGCCCTACCTCATCAGCAAGGGCGAGGTGTCGATCGCCGAGGCCGCAGAAGAATTCGATGTGACCCCCGACGAGATGCGCAACATGGTGCAGAAGCTCACCGTCATCGGACTTCCGGGCGAACGGGGCTACTGGCAGATGGCGAACGACCTGTTCGACATCGACTGGGATCTCCTCGACACCCGGGACGTCATCGCCATCACGCACTCCGTCGGCCTCGAGCGGTCTCCGCGACTGACCGCTCGCGAGGCGGCTGCACTCGTCGCGGGACTTCAGCTCGCACGCACCATCCCGGGAGTCGGCGACACCGAGGTGTACAGCGGTCTCCTCGCCAAGCTCTCGCAGGGGGCGTCGGCCAAACCGGCCGACGTCATCGTCGCGCCGAGCCCCGTCGACGACGTGCGCGAGGCGGTGGCGGTCGCCCTGCGCGAGCGTGTCGCCGTCACCTTCACCTACAAGGCGCCCGAGTCGGAGCCGACCACCCGCACGGTCGACCCGGTCAAGGTGCACATCGCCGATGGCCAGTGGTACCTGCAGGGATGGTGCCACCTGCGTCAGGCGATGCGCACGTTCCACCTGGACAGGGTCAGCGATCTGCGGATCACCGACATCCCGAGCACGCACAGCGAAGACGCCGCACCCGGCTGGTTCGAACCGACCGACGGCGGGGGAGAGGTCATCGCCCGCATCCGCTTCCGTGCGTCGCTGGCGCCGCTGCTGGGCGACTACCTCGATCGGGCGACCGTCGTGCGGAACGGCGACGAAGCGATCGCCACTCTGCGCGTCGCCGATGAGACGACGCTGCGCCGCCTCGCGGCACGTCGCGGCGGCGTGGTCGAGATCGTCTCGCCCGAGGGGGCCCGTCGCGCGGCTGCGGAATGGGCTCGCGCGGGGCTCGCGCAGTACACCGAACGCGCCGATCCGCCACCGGCCGGTTCATAGACGTCGCGGGTTAGACTGAAAACCCGACCTAAGGAGTCCTGATGCTCGGCAACGCTTTCGGGTGGCCTCACCTTCTTGTCTTGCTCGCGGTCATCCTGTTGCTCTTCGGCGCTGCGAAGCTGCCTGCTCTCGCCAAGAGCGTCGGCCAGTCGGCCCGAGTCTTCAAGGGTGAGATGAAGGCGATGAAAGAGGAGGACGTGAAGCCCGCCGACACACCGGCGGCCTCACCGGCACCCTCCAACCCGCCCACCGCGTCGTCCGACGCGAGCCTGGGCAGGCCGTCTGAAAACACCTGATCGGCGTGGCCACGGCTGAGCGCGCCCGGACAGACGACAGCGAGCCGCGGCGCGAAAAACGCATGTCGCTAAGTGCGCACCTGCTGGAGTTGCGCCGACGGCTGATGTTCGCGGTCATCGCCCTCGTGGTGGGGATGGTCGTCGCCTTCATCATCACCGATCCGATCATCTACTGGATCACCGGTCCGATCCGGGACATCGCGGCAACCCGCGGGGATGACTTCTCCGCGCTGAACTTCACCACCGTGACGTCCGCATTCGATATGCGGATGCGGATCGCGTTCTCGATCGGACTGTTCCTGTCTGCTCCGGTGTGGCTGTGGCAGGTCTGGGCGTTCGTGATGCCGGGGCTCACGCGGAAAGAGATCCGCTACACGATCGGTTTCGTCGCCGCTGCCGTCCCCCTCTTCTTCCTCGGCTGCTGGGTCGGCGTGCTCATCGTCCCGCACGTGATCGACCTGATGTGGGGCTTCACCCCCGAGGGCGGCACCAACTTCTACAACGCCGCCGAGTACTACGACTTCGTGTTCAAGCTGATGATCGTCATCGGCGTCTCGTTCGTTCTGCCGGTCTTCCTCGTCGCGCTCAATCTCGCGGGCGTCATGAGCGGTCGTGCGATTCTGAAGGGCTGGCGCGCCGCGGTTCTGATCGCCACGGTCTTCGCTGCTCTCGCCACCCCCGCTGCCGATGTCGTGAGCATGCTGATGCTGGCCGGGATCCTTGTCGTCCTCTTCTTCGCTGCCGCCGGGTTGTCTCTGCTGTTCGACAGCCGCCGGTCCCGCCGCGACGCCGCACTCCTGCCGCCCGGGGCGAGCTGATGACACCGCCCGGGTCGGCCTGATGAGCGAGCCCTCGCCGGCCGAGCGGTATGCCCGCGCGGCCGCGGCCTCTCGTGAGCAGCGCGGGCATCCGATCACGACCGCCTTCGCCGCATCGCGACCGTTCGAACTCGATCCGTTCCAGATCGAGAGCTGCCGGGCGCTGGAGGAGGGGCGGAGCGTCCTGGTGGCCGCCCCGACCGGTGCCGGGAAGACGATCGTCGGCGAGTTCGCCATCCACCTCGCGATGCGCGAACCCCATGACAAGGCGTTCTACACCACCCCGATGAAGGCCCTGTCGAATCAGAAGTACCGCGAGCTCGTCGACGAGTACGGTCCCGACGAGGTCGGCCTGCTCACCGGCGACACGAACATCAACGGCAACGCCCGGGTGGTCGTCATGACCACCGAGGTGCTCCGCAACATGCTCTACGCCGACTCTCCGGCGCTGAGGAGCCTGCGCTACGTCGTCATGGACGAGGTGCACTACCTCGCCGATCGCTTCCGCGGCGCCGTCTGGGAGGAGGTCATCATCCATCTGCCCCGGAGTGTGCGGCTGGTCTCCCTGTCGGCCACGGTGTCCAACGCCGAGGAGTTCGGCGACTGGCTCGACACCGTGCGCGGCGACACCGAGGTCATCGTCTCCGAGACCCGTCCGGTGCCGCTCGAGCAGCACGTTCTGGTCCGTGGCGACCTCCTGCCGCTCTTCGACGACCGGGCCGGGGTGGCCACCGCGCAGGTCAACCAGGAGCTGATGCGACTGCGGTCGTTCAAGGGCACGAGCTTCGAGAACAACCGCCGCGCCCAGCAGATCCGAAGCGATCCCAGCCGTCGTCGGCCTCCGCGGGGCGGGGTGCGGCCGGTGCGGCCCTCGAACATCCGCAGCATCGAGCGGATCGATCGTCCCGACGTCGTGCGACTCCTCGAGCGCAGCAATCTGCTGCCGGCGATCTTCTTCATCTTCAGCCGAGCCGGTTGCGACGCGGCCGTACAGCAGGTCCGCCGCGCCGGACTCCGGCTCACCACCCGGGAGGAGCGTGACGTCATCCGCGAGGTGGTCGAGGAGCGGACCCGCACGCTCGGCGATGAGGACCTCGCCGTGCTCGGGTTCTGGGAGTGGCGGGAGAACCTGGAGCGGGGTGTCGCCGCCCACCATGCCGGTCTCCTCCCCGCCTTCAAAGAGGTCGTCGAGGAACTGTTCCAGCGCAAGCTCGTCAAGGCGGTCTTCGCCACCGAGACGCTGGCGCTGGGGATCAACATGCCGGCGCGGACCGTCGTGCTGGAAAAGCTCGAGAAATTCAACGGCGAGGCGCGCGTCGCGATCACCGCAGGCGAGTACACGCAGCTGACCGGGCGCGCGGGTCGGCGGGGCATCGACGTCGAGGGGCATGCCGTCATCCAGTGGACCGAGCAGATGGACCCGCAGCAGGTCGCCGCTCTGGCGTCTCGGCGCACCTACCCGCTGAACTCGAGTTTCCGTCCGACCTACAACATGGCCGTCAACCTCATCGACCAGTTCGGTCGGCCCCGGGCGCGCGAGGTTCTGGAATCGTCCTTCGCCCAGTTCCAAGCGGACCGTTCGGTGGTCGGGATCGCCCGGCAGGTCAAAGAGGCCGAGGAGTCGCTGGCGGGCTACGCGACGGCGATGGCCTGCGACCGGGGCGACTTCGTGGAGTACGCCGGGATCCGACGTGAGCTCAGCGACCTCGAGAAGATCAACCGAAGGGATGCCACGGCGCCGCGGGGCCTCCGGGAGAGCCGGCAGCGACAACTCGCATCCCTGCGCAAACGCATGCAGCGTCATCCGTGTCACTCGTGCCCGGACCGGGAGAGTCATGCTCGCTGGGGCGAGCGGTATCACCGTCTCGACCGTGACGTCCAGCGGATGCGTCGGCAGATCGACAGCCGCACCGGCACCGTCGCGCGGGTGTTCGACCGCGTCGTCGATGTGCTCACCGCGGTCCACTACGTCGATGTGGACGATGCCGGCGCCACCCACCTGACCGCCGAGGGGCGCCGTATGAGGCGCATCTACGGCGAGCGCGATCTGCTGGTGGCGGAGTCGCTCCGGCTGCACCTCTGGGATCGGCTGGATGCTGCATCCCTGGCGGCTCTCGCCTGCTGCCTCGTCTTCGAGCCGCGGCGCGAGGACGGTCGTGAGAACGCGCTCCCGCGGGGTGCATTCCGTCCGGTGTTCGCCGAGACGCTGACGCTCTGGCAGCGTCTGGACGACCTCGAGCGCGAGCATCATCTGCCGGGGTCGGAACCGCCCTCGGGCGGCCTGGCCCTGGCCATGCACACCTGGGCACGCGGAGGCATGCTCGACCGCGTCCTGGAAGAGGCCGACATGGCCGCGGGCGACTTCGTGCGCTGGGCGAAGCAGACCATCGACCTCCTGGACCAGCTCTCGATCGTCGCCGACACCGAGGTGGGACGGACTGCGCGCTCGGCGCTGGATGCGGTCCGGCGCGGCATCGTCGCACACTCGTCGGTATGAGCGCCTCGTCCGCGGTTCGCGGAGTCCTACGTCCGCTCCTCCCGCTCTGGGCGGCGGTTCTCACCGCCGCCGTCGCCGGCCCGATCCTCGATCTGGCCTTTCCGGACGTGGGGTGGTGGCCGTTCGCGTTCGTCGGCGTGGCCTTCGCCCTGGTGTCCCTCATCGGCCGGAGCATCGGCGGTGCCGTCCTCGTCGGCTTCGTCTTCGGCGCCTCCTTCCACCTCATCCACATCATCTGGATCACCCGCTACCTCGGCCCGATCCCCTGGCTGGCGCTGTCGGGTCTGCAGGCCATCCTCATGGGGGTGGGCGCGATCCCGATCGCCCTCGCCTACCGATGGTTGCCGCGAGTGCTGCCGGCGCGCGTGGCACAGCTGACCGCTCTGCCGCTTCTCGTCGGCGGGCTGTGGACCGCCCGCGAACTGTTCATGGGTTCCTGGCCCTACACCGGGTTCCCGTGGGGGCGGATCGGGATGAGCCAGTCCGAGAGCCCACTGGCCGACATCGCCTCGTGGACGGGGGTCGCCGGGCTCACCTTCCTCATCGTGACCGCCACCGCCGCGATCATCGAGTGGCTGCGGGCAGGTCGTCTGCGCGACGTTCGCACCGCGCTTCCCGCGATCGCAGCCGTGGTGCTGCTCGTGGCCGTCCCGGCTTTCCCGACCACCCCGTCCGGTGATCTCCGGGTCGGCGCGGTGCAGGGGAATGGGCCCTCGGCCTACTTCGATGAACGCACGCCGTACGCGATCCTGAACGCCCAGCTCGAAGCGACTGCACCGTTGGCCGAGGAGGATCTCGATCTGCTCGTGTGGCCGGAGGGCGGCATCGACTACGACCCGCTGCAGGACAGCACCACCGCGGCGACCCTCGACGCCCTGGCCGAGGAGTTCGGGGCACCGCTGCTCGTCAACGCCGCCACGGACCGTGGCGACCTGACGTTCAACACGTCCATGCTGTGGGAGGCGGAGGCGGAGAACCCCGTGGCGTTCCACGACAAGCGCAACCCGGTCCCGATGGGGGAGTACGTCCCGGACCGGTGGTTCTTCGAACGGATCGTCCCGGATCTCGTCGGTCTGATCCAGCGCGAGTACACGCCCGGCGACAACCCTCCGCTCATCGACGTCGACGGCGTGGGGGTCGGGCTGGCGATCTGCTTCGACGTGATCTACGACGCCGTCA
This sequence comes from Microbacterium sp. SLBN-154, assembly GCF_006715565.1. Taxonomy (NCBI): domain Bacteria; kingdom Bacillati; phylum Actinomycetota; class Actinomycetes; order Micrococcales; family Microbacteriaceae; genus Microbacterium; species Microbacterium sp. SLBN-154. The sequence continues at coordinate 2,002,737 of NZ_VFNL01000001.1, forward strand.
TCTGGGAGGGTGCGCGTGACGGCGCGGAAATGTACGTGTTCCAGACGAACAACGCCGACTTCCGCGACACCGATGAGAACCTCCAGCAGCTGGCCTTCGCGCGGATGCGCGCGATCGAGACCGGCCGTTCCGTGGTGAACCTCTCAACGGTGGGCACCAGCCAGGTGATCGCTCCGGACGGGACGACCCTCGACAGCCTGCCGGCGGATACCGCCGGACAGATGCTCGCCGATGTTCCGCTGCGCACCGGACTCACACCTGCCGTCGTGATCGGCCCCGCCGTGCAGGTGCTGCTGGGCTGGGGCAGTCTCCTCGCCCTCGCCGTGGTCGGCATCGCGCTGCGGGTTCGCGAGCGCGCGCAGACGAAGACGCCGGCCTCCGAGGAGACCGGCGTCGACAGGGACGTCAGAGCCTGATCAGGCGCTGAGCTTGCCCTTCGACGTGTCGTCGGCAGCGCCGCGGCGGGCGCGGACGAAAGCGAGACGCTCTTCGAGCAGCTCTTCGAGCTCAGGGATCGTGCGCCGCTCCAGGAGCATGTCCCAGTGGGTGCGGGGTGCCTTCTCGTCGCTGTGATCGACCGTCGCGGTGCCTTCGCCGATGCGCAGGAGCGCCTCGGAGCCGCATGTGCGGCATTCCCAGGCCTGGGGCACCTCGGCGTCTGCCGCGAAGGTCAATGTGGTGTCACGCCCGCAGGACGTGCAGGAATAGATGTGCTGTACGCGTTCATGGAACACGACGCCCTCTTCGCTCTGTAGGCTCTGGGCGCCGAGTCGGATGCCGCGAAGACTGCGGTCTGCCATTGTGTGGTCCTTCCGTCGCTGATCAGGTATAACGCCCCCGCCTGGGCGGATCATCCGAAGGGCGGGGCCAGAAGCGGCTTTCACAGCCGATGCTCAGGCCTTCGCGCCGGTCGTTCAGGACGCGCGACGGGCGGCGAGGGGGAGCGCGATGTCGGCGCGATCCGTGACGAGTCCGTCCACGCCGGCGTCGAGGAGCCTCTCCATGTCCGCCGGATCGTTCACCGTCCACACATGGACCTCGACGCCGTGCCGATGGGCGGTCTCGATGAGGCGCGGAGTGACGATCGGCACGCGACCCTGTCGCTCGGGCACCTGCAGGGCGTCGACGTTGGAAAGGAGTCGGGAGACCGTGCGACGGGCTCGGATTCCCGACGCGAGGAGGAGCCGGGTGATCGTACGCGTGCCGGCCGAGGTCGCCGGTCGGATCGATGCGCCGGCATCGACGGCCGCTGCGAGCGCGGCGCGTCGACGTTCATCGGAGAAGCTCGTCAGGAGCACGCGATCGGCGTACGGCGCGACGCCGCGACCGACCGGCTCCGCGGCGGCGGGCGCCTTGACGTCGAGGTTGAATCGCACCGTGGGGAAAGACTCCAAGGCCTGGGTGAGGGTCAGCAGCCCCCCGAGTCCGGCCATGAGCTCCGACAGCTCGGCGACGGTCACGGCGGCGACGGCGCGCGGATCACCCGCGACGCGCAGCAGATCGTCGTCGTGGAAGAGCACCACCTCACCGTCGAGCGTCACATGGCAATCGGACTCGACATAGGTCGCCCCGGCGGCGTGCGCGGCCGCCACGGCGGCGAAGGAGTTCTCGACGAGACCCGCGGATCCCTCGGGCACGAGGCCGCGGTGGGCGAGCACGCGAGGCGCATCCGACGCCTCGAACCACGGATGCTGCGGGTCAGGCAGGGTCGCTCCCACCCTCGGTCGGGGTCGGGGTCGAGGTCGAGGTCGAGGTCGGGGTCGGGGTCGGGGCATCGGCACGGACCGCACCCGGTGTGGTGGAGCGTGCTTCGTTGGCGATGGCATCAGCGTCCGACGCCGCCTCGCGCGCGGCCGCGACGGCCGCATCCGAGGCGGCGGAGTACTCGGCACGGCGTGCAGCGGTCGCGGGACGTCGCGCACCTCCGGGCGTCGCCGTGGATCCGCCTTCGTCGCGTCCGCCGAGCGCGTTCCCGATGCCCTTGAGCGCCTCGGTCAGTTCGCTGGGGATGATCCAGAGCTTGTTCGACGGGCTCTCGCTGATCTTCGGCAGGGTCTGCAGGTACTGGTAGGCCAGCAGCTTGTCATCCGGCTCGCCCGCATGGATGGCGCCGAAGACCATCTCGATGGCCTCGGCCTCGCCCTGTGCCCGCAGCACCGCCGCCTGCTTGTCTCCCTCGGCACGGAGGATCTCGGCCTGGCGCCGACCCTCGGCCTCGAGGATCTGGGACTGCTTCGTGCCTTCGGCGGTCAGGATCGCGGCACGGCGGTCGCGCTCCGCGCGCATCTGCTTCTCCATCGAGTCCTGGATCGAGGTCGGCGGATCGATGGCCTTCAGCTCGACGCGCGACACCCGCAGACCCCACTTGCCCGTGGCTTCATCGAGCACCACGCGTAGCTGGCCGTTGATGTTGTCGCGGCTCGTGAGCGCCTCTTCGAGGTTGAGCCCCCCGACCACGTTGCGAAGCGTCGTGGTGGTCAGCTGCTCCACTGCGCTGAGGTAGTTGGCGATCTCGTAGGTCGCCGCGCGGGCGTCGTTCACCTGGAAGTAGACGACCGTGTCGATCGACACCACCAGGTTGTCCTCGGTGATGACCGGCTGCGGGGGGAAGGACACCACCTGTTCGCGCATGTCCACCAGAGGGCGAAGGCGATCGACGAACGGGACCAGGATGTTCAACCCCGGCGAGAGCGTCCGCTGGTAGCGCCCGAGCCGCTCCACGATCCCGGCGTAGGCCTGCGGGATGATCCGGATCGAACGGAAGAGCACCACCACCACGAAGATCGCCAGGACGACGAGGAGGACGATGACGAAGATCTGGCCGATGAAGGCGCCGGGATCGATCACGGAGTGTTTCCTTCCGATGGGTCGGGAGCGGCGGGAGTGGCGGGGCTCACCTCGACGGTGGCGCCGAGGACCCGGTCGACGGTGACGCGCATGCCGACCCCGGCGCCCACGGCGCCGGCGGCCAGGCGCGCGGTCCAGGTCTCGCCGTTGTCGAGGCGCACCGAGCCGCCTTCGCCGTCGACGAAAGAGGCCACGACGCGTCCACCCATGCCGTAGAGGGCATCGACGTTGGTCCTGGCAGGTTCGCCTCGATGGAGGATCTTCAACAGCAACGGCCGGATGGTGAACAGCAGGAGTGCCGAGATCGCCGCGGCCGCGGCGATCTGCAGCCACCACGGTCCGCCGAGCAGATTCACCCCCAGGCCGCCGATGAGGCTCCCGGCGCCGATCATGAGGAAGGTGAACTCGAGCGTGAGGAGCTCGATAATGATGAAGACCCCCGCGAGCACCAACCACACGATCCACAGGTATTGCGTGAGATCCGGCAGCATCGCGGCTCCTCCTCGGCCTTGACGGCCACCCTAACACCGCAGTCCGGCACGTCGGCGTTGATAGGGTTCAGGGGGCCGGACGGCCTTGCCGCGGCATCCGCGGCGCGTCATCACAGGAGTCGCCACACATGTCTCAGACCCTTGCTCCCGGATCGCTGGCAGGCAAGACCGCCCTCGTGACCGGGTCTTCCCGCGGCATCGGAGCCGACACCGTCCGCTACCTCGCCGAGGCGGGCGCCAATGTCGTCATCAACTACCGCAACAAGGCACCGCGGGCCGAGAAGCTCGCCACCCAGCTGCGCGACCTCGGTGTCCGCGTGCTCGTGGTCGGAGCCGATCTCACCGACCCCGACTCGGTGCAGGCGATGTTCGCCGAGGTCGAGCGCGAGTTCGGTCGGCTGGATGTCCTCGTCCTCAATGCCTCGGGCGGCATGGAGGCCGGCATGGCGGAGGACTATGCGCTCCGTCTCAACCGCGACGCCCAGGTGTCGGTCCTCGAGACCGCCCTGCCTCTGCTCGGTGAAGGCGCGCGTGTCGTCTTCGTCACCAGCCACCAGGCGCACTTCATCCGTACGACTCCGACGATGCCCGAGTACGAGCCGGTCGCGCTGTCCAAGCGTGCGGGCGAGGACGCGCTGCGGGAGCGTATCCCGATGCTCACGGAGCGTGGCGTGGAGTTCGTGGTCGTGTCGGGCGACATGATTGAGGGCACGATCACCGCCACGCTCCTCGAACGTGCGAACCCCGGCGCGATCGCTTCGCGACGCGAGTCGGCGGGACGGCTCTACAACGTCTCGGAGTTCGCCGCCGAGGTGGCCCGAGCCGCCGTGGATCCCATCCCCGACGACAACACGCGGCTGGTGGGCGACACCGCATCTTTCGCGGGGGAGTGAATCGTGGGCCCCACCGACATCCAGAAGCTCCTCGGGGTCGGGCGGCCCGCACTCTCGTCGCACGGCGAGTTCGCGGTCTTCTCCGTCAGCCGTCCTGACCTTCTGGCCAACCGGACGGTCGGTCAGCTGTGGCGGATCGATCTGCCTGACGGTGCTCCGCGCCGACTCACCCGCGGAGTCCTCGACACCGCCCCGGTGCTCTCGCCGGATGACACGCGCCTGGCGTTCCTCCGGCCGGATGCCCGGGGTCGTTCGCAGGTGTTCGTGGTCGCCCCGGCCGGCGGTGAGCCGGTGCAGGCCACCGACGCCCCGCTCGGGGTCGGCGAGGTCGTCTGGACGACGGACGGCCGCTCCCTGGTCTACACCGCCCGGATGCCCGAGGACGGACGGTACGGCACCGTCGAAGGATTGGATGCCGCGGCGGAGGCGCCTCGGCGGATCACCGGCGTGCGCTGGAACGCCAATGGTCTCGGCTACCTCGCCGACCGCCCGGCGCAGATCTTCGTGATCGCCGCGCCCGAGGTCGACAGTGAGCCGTTCTACGACCCCGCGCCCGCCGTCCGCGACGACGATGAGGCCGCGCGCCGGACCGTGGTGGGGGCGACCCCGCGTGCGCTCACCGACGGCGACCTCAGCTGGTCGACCCTGGCGGTGGCGGGCGAGGAGGTGCTGGCCGTTCCCGATCGGATCGAGGCCGACCGTCGAGACCTGCGCACCCCCGTCGTCGCGCATCACCTCGACGGCTCCGGGCGCCGCGAGGTGCTCGGAACCGGTGCGAACCTGTCGGTGACGGGTCTCGCCGTCGCGGACGACGGCACGGTGGCCGCTCTCGCCTCGGACGTGGGGCCCGCGGGAACGGACTTCGTCGCGCCCGGCACGGCGCTGTTCGTGATCGCCGAGGGTGAGGCCCGCGTCCTCACCGATCCCGAGACGATCGATCTCGGCGAGGTCGGAAGCCATCTCACCCCGATCGGCGACGACTTCCTCGTGCAGGACCGGCGCCGCGGACGCGTCCGGCTCCTCCGCGTCGCCCGCGACGGATCGGCCGCCACGGTCATCGGCGGCGACCGCGAGGTGCTCGGTCATGCGGCATCCGGCTCCGTCGTCGTCGCCGCCGTCGCCACCCCCGACTCCTTCGGCGAGATGGTCCTCGCCGGGCCCGGTGAGCCCCGCGTGCTGACCGCGTTCGGAGCCTCCGCGGCCGCAGCGGGAATCGTGGAGCCGCGCGAGCTGACCGTTCGCGGTCGCGACGGCTACCCGGTGCACGGCTGGGTCGCCCGGCCCGACGGGGACGGGCCCTTCCCCGTCGTCCTCCAGATCCATGGGGGACCCTACGCCAGCTATGGCGTCCATCTCTTCGACGAGACCCAGGTCCTCGTCGACGCGGGCTACGCCGTGGTCTACTGCAACCCGCGCGGGTCGGCCGGATACGGCCGCGCGCACGGTCGTGCCATCCGCCAGGCGATGGGTACGCTCGACCATCACGACGTCATCGATTTCCTCGACGGCGCGCTGGAGTCCGATCCGACTCTCGATGCCGGTCGGCTGGGCATCATGGGCGGCTCGTACGGCGGTTACCTCACCGCGTGGATCATCGCGCACGACCACAGATTCCGTGGAGCGATCGTCGAGCGCGGCTTCCTCGAGCCGACGTCATTCCAGGGGACGAGCGACATCGGCTCGTTCTTCGGCGACGAGTACGTCGGCCTCGACCCCGAACTCATCGCCGCGCAGAGCCCCATGGCGGTCGTCGGGCAGGTGCGCACGCCCACCCTCGTGATGCACGCCGAGGAAGACCATCGTTGCCCGCTGGAGCAGGCGACGCGCTATTACGCGGCGCTCACGCGTGCGGGGGTTCCGTGCGAGATGCTGCTCTTCCCCGGTGAGAACCACGAGCTCACCCGGAGCGGCCGGCCCCGCCACCGCGTCGAACGCTTCGACGCGGTGGTGGAGTGGTGGGCGCGTCACCTGCCGGTCGCCTGACCGGGCTGGACGGCCCGAGCCGTTCCGGTCAGGCGCGACCGAAGCGCAGGGCTCGGATGATCTGGATGATGCCCAGGATCACGAGCGAGACGCCGAAGAACAGCCAGACGATGAGGGCCCCCCAGATCGGGGCGAACATCACCACGACGCCCGCGACGATGCTGATGATCGCGAAGAAGATCGTCCAGCCCTTCGACGACGCGTCCGACAGGGTGGAGAGCGAGACGATCCCCTCGACCACCCACGTGATGCCGATCATGAGCCCGACGAGAAGGAGCAGCCAGTCGGTCGCCGCACCGAAGTTCAGGAAGGCGACGACGCCGGCGATGACGAACAGCACGCCGAGGACGATGTAGCCGATCCGCGACCAGCCGCCTCGCTCCCGCGAGAACGCGCCGAGGCCGATGTAGACCAGCCCGGCGATGATGGCGTAGATGGCGAGCAGGAAGGTGACGACGCCGAACGCCTTCTGCGGCCAGATGAGGATGAGCAGACCAAAAATCAGCGCGATCGCGCCGACGACGCCCAGGGCGACCCGGACGGTGTTGGTGAGGGACTTCTCCCCGGTGCCGGTGGACATGACCGAACCCTTTCTGAGCATTTCCTGAGAGACTGCGCTCTCACTGTAGACCCGGGACGGGCTCAGGGGAACGGCGACAGGCCGTCGGGTTCGGGGCTTCCCGTCGTCGTCAGCCCAGCCCGGTCGCGGCCAGATAGCGGGCTTTGTGTCCGGTGCGGATGCCGGTGACGCTCGGCTTGTTCTCGTAGACGCCGGCTCCCCAGTTCCCCTCGACCAGCACCGGACCGGTGGGGGTCACCACGATGTCCCATCCGACGTACTGCACCTGAGGGACGACGCGGGCGACGCGGTCGACGAACGCGACGACCTCGGCCATCATCGGCAGCTGGAAATCGGCGATACGGAATCCGGAGTCCGGATGGGTGATGTGCACGTGGCCGTGGGAGTCGTAGCCGGGACCCACCGCGCGACCGTCGTCGTCGAGCATCGTGTAGAAGCCGCCGAACGACATCTGGTCGCTGACCGCGCCGCGGCCGAACTTCTGCGCGATCGCGAGGATGTGGGTGCGCTCCCCGTCGAAGAATGCCGTGACACGCGTGGTGTTCACCGTCCCCGGGCAGACGGCGGCGAGGTCGGGATGCTGCGCGATGACCTCTTCGATGAGGAGCTCGCCCCGGTCGTGAAGCCCGCGGTGGAATGCTGCCCAGTCGTCGATGTCGGCGGCGTGATAGCGGTGGACGCCGGTCCCGGCCTGGCCGATCGGTTCCTTGGTGACGATGGTCCCGTGACGCTCGGTGAAGGCGCGGACCTCGTCGGCGTTGCCGGGTTCGACCACCATCCACTCCCGGTGCAGGTGCTCGGAGAAGGCGCGGTCGAACTCGATCTTGTCCTGGAACAGGTGTCGGAAGTCGGGGTGGTCGAAGCGCTGCGACAGCTGATTGGAGAAGGGGTGCGTCATGAACGTCGCCCGCTCACGACCGGTGAGGATCGCGAAGTCGTAGTCGATGTAGTCCTGGAAGCCCACCTGACGGAACCCCGCGGAGAAGAGCATGTCCACCACGATGGCGGGTGTCCACTTGCCGTGCTGTGCGGCGGCTTCCCTGGCCCGCTCCCACACCGAGCCCACGTTGATCCGCCGCGCGCGGTAGGCGAGGTAGCGAAGGCGGGAGGAGAGGCCGAGACCGGTCGAGGGCATGGGGACTTTCGAGTCGGGGACGACGGACCCGGATAGTCTAGAGGGGTGATGTCGGTGGATCCTCTGCGTCCGACTGCCGAGTCCTCACGGGCCGCCGCCCCCGTCGCGGCGCAGCTGGATCCCCGGCCCGTCGCTCTCATCCGAGGATCTGCTCTCGCGCACAACCTGCGGATCGCCCGCGACGCCGGGGTGCTCGTCGTCGATCGCGACGTCCTGGATGCCGACGCCTGGGGTCACGGCGCCGACATCGTCGAGCGTGCCGTGTCGACGGCGGGCATGGCGTGGGCGGAGAGCGGGGAAGACGCCGCGCTCGCGGGGGCCTGGCTGTTCGGCCTCCCGGGATCACCCGGTCGGCCCGTCATGGCGCTCACGGGTCGGGTGATCGCGACCAAGCTCCTGCGCGCAGGGGAGGGCGTGTCTTACGGGTACACCTTCCGGGCCCCATCGGACACCACCGTCGCCCTGGTCAGCGGCGGGTACGGACAGGGCGTGGTGCGCAATCTCGGCAACAGGGTGGCCGTCCGCGTCGAGGGGCGCGATGCGCCGGTCGTCGGTCGGGTCGCGATGGACGTCTGCGTGGTCGACCTCGGGCCGCGGGCAGCCGTCACTCCGGGAGCGCCGGCGGTCTTCTTCGGCGATCCTGATCGGGGGGAGCCGTCGCTGGGGCCGTGGACCGCGGCGACGGGACTGGACGCCGATGAGATCGTCGCGATCGTCGGTGTCCGCGCTCGTCGGGAGGTGGCATGACCGGATCGGTGCTCGAGGTCGACCTCGACCGGTTCGCGTCGAACCTCGCTCGGGTCCGCGCGGCGGTCGCGCCCGCCGAGCTCATGCTCGTGGTCAAGAACGATGCGTACGGGCACGGCGTGGACGCCGTGGTCGCGCGCGCACGACGGGAGGGTGTCCGCTGGTTCGGAGCCTTCGACCTCATGACCGGTGCACGGGTGCGAACAGGTGCGGGCGGGGACGCGCGCATCTTCGTGTGGATCGCCGATACGCCCGAGCAGGTCGCCGCCGCGATCGATCTGGACCTCGACATCGGGGTGGGCGATCGCCGGCTTCTCGACGACGTCGCCGCTCGGCGCGGAGACCCACGCCCCGCACGGGTTCATCTCAAGATCGACACGGGGCTGCGCCGCAACGGCGTCCGGCCGGAGGAGTGGTCGGAGTTCGTCTCCGTCGCCGCGGCCGCCGAACGCGCGGGGAGCCTCGTCGTCGAGGGCATCTGGAGTCACATCGCCGAAGCGTCCGATGAGGACGACGACGTCGCGCGGAGCCGGTTCGAACAGGCTCTGGAGGCCGCGGAGACCGCGGGGCTCCGGCCCCGCTGGCGCCACCTCGCAGCCAGTGCCGCGGCGTTCGCCCGACCGGAGTTCCGTTACGACATCGCCCGGGTCGGGGCGTTCTGCTACGGCATCCGTCCCGCGGGCGGGCCCGACGAGGCCGAGCTCGGAGTGCAGCCCATCGCTCGCTGGGTCGCGCCCGTCCTCGAGGTGGCCGACGACGTGGTGCGTCTCGATGTGGGGTCGCGCGACGGGCTGTTCAGCTCCCTGGCGTCGCGGGCCGATGTCGCGACGCCCGGAGGGTCGCGCCGGCTCCTCACCGTCTCGGGGGCGACGTCGGAGGTCGCCGCGTGGCCGGGGGCAGCCGTGGGTGACCGCGTGGTCGTGTACGGCGGCGCCGGTCGTGACGAAGAGACCGCGACCTCGCTCGCCGAGACGATCGATTCGATCGGCGAAGAGGTCGCGGTCCGGGTCTCGCCGCTCGTGCCCCGGCGGTACCGGGGCCTGCGGTGATGGTCAGTCGTCGCTGCTGAGACGTGCGGTCTCGTCGTGCCACGACGTGGCGACGGCGCGGAGCTTCTCTTCGTACTTGCGGCCGTGGTGAGCGCAGAACAGCAACTCGCTGCCGTTCACCTCGGCGGCGATGTAGGCCTGAGCTCCGCAGGAATCGCAGCGGTCCACCGCGGTCAGGCGGTATTCGAGGACGGCCGTCTCAGAGGGTGTCGAAAGTGTCATCGCGGTGCCTCCTCGGGATTGTGACTCTCGGCGTGGTCCCCACATACAACCACGGCACGATGACGGTCATGCCGCGATCCGATGACCGTTCGCTGAGCGCGTACGGCGGCGCCCGACAGTCGTGTCTGTGCAAGGACGGGTCGGAACCCCCGGTTAGCCTTGGAGATTGTGACCGCCGCTGAGTATTCCGCCCACCACCTGCAGGTGCTCGAAGGGCTCGAGGCCGTCCGCAAACGTCCGGGCATGTACATCGGCTCGACCGACGCCCGCGGTCTCATGCACTGCCTGTGGGAGATCATCGACAACGCCGTCGACGAGGCACTCGGTGGCCACGGAGATCACATCGACGTCGTCCTCCACGCCGACGGCAGCGTCGAGGTCCGCGACCGCGCCCGCGGCATCCCCGTCGATGTCGAGCCCCGCACCGGGCTCACCGGCGTGGAGGTCGTGTTCACCAAGCTGCACGCGGGCGGCAAGTTCGGCGGGGGCTCGTATGCGGCGTCCGGAGGTCTGCACGGCGTGGGTGCCTCCGTCGTCAACGCCCTGTCCGAGCGCCTCGACGTCGAGGTCGACCGCGGTGGCAAGACCTATGCGATGTCGTTCCACCGCGGCGAGCCAGGGGTGTTCGCGGGCCCGGGCCCTGACTCGCCCTTCACCCCCTTCGAAGACAGCAGCGAGTTGCGCGTGGTTGGAAAGGCTCCGCGCGGGGCGACGGGAACGCGCATCCGCTACTGGGCCGACCGACAGATCTTCACCCGCGATGCCGCGTTCTCCTTCGAGGAGCTGGAGCAGCGGGTGCGGCAGACGGCGTTCCTCGTCCCCGGTCTGCAGATCGTCGTGCGCGACGAGCGCGCAGGCGAGCCGGTCGAGACGGCCTACCGCTTCGAGGGCGGCATCTCGGAGTTCGTGGAGTTCCTCGCCCCCGACGCCGGTGTCACCGACGTGTGGCGGCTGACCGGCACCGGGGTCTTCACCGAGACCGTCCCCGTCCTGCAGCCCACCGGCGCGATGATCCCCACCGAGGTCGAGCGCACCTGCGAGGTCGACATCGCGCTGCGGTGGGGGATCGGCTACGACACCGTCGCCCGCTCCTTCGTCAACATCATCGCCACGCCGAAGGGCGGCACCCATCAGCAGGGGTTCGAGCAGGGGCTGATGAAGGTGCTGCGCGCACAGGTGGAACAGAACGCCCGTCGGCTGAAGGTCGGCAACGACAAGATCGAGAAGGACGACATCCTCGCCGGCCTCACCACGGTGATGACCGTCCGACTGCCCGAGCCGCAGTTCGAGGGTCAGACCAAAGAGGTGCTGGGCACCCCGGCCGTCCGTCAGATCGTGGCCCAGGTCGTCACGAAGGAGCTCACCGCGCGCTTCTCCTCCACCAAACGCGACGACAAGGCGCAGACGTCGCTGCTGCTGGACAAGGTCGTCTCGGAGATGAAGGCGCGCATCTCGGCGCGCACGCACAAAGAGACCCAGCGCCGGAAGAATGCCCTCGAGTCGTCGTCTCTGCCGGCCAAGCTGGCCGACTGCCGCACGAACGACGTCGCCGAGTCAGAGCTCTTCATCGTCGAGGGTGATTCGGCGCTCGGCACGGCCAAGCTGGCGCGCAACAGCGAATACCAGGCTCTGCTGCCGATCCGCGGGAAGATCCTGAACGTTCAAAAGGCGTCGATCAGCGACATGCTGTCCAACGCCGAATGCGCATCGATCATCCAGGTGATCGGTGCGGGTTCGGGCCGGTCGTTCGATCTGGAGGCCGCGCGCTACGGCAAGATCATCCTGATGAGCGATGCCGACGTGGACGGTGCGCACATCCGCACCCTTCTGCTGACCCTGTTCTTCCGCTACATGCGTCCCCTCGTCGAGGCCGGACGGGTGTTCGCCGCCGTCCCGCCCCTTCATCGGGTCATCGTGATGCATCCCGGGACCAAGCCCAACGAGACGGTCTACACCTTCAGCGAACAGGAGCTGCACACGCTGCTCACCAAGCTCACCAAGGCGGGCAGACGCTGGCAGGAGCCGGTGCAGCGGTACAAGGGTCTCGGCGAGATGGACGCCGACCAGCTCGCGACCACGACGATGGATCGGGGCGGACGGACCCTTCGGAGGGTGCGCGTGCAGGACGCCGAGGCGGCCTCGCGTGTCTTCGAACTGCTGATGGGCACCGACGTCGCCCCCCGTCGCGAGTTCATCGTCGACTCCAGCGACCGGCTGTCGCGCGAGCGCATCGACGCCTGACCGGCGTCCCTCAGCGTACGGCGGTCCCGACCGCTCCGACGACGGCGTCGAGCGGTGTTCCCGATGCGTCGCGTCGAGCACCCGTTGCGGGCAGCTGACGGACCGCGCCGTCGGGACCGACCGCTCGAGGGTCGGAACCGACCCACGCCAGGCTCAGGGTGTCTTCCCCTCGGAGGAAGCGATGCGCGCGCACCCCGCCGGTGCCGCGTCCCTTGGCGGGATACTCCGTGAAGGCCGAGACTTTGGCGGATCCGGGGTCGGTGCCTGCCAGAGCTGTGGAGGCGCCCGCGACGGTGACCACCACGGCGTCGAAGGCCGAGCCGCCGACGACGAAGAACCCGATCGCCTCCACTCCCGGGGCCAGCCTGATCCCGGCCATCCCGCCGGCGGCACGGCCCTGGGGTCGGACGGAGGACGCGTCGAAGCGCAGGAGCTGCGCGTCCGCGGCGACGAACACCAGCTCCGCACCGTCGGGCGCGAGGGCGGCCCCGACGACGCGGTCGCCGTCCTTGAGGGAGATGATCGCGACGTCGTGTTTGCCCGCGAGCTCGGAAGCGGCGACCCGCTTGACCACGCCCTGCGCGGTGCCGAGTGCGATGGGCGGATCCGACGCGAGGGGAACGAGGGCGACGACGTGCTCGCCGCCGGTGAGGCCGAGGTACTGGTCGACGCGGGTCCCGGCCGACAACTGCACCGAGTTCCCCGGAACGGAGGGCAGGTCGACCGGCGAGAACCGGACGAGGCGCCCTGCCGTGGTGACAGCTCCCACGTCTCCGCGCGTCGTGGTGTCGACCGCGGAGCGCACCGCGTCGTGCTTCGATCGGCGGGCGGGGGGGACGATGCCGCCGCCCGGCGCCTCCGGCGTCCGCTCGGCGCGCACCATGCGTCCCGTCGCGGAGAGGAAGACCCGGCAGGGCGCGTCGGCGATCTGGAGGTCGACCGGACCCGCCGACTTCGACGACCGCGCCGCGACCGGACCGCCGTTCAGCAGCAGGGTCCGCCGCGGGGTGCCGAGCGCTTCGGCGGTGGCCTCCAGCTCCGTGGCCACCTGGGCCCGGAGCAGCGCCGGATCGCCCAACAGCTCGACGAGGGCGTCGATCTCGGCCTTCAGGGCGTCGCGTTCGGCTTCCAGTTCGATGCGCGAGAACTTCGTCAAGCGCCGCAGGCGCAGCTCCAGGATGTACTCGGCCTGCACCTGGGTGAGGTCGAAGACGTCCATGAGTCGGCCACGCGCCTGCTCTCCGTCATCGGAGGTGCGGATCACCTGGATGACCTCGTCGATGTCGAGGATCGCGATGAGGAGACCTTCGACGAGGTGGAGGCGTTCGCGGCGGCGTGCGAGGCGGTATTCGCTCCGCCGGGTGATCACGCGGATGCGGTGGTCCAGGTACACCCGGAGCATCTCGCGCAGCCCGAGCGTCTTTGGCTGGCCGTCGACGAGGGCGACGTTGTTGATGCCGAAGGAGTCCTCCAGCGGCGTGAGGCGGTACAGCTGCTCGAGGACGGCGTTGGGGTCGAACCCCGTTTTCACGCCGATGACCAGACGAAGGCCTTTCGTACGGTCGCTGAGATCGGTGACGTCGGAGATGCCGGTGAGCTTCTTGCTCGTGACGGCGTCCTTGATCTTCTCGATCACACGCTCGGGACCCACGAGATACGGCAGCTCGGTGACGACGAGTCCGGTTCGGCGCGGGCCGAGGCTCTCGATCGACACCTTCGCCCGGGTGCGGAATGATCCGCGCCCCGCGGCATAGGCGTCGCGGATGCCGTCGAGCCCGACGATGATCCCCCCGGAGGGGAGATCGGGGCCGGGGACGAACTCCATCAGCTCTTCGAGGGTCGCTTCGGGATTCTCGAGCAGGTGCACGGCGGCGGCGACGACCTCGATGAGGTTGTGCGGGGCCATGTTGGTGGCCATCCCCACCGCGATGCCCGACGCGCCGTTGACGAGCAGGTTCGGAAACGCTGCCGGAAGCACCTCCGGCTGCTGGAACTGGCCGTCGTAGTTGGGGATGAAGTCCACGACGTCTTCATCGAGGTCTGCGGTCATCGCCAGCGCCGGGGGAGCCAGACGGGCTTCGGTGTACCGCGGGGCCGCGGGACCGTCGTCGAGCGAGCCGAAGTTGCCGTGTCCGTCGACCAGGGGCACCCGCAGCGAGAAGGACTGTGCCAGGCGCACGAGGGCGTCGTAGATCGGAGCGTCGCCGTGCGGGTGGAGCTTCCCCATCACCTCGCCGACGACGCGCGCGCTCTTGACGTGCCCGCGATCGGGCCGCAGCCCCATGTCGGCCATCTGGAAGAGGATGCGGCGCTGCACGGGCTTCAATCCGTCACGGGCGTCGGGCAGGGCGCGGGAGTAGATGACGGAGTAGGCGTACTCCAGGAACGACCCCTGCATCTCGACGGAGACGTCGACGTCCTCGATGCGTTCGGCGGGCGTGGTGTCAGCGGGTGATGCGGGCATGGCGATGGGGTTCCAAGACGGAGCGGGGGAGCCGCCGGCGGGGTGTGCCAGACTGGCCCGGGTGACCGTCAGCCTACCGTCGGACCCGCCCGGTGCCCGGCGCCTCACCGGGGTCGTGCCGGAGTTGATCGCGGCGCTCGGGGGCGCATCCGACCGACTGGCCCCTGCGCGAAGCGCGATCGTCTGCGTGGTCGATGGCCTCGGAGCCCATAATCTGCGAGGCCGCAGCGGTCACGCGAGGTATCTCGCGGCGGCGATGTCGAAGAAGGATGTCGTGCGGACCGTGTTCCCCACCACCACCGCCGCGGCGCTCACGAGTCTGCTGACGGGGACCGAGCCGGGCACACACGGCATCGTCGGCTACCGGGCCTTCGTCCCCGACACCGGCGAGGTCCTCAACCAGCTCCGCGGGTGGGACACGCACGGACTTCCGGTGAGCTGGCAGCGCGCCGCGCCTCTCTTCGGCCGGGAAGCCGAAACCGGCCGGCCGACGTTCTTCGTCTCCAAGCCCGAGTACACCGGCACGGGGTTCACCGAGGCGACGCTGCGCGGTGCGGTTGCGGTGCCGGCAGAGGACTTCTCCGACCGGGTCGACCTCGCCGTCGACCTTGCGGCCCGGCATCCGGGCGCCCTCATCTATCTCTACACACCGGAACTGGACGGGATCGGTCATCGTCGCGGATGGGAGTCCGACGAGTGGACGATCGGGCTGGAGGACGTGGACGCCGCACTGGCGCGGCTCGGCGGAGCGCTGCCGGACGACGTGGGGGCGATCATCACCGCCGACCACGGGATGGTCGACGTTCCCCGGCACCGGCATCGTCTCCTGGTCGAGGGGAGCCCCCTGCTGGAGGGCGTGGCACAGATCGGCGGCGAGCCGCGGATGCTCCATCTGTACGCCGATCCGGGGGCCGCTGATGCCGTCGCCGACGCATGGCAGGCAGCGGAGTCTTCTCACGCATGGGTCTTCACGAGAGACCAGGCTGTCGCGAGCGGCCTGTTCGGCGAGGTCGATCCCGTGGTGCGGCCGCGGATCGGCGACGTCCTCGTCGCCGCACGCGGGACCACCGCCTACTACGACGACCGGGATGCCGAACGCACCGGTCAGCAGATGGTGGGCCAGCACGGCTCGCTCACCGATGCCGAGCGGATCGTTCCGTTCATCCGCCTCGGCGCGTTCGCCTGAGCGCTGCCGCTCGTCTCAGTCGTCGCCGCGTGCGCCGAAGACGATCTCGTCCCACGACGGCATCGACGTGCGTCCCTTGCGGCGGCCGGCCGCCTCGGCGACCTGCGTCGCCGATGAAGCCCTGTCCGGCGGGAGGTTCTCCTCGGAGGGCTCGGGGCCGTCGCCGTACCCCGGCTCGAGGGCGTCGAAGAGCGCGACAGGCTGGGATGACGTCGTGCGCTCTCGCGCCTCCTCCGCGCCCGGAAGGGGTTCACGCTGACCACGACGACGACGCAGGGCTTCGAGCAGGTCGGCGGTCTCCGCGGAGGTGACGGCCGGTTCGGTCGCCCGCTTGATCGCGGCCTCCTGGACGGCCGGTGCGACCGGCGCAGGGATCTCGGGGTGCTCGAGGTCGGCCTCCGGCGGGCGGCGGGGCCCGAAGGCGCCGCTGTCGAAGCGCGAGTCGTCCTTCGCGGGGGCGGTGTCCAGGGCGCGCAGGCGCGGGATCAGTCCTTCGGGGAGCGAACCCTGACGCGACAGCTGGATCGCGTCGGCGTTCAGAGGCGAGAGGGTGCTGCGGCGAGGGTCGAAGCTCCACCGCGCATCATGGTCGACGCTGTTGGCGGTGAACTCGAGCTTGACGATCCATCCCGAGGGCTCCTTCCAGCTCGTCCAGCGTTCGCCGACTGCGCCGGCCTCGTGGAGCTTGCCGCGCACGGCTGCTCCGAACGTGGGGTGCGCGTCGTGCTCGAGCTGACCGCCCAGCAGCACCGGCACAGCGAGAGCCTGACCGACGACGTGCTCGCGCTCGGCGAGCACCGGACCTTCGAAGCGGGCCACGTCTTCCACGCGGCACCCGAGCAGTGTCGCCACCTCGGTCGTCGACAGCCCGGCACGGATGTGCGACTGGATCTCCCGGGGGCTGGGGCGAGCGGCCTGGCTGTCGTGGTCGCGGTCACGCCGGGTGCGGCGCAGCTCGTTGCGCAGCACCTCATCGACGGGCAGCGAGAACCGGTCGCCCGATTCGGTCGCGAGGACGAGTCTGTCGTCCTCGGTTCCGATCACCTTGAGCTGTTCCATGCGAACGCCTCTCCGACTCAGCAGTGCCGCCATGGTGTCACAGGGACGCCCTGGGGCCGGGAATATCGTGCGCGTGGCGCATGTTCCGGTGGGTGATCGTCGCCCTCTCGCGCCTGGGGCGGCATCCGATCACCCGCAGGCGTGCCCAGAGGCGTCCGAACCGGTCGCCGCGGCGCCGGATGCGGCATTTGCGAAATGCCCACCGGTCATGCAAACTATGGCCGCCTGTTCAGGCCAGGTGCACCCGAGAATCACCGGAAGTAGAGATCCCCCCGCATGGCAACCGACTACGACGCCCCCCGCAAGACCGAAGACGACAGCGAGTCGATCGAGGCGCTCAAGGAGCGTGTCCCCGACAAGATGTCCGGTTCGGTGGACGTCGAGGACGCCGACAATCCCTCCGGCTTCGAACTGCCCGGAGCCGACCTGTCCGACCTCGAGCTGGACGTGGTCGTGCTTCCCCCTCAGGAGGACGAGTTCACCTGCATGAACTGCTTCCTCGTCAAGCACCGCTCGCAGCTGGACCACGAGGGCGGCGACGGACCGATCTGCCGGGAGTGCGCGGCGTAACCGGCTCGGCGTCGCCGCGTCGCGCCCGCTCGATCGCAGCGATGAGGCGGTCGGGTGTGCGGGTCGAGACCACCCACGCCGGCACCGGGTCGTCGGGGTCTTCGAGCGCGATGACCACGACCGGGTCGATCCCCCCGCGGATGAGGTGCCACGCCCGGGGGTGCAGCTCCACGCCGCGCTTACGGCGGGCTTCCTCGCCGGTGAACCCCTCGGCCCCCCCGAGGTGACGCACCTCGATGCGGGCCCGTCCGGCCCGCAGCATCCCGTCACGGACCTCCACCACCGGCGAGGCGGCGACCAGAGCTACGACGACGAGCGCAGCGACCGCCGCGCCGACGACTAGGGCGACCGTGGGATCGACGGGAGTGAAGACCAGGGCCGCCATCGGTCCGCACAGGGCGGCGGCCACCAGCAGCCACAGACTCGGACCCAGTCTTTCGCGGTACAGCACCGCCTGCTCGCCGCTGCGGCGTGGCTCTGACATGTGCATTACCCTCGTTGCGTGACTGAAACCGTGGACGTCCTCATTATCGCCCCCGACGTTCCGGCCTACTCCCACCCCGGCGATGCGGGTGCCGATCTGGTGTCCGCGGAGGCCGTGAGGCTGGAGCCCGGCCAGCGCGCCCTCGTCGGCACCGGCGTGCGGATCGCCCTTCCCGAGGGCTTCGCCGCCTTCGTCGTCCCCCGCAGCGGACTGGCCGCGAAGCACGGAATCACCATCGTCAACTCGCCGGGCACCGTCGACGCGGGCTACCGCGGCGAGATCAAGGTCGCCCTGCTGAACACCGACCGAGACACCGCGTTCGAGATCGCACCCGGCGACCGGATCGCCCAGCTCATCGTGATGCCCGTCACCCGGGCCGCGTTCGTGCCGGTCGACGACCTCCCCGACAGCGTCCGCGGCGCCGGGGGGTTCGGTTCGACCGGCTACCAGAAGGACGGAGCGACGGCATGACCGACGCGACACCGCAGAACACCCCCAAGAGCGCACCCGCCGATCGGGCGACCGAGGGGCCGTTCGATGAGGCGGAGGCCAATCCGGTCCGCCCTTACATCGATCTCGGAGGGATCAAGGTCCTCCCGCGTGAGGGTCTGAACCTGCGGCTGGAGGTGGAGGAGCAGACCAAGCGCATCGTCGCCGTGGGCTTGGACTACGCCGACTCGACACTGCAGATCCAGCCGTTCGCGGCACCGCGCTCGGCGGGGCTGTGGGAGGAGACGCGAGAGCAGATCCGTCAGCAGATCCGCCAACAGGGCGGGCGCGTCGAAGAGCGCGAGGGTCCGCTCGGACCCGAGCTGCTCGCCGAAGTGCCCGTCGTGGCAGGACCGGACGGGGGAGCGGGCAAGCGCATCGCCCGCTTCGTCGGCGTCGACGGGCCGCGTTGGTTCCTGCGCGGGGTCATCGGCGGGGCGGCGGCGGCCGACGTCGACGCTGCGGCGAAGATCGAGGACCTCTTCCGCTCCATCGTCGTGGTCCGCGGTACGTCGCCGATGCCGCCGCGCGATCTCATCCCCCTCCGCATGCCGGCTACGCCGGGCACGGCGTGAACGACAGCCCGACGGGCGTCCACGCCCCCGACCCCGAACCCGCGCCCGGGGCCGGGGATCAGCGCGCCTCCGAGCTCCTCGGCGCCGCCCTCGGCGGGGCGGCCAAGCGCGCAGGCCTCGATCCGACCCAGCAGGGGAGCACCGGCCGCGTCGTCTGGTCGGCGATGGGCGGCTGGCGCGGGGTTCTCGAATCGGTGCTGCCGAGCCTGACGTTCATCCTCACCTACACCCTCGTGCCCGGCGACACTCAGGAGAAGCTGATTCCGGCCCTCGCCGTCTCGGTGGGCATCGCGGCGGTGTTCACGATCGTGCGCCTGGTGCAGAAATCGCCCCCCTCGGCGGCGATCGGCGGACTGGTCGCAGCGGGCGTGGCGGCAGGGCTGGCGCTGATCACGGGGAACCCCTCCGACAACTTCATCCCGGGTTTCATCACCAACGCCGTCTACGGCTCGGCGCTGCTGGTCTCCGCACTCGTCGGCTGGCCGATCATCGGTCTCGCGGTGGGTTTCCTCGTCGGCGAGGGAACGCGGTGGCGGATGGACCGTCGCAAGCGGCGGGCATTCTTCTGGCTCACCATCGCGTGGGCCGCGCTGTTCGCGGCGCGTCTGGCCGTGCAGTTCCCCATCTACTTGACCTCCCTGGACGAGAGTCAGCGCGACAGCGCGGTGGCGCTGCTGGGAACGCTCAAGCTCGTGATGGGCATTCCCCTCTTCGCTCCGCTGCTCGCGGTCACGTGGCTGGTGGTGCGCGCCCTCTATCCTCCCGCTCCCAAGTGATACATTTATCTTGACGTCGAGATAAATTGAGCGTTGCGGGCTAAGGCTCGCCTTGCTAGCCGCCACACCGACGGCCAGCGAAGATGGGGATGCGGGGACTGCTTGCGTCCTCGCGGCCGACGAAGGAGACAGACGTGTCCACAGTTGACAGCTTCGGTGCCAAGAGCACCCTGACGGTCGGCAGCACCGACTATGAGATCTTCCGCATCGACGCGGTCCCGGGATACGAGAAGCTGCCGTTCAGCCTCAAGGTCCTGCTGGAGAACCTGCTGCGCACCGAAGACGGTGCGAACGTCACCAAGCAGCAGATCGAGGCCCTCGGTTCGTGGGACCCCACCGCCGAACCCGACACCGAGATCCAGTTCACCCCCGCTCGAGTGGTCATGCAGGACTTCACCGGCGTCCCCTGCATCGTCGATCTCGCCACGATGCGCGAGGCCGTGGCCGACCTGGGCGGCGACCCCACCCGCATCAACCCGCTCGCGCCCGCCGAGCTCGTGATCGACCACTCGGTCATCGCCGACCTCTTCGGCCGTCCGGACGCGTTCGAGCGCAATGTCGAGATCGAGTACGAGCGCAACGGCGAGCGCTACCAGTTCCTGCGCTGGGGACAGACGGCGTTCGACGACTTCAAGGTCGTGCCGCCCGGGACCGGCATCGTGCACCAGGTGAACATCGAGCACCTCGCGAAGGTCACCTACACCCGCACCGTCGGAGGGAGCCTGCGCGCGTACCCCGACACCTGCGTCGGGACCGACTCGCACACCACGATGGTCAACGGCCTCGGCGTGCTCGGCTGGGGCGTGGGCGGCATCGAGGCCGAGGCGGCCATGCTCGGCCAGCCCGTCTCGATGCTCATCCCCAAGGTGGTCGGATTCAAGCTCACCGGCAGCATTCCTGCCGGCGTCACCGCGACCGACGTCGTCCTGACCATCACCGACATGCTCCGGAAGCACGGTGTGGTGGGGAAGTTCGTCGAGTTCTACGGCGACGGCGTCGCCTCCGTGCCGCTGGCCAACCGCGCCACGATCGGCAACATGAGCCCCGAGTTCGGCTCCACCGCCGCCATCTTCCCGATCGACGCGGTGACGGTCGACTACCTACGCCTCACCGGGCGATCCGATGAACAGCTCGCCCTGGTAGAGGAGTACTCCAAGGCCCAGACGCTTTGGCACGACCCGTCGCGCGAGCCCGACTTCAGCGAGTACCTCGAACTGGATCTCGGCACCGTCGTCCCCTCGATCGCCGGACCCAAGCGCCCGCAGGATCGCATCGAGCTGACCGCGGCGAAGACCCAGTTCGAGAAGGATCTCCTCGACTACGCCGAGGCCGGACCCGAAACGCGGGTCGACGAAGCCGTCGAGGGCACCTTCCCGGCATCCGACCCGGTGGGCTTCACCCCGGACGACGAGAACATCTCCGATCGCGTCGTGACCGCCGATCACCGCAGCCACGCCCCGGCGGCGGTCTCCAAGCCGACACCGGTCACGACCTCGGACGGCGCCTCGTACACGCTGGACCACGGCGCGGTCACGATCGCCGCCATCACCTCGTGCACGAACACCTCCAACCCGTCGGTGATGCTCGCCGCCGGCCTTCTCGCGCGAAATGCGGCCAAGAAGGGCCTCAAGGCCAAGCCGTGGGTCAAGACGACGCTTGCGCCGGGATCGAAGGTCGTCACCGACTACTACGAGAAGGCGGGGCTGACCGACGATCTCGAGGCGCTGGGCTTCTACACCGTCGGCTACGGCTGCACCACCTGCATCGGCAACTCCGGGCCTCTCATCGAGGAGGTCTCGGCCGCGGTCAACGACAACGACCTCGCCGTGACGGCCGTGCTGTCGGGCAACCGCAACTTCGAGGGGCGCATCAACCCCGACGTGAAGATGAACTACCTCGCGAGCCCGCCGCTCGTGATCGCCTACGCGCTGGCGGGGTCGATGAACTTCGACTTCGAGACCGACCCTCTGGGCACCGACAGCCAGGGCAACGACGTCTTCCTCAAGGACATCTGGCCGAGCCCCGCCGAGGTGCAGCAGACGATCGATTCGTCGATCTCGACCGACATGTTCGAGAAGCAGTACGGCGCCGTGTTCGAGGGCGACGAGCGGTGGCGCTCGCTTCCCACACCCACCGGTGCGACCTTCGAGTGGGACGACGCCTCGACCTATGTGCGCAAGCCCCCGTACTTCGACGGCATGGCGCTGCAGCCCGACCCGGTGAGCGACATCGCCGGGGCCCGCGTGCTGGCCAAGCTCGGCGACTCGGTCACCACCGACCACATCTCGCCGGCGGGATCGATCAAGGCCGACAGCCCGGCGGGCCGGTACCTCCAGTCGCACGGCGTCGACAAGAAGGACTTCAACTCCTACGGCTCGCGTCGCGGCAACCACGAGGTCATGATCCGCGGGACGTTCGCGAACATCCGGCTGCGCAACCAGCTCCTGGACGGCGTCGAGGGCGGCTTCACCCGCGACTTCACCCAGGACGGCGGGCCGCAGTCCTTCATCTACGACGCATCGGAGAACTACCAGCAGGCCGGAGTGCCGCTGGTGATCCTCGCCGGCAAGGAGTACGGCTCGGGGTCGTCGCGCGACTGGGCGGCCAAGGGCACGCGCCTGCTGGGCGTCCGCGCCGTCATCGCCGAGAGCTACGAGCGGATCCACCGCTCGAACCTCATCGGCATGGGCGTCATCCCGCTCCAGTTCCCTGCAGGGGAGTCGGCGTCCTCGCTGGGCCTCGACGGCACCGAGGTGTTCACGATCACCGGCATCGAGGAGCTCAACGCCGGATCCACCCCGAAGACCGTGCACGTCATCGCCGAGCCCACCGACGCCTCGGGCGGCGGCAAGGCGCCGGTGGAGTTCGACGCCGTCGTGCGCATCGACACCCCCGGCGAAGCGGACTACTACCGCAACGGCGGGATCCTGCAGTACGTGCTGCGTTCCCTGGTCTGAGCACCGCGGACCAAGCGCCCGGCCGGCGTCGAAACCGGCCGGGCGCTTCCGCGTCGCCCTCGTCCCGGGCGGCGTTAGACTCGCACCACGCGCATCCGTCTCCTCGTCCCGGGGACGACGGATCGCCCGGCGAAAGGAGACCGGTGGCGATCCTCGACACGATCTCGAACCCTCGTGACCTCGACGGGCTCAGCATCGAGCAGCTCAACGAACTGGCCGCGGAGATCCGCGCCTTCCTGGTGGAGAATGTCTCCCGCACGGGCGGGCATCTCGGACCCAATCTCGGGGCAGTGGAACTCACCATCGCGCTGCACCGGGTCTTCGACTCCCCGCAGGATCCGGTGATCTTCGACACCGGACATCAGTCCTACGTGCACAAGCTCCTCACCGGCCGGCAGGATTTCTCGGGTCTGCGTTCGCGCGGCGGCCTGGCGGGCTACCCGCAGCGTTCCGAGAGCGTCCACGACGTCGTGGAGTCCTCTCACGCGTCCAGCTCGCTGAGCTGGGCGGACGGCGTCTCGCGCGCGCTCAGCCGCACGGGCCGCCGGGATCGCCACGTCGTGGCCGTTGTAGGGGACGGTTCGCTCACGGGCGGCATGACGTGGGAGGCCCTGAACAACATCACCGACGACAACGACCGGAACCTGGTCATCATCGTCAATGACAACGGGCGATCGTACGCTCCGACGATCGGCGGGATGGCGCGATTCCTGAACCGCGTCCGCACGACCGAGGGGTACGAAACGCTCGCGCGAGGCTCGGCCGACCTGTTCCGCCGCCTCGGGCCCGCCGCCCGCGCTCTCTATCGCGGCGTCCGCGGAGGTACCCACGGCTTCCTCGCGCGCTTCATCAACAACGAGGCGTTGTATTCCAATCTCGACATCAAGTACCTCGGACCCGTCGACGGGCACGACCTCGAGGCGATGATCGAGACGCTGGAGCTGGCGAAGGCGCACGGCGCACCCGTGATCGTCCACGCCATCACCGAGAAGGGCCGCGGCTACGAGCCGGCCCGCAATGACGTCGCCGACCAGTTCCATGCTGTGGGCCGCATCGACCCGGTGACCGGTGAGCCGCTGGGCGGCGGTTCTGGAACGGCCTGGACGGACGTCTTCGCCGAGGAGCTCGTGGCTGTCGGCGAAGAGCGTCCTGAGATCATCGGGATGACCGCGGCGATGCTGCGTCCGACCGGCATGCTTCCCTTCGCGCAGCGTTTCCCCGACCGCGTCTATGACGTGGGCATCGCCGAGCAGCACGCCGCAGCATCCGCCGCCGGTCTGGCGTTCGGTGGTCTGCATCCGGTGGTGGCGATCTACGCGACGTTCATGAACCGCGCGTTCGATCAAGTGATGATGGATGTCGCGCTGCACCGCGCGGGCGTCACGTTCGTCCTCGATCGCGCGGGCGTCACCGGCCCCGACGGACCGAGTCATCACGGGATGTGGGATCTGGCGATGCTGCAGATCGTGCCGCATATCCGGATCGCCGCGCCACGCGACGCCGAGCGGCTTCGCGAGGAGTTCCGCGAGGCCGTCGCGGTGGAGGATGCTCCGACGGTGATCCGCTTCCCCAAGGGGAGCGTCAGCCCCGACCTGCCCGCCGTCGAACGTCTCGCAGACGGGGTCGACGTCCTGTCGCGCTCGGACGCGCAGGATGTCCTCATCATCGGCATCGGACCGATGGCGCACCTCGCGATGGATGTCGCGGATCGCCTCGGCGCACAGGGGATCGGGGCCACCGTCATCGACCCCCGCTGGGTCGTTCCCGTGCAGCCCTCCATCGTGGACCTCGCCGCGTCCCACCGGCTCGTCATCACCATCGAAGACGGCATCCGCGTCGGTGGGATCGGAACGCGCGTTCGTCAGGTCCTCCGGGAGTCGGGCATCGACACGGCCGTGGATGAACTCGGCCTGCCCGACGAGTTCATCGATCACGCCAGCCGGGAGCAGATTCTGGAGGATGCGGGGCTGACAGCGACCAAGATCGCACAGGACGTCGTTTCGCAGGTGCTCGGCACCCGCATCCCGGTCGCACGTCCGAGCGGTGACGACGGGTCGCTCTGGCTCGCCGAGCCGGCACGGCTCAGCGACGCGGAGAAGTGAGGATCGCCGGGATCTGACGAACCCGGCGATCGGACGTACGAAGGCCCCCAGCGTGAGCTGGAGGCCTTCGTCATGACAGCGGGCGGCTAACCGCGCGACGCGACACCGCGGATCGGCGGGTGGTGGAAGGTGTCGCCGAACACGCGCTGGGACGCTCCCTCGCGGTCGAGGTACGGCGATGCCCCACCGTCGATGAACGGCCAGCCCGCACCGAGGATGAGGCAGAGGTCGATGTCCTCGACCGCCGGCACGACGTTCTCGTCGAGCATGATGCGGATCTCCTGGGCGAGTCCGTCCTGCACGCGAGTGAGGATGGTCTCAGCCGAGGCCGGGCTGTCGCCCAGGTGGCCCTTGAGGACCTTCTCCGCGGCCTTGGTGAAGCCGGTGACCCGGCCCGACTTGTCCTTCTCGACGACCTCGGACAGCTCCGCCAGGGCGTGGAAGTTCTCGTTGGCGTAGAACCGGTCGGGGAACGCGCGCACCATGGTGTCCTGAACGTGCGCGGCGACCTTCCACCCCACGAGATCGATCAGCTGGAACGGACCCATCGGAAGCCCCAGCGGCGCGAAGGCCTTCTCGACGTCGACGACGGGGGTCCCCCCATAGACCGCGCGTGCGGCCTCGCCCATGACCTTGGCCAGCAGACGGTTGACGACGAAGCCGGGTGCGTCGGCAGTGAGCACCGCACTCTTGCCGAGCCCCTTCGCCACGACGAAGGCGGTGGACAGGGCCGCGTCCGAGGTCTTCGGGGTGGTGACGATCTCGATGAGAGGCATGACCGCGACCGGGTTGAAGAAGTGGAACCCGACCAGTCGATCGGGGTGCGCGAGCTTCGCCCCGATCTCCTCGACCGACAGCGAGGAGGTGTTGGTCGCGAGGATGGCGTCCTCGGCGACGACCGCCTCGATCTCAGCGAACACGGCCTGCTTGACCCCGACCTCCTCGAAGACCGCCTCGATGACGAAGTCGCAGTCGGCGTACAGACTCTTGTCCGTCGTCCCCGTCACGAGGGCGCGCAGCCGGTTGGCCGTGTCGGCGTCCAGACGTCCCTTTGCCTCGAGCTTGCCGATCTCGTCGTGGATGTAGGCGACGCCCTTGTCGACGCGCGCCTGATCCAAGTCGGTGATGAGGACGGGCACCTGCAGCTTTCGCACGAACAGGAGCGCGAACTGACTTGCCATGAGCCCGGCGCCGATGATCCCGACCTTGGTGACCTTCTTCGCCAGGGCCTTGTCGGGAGCGCCGACCGGGCGCTTCGCGCGCTTCTGCACGAGGTCGAACGCGTACATCGACGCCGCGAACTGGTCGCCGACGACGAGGTCTGCGAGGGCTTCGTCCTCTCGGGCGAACCCTTCGGCCCTGGTTCCGGACTTGGCCTTGTCCAACAGATCGAGCGCGACGTAGGGGGAGCGCGGCACGGTCCCGATCTTCGATTCGAGCATGCCGCGGGCCATCTTGATCGCGATCGGCCATTTGGTGAGACGCTCGATCTTGCCCGGCTCGTTCTTTCGTTCGACCTTGCGTCCGCCCAGGACGCCGTCGGCCCAACGCAGCGAATCCTCGAGGAAGTTCGCTGCCGGGAAGATGGCGTCGACGATGCCGTAGTCGTATGCCTGCTGGGGTTTGAGCATCCGATTCTGCTTGAGCGGGTTCGAGATCACGACCTCGAGGGCGTTCTCGATTCCGATGAGGTTCGGCAGCAGGTACGCGCCGCCCCACCCCGGGATGATGCCGAGGAAGACCTCGGGGAGCGCGATCGCCGCAGCGGAGGCGTCGACCGTGCGGTAGGTCGAGTTCAGGGCGATCTCGAGTCCGCCGCCCAGGGCGAGCCCGTTGACGAAGGCGAACGAGGGGACGCCGAGCTCGGACAGCTGCCCCAGCACGCGGTGACCGAGCTGCGCGACCAGGCGAGCGGTGTCGCGCGAGTCGACCTTGGTGATGTCGCTCAGATCGGCGCCGGCGGCCAGGATGTACTGCTTGCCGGTGATGCCGACCGCGTCGATCTCCCCGGCATCCGCTCGTTTCTTCAACGAGTCGAGCGTCGCACCGAGCTCGGTGAGCGTTGCGGGCCCGAGCGTGTTCGGGCGCGTATGGTCCCGACCGTTGTCGAGGGTGATGAGGGCGAGGACCTTGCCCGAGGGCAGACGGACGTCGCTGACGGGGGAGTGGGTGACCACCTCGTCATCGGTGAGGGCGGACAGGGGGGAGAAATCGATCTCGGCGTACTGTTCGGAAGATGTGTTGGTCATCGCTGTCGTGCCCTTACTTGCGCTTCTTGCCGTTGTAGTGGGGGTTCTCCCAGATGACCGATCCGCCCTGCCCGAGTCCGACGCACATCGCGGTGAGGCCGTAGCGGACGTCGGGCCGCTCGGCGAACTGGGCGGCGAGCTGGATCATCAGGCGCACGCCGGATGCAGCCAGGGGGTGTCCGAAGGCGATCGCACCGCCCCAGGGGTTCACACGAGGGTCATCGTCGGCGATGCCGAAGTGGTCGAGGAAGGAGATGACCTGGATGGCGAAGGCCTCGTTCAACTCGAACAGGCCGATGTCGTCGATCTTCAGCCCGGCGCGCTTCAACGCCTTCTCGGTGGACGGGATCGGGCCGATGCCCATGATCTCGGGCTGGACGCCGGCGAAGCCGAAGGAGACCATCCGCATCTTGGGGCGCAGGCCCAGTTCCTTGACGGCGGCGCCGCCGGCCAGGAGCGACATGGTCGCGCCGTCGGTCAGCGGTGAAGAGGTTCCCGCCGTCACGCGCCCGTGTGCGCGGAACGGCGTCTTCAGCCCTGCGAGGTCGTCCATCGTGGTCTGCGGGCGGCGTCCCTCGTCTTCGGTGGCGAGACCCCAGGCGCCGTCGGCGCCCTTGATGGCCACGGGGACCAGGTCGGACTGGATCTTCCCGGCGTCGTAGGCGGCCTGCACCTTGTGCTGGCTCAGCATGCCGTACCGGTCGGAGCGTTCCTTGGTGAGGTGCGGGAAACGGTCGAAGATCCGCTCCGCGGTCACGCCCATGTTCAGGGCGCCGGGGTCGACCATCTTCTCCGCCACGAAGCGCGGGTTCGGGTCGGCGTTGCCGCCGATGGGGTGGTGCCCCATGTGCTCGACGCCGCCGGCGAGGGCGAGGTCGTACATCCCGACTCCGATGGAGGCGCCCATCGTGGTGACGCTCGTCATCGCGCCGGCGCACATCCGGTCGATCGCCAGGCCCGGAACGGTCTGCGGCAGCCCCGCGAGGAGGGCGACGCTGCGACCGAGGGTGAGCCCCTGGTCGCCGGTCTGGGACGTCGCGGCGATGGCGACGTCGTCGATGCGGTCCTTCGGCACCGAAGGGTTGCGTTCCATGAGCCCGATGGTCGCCTTCACGGCGAGATCATCAGCCCGGGTGTTCCAGTACATGCCCTTCTCGCCGGCGCGCCCGAAGGGGGTACGCATACCGTCGACGAAGAAGACGTCGGAAAGCTCGGCCACTTAAGCCTCCAAAAATCGGGGATCTCTGCGAGCGTAGGTGGGCCGTCGAAATCGCGCGGAATCGGTTGGGCGCAATCTACGAAGCGCTCTCCGGGGCCGTCGAACCGCTTTGCACGGATTCCACAAAGGCATCGGCGATGATCTGTGCAGTCTGGTCAATCTGCCACGGGCGTGCGCCGAGGGAGCGCAAGGACTCTCCGACCCCCACCGCGGTGATCTCGTCAGGCGGCGACCACGCGACACGGCGCAGGAGTTCGGGCGTCAGCAGGTTCTCGGTGGGCATGGAGAGCGCGGCGGCGCGCTCCTCCACCACGGGACGCGCGGCCTTCAGCCGCGCGTCGGCGGCGGGATTGCGGTCGGGCCACACGCGCGGCGGTGGAATGGTGTCGGTGCCGGGGAGGCGGTCGGGCGGGAGGTCGGTCGCCGCGCGGCCCTCTTGGATCGCGTTCCACCACCGGTCCAGCTGACTGCGGCTGGCGCGACCGGTGAACTCCTTCACGCCGGCGAGTTCGTGCTTCGACGCGGGGTCTGCGCGGATCGCCGCGACGAGGGCCCGATCCGGGACGAGTCGCCCGGGCGCGACGTCCTGCTCTCGCGCATACTCCTCGCGTGCGGTCCACAGGGCGCGGGCGACGGCGAGCGCCCGGCGCCCGCGCACGGTGTGCAGGCCGCTGAGGCGCCGCCACGGGTCCTCCCGCAGCGGCTTGGGCTCTCGGGCCAGCACGGCGGCGAACTCCTGACGCGCGAACTCGGTCTTGCCCTGCTCGGCCAGCTCTGTGACGAGGGCGTCGCGGACGTCGATCAGGTGGGCGACATCCAACGCGGCGTACTCCAGCCACGAATCGGGCAGGGGCCGGGTCGACCAGTCCGCAGCCGAGTGGGCCTTGGCCAGGCTGATGCCGAGCGTGTCCTCGACGACGGCGCCGAGCCCGACCCGCTCGTGACCGAGAAGACGCGCCGCGAGCTCGGTGTCGAACATCTCGATGGGCTCGAGGCCCAGTTCGCGAAGCGACGGCAGGTCCTGGCTGGCGGCATGCAGCACCCACTCGGCGCCGCCGATCGCCTCCTGGAGGGCGGCGAAATCCTGCAGGACGGGCGGGTCGAACAGATGCACCCCGGCGCCCCGGCGGAAGACCTGGATCAGGTAGGCCCGCTGCGAGTACCGGAATCCGGAGGCTCGTTCGACATCGACGGCGACCGGTCCCTCCGCGTCGCGCAGGGCCGAGATGGCGCGCGCGAACGACCCCGCGTCCGCGATCACGGTGTAGTCAGCCACGCATCGTCCTCCGAGGACCGAAGACCGCGATGCCCTCCGACCCCGGCGGGAGACCGGCGAGCATGCAGACCAGTTCGCTCCAGGCTTCCACATGTCCCGTCATATCGCCGTCCGGTGACCAGGACGCGCGCAGTTCGATCTGCGCACCGTCCCCCTCCTCGGCGAGCGAACCGAAGCCCTTCGAAAGGGTCTTGGTCGCGGTGCCCGACGCCGAATGATAGGCGGCGTGGCGGGAGTCCAGGGCATCGATGAGCCATGACCAGGCGACGTCCGCCAGCAGCGGGTCCACACCGATGTCGGCCTCGAGAGGCGCCTGGGCGAAGCAGACGATCCGCCACGGACCTCCCCACGCCGCCGGTTCGGACTCGTCGTGGAGCAGGATGAAGCGGCCCGTTCCATACGGCGAGTCCACGCCGTCGTCCTCCGGTCGCACGTCGCCGGCGAGCGCGATCGCCTCGGGTGCGAGGCCCGCGGGCGCGGGGATCTCGCGCACCGCGAAGTCCTCTCGGAACGTCGTCGCCCGCACGGCCTCCGCGGCGAGGGCGAACGCCGTCGTCGCCGGGGATCCTTGGTCAGCCACGCGGACAGACTAGAGTGATCGCTCGATGGTCGACTCCAGGCGCGCCGCACCCTCCGGCGCCACACCCGGCTTCGTGGGTGGAGTCCGGGCCGCGGTCGCGATCCTCGGCGCCGCCGTCGCCGCCGCGGCCGGTGTGCTGGGCGTGGTGTCGGTCCGTGTCGCGCGACGGGTGGTCACGCCTGCCGTGCGCGTCGCCGACACCCGTATCCTCGCCGTCGATCCCATCGCGCAGACCATCACGCTCTCCCGCACGGACGACACCGTCCTTCCGGGACGATACGGATTGTTCACCGCCGGCGACACCGGCTACCTCAAGCTCGGGTCGGTGCTCGACCAGGACGCCCTCGGCGTCAAGCGCAAGCTTCTCACCCACGTTCCCCCCGGCGCCGGGGTGGCTCCTGACGCCGCCTTCAGCGGGTGGTACTACGAACGCCCCGAGGAACTGCACCTGCCCTTCTCTTCAGAACTCATCGGATCCGGCGTCGGGCCGTGCCCCGCGTGGCTCTTCCCGGCTGAGGCCTCCGACGAGATGCCCGAGACGTGGGTCATCCAGATCCATGGGCGAGGCACCACGCGCTCGGAGTGCCTCCGCGCCGTGCCGGTGTTCCACGCCCTGGGGATCACCTCCCTCGTCGTCTCCTACCGCAACGACGGCGAGGCCCCCCGCAGTCGGACCGGCACCTACGCCCTCGGCGCCACCGAGTGGCGCGATGTCGATGCCGCCGTCGGATTCGCCCGTCGCCGCGGCGCCCGGCGCATCATCCTCATGGGGTGGTCGATGGGTGGTGCGATCGCGCTGCAGGTCTCACTGAACTCTCCCCACCGTCAGGTGATCGCAGGCCTCATCCTCGAATCGCCCGTCGTCGATTGGCGAATCGTCCTGAACTACCAGGCGAAGATGATGGGGCTTCCGGCGCCGGTCACGGGTCTCGCCCTCGGCGCGCTGGCCAGCGAGTGGACGACGCCGCTGACCCGCACCGGCGGGCCGATCCCCTTCGACCAGCTGGATGTCGTGGCGCGCGCCGGCGAGCTGCGGCATCCCGTCCTCATCCTGCACAGCGACGACGACGGATTCGTGCCCTCCGACGCCTCCCACGATCTCGTCGTCGCCCGCCCCGACCTGGTCGAGCTCATCGTCTTCGACGTGGCCCGGCACACCAAGCTGTGGAACTACGACCAGGAACGGTGGAGCACGGCGATCCGGACGTGGCTCGGTCGTCACGGGCTGAGCCTCGATGTCGACGGAAGCCGACCCGACGGCGATGAGGGCGGAACCCCCGAGCTCAGCGGCGGATCGTCAGACGCCGGTAGCTGAAGCCGGCGTCGTCCACCAGCATCCCCGCCACCTCCGACGGCACGGACGTGGAGAGGGAGAGGAAGGGGTGGTGCACGGGTTCGAGAAACGGCGAGACGGTGACGCAGACCTCGTCGACCATCCCCGACTCCACGAACTGCGTCGCAAGGCCCGCGCCGCCTTCGCACACGATCCGGCGGAGACCCCGCGCGTGGAGTGCTCGCACGATGTCGACGGGATGCAGCCGTGAGGCGTCCTCGCCCGGGGCACCCGACGACGGCACCGCAACGACCTCGGCCGGTGCGTTCCCCACCGCGGCGGTGACGCGGGCAGCGTGCTCGGGGCGGCAGAGGAGAAGGGCCGGCGGTACCTCCCGGCCGTCACGGCGTCGGAGCGAGCCGTCGCCGAGGTCGCCGGTGGCGGTGACGATCGCCAGGCGCGCAGTCTTGGGCAGAACCGATCCTTCGGCCCGGACGGTCTCGGCCCCGACGACGACGACGTCGGCCTCGCGACGGATCGCACCCAGGAGGAGCCGGTCCACACGCGAGCTGATCGACGTGCTCGAGCCATCGGCACCCGTGGATGATCCGGTGAGCGTGGCGACCATGTTCAGCCGGACGAAGGCGTTCTCGGGGCGGTGGTAGCGCCGCGATATCCACTCTCCGGCGGTGTCGTCCGCCGTGTCGACGCGCTCGAAGGAGGCCGGTATGACCTCCGTCACCCATCGCCCTGCGGGCGCAGAGGCGTGCGCCGAACCCGACATGGTCAGCCCGGGGCGCCGACGCGCTTGGCGCGCACCTGCCGCTTGGCCCGCCCGAGCATGCCGGTCATCCCCGCGATGCGCAGGGGCGACACCGCACGGGTCAGGCCGATGCTCTGGGGATAGTCGTCGGGGACGGCGAGGACCTCGTCGGCCGTCAGGCCGGTGAGCCCCTGGACCAGGATGCTGGCGAACCCCCGCGTGGTGGGCGCTTCGGCCGGCGCGGTCGCGTGCATCGCCACGACGCCCTCCGGGTCGACCTCGACGATGATGAAGACCGGAGACTGGCATTCGGCCACGCGTTCGAGCAACTCCGGGTGATCGGCGAGCGCGTCCGGGATCGGCGGGAGCTCGTGCGAGAACTCCAGCAGAAGCTGCAGTCGCTCCTGCTCGGGGAGTTCGAGGAAGTCGTCGCGGATCGCCGCCAGTGCGGCGGGCACGTCCGAGGAAACGTCGGGGGATGTCATCCCCGCCATCCTCCCACGCCCTTGCGGGGTCTGACCGGCCGGCTCAGACGCGGGCCGGGATCTCTCCCGGCTCGTCGCCGGCCACGATCGGCACCCGTACCGCCGAGCCCCACTCGGTCCACGACCCGTCGTAGTTGCGCACGTCGGAGAAGCCGAGGAGGTGGCGCAGGACGAACCAGGTGTGGCTGGAGCGTTCGCCGATCCGGCAGTAGGCCACGATCGGCGCGGTGCCGGTGAGTCCGATCTCGTCCCGGTAGATCTGCTCGAGCTCGGCGCGGGACTTGAACCCGCCGTCTTCGGCGACGGCCCTCGCCCACGGCACGTTCTTCGCGCTCGGGATGTGACCGGCGCGAAGCGCCCCCTCCTCGGGGTAGGCGGGGGCGGTCGTGCGGGTGCCGTTGTACTCCTCGGGGGAGCGGACGTCGATCAGCGGGTTCCCGAGGTGGGCGAGCACGTCCTCTTTGTAGGCGCGGAGAGCGGTGTCGTCTCGCTGGACGACCGGGTAGTCAGTCGGGGCGGGGGTGCTGGCCTCCGTCGTCAGCGGCCGTCCCTCGGAGATCCACAGATCGCGTCCGCCGTCGAGCAGTCGGACATCCTCGTGTCCGAAGAGCGAGAACACCCAGAGGGCGTAGGCGGCCCACCAGTTGTTCTTGTCTCCGTAGATGACGACCGTGTCGTCGCGCGAGATGCCCTTGCGGCTGAGGAGCTCGGCGAATCCCTCACCGTCGACGTAGTCGCGCACCACGGGGTCGTTCAGCTCGGTGTGCCAGTCGACCTTTACGGCGCCCGGGATGTGGCCGGTCTCGTAGAGCAGCACGTCTTCGTCGGACTCGACCACGACCAGTCCCGGCGTGCCCAATCGCTCCTCCAACCAGGCGCCGGTGACCAGGCGCCCGGGGTCGGCGTATTCGGCGAACTTGGGCGATGACGTGTCGAACTCCACGGGCACGGGGCACACTCCTCGGGATGTCGGGGGAGACGGGTGGACGGCGTAGGGTGTAACCGTCCCCTCGAGCCTAGGATCCGCTGCGCCGTGGCGCACCCTCGGCCTCGATATCTGTAAGACGGCGACACAGGACGTTCATGACCGCTACCCGCACCGGAACCGGTGTCATCCACCTCACATCGCGCGACTCGCAGATCTCCGGTGCCGACATGGTGGCCGCCCTGACCCCGCCGCCGCAGTTCGCCTCCGCGACCTTCGACTCCTACCGGGCAGACCCCGAGTATCCGTCGCAGCAGAGTGCGAAGGACTACCTGATGACCTTCGTCGGCGGCGGCC
Organism: Microbacterium sp. SLBN-154; assembly: GCF_006715565.1. Classification (NCBI taxonomy): domain Bacteria; kingdom Bacillati; phylum Actinomycetota; class Actinomycetes; order Micrococcales; family Microbacteriaceae; genus Microbacterium; species Microbacterium sp. SLBN-154. Next base: position 2,036,714 of record NZ_VFNL01000001.1, read on the forward strand.
CCGCCCCCGAGCGAGGCGGGTTCTTCCGTCGGCCGAAGAGGCAGCCCGAGACCAAGCCGGGGGTCTACCTCGACGGCGGATTCGGGGTCGGGAAGACCCACCTGCTCGCGGCGGTCTACCACGCGATGCCCGCGCGACGGAAGTACTTCGGATCCTTCATCGAGTACACCGCGTTGGTCGGGGCGCTCGGCTATCAGAAGACCGTTGAGCTTTTCCGGGGCACCGACCTCATGTGCATCGACGAATTCGAGCTCGACGACCCGGGCGACACGATGGTGATGACCCGTCTCCTCGGAGAATTGGTGGCGGGCGGCACGAAGCTGGCCGCGACCTCCAATACCCCGCCGAACGCGCTCGGCGAGGGCCGCTTCGCCGCGCAGGACTTCCTCCGTGAGATCCATGCGATGGCGGCAAACTTCGAGACCATCCGCATTGACGGCACCGACTACCGGCACCGCTCGCTGGATGGGCACGCCGTCACCCTCGACGACGCCGACTACGCCGGCGCGATCGCCGACGCCGCGACGCGGACAGTGGTCTCCGACGACGCGTTCGACGACCTCGTCGCCCACCTCGCCCGTGTGCATCCGTCGCGCTACATCCGTCTCATCGACGGCGTCGGGATGATCGGGATGCGGGATGTCCGCACCTTCGACGACCAGTCGGCCGCTCTGCGCTTCGTCGCCTTCATCGACCGCGTCTACGACGCCCAGCTCCCGATCCGCGCGACCGGACTCTCCCTCGACCAGGTGTTCCCGGCCGAGATGCTCAGCGGTGGCTATCGCAAGAAGTACCTGCGCGCGACATCGCGTCTCATCGCCTCGACGCTCGCCTGAGCGCCGGGTCGCACGGCTCCGCCACGGGCGCGGAGCCGTTTCGTAGCGTCGTCGTGGCCGCTTCGCGGCATCCGGAAACCTGATGTTTACCTGCACGGGGCTCGCGTAACCGACTCGAAACACGGTGCGCACGGCGGGCGAAACCGCGGATGAGCACACTGGGTGCCACCCGACGCTACATCCTGCGTCCCTGCAGAGAGGTTCTCCTGAGAGATGGATCAAGGCAATACCGCATTCATACTCATCGCGGCCGCACTCGTCCTGCTGATGACGCCAGGGCTGGCGTTCTTCTACGGCGGACTGGTGAAAGCCAAGAGCGTCATCAGCATGATGATGCTCAGCTTCGGCTCGCTCGGACTCATCGGCGTCCTCTGGGTGCTCTACGGCTACGCGATCGCGTTCCCGGGTGCTGAGGGTGTCGTAGCCCCCTGGTCAATCGACTGGTCGGCACTCGGTCTGACGAGCCTCCTCGAGGTGCCCGAGGGCGCCGCCTACCCGCCGATGGCCTTCGTCGCCTTCCAGGCCACGTTCGCCATCCTCACCGTGGCTCTCGTCTCGGGCGCCATCGCCGACCGCGCGAAGTTCGGCGCCTGGCTGATCTTCGCGGGCCTCTGGGCCACGATCGTCTACTTCCCGGTCGCGAGCTGGGTGTTCAACTTCGGCCTGGCCGAGGACGGCAGCTTCGCCTACGGCGGCTGGATCACCTACGGCCTCCAGGAGACCTTCGGCGTCGGCGCGATCGACTTCGCGGGTGGAACGGCGGTCCACATCAACGCCGGTGCCGCGGCTCTCGCGCTGGCGCTGGTGCTCGGCAAGCGCGTGGGCTTCCAGAAGGGCGTCCACGTGCCCCACAACCCGCCGTTCGTGCTGCTCGGCGCCGGTCTGCTGTGGTTCGGCTGGTTCGGCTTCAACGCCGGCTCCGAGCTCGCCGCCGACGGCGTGGCCGCCATCGCCTTCGTCAACACCATCGCCGCTCCTGCCGCCGCGCTGCTGGCATGGCTGGTCGTCGAGAAGATCAAGGACGGCAAGCCCACCTCGGTCGGCGCCGCCTCGGGCGCCGTGGCGGGCCTCGTCGCCATCACGCCGGCCTGCGCCTCGCTCGACCCGATCTGGGCGATCCTCCTCGGTGTCATCGCCGGTGTCGTCTGCGCCCTGGCCGTCGAGCTGAAGTACGCCTGGGGCTTCGACGACTCCCTCGACGTGGTGGGCATCCACCTCGTCGGTGGCCTTGTGGGAACGCTCTACATCGGCTTCTTCGCCAACGGCACCGGCCTGTTCATGGGCGGTGACGGCACGCAGCTGCTGGTGCAGGCGATCGCCGCGGTGGCAGTCCTCGCCTACTCCTTCGTGCTCGCGTGGGTCATCGGCTTCGCCATTCAGAAGACGATCGGCTTCCGCGTCAAGAACGAGGACGAGGTCGCCGGCATCGACACCGTGGTCCACGGCGAGGAGGGTTACGTCCTCACCGACACCCGGGGTTGACCAACAGAACGTTCCATCCGGAGGGCGTCGCGCGAGAGCGCGGCGCCTTCCGCGTATGTTGGCGTGATGGTGCGTATGCGCGGTCTCCTCGGTTCCCTGTCGGCGCTCCTCGGCGCGGGTCGCGGAAGCCGAGGATCGCGCCCGGGTGCGGGGCGCTCCTCGACGCCGCCGGCAGTGGGTACCCAGACCGTCGCACGCCCGCCCCGGAACCTCGTCATCGAGTACGGGCCCGATCCCGACGGCACTGCCGATGCGGGTGAGATCGTCTGGACGTGGGTTCCCTACGCCGAGAACGACGGGCGCGGCAAGGACCGTCCGGTCCTCGTCATCGGTCGGGCATCAGCCGATCGGGTCTACGCGGTGCGACTGACCAGCCAGGCGCACGACGGCGACCATGACTACCTGCCGCTGGGCACGGGGGAGTGGGACAGCCGTGGTCGCGCCTCGTGGGTGGACATCGATCAGCTGTACACCGTTCATGACCGCGGGATGCGACGTGAGGCGGCTGCCCTGGACCTGCAGCGTTTCACCACGGTGGCCGAGGCGCTTCGAAGGAGATACGGCTGGCGGTTCTCCGCGCCGAGATGAGACTCGGATGTGGTGGGCGATACCAGACTCGAACTGATGACCTCTTCCGTGTGAAGGAAGCGCGCTACCAACTGCGCCAATCGCCCGTCGGCCCGGGGGCCGGGTACCGATGTTACCGGATGCCGGAGCCCGGTCCGAACCGGAAGCCGCGGCGACACGCGGCGGACGCGCTGGTTTGGAACAGGGCGCCGGATCGGCTAAAGTCGGTGAAGCGCCCGGGAAGCCGGGAGCACGCGGATGTAGCGCAGTTGGTAGCGCATCACCTTGCCAAGGTGAGGGTCGCGAGTTCGAGTCTCGTCATCCGCTCGAGTGCGGGGTCCACCCTCCGGGGTGGACACGACGCGTGGGTCGAACCACACACGGTGGCGTGGCCGAGCGGCTAGGCACCGGCCTGCAAAGCCGTTTACACGGGTTCGAATCCCGTCGCCACCTCCACTCCACATAATCAAACAGCCCTTGGGCGCGATTGGCGCAGCGGTAGCGCGCTTCCCTGACACGGAAGAGGTCACTGGTTCGATCCCAGTATCGCGCACAGATGAAAACCCCCGGTCAGCCGGGGGTTTTCTGCATCTCCAGGAGGCTCGGGCAATATCTGGGCGTTACCGTGCCCTCGTTTCGACTGCCGAAGCCTCTACCCACGCTCGGGCATCGGCCTCGAGGTACAAGACGACCTTCCCACGAGCTCGTCGACGACCTCGCCCTAACGGCCGCCCCCATAAAGCCCGTACTTCATGAGGAGGAATCTACTCGGGACCGGACGTCACGTGTATCAGATGCCCTTGCGGTGGTCGCCCTCCGGGGGCAGCTGCATAACTCGTCCACGAGTCCAGGCTATGCGCGCAGCCTCTCCTGCCGTTATGGTGACGCCTACGACACCGGCTCAGTGGGGATGCCGGTGCCAGCAGAACCCTGGGGGAACATCATGAGCAACAACACGCCTACGCCCGCGCCCGGATGGTACCCGGCGCCGCACGCGAACAACGAGCACCGCTACTGGGACGGTGCGCGCTGGACCGATTGGACGCCCGAGTCCGCAGCGGCGGCCGCGTCAACGCAGCCAGCAACTACCACCGAAACGTCGGTCATGGCGGAGCACCCAGGCGTCGCGACCGCCACGCTTCCCGGCCCTGAGACCACAACCCCACCGGACGCCGCCAAGAAGAAGGGTCTTCCGTGGTGGGGTTGGGTACTCATCGGACTCGGCGCGCTGATCTTGCTGATCGGCATCATCGGAGCGATCGGAGGTGCTGGCGCGTCACGCACCGCCGCACCCATCGTGTCTGAGGCAGCCGAGGAGGTCGACCCGGTTGGGCCGGAAGCTGAACCTGTGGCGCCACCTGCTCCGGAGACAGCCGACGTGCCTACGGTTACAGGCTCGTCCGTCGCGGACGCGCGCGCCGCGATCGAGGGGGCTGGCTTCACCGTGACTTTCCAGCCTGAGGGCGTCGCCGACGACTGGGTCGTTGTTTCCGTGCTGCCCGGTGAGGGCACCGAATACACCGTGGGCGAGGACCTTCTCGTCCTCGCAGAGCCGCCCGCGCCAGTCTTGTCGCTGTCGCAGCAGAACGCCGTCGCCGCCGGTGAGCAGTACCTCTCCGTGTTGAGCTTCTCCCGCCAGGGGCTGATCGGTCAGCTCGAGTTCGAGGGCTACTCCACCGAGGATGCGACGTTCGCGGTGGACTACATCGCACCCGACTGGAACGAGCAAGCGGCAGGGAAGGCGCAGGAGTACCTGGACTCAATGGCGTTCAGCCGGCAGGGTCTGTATGACCAACTTGCGTTCGAGGGCTTCACGGACGAGCAGATCAACTACGGTCTAGCGGCGGTCGGCTACTGAAGTGGGTCGCGTGGGGCAGTAGGCGGCAGGATCGCCGGGGCTGATCGCTCGCCGCCCGCACGCTTAAGCCGCGTGACGGAACTGCAGCATCGCCGCCTCGAGGGAGAACTGCACCGACCCGACGTCGCTGGTTATCAGGACATGCAGGGACCGTCGCCGTTGTCCCACTGCTGGTCGTGTGACTCTGTGCGCACCGCACGGATCATCGAGGAGTGTGAGTGGCCGCTGAGGATACGCGACACCACCTCCCCGTACACGGCGGGGAGTCGGACCGTGGCGGTGGCGTCCCTGACGATCTCACCGAGCCCGACCTTCCAGCCAGGGGTTGGGTCTGTCACACCTGGTGCGCGTCACGACGGCCCGGATGTAGTCGATCCGTTTCCGCTTCTCTATTTCCGCCGTGGGGGAGGTGCGACGTCGCTTGTGAGCCTGTGGCACTCGGTACCCTCCGCCCGTGACGGGAGCTGCCGGTCACTTGGTTGTTCGTGCGCTGTGAAGTCGGTGCGCGTCTCGTGGGGCCGTCTTCTCGTGCCTTAGAGTCACGCGTATGGCTTCCGAGGGTGACTTTGTTCCTGGATGGCTGCGGGCAACCGTGTGGGGGATCGCCATCTCCCTTGCGGCCCTCGGTGTGGTCTTGGCGCTGGTGTCGGGCAGTTTCCTGCCGCTCGTGGCGTTCCTCGGGCTCGCTGTTCCGATGGTCCCGCTCGGAAGACGTCGCGGTGCCGGCGCCGGCTCCACCGGCCAGCGACGTCATGGAGGCGCCGCCGCCGCCGGGCGCTGACCGCAGCTCAGGCGGGCAAGAGGGTTTCGCTCTGCCATCGGCGAAACCGACGTTCACGCTCGAGACGCACCGTGTCACGGAAGGTCTCGGTGCAGGGCGTGGGCCTCGGTGAAAGGGCTCACGGCGAAGGGTCGACCGCGTTCGCCCACACCCAGCACCGGTACTCACGCGTGCCCACGTGGAACCTGATCGCCACCGCGCGCGGGGTCCACATGCACGCCTCGGCGTCGACCTGCACCGGCGTCGCGCCAAAGCGAATCCACGCGCGCACAGCCTTCGGGTGGGGATCGGTCGTGCACGGCAGGAGGTCCAACTGCAGCTCCGCCCGGGTCAACGTCTGCAAAGACCCCTGTGCCGCGGTGCGTTCGAGGACACGATCGCTGATCCGGCGGTCCACCGCGTCGGCGTAGCGCCTGTTCGTGCCAATGCCGATCGTCCCTCCTCCGCCCGAGCAGCGGCGAGTCTATCCGCGGCCGACGACATGGTCCGTGTCCACCGTCCCCGGGGGAGGAGAGGGAGTTCCGCGGGTGACGAGTTCGAATCCGAAGCCAGTGCTCTCGGCTCGAGAGGACTCGTCGGGGCGCGGGGCGCTCAGCAGGACCGACCGGTCCGGGCCCGAGGCACGCGGGACGGTGACCTGGTTCGCGACCGCATGCGAAGGGGTGGAGTCCCCGGACTCTGAGAACTCCACCCCCGCCGCGTTCGCGGTGTCATCGCCGCTGCGGCCCAGCGTCACCGACGGACGGCGTCCTCGACCCAGCGTCCGTACATCGCCAGATCGCGCTGCGCCCGCTCCACCCATGCCGCTGACGCGGTGTCATCAGCGGGAAGGAGGCTCGATGCTTTGTCGAGCTCCCGGGCGGCCTTGTCGAGCTTGCCGTCAGACAGCGCGTCGAGGGCTTTGTCCAGACGGTGTTCGATGCGATCAGCGTCTTTCACGGCCACGCAGTGGCCCGTAACGCCGGCGGGCAGGCCGTCACGCAGGTGGCTGATCCCCGTCGAGGCGGCGCCGATCGGATCCGCGTGCGGAGCGACAGCCTCGACCCGGTGCGCGCCTTCCGACAGCGCCCGTGCCTGCGCATCGCTCAACTGGTTGTAGGCGAACAGGCCCGTGCCGTCAGACCCTGCCGCGTTCACCGCGCGGATCTGCTCCAGCACCGTGCCGGGCGTCGAGCCACGGAACGGTCCGTACGTCGCGGTGTACAGGTACTCCTCATCGCCCACCCGTTCGCGCATGGCCTGGGTGTCGCGGGCGACAGAGGTTCCAGAGGTGCCGAAAGACATGCCCGTCAGGACGTCGACGAAGCCGCGGTCGACCCAGTCGCCCCAGTTCTGGAACTTCTTGTCGAGCCCGTCGACGGGGTCGGCGAAGACGGCCGCAGACAGCGCGATCTCGGGAGCGGACTCCTGCTGCAGCTCGCGAACCTCGCCGACGAACGAGGTCACGTTCGCGATCCGCCAGTCCGTCCAGGTCTGCCAGAGCGGCGAGTCCGGCGTGAGGGAGTAGGGATCGACGCCGTGTTCGGCGGCGAACGCCTGTCGCGAGTAATCGCTGTAGGAATACCCTGCCGTCTCCCACGGCTGCGAGACCGGGTACCGGATGTAATCGAGGTGGATTCCGTCGATGTCGTACGTCGACATGAGCTCTGAGAGCAGTGACTGCACGTAGGCCCGCGCGTCGGGATGCGCGGCGTCGAGGAAGTAGTAGCCGGGCTCCGCAATCGAGGGGTGGAGGCCGGGCTTCCCGACATCCTGTCGCTGGATCGCCGCCCACTCCGGGTGCTGCGACAGGATCGGACCGGTACCCACCGTCTGATCAGCACCGACGAAGAAGGTGTGAATCCAGGGATGCAGCTCGATGCCGCGCTCGTGTGCACCCTCGATCCATACCTGCAGGGGGTCGAACCCGACCATCTCGGGGCGCTGGGGGGCGATGCCGGCGGCGGCGGCCGCATCGGAGGGGTAGATCGTGTACCCCTGGTAGATGGTCTCGAGGAAGACCATGTTGAAGCCCGCCTCATCGATCCGGTCGAGCGATGCCTCAATCGCTTCCGGCGTGGTCTCTTCAGGACGCACCCACGTCGCGCGCCCTTCTGCGACCCGTGACTCCGCGGTGCGGTGCGCGGCGAGCTCGGCCGCGCCCCGCGCCGCCAGCGCGAGATCGACCGCGCCGGCCGCGTCGCCCGACCCCGAGGCGGCGCGCGCGTCGTCGAGGAGTGTCGCTGACTCCGTCGCCGCCGCGCGGGCGGCATCGGACGCGAAGACCAGGCACGACGCGGTTGCCGCCTCGATCCGGGCTGTGGCGTCGTCGAGGGCGCGCTCCGCACCGAAGATCGCGGTTCGTTCGTCGACCGTCGCGATCAGGACATCGTCCTCGATCGAGATCGCGGCCCCCACGACGGCGTTGGTCTGAAGCCACGTGCCGCGTCCGCCGTGACCGGAGAGGACGTAGCCGTCGGCAGGGATGTCGCGGTCGTTGCCGCCGGCGCCAGTGACGACGCCGTTCTGCACCGTGACCTCATAACCGAAGTCGTTCGTGCCGGTGGTCTCCCGGCCCGATGCCGGTGTGTACTGGACCATCTGCTCGGCGCCGCGACAGCCCGGGAAGCACGCGCCCGTGCCGTCGACACCGGGTGGGTTGGACTGGGCCGTCGGATCGACCGCGTCGAGGGTCGTGCGCTCTTCCCGCGAGATGACGGGACCGATCCGCACGGTGTCGCCCGCGCGGATGTTGTCACGAAGCCACGCGCGGACGTCGGGCGTGCCCCCCGGCGACACCGACAGGACGATGCCGTCGGCGGGGATCGCGTTGTCGCCCGGGCGAAGGGCGGGGTCTCCGCACGGGGCGAGGATCGTGCACACGCTCTGCACCGTCCACGCGCCGTCGGCGGTGGGACGCAGCACGGCCTCGCCGCCGAACCCGTTGGTCTTCGTGGTCGCCCCGAACGCCGGGGTGTAGACGGCGACCATCCCGGCGAGCCTGCTCGGCGGGTCGACCGCGGCGATCGCGATCCGCTCGCCGCCGACCGTCGTCACCTCGTCGCCCGCCGCGGGCGCGACGAGGGCGGCGGTGTGCGCATCGACGACGGGCGCCGGGGTCAGACCCAGCGCGGGCGAGGCGCTCAGCGCGCTCAGCGCGAGGGCGACGCCGGCCGCGGCGAGCGCGGTGCGGCGGCGTGCACGTGTCAGGGCATTCATCATCGAATCCTCGTCATTCCGAAGCAATGCGGCGTTGCGGCATAAAGTGCGCAACGATTGGTTCGAACCAATTGCGCGCCAACGCTAGCCCGCACGGCGATTGATCGCAAGGTCCAGATCTCGAGCCAGTGACAATGGTCACGCGAGCGTTGCATTGGTTCGAACCATTTGCTAACGTCCGTCCGTGGATCGCATCGATCCCGCAATCCGAAAGGTCCCACCAATGACGTTGAACCGAACCCGTCGCACGCTTCTCGCGGGTGCGACCGCGACCGGTCTGGCCCTCGCACTTGTCGGCTGCGGCCTCGAAGGTGTCGACACCGGCTCCGAGGCCTCCGCCGACGAGCTGTCGACCGTCGAAGGCGAGATCACCTTCGCCACGCTCGAGCTCAGCTCCAACCCCGACCTCGCGGCGTACATCGAGGACACGATCGCGGCCTTCGAGGAGGAGTACCCGGGCACCGAGGTCGAATGGATCGATGTGCCGTTCGCCGGCGCGCAGGAGAAGTTCGCCGCCGACGCCGCCGCCGGGAACCTCCCCGATGTCGTCAACATGAACCCCAACTTCGCTCAGCCGCTCGAACGCGAGGGAGTCTTCCTCGACATCGACCAGGCCGACCCCGAGCTCGCCGCAGAGTACGTCGAGGGGGCGTGGAAGGGATTCCAGGTTCCCGGCATGGAGGGGACGTTCGGTGTGCCGTGGTACCTCACCAGCGAGGTCACGATGTACAACGCCGCCCTCTACGAAGCCGCGGGGCTGGACCCCGACGACGCACCCGAGACGTTCGCGGAGCTCTACGAGGACGCTCGCGCCATCTCGGAGGCCGGTGCCGGAGAGTTCTACGGCCTGCACCCGGCGCTCGAGAACCGCTTCCTGACCGACCTGGCCAAGATCGGCGTCCCGCTGATCGATGAAGACCTGGTCTGGACCTTCAACACCCCGGACGCCGTCGAATACGTCGAGGGGCTCGCCGAGATGTACCAGTCGGGGGTCTTCCCGGCCGATTCGCTCACGCAGACCCTCAACGACGCCAAGGAGGGCTACCAGGCCGGGAACGTCGCGATGTTCCCCTCCGGACCGAACTTTCTCAACGGCATCGAGCAGAATGCTCCCGAGGTGTTCGCGAACACCCGGGTCGCACCGCAGATCGCCGCCGAGGGTGAGCCCGTCAACATGTCGGTGATGGGGCTGCTGATTCCCAAGACCAGCGAGAACCCCGGCACCGCCTTGGCCTTCACGAAGTTCATCACCAACGCCGAGAACCAGCTCGCCTTCTCCCAGGTCGCGCCGGTGCTGCCGTCGGTCACTGCAGCTCTGGAAGACCCGTTCTTCCAGGACGACTCCGACGGCACCGAACTGTCCAAGGCCGTCAAGCTCTCCGCAGAGGGGCTCACGCGCGCCGAGAACCTCACGCCGGTCCAGTACGACGACCAGGTCAAGAACGCCGTGCTGGCGAAGATCCAGCTCGCCCTCGCCGGAGATCTGACCGCGCAGGAGGCGCTCGACCAGGCGGTCGAAGAGGCCAACGCCATCACCGGCGGCGGGGAGTAGACGCGATGCGGCCCCGAAGGCTCGTCACGCCCTGGTTGCTCATGGCACCGGCGCTCGCCGTCGCCCTGATCTTCCACATCGTTCCGTTCTTCCGCACCGTCCAGTTGTCGTTCACCGACTTCCGGCTGGCCTCGGGGGGACAGTACGTGGGGTTCGAGAACTTCGGGGCCCTCGCGTCCTCCGACGTCTTCTGGCTCTCGGCGGGCAACACGCTCATCTACGTCGTCGTCGCGGTTCCCCTGCTGGTGACCCTTCCTCTGCTGCTGGCGATGCTCGTCCAGCCGAAGATCCCCGGCATGGCCTTCTTCCGAGCGTCGTTCTACACCCCCGTGATCGCCTCCATGGTGGTGGTCGGCCTCATCTGGGTGTTCCTCCTGAAAGAGCGCGGCCCGGTCAACTGGCTCTTCCAGACCCTTCGGATCGTGCAGCAGCCGCTGCCGTTCCTCACCGACGCCACCCTTCTCCTTTTCAGCTGCATCCTGGTCACGGTGTGGAAAGGCCTGGGCTTCTACATGGTCATCTATCTGACCGCGCTCGCCAACGTCCCCGGCGAGCTCCATGAAGCGGCGCAGATGGACGGTGCCGGAGGCATCCGGCGATTCTTCTCCGTCACCATCCCCTCGGTTCGGCCGACGATGCTGCTGGTCGGGGTGCTGTCCGCGATCGCGGCCATGAAGGTCTATGCCGAGATCTTCGTCATCGCCGGCCCGACCGCCGGGCCCGGAGGGCAGGTGCGTTCGATGGTGTTCACCATTCGCGAGGTGGGGTCCGGTTTCGACGGACAGGTGGGCTACGCCGCCGCCATGAGTCTGGTGCTGTTCATCTTCACCATCGGCCTGACCGTCGCGCTGCAGAAGCTCAGCAGGGAGAACGCGGAAGCATGACCGTCATCGAATCCGCGGACGCCGTCCGCAGCGCAGCCGCCCCGCTGACGACCGCCGAGCGCGCAGAGCTCCGACGCCGACGCCCCCTCGGCGTCGGGGGAGTCATCCGCCGGGTGGTGCACTACATCGTCCTCCTCGTGGTCCTGGTGCTGCTCGTCGGGCCTTTCCTCTACACGCTCGGAACGGCTTTGAAGGGGGAGGGGGACAGTGTGTTCTCCTACCCGCCCTATTTCCTGCCCCGCGACCCGACGTTGGAGAACTTCGCCAAGGTCGCCGACGTCATCCCGGTCTGGACCTTCATCGGCAACTCGCTGATCGTCGCCTCGGCCTCCACCGTGACCAACATCGCCTTCGGCTCGCTGGCCGGCTTCGCCCTGGCCCGACTGCGCTTCCGCGGTAACACCGCGGCGTATCTGACCTTCCTGGCGACGCTGGTCATCCCGTTCGAGGTCATCTTCATCTCGGTCTTCCTCACCGCTCGCCAGCTGGGACTCGTCGACACGCTGCTGGGCGTCATCCTGCCCTCCGCGGTGACGGGATTCTCCATCCTGCTCTTCCGGTCGGCGTTCCTGTCCCTTCCCCGCGCCATCGATGAGGCCGCGGTCCTGGACGGCGCCTCGGAGTTCCAGCGCTACTGGCGCGTCGCATTGCCTTCGGTGAAGGGGACGATGGCAGTGGTCGGTATCTTCAGCTTCATGTTCGCGTGGGACGACTTCCTCTGGCCGCAGATCGTCCTGACCAGCCAGGACAACTACACCCTCACTGTGGGACTGCAGTTTCTGGCGGGTGCGTTCGCGGATGACCAGAAGGTGGTGGCTGCCGGCACGATGATCGCCGTCATCCCGCTGATCATCGCGTTCTTCTTCGCTCAGAAATGGTTCTTCCGCGGTGCAGGAGAAGGGGCGGTGAAGGGATGACCCTCGAGACCGGCACGGATGCCCCCCAGCTCCCGCCCTCCCGCGCGGCCGGCGAGCCAGGATCGAAGGTGGAAGCAATTCGTTCGCGGCTGCGGGACGAGGTCATCGCGCACCTCGCCCCGCACGACCCGCTGCCGCCCGAGCGGGAGCTGGTCAACCTCTTCGGCGTCAGCCGTGCGACGGTGCGCCAGGCCCTCGCGCGCCTGGCCGACCACGGCTGGGTCTACCGGGTCCAGGGATCGGGCACGTTCGTGGCCGACAAGGACCTGGTGTCGAAGTCGCTGTACCTGACCTCATTCTCGGAGGACATCGCCGAGCGCGGGATGACACCCGGATCACGGGTGCTGCGGCTCGAGCACGGCCGCGCCGACGAACGGATCGCGCGAGAGCTGCTCATCACTCCGGGAGCCCGTGCGGTGCACATCGAGCGCCTCCGTACTGCTGACGGCGCACCGCTGTGCATCGAGAGCCTGTGGCTGCCCGAGTGGCTGACGGGCGACAACCTGGGACCGGAGCTGCTCGGGTCGCTCTACGAGTACTTCGGACACGCCGGCGCCACACCTGCCCGCGCGCATCAGACGATCCGGGCCGTGACTCTGGATGAACGGCAGGCGGAACTGCTCGAGTCGGCGCCGGGCTCACCGGCCCTTCTCGTCGCGCGCATCGTCTTCGACACGCACGGGCGGCGCATCGAATCCTCGACGGGTGTCTACCGGGGCGACGCGTACGAGTTCCAGATCAATGTGAAGCGCCGCGTCTGATGCCCGCGCCGTCTCGAACTCCGAGGCTGGTGCTCGTACCGCTGGACGAGCGGCCGGTCTGCCTCGATCTGCCACGCCGGATCGCGGCGATCGCCGGCTTCCGCATGGACGTGCCGCCCCCGGTCGCGCGCCCCGACCTCCGCCACGGCGGAGACCTCGGCGCGTTGACGACGTGGCTGGAGGCCGCGCTCCACGACGACGGCGAAGACGCCGCCCGTGCTGCCGTGGTGTCGCTGGACGGCCTCGGGTTCGGTGGCCTCATCCCCTCGCGCATCGGCGCCGAGAGCGCCGCCGCGGTGCTCGCACGCTTCGATGTGCTGCGCGACAGCCCAGCGCCTGTCTATGCCTCGATCGTCGTCCCTCGCGCCCCCGATGCGGCGGATGACTTCGAAGAGCCGCTGTACTGGGCCGAGTGGGGGCCCGCCCTCCACGCGCTGTCCCTCCACCTGGGTGGCGGTGGCGGTGGCGGACGCATCGCCGAGATCCCCGACGACGTGCGCGCTGACTGGCTGCGGCGTCGACTGCGGCAGCACGTGATCGCCCTCGGTGCCGTCGGCATGGTCGCCGACGGCACGCTGCGGCGACTGTTCGTCGGAGTCGACGACGCCGTCCCGGGGTCGCTGTCCGAGCGAGACCAGATGGCGGTAGTCGAGTGGATCGCGCGATTGGGGGTCACCAGTCGGGCCCGCGTCGCACCCGGCGCCGACGAGACCGGGGCGGTCCTGACCGCTCGCGCCATCGGCGAACAGCTGCAGACCCGGCCCTCGCGGATCGCCGTCCTCGCCGCCGACCCGCGAGGGCTGGAACGCGTGGCTCCCTACGAGACGGGACCCGTCGGTGACACCGCCCGCGCACAGCTGGACAGCGCGGGGGCCGAGCTCGTCGCGGACCCTTCGGAGGCGGACGGGATCCTCCTCGTCCACACCCCCGACGGCACGAGCGGCGACTGGGCGGTGTCGCCGCCGGAGCGAACGGATGCCGCAGCCGCGGACGCCACCGCTGCGCTGGCGGCGTCGCTCTCGACGGACGGCCGCATCGCGGTCGCCGTCGCCGACGTCGCCCAGCCCAACGGCGCCGATCCCGCACTGGTCCGCGCGCTCGCGCGGCGGCATGTGCTGGCGGATCTGGACGGGTATGCCGCCTGGAATACGGCGGGCAACACGATCGGAACGGCCGCAGCGCATCTGGTCACAGCGCTGGCCGCACGGCGCGCGGGCGTGTTCGACGGCGGCGCGAGCGCGCGCCTGGTGCGGACGCGCGTGATCGAGGACTACGGCTACATGAGCGCGGTCCGGCGGCAGCTGCGCGCACGCATCGGCTCACCCGTCGAGCGGCACGATCGGATCGAGGACGTCGGTGGTGCCGCCGCCTTCGTCGCCGCCGCGCTCACGGACGCGCTCGCCCCGCTCGCCTCCGCCGGGATCGGGAGGGTGACCGCCTCGGACATCTCGTTCCCATGGCGCCGGTCCTTCGAGATCGCGCTGTCCGATACGGCGGGGGAGAGCGCATGAACGGCGGCCGCCAGCTCCGGACAGACGTCGTGGTGATCGGGCTCGGTCTCGGCGCCGTCGCCGCCGCGCTCGCCGCGACCGACGCCGGCTGCGCGGTCGTGATGGCCGGTGGCGAGCGCCGGGTGGGTGGCCAGATCACGACACAGCTGACCGCACCGCTCGATGAGCATCCTCACATCGAGCGAGAGGCAGCGTGCTCCCTCCGCTATCGGGCTCTGCGCGACGGCATCCGGGCGGCCTACGACGGTCGTCGCAATCCCGGCGGCGGGTGGGTGAGCCGGCTGTGCTTCGAGCCCGCCGTCGGCGAGCGGATCCTTGAGACGATGCTGGACGAGCCGCTGCGGCGCGGGATGCTGACGATCCTGCGCGGCGCTCGCCCGGTCGAGGTGATCGGCGACGCCGAACATCTGACGGGTGTCGTCCTCGAGAGCGGTGGGCAGCTCATCTCCGTGACCGGCGACGTGGTGGTCGACGCCACCGAGACCGGCGACATCCTGCCTCTGGCCGGAGCGGACTGGGTGATCGGATCCGAGGGCCGCGCCGCATTCGGGGAGCCTCATGCGCTCCCAGGCGGTGCCGATCACACGGCGGAGCAATCCTGCACCGTCGTCGCCGCGCTGGTCCGCGACGACCATCAGCCCGTCCCGATCGCCGACGCACCGGCCCACTATGCGCGCTGGCGCGACGAGCAGCCTTTCAGCCTCACTCTGTCCAACGACGTCGGACACACCCACACCTTCTCGTTCTTCGACGACCACCAACCGCCGGGATCGTTCTGGTCGTATCGACGAGTTCGCGACAGCGCACAGCTCGGCGGCGCCGATGCCGCGGTCATCAACTGGCACGGCAACGACTGGTACGGCTCCGGGCTCGTCGCCGACCCCGGGGGGACAGAGGCGGCCGCCCGGGATCTCACCAGGGCGTTCGTCCACTGGCTGCGCACGGAGGCGCCCCGTGACGGCGGCGGGACGGGATATCCGGAACTGCGACTGGCGCCTGAGATCTCGGGGACGTCGGACGGTCTGGCCGAGTCGCCGTACGTCCGCGAGTCGCGCCGACTGCGCTCCGAGCATCCCGTCACCGAACTCGACCTGACCCCACGGAGCGATGAGGAACGGGCCGAACAGTTCACAGATGCTGCGGGAATCGCCTGGTATCACGCCGACCTCCACCCGCGGGTCGGCGGTCACCCGAGCGTCTATGCGCCGACGGCTCCTTTCCAGGTGCCGCTCCGGTCGCTGGTCCCGGAGCGCGGCCGGGGCCCGGCGAACCTGCTCGCCGGCGCCAAGAACCTGGGCGCGACGCAGATCGCAGCCGCCGCCTACCGCGTCCATCACGGCGAATGGGCAGTCGGGGAGGCCGCGGGCGTTCTGGCGGCGCACTCGGTCCGTCGTGGCCTCACCGCCCAGGCGATCCTGGCCAATGCGAACGAGCTGATCGCGGTTCAGATCGCCGTTCTCCGCGCCGGCGTCCCGATCGTCTGGGCGCTGGACCTCCCTCAGCAACACCCGGCGTTCGTCGCGGGATCGCTGCTGATCGCCCACGGAGGGCTGGATCGCATCGGACGACGACGGCTGACGGTCGATCCCGATCTTCCGGTGTCGACGGAGGCGGCGGCGGCGTTGCGGCGGGCGGCCGTGCGCATCGCCGCGCTCATCGACATCACCCCGACTCGTCCCGACCCGGCGCCCGGATGCACCTGGGGTGCGCTCGCCCGCGCGCTCGCCGAACCCGTGCTCGCCGCGATCGACCGATCGAGCGCGACCGACAACCCGCACGCCGTCGCCGGCGTGCGTCGTACCGAATGAGGATCATGCCCGACATCCCTTCCCTCCTGGATCGCCTCCGGGGGCGTCTCGTCGTCTCATGCCAGGCGCGACCCGGTGAACCGTTGCACGGTCCCGAGCACATGAGCGCCATGGCGCTGTCGGCAATCGCCGGAGGCGCCGGGGGAATCCGGTGCGAGGGCCCCGACGACGTCCGTGCCATCCGGGCGGTGACCGATCTGCCCGTGATCGGGCTCTGGAAGGCCGGCGTCGACGGCGTCTACATCACCCCGACGCTGGAACACGCCCTCGCCGTTGCCGAGGCGGGCGCCGACATCGTGGCTCTGGACGCGACCGCACGACCGCGCCCGGACGGACGCACTCTCATCGAGACCCTGCGCGAACTGAGCGCGCGGGGCATCCCCGTCATGGCCGACGTCGCCACGCTGGCGGAAGGTGTCGCTGCAGCGGCGGCCGGGGCGACGCTGGTCGGGACGACGCTGTCGGGCTACACGCCGGAGACCGCGGGTCTCGCCCATCACCCCGGTCCGGATCTGGACCTCGTGGCGGGGCTGGTGGACACCCTGGCGATCCCCGTGGTGGCGGAAGGGCGGATCACCACGCCCGCACAGCTCTCCTCCGCTTTCTTTGCCGGCGCGTGGAGTGTCGTCGTGGGGGGCGCGATCACGCGCCCTGCGATGATCACCGCCGGATTCGTCGGCGCCATCCCCGCCGACGCCGGAAGCCGCACCTTGCCGAAGGGAGCGGTCCGTGTCTGAGCAGCTCGTCGCGACACCAACCCGTGACCGCAGCGGGCGCGGCACCGGGCCGACCTGTCACGTCGTCACCCATGTGCATTGGGACCGGGAGTGGTACCGCCCGTTCGAGTCCTATCGCGCGCGGCTGATCGAACTCGTCGAGCAGGTATGCACCCAGCTCGACGCGGGCTCGATCGAGAGGTTCCATCTGGACGGACAGACGATCACCCTCCGCGATGTCGGAGACCTGCGTCCCGATCTGGTCGAGCGTGTCCGTCGGCACGTATGTGCGGGTGTCCTCACGGTGGGACCGTGGCACGTCCTCGCCGACAACCAGCTGGTCTCGGGCGAGAATCTCATCCGCAACCTCCTCGCCGCCCGTCGTCTGGGCGCCGGGATCGGGGCGCTGACAGCCATCGGATACTCTCCGGACGCGTTCGGTCATCCTGCGGACCTGCCCCGGATCCTCACCGGGTTCGGCATCGACACGGCCCTGGTCTGGCGCGGAGCGCCATCGGAGGCATCGGAGTTCCGGTGGCGCTCGCCAGACGGCGCAGAGGTGTACGCGGTCAACCAGGCCTACCACGAGGCGGAGATCCTGTGGACACCCGAGGGACGCGCCGAGCGCCTCGCGGCCTTCCTCGACCGTGAGCGTGAGCGTCGCCCCGAGGGCCCCTGGCTGCTGATGAACGGGGGCGACCACCTCGCCCCCCGCGCGGTGGGCCCGGTGCTCGCAGCGGTGGCTGGGTCGGAGACGTCCGGTGGGTCCCTGGTGCAGTCGAGTCTGGAGGACTTCTTCGACGATCTGCGCGCGACCCGTCCGGATCCGGTGGTCATCGAGGGCGAACTCCGATTCCTCGGCGGCCCGGGGTCGTTCCTGCTTCCCGGCACGCTGTCCTCGCGCATCCATCTGAAACAGGAGAACTCGCGCGCGGAACGGATGCTGGAGCGCATCGTCGAACCCCTCCTCGCCGCCGAGGTGCTCGATCCTCCCGCTGTTCCCGGGCTCTCGGCCGTCGACGCCACGCCGATCGCAGGCCCGACCGAGGCGCAGCTGCGTCACGCCTGGGAGCTCGTGCTCGAGAACGCTCCCCACGACTCCATCTGCGGGTGCAGCGTGGACGAGGTGCACCGGGAGAACTCGGTGCGCACCGATCGCGTGCTCGAGCTGAGCGATCAGATGCTGCGGCGCGCACTGCTGCGACGCCGCTTCGACACCCGTGTGCACGGGACGCCCGCCGACGACGCCGTCCGCATCGCGGTCCACGTTCCCTTCGCCGCAGGAGACCGGCACCTTCCCGTGGAGGTCGATGTCGTCGTCGCACCCGACAGCGACATCGCTCAGCTGAAAGATCCGAGCGGGCGAGCGGTTCCGATCGAAGTGGAAGACCTCGGTGTGCGGCGCTCCTTCGAGGCTGATCTCGACCTCCTTCCCGACTCCGTCGAAGCCCGGGTCCTGCGGCTTCGCTTCATCGCCTCCGTCGTCGAGCCCGGTGCCGTCGTCATCTTCACGGCGGAGCTGGCTCCTCACGACGGTCGCCCCCGCGCACGCGCCGACAGCGAACCGGGGCAGGTCGGCCAGGCGGTATCGCTTCCGGATGGTCGATCGGTCATCGTGCTCGCCGACGCCGCGTTCGACGTCGTCGACCCGGCCACTGGCACCCGTCACCGGGGCCTCGGGCGGCTGGTGGACGAGGGCGATCGCGGCGACACGTACACGTTCGACCCGCCGACGGGTGATCGTGGTGTCGAGGCGAGGGCGGGCAGCGTCGCGCTGATCCGGTCGGCAGTCCGTACGGTGATCTCCTGGCGCGCCGAACTCGACATCCCGCACTCGCTCGATGAGGCACGCGAGGCCCGGTCCGCCGCGACGATCCCCACTGCCGTGGACATCCGACTGACGGTGTGGCACGGTTCGGACACGCTGGAGTGGACGGCCGAGTGGGTGAACGCCTCACGTGATCATCGCCTCCGGGTGCTCGCTCCGGTCGCTGGTCAGCCGACATCGTGGACCAGCGGTCAGCACTTCTCGTCGCTGACGCGCCCTTTCGGGCCGGTCATCGGGTCGGCCCCGCACGAGCGGAATCGCGAGAGCGCGATCGGGACCCACCCCGCGCACGGGTACGTCACGGCCGGGGGAGGCGACGAGGCCGTCGGGATTCTGCTGGATCACGTGTCCGAAGTGCAGGGCATCGCAGGCGGCGACGGTGCTCCCGCGGAGCTGGCCGTGACCGTGCTGCGGAGCGTGGGGTGGCTCTCGAGGTTCGATCTCCGAACCCGCACGACCGGGGCAGGCCCGGAACTGGCCACCCCGGAAGCGCAGCTGCTGCGACCGATCACCGCCCGCGTCGCGTTCGTTCTGGGTGCGGCTGCCACCGACACCTACGCCCTCGCCGAGCGGGCCGACACGCGTCGGGTCGGCGTCGTCGCGCTGCAGTTGCGCGGGGGACCCGAGGCGCCGTCCGTCCTTGCACCACCGCTCTCGGTGTCCGGCGCGCTCGTCACCGCCTTCAAGCCGGCGGACGACGGCAGCGGAGTGATCCTGCGGCTGAGCAACCCCACCGATGCGGATCGCACTGCCACGCTCCATGCGGCCGTCGATGTCGACGTCTGGGCTGTTCGCATGGATGAGACGGCGCTGGCCGACGCATCGGTGCGGGTCGCGCGTGCGCAGCGGAGCGAGTACCCCCTCGCGCCCCAGCAGACCCTGACCCTGCGGCTGGTGCCCGCGGCCCCTCTTCCGGGGCGGCCCGCGACGGGGGGCGACCTGCGGTGAGGGGCGACCCGCACGCTGATGGGACGACCCGGCTGTCGGTCGACGCCGGGCAGTCCTCGATCCGCGTCCGTCGGAGCGACCCGCACGGAACGCACACCTCGGTGCTCCCGGGCATCCGCGCCGACCGACCGGCGACGCCCCAGGTGGTCGGTGTCATCCGCGACGCGCTCGCGAGCGCCCCGCCGACGACGCGGACGGTCTCGGTGGCGGTGGGTGCGTCCGGGTTCGACGAAGACCCCGCCGCGGCAGCGGATCTCCTCCTGGTCGAGCCGACGTTGACCTCCGCACGCATCGCGCACGACTCGGTCACCGGCTACCTCGGGGCCAACGCCGAGCAGCACGGAGTGGTGGCTGCGGTGGGCACGGGCGTGGTGATCCTCGGGTGCGGGACCGCCGGCCTCGCTCGCGTGGACGGGTGGGGCTATCTCCTGGGCGACGCCGGGGGTGCGTATTGGATCGGCCGAGCTGGTTTGGATGCTGCGCTGCGTGCGGTCGACGGCCGCGGGCCCGCGACCTCCCTCACCGCCTCCGCGACCGCGGCGTTCGGCCCGCTGCCGCTCGTTCCTCTCGCCCTGCAGGCCGATCCCCGCCGCGTCGAGCGCGTCGCGGCATTCGCGCGTTCGGTGACTGCAGCGGCAGAGCATGACGAGAGCGCAGCCGACATCGTGATGACGGCCGCGCGGGAACTGGCCGGCTCGATCGCGGCCGCCCTGCGGATGTCGGGGATGCCGAAGACGCAGGCGCGGGTCAGTGCCAATGGAAAGGTGGTGGAGGCGGATGCCCTGAGGAGGGCTCTCACCACGGAACTGCGCGAGGTCGGGGTAGAACTCCAGCCGCCTCTGGGCGAACCGATCGACGGTGTCGATCGGTTGCACGACCTGCCGTCGTCGCATCCTCTGCAGCGCGTCGTCTCGACCGCGGATCGCGTCCCGGTCTGACGGCGTTCGGAGGTTCCCGGGCACGCCTCTTCGGTCAGCTCCCCGCGCCAGGGGGCAGCCGGAGGGTCTACATTTTCGACATGGCCTCGCCGCACGTCGCATCGCTGCACGCCGCTCCCGCCGCCTTCGAGGGCGATTCCGGGGAGATCCGCCGGCTCACCCGCGCGGAGTTCCCGATGCTCAGGCGGATGTCCATCCAGAGGATCGTCCTGGCCCCCGGGGGTGTCCGCGAGCCGCAGTGGAACGTCAATGCCCACCAGCTCGCCTACGTCGCGCGGGGGAGAGTGCTCGTGTCGGTGCTCGGCAACGCCGACGCCTTCGCCTCCTTCGTCGTCGAAGCGGGACAGATGTTCCACATCGAATCGGGCGCCGTGGCGCACATGGAGAATGCCGGCGACACCGACGCCGAGATCATCGCGGCGCTCCGGTCGGATCACCCGCAGCACTTCTCCTTCTCCGGCAGTGTGAATGCGATGACCGATGCCGTCCTCGGAAACACCTACGACCTCGCGGCGGCGGCCTTCGAGATCCTGCCGCGGCGGGATCCGACCCCGATCTTCCGTCGTCAGGGCCCGGTGCGCATTCCCGACACCGCCGGGCTTCCGAACGCCCGGCTGTTCGACGCGGAAGGACAGCAGGCGCCGCTGTCGTACAGCTACGGGTTCGCCAAGCTCGCCCGCAACCAGTACTGGGCTTCGCTCGAGGACATCTCGATGTACCACCTCCATATCGACGGGAGTGGAATGCGCGAGCCGCACTGGCATCCGGTCACCGCGGAGCTCGGCTACGTCTGGAAGGGCAGAGGACGGATGCGGGTGCTCAGCCCCGACGGATCCCTCGACCAGTACGAGCTCGAGCCCGGACAGGTCTACTTCATCCCGCGCGCGTACCCCCATCACATCGAGACGCTCGGTGAAGACGGACTGGACTTCCTCATCTTCTTCGACCAGCCCACCCCCGGAGACATCGGATACCGGGCGACCGCCTCGGCGTTCTCGCGCGAGGTGCTCGCCGGTGCCTTCGGGATCCCCGAGCGGGATCTGCCCCGCCTGCCCTTCACCCCCGTCGATCCGCTCATCGTCGAGCGGCGGAATCCCCGGGATCCGTGAGCACCACCGCCGCTGAAGCCGCCCTTGTCTCCGATGTCCGAGCGGCCCTCCGTCGCGCCGCCGATCCCTCCCGCGCCGCGGGCCAGCAGGCGTACATGAAATCGGCGATGCCGTTCCTCGGGGTGCGGGTGCCCGAGGTTCGCCGCCTGGTCGCCGAGGTCGCCGGCACCCGCGACTCCGTGACGAGGCTCTCCGCCGCGCGCCTCCTCTGGGACGACGCGACCCACCGCGAGGAGCGCTACGCCGCCATGGCCCTTCTTCGACACCGTGCTCTTCGCGGAGATCCTCGTCTGGTGCCGATCGTCGAACACATGGTGCGCACCGGGGCGTGGTGGGACATCACCGATGAGCTGGCCCATCGCCTGGGCGACCTGCTCGATGCCCGACCCGAGGCGACCGCAGCGCTCGTGCGCGCATGGGCGCGCGACGACGATCCCTGGATCCGGCGGATCGCTATCCTCTCCCAGCTCGGACGACGATCACGGGTCGATCAGGCGCTTCTCGCCGATGCCATCCGCCCGAATGCCTCGGATTCCGAGTTCTTCATCCGAAAGGCCATCGGGTGGGCCCTTCGCGACCACGCCCGCACCGACCCGGACTGGGTGCGACATTTCGTCGCTTCACACGAACTCAGCGCGCTGTCGGTCCGCGAGGCGACGAAACACCTGTGAGACGGGCGATACGATCACGCGCATGACCGGTATATCGCCCGACGCTGCACGAACCGGGGCACGGCAGAAGACTCCGCTTCTCGTCGGCCTGCTCCCCTTCGCCGGGGTGGTCCTCTTCGTCATCGCCGAGATCGTCGGCTTCGTCGTCACCGGCGGTGCCGACGCTCTGCGGTGGACGACCATGAACGCCGTCCTGTTCCTCATCGGGTCCTCCAGCGTCGGCAATGGCATCGCCCACCTCTTCTTCGGGCCCGTCATCGCCCGATCGATCGGCTGGCAGCCGGGGCCCTTCCAGTTCGAAGTCGGTGCGGCCAACCTCGGAATCGGCGTGGCCGCGATTGTGGCCGCGGCAGCGTTCGATGCAGACGCCTGGCTCGCCCCGATCCTGGCCGCGCTGGTCTTCCTCGTCCTCGCGGGCATCGGTCACATCCGCGCGATCGTCGTCGAACGCAATCTCTCGATCAACAACGCCGGCCCCATCCTGGTGCTCGACTTCCTCATCCCGCTCGTCACGCTCGCCCTGTGGATCTGGTTGATGCTTTCCTGACGCTTCGGAGGCGGGTCGGCTAGACGGTCGTCGCGGCGAGCGCCAGCACCGCGCCGGCGACGATGAGCGGCGCTCCCACCAGGCCGAGGATGGCATAGCGCGCCCAGGACAGGGTGACACCGGCCGCGACGACGCGGGAGTGCCACAGCAGCGTCGCCAGCGATGCCCACGGGGTGACGAGGGGCCCGGCGTTGACCCCGATGAGCAGCGCCGCGAGGCGCACCGGGTCGTCGGCGGCGGACTCGAGCAGGAGGTAGGCGGGAAGGTTGTTCGCGATGTTGGCCGCTGCCGCCCCAACCCCCGCGATGCTCGCGAGAGAGGCCGCCGAGTCACCCGGACCGATGAGCGCCTTCAACGGCTCGAG
This sequence comes from Microbacterium sp. SLBN-154, assembly GCF_006715565.1. NCBI lineage: Bacteria > Bacillati > Actinomycetota > Actinomycetes > Micrococcales > Microbacteriaceae > Microbacterium > Microbacterium sp. SLBN-154. The sequence continues at coordinate 2,059,990 of NZ_VFNL01000001.1, forward strand.
GGCTCCCAGGGCCTCGAGTGCGGCGACGGCGACGAAAAGTCCGCAGATGAAGACCAGCAGCGACCACGGAACGAGCGAGAGCCGCAGACGGCGAGGCGAGCGCCACGCGAAAAGCGCCGTCAGGGCGAGAGCGGCGAGGCTCGCCGGGATCCAGGGCGGGACGCCGCTGACGAGGAACGGCAGCAGCACGATCACGATGGTCGCCGAGACCCTCAGCTGCACGCGGTCCGACACGACCGGAGGTGCCGAGGAATCGTGCCGACCCCGAAGCCGGCGGCGGAAGACCACGAACAGCAACAGCACCGACAGAACGACCGACACCACGGCGGCCGGCCACAGCAGTGCCACGAAACCGGCGACATCGCCGCCGGAGATGCGGTCGACGGCGAGCAGGTTCGTGAGGTTCGAGATCGGGAGCACCAGGGAGGCGGTGTTGGCGATCCACACCGTCGCGAGCGCGAACGGGATCGGGTCCAGTCGATGGGCACGCGCAACGGCGAGCACGACCGGAGTCAGAAGCACGGCGGTGGTGTCGAGGGAGAGGAAGACGGTGACCCCGACGGCGAGGGCGACGACCAGCAGCCACAGCAGCAGAGTCCTGCCGCGGGCGAGCCGGGCCAGGGCCGAAGCGGCGACATCGAAGACGCCGGCGGTCGCAGCGAGTTCGGCGACGACCGTGATCGCCACGACGAACAGCAGGATGCTCCAGACCCGGTCGCCGACGGCGAGAAGATCGGATGCCGGAAGGACACCGGTTGCCAGGGCCACCGCACCGGCAGCGAGGAGCCCGAGCCCCAGCATCCAGGTCTTCACTGCACCATCATGGTGCCCGGGTCCGCGTGCCCCGACCTGACTAGACTGTCGGCATGGATTCCCGGCCCAGCATCGCGGCTCTCGCCGCCCTGGTCGGCACGCGAACGCTCGACGCCTGAGCGGGCGGGGCGCCGGTGCGCCCGAAGCTGAGAACGTGACCGACCACCCGTGACCGAGACCCAGGAGTACCCCTGTGACTGACGCTTCCTCGTCGGACGAATCCGCCCGCGCCGACGGCTTCGCGCTCTTCCCCGATAAGTCCGTCATCGCCATGCGTGTGAACGGAGAACCGCGAGACCTCGCGACGACCGTCGGCGACGGCGACGACATCGAACCCATCACCATCGACAGCCCCGAGGGTCTGTCGATCCTCCGCCACTCCACCGCACACGTGCTCGCCCAGGCCGTGCAGCGCATCTCGCCGCAGGCGAACCTCGGAATCGGGCCGCCGATCACCGACGGGTTCTACTACGACTTCGGCGTGGATCAGCCGTTCACCCCCGAGGATCTCAAGGCCATCGAGAAGGAGATGCAGCGCATCATCCGCGAGGGTCAGCGGTTCGTCCGGCGAGTCGTCACCGACGAAGAGGCGCGCGCCGAGCTCGCGTCCGAGCCGTTCAAGCTCGAGCTCATCCGGCTCAAGGGCGGGGCAGACAAGACCGAGGGTGCCTCCGTCGAGGTGGGAGCCGGCGAGCTGACCATCTACGACAACGTCGACCGCGACGGTGAGACGGTGTGGAAGGACCTCTGCCGTGGTCCGCACGTGCCGAACACCCGGACGATCGGCAACGGCTGGTCGCTGCAGCGTGTCGCCGGCGCGTACTGGCGGGGGAGCGAGAAGAACCCTCAGCTCCAGCGGATCTACGGCACCGCGTGGGCATCCAAGGACGACCTCCGCGCGTATCAGCACCGTCTCGAGGAAGCAGCCAAGCGCGATCACCGCAAGCTCGGCCGCGACCTGGATCTGTTCTCGTTCCCCGAGGAGATCGGTTCGGGACTGTCGGTGTGGCATCCGCGCGGCGGCATCGTGCGCGGCGAGATGGAGCAGCACGCCCGCCGGCGACACATCGAGGGCGGCTACACCTACGTCTACACCCCGCACATCTCCAAGCAGGATCTCTTCCTGCAGTCCAACCACCTGGTGACCTACCGGGAGGGGATGTTCCCCCCGATCACCCTGGACGAGGAGCGGGACGGCGACGGGGTCGTCACCAAGGCGGGGCAGGACTACTACCTCAAGCCCATGAACTGCCCGATGCACATCCTGATCTTCAAGGAGCGTGCGCGCAGCTACCGCGACCTGCCGATGCGCCTGGCGGAGAACGGAACGGTGTACCGCAACGAGCTCTCTGGGGCGCTCCACGGCTTGACCCGGGTGCGCGGGTTCACCCAGGACGACTCCCACCTCTTCGTCACCCCTGAGCAGCTGGAGGGGGAGGCGACCCGCGTGCTGGAGTTCGTGATCTCGATGCTGCGTGATTTCGGTCTCGACGACTTCGAGCTCGAGCTGTCGATGCGCGACGACGAGAAGGAGAAGTGGATCGGCTCCGACGAGTTCTGGGAGTACTCGACCGACGCGCTCCGCAATGTCGCCGTCGCCAGCGGCCTGAAGCTCACCGAGGTTCCCGGAGAAGCGGCGTTCTACGGTCCGAAGATCGACCTGAAGACCCGCGACGCGATCGGCCGCACCTGGCAGCTGTCGACGGTCCAGGTCGATCCGAACCTGCCTGAGCGCTTCGAACTGGAGTACACCGACCGTGACGGTCAGAAGAAGCGCCCGATCATGATCCACCGGGCGCTGTTCGGGTCGATCGAGCGCTTCTTCGCGATCCTGCTCGAGCACTACGCCGGGGCGTTCCCCGTCTGGCTGTCGCCTGTGCAGGTGGTGGGAGTGCCCGTCGCGGAGGAGTATGCCGACTACCTCGACCAGATCGTCGCGCGGCTGCGGTCCGACGGCGTCCGCGCCGAGGTCGACCACAGCGACGACCGGATGCAGAAGAAGATCCGCACCCACACCACGCAGAAGGTGCCGCTCATTCTCATCGCCGGCGAGCAGGACCGGTCGGCGGGAACGGTGTCGTTCCGATTCCGCGACGGCAGTCAGGAGAACGGCATCGCCGTGGATGATGCGGTCCGGCGCATCCGCGCGGCGATCGACGGCCATCTGCTCGTCAACACCGCCGAGGATTTCCGTGTCTGACTCCGTCCGCGGCGGCGACGACCTCGTCGCCGCCGCGGCCCTCGCCGGCGTCCCCGATGAGTTCCAGCGGCTGTGGACGCCGCATCGGATGGCGTACATCCAGGCAGGTCCCGAGCCGCTGCGGGAGGAGTGCCCCTTCGACGAGGCGCCGCGGAAGTCAGACGAAGACGGCCTCATCGTCACCCGCGGGAAGACGGCGTACGTCCTGCTGAACCTCTTCCCCTACAACTCGGGGCACCTTCTCGTCTGCCCCTACCGTCACATCGCCACCTACGACGAGGCGACGGCCGAGGAGGTGGCCGAGATCGGAGCGCTCACCCAGACGGCGATGCGGGTCCTCCGGCAGGTCTCGCGGTGCGACGGCTTCAACATCGGGATGAACCAGGGTGCGGTGGCCGGTGCGGGTGTGGCCGCGCACCTCCACCAGCACATCGTGCCGCGGTGGGCCACCGACGCGAACTTCTTCCCGATCATCGCCAAGACGAAGGCCCTTCCGCAGCTGCTCGGCGATGTGCGCGTCGCCATCGCCGACGCCTGGCCCGCCTGATACCGCGTGCCGAGGGTGTGGACAACCCCAGGCCTCGCAGCGTGGCGCCCGCTACGGTGGCGGGCATGCCTTCACGCTCGACCGCCGCAGCCGCCTCCCTCGTGATCGTCGCCCTGAGCCTGGCCGGCTGCTCCTTCTCCCTCCCGGTGGTCGAGTCCGACGCATCGTCGAGCCCCACGGTGGCCACCCCGGCTCCCTCGCAGACCGAGAGCGACGACACGGCCGGTGAGGATCCCATGGCCGACGCGCTCGCCGAGCGCGACCAGTTCCTGGCCGATCAGCAGCTTCCCCTCGACGGCTCACCGCTGGTGGCGGTCACGCCCGCCCAGCAGGAGTTCATCGCCCAGCAGCGGGCCTTCATCGAATCTCAGGGCGGCACGTGGGATGCCCAGACCGAGAGCATCTCCCTCGCGCTCGCCGCCGACGCGTGTGAGACGGCGATCCTGAACTACCACGAGGTCGACGCGCCCCTGCTGCAGGCGCACGTCGCGTCATCCCCGGTCTTCGCGCAGCTGATCCCCGCCGACTTCCCCGCCGACCAGCGTGCTGCCGCCGAGCGCAACGTCGCGAGCGTCATGGTCTTCGGAGCCGGATTCCTCTGCCCCGAGGACGGGCCGCAGTGGGAGGCGGCCTTCACCGAGGTCTACGGCTGAGCCCGCTCCGCGGGCGCTCGGCCGCGAGCGCTCAGCGCACCTGCGCGACGGGGAACTGCATCCGCGGGTGGGCGTAGTGATCCTGAGCCTCGATGAGCTGCAGCTCGCGCTCGCCGGACTCCAGCGTCAGGGCGAGCAGGTCGAACACGCTCGACACCGTGCGCGCGAGAGCCTCGGCCGCATTCCGGGTCCGCAGGTAGTGGGCCGTGAACAGCGCAGCGGTGACGTCACCCGATCCGTTGGCCTTCATCGGCAGCTGCGGGGTCTTGACGATCCACGCTCCGGCATCGTCGACCGCCAGCATCTCCAGGGTCCCCTCTTCGCGCTCGGGACGCTCGACGCTCGTCACCAGCACGGTGCGGGGGCCCATCGCGCGCGCCGCATCGACGGATTCCAGAGTGGATTCGAGGGAGAGCGGCTCGGTGCCGGTGAGGAAGCCGAGCTCGAACTGGTTCGGGGTGATGATGTCGGCGACGGGGACCACGCGCTCGCGCAGCAGGACGGGAATGGCGGGAGCCACGAAGCATCCGGATCTGGCGTTGCCCATGACCGGGTCGCAGGCGTAGAGCGCGTCGGGATTCGCGGCCTTCACGCGGCGGACGGCGTCGACGATGACATCGCCGATCCCTTCGCTGCCCTGGTAGCCCGAGAGGACGGCGTCGATCTGTCCGAACACCCCTCGCTCCTCGACGCCCGTGAGCACCTCGGCGACGTCGGCCGGCGGGATGAGCGGACCGCGCCAGGCGCCGTACCCCGTGTGGTTGGAAAAGTTCACGGTGTACACAGGCAGCACCTCGACGCCGATCCGCTGCAGCGGGAAGACCGCCGCGGAGTTGCCGACGTGGCCGTGCGCGACGGCCGACTGGATCGAGAGGATCTTCACGGGAGCATCATCCTTCGGTGAGGGCCGCGGCACGCGCGGCGGCGGAGAGGTCGCGGGCCAGTGCCCGGGCGTCGGCGTCGTCGAGGTCGTGAACCGTGAGACGCAGATGGGTGCTGGGCTCATCGGAGCGGAGGGAGAATTCGTCTCCCGTGCGCGCGAGCCAGCCGCGGCGCATCAGCTGCTCCGACACCGCCCGTGCGGGTGCGCCGGTGTCGACCCAGAGGTTCAGTCCGTCGCGCGCGGTGGCGCCGAGACCGGCGTCGCGCAGGAGTCCGGCGACGCGGGCGTTGCGGGCGGCGTAATGCGCGGCCGCACGATCGATCGTCTCGCGCGCACCCGGGTCGGTCAGCTGCGCGAGCGCCAGGCGCTGGAGCAGATGGCTCACCCAGGTCGTTCCCGGGCTCAGCCGCGTGGCGAGGCGCTCCGCGGTGTCGGGGTCGGTCGCTGCCAGAGCGAGACACATGTCGGGTCCGAGGAACTTCGACACCGATCGCACCAGCGCCCACCGGCGGTGTCCGGAAGGGATCAGAGACAGGTAGGGGCGGCGCGACAGCAGGGAGTAGTGGTCGTCCTCGACGATGAGGACGTACGGATGCTGCGCCAGCACGTCTCGCAGAGCATCGGCGCGTTCGGCGGTCATGCCCGCCCCGGTCGGGTTCTGCGCACGGGGTGTGCAGACGATCGCACGGGCTCCGGCGTCGAGTGCCGCGGAAAGGCCGGCCACCGTCATCCCCTCGCCGTCGACGGGGACGGCGATCGGCCGGTATCCGCCGACCCGCACCGTGTGCAGGGCGGAGAGGAAGCACGGGTCCTCCAGGGCGACCGCGTCGTCGCGGGTGAGGGCCTGCGCGAGGAGTCGTTCGAGCGCGTCCACCGCGCCGTTGGTGACGGTGACGCGCATCTCGTCGGCGAGCACGTCGGGCTCGAACCACGCCCCGGCCCACGCGGCCAGCTCGGCGTCGACGACCGGTTCGCCGTAGAGCACCGGCCGGGAGGCGATCCGACCGAGGGCGGGGGCGAGGTCGGGGATGAGGGTCGGGTCGGGGTTGCCGGTGCCGACGTCGCGGAGGACCGTGTCGGGGGCGAAGCCCTCCTGCGGGACCGGCGCGCGGTCGGCCACGCGTGTGCCGCCGCGGCCACGGGAGACGACGAGCGCCGCCTGCGAGAGCTGTCGATAGGCCGCCACCACGGTGTTGCGATTCACGCCGAGGGCGGCGGCGAGATCGCGGACCGAGGGAAGGATGTCGCCGGGGGAGAGGATGCCCTCTTCGATCGACGAACGGATGCTGCGGGCGATCTCCACCGCGGTGGTGCCGCGGATCGCCTGCTGTACGTCGATCGCCGTCATCGCGACCAGCCTACGCCGTAGGTCATGATATTTTCTGGCCTAGGTCAAAATTCGAACCTCGTCTTGAAAGGACCGATGATGAGCACACCGACGACCGGATCCGACCGGGTCAAGCGCGGCCTCGCCGAGATGCTGAAGGGTGGCGTCATCATGGACGTCGTCACTGCCGAGCAGGCGCGCATCGCCGAGGATGCCGGCGCCGTGGCCGTCATGGCCCTCGAGCGTGTGCCCGCCGACATCCGCGCGCAGGGTGGCGTGTCGCGCATGAGCGACCCCGACATGATCGACGGCATCATCGACGCCGTGTCGATCCCCGTCATGGCCAAGGCGCGCATCGGGCACTTCGTGGAGGCCCAGGTGCTGCAAGAGCTCGGCGTCGACTACATCGACGAGTCCGAAGTGCTCTCGCCCGCCGACTACGTCAACCACATCGACAAGTGGAAGTTCACCGTGCCGTTCGTGTGCGGCGCGACGAATCTCGGCGAGGCGCTGCGGCGCATCACCGAGGGTGCCGCGATGATCCGCTCCAAGGGGGAGGCGGGCACGGGAGACGTCTCCGAGGCGATGAAGCACATCCGCAAGATCCGCGGCGAGATCGCGGCGCTGACCTCGCTTCCGAAGGACGAGCTGTACGTCAAGGCCAAGGAGCTGCAGGCTCCGTACGAGCTGGTCGCCGAGATCGCCGAGACCGGCAGCCTCCCGGTCGTGCTCTTCGTCGCGGGCGGCGTCGCGACGCCGGCCGACGCCGCGATGATGATGCAGCTCGGGGCCGACGGAGTGTTCGTCGGCTCGGGGATCTTCAAGTCGGGCAACCCCGCCGAGCGCGCCGCGGCCATCGTCAAGGCGACCACGTTCTTCGACGACCCGAAGGTCATCGCCGAGGTCTCACGCGGACTCGGGGAGGCCATGGTCGGCATCAACGTCTCCGACCTGCCGGCTCCTCACCGCCTCGCCGAACGTGGCTGGTAGGCCACGCGTCGGCATCCTCTCCCTCCAGGGGGACGTGCGCGAGCACGCGCGTGTGCTGTCGGAACTCGGTGCCGAGGTCGACCTCGTCCGTCGACCCGACGAGCTGTCCGCCGTCGACGGACTGGTGCTCCCGGGCGGGGAGTCCAGCACGATCGACAAGCTGTCGCGGGCGTTCGGCATGCAGGAGCCGATCCGCCGTGCGATCGCAGACGGGATGCCGGTCTTCGGCACGTGCGCGGGGCTCATCCTCCTCGCCGACCGCCTGGAGGACGGGATCGCGGGGCAGGAGACCTTCGGGGGACTGGACGTGACGGTCAAGCGGAACGCCTTCGGTGGGCAGGTGGAGTCCTTCGAGACGGAGGTGACGGTCGACGGCTTCGCCGGCCCCCCGGTGCACGCCGCCTTCATCCGCGCGCCCCTCGTGACCGCGGTCGGTCCGGCCGCTCGTGTTCTCGCGTCGCTCGCCGGCGGGGAGGTCGTCGCGGTGGAGCAGGGGCCGCTCCTCGGGATCGCGTTTCATCCCGAGGTCTCGGGGGAGACCAGGTTCCACCGTCGTTTCCTCGACCACGTCGCCGCGCGGGCCTGACGGCCCGCCCACCCCACCCTGTCCACCTCGCCCTCCGCGAGAATCCATCGACGCGCCGTTGCACCGTCGCGGCGTGACGCGGGATGACGGGGTGGGTCAGACGGCAGCGGGGGAGGTCAGGCGGGTGATCGCGGCGAGGGTCAGGTCGATGTCCTGGTCGGTGGTCACCCACGACGACATCGAGCAGCGCAGCACCGCCCGTCCGCGCCAGTGCGCTCCCGTGAGGGCGGCCGTTCCCTCCTGGAGGACGGCGCGCCCGAGCGCCTGGGTCGCGTCGTCGTCATCCAGTCGGAACATCACCTGGGTGAAGTCCGGCGCGCAGACCACCGTCACCCCCGGGATGGCGCGCAGACCGCGTTCCAGCCTGCGCGCGTTCGCGTGCAGTCGATCGACGAGTGCTTCGACGCCGTCTCGGCCGAGCGACGCCAGGGCTGCCCACACCGGGACGCCGCGGGCACGGCGCGACAGCTCCGGCGTGACATCCCACGGATCGAACCCGGTGTACATCAGGTAGTCGCCGCCCGCCCGGAACATCGCGATCGAGTCGGCGGGATCGCGGACGATCGCCATGCCGCAGTCGTACGGGACGTTCAGCGTCTTGTGGGCATCGGTCGTCCAGGAGTCGGCGGCGTCCACTCCCCAGGTGAGAGCGTGAAGCCGCGGTGACGCCGCAGCCCAGAGGCCGAACGCGCCGTCGACGTGAACCCACGCCGCATGCGTCTTCGCGATCGGGATGAGCTCGGCGAACGGGTCGAACGCTCCGGTGTGGACTTCGCCCGCCTGCAGGCAGACGATCGCCGCCGCATCCGCAGGAGCCTCGTCGAGCGCCGCCGCGAGCGCGTCCGGTCGCATCCTGCCGTCGTCGTCCGAATCGACGACGACGGTGTCGGCCTCGCCCAGCCCGAGGAATCGCGCCGCGCGATCGATCGAACCGTGGCGGTCGCGACCGACCACGAGCCGAATCGGCGGCGATCCGTGCAGCCCTTCACGGGTGAAGTCCCAGCCGCGTCGCCGCAGGAGCGCGTGCCGCGCGACGGAGAGGCAGACGAAATTGGACACCTGCGCGCCGGTGACGAACCCCACCGACGCACCGCGCGGAAGATCGAGGATCTCCAGGAGCCAGTCACCCGCGACGCGTTCCAGCGCGACAGTGGCGGTGGTCATGGCGCTCGAGCCGGAGTTCTGGTCCCAGGTCGAGACCAGCCAGTCGGCGGCGAGGGCGGCCGGCAGCGTGCCCCCGATGACGAAACCGAAGAAGCGGCCGCCCGGGATCGCGACGAGGCCCGGATCGGCACGGGCGGCGAGGTCCCGGATGAGGTCGGGGGCGGGCCGGCCGGTGCGGGGGAGAGGGCCACCGAAGGCTGCGGTCATCTCCTCGACGCTCGCCCGGGGCCAGACGGGGCGGTCGGGCAGGGACGCCAGGAACTCCCGCGCCGCCTCGTGGGCGGCGTCCAGCGCCGCGTCGCGCTCATCCATGGCGACAGTGTCCCGCCGCTCTCACGAGAGTGCAACGGAGTGCCGAGGATGCGGGTGCAACCCGCTCCGTCGGCGCGCAGATGCTCTCTCGCGGGGGTGGGAAGCAGGCGCGGCTAGAATCGTCATCATGTCCGGCCACTCCAAGTGGGCGACCACCAAGCACAAGAAGGCCGTCATCGACGCCCGCCGTGCGAAGTCGTTCGCCAAACTCATCAAGAACATCGAGGTCGCCGCCAAGATCGGCGGGGCCGACCTCTCCGGCAACCCCACGCTGTACGACGCGGTGCAGAAGGCCAAGAAGACCTCTGTCCCGAACGACAACATCGACCGCGCCATCAAGCGCGGCGCGGGGATCGGCGGCGAAGCGGTCGAGTACACCTCGATCATGTACGAGGGCTACGGCCCCAACGGCGTGGCGCTCATGATCGAGTGTCTGACCGACAACCGCAACCGTGCCGCCGCCGAGGTGCGCACCGCACTCTCGCGCAACGGCGGCAACCTCGCCGACCCCGGTAGCGTCGCCTACAACTTCACCCGCAAGGGCGTGATCGTCGTTCCCGGTGAGGGGACCAGCGAGGACGACGTCATGCTGGCCGTCCTCGACGCCGGCGCCGAAGAGGTCGAGCCGCACGGCCAGGGCTTCGCCGTCATCACCGAGGCCAGCGAACTGGTGTCGGTGCGCACGGCCCTCCAGGACGCGGGGATCGACTACGACTCCGCCGATGTCGAGTTCGTCCCCAACCTCAAGGTGGAGGTCGACGCCGACACCGCTCGGAAGGTCTTCCGGCTGATCGATGCGCTCGAGGACAGCGACGACGTGCAGAACGTCTTCAGCAACCTCGACCTGACCCCCGAGGTCCAGGCCGAGCTCGAAGCGGAGGACTGAGCCCGGGGCGCGCCTCACCCCCGACTCCCGTCTTCGCGCCTAGCGTGGCGGGGTGGCCTCTTCACGCGTTCCCTCTGTGCGGGTCCTGGGCGTCGATCCCGGTCTGACCCGCTGCGGGATCGGCGTCGTCGACGTCGCGGCCGACCGCAGCGCGCGTCTCGTGCACGTGGGCGTCATCCGCACCGAGGCGGGTGCGCCGATCGAGCACCGTCTCGCAGCGCTCGCGGCCGGATTGCGCGACATCGTCAGGGTGCACGATCCCGCGGTCATCGCCGTCGAGCGCGTCTTCGCCCAGCACAATCGCCAGACCGTGATGGGAACCGCGCAGGCGAGCGGCATCGCGCTGCTCGTGGCGGGGGAGGCGGGCCTTCCGGCGGCCACGCACACCCCGACCGAGGTCAAAGCCGCCGTCACCGGCTACGGCGCGGCCGACAAACGCCAGGTGCAGACCATGGTGGCGCGCGTGCTGCGTCTGGACCGTCTGCCCGAGCCCGCCGACGCCGCGGACGCCCTCGCGATCGCGCTGTGCCACGCCTGGCGCCGCGGCCCCGCCGCGGGGGCATCCGCCTCCGAGGCGCTCACGCCCGCGCAGCAACGGTGGGCCGACGCTGAGCGACTCGCGCGTCGCTAGCCCGCCGCACGCGTGTCGCTAGAACATATGTCCGAACCGTCCCCTAAGCTGAGGGCATGATCTCCTCCCTCCACGGCACCGTGCTGCACGTCGAGGCCGACAGCGTCATCGTCGAGGTGGGCGGAGTCGGGTTCTCCGTCGCGGTGACCCCGCAGGTTTCACGCAGCGCTCCGGTGGGAGAACGCCTCATGCTTCACACCGCACTGATCGTCCGCGAGGACGCGCTCTCGCTGTTCGGGTTCCCCACACGCGAAGAGCTGGCGGTGTTCTCGGTTCTCCTCGGGGTGACTGGCGTCGGTCCGAAGTCGGCGCTCGGGGTGTTGGCCACCCTCACGGTGCCGCAGATCGCCGATGCCGTCGCCGCCGACGATGACGCCCCGTTCCGCCGCGTGTCCGGGATCGGGCCGAAGACGGCGAAGCTCATCGTCGTGCAGCTGGCAGGCAAGCTCGCCCCCGCTCGTCCCGGAGGTGCGGCGGCCGCGGTCGCGCCCGCGCCCGATCTGAGCGCCCAGGTCGTTCAGGCGCTCGTGGGTCTCGGCTGGTCCGAGCGTACAGCGGCGGAGGCGGTGGCCACCGTCTCGGAGACCGCGACCGACGCCGACCGCTCCTCGGTCGGCGCGCTGCTGCGCCGCACCCTCGCCGAGCTCGGGCCGGCGCGGGAGTCGCTCCGTGGGTGAGGCTCTGGATCCGACCGAACCCGCGGACGAGTCCGAACTCGCCATCGAGGGAGCTCTTCGCCCGACCTCGCTCGCCGATTTCGTCGGGCAGCAGAAGGTGCGCGGTCAGCTCCAGCTGCTTCTGCAGGCTGCGCGCATCCAGCAACGCCCGGCCGACCACATCCTGCTCTCCGGCCCTCCCGGGCTCGGCAAGACGACGCTGGCGATGATCGTCGCGCACGAGAGCGAGCGGATGCTGCGGATGTCCAGTGGCCCCGCCATCCAGCATGCCGGCGACCTGGCCGCACTGCTGTCGAGCCTCGTCCCGGGCGAGGTGCTGTTCATCGACGAGATCCATCGCATGGCCCGCTCCGCCGAGGAGATGCTCTATCTGGCGATGGAGGATTTCCGCATCGACATCATGGTCGGGAAGGGCGCCGGAGCCACCAGCATCCCGCTCGATCTCGCACCGTTCACGCTCGTCGGCGCGACCACGCGTTCGGGGATGCTCCCCAACCCCCTTCGCGACCGATTCGGCTTCACCGCGCACCTGGAGTACTACGAGCCGGAGGAGCTGGAGCAGGTCATCCGGCGTTCGGCGGAGAAGCTCGGTGTGGAGATCCCGGCGTCGTCGCGATCCGAGATCGCGCGCCGCTCGCGCGGAACCCCGCGGATCGCGAATCGACTGCTGCGTCGGGTGCGCGACTACCTCATCGTCCACCGAGGCGGAGGCGCCGCCGATGCTGAGGTGGTGAACGCGGCCCTGGAGCTGTACGACGTCGATCGGATCGGGCTGGACCGTCTCGACCGCGCCGTGCTCGATGCCCTCATCCGTCGATTCCACGGCGGACCGGTGGGTCTCGGAACGCTCGCCGTCGCCGTCGGCGAGGAGCCCGACACCATCGAATCCGTCGTCGAGCCCTACCTCGTCCGCATCGGATTCATGGGCAGAACACCCCGCGGCCGGGTCGCGACCCCCGACGCGTATGCGCACCTGGGAGCCCCGCACCGCGATGGGGCCCTCAGATTCGATGACCTATAATCGCTCAAGGCTTCTCGCCGCCCTTCCTCCCTGCACGGCAGCGCCGCCCCAGGCGCGCCGAAACCGAAAGGTGCCTCTCACCTCATGGACTTCGCGACCTTCTTCGCCAACTACGGCCTGATCCTTCTGTTGGCCGCTCTGTTGGTCTTCATGTTCTGGAGCTCGCGCCGTCGCCTGCAGAAGCAGAAGGCCGAGCAGGAGGAGCGCGCCCGCCAGACCGTTCCGGGTGCCGAGGTTCTCCTCCAGGGTGGCCTCTACGGCACGATCGTCTCCTACGACCCCGACAACCTCGACCAGCCCGCGGTCGTGGAGATCGCCCCCGGGGTGAGCATCAAGGTGCACAGCCAGGCGATCCTCCGCGTGGTGAATCCCACCGACGTGCTGTCGGAGGAGGATTTCATCGAGGCCGAGGTGAGCAAGGAGGAGTACCTCGAGGGCGTGGCCACGGGCGACATCACCTCGATCAGCGACGACCGACGCGCCGCCTCACCCGCCGCGCCCATCGACGACTCCGACACGGACAAGCGCACCAAGCCCGACGCCTGACCCGTCGTTCGACGGCTCGAAGAAAGCTGACCCCTCGTGGCCACATCCACCCCCGTCCGCCGCGCCTGGCGGGCTCTGATCGGCCTGCTGGCGATCACGGCAGCCCTGTTCGGCATCAACGCGCTCGGTGTCTACGCGTTCGGCCAGAGCTCCTGGGTTCCTGAGCTCGCGCTCGATCTGCAGGGCGGCACCCAGATCGTCCTCGAGGCCCAGACGGAGAACGCGGAACCGCCGTCGACGGAGCAGCTGGAGCAGGCGGTCACGATCATCCGGCAGCGCGTCGATGCGTCCGGCGTCGGCGAGGCGGATGTCGCCACCCAGGCCGGCAACCAGATCGTCGTGCAGATCCCCGGCGAGGCCGACGAGGAGACCCGTCAGCGCATCGAGCAGTCGGCACAGCTGCAACTGCGTGCGGTGCTCGCCACGAGCAATGAGACCACCGGCGCGTTCATCGGGCAGGACGGCAACCAGACGCCCTACCCCACGCCCGACCCGTCCCTGCCGTCGACGCCGTCACCGTCGCCGTCCGACGGCAGCGATCCGGCGTGGATCACCCCGGCGCTGCAGGCGCAGTACGACGCCTACAACTGCTCCGACCCCGCGAACGACCCCGCGAACGCGCCGGCCGACCAGCCGCTCATCACCTGCGACCCCACCGGGACGGTCAAGTACCTGCTGGGACCGGTCGAGCTCGATGGGGCGGCGATCGACGACGCCACCTTCGGTCTTCAGCAGACCGACGGTCGCTGGGCGGTCAACCTCGTGTTCGACGGCGAGGGCACGCAGATCTTCGGAGAGATCAGCCAGCGCCTCTTCGGTGCCGCGCCGCCGCTGGACCAGTTCGCTTTCGTCCTCGACGGGTCGGTGCTCTCGGCGCCGCAGATGAACGGGGTCATCCTCGACGGCCGCCCGAGCATCACCGGCAGTTTCACGCAGGAGTCCGCGCAGGTGCTCGCCGACCAGCTGCGTTACGGCGCGCTGCCGCTGAGCTTCGAGGTGGTCAGCTCCGACACCATCTCGGCCACCCTGGGATCCCAGCAGCTGCAGATCGGCCTCATCGCCGGTCTCATCGGTCTGATCCTCGTCGCCCTCTACTCCCTCGCCGTGTATCGCGCACTGGGCTTCGTCATCATCGCCTCGCTGATCGTGATGGGCGTGCTGACCTACATCACGCTGTGCATCCTGGCGTGGCGCATCGGGTACCGCCTGTCTCTGGCCGGCGTGGCGGGTGTGATCGTCTCCATCGGATTCACCGCCGACAGCTTCATCGTCTACTTCGAACGAATACGAGATGAGCTCCGCGACGGCAAGTCGATCACGGGCGCCGTCGAAGACGGCTGGGCCCGCGCGCGCCGGACGATCTACATCTCCAAGTCGATCAACGTCCTCGCGGCGGTCGTGCTCTACATCCTCGCCGACGCCACCGTGAAGGGCTTCGCCTTCACGCTGGGGCTCACCACGGTGATCGACGTGCTGATCTTCATCCTGTTCACCCACCCGGTGCTGCAGCTGCTGGCGCGCACCCGCTTCTTCGGCTCGGGGCATCCCCTCTCCGGCCTCGACCCGAAGGCCCTCGGTGCTGTCTACCGGGGTCGCGCGCAGTTCCGCGCGCCGGTGACCGCGGGCAAGACGCCGGCGGCACGGCGGGCGGGCAAGGCGCGCAGCGAGGCGGAGCGACGGCAGACGATCGCCGAGCGCAAGCAGGCGGAGCTCGCCGCCACCGAGTCCGGCAAGTCCGCAACGAAGGTCAAGGACGGAGACCACTGATGCGGTCCATGAGCCAGCTCGGCAACGATCTCTACACCGGCAAGACCAGCTTCCCGTTCGTCGGGCGCCGGCGTCTGTGGTTCATCATCGCGGCGATCCTCGTGATCGGTTCCGCTCTGGTGCCGCTGTTCCGTCCCATCCAGCTCTCCATCGAATTCACCGGTGGCTCGCAGTTCACCGTCTCCGGCGTCGCCACCACCGATCAGGCCCTGGCGACCGACGCCGTGCAGTCCGTCGTCCCCGGCGCCGTCACCCGCGTCGTCACGGTCGGCTCGGACGCCATCCGTGTGCAGACCGACCAGGTCACCGACGACGAGAGCCTGCAGATCTCCACGGCACTGGCCGAGGAGTACCAGGTGCCCGCCGCCGATGTCAGCTACTCCTTCATCGGGCCCAGCTGGGGCGCGGATGTCACGCGGCAGTCGCTCTGGGGCCTTGCGATCTTCCTCGCGCTGACCTTCCTGATCCTCGCGATCTACTTCCGCACCTGGAAGATGTCGACGGCGGCGATCATCGGCCTGGTCGACGTGCTCATCATCACCGTCGGGGTCTACGCCCTCTTCGGGTTCGAGATCTCACCGGCCGCGGTCATCGGCTTCCTGACGATCCTCTCGTATGCGCTGTACGACACCACGGTGGTCTTCGACAAGATCAGGGAGAACACCAGCGAGGACGGCGAAGTCTCGGGTCGAACGTTCGGCGAGTCGGTCAACCTGGCAGTCAACCAGACGCTGGTCCGCTCGATCAACACCACGGTCGTCGCGGCGCTGCCCACCGGGGCGATCCTCTTCATCGGTGCGCTGTGGCTCGGCGCGCGGACGCTCACCGACATCTCACTGTCGATCTTCGTCGGAACGATCGTGGCGGCGTACTCGACGATCTTCGTCGCGGCCCCGCTGTACGCGCTCTTCCGCGAGAAGGAGCCCGCGATCCGGGCCCGCGACGAGCGCGTCCTCGCCGCGCGTGAACTGGCCGGCACACCTGTCTGAGCATCGACTCGAGGTGGCGGCGCCGGCCCGGGGCCGCGCGCGAAGGGTCTGCGCACGCGGCGTAGGATGAGGTGTCCAGCGGAGGGAGGGGTCAGTGACTGAGACCGTCCCGTCCGCCCCGGCACCTCCCTCGTCGCAGACGACATCGTCGCTGAGGCGGCTCGTGCCGAGGATCTTCTCGCGCTCCGCACGGCGTGACGACGTCGAACGCCTGCTGCGCACGGTGCGCACGCACCATCCCAAGGGTGATCTCACCATCATCGAGCGGGCGTACACCGTCGCCGACGGAGCCCACGCCGGGCAGACGCGGCAAAGCGGCGAGCCCTACATCACCCACCCGCTCGCGGTCGCGCAGATTCTCGCCGATCTGGGCCTGGGCCCGCGGGCGATCGCCGCCGCCCTCCTCCACGACACCGTCGAGGACACCGGCTACCCGCTCGACACCCTCGCGGCCGAGTTCGGCGACGAGGTCGCCATGCTGGTGGACGGCGTCACCAAGCTCGACAAGGTCAAATACGGCGAGAGCGCTCAGGCCGAGACCGTCCGCAAGATGATCGTGGCGATGTCGCGCGACATCCGGGTCCTCATCATCAAGCTCGCCGATCGCCTCCACAACGCCCGCACCTGGGGCTTCGTCCCGCCCGAGAAGGCCAAGAAGAAGGCCACCGAGACCCTGGAGATCTACGCCCCGCTCGCGCACCGGCTGGGTATCCAGACGATCAAGTCGGAGCTGGAGGACCTGTCCTTCGCCGTTCTGCATCCCAAGCTCTACGCCGAGATCGACAGTCTCGTCAAACAGCGGACCCCGCAGCGGGAGCAGTACGTCCAGAGTGTCATCGAAGCGGTCGAAGGAGACCTTCGCGATCTCCGGGTACGCGGTCGGGTCATGGGTCGGCCCAAGCAGCTGTACTCGGTGTATCAGAAGATGATCGTCCGCGGCCGCGAGTTCGACGACATCTACGACCTCATCGGAATCCGCGTGCTCGTGGGGAGCGTTCGCGACTGCTACGCGGTGCTCGGTGCGATCCACGCGCGGTGGACGCCGCTGTCGGGCCGCTTCAAGGACTACATCGCCACGCCGAAGTTCAACCTCTACCAGTCGCTGCACACCACCGTCATCGGTCCGGCGGGACGCACGGTGGAGATCCAGATCCGCACCAACGAGATGCATCAGCAGGCCGAGTATGGTGTGGCGGCGCACTGGAAGTACAAGGAACGGATGAACGGCGGCAAAGCCGACTCCAAGGCGGTCGACGCCGACATGGCCTGGCTCGCCCACATCTCCGACTGGCAGGCCGAGACGGCCGACCCGGGCGAGTTCCTCGACTCGCTGCGCTTCGAGATCGGCGCGAAAGAGGTGTACGTCTTCACGCCCAAGGGTCGCGTGATCGGCCTGCCCTCGGGTGCGACGCCGGTGGACTTCGCCTACGCCGTCCACACCGAGATCGGCCACCGCACGATGGGGGCGAAGGTCAACGGGCGGCTTGTGCCCCTGGAGTCCGAACTCAACAGCGGCGACGTGGTCGAGGTGTTCACCTCGAAGAATCCCGATGCGGGTCCGAGTCAGGACTGGCTCGGGTTCGTCAAGAGCACCCGCGCCCGCAACAAGATCCGCGGCTGGTTCACCAAGGAGCGGCGCGAGGAAGCGGTCGAGCAGGGGAAGGATGCGATCGCCCGGGCGATGCGCCGCCAGAACCTCCCGCTCCAGCGTCTGATGAACCAGGATTCCTTCACCGAGGTCGCCCGGCAGCTTCGTTACGAGGACGTCTCCGCCCTGTACGCCGCGGTCGGCGAGGGACATGTGTCGACGCAGTCCGTGATCGAGAAGGTCACGGCGCTCGTGAGTGCTGCCGAGGACACCTCCACGGGCCCGATCGACCTCCCGGCGGTCGGCCGGTCGCGGGCGCCCCGCGGCGGCGAGTCCGGGGTGCTGGTCCGCGGCGCCCCCGACATCCTCGTCAAGCTCGCCAAGTGCTGCACCCCCGTTCCCGGCGACGAGATCGTGGGTTTCGTCACCCGGGGGAGCGGGGTGTCGGTCCACCGTGCGGATTGCACCAATGTGAGATCGCTGAAGGAAGACCCCGAGCGTCTCATCGAGGTGGAGTGGGCCCCGACCACCAAGAGCGTGTTCCTCGTCCAGATCCAGGTCGAGGCGCTCGACCGCTCCGGGCTGCTCAGCGATGTCACGCGCGTGCTCAGCGAGCATCACGTCAACATCCTGTCCGCCACCGTGTCGACCTCCAACGACCGGTTGGCCATCAGCCGCTTCGTGTTCGAGATGGGCGACACCGTGCACTTGGATCGCGTGCTCAACGCCGTACGGCGCATCGATGCGGTCTACGACGTGTACCGCGTGACGTCTTCCTGATCGGCCGGACGGGCCGCCAGCTCGGCGAGGAGATCGAGGGCACGCCGCTTGTGCGGCACCCGTCCTCGGCTGCTGAGCTGTCGGTGTGCGGCCTCCGCCAGACCGGGTCTGAGCCCGGAGAGCTCCGCGGCGGCACGGGTGTGGTCCTCGTCGGCGACCCGGCAGAGGTCGGAGAGCGTCCGCACGGGCGTGGTCACCCAGACTCCGCCGATGTGCTCGACGTCCCCGTGATCGAGCGCCATGTCGCGGACGACGACGCGCCGGTCGTGCACCGCGGTCACCCGTCGGGTGACGGCCCGCTGCACGGTGTGGCGGGCCGGCGGCTCGGCGATCGCGCCGTGGATCCAGGTGGCGCTGAGGTGGGTGGCCGCGAACAGATCGGTGAGGATGCCGCCGAGCGATCCCGCCCGCAGGGCCGCCGTCTCCACGGCGTCGGCCGGCATGTAACCGTCGCCCACCTCGATGACGTCGCCGTCTAATCGCGCTGCCGACAGCTCGGTGGCCGACAACCGGTCGCCCGGGAGGTAGAGGAAGCGCGACAGGGGCATGGCCGCGAGTCTGCCGCGGATGGGCCCGCGGTGGGTCGCCCTGTGGACAACCCCGCCCGGGGTCAGCCGCCGAGTGCGCGCAGCCAGGCCTGCCGGGCCTCGAGCGCTTCTTTGGCCTTCGCCACCGCCCGGGCATCTCCCGATGCCTCGGCGGCGGCCACCTCGGCTTCGAGCTTGGCGATGGCGTCGGTCAGCTGACGGGTCATGTCGTCGGCGCGAGCCTGTGTCTCAGGATCGTTGCGCTTCCACTCGACCTCTTCGCGCGACCGGACGGCCTGCTCGACCTTGCGGAGCTCGTCGTCGAGCGAACGCTCGGCGTCGCGAGGGAAGATGCGACCGATCTCATCCCATTTGCGCTGGATGCCGGTCAGCAGCGAACGCGCCTTGGCGACGTCCTTCTCGTCCGGGATCGGGCGGGCCTCGACCAACAGGGCCTTCTTCGCCTCGATCTTCTCCTTCGATGCTTCGGCGTCGGCTGCTTCGCGTTCCCCGCGTGCGGCGTAGAGCGCGTCGCCGGCGGCCTTGAAGCGCGCCCACAGCGCGTCATCCGCCTTCTTTCCGGCACGCCCGGCGGACTTCCACTCGTCCAGCAGGTCGCGATAGGCGCCGATGCCGTCCTCGCCGCGCGGAGCGAGGGCTTCAGCGCGTTCGAT
Organism: Microbacterium sp. SLBN-154; assembly: GCF_006715565.1. Taxonomy (NCBI): domain Bacteria; kingdom Bacillati; phylum Actinomycetota; class Actinomycetes; order Micrococcales; family Microbacteriaceae; genus Microbacterium; species Microbacterium sp. SLBN-154. Next base: position 2,079,551 of record NZ_VFNL01000001.1, read on the forward strand.
AAGTCGGGTCTTGCGGTCGCGGACGGACTTGTGGGCCTCGTCGAGCTCGGCGTAGAACGACCGGCGGTGCTTGTCGATGGTGGCGCGGGCGTCGCGGAAACGCTTCCACAGCTGCTGCGCGGTCGAGCGGGGCAGACGCGGACCGTTCTGCTGCTGGGACTGCCACTGGTCGAACAGCGCGGACAGCTCGGTCGAGACCTGCTTCCACTGCACCGATCGCGGGTCGCGGGCGGCGAGCTCCTCTGCGCGCTCGACGAGGGCCGTGCGCTCCTTCACGGCGGCATCCACAGCCTCGCGGGCTGCGGCGGCCTCGGTCGCCGACGCTTCGGCGAGCGAGGAGGTGAGGGCGGCGACCCGCGCCTCGAGGGCGGCGAGGTTTCCCACCGCGGCGGCGCCGCTGATCTTCGCCTGCAGCGAGGTCGCGGTCGAGCGGAGGTCGCTGGCCGACGCGCCACCGCGGCGATGGCGGACCTCGAGGAGCGTCACCTCGGAGGCGAGATCGGTGAATTTGCGCTCGAAGTACGCGAGGGCCTCTTCGGGGGAGCCGTCGGGGAACTGGCCGACGACGCGCCATCCGTCCGTCTCTCGCACCGAGACGGTGCCGTCCTCGTCGACGCGGCCCCAGGGCTGGTCGTCGGTGGGGGTTTCCGGGCTGGTGGGGTCTGCTGCGGCAGTCACGGGATGCACCTCATCGCGGCCGAGGCCGGGTGTGGGGGATGGACGCGCCCCAGCCTAGTACGGCGTCGCGGCCGGGCGAGGGGATTGTGCCCGGGTGCGCCTATTGATCCGCAGGAGCGGAGGGATCACCGCTCGGCGCGGGCGTCGTCTCGAGCGGGGTGGGCTCGGGCGTGGGTCCGTCGGTCGGGCTGGGGACCGAGGTCTGGGTCGGCGAGGGCGCGGGTTCGGGTGCCCCGGGTCCGACGGTGAAGTAGGCGGTCTGCGCGGCGACGATCCCCGCGATGAGCAAGCCGCCGGCGACACCGGCGATGAGGTTGTCGCGGCGGCGTCGGCGTTGCTGACCCTCGTGGAAGCTCTGACGGGCCTGGTAGAGCCGGGCTCGTTCGCGTTCCGCGCGGGACGCACGATCCTTGCTTCCGGTGGCCACCGATCCTCCTTCGGTCCCGGCGGTCCCGGGCGCAATGATCCTATGCACAGCGCCGGGGGGCCGCCAAACGCGGGAGGAGGCGGTGTCGGCGGTCGCCGTTAGCCTTGGGGAGTGAGTGATACGGCGGGTCTCGTGCGCAGCCACACGCCCCTCGCCGTGCGGATGCGCCCCACATCCCTCAGCGAGGTCGCGGGGCAGGGGCACCTGCTGCGCAAGGGCTCGCCCCTGGTCACCCTCGCCGATCCCGAGGCGACGGGGACGACGGCGACGTCGGTGATCCTCTGGGGCCCGCCCGGCACCGGCAAGACGACGCTCGCGCAGGCGATCGCCCGCTCGTCGGGCCGGCGCTTCGTCGAACTCTCCGCAGTGACAGCCGGTGTCAAAGATGTCCGGGAGGTGATGCAGGACTCCCTCACCCAGCGAGACCTCTACGGTCAGTCGACGATCCTCTTCCTCGACGAGATCCACCGGTTCACCAAGGCGCAGCAGGACGCGCTCCTCCCCGGTGTCGAGAACGGCTGGGTGGTGCTGATCGCCGCGACCACCGAGAACCCGTCCTTCTCGATCATCTCGCCGCTGCTGTCACGGTCTCTGCTGCTGACGCTGCGTCCCCTCACCGACGCCGATCTGGGCATGCTGATCGACCGCGCCGTGGGTGATCCGCGGGGGCTCGCCGGAAGGCTCGCCCTCGACACCGAGGCGCGGAACGCTCTGGTCAGACTCGCCTCCGGCGATGGCCGGCGCGCCCTGACCGCTCTTGAGGCGGCGGCGTCGCTGGCGGAGAGGGATGCGACAACGGTCGGCGACGCAGACGAGGACGCCGCGGAATCGGATGCCACGGCTCCGACGATCACCGTCGACCACGTCTCGCAGGCCGTCGACCGCGCGCTGCTGCGCTACGACCGTCAGGGGGACGAGCACTACGACGTCATCAGCGCGTTCATCAAGTCGATCCGCGGCTCGGACGTCGACGCGGCGATCCATTATCTGGCTCGCATGATCGAGGCGGGCGAGGACCCGCGCTTCATCGCCCGGCGGCTCATCATCTCGGCATCCGAGGACATCGGTCTCGCCGACCCCCAGGCCCTCGTCATCGCGGTCGCCGCCGCCGATGCCGTGCAGTTCATCGGCATGCCCGAGGGGCGTATCCCGCTTGCCGAGGCGACGGCCTACCTCGCCACGACGGCGAAGTCGAACGCGGCCTACCTGGCCGTGGACGCCGCCATCGCCGACGTCCGTGCAGGTGGGTTCGGCCGCGTGCCCGTGCATCTGCGTGACGCCCACTATCCGGGGGCCAAGCGTCTCGGCCACGGCAAGGGGTACGTCTACCCCCACGACAGCGAGGTGGGAGTGGTGGCTCAGCAGTACCTCCCCGACGAGCTCCGCGGGAAGCGGTACTTCCGGCCGACGAACCACGGCCAGGAGCGGGACGTCCAGGCGCGGCTGGAGAAGATCAGAAAGCTGCTGGGAGAGTGACGGCGAGTGAGGCGCTCGAGGCTCGTCTCGAGCTGTTCTGGTCCCAGGCCGACGAGGATTCCGCGGCGGAGCTGTCGGCGATGTTGGAACAGCTTCTCTCCGACGTAGCCGCGCCACCCGAGCGCGCCTTGTTCGAGCGCGCCTCGCTCCACGATTTCCTCGGCGACGAGGACGCCGCCGTCCCGCTGTACCGCGCAGCGCTGGACGCCGGGCTCGCACCTCCGCACCGGACGCAGGCGATCATCCAGCTGGGCAGCTCTCTGCGCAACATCGGGGAGGTGTCGGCGGCGATGACGCTGCTGCAGACCGTCGAGGCCGGAGACCCGCTGTTCCCGGCCGCGCAGGCGTTTCTCGCGCTGGCCCTCCACGACGACGACAAGCCCACGCCGGCCCTGCGCACCGCCCTCGCGGCGCTGGCGCCCACCCTGCCCGCGTACCAGCGGGCGGTGTCGTTCTACGCCGATGACCTCGCTTCCCGGCAAGGGGTGCAGGCGCTCGACCGACGCGCAGCCGAGCCCGAGATCCTCGAGCGGTAGTGGGCGCGCCATCGTCATGAGGCGCCGATGCGCACCTCCGCCGTTGAAACCGATCGCGGCTCCGTCGGGTTCGACGGAGAAGGTGGGTCTCGGCCGCGGGAAGCGCCGGGAGGGTGCTGAGGGGCGATCTGGTAGACTTGACCGGCTCGAAACACCGTTTTCGGGCATCCCCTCTCTTCTTCACCGACCTTCCGGCATGCCCCGGCGTGCAGTCCGGAAGGGCGAAGAGGGGCGATACGTCCGCGAGCCGTGAAAGACACGGCAGCGTCATCGAAAGGAACACTTCGTGGCTACGAAGTCCCAGGACCGCCGCAAGGTCCGCCTGTCCCGCGCCCTCGGCGTCGCCCTCACTCCGAAGGCCGCGCGCTACCTCGAGAAGCGTCCCTACGCTCCGGGCGAGCACGGTCGCACCAAGCGCAAGGCCGACAGCGACTACGCCGTCCGCCTCCGCGAGAAGCAGCGTCTGCGCGAGCAGTACGGCATCCGCGAGAAGCAGATGCGCAACACGTTCAACGAGGCTCGTCGTACGCAGGGCCTGACGGGTGAGAACCTCGTCGAGCTGCTCGAGATGCGCCTCGACGCCCTGGTGCTGCGCTCGGGCTTCGCCCGCACCACCGCGCAGGCCCGTCAGATGGTCGTGCACCGCCACATCCTCGTCGACGGCCAGACCGTCGACCGCCCGTCGTTCCGCGTGAAGCCGGGCCAGACCATCCACGTCAAGGCCAAGAGCGAGGGCACCGAGCCCTTCCAGGTCGCTGCCGCCGGCGGACACGCCGACGTGCTGCCCCCCGTTCCGGGCTACCTGCAGGTCGAGCTCGACAAGCTGCAGGCGCAGCTCGTGCGTCGCCCCAAGCGCGCCGAGGTCCCCGTCGTCTGCGACGTCCAGCTCGTCGTCGAGTACTACGCCGCGCGCTGACGCTCGTCGGCTGCGTGCCTCTCGGAAGGCGTCGGGGTCACCCCGGCGCCTTCCGTCGTTTCCGCCTACGATGAGAAAGTGGCCGCGCCCGCGGCGGAGGAAGTGGTGTGATGAGAAGTCTCCTGTGGTTCTTGATCGGGATCATCGGCGGGTTCGTCGCCGCCCATGTGGTGAACAAGAACCCCCGTGGAGCCGAACTCCTCGCCGAGGTCGACGCGCGCATCTCGGAGTTCACCGACCGCATGGGCGACGCCTACCGCGACCAGCAGGGACGCTTCGCCGACACCCTGGACGACCTCGGTGACGCTGCCGAGGACGCCGTCGAGGCGGCTGCAGACGCCGCCGGTGAGGCACTGGCCAAAGCCAAGGCGGCCGCAGCGTCCTCCGACTGACCCGTCGCCCGATCCGCCATCCGCCCGCTCCGCGGGCGGATCACCCACGTCTTCCTGAGGACTTCGCATGAGAACCGCTGAGATCGCCCAGCGCTACCTCGACTATTTCGAGCGCAACGGCCACACCATCGTCCCGTCGGCGTCGCTCGTCAGCGACGACCCGTCACTGCTGTTCACCGTCGCCGGCATGGTGCCCTTCATCCCCTACCTCACCGGAGTGGTGCCCGCGCCCTATACCCGTGCGGCGGACGTGCAGAAATGCATCCGAACCAACGACATCGAAGAGGTCGGCAAGACCCCGCGGCACGGCACGTTCTTCCAGATGCTCGGCAACTGGTCCTTCGGCGACTACTTCAAGGAGGGCGCGATCCGCTACGCGTGGGATCTGCTGCTCTCCTCCGAAGCGGACGGTGGTCTCGGGTTCGACGAGAAGGACCTGTGGGTCACGGTCTACGAGGACGACGACGAGGCCGAGTCGCTCTGGCGCACCGTGGCCGGCATCTCACCTGACCGCATCCAGCGCCTCGGCCGCGACTCCAACTACTGGAGCACCGGACAGCCCGGCCCCGCCGGGCCCTGCTCGGAGATCTTCTTCGACCGCGGTCGGGCGTACGGCATCGACGGCGGTCCCGCGACCGACGATGACCGGTACGTGGAGATCTGGAACCTCGTGTTCATGCAGTACGCGATCACGAACGTCCGCTCCAAGGTCGACTTCGACATCATGGGCGAGCTCCCGCAGAAGAACATCGACACCGGCATGGGTCTCGAGCGCGTCGCGTTCCTCAAGCAGGGCGTGGAGAACATGTACGAGACCGACCAGGTGCGGCCGGTGCTCGATCGCGCGGTGGAGCTGTCGGGCCGTCGCTACGGTGCTGTGCACGACGACGACGTGCGCTTCCGCGTCGTGGCCGACCACGTGCGGTCCTCGCTCATGCTCCTCGCCGACGGTGTGACCCCGTCCAACGAGGGCCGTGGATACATCCTCCGGCGACTCATGCGGCGGGCGATCCGCGCCATGCGCCTGCTGGGTGTCGATGCTCCGACCTTCCCCGAGCTGTTCTCGGTGTCGCGCGACGCGATGAAGGCCGCGTACCCGAACCTCGACGCCGAGTACTCGCGGCTGTCCGCCTACGCCGTCGCGGAGGAGGAGACGTTCCTTCGCACGCTCGCGTCGGGATCGACGATCCTCGACCTCGCGGTCACGACCACCAAGGAAGCGGGGGGGACGAGCATCGCGGCCGCCGACGCCTTCCTGCTGCACGACACTTACGGGTTCCCGATCGATCTCACGCTCGAGATCGCCGAAGAGGCCGGGCTGAGCGTCGACCGTGCCGCGTTCGACACCCTCATGCAGGAGCAGCGCTCCCGCGCGAAGGCAGACGCCAAGGCGCGGAAGCGCGCCATCGCCGATCACAGCGTCTATCGGGAGTTCCGTGCCCGCGGGGAGACCGCGTTCACCGGGTACACCGACCTCGAGACCGAATCCACGGTTCTGGGCGTCCTCGTCGACGGTGTGTCGGTCGACCGTGCCCGCCAGGGCGAGATCGCCGAGGTGATCCTCGCCGAGACGGCCCTCTACGCCGAGTCGGGTGGCCAGGTCGCCGACAAGGGTGTGATTGTCGGGCCCGGGTACGAACTCGACGTGCTCGACGTGCAGCGTCCGGTTCCGGGCCTCATCAGCCACACCGTCGAGGTGCGCACCGGCGAAGTCGGGGTGGGCCAGCCCGCCACCTCGGTCGTCGATGCGGCGAACCGTCGGGCGGCGATGCAGGCGCATTCGGCCACGCACCTCGTCCACGCGGCTCTGCGCGACACCCTGGGAAGGTCGGCGACGCAGGCCGGGTCGCTCAACCGCGCCGGGTATCTCCGTTTCGACTTCACCTGGGGCCAGGCGCTGTCGGGCGAGACGAAGTCGGAGATCGAGGAGATCGCCAACAACGCGGTGCGGGACAACCTCGAGGTCACCACCCGCGTCCTCTCCCTCGATGAGGCCAAGGAACTCGGCGCGCTGGCGCTGTTCGGTGAGAAGTACGGCGACACCGTGCGGATGGTCGACATCGGCGGCCCCTGGTCGCGCGAGCTGTGCGGCGGTACCCACGTCGATCGCAGCGCCGAGGTCGGGATCATCAACCTCGTGGGGGAGTCGTCGGTGGGTGCCTCCAACCGACGCGTCGAGGCCCTCGTCGGCGCCGACGCGTTCCGCGAGCTGGCGGCCGAGCGCGCCATCGTGTCGCAGCTGACCTCCACCCTGAAGACGCCCCGCGACCAGCTGCCCGCTCGCATCGCCGATCTCGCAGCGAGCCTGAAGGCTGCCGAGAAGAAGATCGCGCAGCTGGAATCGAAGGCGCTCGGCGAGCGCCTCCCGAACCTGGTCGCCGCCGCTTCGCGCCAGGGGGCGTACGCGGTCGTCGCCGAGGACCTCGGCACGGCCTCCAGTGCCGATGACGTGCGGGCTCTGGCTCTTCAGGTGCGCGAGCGGCTCGGTGCCGATCCCGCCGTGGTGGCCCTCGGCGCCGTCGTGGGGGAGCGTCCGGTCGTCATCGTGGCGACGAACGACGCCGCCCGCAGCGCAGGGGCCCGTGCGGGTGTCCTCGCGAAGACCGCCGCGGGTGTCCTCGGCGGCGGCGGCGGCGGTCGTGACGACCTCGCCCAGGGCGGGGGGACGGATGCCGCGGCGCTGGCCGCCGCGATGGACGCCGTGACCCGGGCGCTCGCCGAGGGATGACCGGTTTCCGGCGGGGCGCCCGGCTCGGGATCGATGTCGGGAAGGCACGAGTGGGTGTCGCGCGCTCCGATCCGGACGGGCTGCTCGCAACTCCGGTGGAGACCGTCGCCCGTGACGAGCGGGCGGTCTCCCGGGTGCGGGAGCTCGCCGACGAGTACTCCGCGGTGGAGCTCATCGTCGGTCTTCCCTTGAATCTCCGCGGCGAATCGACCCCCTCCACCGAGGATGCCCGGGCCTTCGCGGAGGAGCTGGCGAAGGCCTCGGCGGTGACCGTCCGCCTCGTGGACGAGCGTCTGACGACCGTCTCCGCGCATGCGGTTCTGCGCGATTCGGGCAGATCGCAGCGTTCTTCTCGTAGCATTGTGGACCAGGCCGCGGCCGTCGTTCTGCTTCAGCACGCCCTCGATGTGGAGAAGCGGCAGGGACGACCGCCCGGAACCCCCGTCCCCCAGGAGCCCGCCTGATGCCCGATCACCCGTCGTCCGAGGATCCGTTCGCGGATCTCTTCGGGAAGCTGCCCGACCCCCGTACGCGAGACTCCCGCCGGACGGAGGGCGCCCCCGAGACTTCCGGATCGGCGGACGCGACCGCCGGTGGTCATACGCCTGCACCGCCGGCGAGCGAGGACGCCCCCCGGCCGTCGGCCCCACCGCCCTCCCGCCGAGCCGCTCGCGAGGCCGCCACGCGGTCCGCCGATACGACGTCCGCGCCGGTGCCCGCACCTCGCAGCGATCCGGATCCGATTCCCGCGCCACGTGCCGCGCAGACGCCGGCGTCCGTCGGCGTCGCCTCCGACGGGCCGTCGAGCGGAGCGCGGGGTGCCACCCGCACCGCGACCCGGCCGGCCGGCACCGCGACCCTCGAGGACCTGTTCACGGGCGAGGCCACCACCGAGGCCCTCGGATCTCCGCCGCCGAAGCCGGATCGGCGCCGGCGTCGCATCGGTGCCGCGATCGCCATCGGGCTGGTGCTCGCGGTCATCGGCGGCATCGTCGGCGGCGGTCTGTACGTCTGGAGCACCTACGAGTCCCAGATCCGCGAAGTGATGGGCTGGGAGGAGCCGGCCGACTTCGAGGACGGCCTCGCGAACGGCGAAGCACTCGTCACGATCGTCTCGGGTGACACCGGCCAATCGATCTCGCAGACCCTCTTCGAAGCCGGTGTCACCAAGACCTCCGGCGCCTTCTACGACTACCTGATCGACAACGGTCGGAGCCCGACGTTCATGCCCGGCGTGTATCGCCTGCAGCTGCAGATGACCTCCGAGGCGGCGCTCGCAGCGATCGAGAACCCCGAGAACAAACTGGAGAACTCCGCGCTCATCCCCGAGGGTCAGACGGCGGAGGCGACACTGGAGGTCGTCTCCGAAAGCCTCGGCATGCCGCTGGAGGAGCTGCAGGCCGCCGCCGCCGACCCCGCCGCGTACGGTGTCCCGGCGGACAGCCTCGAGGGGTGGCTCTTCCCCGCGATGTACACCTTCGATCCCGGCGTCACGGCGACCGATGTCATCCAGACGATGGTGAACCGCACCGTGCAGTCGCTGGATGCCGCGGGGGTCCCCGCCGACGACCGGCAGCGGATCCTCATCATCGCCTCGATCATCCAGAGGGAAGCCCGCTACGAGGCCGACATGCAGAAGGTCTCGCGGGTCATCCAGAACCGACTGGATCCCGGGAACCAGGAGACCTTCGGAAAGCTGCAGATGGACTCCACCGCCCAGTACGGGGTCGGCGATAGCCGCGAGGGCGTCGTGAGTTCGAGCGAGGAAGCCCTGACCGACCCGAACCCGTGGAACACCTACGTGCAGGTCGGGCTGCCCATCGGTCCGATCGCCAACCCCGGCGACGTCGCCATCAACGCGGCGATGAACCCCGCCGACGGCCCGTGGCTGTACTTCGTGACCGTCAACCTCAACACGGGCGAGACGATCTTCACCGAGACCTACAACGAGCACCTCCGGTATGTCGAGCAGTGGCGGGAGTGGTGCAGCCAGAATCCCGACGCGGGATGCTGAGGGCCAACGCCACGCGCCTGGCGGTGTGGGGCGATCCGATCGCGCACAGTCGATCCCCGCAGCTGCACTCCGCCGCCTACGCCGAGCTCGGCCTGCCGTGGACCTACGAGCGTCGACGGGTCTCGGAGGCGCAGTTCGACGCCGCACTGGCAGACCCGACGGAGACCTGGCGCGGCCTGTCGTTGACGATGCCGCTGAAGCACGTCGCCGCGAGGGCCGCGACCGCCCTCGACCGCGCGGCACAGCTCAGCGGTGCGGCGAACACCCTCATCCCCGATGACGAGGGGATCCGCGGCTTCAACACCGACGTGGCCGGGCTCGTCGCGGCCATCCGCGAAGAGGGGATCGAGCGGACCGAGCGCGGGACGGTCCTGGGTGCGGGAGCGACCGCGACCTCGGCGCTCCTCGCGCTGGAAGCACTGGGGGCGAGAGAGATCGAGATCCGCGCGCGCCGCCCGGACGCCGCGGGCCATCTGGTCGCCCTCGCCGCGAGCCTCGACCTGCACGTGACGGTAGTGTCCCTCGACGCGCCCCGCACCGGTTCGGGCGCCCGACCCGACACCGCGCTCACCATCGCCACCCTTCCCGGAGACGCCGAGCTGCCGGCATCCGTCCTCGACGCAGTGGTCGAACCCGGGGGGCTGCTCGTCGATGTCGTCTACGGCACGTGGCCGACTCCGCTCGCCGCGGCGTGGGAGGGCGCGGGCGGCCGAGCCGTCTCCGGGTTGCCGATGCTTCTGCATCAGGCGGTGCGGCAGGTGCGGATCTTCACCACCGGCGATGTCGACGAGCCGCTCCCGTCAGAGTCCGTCATCGTCGCGTCGATGCGCCGAGCCCTCATGGAAGACTAGGACCCATGCTTCGCGTGCTCACCGCCGGGGAATCCCACGGCCCCGAACTCGTCGCCATCATGGAGGGTCTTCCCGCCGGCGTCCCGGTCTCCCGCTCCGCCATCCAGGCCGACCTCGCCCGTCGACGCCTCGGATACGGGCGCGGTTCCCGGATGAAGTTCGAAGCCGACGCCCTCGAGATCTCCGCCGGTGTCCGTCACGGCTACAGCCTGGGCAGCCCGATCGCGCTGCGCATCGGCAACACCGAGTGGCCGAAGTGGACCGAGGTCATGAGCCCGGAGCCGGTGGAGCTCACCGAGATGTCGCGCGGACGCGGTGCCGCCCTGACACGCCCACGCCCCGGTCACGCCGACCTCGTCGGTATGCAGAAGTACGGATTCGACGAAGCCCGGCCGATCCTCGAACGGGCCAGCGCCCGTGAGACCGCGGCGCGAGTGGCTCTGGGAGCCCTCGCTCGAGGGTTCCTCGCCGAGCTCGGCATCCAGCTCGTCAGCCACACACTGTCGATCGGACCCGTGCGCACCCCGGACGATGCGCCGCTGCCCACGCCCGAAGACCTCGAGATCCTCGACGCCGATCCGCTGCGGTGCTTCCACCCCGCCACCTCCGAGCGGATGGTGGCCGAGGTCGACGCCGCACGCAAAGACGGCGACACCCTCGGCGGGATCGTCGAGGTGCTCGCCTACGGACTGCCGCCGGGGCTCGGCTCGCACGTCCATTGGGACCGGCGCCTGGACGGCAAGCTCGCTCAGGCGCTGATGAGCATCCAGGCGATCAAGGGCGTCGAGGTCGGCGACGGCTTCGAGACCACCCGTCGACGCGGATCCCACGCGCACGATGAACTCTTCGCCGGCGAGGCCGGCATCACCCGCAGCACCGACCGCGCGGGAGGCACCGAGGGGGGAATGTCCACCGGCACCGTTCTGCGCGTGCGGGCGGGGATGAAGCCCATCGCCACTGTGCCGCACGCTCTGCGCACGATCGACGTCGCCACGGGCGAAGCCGCCGCAGCGCACCACCAGCGGTCGGATGTCTGCGCGGTGCCGGCCGCCGGGGTCGTGGCCGAGGCCATGGTCGCGATCGTCCTCGCCGAGGTCGTGCTGGAGAAGTTCGGCGGCGACAGCGTCGCCGAGACGCTCCGCAATCTCGAGAGCTACGTCGCCGGTATCCCCGACACCCTGCGCACGGTCGGCGAGAGCGATCCGACGATCGCCGCCCACGATGACCCCGCCGTCTGAAGCGATCGTCCTCATCGGCCCGATGGGGGCGGGAAAGACGAGCCTCGGGAAGAGAGTCGCCCGTCGCCTCGGCGTGCCCTTCACCGACACCGACGCCGGGATCGTCCGTGAGCACGGTCCCATCGAGCGCATCTTCGCCGACCACGGAGAGGCGGAGTTCCGCCGGCTCGAGCGTGAGACCGTGGCCCGCGCGCTGCGCACAGGCGGCGTCGTCTCGCTGGGCGGGGGAGCGGTGCTTGACCCCGACACCCAGCGCGACCTCGAGAAGCACCGAGTGATTCTCCTGACCGTCGCGCCGCGCGTCGTGGCCCATCGCCTGCGCGACACGGCACGGCCGCTGCTGCAGGACGAAGACCCCATGACCCGGTGGAACGCGATCCTCGCCGAACGCCTGCCCCTGTACCGACGACTCGCGGACGCGACGTTCGACACCTCGACCGGCCCGCTGCAGAAGGTGGTCGACGCCATCGTCGCGTGGGCCGAGTCCCCGCAGAAGGAGAGAGCATGACCGACGCCACGGTGATCACCGTCGCAGGTGCGGCACCCTACGACGTCACGGTCGGCCGCGGAATCCTCCCGGGGCTGACCGACGCCCTCCCGGCCGACGCGCAGAAGGTGCTGATCGTGCATCCTCCGACGTTGTCGGCCCAGGCGGAGCAGCTGCGCGGGTCGATCGGAGGCGGCCGCCAGGTGCTCCTGGCCGAGATCCCCGACGCCGAACAGGGCAAGCGCATCGAAGTCGCCGCCTTCTGCTGGCAGATCATGGGTCAGGCCGACTTCACACGCACCGACGCCGTCATCGGGTTCGGTGGCGGAGCCGTCACCGATCTGGCCGGTTTCGTCGCCGCGACGTGGCTCCGCGGCGTGCCGATCGTGCAGGTGCCGACCACGGTTCTCGGCATGGTCGATGCCGCTGTCGGCGGCAAGACCGGCGTGAACACCGCGGAGGGCAAGAATCTCGTCGGCGCGTTCTGGCCACCGCGCGCCGTGCTGTGCGACCTCGACCTGCTCGCCACGCTGCCGCGCAACGAGGCCGTCGCCGGGTTCGCGGAGGTCGTCAAGGCCGGGTTCATCTGGTACCCCGAGATCCTCGACCTCGTCGAGGCCGACCCCGAGGGGGTGGTCGATCCGTCGACATCCGGATTCCGACGTTCGATCGAACTGGCCATCGAGATGAAGGCGCGGGTCGCCGGAGAAGACCTCCGCGAGGCGGGCCTGCGAGAGGTCCTCAACTACGGGCACACCCTCGGTCACGCGATCGAGCACGCCGAACGCTATCGCTGGCGTCACGGCGCGGCGATCTCGGTGGGCATGGTGTTCGCCGCGGAGCTGTCGCGCCTGGCGGGGCGCCTGTCGGATGACGCGGCGCAGCGTCACCGCGACGTCCTCGGGGCACTGGGCCTTCCCCTCACGTACCGCGCGGGCGCCTGGCAGCAGCTGCTGGCGACGATGCAACGCGACAAGAAGAGCCGCGGTGGGATGCTCCGCTTCATCGTCCTGGACGACATCGCCCGTCCCACGGTGCTGCAGGCGCCGGACGAATCGCTGCTCTTCGCGGCGTATCAGGAGGTCGCAGGGTGAGGTCACCGGCGGAGGTGCGTCGGGTCCGCCTGCACGAATGGGCCGAGATCCGCGACCTCCGTATGGCCGCCGTCAGCGATCCCGACGCGTCGCTGGCGTTCCTCACCACCGTCGAGCAGGAGCGGGAGCGCGACGACGCGGCATGGCGTGATCGCGCCGCCGGCGCAGCCCTCGGTGAGGACGCGGCGCAGTTCGTCGCCGTCGACGGCGATTCCTGGGTCGGGTCGGTCAGTGTGCTGCTGCGCGCGCCCGGTGTCCGCGATCACCTCGGCCGCGACGTCGATGCGCCACGGGCCGACGTCGTCGGGGTCTTCATCGCCCCGCCGGCACGCGGTGCGGGCCTTCTGGACCGGCTGATCGAGGCCGCCGCCGGGTGGGCCGCCGAGCACGGTGCGGATGCCCTCACCCTCGACGTGCATCGCGACAATGCGCGCGCCCGAGCGGCTTATCGGCGGATCGGCTTCGTTCCGACGGGTGTCGAATTCACCAGCGTCATCGGGCCCGAGATCGAGATGCGCAAACCCCTGGGGAGGACGACATGACCACGAACCGACGCATCCTGCTGGTGAACGGACCGAACCTCAACCTTCTCGGCGTGAGGGAGCCCGCGGTGTACGGCACCCAGACCCTCGCCGACGTCGAGGACCTCGTCGCGCGGACGGCGGCGGAGCGGGGATTCGAGGTGCGGGCTGTGCAGAGCAACCATGAGGGTGTGCTCGTCGACGCGATCCACGCGGCGCGCGAGGACTGCGACGGAATCGTCATCAATCCCGCGGGGCTCACCCACACCTCGGTCGTCCTGCGCGATGCCCTCGCGGGGGTCGCGCTTCCGGTCGCCGAGATCCACATCTCCGACATCCGCACCCGCGAGCCGTTCCGCCATCACTCCTACGTCGCCGACGTCGCATCCGTCCACGTCATGGGAGAGGGGATCGACGGCTACCGCACCGCGACCCGCCTGCTGATCGACCTCCTCACCGGCCAGGCCGAGGGCTGAGGGCCGATCGTCACGTAGAATCGGTGGTCGGCCGTTCGGCCGCAACGCCTCCGGGGCACATCGCCCGCACTTCGAAGGATCCGATCAGCGCAATGGCATCGACCGCAGACATCAAGAACGGCGTCGTCCTCAACATCGACGGACAGCTCTGGAGCGTCGTGGAGTTCCAGCACGTCAAGCCCGGGAAGGGCGGGGCGTTCGTCCGCACCAAGCTCAAGAACGTCGTGACCGGCAAGGTCGTCGACCGCACCTACAACGCGGGCGCCAAGGTCGAGATTGAGAACGTCGACCGCCGCGACTTCACCTACCTCTACAACGACGGCGACAGCTTCGTGTTCATGGACATGAGCGACTACGACCAGGTCAACGTCCCCGCCGCGACGGTGGGGGATGCGAAGAACTTCCTGCTCGAGAACCAGCAGGTCACCATCGCGCTGAACAACGGCAACCCGCTCTACATCGATCTGCCGGCCTCGGTCGTGCTCGAGATCACCTACACCGAGCCGGGGCTGCAGGGCGACCGCTCGTCGGCCGGCACCAAGTCGGCCACCGTCGAGACCGGCTACGAGATCCAGGTTCCGCTGTTCCTGGAGACCGGAACCAAGGTGAAGGTCGACACGCGTACCGGTGACTACCTCGGTCGTGTGAACTGAGCGAGGACGCCATCCGATGAGTGCCCGCACGAAAGCACGCAAGCGCGCGCTCGACATCCTCTTCCAGGCCGACGTCCGCGGCGAAGATCTCGGGGTGATCCTGGCGGTCGAGGCCAAGCGCGCCGCCAGTGAGCCCGCGCGTGAGGCATCGTGGCTGTACGCCCGGGAGATCGTCGACGGCATCATCGATCAGCGCGACGACATCGACGAGCAGATCACGACCTTCGCGAAGGACTGGTCGCTCGCGCGGATGCCCGCCGTGGATCGCGCCCTGTTGCGTATCGGCGCCTGGGAGATCCTGTACAACGACGCCGTCCCCGCCGCAGTCGCCATCGACGAGGCTGTGGAGCTCGCCAAGGAGTTCTCCACCGATGATTCGGGAGCGTTCGTCCATGGAGTCCTCGGCCGTATCTCCCGCGCAACCTGACCGACCGGGCATCGGGACGGGCGTGCGCGCGATCAGGGGAGCATTCCTCGACTTCGTCGATGATCCGTGGCGACATGTCGGCGATGAGCAGGCGGCGACGCGCTTCTTCGCCGACGGACTGCTCGTCGTCGATGACCGCGGGATCATCGTCGACTTCGGACCGCATGACGAGGTTGCGGCCCGGCATCCATCGACGGAGGTCGTCGATATCCCCGATCGCCTCATCCTTCCGGGTTTCATCGACGGGCACATCCACATTCCGCAGACCCGGATCCTGGGTTCCTACGGCGAGCAGCTCCTGCCCTGGCTGGAGAAGTGGGTGTTCCCCGAGGAGCGGCGGTACTTCGATCGGGAGTACGCAGAAGAAGGCGTGCGCCGATTCTTCGACACCCTCCTCGCCTCCGGCACCACGACCTGTCAGGCCTTCACCACGGCTCAGCCGGTCACGACGGAGGTCGTCTTCGAAGAGGCCGCGCGTCGGAACATGCGCATCATCACCGGCATCACCGCCATCGACGTGAATGCTCCCCAGTGGTTCACCACCACCGCCGACGAGTTCTACGCCGCGGCCACGGAGCAGATCGCGAGGTACCACGGCGTGGGCCGGAGCTCGTACGCGATCACGCCGCGTTTCGCCTACGGTGCGACGAAGGATCTGCTCGCCGCGTGCGGGCGGCTGAAGGCGGAGAACCCCGACGTCTGGGTGCACACGCACATCTCTGAGAACCCCTCCGAGATCCGAGGAGTCCTCGCGCTTCACGACGACTGCGCCGACTACCTCGAGGTGTACGAGAAGTACGGGCTGGTCGGCCCCAAGTTCACTGGCGGGCACGGCGTCTGGCTCACCGACGGTGAGTTCCGCCGATTGTCCGAGGCGGGCGCCGCCGTGACGTTCTGTCCATGCTCCAACCTCTACCTCGGCAGCGGCCTGTTCCGCCTGGGACGGGCGACCGACCCCGAACATCGGGTCCTGCTGACCTTCGGCAGCGATGTGGGCGGGGGAAACCGCTTCAGCATGCTGAACGTCCTCGAGGATGCGTACAAGGTCGGGATGCTCAACAACACCCAGCTCGACGGGAGCATCGACCCTTCGCGGCAGGATACGGCCGAGGCGGAACGGAACAGACTCTCTCCGTACCGCGCGTTCTACTCCGTGACCCTGGGTGGCGCGGAAGCGCTGCGACTGGACGACAAGGTGGGCAACTTCGACATCGGCAAAGAGGCCGACTTCGTCGTCCTGGACGGAAGGGGAGGCCCGCCGGCCGTGCACTGGCGAACCGGCCTCAGCGCCGGCGATGGTGCGCCGGCGACCCTCGAGCACGCCGCCGAGCTCCTCTTCGCGATCATGATGGTGGGCGACGACCGGGCGGTCGCCGAAACCTGGGTCATGGGCGATCGCGCGTACTCGCGCGACGCGGTCGACGACGTCGGCTGACCGGAGCGGATGCCGCGCCGCCGCGCCGCGGGTTCCCACGCTCGGCGGATGCGGAGGCGGCCCGCGTAGAATCGCTCCGGTTCGAACGGAGGAGATGCATGCGGATCACAGGCCTCGGGCACGCCGGGATGTTCATCGAGACGCGCGGTGGCAGCATCCTCTGCGACCCCGTCATGGGACCGACGTTCTTCGGTTCCTGGTTCCCCTTCCCCGACAACAGGGGCCTGGACTGGGACCGCTTCGGCAAGGCCGACTTCCTCTACATCTCCCACCGTCACCGCGATCACTTCGACCCGGCGCTGCTCGAGCGCTACGTTCGGAAGGACATCCGCGTCCTGCTGCCGGAGTACCCCACCGACGACCTCGAGCAAGACCTCCGCCGCCTCGGCTACGACAACATCGTCTTCACCCAGGCCGGTGTGCCGCTGGACTTCGGGCCGCTGAAGCTGATGGTCACCCCGCTGCGGGCACCGAGCGACGGCCCCATCGGGGATTCGTCCCTGTCGGTGGACGACGGCACCGCCAGCATCCTGAATCAGAACGATTCCCATCCGCTGGATCTGGAGAAGCTGCTGGCGTTCTCCAAGCCCGAGGCCTACTTCACCCAGGTCTCCGGTGCGATCTGGTGGCCGATGGTCTACGACCTTCCCGCCGACGCCAAGCGCAACTTCGCCGGGCTCAAACGCGACGCCCAGAACAAGCGCGCGATGTACTACATCGAGAAGGTCGACGCCGAGCACGTGTTCCCGATGGCGGGACCGCCGATGTTCCTGCGCGAGGCACTGTTCAAGTACAACGGCCAGGGTCTGGACGGCGACGCGATCTTCACCGATCAGCGGGAGTTCCTCCGGCACATGGCCGAGGTGCGCCCCGACCAGAAGGGGTACGAGTTCGTGCCCGGGACGGTCGTGGAGATGAATGACGGTGCGTTGACGGTCACCCAGACGCTCTACTCCGAGGCCGAGATCGATCGCATCTTCGACGACAAGTGGGCCTATCTCGCTGAGCAGCGCGACGCGCGGCAGGACGAGATCGCGGCGGAGGAGTCCACTCGCGCACCGGTGCTGCCGCCGGACGAGATGCTCGCGGCGATCAAGGAGTGGTGGGAGCCGCTGCTGCGTCGGGCGCGGACCATCCGCAACGGTGTCGGGGGGAACGTGCGCTTCCGGATCGGCGAATTGGACATGGTCGTCGACTTCCCGCGCGCCAAGGTGCGCGAGTACGACGGCGAGGAGTGCATCTACTGGTACACGATCCCTGCCGATCTCGTCTCGACCAACATCCGCGACCATGAGATCGACTGGTCCAACTCGATCTTCCTGTCGATGCAGTTCGAGGTCGGACGCTCGGGCAAGTTCAACGAGTTCCTCACGACGTTCTTGAAGTGCCTGTCACGCGACCGCATCGAGTACGTGGAGAACTGGTACGCCGAGCAGTCCGACGTCTCCGAAGACATCCGCCTGGCCGACTGGGTCGTGCAGCGGCGGTGCCCGCACCTGCGCGCCGACCTGTCGAAGACGGGCAAGGTCGAGGACGGCGTGCTCACCTGCAGCCTCCACGACTGGAAGTGGGATCTCACGTCGGGCAAGTGCCTGACCTCCCAGGGCCACCCGATCCGCGCGAGCCAGGCCGACGAGTCCGCCGACCGCGCCGAGGCTCCGGCGGCCTGACCCCGCGCGCGGCGGCCCCGCCGCCGTCGGCTCGGCGCCCTGCCTCCGCGCGCCGGCTCGGCGCCGCGCCTCCGCGCCGTCGGCACCCGTTCACCATCCGTTCGTTCGTCGAAGATGTACGCCGCAGAGGCGAAACGTGTACATCTGCGACGAATGAACCGCGCGTGAACGACGGCCGAGCCACCGCTCCGCGTCGTCCACCGCGCCGCGTCGTCCATCGCGCGCGCCGCGCCCGCCGCGCGCCCCCGCCCCGCAACGCCGCCGCCGCCGCGCCGCCGCCGCCGCGCCGCCCCCGCCGCGCCGCCCCGCCGCCGCTGCCACGCCGTTCATCCGTCGAAGATGTACGTCTCGAAGGGGCTTTTCCGTACATCTTCGACGGATGAACCGGGGTTGTGGACAAAGGGCGAGGGACGGATGGCGCGCCGGGCACCCTGGTCGGATGAATGCAGGCGGGCAGCGAAGGGCCTTCACCGTGGCCGACGCGCGGACGCGAGGGATGTCGCGCCGCCGCGTAGACCGAGCAGAGCTCGAAAGGCCGTTCCACGGAGTCCGGGCCGAACCCCGTGCGCACGATGAAGCGGCGCATCCGTTCGCGCGCCAGCGCGCCGCGATCATCGAGGCGGCGCTGCGGTTCAGCGTGCGGATGAACGACGGCGGCTGCTTCAGCCACACCACGGCGGCGCTCCTGTGGGATCTGCCGGTTCCGATTCTCTCCGACACGCGCGTTCATGTCAGCACGCCGGGGCGCGCACCTCGGGCTGCCGGCACCGTCGGGCATCAGGTCCGCCCCGACCTCGTCCGGATCGTGCGGCACCCGCTCTTCGGGGTCCCCGTGTCCGATCCGGCGACGACCTGGGCGATGCTCGCGCCCATGATCACCGCCTACGACCTGGTCGCGATCGGCGATGCGATCGTGCGATCTCCGCGTGTGGCCGGGCCCTTCGGGTATGTCATCCGCCCCGCCTTGGCGCACCACGACGAACTCCGTCGCGCCGTCACCATCGGCCGCCGGATCGGTGCCGAGGCGCTTCGTGCGGCGCTCGAGCGCATTCGTCCCGGGGTCGCGTCGCGCACAGAGACCTGGGCGCGGCTGCTGCTTGTCGACGCCGGCCTTCCCGAGCCGGTGACCGATCATGACGTCTACGGCGCGGCGGGGGAGTTCCTCGGATGCGTCGACCTGGCGTACCCGGAGCTGCGGATCGCCATCGAGTACGAGGGCGACCAGCACCGGACCGACGCCGCGCAGTGGCAGCGGGATCTGGAGAAGCACGAGCGGCTCACGGATGCGGGGTGGCGGGTCATCCGGGTCGCGCGCGATCAGCTGTTCCGATACCCGCTGCAGTACGTCGACCGCGTCCGCGTCGCGTTGAGCACGCGCCGCTGACGATCGGTCGTCCGCAGGCGTGCAGCACCTCGCATCCGCTCCTCGTTCGTCGCAGATGTACGCCAAAGGGCCGTTGGTGTGTGCATCTCCGACGGATGAACGGGCTTGGGCGGGGGAGCGGCGGTCGGAGGCGGGCGGGGCGGCGGGAGTGAAGGAACGACGGCGGGAGCGGGGGAGCGGCGGTGGGGCGCGCGGGGGAACCGGGGCGGGTCCGGTAGGCTGAGGAGTGGTAACCGGCAACCTTTAAATCCGTCCCGTGAGGCGGAGAAGGGAGCGGCGGATGACCGTGCGCACCGTGCTGCACGACGCCGACATCACTCGGGCGTTGACTCGGATCTCCCACGAGATCCTCGAGTCCAACAAGGGACCCGAGGGTCTGGTCATTCTGGGGATCCCCACGCGCGGCGTCCCCCTCGCAGAACGCATCGCCGCGTTCGTGACCGAGTTCGGCGGCGCCCGCGTCCCCGTCGGGGCGCTGGATGTCACGATGTACCGCGACGACCTCCACCGTCATCCGACGAGGGCGCCCCGCCCCACCCAGATCCCGCCGGGCGGGATCGACGGGGCCGTGGTCGTGCTGGTGGACGACGTGCTCTTCTCGGGCCGGAGCATCCGTGCAGCCCTCGACGCCCTCCAGGACATCGGTCGGCCCGCCGCCGTGCGATTGGCGACCCTCGTCGATCGGGGGCATCGCGAGTTGCCGATCCGCCCCGACTTCGTCGGCAAGAACCTCCCGAGCGCCCGTGAGGAGCGGGTCAACGTGCGCCTCCGCGAGATCGACGGCGAGGATTCGGTCTCGATCGAGGGGAGCGGAGCATGAGACATCTGCTGGACACCAAGACCCTCGACCGGCAGGCCGCGATCGGCATCCTCGACGTCGCCGAGGACATGGCCGACACCCAGAACCGCGAGGTCAAAAAACTTCCGACGCTGCGCGGCAAGACGGTGGTGAACCTCTTCTTCGAAGACTCGACCCGCACCCGCATCTCCTTCGAAGCGGCGGCCAAGCGCCTGTCGGCCGACGTCATCAACTTCTCCGCCAAGGGCTCGAGCGTGTCGAAGGGCGAGTCTCTGCAGGACACCGCTCAGACACTGCAGGCGATGGGCGCCGACGCGGTCGTCATCCGCCACGGCGCCTCGGGCGCCCCGCGCACGCTCGCCACGAGCGGGTGGATCACCGCGGGAGTGGTCAACGCCGGTGACGGCACCCACGAGCACCCCACCCAGGCGCTCCTCGACGCGTTCACGATCCGCAAGCGCCGCTTCGGCGATGGCAGTCGCGGCCGCGGTCTCGACGGCATCCGCGTGACGATCGTCGGCGACATCCTCCATTCCCGGGTCGCCCGCTCCAATGTGTGGCTGCTCACCGCGCTCGGTGCCGACATCACCCTCGTCGCTCCGCCGACGCTCATCCCGCAGGATGTCTCGGACTGGCCGGTCACGGTGCAGTACGACCTCGACCGGGCGATCGCCGACGGCCCGGACGCGGTGATGATGCTGCGGATCCAGCTCGAGCGCATGCGCGCGGCCTACTTCCCCACCGAGCGGGAGTACGCCCGGGTCTGGGGCCTGTCACGGCAACGGGTCTCGGCCCTTCCGACCGATACGATGGTCTTGCACCCCGGCCCGATGAACAGAGGGCTGGAGATCGCCCCCGAAGCCGCGGATTCCGAGCGATCGACGGTGCTCGAGCAGGTGACCAACGGTGTGTCCGTGCGGATGGCCGTGCTGTATCTCCTGCTGGCCGGCGAGCGCGACGACGAGAGAGAGGACGGACGATGAGCGCCCCTCACCCCGTCAGCCCGGCCCCCCTCCTCATCCGCGACGCTGCGCCGCTCGCCGGAGCTCGTGTGGACATCCTCATCGAGGGCGGTGTGATCGCCGAGATCGGCCCTGGCCTCAGCCGGGCGGGTGCCACGGTGATCGACGCCGACGGGCTGATCGCCCTCCCGGGCCTGGTCGACCTCCACACCCACCTGCGTGAGCCCGGATTCGAGCACGCCGAGACGATTCTGACCGGCTCGCGTGCGGCGGCGGCCGGCGGCTACACCACGGTGTTCGCGATGCCGAACACCTCGCCCGTGGCCGACACCGCGGGCGTGGTCGAGCAGGAGCTCGCGCTCGGTGAGGCCGCCGGGTACGTCACGGTGCAGCCGATCGGCGCCGTCACGGTCGGGCAGCGCGGTGAGAGCCTCGCCGAGCTCGGCGCCATGGCGCACTCCCGAGCGCGCGTCCGTGTGTTCAGCGACGACGGGTTCTGCGTGTGGGATCCGCTGATCATGCGCCGGGCGCTCGAATACGTCAAGGCGTTCGACGGCGTCATCGCCCAGCACGCGCAGGACCCACGGCTCACCGAGGGCGCGCAGATGAACGAGGGCGCCGTTTCGGCAGAACTCGGCCTCGCGGGCTGGCCCGCGGTCGCGGAGGAGTCGATCATCGCCCGCGACGTTCTCCTGGCCGAGCACGTCGGCTCGCGCCTGCACGTCTGCCACCTCTCCACCGCCGGGTCGGTCGACATCATCCGGTGGGCAAAGCGCCGCGGGGTGGCCGTGACGGCCGAGGTCACCCCGCACCACCTGCTGCTGACCGACGAGCTCGTCCGCGGGTACGACGCCCGGTTCAAGGTCAACCCGCCGCTCCGCCGTGACGAAGACGTGCGCGCCGTGCGGGAAGGCCTTGCGGACGGCACGATCGACATCGTGGCCACTGATCACGCCCCGCATCCCGCCGAGGCGAAGGCGTGCGAATGGCAGGCTGCCGCCAATGGAATGGTCGGACTCGAGAGCGCGCTGCGGGTCGTGCACGAGGCGATGGTCGACACCGGGATGCTGGGATGGAGCGACGTCGCCCGGGTGATGTCGGAGGCGCCGGCCCGCATCGGCCGCCTCGCCGGCGCGGGCACGCCGCTCGCCGCCGGACAGCCGGCGTCGCTGACCCTCTACGACCCGGCCGCGCCGCGCCCGTTCACCGCGGCCGACCTGCGCGGTCGGAGCGAGAACTCGCCGTACCTCGGCCGCGCCCTTCCGGGAGAGGTCCGCTGGACGTTCCACCGCGGGGTGGTCACCGTCGCCGACGGAGCCGTGCTCGATAAGCCCGGGGTGCACTCGTGACCCGCGAGGGTGCACTCATCGTCACCCTGATCGGGGTCGGCGCTGTCCTTCTCCTTCTCGTCTGGGCCTGGCGCCGACGATCGCGTCGTGATGCGGGGCTGGCCGCGCCGGTGGGGACACCACCCGAGACCGCGGCCGAGCTCGCGCGCTTCGGTGTGCTCTACGTCGCCACCACGCGCCACGACGAACCGCTGGAGCGTCTCGCGATCCGCCACCTGGGCTTCCGCGCCCGCGGCGAGGTCACCGTCACCGACGGCGGCGTCGCGCTCGACCTCGACGGCGCCCCCCGGCTCTTCCTCGCCACCGCCCGCCTCGCCGCCGTCGACCAGGCCACCGTCGCCATCGACCGTGTCGTCGAGTCGGGCGGCCTCACCCGCCTCGTCTGGCGGCTCGACGACGGCACGCCCGTCGATTCCTACTTCCGGCCGCAGGAAGCCTCCGCACAGGCCCTTGCGACCGCCATCCGACCCCTCGTTCCCCCGACTGGAGACGACACATGACCCGGCTCCCCACCGCAGGACTTCTCACGACCGATCCCGCCGTCCTCGTCCTGGAGGACGGCACCCGTCACACCGGGCGGGCGTACGGCGCGCGGGGGACGACCCTCGGCGAGGTCGTCTTCTCCACCGGCATGACCGGCTACCAGGAGACCCTGACCGACCCGTCGTACGCCGGCCAGATCGTGCTGCAGACCGCCCCGCACATCGGCAACACGGGCATGAACTCCGAAGATGTCGAGTCGCGCCGCATCTGGGTGTCCGGCTACATCGTCCGCGACCCCGCGCGCGTGGTGTCGAACTGGCGCTCCGAGCAGTCGCTCGACGACGCCCTGGCCGCTGACGGGATCGTCGGCATCAGCGGGATCGACACGCGGGCCGTCACCCGGCACATCCGCTCCGCCGGCAGCATGCGCGGGGGGATCTTCTCGGGCGAGGCCGCCGGCTGGGACGCCGAGGAACAGCTCCGCGTGGTGCAGGAGGCTCCGGAGATGACGGGGCAGAACCTCTCCTCGACGGTCTCGGTGACGGCCACGGAGGTCACACCCGCGCGCGGCGAGCGCCTCGGCAACCTTGCGGTGCTCGACCTCGGCGTCAAGCAAGCCACGATCGAGAATCTCGCCGATCGGGGTTTCGACGTGCATGTCCTGCCGCAGAACGCCACGATCGACGACATCCGCGCCATCGACCCCGTCGCGGTGTTCTACTCCAACGGACCCGGCGACCCGGCCGCGTCGGCCGATCATGTCGAGCTGCTGCGCGCTGTGCTCGATGACCGCCTTCCCTTCTTCGGCATCTGCTTCGGCAATCAGCTGCTCGGCCGCGCCCTCGGTCTCGGCACCTACAAGCTGCCCTTCGGCCACCGCGGCATCAATCAGCCGGTGCTCGACAAGGTCACCGGACGGGTGGAGATCACCGCCCACAACCACGGCTTCGCCGTCGACGCGCCGCTGGACGGGTCGTTCGAGAGCCCGCAGGGGTACGGGCGCGTCGAGGTGAGCCACATCGGTTTGAACGACAACGTCGTCGAGGGGCTTCGAGCCCTCGACATCCCTGCCTTCTCGGTTCAGTACCACCCCGAGGCGGCGGCTGGTCCGCACGACGCCAACTATCTGTTCGACCGGTTCCGCGACATGGTGCGTGCGCATCGTGACGCCCGCTCCGGCAACGGTGACACCCAGGAGAGCAACGACTGATGCCCAAGCGCGACGACATCCACAGCGTCCTCGTCATCGGGTCCGGCCCGATCGTCATCGGCCAGGCCGCCGAGTTCGACTACTCCGGAACCCAGGCGTGCCGGGTGCTGCGAGCGGAGGGGGTGCGGGTCATCCTCGTCAACCCCAATCCGGCGACGATCATGACCGACCCCGACTTCGCCGACGCGACCTACATCGAACCGATCACCGCTGACGTGCTCGAGACGATCATCGCCAAGGAGAAGCCCGACGCGATCCTCCCGACGCTCGGCGGCCAGACCGCGTTGAACGCCGCCATCTCGCTGCACGAGAAGGGGATCCTCGAAAAGTACGGCGTCGAGCTGATCGGCGCCAAGGTCGATGCCATCCGGAAGGGCGAGGACCGACAGGTCTTCAAGGAGCTCGTCATCGAAGCGGGCGCGGATGTCGCGGCAAGCCGCATCTGCCACACGATGGACGAGGTGCTCGCCGGCGCCGCCGAACTCGGCTACCCCCTTGTCGTGCGCCCGTCGTTCACGATGGGCGGCCTCGGATCCGGCTTCGCCTTCGACGAGGCCGACCTCCGGCGCATCGCTGGTGCGGGCCTCCACGACTCGCCCACCCACGAGGTGCTCCTGGAGGAGTCGATCCTCGGGTGGAAGGAGTACGAGCTCGAGCTCATGCGCGACACCGCCGACAACACCGTCGTGGTCTGCACCATCGAGAACGTCGACCCCGTCGGGGTGCACACGGGCGATTCGATCACCGTCGCGCCGTCGCTCACCCTCACCGACCGCGAGTACCAGAAGCTCCGCGACATCGGCATCGACATCATCCGCGCCGTGGGCGTGGACACCGGCGGCTGCAACATCCAGTTCGCCGTCAACCCTGATGACGGCCGCATCATCGTGATCGAGATGAACCCTCGGGTGTCGCGCTCCTCCGCCCTGGCCTCGAAGGCTACGGGCTTCCCGATCGCGAAGATCGCCGCCAAGCTCGCCATCGGCTACCGCCTGGATGAGATCCCGAACGACATCACCCGGGTGACGCCGGCGAGCTTCGAGCCGACGCTGGACTACGTCGTGGTGAAGGTGCCGCGCTTCAACTTCGAGAAGTTCCCGGCTGCCGACACCACGCTCACCACCACCATGAAGTCGGTGGGCGAGGCGATGGCGATCGGTCGCAACTTCACCACCGCCCTGCAGAAGGCCCTCCGCTCGCTGGAGAAGCGCGGCTCGAGCTTCCACTGGGGCCCCGAGTCCCGGTCGGTGGACGAGCTGCTGGAGGCCGCGAAGACCCCCACGGACGGACGCATCGTTCTGGTCCAGCAGGCGCTCCGCCTGGGTGCCACCCCGGAGCAGGCGTTCGACGCCACGGCGATCGATCCGTGGTTCCTCGATCAGATCGTGCTCATCAATGAGGTGGCAGACCTCATTCGAGACGCCCCCGAGCTGGATGACGCGACGCTGCGGCTGGCGAAGGATCACGGTTTCAGCGACGCTCAGATCGCGCAGCTGCGCGGGATGACCGAGGCCGAGGCGCGCGGCATCCGTCACGGGCTCGGCATCCGCCCGGTGTACAAGACCGTGGACACCTGCGCGGGGGAGTTCCCGGCGCTGACGCCGTACCACTACTCCAGCTACGACGCCGAGACCGAGATCGCCGCGTCGGAGCGCACCAAGGTCGTCATCATCGGTTCGGGCCCGAACCGCATCGGCCAGGGTGTGGAGTTCGACTACTCGTGCGTCCACGCCTCGTTCGCCCTCGCCGACGCCGGGTTCGAGACCATCATGGTCAACTGCAACCCCGAGACCGTCTCGACCGACTACGACACCTCCGACCGGCTGTACTTCGAGCCGCTCACCCTGGAGGACGTGCTCGAGGTGCTGTACGCCGAGTCGCAGTCGGGGGAGATCCTCGGCGTCATCTGCCAGCTGGGCGGGCAGACGCCGCTCGGTCTCGCCCAGGGGATCGAGGATGCCGGGTATCGGATCCTCGGCACGAGTCCCGCCGCAATCGAGCTGGCCGAGGAGCGGGAGTTGTTCTCGCGCCTCCTCGATGACGCCGGCCTCGTCGCGCCGCGCAACGGCACGGCGATCGACGTCGAGCAGGCCGTGACGATCGCCGAGGAGATCGGGTACCCGGTTCTCGTTCGTCCGAGCTTCGTGCTCGGGGGCCGTGGCATGGAGATCGTCTACGACACCCCGAGCCTGCGGGACTACTTCGTGCGCATCGCCGATCAGGCGATCATCGGTCCGAGGATGCCGCTGCTGGTCGACCGGTTCCTCGACGACGCGATCGAGATCGACGTCGACGCCCTCTACGACGGCGACCGGCTCTACATCGGCGGCATCATGGAGCACCTCGAGGAGGCCGGCATCCACTCCGGCGACTCCAGCTGCGCGCTTCCTCCGATGTCGCTCGGCCGCAGCGACATCGACCGCGTGCGCGAGGCGACCCTCGCCATCGCGCACCGTGTGGGGGTGCGTGGGCTGCTGAACGTGCAGTTCGCGATCAGCGCCGGAGTGCTCTACGTCATCGAGGCCAACCCCCGTGCGAGTCGCACGGTGCCGTTCGTCTCCAAGGCTCTCGGGATCCCGCTGGCCAAGGCCGCCAGCCGCATCATGGCGGGCTCGACGGTGGCCGAGCTCGTGACCGAGGGGCTTCTCCCCGAGCCCGACGGCTCGCGCGTGCCCCTGGGAGCACCCGTCGCCGTGAAGGAGGCGGTGCTGCCCTTCAAGCGGTTCCGCACCCGCGATGGACAGATCGTCGACTCGGTTCTCGGGCCCGAGATGCGCTCCACCGGTGAGGTGATGGGGATCGACCGCGACTTCCCGACCGCGTTCGCCAAGAGTCAGGAGGCCGCATACGGCGGGATGCCACTGACGGGCACCGTCTTCATCTCGGTCGCCGACGGCGACAAGCGTGCCGTGATCCTTCCCGCCCATCGTCTCCAGGAGCTCGGGTTCGACCTCGTCGCCACGGAGGGAACCGCGGAGATCCTGGGGCGCAACGGCATCCAGGTGCGGGTGGTGAACAAGTACTCCGCGACGCAGGCGACGGGGGAGACGAACATCGTCGACCTCATCAACGCCGGCGACATCGACATCGTCGTCAACACCCCGAGCGGCGGGCTCGCGCGTGCCGACGGCTACGAGATCCGTGCGGCGGCGGTCGCGGCCGACAAGGCCCTGTTCACCACGATGGCCGTGCTCGGTGCCGCCGTGAGCGCCCTCCCGGTGCTGCGTGAGGGATTCGCGGTGCGGAGCCTGCAGGAGTACGCCGCCGATCGGGCGGAGGCCCGGTGACCGGTTTCGCCGAACGGCTGCGCGCAGCCCTCGACACCCACGGGCCCCTCTGCGTCGGGATCGACCCCCACGCGCACCTCCTCGCCGAGTGGGGCCTCGATGACACCGCCGCCGGGGTTCGCGACTTCGGGCTGCGGACAGTCGACGCGGCGGCTGGACGCGTCGGCGTGGTGAAGCCCCAGGTGGCCTTCTTCGAGAGGTTCGGGGCTGCCGGCTTCGCCGCGCTGGAGGAGACGCTCGCCGCCGCACGTGCGGCGGGGCTCATCGTCATCGCCGACGCCAAGCGGGGCGACATCGGCAGCACGATGGCCGCGTATGCGGCCGCGTGGCTGAACCCCGGCTCACCATTGGAAGCCGACGCGCTCACCGTCAGTCCCTACCTCGGACCCGATTCGCTCCGCGAGACCCTCACCGGCGCTGTCCGCGCGGGCAAGGGCGTTTTCGTCCTGGCCGGCACCAGCAACCCCGAAGCGACGTCGTTGCAGACCGCGCACCCCGTGGATGTGGCGGCGGAGGAGGGCCAGACCGTCGCCGCGCGGGTCGCCCGCGATGTCACGTGGGTGAACGGCTCGGCAGCCTTCACCGGCGACCTCGGTCCGATCGGACTCGTGGTCGGTGCGACGGTGGACCGGTGGGAACTCGGGCTCACCGACGACCTGCTCCGCGGTGCGCCGATCCTCGCGCCCGGTTTCGGAGCCCAGGGCGCCGAGCCCGCCGACCTGCCGCGCCTGTTCGGGGCGCTCTCGCGCAACGTCCTGGCCAGCGAGAGCCGCAGCATCCTCTCCGCCGGACCGACGAATCTCGCCGCTCGGATTGACGAGCGGCAGGCTCTGTACCGGGAGGGACAGTCGTGACATCGTCCCGTCGCCCGCCCGAGGTCGACCGCCGCGCCGCATCGGAGCGGGCGGTTGCGGCGCGACGCGGCCGCGCTGCGCTCAAGCGCGACCTGGCCACCCGCGTCATCTCACCCCAGGAGCTCACCCGGCGTGCCTTCGCCGCTCCGGATTCGCCCGCCGGGACGTTGCGCGTCACCGAGTTCCTCACCGCGCTGCCGGCGATCGGGGAGGGCAAGCGCGACCGCATCCTCGAATCCCTCGCCATCTCGCCGGTCAAGCGACTCGGCGGGCTCGGCGCCCGCCAGCGCCGCGCACTGACGGCCTTCCTCGACGAGCGGTGGCCCGAGCCCGAGCCGCGAACGGGCCGGAGTCGTCTGATCGTGCTGGCCGGCCCGACCGCGGTGGGGAAGGGCACGGTCGCGACGCACATCAAGACGCATCACCCCGAGATCCTGCTGTCCGTCTCCGCGACGACGCGTGCACCGCGACCGGGGGAGCGCGACGGCGAGCACTACTACTTCGTCGACGACGGCGAGTTCGACAGACTCATCGCCGAAGGCCAGCTCCTCGAGTGGGCCACGGTCCACAACTCCCACAGGTACGGCACCCCCCGCCGGCCGATCGAGGAGGCGCTGGCGGCGGGCCGCACCGTCCTGCTCGAGATCGACCTCCAGGGCGCGCGGCAGGTCCGGGCGGCGGAGCCGTCGGCGACGCTCGTCTTCCTCCTGCCCCCCAGCTGGGACGAACTGGTGAACCGACTCGTGGGGCGCGGCACCGAGGATGCCGAGGAGCGGGCCCGACGCCTGCGCACCGCGCGGGTGGAGCTCGCGGCCCAGCCGGAGTTCGACTACCGCGTGGTCAACGACGACGTCGCCCGGGCGGCGTCCGAAGTCGTTTCGCTCGCCGCGCACTGACTTCGCGCACCCCGACGTTTCAGAACGTTACGTCCGAGATGTCGTGAGGGCGTCGTGGTCGGCAGTCTGTACGCATGCCCACCCCGATCTCCCGCGTCATCGACGTGCCCACCGCCGGCCGAGGCCGCGGTGCGGTGCGTGTCGCCGGAGTGTCGCGGACCTTTCCGACGCCCGTGCCGCTGCCGGTCCTGCGCGGAGTCGACCTGACTCTCGCGCCCGGTGAGATCGTGGCCGTCGTGGGGCCTTCCGGGTGCGGCAAGTCGACGCTCCTGCGCCTCCTCGCGGGGCTGGACGCCCCGACGTCCGGGGTGATCGAGCTCGACGACGCCCCCGTCCGCGACACCGACGAGCGCACCGCCGTGGCGTTCCAGGAACCGCGCCTCCTGCCGTGGCGCACGATCGCCGACAACGTCGCCCTGGGACTGTCCCGGGGGATCCGCGGGACGGAGCGCCGCGACCGCGTCGCCGAGCTCCTCGACCTCGTCGGTCTCGGCCACGCCGCCGAGCGTCGCCCGCGCGAAGTCTCCGGCGGCATGGCCCAGCGCACCTCCCTCGCCCGGGCGCTGGCCCGGGGCCCGGAGGTCCTGCTGCTCGATGAGCCCTTCGGCGCCCTCGACGCCCTCACCCGCCTGCGCATGCAGGACCTGCTGCTGCAGATCCACGCCGCACGGCCCACCACCGTCCTCCTCGTCACGCACGATGTCGAGGAGGCGCTGTACCTGGCCGATCGCGTGCTCCTGCTGCGGTCGCTCGGCGACGACACCGCGGCGTCCTCGATCGCCCGCATCGTCGAGGTGCCGGGGTCACGTCCGCGCGACCGCGCCGCCCACGAGTTCACCACCCTGCGCGCCGAGCTCCTCGAAGGACTCGGCGTCGACACCCACCACAGCACACCCGACACCCGCACCCCTGCCGAGGAGACCCGATGAGCACCATCGCCCGCCGCACCGTTCCCGCCCTCGCGATCGCCGGGACGATCATGCTCGCCACGACCGGGTGCCTCGCCGGGGAGAGCGCCGGCGCGTCCAACCTGGATGCCGCGGGCTCGGCCGGCGCGGAGAGCACCGAGTGGTCCACCGACACCCTGTCGATCGACTTCGCCACCTACAACCCGCTGAGCCTGATCGTCCGCGATCAGGGACTCATCGAAGAAGCCCTCGGCGATGACGTCACGGTCGAGTGGGTGCAGTCCGCGGGCTCGAACAAGGCCAACGAGTTCTTGCGCGCCGGCTCGATCGACGTCGGTTCGACGGCGGGCTCGGCGGCTCTGCTCGCGCGCGCCAACGGCTCGCCCATCAAGGTGATCGACATCTACTCGCAGCCCGAGTGGTCCGCCCTCGTGGTGCCCTCGGGAAGCGACATCACCTCGGTCGCCGACCTCGCCGGGAAATCCGTGGCCGCCACCCCGGGCACCGATCCCTACTTCTTCCTCCTCCAGGCTCTCGAGACCGAGGGACTGACGGTCTCGGACATCCAGCTGCAGAACCTTCAGCACGCCGACGGCCGTGCCGCCCTCGACGCCGGCTCGGTCGATGCGTGGGCGGGCCTGGACCCGATCATGGCCGCCGCGGAGGCGGAGTCTGGCGCCGAGCTGCTCTACCGGAACGTCGACTTCAACTCCTACGGCTTCCTCAATGCCACCGAGCAGTTCCTGACCGACCACCCCGACGTCGCGCAGGTCGTCGTCGACGCGTACGAGGAGGCCCGCGCGTGGGCCCTGGAGAACCCCGACGAGACCGCGGCGCTCCTCGCCGAGGTCGCCGGCATCGACCCCGCCGTCGCCGAGACGGTGATCACCGAGCGCTCCAACCTCGATGTCAGCGGCATCCCCGGCGATGACCAGCTGGCGGTGCTGGAGAAGATCGGTCCGGTGCTCGTCGAGTCCGGGTCGATCCAGGGCGGTCAGGCCGCGGTCGACGACGCGCTCGCCAGCCTCATCGACGACAGCTTCGCCCGCGCGGCCACGGAGGACCAGTGAGCACCGACGTCCGACTCGATCGCGCTCCCGGTCTCGATCACGTCGCCGACCAAAGCGGGCCGGCCGTGACGGCCGCTCCGGTCACCGCCCCCGTCGCTGCGGCGACGGGGGCTCCCGCGCGCCGGGAGTTCTGGGCCCGGCCCGGGGTCCGCGTCATCGGCGGCCTCGTCGTTCCGGGCCTGCTTCTCCTCGCTTGGCAGGTCGCCTCCAGCACCGGGGCCATCCCGGCCTACCGGCTGCCGCCGCCCGCGACGGTCGTCACCGCGGCGGTCGAGATGGCGCAGACCGGCGAGCTGTGGCTGAACATCGCGATCTCGGTGCAGCGCGTCCTCCTCGGATTCGCTCTGGGCTCGGTCATCGGCATCGCTGCCGCCGCTCTGGTAGGCCTCACCCGCATCGGTGACGTGCTGCTGAGCCCGTCACTCGCGGCGCTTCGGGCCATCCCGTCACTCGCGCTCGTCCCGCTGCTGCTGCTGTGGATGGGGATCGGCGAGGAGTCGAAGGTCACCCTCATCGCGATCGGTGCCTTCTTCCCGGTCTTCACCACCGTCGCCGGCGCCCTCCGTCACGTCGACGCGCACCTGGTGGAGATGGGGCGGTCCTTCAGCCTGCGCGGATGGGACCTGTTCCGCACCGTTCAGCTCCCCGCCGTTCTCCCGGCTCTCGTGTCGGGCCTGCGCCTGGGGATGGCGCAGGCATGGCTCTTCCTCGTCGCCTCGGAGCTTCTGGGAGCGGCGATGGGCCTCGGGTTCCTTCTCACGATCTCGCAGCAGACCGGACGGGTGGATCGCATCCTCCTCACCATCGTGCTGCTGGCACTCCTCGGCGCGCTCTCCAACGCCATCCTGAGCGTGGTGCAGAAGCGGCTGCTGCGGCGGTGGGCGTGACCCCCGCGCAGACCCTCGACCGCTCCTCGCTGCGCTTCGCCCCGCCGGCGGAGCTCGCAGCGCGCGCCAACGTCACCGCCGAGGCCTACGAGCGCGGCGCCATCGATCCGCTGGGGTTCTGGGACGAGGCAGCGCGGCGCCTTCACTGGACGACCCCGTGGCAGCGCACCCTGGAGTGGACGCCGCCCGATCCCGCCGACCCCGCGGTGATCCCCACGGCGCAGTGGTTCGGCGGCGGGCGACTGAATGTCGCGGTCAACTGCGTCGACCGGCACGTCGCGGCCGGTCGCGGCGACACGGTGGCGCTGTACTTCGAGGGAGAGCCGGGAGATCGCCGTCGGGTCACCTACGCCGACCTCCAGCGCGACGTCGCACGCGCCGCTCACGCCCTGAGCGCGCTCGGCGTCGGGCCCGGCGACCGGGTCGTGGTCTACCTGCCCGTGCTCGTCGAGACCGTCGTCGTCGCGCTCGCCTGCGCGCGGATCGGGGCGGTGCACTCCCTGGTGTTCGGGGGCTTCTCCGCCGAGGCGCTCCGCTTCCGCCTCGAAGACACCGGCGCGAAGGTGCTCGTCACCTCCGACGGGCAGTTCCGACGCGGAGCCGCGATCGAGGTCAAATCCACCGCGGATGCCGCGGCTGCGGGTCTGGCAGACCTCGAGCACGTCGTGGTGGTCCGCCGCACCGGGCATGACGTGCCGTGGAGGACAGGGCGCGACCTCTGGTGGCACGAGATCACGGCGGCGCAGCCCGACGTGCACGCCGCGAGCGACGTCGATGCGGAGCATCCGCTCTTCATCATCTACACCTCGGGCACGACCGGCCGGCCCAAGGGGCTCGTCCACACCTCGGGGGGATATCTCACCCACGCATCGTGGGCGCACTGGGCCCACTTCGATGCCAAGGCCGACGACGTCCACTGGTGCACCGCCGACCTCGCGTGGGTCACCGCGCACACGTACGAGCTGTACGGACCGCTCTCCAACGGTCTCACCCAGGTGATCTACGAGGGAACGCCGGACACGCCCGACCGGACGCGTCACCTGGAGATCATCGAACGCTACGGCGTGACGGTGTACTACACCGCCCCGACGCTCATCCGCACCTTCATGGCGTGGTTCGGCGAGAGCCTGCCCGCCGGATTCGACCTGTCGAGCCTGCGCCTCCTCGGCACGGTCGGCGAGGCGATCAACCCCGCCGCGTGGCTGTGGTTCCGCGAGACCTTCGGTCGGGGAGAGCTCCCCGTCATCGACACCTGGTGGCAATCCGAGACCGGTGCGGCGATGGTCGCCCCGCTTCCGGGCGCGACGACCCTCGCGCCCGGCTCACCCACACGCCCGCTCCCGGGCATCGACGTCGCCGTGGTCGATGACGACGGGGCCGAGATCGCCCCGGGCGGGGCCGGCACCCTCGTGGTGAGACGCCCGTGGCCGGGGATGGCCCGCACCGTGTGGCGCGACCCGGCACGGTACCGGAGCGCCTACTGGTCGACCTTCGCCGGCCGCGGCGAATGGGGCGGATACTACGTCGCCGGCGACGGCGCGACCCGCGACGAGGACGGCAACATCCGCATCCTCGGTCGCCTCGACGACGTCGTGAACGTCTCGGGGCACCGGCTGTCGACCATCGAGATCGAGTCGGCCCTGGTCGCCCGCGACGACGTCGCGGAGGCGGGCGCCACCGGCGTCACCGACGCGGTGACGGGTCAGCGCGTGGTGGTCTTCGCCGTCGCCGCCGGCCACGAGCGACCCGACGAGGCGACGCTCCGCGACGAGGTGGCCCGGGCGATCGGTCCGGTCGCCCGCCCTCACCGCGTGGTGTGCGTGCCGGAGCTCCCCAAGACCCGGTCGGGCAAGATCCTCCGGCGCCTGCTCGCACAGCTCTGGGAGGCCGACCTCGATCGGCGTGCCGGGCGCACGCCGGCGCCGCTCGGCGACACCACCTCCCTGCAGAATCCCGAGGCCGTCGCGGCGATCGCCGCGGCCCTGGCCGCCCACTGACCCCCGACTCCTTCTTCGGAACAGGACCCATGACAAACGACCATCGCTTCGGCTTCCGCACCCGCGCCCTGCATGCCGGCGGCACGCCCGACGCCGCCACCGGCGCCCGGGCCGTTCCGATCTACCAGAGCACCTCGTTCGTCTTCGACGGCGCGAAGGATGCGGCGAACCTCTTCGCTCTGCAGAAGTACGGCAACATCTACTCGCGTATCGGCAACCCCACCGTCGCGGCCCTCGAGGAGCGCCTCGCCTCCCTCGAGGGGGGCATCGGCGCGGTGGCGACGGCGTCGGGCATGAGTGCGGAGTTCATCACCTTCGCCGCCCTCGTCGGCGCGGGTGACCACGTCGTCGCATCGGCGCAGCTGTACGGCGGCACGGTCACGCAGCTGGATGTGACGCTCCGTCGTTTCGGCGTGGAGACGACCTTCGTCGCCTCCACCGAACCGGCCGACTACGCCGCCGCCATCCGGCCGGAGACCAAGGTGCTCTACGTCGAGACGATCGGCAACCCGTCCGGCTCCATCGCCGACATCGAAGGACTCGCCGAGGTCGCCCACGCCGCCGGCATTCCGCTGGTCGTGGACTCCACCCTCGCCACGCCCTACCTCGCGCGCCCGCTCGAACACGGCGCCGACATCGTCATCCACTCGGTGACGAAGTTCCTCGGTGGCCACGGGACGACCCTCGGCGGTGTGGTGATCGAGAAGGGCACGTTCGACTGGGGCAACGGCAAGTTCCCGCAGATGACCGAGCCGGTGGCCTCGTACGGCGGCATCCGGTGGTGGGACAACTTCGGCGAATACGGCTTCCTCACCAAGCTCCGCAGCGAGCAGCTGCGCGACATCGGACCGGCCCTGAGCCCCCAGTCGGCGTTCCAGCTCCTGCAGGGGGTCGAGACGCTCCCGCAGCGGATCGACGCCCACCTGGCCGGGGCGCGCATCGTCGCCGAATGGCTGAACGAGGACCCCCGGGTCTCCTACGTGACCTGGGCGGGGCTCGCCGAGCACCCTCACCACGAGCGCGCGCGACGGTACCTGCCGCTCGGCCCGGGATCGGTCTTCGCCTTCGGCATCCGCCCGCAGAGCGCCGGCGGCGCGAGCGAGCCCGATGCGGCCCGCGCGGCGGGGGAGCGGTTCATCGACTCCCTGCAGCTCGCCTCGCACCTGGCCAACATCGGCGATGCGCGCACTCTCGTCATCCACCCCGCTTCCACGACCCACCAGCAGCTGAGCGCCGAGCAGCTGAGCGCGGCGGGCGTCCCCGCCGACCTCGTGCGCATCTCGGTGGGGCTGGAAGACCCCGAAGACATCCTGTGGGACCTCGACCAGGCCCTGACCGCCGCGACGGGAGCGACCCGATGACCGATCTGTCCTGCGCCCTGCCCTCCGTGCGTCCGCCGGTCGCGCCCGACGAACAGCCCGTCACGACGGACGGCGCGGCGTGCGCGCTGCCCTCCGCCGCGGTGCCGGGCCGCGCATGGCAGGGTCCCGGCCCGCAGGAGCGCTTCGAGATCCTCCGGCGCACGCGATCGGTCGCGATCGTCGGCGCCTCGGACAACCCGGCGCGGGCCAGCTTCTTCGTCGCGACCTACCTGCTGGGGAGTGCGCCGTACGACGTGTACTTCGTCAACCCGCGCGCCGACTCCATCCTCGGACGGCCCGCTTACGCGTCGCTGGCGGATCTGCCGGTCACCCCCGACCTGGTCGACGTCTTCCGTCGCCACGACGACCTGCCGGGCGTCGCGGCCGAGGCGGTCGCTGCCGGGGCGAAGACCCTGTGGCTGCAGCTCGGCTCGTGGCACGAGGGCGCCGCCGCCATCGCCGAGGAGGCCGGACTGTCGGTCGTCATGGATCGATGCGTCAAGATCGAGCACGCGCGGTTCCACGGGGGACTCCACCTCGCGGGATTCGACACCGGGGTGATCAGCTCACGGCGTCAACTGCTCAGCCGACGCGCGGACCTGTAGAATGGGCGGATGGCGCGGCTCGGCCGACCGCCCCGCGCCCGAGGACTTCTCCGCCGACATCCTTTCGAACCAGGAGGTTCAGCCATGGCCGGAACCAACCAGGGCATCATCGAGCCCCCCATCGACAGCCTTCTCGAGAAGGTCGACTCGAAGTACCAGCTCGTCATCTACGCCGCACGTCGCGCGCGTCAGATCAACGACTACTACTCCGACCTGCACGAGGGGAACCTCTTCGACAACGTCGGTCCGCTCGTGGACTCCACGGTCGAGGACAAGCCGTTGACGATCGCCCTTCACGAGATCAACGAAGACAAGCTGCGCCTGCGCGCCGCCGAGTAAGTCGTTCTCGAGTCCCTGCCCGGGGTGGCTGTCGGCCACCCCGGGCATACTTGTGCCGTCCCCGCGAGATCTGGAGCATCGATGACCTCACTGCGTCTGTTCACGTCCGAATCCGTCACCGAGGGGCATCCCGACAAGATCTGCGACCAGATCTCGGACAGCATCCTCGACGCGATCCTCGCCGAAGATCCGCACGGTCGGGTGGCCGTGGAGACCCTCGTGACGACGGGTCTCGTCCATGTCGCCGGCGAGGTCTCCACGGCCGCCTACGTCGAGATCCCCGCGATCGTGCGCTCCGTCGTCAACCGCATCGGCTACACCTCCAGCGACACCGGCTTCGACGGTGACTCGTGCGGAGTGAGCGTCTCGATCGGAGCGCAGTCCTCCGACATCGCCGCGGGCGTCGACAAGGCGTTCGAGCGGCGCGAGGGCGGATCGATCGACCCGAACGACGAACAGGGCGCGGGCGACCAGGGCATCATGTTCGGCTACGCCACCACCGAGACCCCGCAGCTCATGCCGATGGCAGCGTGGACCGCGCACCGCATGGCCGAGCGCCTGGCGGCCGCGCGACGCGACGGCAGCCTTCCCTTCCTCCGCCCGGACGGCAAGACCCAGGTCACCCTGGGCTACGACGGCGCGGTACCCCGCACCGTCGAATCGGTGGTGCTGTCCACCCAGCATCACCCCGACATCTCCCAGAAGGCCCTGCGGGGCGCGGTGCGCGATGAGGTCATCGAACCGGTGCTCGAGGCCACGGGGCTCGACGTGTCGGGTGTGAAGTTCTACATCAATCCGGCGGGACCCTTCGTCGTCGGCGGCCCGAAGGGCGACGCCGGTCTCACGGGGCGCAAGATCATCATCGACACCTACGGCGGCGCCGCCCGCCACGGGGGTGGAGCCTTCAGCGGGAAGGACCCGTCGAAGGTCGACCGCTCGGCGGCGTACGCGATGCGGTGGGTGGCCAAGAACGCCGTCGCCGCCGGGCTCGCCGACCGTCTCGAAGTGCAGGTCGCCTACGCGATCGGCAAGGCGAAGCCCGTGGGTCTGTACGTGGAGACGTTCGGTACCGGTCATGTGGCCGACGAGGTGATCACCGCCGCCATCCGCGAGGTGTTCGACCTGCGCCCGCGCGCCATCATCCAGCAGCTCGAGCTCCTTCGTCCGATCTACGCGCAGACGGCCGCCTACGGCCACTTCGGCCGTGAGCTCCCCGATTTCACCTGGGAGCGCACCGACCGGGTCGACGACCTGCGCGCCGCCGCAGGCCTGTGAGCCGGGTTCATCCGGGAGGGGCTCCGCGCGCATGACCGGGGCGCGGGTGGCGCGGGTCCTCATCGATTCCCCGCTGCCGCAGCTGGACCGTCTGTTCGACTACGCCGTGCCCGCTGCCTTCGCGGGGGAGGTGGCGCCGGGCGTCCGCGTGAAGGTTCCGCTGCGCAGCGCCGGTCGGGTCGTGGACGCCTACGTCGTCGAGGTCGATGACGAACAGGATGTCGCCGAGCGGCCGCTCTCCGACATCGACGCCGTCGTCTCGCCGGTCCCCGTCCTCCCCGCGGGGCTCTACCGACTCGCTCGACGAGCGGCCGACCGGGCCGCCGGGTCGGCCTCCGACATCCTGCGCCTGGTGATCCCCAAGCGCATGGTGCGCGCCGAGAAGGTGTGGCTCGCGAGCGAGAGGGCGGCCGCGCCGCAGGTCTCGCCGGACGCCGAGAACTCGGCCCGCGCGACGCTCGACCGATTCCCCGGGCTCGCGGCGGCGCTGCGCGCCGGAGAACGACTCGCCGTCGACGCGCCGCCGCACCCGGTCACCACCCCGGCGGGCCAGGTCGGCGGGTGGGCGGATCTCCTGGCGGCGGCGGCGGTCGAGACCCTCGCGGCGGGGAGGAGTGCCGTCGTGGTCGTCCCCGACCATCGCGACCAAGCGCAGATCGAGCGCGCCCTGGCCTCTCGCGTGGACGCGGAGGCCGTCGTCCGAGACGACGCGCGCCAGTCGGGCCCCGCCCGGTACGCCGGCTTCCTGCGGATGCTCTCCGACGCCCCCTGCATCGTCGTCGGCAACCGATCCGCCGTCTACGCCCCGGTGCACCGCATCGGCCTCGTGGCGATCTGGGACGACGGTGACCCGCTCCTGGCCGAACCGCTGTCGCCCGGTGTACACGCGCGTGACGCCGCCCTCATCCGGCAGGAGATGGACGGCTGCGCGCTGCTCTTCGCCGGCCACACCCGCACCACCGATGTGGAGCGGCTCGTACAACTCGGCTTCGTCCGCGACATCCCCGCGGCGCGTCGCCGCTCGCCCCGGGTGGTGCTGAGCGCCACGCAGGAGGGGGAGCGCCGCGGAGTGCGCATACCCTCGAGTGCGTACCGGGCCGCTTCAGACGCCCTCGCCCACGGGCCGGTCCTCGTCCAGGTCGCGCGGCCCGGATACGCCCCCGTGCTGGTGTGCGCCGAGTGCCGCCGGCCCGCCCGGTGTCGGCACTGCGAGGGGCCGCTGCACGCGCGGAGTGTGGGTGCGGTGCCCGAGTGCTCGTGGTGCGCGCGCGCGGCGCGAGCCTGGACCTGCGTGCACTGCGGCTCCGAGAAGGTGCGACTGGCCTCATCGGGAAGCGAGCGAACGGCTGAGGAGCTCGGCCGCGCCTTCCCCGGTGTCCGCATCGTGATCTCCGA
This sequence comes from Microbacterium sp. SLBN-154, assembly GCF_006715565.1. Lineage (NCBI taxonomy): Bacteria > Bacillati > Actinomycetota > Actinomycetes > Micrococcales > Microbacteriaceae > Microbacterium > Microbacterium sp. SLBN-154. The sequence continues at coordinate 2,118,631 of NZ_VFNL01000001.1, forward strand.
CGGCCGACACGCGGTGGAGGACGTCCCCGCCGCTCCCGCACTCGTGATCGCCACCCGCGGCGCCGAGCCTCCCGCCGAGGGCGGCTATCGTGCCGTCGTGCTCCTGGACGGCGAACGGATGCTGCTCTCCGACGACCTGCGGATCGGCGAAGCAGCGCTCCGGTGGTGGTCGAACGCCGCCGCCCTCGCCGCGCCCGATGCCCCGGTGCATCTGGTCGGTGTCACCGGCGCCGTCGCCCGAGCCCTCGCGACCTGGTCGCAGGCGGCCTACGCCCGCTCGGAGCTCGCCGCGCGGGCGCCGCTTCGGATGCCGCCGGCGGTTCGGGTGGCCGCGGTCGACGGCGATACGCCGAGCGTCGAGGCGGCGGTGACGGCGCTTCGTCAGGCCGTCCCCGCTCTGGACGATGACAGCATCCTGGGCCCCGCCCCCCGCGGCGAGGGCGGGGTACGAGCCCTGGTGCGGTTCGACTACCGCGTGGGTGCCGACGTCTCCGAATCCCTCCGCTCCTCCGTCGTCGCGGCCGCGCTCCGCACCCGTCGCGCCCGTGGTCGCGCCCCGGCATCCGGCGGTGTGCCGCCTACACTCAGAGTGCGGGTGGACCTGCCCGACCTCGATCTGTGAGAGCCCCTATGCGTCTCGTCTTCGCCGGAACCCCCGCACCGGCCGTGCCGTCATTGCGCCTCCTTCACGCGTCATCCCACGAGATCGTCACCGTCGTGACCCGAGAAGACGCGCCCCTGGGGCGCAAACGCGTACTCACTCCGTCGCCGGTCGCCACGGTCGCCGAGGAACTCGGTCTGCCGCTTCTCAAAACCGGTCGATTGGATGACGCGGCGACGGCCGCGATCGAACGCGTCCACCCCGACCTCGGGGTCATCGTGGCCTACGGCGGCCTCGTACGCGAGCCGCTCCTGTCGACGCCTCGCCACGGCTGGATCAACCTCCATTTCTCACAGCTGCCGCGGTGGCGAGGTGCCGCGCCGGTACAGCACGGTCTGATCGCCGGCGACACCGAGATCGCCGCCAGCGTCTTCCGGCTCGTGGCCGAGCTCGATGCCGGCGACGTCTTCGACGAGGTGGTGCTCCCCACGCCCGAGGGTGCCACCGCGGGGGAGGTGCTGGAACTCCTCGCCGACCGGGGAGCGACTGTTCTGCGTTCGGTCGTCGATGCGATCGCCGACGGGTCGGCGACGGCCCGGCCCCAGCTGGGCGCGCCGACGTTCGCGCCCAAGCTCGGCGACGTCGACGGCCGCCTGGACTGGAACGGCACGCGCGATGAGGTGCTCCACCGGTTCCGCGGGGTGACGCCCGAGCCGGGCGCCCATACGACCCTCGACGGGGCCCGGGTGAAGGTGCTGCGCGCTCGGGCGGCCGTTTCCGACGCGCCGCGCCTGTCGCCGGGGCGCCTGGCGGCGCACGGTCGCACGGTCATCGTGGGGACTGCCACCGAACCGGTCGTGCTCGAAAGCGTCCAGCCCGCCGGGCGCGGGCCGATGGTCGCCGGTGACTGGTTCCGGGGACTGCGGCAGAGCGAGCCGGTGCTGGGGTCATGAGCGCTCTGAATCCCGCCCGGCTCGTGGCCTTCGAGACGATCCGCTCCGTGCACGACTCCGATGCCTACGCCAACCTGCTTCTGCCCACCGCGATCCGCCGCGCCGGGCTCGACGCCGCCGACGCGGGGCTCGCGACCGAGCTCACCTACGGAACGCTCCGCCGCGAGAACACGTACGACGCGGTCATCGCCGTCGCCGCCGCACGCGCGGTCGACCTCATCGATCCGCCCGTGCTCGATGCCATCCGTCTCGGCGTCCATCAGCTGCTCTCGACCCGCGTCGCCTCGCACGCGGCGGTCAACGAGTCCGTCGAGCTCGCCCGCCGGGCTGCGGGACGAAGCGCCGGGGGCTTCGCCAACGCGGTGCTCCGGCGGGTCTCCCGCGACACTCCAGGCGACTGGATGACCCGGATCGGCGAGACCGCGCGCTCCGACGACGAGCGACGGGGCCTGCTCACCTCCCACCCGGTCTGGGTCGTGCGCGCCTTCCGCCGGGCGCTGGCAGCCGAAGGACGCGCCGATGAGCTCGACGACCTCCTTCTTGCCGACAACGCCTCACCGCGGGTGACCTTCGCCGCGCTCCCGGGGCTCGCCGAGGTGCCGCCGGGCGCGCGGCGCACCGACTTCTCGCCCCTCGGATTTCGCTCGCCAGGCGGCGACCCCGAAGCCCAGGTGACCGCGTCGGGCGGCCGCATCCGCGTACAGGACGAGGGATCGCAGATCGCCGCCCTCGCTCTCACCCGCGCCCGTCCGGCGCAGGCGGGGGAGCGGTGGCTCGACCTGTGCGCCGGCCCGGGCGGCAAGACGGCGATCCTCGCAGCCGAGGCTCTCGCGGCAGGCGCGCAGCTCGAGGCCAACGAGGTCAACCCCGCCCGTGCGGGGTTGGTGCGGCGATCCGTCGCCGGAGTGCCGCTCGACGTCCCGGTCAGCGAGGAGGACGGTCGCACCCGGGCACGCGCCGGCGGGTACGACCGCATCCTCGTCGATGCTCCCTGCACGGGCCTCGGTGCGCTGCGCCGGCGCCCGGAGGCCCGCTGGCGCAAATCACCGTCCGACGTCGCCGACCTCGTCGATCTGCAACGCGGGCTCCTCGAGGCGGCGATCGACGGGCTGGCGCCCGGGGGCCTGGTGGCCTACGTCACCTGCTCGCCGCACCTCGCCGAAACCGCGGGGGTCGTCGCGGACGTCCTCCGGGCGCGCGGCGACGACGTCGAAGAGCTCGATGCCCGCGCCGTCATCACGGCGTTCAGCGCGACCGACCCCGACCTCCTTCCCCAGGTCGACGGATCGGGCCGGGCGCAGCTGTGGCCGCATCGGCACAACACCGACGCGATGTCGATCTCGCTGCTTCGACGGCGCTGACGATCGCGCGTCGGGCATCACCGCGGGGTGCCGACATAATGGTCCGGTGCACGCCGACCACGACTCTGCCGCAGCAGTCAGGATCAATCCCAGCATCCTGGCCGCGGACTTCGTCCACATGGCCGACGATCTCGCCCGCATCGCCGCCGCCGATTTCGTGCACGTGGATGTCATGGACAATCACTTCGTCCCGAATCTGACTTTCGGTCCGCAGATGGTCCAGCGCATCCAGGACACCAGCCCCGTCCCGCTCGATGTCCACCTCATGATCGACGACCCCGAACGGTGGGCGCCGGGGTACGCCGAGATCGGCGCCGCCTCGGTGACCTTCCACCTCGAGGCGGCGAGCGAACCTGTCGACGTCGCGCGGCGTCTGCGCGCGATCGGCGCCCGGGCCGGGGTTGCCGTCAAGCCCGCGACCCCGGTCGAGTCGCTCTACGACGTTCTCGACGAGTTCGACCAGATCCTCGTGATGACCGTCGAACCGGGATTCGGCGGGCAGTCCTTCCTGCCCGAGACGATGCCCAAGCTCAGCGCGCTCGCGGCCGAGGCGAGACGTCGCGGGTCCCAGGTGTGGCTGCAGGTCGACGGCGGCATCGGCGAATCCACCATCGCGCAGGCTGCTGAGGCCGGTGCCGACACCTTCGTCGCCGGATCGGCGGTCTTCGGCTCCGACAACCCCGAGCGGGCGATCATCGCGCTGCGTGATCAGGCACGCCATCACCACCGTCACCCCCGCCGCTGATCGGAGAACACTCATGACCGACCGCTCCGAGGACCCACCCGCAGGCTCCCGGCGGGAGCCCGGCGACGGTGCCACTGAGGCGGTGTCGTCTTCGAGCACCGAAGCGCTCCGCGTGGCAGGGGCTCGCGGAGCGAGGTGGCTGCTGTCGGCCTACAGCGGTGAGCACGGCATCTACGGCGTGGTCCTCGTGACCGCCCTCATCGGCGCCGAGATCGAGGCGCCCACCGACCTCGACGTCATCTGGTTCGTCGCCGGAACGGTCGGGGTCTTCTGGCTGGCGCACATCTACGCCGCCGTCGTCGCCAGCCGGGCGCGCAGGCCCGTGCCCCCGCTGCACGAGGGCATCCGTGACGGCGTGCGCCACTCCGGCGGAATGGCGCTGGCGATGCTCATCCCGGTCTTCCTCCTCGCCACCGGCACCTGGGGTGTTCTGGACGAGTGGACGGCCTACTTCCTGGCGCTCGGCAGCGGTGTGGTCATCCTGGGGCTGATCGGCTACTTCAACGCCCGGCGCAACGGGGCGACGTGGCCGTGGCGGATGCTGGGCGTCCTCGCGACGACGCTGCTGGGGCTGCTCGTCATCGGCCTCAGCATCCTCGTCCACTGACACCCCGCCGCGCCGGTCGGGCCCGCCCGTTCGCTACCCTGGCATGGTGAAGACTTTCGACGCGCTGTTCGCCGAACTCACGGCGAAGGCCGTCGAGCGTCCCGCCGGATCGGGGACCGTCGCCGAGCTGGATGCCGGCGTCCACGCCATCGGCAAGAAGATCGTCGAAGAGGCTGCTGAGGTGTGGATGGCCGCCGAGTACGAATCCGACGAGCGCACCGCCGAGGAGATCTCACAGCTGCTGTACCACCTGCAGGTGATGCTCGTCGCAAAGGGACTCACGCTCGAGGACGTGTACCGACATCTCTGAGCGGTCCTCCCGTCCGTTCTCTCTCCCGAAAGCCGCCCCCCATGCTCAGAATCGCCGTGCCCAACAAGGGCTCCCTCGCCGACACCGCCTCGGCGATGCTCCAGGAGGCCGGGTACACCGGCCGACGTGATCCCAAGGATCTGCACGTCATCGACCCTGAGAACGAGGTCGAATTCTTCTATCTGCGTCCGAAGGACATCGCCACCTACGTCGGTTCCGGCGCGCTGGATGTCGGCATCACCGGCCGCGACCTGCTGCTGGATGCCCGCATGCCGGGCGCCCGCGAGATCGAAGCGCTGGGGTTCGGCGACTCGACCTTCCGCTTCGCAGGTCCCCCCGGACGCTTCACCGATGTCGACGACCTCGAGGGCGTGCGGGTGGCCACCGCCTACCCCGGGCTCGTCGACGGCTTCCTCGACGAGCGCGGCGTCGCCGTCGATCTTGTTCCGCTGGACGGCGCGGTCGAGTCGGCCGTGCGCCTCGGGGTCGCCGACGCGGTGGCCGATGTGGTCTCGACGGGGACCACGCTGCGACAGGCCGGGCTGGAGATCTTCGGACCGGCGATCCTGCAGTCCGAGGCGGTGCTCATCGGGGCACCGGTCGAAGCGGAGGGTACCGAGACCCTCCTGAGGCGATTGCGCGGTGTCATGGTCGCCCGCCGATACGTGCTCATCGACTACGACCTGCCCGCCCGGCTCATCGACGAAGCGGTCGCGGTCGCGCCCGGCATCGAGTCGCCGACCATCTCGCCGCTGCGCGATCCGGAGTGGGTCGCGGTGCGGGTGATGAGCCCGCGCAAGGGTGTGAACCAGGTGATGGACGCCCTGTACGCCATCGGCGCGCGGGCGATCCTGGTGACCGAGATCCACGCGGCGAGGCTGTGAGATGACCCTCGCCACCCGCATCATCCCCTGTCTCGACGTCGCCGGCGGTCGCGTCGTGAAGGGTGTGAACTTCGTCGATCTGCGTGACATGGGCGACCCGGTCGAGCTCGCCAAGGCCTACTTCGACCAGGGCGCCGACGAAGTCACCTTCCTCGACGTCACCGCGACCGTCGACGAGCGCGCCACGACCTACGACGTCGTCCAGCGCACGGCGGAGCAGGTGTTCATCCCCCTGACGGTCGGCGGGGGAGTGCGATCGACCGACGACGTCGCACGCCTGCTGTCGGTGGGAGCCGACAAGATCGGCGTGAATTCCGCCGCGATCGCCCGTCCCGATCTGCTCGACGAGATCGCCGACCGTTTCGGCGCGCAGGTGCTGGTGCTCTCGCTCGATGTCAAGCGGGTCTCACCCGATCGTCGCGCCGGCTCGGCGTCGGGCTTCGTGGTGACCACCCACGGCGGTCGCACCGAGACCGACCTGGATGCGCTCGTCTGGGCCCGGGAGGCTGTGGAGCGAGGAGCGGGCGAGCTGCTTGTCAACTCGATCGACGCCGACGGCACCAAACAGGGTTTCGATCTGGAGCTCATCGCGGCGATGCGCGAGGTGGCTCGCGTCCCCGTCATCGCGTCCGGTGGTGCCGGCGCCCTCGAGCACTTCGCTCCCGCGATCACGGCCGGAGCCGACGCGGTCCTGGCCGCCTCGGTGTTCCACACCGGTCAGCTGCGGGTCGGCGAGGTGAAGGAGGCGATGGTGCGCCAGGGCATCGCCGTACGCCGAACGGAGAGGGAGCGATGACCGGGGCCGACCTTTCCGGGGATGTCGAGGATCGCATCGCTCGCGTGCGCTTCACCGATGACGGCCTCGTCGCGGCGATCGTCCAGCAGTGGGACACCCGCGAGGTGCTCATGCTCGGATGGATGGATGCCGAAGCGCTGCGTCGCACGCTGACCGAAGGCCGGGTCACGTTCTGGTCGCGATCGCGACAGGAGTACTGGCGAAAAGGCGACACCTCCGGCCACGCGCAGTTCGTCCGCGGCGCGCGGCTGGACTGCGACGGCGATGCGATCCTCGTCGAGGTCGATCAGGTCGGGGTCGCCTGTCATACCGGCACCCGGACGTGCTTCGACGCGGACGACCTCGACCCGGCGGTCGGCACGTCGCCCGTCGGCGATCCGTCGTGAGTGCCTCCGCAGGGTCGCGCGGCGGCGCGTCGGCCCGGCCACGCTCTCTGGCGGTGCTGCTCATCCTGGCCGCCGGCGCGATCGGGGTGATCGCCTCGACGCAGACCTGGCTGACGGTGACGATCGAGGACGGGGCGCGCGACCTGCTCCCCGTCAGCGGCGCAGCCGCGCTTCCCGTGCTCGCGCCCCTCAGTCTGACCGCCCTGGCACTGGGCGCGGCCCTCGCGATCGCGGGCACCGTGCTGCGTTACGTCTTCGGGGTCCTCACCGTCGTGATCGCCGTGACCCTCGGCGTCGCCACCGGTGTCGTCGCCCTCAAGGCACCCGTTGCCGCCGTCGTCTCGGCGGTGACGGAGGCGACCGGGATCGCGGGCGTCGAGGCCGTCGACGCCCTCGTCACGGAGATCTCCACCACGCCGTGGCCGCTCATCACGCTCGCGGCATGCGCCGTTCTTCTCGGGGCCGGCGTGCTGATCCTCGCCACGGCGCACCGTTGGCCGGGCGCGGGGCGGAAGTACCGCACGACCGCGGAGGCCGCCGCACCCGACGGTGCGACCACCCGGCGCACCGAGGCGATCGACTCGTGGGATGAGCTGTCGCGCGGACAGGATCCGACGGTCTGACCGATAGACTGGCTGTGGTGTGTCCCGGCGTCCTGGAGGATATTCATGAGCAACCACATCGGTGATCCCGGCCACGGCAACTCGCCGGCGGCATGGACGGCTGTCGTCATCATGCTCGTCGGCTTCACCGTCGGAACAGTCGCGTTCTTCTTCGACGTCCCGGTGGTGGTGTGGGCCTCAGCCGGTCTGGTCGTCGTGGGTCTGCTCGTGGGTTGGGGCATGTCGAGAGCCGGTTACGGCGTCGGCGGTGCCAAGACAACGGCGAAAGAGCATTGAACGCGGGCGCTGAGCGAACATCGGCGGGCATCGACCTGCTCGCCGAACTGACGGCCGGCGCCGTGGCGGACGCCGAGCGCCGCGCTGCAGAGACCCCGCTGGTCCAGGTGGAGCGCGCCGCATTGGCTCGCCCCGCGGCCAAGGACGCGCGCGCCGCCCTCGCGCCGAGCGCCGGGGTGAAGATCATCGCGGAGGTCAAGCGCGCAAGTCCGTCGCGCGGGTCGCTCGCCGACATTCCCGACCCCGCCGCGCAGGCGCGGAAGTACCAGCAGGGCGGCGCCTCGGCCATCTCGGTCCTCACCGAGGAACGTCGCTTCTCGGGCAGCCTCGCCGACCTCGACGCCGTGGTGGCCGCGGTCGATCTGCCGGTTCTGCGCAAGGACTTCATCGCCACCGAATACCAGGTGGTCGAGGCCCGCGCCGCCGGGGCCGACCTGGTGCTCCTCATCGTGGCCGCCCTCGAGCAGCATGACCTCGTCCGGCTGCACCGTCTCATCGGCGAACTCGGCATGACCGCTCTCGTCGAGACGCACAGCGCCGACGAGGTGTCACGGGCGATCGATCTCGGCGCCTCGGTCATCGGGGTCAACGCCCGCGACCTGTCGACGTTCGAGCTGGACCGTGACCTGTTCGGGTGTCTGGAACACCTCATCCCCGAAGGAACCGTCCGCATCGCGGAATCCGCGGTGTCGACTCCGGACGACGTCGCGCACTACCGCGATCACGGTGCCGACGTGGTCCTCATCGGCGAAGCCCTCGTGACGGGCGACCCGGTGGCGACGCTCGGTCGGTTCCTCGCGGCGGGAGACCATCCCGCCGGCCGAAACCGGAAGGAGCGGACATGAGTCTGCGTGAAGCGGCAGGGCCATTCTTCGGCGAGTTCGGCGGGCGGTTCATGCCCGAATCGCTCATCGCCGCCATCGACGAACTGAGCGCGGAATACGACCGCGCCAAGAACGACCCGGCGTTCCAGGAGGAATTCCTCGAGCTGCTGCGCAGCTACGCAGGTCGACCGTCCATCATCACGGAGGTGCCGCGGTTCGCCGCGCACGCCGGCGGCGGCCGGGTGTTCCTCAAGCGCGAGGATCTCAACCACACCGGTTCGCACAAGATCAACAATGTCCTCGGCCAAGCCCTGCTCACCCGCCGGCTCGGCAAGAAGCGCGTCATCGCCGAGACCGGCGCCGGCCAGCACGGCGTGGCGACGGCGACGGCGGCGGCACTGTTCGGCCTCGAATGCACCATCTACATGGGCGAGGTCGACACCGAGCGCCAGGCGCTGAACGTCGCGCGCATGCGCCTGCTCGGGGCCGAGGTCGTCCCGGTGACCACGGGCTCGCGCACCCTCAAGGACGCGATCAACGAGGCCTACCGCGACTGGGTGTCCAGCGTCGAGACGACCAACTACATCTTCGGCACGGCCGCCGGTCCGCACCCCTTCCCCGCCATGGTGCGCGATTTCCAGAAGGTCATCGGCGAAGAGGCGCGCCGGCAGCTCCTCGACGAGGTCGGTCGGCTGCCCGACTCGGTCTTCGCGTGCGTGGGCGGGGGATCCAACGCGATCGGCATGTTCGACGCCTTCCTGGATGACGCCGATGTGCGCCTCTACGGGGTCGAAGCCGCCGGCGACGGCGTGGACACCCTTCGCCACGCGGCGTCGATCGAGCGGGGACGCCCGGGCGTCCTCCACGGCGCGAAGACCTTCGTCCTCCAGGACGAGGACGGGCAGACCGTGGAATCCCATTCGATCTCCGCGGGCCTGGACTACCCGGGCGTCGGGCCCGAGCACGCGTGGCTCGCCTCGATCGGTCGAGCCGACTACATCCCCGCCACTGACGCCGAAGCGATGGCGGCGCTGCGGCTCCTGTCCGAGACCGAAGGAATCATCCCCGCCATCGAGTCCGCGCACGCTCTGGCCGGAGCGATCCGCATCGGCGAGCAGCTCGGTCCCGACGCGATCATCGCGATCTGCCTCTCCGGCCGCGGAGACAAGGACATGGACACCGCGGCGCGCTACTTCGAGCTCTACGACGCGGGCATCGATCTCGCGGCGGCTGCGGCCGAACCCGTCGTCGACGCCGCCAAGGGCGAGGGCGTGAAGCTGTGACGTCACCCGTCTCGGCGGCGATCGACGCCGCCAAGGCCGAGGGTCGCGGTGCCCTCGTCGGATACCTTCCGCTCGGATTCCCCGACCTGGCCACGAGCATCGACGCCGCCGTCGCCCTTGCGGAGGCGGGAGCCGACGTCCTGGAGCTCGGTCCGCCGTATTCCGACCCGGTCATGGACGGCACCGTGATCCAGGAGGCGACGCAGACGGCGCTGGCCGCCGGATTCCGCCTTCGCGACACGTTCACCGCCGTCGCGGAGATCACGCGGCAGACCGACACCCCGGTGCTGGTGATGACGTACTGGAACCCCGTGATGCAGTACGGGGTCGACCGGTTCGCCGACGACCTGCGCTCGGCCGGGGGAGCGGGCCTCATCACGCCCGACGTCACTCCTGACGCTGCCGGGGACTGGATCGCGGCGTCCCGCCGCACCGACCTCGACCGGGTCTTCCTGGCCGCTCCCACCTCCACCGATGAGCGTCTCGATCTCATCGCGTCGAACTCGACGGGCTTCGTCTACACGGTCTCCACGATGGGTATCACCGGCGTTCGCGAGGACCTCGACGCCGCCGCCCGCGGCCTGGTCGCGCGCCTGCGCGCGCACGGCGCCGAGCGCGCATGCGTCGGCATCGGCATCTCGAACGCCTCCCACGTCGCGGGCGTCCTGGAGTATGCGGACGGCGCCATCGTCGGAACAGCGCTCGTCCGTGCCCTGCGCGACGGCGGCATCCCCGCTCTGCGAGACCTCGCCGCCGAGTTGCACCAGGGCACGATGTCCGCGGGTGCCGGACGCCCCGCTTAGACTCGAATCCATGTCGTTCGCCCTCTCGAGCGCCGGAACATCCGTGCTCGCCAGCATCCCGAGCCCCGAGATCAGCTTCATCCAGCTCGGACCGCTCCGCGTCTACTTCTACGCGCTGTGCATCATCGCCGGAATCGTGGTGGCGGTCCTGCTCACGAACCATCGGCTGAGCAAGCGCGGTGCAGAGCCCTGGGTCGTCATCGACATCGCCCTTCTCGCGGTGCCGCTGGCCATCGTCGGCGCCCGGATCTTCCATGTGCTCACCCACCTGGGCTTCTACTTCTCCGAGGGCTCGAACCCGTGGAACCCCTTCCAGCCCGGCTCGGTCTGGGCCATCTGGGAGGGCGGGATCGCCATCTACGGTGCGCTGATCGGCGGCGCGGTCGGCGCGTGGCTCGGCTGCCGATGGACGGGGATCCGTTTCTGGTCCTTCGCCGATGCGCTGGCCCCCGGCATCCTGCTGGCCCAGGCCATCGGGCGCTTCGGAAACTGGTTCAACCAGGAACTGTTCGGTCTTCCCACCGACCTGCCGTGGGGTCTGGAGATCGACTCCGACAACGCCGCGTTCCCCCCAGGGCTGCCCGCCGATACGCTGTTCCACCCCACGTTCCTCTACGAGGTGATCTGGAACACGGCGGGCGTCCTCGTGCTGCTGTGGGCGGGGAAGAGTCTGCGGATGCAGTGGGGACGGCTGTTCGGCCTCTACCTGATCTGGTACAGCGCCGGCCGCATCGTGTGGGAGTCGATCCGCATCGATCCCAGCGACATCTACCTGGGGCTTCGCACCAACGTCTGGGCGGCGATCTTCGGCGTCATCGTCGGCCTCGCCATCATCATCGTGCAGCGTCGACGTCACCCCGGTACCGAGCCGTCACCCTATGTGGCCGGTCGGGAGTGGAAGGGCCGGGGCACGGTACAATCGCAGGACACCGACGACTTCGTCGACCTCAGCGAACCACCGGCGAACGAGGTCGCCGAGAGCGATGCCACAAGCACAGCCGCCAAGAAGTAGGGGTGTTCATCAGCTGATTCGGGCCGACGTCGTCCCATCTTGAGCATCAATGTGAGGACGGTACGCATGGCCGCGAGTTCCGGCAGAAGCACCTCCACGTCTGTCGTGGGCGGTGGCTTCCCCGCCCGGCAGGGCATGTACAACTCGGCATTCGAGAAGGATGCCTGCGGGTTGGCGATGGTCGCGACGCTTCGGGGCGAACCGGGCCACGACATCATCGACCTGGCCCTGACGGCGCTGCGGAATCTCGAGCACCGCGGTGCGATCGGTTCGGATGCGGGTACCGGCGACGGAGCGGGCATCCTCACCCAGATGCCCGACGCGTTCTTCCGCGCGGTCGTCGACTTCGACCTGCCCCCGATGGGGGAGTACGCGGCAGGGATGGTGTTTCTGCCGCGCGACGAGGAAGCACGAGCCGAGCAGAAGGCGGGCATCGAGCGGATCGCCGCCAGCGAGAACCTCGTCGTGCTCGGCTGGCGCGATGTGCCGGTCGCCGAGGAGCACCTGGGGAAGCTGGCCTTCGAGGCGCGCCCCGCCTTCGAGCAGATCTTCGTGTCCCGTCCCGGCGAAGGCGATGTGCCGGCACTGTCGGGCATCGATCTCGACCGGCGCACCTATCGGATGCGCAAGCGCGCCCGGCACGAGCTCGACGCCTACTTCGTCTCGCTGTCTGCACGCACCATCGGCTACAAGGGCATGGTCACGACGCTCCAGCTCGAACCGTTCTATCCCGACCTCCAGGATGAGCGTTTCGCCTCCGAGCTCGCCGTCGTGCACTCCCGCTACTCCACCAACACCTTCCCCTCCTGGCCGCTCGCGCAGCCGTTGCGGATGCTCGCGCACAACGGCGAGATCAACACCGTCAACGGCAACCGCAACTGGATGAGGGCGCGGCAGTCGCAGCTGGAGTCCGAGCTCCTCGGCGACATCCGTCCCCTGCTGCCGATCTGCACGGTCGGCTCCAGTGACTCCGCGTCGTTCGATGAGGTTCTCGAGCTCCTCACTCTGACCGGCCGGAGCCTTCCTCACGCGGTGATGATGATGGTGCCCGAGGCCTACGAGAAGCAGGCCGACATCGCGCCGGATCTCCGGGCGTTCTACGACTACCACGCGAATCAGATGGAGCCGTGGGACGGCCCCGCCGCGCTGATCTTCACCGACGGCACGCTCGTGGGTGCGACCCTCGACCGCAACGGCCTTCGTCCGGGGCGCTGGACGGAGACCACCGACGGCTTCGTCGTGATCGGCAGCGAGACCGGGGTCCTCGACATCGCCCCGGAGCGCATCAAGCGTCGGGGCCGGCTGCGTCCCGGACGGATGTTCCTCGTCGACACCGCCGCCGGCCGCATCGTCGAGGACGACGAGATCAAGCGCGACCTCGCGACCATGCACCCCTGGCAGGAGTGGCTGGATGCCGGGCGCGTGCGCCTGGCCGACCTGCCCGAGCGTGAGCACATCGTCCATCCGATCGCCTCGATCACCCGTCGTCAGCGCACCTTCGGCTACACCGAGGAGGAGGTGCGGATCCTCCTGACCCCCATGGGTCAGAACGGCGCCGAGCCGCTCGGCGCGATGGGCAGCGACACGCCGGTCGCCGTCCTCAGCGACCGTCCGCGCCTGCTGTTCGACTACTTCGTCCAGCAGTTCGCGCAGGTCACCAACCCGCCGCTGGACTCGATCCGCGAAGAGGTCGTGACCTCCCTGTCGCTGGGGCTCGGGCCCGAGCGCAACCTGCTGTCGTGGGGACCGGACCACGCCCGCACCGTGATGCTGGACTTCCCCGTGATCGACAACGACGAGCTCGCGAAGATCCAGCACATCGACACGGCACTGCCGGATCGATCGTCGGTGACGATCCGAGGTCTGTATCGCGTCGAAGCGGGGCACAAGGGCATGCGCAAGCGGCTCGAGCAGATGTGCACCGAGGTCGACCAGGCGATCGAGGACGGCGCAGAGCTCATCGTGCTCAGCGACCGCGACTCCAACAAGGACCTCGCGCCGATCCCGTCGCTGCTCATGCTGGCTGCTGTCCACCACCACCTCATCCGACGCGAGACCCGCATGAAGGTCGGTCTCGTGGTCGAAGCCGGAGACGTGCGGGAGGTGCACCACATCGCCACCCTCATCGGTTATGGCGCGTCGGCGGTGAACCCGTACCTGGCGATGGAGACGGTCGAATACCTCGTCCGCGCGGGTTACATCACCGGCGTCACCCCCGAGAAGGCGGTGAAGAACCTCATCTACGCCCTCGGCAAGGGCGTGCTGAAGATCATGTCGAAGATGGGCATCTCCACCGTGTCTTCCTACGCGGGTGCTCAGGTCTTCGAAGCCGTCGGCCTGTCGCAGGAGCTCGTGGACACGTACTTCACGGGGACCGAGACCAAGCTCGGGGGAGTCGGGCTCGACGTCATCGCCGCCGAGAACGCCGCCCGTCACGCCTATGCGTACCCCGAGGACGCCGCGGTGCGCGCGCACGAGCGGCTGTGGACCGGGGGCGAGTACCAGTGGCGCCGTGACGGATCGCCGCACCTGTTCAACCCCGACACCGTGTTCCGTCTGCAGCACGCGACGCGCACGCGGCGGTACGACATCTTCCGCGAGTACACGAAGCTGGTCGACGACCAGGCGGCCGAGCTCAAGACCCTGCGGGGGCTGTTCCAGCTGCGATCGGGAGTGCGCCCCCCGGTGCCCATCGACGAGGTCGAACCCGTATCGGCGATCGTGAAGCGTTTCCAGACCGGCGCGATGAGCTACGGCTCCATCTCCCAGGAGGCTCACGAGACCCTCGCGATCGCGATGAACCGAATCGGCGGCCGGTCGAACACCGGTGAGGGCGGCGAGGACGTCGAGCGCCTGCTCGACCCGGAGCGGCGGAGCTCGATCAAGCAGGTCGCATCGGGACGGTTCGGGGTCACGAGTCTCTACCTGACCGAGGCCGACGACATCCAGATCAAGCTGGCCCAGGGCGCCAAGCCCGGCGAGGGCGGGCAGCTCCCTCCGGCGAAGGTGTATCCGTGGGTCGCGCGCACGCGGCATGCGACCGCAGGCGTAGGGCTCATCTCGCCACCGCCCCACCACGACATCTATTCGATCGAAGATCTGAAGCAGCTCATCTTCGACCTGAAGCGCTCCAATCCCGGCGCCCGGATCCACGTCAAGCTCGTGAGCCAGTCGGGAATCGGTGCGGTCGCGGCGGGCACGGCCAAAGCGCTGGCCGATGTCATCCTCGTCTCGGGGCACGACGGGGGTACGGGTGCGAGCCCGCTGAACTCGCTCAAGCACGCGGGCACTCCGTGGGAGCTGGGGCTGGCCGAGACGCAGCAGACGCTCATGCTCAATGGGATGCGCGATCGCGTGGTGGTGCAGGTCGACGGTCAGCTCAAGACCGGGCGCGATGTCATCATCGGCGCGCTCCTGGGTGCGGAGGAGTTCGGCTTCGCCACCGCTCCGCTCGTGGTCTCGGGCTGCATCATGATGCGCGTGTGTCACCTCGACACCTGTCCGGTCGGCGTCGCGACGCAGAACCCGACGCTGCGGGCACGCTTCAACGGCAAGCCGGAGTTCGTCGTGAACTTCATGGAATTCGTCGCCCAGGAGGTGCGCGAATATCTCGCCGAACTGGGGTTCCGCTCGCTCGACGAGGCCATCGGCCGCACCGAGATGCTCGACCTGAATGGCGCGATCGAGCACTGGAAGGCCAGTGGGCTCGACCTCACGCCCGTGCTGCACGGCCCGAACTTCGCTGAAGACGAGCCGCGCCGCCATGGGCGCGCCCAGCTGCACGAGCTCGAGGAGCACTTCGACACGGTGCTCATCGAGCGCGCCCGCGATGTGATCGAACGCGGCGGGTCTGTCACGATCGATCTGCCCATCCGCAACACCGAGCGTGCCGTGGGCACGCTCCTCGGACATCACGTCACGCGTGCGCGAGGCGAGAACGGTCTTCCTTCGGGGTCGATCACCGTCAACCTCACCGGCTCGGCGGGTCAGTCCTTCGGGGCATTCATGCCGGCGGGGATCACGCTGCGCCTCGAAGGCGACTCCAACGACTACGTCGGCAAGGGGCTGTCCGGCGGCCAGATCGTGGTCCGCCCGCCGCGCGGTGCGTCGTTCGATGCGTCGAAGAACGTCATCGCCGGCAACGTCATCGGATACGGGGCCACCCAGGGCACCATGTTCCTCCGGGGCGTCGTCGGGGAGCGGTTCCTCGTCCGCAACTCCGGGGCGACCGCGGTCGTCGAGGGTGTCGGCGATCACGCGCTGGAGTACATGACCGGCGGCCTCGCGGTCATCCTGGGCGAGACCGGACGCAACCTCGGAGCCGGGATGTCGGGGGGAACCGCGTACGTCTACCGGCTCGACCGCAAGCTGGTCAATCGGGAGGCGATCGCGTCGGGCGAGCTCGTTCTCGGCGAGCTCGGCGCGGGTGACGTCGAGATGCTCCGCGACCTGCTGGAACAGCATGTGAAGGAGACCGGGTCAGAGCTGGCGCAGCGCCTGCTCGACGACTTCGAGCGGGAGGCGCAGAACTTCGTCCGTGTCGTCCCGCGCGATTACGCCGCCGTCCTGCAGACCCGGCAGGCGGCGCTCGACGAAGGACTCGATCCCGACGGCGACGTCGTATGGAGCCGCATCCTGGAGGTGACGGGTGGCTGACCCCAAAGGCTTTCTGAAGGTGACCGAGCGGGAGCTGCCGCCTCGGCGCCCCATCCCGGTGCGGATCATGGACTGGAAAGAGGTCTACGAGCCGGGGGACTCGGCCGTTCTCCGTCGCCAGGCCGGTCGATGCATGGACTGCGGCGTGCCGTTCTGCCACAAAGGATGTCCGCTGGGAAACCTCATCCCCGAGTGGAACGACCTGGTGTGGCGGGGCGAGGGGCGCGCGGCGATCGAGCGCCTGCACGCGACGAACAACTTCCCGGAGTTCACCGGCAGGCTCTGCCCGGCGCCGTGCGAGAGCTCGTGCGTTCTGGGCATCAACCAGCCCCCGGTGACGATCAAGCAGGTCGAGGTCTCGATCATCGACGAGGCGTTCTCGCAGGGCTGGGTCGAGCCCGAGCCCCCCGCGCGTCTGACCGGCAAGACGGTCGCCGTCGTCGGTTCGGGGCCGGCCGGCCTCGCCGCGGCGCAGCAGCTCACCCGGGCCGGTCACACGGTGGCGGTCTACGAGCGTGACGACCGCATCGGTGGACTGCTGCGTTACGGCATCCCCGACTTCAAGATGGAGAAACGTCATCTCGAGGCGCGTCTTCGTCAGATGCGCGACGAGGGCACGCGGTTCCGCGCCGGTGTGGAGATCGGCGTGGACATCTCGTGGAGCGATCTGCGCGCACGCTACGACGCCGTCGTCATCGCCACCGGCGCGACGGTGCCCCGCGACCTCGCGATCCCCGGACGCGATCACGCGGGCGTGCACTTCGCGATGGAGTACCTCGTCGAATCCAATAAGGCCGTGGCAGGCGACGCGGTGCCGAACCAGATCACCGCGGAGGGCAAGCACGTCGTCGTGATCGGCGGCGGCGACACGGGAGCAGACTGCATCGGCACCGCTCACCGGCAGGGCGCCCTGAGCGTGACCAACCTCGCGATCGGCAAGCAGCCGCCCGAGGAGCGCCCCGAGGATCAGCCCTGGCCGATGATGCCGAACCTGTTCGAGATCGCGTCCGCGCACGAGGAGGGCGGTGAGCGTCAGTACCTCGCGTCCACCGTCGAGTTCCTCGCGAACGCCGTCGGCGAGGTCCGCGCGCTGCGCGTCGCCGAGACCGAGTACCGCGATGGGCGACGCGTGCCGAAGTCGGGCACGGAGCGTGAGATCCCCGCCGACCTCGTGCTGATCGCCATGGGCTTCACCGGTCCGGAGCACGCGCACCTGGCCGATCAGCTCGGCACTCAGTTCGGTCCGCGGGGAAGCGTCGAGCGCGACGCGGTCTACCAGACATCGGCTCCCGGCGTGTTCGTGGCCGGCGACGCCGGACGCGGTCAATCGCTCATCGTCTGGGCCATCGCCGAAGGTCGCGCGGCGGCTGCGGCGGTCGACGAGTACCTCATGGGCAGCACCGACCTGCCGGCGCCCGTTCACCCGAACGATGTCGCCATCGGGCTGCAGCCCGCGTAGGCTGGCCCCGGCCCTTCGCCACTTCCCCCATCACTCGGAGTTCATACACGGATGAGACGCGCCAAGATCGTCGCCACTTTGGGTCCTGCCACTTCCTCTTATGACATGGTCCGCGCGATCATCGACGCCGGCGTGGACATCGCCCGGTTGAACCTCAGCCATGGTGACTACTCCGTGCACGAGGCCAACTTCGCCAATGTCCGAAAGGCCGCTGATGACGCGGGTCGTCCGGTGGCGGTGCTCGTCGACCTGCAGGGGCCGAAGATCCGCCTCGGTCGCTTCGCCGACGGCCCGCACGAGCTCGCCGAGGGCGACATCTTCAAGATCACCACAGAGGATGTCCCGGGCACCAAGGAGCTCGTCTCGACGACGTTCAAGGGTCTCCCCGGCGATGTCAAGCCCGGCGACTTCCTTCTGATCGACGACGGCAAGGTCCGCGTCGAGGTCGTCGAGGTCGAGGGCCAGGTCGTGACGACGCGTGTGATCGTCGCCGGCACGGTGTCGAACAACAAGGGGATCAACCTGCCGGGTGTGGCGGTGAACGTCCCCGCCCTGTCGGAGAAGGACGAGGCCGACCTCCGCTGGGGCCTGCGGATCGGCGCGGACTTCATCGCCCTCTCGTTCGTGCGAAACGCCAAGGACATCCAGCGCGTTCACGTCATCATGGCCGAAGAGGGGCGCCGGGTCCCTGTGATCGCCAAGATCGAGAAGCCGCAGGCGGTGGACAACCTCGAGGAGATCATCGACGCCTTCGACGGCATCATGGTCGCCCGCGGCGACCTCGGCGTAGAGCTGCCGCTGGAAGCGGTGCCGATCGTCCAGAAGCGTGCCGTGGAGCTCTGCCGCCGGATGGCCAAGCCCGTCATCGTCGCCACGCAGATGCTCGAATCGATGATCAACAACCCGGTGCCCACGCGCGCGGAGACCAGCGACGTCGCCAACGCCGTTCTCGACGGCGCCGACGCCGTGATGCTCTCGGGCGAGACCAGTGTCGGGGACTACCCCGTGAAGGTCGTCGAGACCATGGCGCGCATCGTCGAGTCGACCGAGGATCACGGACTCGAGCGCATCGCGCCGCTGACGACCAAGCCGCGGACCCAGGGGGGTGCCATCACGCTCGCCGCGATGGAGGTGGCCGACTTCGTCGAGGCGAAGTTCCTCTGCATCTTCACCGAGTCCGGCGACACCGCCCGCCGCATGTCGCGTCTGCGTCCGAAGATCCCCATGATCGGCTTCACGCCCGAGCCGGCGATCCGCCGTCGCATGGCGATCACCTGGGGGATCCGCTCGACGCTCGTGGAGCATGTCCCGCACACCGACCGTATGTTCATCCAGGTCGACGACTATCTGCTTGCGAACGATCTGGCCAAGGTCGGCGACAAGGTCGTCGTGATCTCCGGGTCGCCTCCCGGGATCGTGGGTTCGACCAACGACATCCGCATCCACAAGGTCGGCGATGCCGTGCACGGCGCGGCCCCGATCTACCAGACGCGGGACTGAGCTTCCGTGTCCTTGCGAAACCTCCTCACGCGACGCGCGTGAGGAGGTTTCGTTCTTCCACGGCAGCCAGCTGGAGGACCCTGTATCCCTGCTCGTCGAAGAAGACGGTCAGTCGATCGTCGTCGGCGTCCACCACGGTCCCGCGTCCCCATTCGACGTGGTCGACCTCGGCGCCCGCGGGGAACGGCGCGTCGACGGCGGCCGCTGCGGCCTCTTCTGCGGTGCCGCCGCGGCACGTGTCGCAACGGTGACAGGACGCGGATCCGTCATCTCCGAAGTAGCTGAGCAAGACCCGTCGGCGGCAATCCCTCGTCTCGGCGTACCGACGCATGACATCCAGCCGCGACCGCTCGATGCGTTCCCGGCGCTCGGCGGCCTCGCGCGCCAGCGCGGCCGCCTCTTTCGGTCGACGCACGGCGATGACGGTTGCGCCTTTCCGATCCACGACGACCACGCCTGCTTCGACCAGCAGATTCACCAAGCCCGTGACGCGCCGCGTCGGGAGCCCGATCTGCTCGGCGAGTGCCCGGATCCGCAGCGGCGTGCCGGCCTTCACGAGGGCGCGGTACACACGGCGGACGGCCTCGACGTCAACCGTGCGGGCGGTGAAGTACTTCCGGATCCCGAGGTCCTCGGATCGGTAGAAGAGCACGGCCTGCGCGGGTTCGCCATCTCTGCCCGCACGCCCGGTCTCCTGCGTGTACGCATCCAGCGATTCCGGAACAGCGGCATGCACGACGAAGCGCACGTCGGGCTTGTCGATCCCCATGCCGAACGCATTCGTGGCGACGACGACGTCGACCTCGCCGTCGAGGAACTGCTCGTGCGTGCGTCGGCGCGCCCCCGAGGAAAGACCGGCGTGGTAGGTCTCGGCACGAACCCCTCGGTCGCGAAGACCCTGCGTGAGCCTCTCAGCGTCACGGCGGGTGGAGGTGTAGACGAGCCCCGGGCGGGGGAGCGTCGGAATGAACTCGTGCAGTTCGCGCTCCTTCTCGGCTTCATCTGAGAATCGCCGGACGTCCAGATCGATGTTCGGTCTGTCGACGCCACGCACGACCAGAAGTGGATCCGCCATGTTCAGGCGTTCGATGATCTCCTCGCGCACGGGCGCAGCGGCGGTGGCCGTGAGCGCCACGGTCGGCGGACGTCCGAGGCGGTCGCGGACGTCGCCGAGTCCGAGGTAGTCCGGGCGGAAATCATGTCCCCAGCTCGCGACGCAGTGCGCCTCGTCGACGACGAACAAGCCGACCGCCACACCCGACAATCGATCGAGGACCTCGTCCTTGGCGAGCTGTTCCGGCGCGAGGAAGAGGAATTCGACGTCGCCGGCTGCGACGTTCCGCCACAGCTCCTCGGTCGCGCGGTCTCCGATGGTCGAGTTGAGCATCGCCCCGCGCGGAGCGCGGGGCGTATCGGCGAGACCTGCGAGCTGGTCGGCCTGCAGCGCGATGAGGGGGGAGACGACGATCGTCATCCCGTCTCGAAGCGCGCCGGCGAGCTGGTACACCGCGGACTTCCCAGAGCCCGTGGGAAGCACCGTGACGACGTCCCGTCCCTCGAGGAGTGCGGCCACGGCTTCTTCCTGACCGTCCCGCAGCTCCTCCCAGCCGAAGACCTCGCGGGCCGCGCGGACGATCGTCGATGTCGGCATGCCGATCCTCTCCTCGGAAAACGAGGATCATCCTGGCATCCGCCTCCGAAGTCGGGGCCCGGGGTTGACACGGCGCGGGAAAGACCGATCGTCGGCATGGTGCCGGTGGTGGGAGTCGAACCCACACGCCCTTTCGGGCAACCGAGTTTGAGTCGGTCGCGTCTGCCATTCCGCCACACCGGCTCGCGGCCAGCGGCCGCGTCCGCCCTCGACCCTATCGCAGCGAGCGGACCCGATTGCGGGGCCGCATGCGGGAAGCCGTAGGATTGCGGGGTGACTGAGTCAGAGCGCGCCGGGCAAGAGCAGACCGGGCAAGAGCAGGCCGCCGCATCCGCCCCTCGCCGGGTCGTCGTCGCCGAGGATGAGTCGCTCATCCGCCTCGACATCGTCGAGATCCTCCGCGACAACGGCTTCGATGTCGTCGGAGAGGCAGGCGACGGCGAGACCGCCGTGCAACTTGCCACCGAGCTGCGCCCCGACCTCGTGATCATGGATGTCAAGATGCCGCAGCTCGACGGCATCAGCGCCGCCGAGAAGCTCAGCAAGAACCACATCGCCCCCGTGGTGCTGCTCACCGCCTTCAGCCAGAAGGAGCTCGTCGAGCGCGCGAGCGAGGCCGGCGCGCTGGCTTATGTCGTCAAGCCCTTCACCCCGAACGATCTGCTTCCCGCGATCGAGATCGCTCTGGCCCGTCACGAGCAGATCATCACCCTCGAGGCCGAGGTCGCCGACATGGTCGAGCGCTTCGAGACCCGCAAGCTCGTCGACCGGGCGAAGGGCCTGCTGAACGAGAAGATGGGCTTGACCGAGCCCGAGGCGTTCCGCTGGATCCAGAAGGCGTCGATGGACCGCCGCCTCACGATGCAGGATGTCGCCAAGGCGATCATCGAGCAGCTCGCCCCCAAGAAGTGACCACCGAGCCTCCCACGGACGCCTCCGTCCCACACGCGGACGGAGTGAGGATCGCCTGGGAGGACGCGCGCGCGGTCAATCTCGCCAACTGGCAGGACCGGGCCGCGCTTCACGAGGAGGCCTACGGGCTGGAGGCCTTCGACGACCCCGAGCATCTGTCCGAGGTCGCCAGCGACGATCTGGCGGCGCTTCTGCCGTTCGTCGGCACGTTGCGCGGCAAGGACCTGTGTCACCTGCAGTGCCACATCGGCACGGACACTGTGTCACTCGCGCGAGCTGGTGCGCGGGTGACGGCGCTGGACTTCAGCGACCGTGCCCTCGAGGTCGCGGCGCGTCCGGCGGAACGCGCCGGTGTCGATGTGACCTGGGTCCTCGGCGACGTGCTCGAAGCCCGAACGCACGTGAGCGGTGATTTCGACATCGTCTACACCAGCGTGGGAACGATCGGCTGGCTTCGCGACCTCGATCGCTGGGCGATGCAGATCGCGGCCCTGCTGCGTCCGGGCGGGCTGTTCTACATCCGCGACGGGCATCCGATGCTCTACACGATCGACGAGGATGCCGACGACGATCTGGTGCGGCACCGCTACTTCGCAGACGGCACGGCGCAGATGTGGGATGACGACTCCACCTACGCCGGTGACGGCAAGGTCGCACACTCGCGAACCTACGAGTGGCCTCATCCGCTCTCCGAGACGATCAACTCCCTCATCTCCGCCGGGTTGCGGATCGAGAAGCTCGAAGAGGGACGAGTTCTCCCCTGGCGGTTCAGCGGGCGAATGGTGCCCGTGGACCACGGATGGATGTGGCCCGAGGGTGTCCGCGATCGCATTCCGGCGACCTTCACGATCATCGCGCGCAAACCCGCCTGACGGGGTGTTCAGCTGCGGGCGGCCACGTCCTTGATGTGATTGGTGATCCGCACCGTGGAGCAGCGGCGTCCCTCATCGTCGCTCACGACGATCTCGTGCACGGTGACGCTCCGACCGAGGTGCAGGGGCGTGCAGACGCCGGTCACGAACCCGGAGGTCGCGGATCGGGTGTGCGTCGCGTTGATGTCGACGCCGACCGCGAGGCGCCCGGGGCCGGCATGGAAGTTGGCGTGCATCGAACCCAGCGACTCGCCGAGCACGACGTACGCGCCGCCATGGAAGAGCCCGACGGGCTGGGTGTTGCCCGCCACCGGCATCCGCGCCGCGCACCGTTCGGCGGTGAACTCCAGCCACTCGAAGCCCATCTTCTCGGCGAGGGCCCCGATGCCCCGGGCCTCGGCCCAGGCGAGCTCATCGGAGGCGGTTTCGACGGTGTCGGTCATCGGCGAGTTCCTGGCTCGGGGGGTGTCTCACCCCGCGTCTAGGCTGTCAGGGTGACGGACTCCGCAAAGCCTACCCTCCTCGTCGTGGACGGCCACTCGCTGGCCTACCGGGCGTTCTACGCTCTCCCGGTCGACAATTTCTCCACCAAGGACGGGCAGCACACCAACGGGATCTACGGGTTCCTGGCGATGCTGATCAACCTCATCAAGGCCGAGAAGCCCACGCACCTCGCTGTCGCCTTCGACACCTCCCGCCAGTCCTTCCGTACGCGACAGTACGCCGAGTACAAGGCCAATCGCTCCGAGACCCCCAAGGAGTTCCAGGGACAGATCCCGCTGCTCAAGGAATGCCTCGCGGCGATGAGCATCCCGGTGCTCGAGCAGGAGGACATCGAGGCCGACGACATCCTCGCCACTCTCGCCACGCGCGGAGCGGCCGAGGGCTTCCATGTCCTCGTCTGCTCCGGAGACCGCGACACGATCCAGCTGGTCACCGACGACATCACGCTCCTGTACCCCAACGTCCAGGGCGTCTCGCAGCTCAAGCGCTATGACTCCGAGGCGGTCCGCGAGCGCTACGGCGTCGAGCCGGCGATGTACCCCGATGTCGCGGCCCTCGTCGGCGAGACCAGCGACAACCTTCCGGGCGTGCCGAAGGTCGGCGAGAAGACGGCGGTGAAGTGGCTGACGCAGTTCGGATCGCTCGATGACCTGCTGGCCCAGGCCGACAAGGTGACCGGGGTGGTGGGCAACAACCTTCGTGAGCATCTCGACGACGTGCGCCGCAACCGTCAGCTGAATGCTCTCCTCACCGACGTCGATCTCCCGGTGGGCCCCGCTGACCTCGCGGTGCGGCCGATCGATGCGCAGGCCGTCCGCGAGATCTTCGCGCAGCTGGAGTTCCGAACGCTCCTGCCGCGGGTCTTCGAGGCCGCGGGCGTCGATCAGGCCATGTCGGCGCAGGCCGCCGTGCCCACCGCCACGGCGCCGACGCCCGCCGAGCCCGACTCCTCGAGCCTGGCAGCCTGGGTCGACGAGGCGTCGGGCGATGTGGCGCTGACGCTGATCGCCGAGAACGGGCGACCGCGTCGCATCGGGCTCGCCACCGCCGACGCCGCCGTCGAAGCGAACTGGTCCGAAGAAATCGCCGCGGCTCTGACTCCGTGGCTGCTCTCGGAGGCGCCGAAGGTGCTCACCGACGCCAAGCCGCAGGTCAAGGCGCTCCGTCGGGAGGGCATCCGACTGGGCGGACTCGCCTTCGACACGATCCTGGCGGGCTGGCTCCTGCGACCGAGCTTTCCCGACAAGTCCCTCGCCGACCTCACCGATCGTTTCCTGGGCGAGAAGCTCCCCGAGGCCGACCCCGCGCAGCTGGTTCCCGAGACCGAGGGCGCGACTCCGGGTCAGCTGTCGTGGTTCACCCTGCGCGTGGCCGAGGCGCAGCGGTCGCAGCTCGCGGCATCCGTTCTCTCGGTCCTGACCGACATCGAGCTGCCGACCGTGCAGACCCTCGCCGACATGGAGCTGGCCGGGGTGGCGGTCTCGCACGCGAAGCTGTCGGAGTTCTCGGGCGAGCTGGGCGACCGGGCCGACCGGATCGCCCAGGAGGCGTACGCGGCGATCGGACGCGAGGTCAACCTCGGGTCGCCCAAGCAGCTGCAAGAGGTGCTGTTCGAAGAGCTCCAGTTGCCGAAGACCCGGAAGACCAAGACCGGATACTCCACGGATGCCGCGGTGCTCGCCGATCTGCAGGAATCCCACCCGCATCCGTTCCTGAACCTCCTGCTCCAGCATCGAGAAGCGACGAAGCTCCGCCAGATCATCGAATCGCTCGACACCGCCATCGGCGCCGATGGGCGCATCCGCACCACGTACCTCCAGACGGGGTCGCAGACGGGGCGGCTTTCGAGCACCGACCCGAACCTCCAGAACATCCCGATCCGCACGGAGGAAAGCCGCCGCATCCGGTCGGCGTTCGAGGTCGGCGACGGCTACGAGGCGCTGCTGACCGCCGACTACTCGCAGATCGAGATGCGGATCATGGCGCACCTGTCCGAAGACCCCGGCCTGATCGAGGCGTTCAACTCGGGGGAGGACACCCACCGGTTCGTGGGCGCGCGGGTCTTCGGTGTCGCACCCGAAGACGTCACCCCCGCGATGCGGACCAAGGTCAAGGCGATGTCCTATGGCCTGGTGTACGGTCTGTCGGCGTTCGGGCTGTCCAAGCAGCTGCGGATCGAGCAGTCCGAAGCGCGGGAGCTGATGCTCGAGTACTTCGCGCGGTTCGGCGCCGTGCGCGACTACCTGCGCACGTCGGTCGAGAAGGCCCGGATCGACGGCTACACCGAGACGATCTTCGGCCGCCGGCGGCCGTTCCCCGACCTCAACAGCCCCAACCGGGTGCTGCGCGAGAACGCCGAGCGGGCGGCTCTGAACGCGCCGATCCAGGGCAGTGCGGCCGACATCATGAAGGTCGCCCTGTTCCGCATCCACGACGACCTCACCTCACAGGGGCTCGGATCGCGTGTCCTCCTGCAGATCCACGACGAACTCGTCGTCGAGGTGGCGCCGGGGGAGTGGGACGCGGCCGAGCGCATCGTTCGGGAGCGGATGGCGGATGCGGCGGAGCTGACCGTTCCGCTCGACGTGCAGATCGGCCGCGGCGCCGACTGGAACGCCGCGGGCCACTGACCCGGTCGCGGCATCGGTCGCGGCTCACCGCCGCGGTGTTGGCGCTCGGGCGAGCGGGGTGCCTAGGCTCGGAGGTATGACAGACGCATCCCGCACCCCCACGCCGATCGACACGATCGCCGAGGCGTGGGTCGACACCCTGGCCGAACTCGATCCGTCGCTGGCGACGTACATCGGTCGATCCGAGCACAACCACCGCTACGGCGACTACTCGCCCGAGGGTCAGGCCCGCGTGATCGAAGAGGCGAAGAAGGTGCGCGCAGCACTTGCCAGCGCGACCCCCGCCGACGACATCGACGCCGTGACGAAGGAGGATCTCACCCGCGAGCTCGACCTGCAGATCGAGCTCGACGAGGCGAAGTGGCACCTTCGCGACCTCAACGTGATCGCCTCTCCGGCCCAGGACATCCGAGCGGTATTCGACCTCATGCCGACAGACAGCGCTGAGGACTGGTCGGTCGTCAGCGAGCGGATGTCTGCCCTCCCCGATGCCGTGCACGGATACATCTCCACCCTCCGGGAAGGGATCGCGCAGGGGATCGTTCCGGCTCGCCGCCAGGTGGTCGAGGTCGCGACCCAGATCGCGCGCTACACCGCCGACGGGGGGTTCTTCACGACCTTCGTCGGCAACGCCGCGCCGGCCGAGGGTCAGCTTCCGGCATCCCTCGCTCGTGAGCTGTCCGACCGCGCCGGCGCCGCCCGCGTCGCGTACGACGAACTGGCCTCGTTCCTTTCCGGTGAACTCGCCCCGGCGGCGACCGAGAAGGACGCCGTCGGTCGGGAGGTCTACGCGCTGATGTCGCGCCGGTTCCTCGGTGCCACGATCGACCTCGACGAGACCTACGACTGGGGCGTCGAGGAACTTGCGCGCATGGTCGCCGAGCAGGAGCAGATCGCCGGCGAGATCAAGCCGGGCGCATCGGTGGAGGAAGCCGTGGCGTTCCTGGAGGAGGACCCGTCGCGCAAGCTCCACGGCACCGAGGCGCTGCAGAAGTGGATGCAGGAGACCAGCGACCGCGCCGTCGCCGAACTCGGCAAGACCCATTTCGACATCGCCGAGCCGATCCGTCGACTCGAATGCATGATCGCCCCCACGAACGAGGGCGGCATCTATTACACCGGCCCCACCGACGACTTCTCCCGTCCCGGACGCATGTGGTGGTCGGTGCCGGAGGGCGTCACGGAGTTCGACACCTGGCGGGAGCTCACGACGGTGTACCACGAGGGCGTGCCGGGCCATCATCTCCAGATCGCGCAGGCCGTGTACAACCGCGCGCAGCTGAACTCGTGGCGTCGGCTGCTGGCCGGCCCTTCGGGCCACGCCGAAGGATGGGCGCTGTACGCCGAACGCCTCATGGAGCAGTTGGGGTACCTCGATGACCCGGCCGATCGACTCGGCATGCTCGACGGTCAGCGCATGCGAGCCGCGCGGGTCGTACTCGACATCGGCGTGCACCTGGAGAAGCAGCGCCCCGATGGTGAAGGGACGTGGGACGCCCCCTTCGCGTTGGAATTCATGCGCCGCAATGTCAACATGCCCGACGAGTTCGTGAGGTTCGAGGTGAACCGCTACCTCGGCTGGCCCGGGCAGGCGCCGTCGTACAAGGTCGGACAGCGCATCTGGGAGCAGCTGCGCGACGACTATCGAGAGGCGAACGGCGCGGATGCCGACCTCAAGGCGTTCCACAAGAAGGCGCTCGATATCGGCGGCGTGGGCCTGGACACCCTCCGTACGGCGCTCGCACGCTGACAGATGCGGTGACGTCCCCGAAGGAATAGTCTGGGAGCCGGCTTGTTGCATTCGTCTGAATAGGTCCCTCCAGGGCCGCAGAGAAAGGGCGATCATGATCGAGTTCGGACTCCACACCTTCGGGGACGTCACCGTCGACGCGGACGGCCACGAGCTGTCGCAGGCGCAGACCCTGCGCAACCTCGTCGACCAGGCGGTGCTCGCCGACGAGGTGGGCATCTCGTTCTTCGGCGTGGGGGAGCACCACCGCCGCGAGTACGCCGTGTCGAGCCCCGAGGTGGTTCTCGCCGCGATCGCGTCGCGGACCCGCGACATCCGTCTGGGAACGGCGGTGACGGTGCTGTCATCCGACGAGCCGGTGCGGGTCTACCAGCGCTTCGCCACCCTGGACGCCCTCTCGAACGGTCGCGCCGAGCCCATCCTCGGGCGCGGCTCTTTCACCGAGTCGTTCCCGCTCTTCGGCTACGAGCTGAAGGACTACGAGGTGCTCTTCGAAGAGAAGCTCGAACTGTTCGCCCAGCTGCTCACCGAGCGGCCGGTCACCTGGGAGGGCACGACGCGTCGCGGTCTGTCGAACGTCGAAGTCTTCCCCAAGACCGAAGGAGGGATGCCGGCGTGGGTCGGTGTGGGCGGCTCGCCCGAGTCGGTCGTGCGCACCGCGCGGTACGGCTTCGGTCTCATGCTCGCCATCATCGGCGGACCCGCCGCGCGCTTCGCCCCGTACGCCGAGCTGTTCCGGCGGTCGCTGGCATCCTTCGGACACGAGTCGCGGCCGATCGGGGTGCACTCGCCCGGTCACATCGCCGACACCGACGAGCAGGCGTGGGAGGAGGCGTATCCCGCGTTCGACGTCATGTTCTCCACGATCGGGCGCGAGCGCGGGTGGCCGCCGTACAACCGCCTCCGCTTCCAGCAGGATGTCGGTGAGGGCGCCATCTACGCCGGATCGCCTGAGCGGGTCGCCCGAAAGATCGCCGAGACGGTGCTCACCCTCGGGCTCGATCGGTTCGACCTGAAGTACTCCAACGGCACGCTCGGTCACGAGAAGCTCATGCGCTCGATCGAACTCTTCGGGACGCAGGTGATCCCGCGCGTGCGCGAGCTGGTCGCTGAAGCGCGGTCCCAGGATGCCGCGCCCGAACCGGCGACGACGGCAGCGCCCTAACATGACTGCGTGAGCATCCGCACCGCACCCGAGTCGGTCAGCGACCGTCTCGACGGTCTTCCCTTCACCCGTCGTCACCTCCGGATCCTCACCGGATCGGGCGTCGGGTGGGCACTGGATGCGATGGACGTGGGGCTCATCTCCTTCGTCATCGCCGTCCTTGCCCAGCAGTGGATCCTGTCCGGCACCGAGACGTCTCTCATCGCCTCAGCCGGGTTCCTCGGCATGGCCGTCGGCGCAAGCCTCGGGGGGCTCCTTGCCGATCGGATCGGGCGTCGCTCGGTGTTCGCTGTCACTCTGCTCGTCTACGGCCTCGCCACGGGAGCCAGCGCATTGGTCGGGGGCGTCGCGGCACTCCTGGTGCTCCGGTTTATCGTCGGTCTCGGCCTCGGCGCCGAGCTCCCCGTCGCGTCGACCTATGTCAGCGAGCTCGCTCCCGCGAAAATCCGCGGCCGGGTCATCGTCGTCCTGGAGGCCTTCTGGGCCGTCGGGTGGACTGCGGCGGCGTTGATCGGATACTTCGTGATCCCAGCATCCGAGAACGGTTGGCGCTGGGCCTTCGCGCTCGGGGCGCTCCCGGCCGCGTACGCCCTCGTGGTTCGCTGGGGTCTTCCCGAGTCGGCTCGCTGGCTGGAGCGCCGGGGTCGAGCCGGCGACGCGGAGACCGTGGTCCGCTCTTTCGAAGCGTCCCCGGCCCTCTTCCGGCG
The DNA here is from genome assembly GCF_006715565.1 of Microbacterium sp. SLBN-154. Classification (NCBI taxonomy): domain Bacteria; kingdom Bacillati; phylum Actinomycetota; class Actinomycetes; order Micrococcales; family Microbacteriaceae; genus Microbacterium; species Microbacterium sp. SLBN-154. The sequence continues at coordinate 2,147,901 of NZ_VFNL01000001.1, forward strand.
TGGGGGGACTCCGGTGGCCCCACCGGCGGCGACGGGGACGGTCGAGGGGAGCAGGGTGCGCGCCGGCATCGCGGCTCTCTGGAGCCCCGAGTTCCGTCTTCGCACCGCGTGTCTCTGGCTGGTGTGGTTCTGCGTGAACTTCAGCTACTACGGTGCCTTCATCTGGATCCCGTCGATCCTGGTCGCGCAGGGGTACGACCTCGTCCGCTCTTTCGGGTTCACCCTCATCATCACCCTCGCGCAACTGCCGGGGTACGCCGCTGCGGCCTGGCTGATCGAGGTCTGGGGTCGTCGCGTGACGCTGTCGGTCTTCCTCGTCGGCTCCGCCGTCGCGGCAGTGCTGTTCGGCACTGCGACGAGCGAGGCGGCGGTGATCGCGACGGGGATGGCCCTGTCCTTCTTTAACCTGGGCGCGTGGGGGGCGCTGTACGCGATCACGCCGGAGACGTATCCCACGTCGGTGCGCGCGACGGGCGCAGGGTGGGCGGCAGGGGTCGGCCGGATCGCGTCGATCATCGCCCCCCTCGCTGTACCGCCTCTCCTGGCACTCGGGGGAGCGCCGGTGCTCTTCGTCGTGTTCGCGGCCTTCTTCGCGGTCGCGGCGGCCGGTGCGTGGGGTCTCTCCGACCGGCGAGGCCGTGCCCTGGACGACCGCTGAGCATTTGTAGGGTGGTCTGATGGCTGCAGTGCGCTTTGTCGCGATCGGCGATTCCTTCACGGAAGGTGTCGGCGACGAGCTTCCCGACGGACGCACCCGCGGGTGGGCCGATCTCGCCGCCCAGGGCTGGGCGGATGCGACCGGGCAGCCGGTCCAGTACGCCAACCTCGCGATCCGCGGGAAACTCGTCTGGCCGATCGTCGAGGAGCAGCTCGAACCCGCACTGGCGTTGAAGCCCACGCACCTTTCCTTCAACGGCGGCGGCAACGACATGCTCCGGCCGCGGACCTCGATCCGACGGATCGCGGACGCCTTCAGCCAGGTCCTCCGGCGATGCGACGAGGAGGGGGTGCGGCTCATCCTGCTGTCCGGCGCGAATCCCTCGCCACAGCTTCCACTCAGTCGGGTCATCCAGAGGCGCGGTGACCTCCTGTCCATCGCCGTCGTCGGGCGCGTCCAGGATCGTCCCGATGTCATCCGCGCACTGAACTGGCCCGACCGCGAATTGTCGGCGCCGCCGTTCTGGTCGCCCGACCGGCTGCACATGAACAGCCGAGGTCACCATCGCGTCGCCGCTCGGGTGCTGACGGCGCTGGGTCTGACGCCACCGGAGCAGTGGTGGTCGCTGCCCGAGCTCGAATTCGGGCAACTCGGGCGCCGCGACTACTACCGCGAGCACCTCGGTCCGTGGGTGCGTCGGCGTCTGACCGGTACATCGTCCGGGGACGGTCGAGCGCCGAAGTACGCCGACTGGGTCACGATCGACCCGACGACGGCCTGAGTAGCCGTGAGGGGATGTGCGGACCGCGGCGCGCCCGCGCAGCTCACGCCGGCCGCACCGAGTAACGAAGCTCGGCGAACTGGCCCGCACGTGACATCGACTCGAGGCGAAGTCGGTCGGGGCCGATGCGTCGGGGGAGAAGCGGGCGACCCGAGGGCAGGGTCGCGGGAGCGACCGAGAGCCTGATCTCGGTCAAGAGTCCGGCGTCGGCGAACTGCCCGGCGAGGTCGCCGCCTCCGACGATCCAGACCGCCCGCTCCGCCGCTGCCGTACGGATCGCCGGCCACTGCGGCGCCACGTCACCCCGTGCGAACCGGATGTTCGCGCCGGCGATGCGGGGCAGGTCGCGGGTTGTGAAGACCCAGGTCGCGCGGTCGCCGTAGATCTCCGTCCACTTCTCGGGATGGCTCGACAGGTCTTCGTGGTCGACGACCCATTCGTATGTCGTGGACCCCATCACCAGCACGCCGACCGTCTCGAGGAAGGCGGAAAAGTCGCTCTCGGCCTCGTCCGCGCCGGGTGTCGCGAAGAGCCAGTCCAGCGAATCCTGATCGTCAGCGAGGAATCCGTTCAGCGTGGTCGCCGTGTGGAAGATCACCGGAGTCATGGCCGAAGCATAAGGCTGACCTCCGACATGCCGCATCCGACCCCTGCGTGTCAAGTGGGTGCGCGCGTCTTCGTCGACCCGTCACAGTGAGGGGGGTTACCGCCCTCGCATACCCGGAAAGGGGAGACCCATGAGTATTGGTGCTGGCATTGCTCTGTTCGCCATTGGAGCCATCCTGGCGTTCGCCGTCAACGTGCAGGTCGAATGGGTCAATCTCGACCTGATCGGCTACATCCTGATGGGCGCGGGAGCTGTCGTCTTCCTCATCGGCATCGTCCTGCTCGCTCGCCGCCGCAGCACGGAGTCGGTGAGCCGCACGACGGTCGACCCCGCGACCAACGAGCGCGTCACCCGTCAGTCGACCAGCCGTCCCGACGACGCCGCAGGGCTCTGAGGCCTACCCGGCGGACCGTAGGCTCGAGGGATGAGCCCTTCGTCTCCGCCGGGTACCGCCCTCGTCACCGGCGTCGGACGTCGCCGGTCGATCGGATCGGCGCTCGCTCTCGGTCTCGCCCGTGATGGGTGGGACCTCGTGCTCAATCACTGGGACGAATACGACGAGCGTGTGGGCCTCGATCGCGGAGCATCCGATCCTGACGACATCGCAGACGAGTGCCGTGCGCAGGGCGTCACGGTGACCGTCATACGCAGTGACCTCGCGGACCCCGCCGTGCCGGAGGAACTCGTTGCCGCAGCATCCATGGGGGGTTCCCTCCGCTCCCTGGTGATGTCCCACTGCGAGTCCGTCGACAGTTCCATCCTCACCACCGATGTGGCGAGCTTCGACCGTCACTTTGCCGTCAACGCGCGGGCGACGTGGCTTCTCATCAAGGCGTTCGCCGAACGGCTGCCGCAGAATGCTGCGCCGGGACAGGTCGCGGGGTCGATCATCGCCCTGACCAGCGATCACACGGCGCACAACCTTCCCTACGGCGCGAGCAAAGGCGCCCTCGATCGGATCGTCATCGCGGCGGCCGTGGAGCTGGGCGCGCGAGGCGTGAGGGCGAATGTCATCAATCCGGGGCCGATCGACACGGGCTGGATGGATGAGGGCATCCGACGCTGGGCGCGCGAAGCCACTCCGGCAGGACGTCTCGGTACACCCGACGACATCGCGAACACGGTCCGGTTCCTGCTGTCACCGGAAGGTTCGTGGGTCAACGGCCAACTGCTGAAGGTGAACGGCGGGTTCGCCGCCGGCTGAGGGCGCCGCCGCGAGGCGGCGCGTCCGAGGCGAGCCACCGTCTTCGCGTCGAGACACCCCATATATCGCGGCGGCTCGATGCGAACGCAGTGTCTCGGCGGCGAGAAGTGCAGACGAGCTGGCTACAGGGCACCGGGTCGGAGGAGTCCTTCCCGCGCTGATGCACAACCGGCGGCGGCGCACCCGGCGGGATCCTCGCCGCGAAGCGCTGCGACGATGTAGCCGGCGGCGAATGCGTCTCCGGCACCGGTGGTGTCGATCACTCCCTCGACGCGATCGACCGCGATCTGCATGAGGCCGTCGTCCTCGCGGACCTGCACCGGGTCCTCACCGCGCTTGATGACGAACACCGTCCCCGCGGGCAGCGCGACGGTCAGGCCGTCAAGGAGTACGGCTTCCTCGGCGTTGGCGAAGACCACAGCGGGGGAGAGGCGTGCGAGCAGATCGCTCAGCGTCTCCCTTCCCAGCGCCCGCATGGTCGCCACGCTCGACAGATCCAGGCTGATCGGCAGACCCCGCTGCCGCGCCCACGTCGCTGCGGTCGACAGTGCCTCACGCGAGACAGCATCGACCACGCCGTAGAGGGGGAGGTGCAGCCAGTGCGTTCCCTCGAGCCATCCGGGATCGATCGGCCCGAGTTCGGCCGCGGCCCCACGATCGGTGAGCATCGTCCGCTCGGCGAACTCGTCGACCAGGATGACGATCGAACCTGTTCGTCCCGCCCGCTGCACACAGACCTCGACCCCCGAACGCTCCAGTTCGTGAACGAGCGCCTCGCCCTCGGCATCCGATCCGACCCTGCCGATGAATCGGACGGATGTCGCGGGCGCCGCTGCGGCGGCGACGTTGGCTGCGCTGCCCCCTCGGGTGTGGGTGATCGTCACCGGGTTGTCGGTGCCCCGCTCCAGAGAGGAGGCGCCGAGCACGACGATGTCGGCGAGGAGGTCGCCGATGACCGTGAGCATCACTCGGCGCCGGCGAGGGCGGCGGCGATCTCGGCGCCGAGCGCGACATTGCCCCGATACACCTCGACGTTGACGTCGAGGCTCCGGCCCCCGGTTTCGCGTTGCATGAAGTCCAGGAGGAAGGGCGTGATGTCGTGGCCCGAGACGCCGGCCGACGCGGCGGCGTTCAGTGCACGGGAAAGAACGGCATCATGAAGCTCGGGCGGCAGCTGGAGGTCGGTGTCGACGGGCCGCGCGACAAGGAGCGTGGAGGTGATTCCGAGCGCGTCGCGCGCACGGGCGATGTCGGCGATCTCGTCGGCGGAGTCGGATGAGTACTCGATGTCGAGCCCCGAGTCGGCGATGTAGAAGCCGGGGTAGTCGGTCGTCCTATACCCCACGACGGTGAGGCCCAGCGTCTCCATTCGCTCCAGGGTGAGTGGGACGTCGAGGATCGACTTGACGCCGGCGCTCACCACGACGAGGGGGAGTGCGGCGAGCGTCGGCAGATCGGCCGATTCGTCGAAGGTCTGTTGCGCGTCGCGGTGCACGCCGCCCAGACCACCCGTCGAGAAGACCCGGATGCCCGCGCGAGCGGCGAGGAATGCGGTTGCCGCGACCGTGGTGCCGCCGCTCAATCGCTTCGCGGCGGCCACAGGAAGGTCGCGGAGGCTCAGTTTGACCACGTCGTCGTCGTTTCCCAGTCGATCGATCTCGGCGGGGGACAGGCCGACGATCGCTCGCCCGTCGACGACGCCGATCGTCGCCGGGACGACGCCTCGACCGCGCAGCCGGTCTTCCGCTTCTCGCGCGACCTCGAGGTTGCGGGGGCGGGGGAGTCCGTGGGTGAAGATCGTCGATTCCAGTGCGAGCACGGGGAGGCCGCGATGGAGCGCGTCGTGCACCTCCGGCGAGATCTCGATGTGGCCGAGGGCGTGGTGGGGTGAGGGCATCAGGTCTCCCTTCCGTGGGCTGTGCTCAGTCAACCAGGCGGGGCGACGATTGAGCAGGCGTTCGAACCGCGGAGCCGTCGCGCGAACGATCGCCGGTTCGGCGTCGTGGCGCGTGTCTGAGACCTTTCTCATCTCCGCCCCCATGCCCCAGGACCGCCCATAGGATCTGGCCATGACGCGCCGACGCTTCGCCCTCGTCCTCCCCGCCCTCGCTGTCGCGGGGCTCCTGGCGGCACTCCCGGCCACCGGCGCTGTTGCGGCTCCACCGGTCTCGCGGGGAGGGGCAGTCGACCAGATCGCGCTTCCTGACGGGTTCCAGCCCGAGGGCATCGCCATCGACAACCGAGGGATCGCCTACTTCGGCTCGCTTGTCGACGGCGACATCTATGCCGCCGACGTGCGTACCGGCAAGGGTGCCATCGTCAGCGAGGGCCCGGGCATCCCGGCCGCGGGGCTCAAGGTCGATCAGCGGGGAAGACTCTTCATCTCGGGCGGGCCCACGGGCATCGCCCGGGTCGTCGACACGGAGACCGGCGATGAGGTCGCGCGATATCAGCTCACGGCCCCCGGCGGATTCATCAACGACGTCGTCCTCGCACGTGATGGCGCGTGGTTCACGAACTCGTCCGCGGCGGAGCTGTACTTCCTGCCCATCCCGCGTTCGGGCGTCCTGCCCGACCCGTCCGAGATCGTCACGCTGCCGCTCACGGGGGAGTGGGTGCAGCAGGAGGGATTCAACGCCAACGGCATCGCCCTGACCACCAACCGCCAGGCGCTCCTCGTGATTCAGTCAGCAACGGGCACCCTGTTCCGCGTCGACCCCGAGACGGGTGTCGCCACCACCGTTGACCTGGGCGGATTCTCGCTGCAGAACGGTGACGGACTCCTCGTCGTCAACCGCACGCTCTACGTGGTCCAGAACCGACTCAATCAGGTGGCCGAGTTCCGTCTCGATGTGCAGGGAACATCAGGAACGCTCGAGAACATCATCACCAGTGAGGCGTTCCGTGTGCCGACGACGGTCGCTTCGTACCGACAAGATCTCTATCTGCCGAACGCACGATTCGGCACCCCGCCGACTCCCACGACCGATTACGACGCGGTGCGAGTGGATCGCTGATTCTTCCCGGGGGAGTCGCGCGGTGGGCGGTCCGACGTCGGGGCCGTATCTAAACTGACATAATGTGCATTATCGGCGTAACGGTGGTGTCTGATGTTCCGCCTAGAGTTGCGGGATGCCCGAGGGTGACAGTGTCTACCGCCTGGCCCGTCGGCTGGAGCATGCGTCGGTCGGTCGCACGATCGTGTCGGGTGAACTCCGCTCCGGCAGCCACGCCGGGGCGAAGCTCGACGGACGACGAATCCTCTCGTACGACTCCCACGGCAAGCACCTCTTCACCCGCTTCGACGACGGATGGACGCTGCACACCCACCTGAAGATGCAGGGATCGTGGTCGGTGACCAGACGTCCGCTTCCGCGTGCGGAGCTGCACCGCGTCCGCTGCCGGTTCTCGCTCGACGAGGGCGTCACACTCTGGGGCGTCGACGTGCCCGTCCTGGAGTACGCGCCGACCGCCGACGAGCACCGCGTGCGCGAACGGCTCGGCCCCGACCCGCTCCGTCACGACTGGGATGCCGCGGAGGCGACGCGACGGCTGTCGAGACGCCCGGACAGGCCGACGGTCGCTGCGCTGCTGGATCAGTCGAATCTCGCCGGTCTTGGAAACCTGTGGGTGAACGAGCTCGCGTTCCTGCGCGGCATCCATCCTTTCGCCTCCATCGGCCGGACCGATATCGCGGCAGTGGTCGACCTGGCCGCCCGGTGCCTGGGCATCTCGGCCACCGTTCCGGGCATGTATCAGGTGACGACCGGCAATCGCGGGCGCGGGGCGACCCATTGGGTGGTGGGTCGCGCCGGGCGACCGTGCCTGCGCTGCGGCACGACCATCGAGGTCGCCGCCGAAGTGCCGAACGATCCGGCCCGCCGGCGCACGTGGTGGTGTCCGCGATGCCAGCCGGGCGTATCGCCGCCGGTCGAACCGGACCCGGAGTCCACGGCGGGCGATACGATGCGATCCACGTGATCCCCGTCGATGTGGAGCGCCATGACACGCCTCAGCCCTGATTACTCGATCGACCTCGAGGCAGCCACCGCGGCGGCGACGGCGGCGCTCGGCGACATCGACCCCGGTTTCGATGAGCGCCTCGCCTCGATCCTCCCCGACCTGCACCGGCTGTTCCTGCGCCTCTACGGCGATCGCGAAGACGGACGAGAGGCCCTCGCCGAGGTGGTCGCAGCGGCAGCAGCCGGGTGGCGGGAGCGACCGGCTGAACTCAAAGACCTCGACGCCCGGCGCACGGAACACCCGGACTGGTTCCTGTCGGAGCGGATGCTGGGCGGGGTCTGCTACGTCGACCGCTACGCGGACACACTGGCCGGCATCCGGGCACAGATCCCCTACTTCCAGGAGCTCGGGCTGACGTATCTGCACCTCATGCCTCTGTTCGACTCCCCCGAGGGCAACAACGACGGCGGCTACGCGGTCTCGAGCTATCGCAAGGTCGACCCGGCGCTGGGAACCATGGCCGATCTGGCCGCTCTCTCGGCCGATCTGCGGAAGGCCGGCATCTCGCTGGTGCTCGACTTCATCTTCAACCACACCAGCGACGAGCACGAGTGGGCGAGGAAGGCCGTCGCCGGCGACCCCGACTACGAGGACTTCTACCTCATCTTCCCCGACCGCACGATGCCGGACCGCTACGAGGAGACGGTGCGCGAGATCTTCCCCGACGACCACCCGGGCGCATTCGTGCAGCTGCCCGACGGGCGCTGGATCTGGGCGACCTTCTACCACTTCCAGTGGGACCTCAACTACGCCAACCCCCGGGTGTTCCGGGCGATGGCGCAGGAGATGATGTTCCTCGCCAACCAGGGCGTCGAGGTGCTCCGCATGGATGCCGTCGCCTTCATCTGGAAGCGCCTGGGAACGTCATGCGAGTCGCTTCCCGAAGCGCACCTTCTCCTCCGCGCCTTCAATCTCGTCCTTCGCCTCGCCGCACCCTCAGTGCTGTTCAAATCCGAGGCGATCGTCCACCCCGACGAGGTGATCACCTACATCTCCCCCGACGAGTGCCAGCTCTCGTACAACCCGCTTCAGATGGCGCTGGGCTGGGAGGCCCTCGCCACCCGCGACGCACGTCTCCTGCAGAAGGCGCTCGACGAGCGCCACGCGCTGCCGCCCGGGACCTCGTGGGTGAACTACGTGCGCAGCCACGACGACATCGGATGGACGTTCGCCGATGAGGATGCCGCAGAGCTCGGCATCGACGGCTACCCGCACCGCCGTTTCCTCAACGACTTCTACGTCGGTCGCTTCGAGGGCACGTTCTCGCGCGGCGAGCCGTTCCAGGAGAACCCCAAGACCGGTGACGCCCGAATCGCCGGAACGACCGCATCGCTCGCGGGCGTTGAGGCGGGTGACCCCGGAGGTGAGGATCGCGTCATCCTCGCCCACGCCCTCGCCCTGTCCACCGGTGGTATCCCGCTGATCTACCTCGGTGACGAGGTCGGTCAGCTCAACGACTACGGCTACCGGGATGATCCGGTTCATGCCGATGACAGCCGGTGGGTGCATCGCCCGCATCGAGACGAGAGGGCCTACGCGTCACGCCACGACACGGCTACCGTCGCGGGCCGCATCAACACCCGGCTGCATGCACTGATCCGGGCCCGGAAAAAGTCCCCCGAGTTCGCCGCCGGCAATCCCCTCCTCCCCTTCCACACGCCGTTCCCGGAGGTGGTGGGTTTCCAGCGTGTCGGCGCGGACTCCACGATCCTCGTGCTCGGCAACGTCGGTGACTCCGGGGTCCTGATCGAGCCGGTCACGCTCTCGGGATTCCGAACGGAGGCCACGGAGATCGTCTCAGAGTCCCCCATCGCGCTCGCGAACGGCCTCATGCTGCCCGCGCACGGTGTCGTCTGGCTCCGCGTACGACAGGCCTGAGAGATCGGCCGCACTAGCATCGAGGGATGCTCTCGGCTCTCACCGGCTTCGTCGTGGTGGGCGTCTCGATCCTCATCGGCTACATCCTCGGGCGCATCAACCTGCTCGGGGAACACGCCCGCCCCGTGCTGGCGCGGCTGACCTTCTTCGTCCTGTCGCCGTTCCTCCTGTTCGTCGTGCTCGCCGAGGCCGATGTGCGAACGCTCTTCTCGTCGTTGTTGCCGGTGTCGGCGATCGCGGCGGTGGCGGTCATCGTCGTCTATGCCGTCGTCGCCCGATTCCTCTGGGGCCGCTCCATCGCCGAGACGACGATCGGCAGTCTCAGCGCGGGCCAGGTGAACTCAAACAACATCGGCATCCCGCTGTCGCTCTACCTGCTGGGAAACGCCGCCTTCCCGGCCCCCGTCATCCTTCTGCAACTCCTGGTGTTCACGCCGATCACGATGGCGATCCTCGACGCGGTGACGGCCGGCCGTTCGTCGCTCTGGAAGACGATCGGCCGCGTCGTGACCAACCCCATCGTCATCGGCTCCGCTCTCGGCGCCACCGTCTCGATCAGCGGCATCGAGATCCCCGAGGTCGTCATGGCGCCCGCCCAGCTGGTCGCCGACGCCTGCGTGCCGGTCCTGCTCATCAGCTACGGTCTGTCGCTGTTCGGTCAGCGTGTGCTCGGCGCACATGGGCGCCGTCGCGACGTGATCCTCGCCACGACGCTGAAGCTTCTGGTGATGCCGGCGATCGCCTGGGTCGTCGCCGCGCTGGTGTTCGCACTCCCCCGCGCCGACGTGCTCGTCATCGTGGTGCTGGCCGCTCTCCCGACCGCCCAGAACGTATTCAACTACGCTCAGCGCTTCGACGTCGGCGAGGCAATCGCGCGGGACACCGTATTCCTCACCACGATCGGGTGCATCCCCGTGCTTCTCGCCGTGACGGCGGTCCTCGGCTGAGGAGCAGAGGGTCAGGAAGCGCGGATGATACCGAGCGGCGTGGACTGGTGGCCCTGTCCCAGCGGGTTGTCTTTCAGGATCTTGACGAGTTGATTCTCGCGGGCCTTGCTCACCGTGGAGCCCAGGATGTTGCCGCCGAGGTCGTTGATGTCGACCACCGCCACCTCGGGAACGCCGTCGAGGAGGTCTTTCAGCCGACGCGCCACGTCGCGGGGGCGATCGGGTCCGAGGACCACCGCTTTGTTGTAGGGCGGAATCGTGCCGCTCGTGGGGCCGTCGATCGCGCGCGCCTTGTCGCCGGCGATCCGATAGAAATCACCCTTGCGACCGAACACCTTCGTCACCGCGGACACGGCGGCGGCGAGCAGGATGCGGGGGGTTCCGCACTCGCGGAGCGCCATCTCCATCGTCTCGGGCATCCCGAGTCCGATGCCGTGCGGGGTGCGGGTCACGTACCGCGACAGGAACCGCGCAAGCCGTCGCGGCTGGATCTCGTCCAGCGGGTACGAGCGGCCCTGCGTGATCGCGACGATCTTCTCGGTCACGAACAGCAGATCGTCGGGTCGGACGAGGCTCGCCGCGTACTCGCGGACGAAGGCGTCGAGGTCATCGCCCGGCATCACGACCCGCGTGCGGATCGGGATTCGGGCGAAGGACTCCCCGTCGACGGTGACCGTCAGGGCCTTGCCGTCGTTCGCTTCGCCGGTCACGCGTCCGACCGCTTACTCAAGGTAGTCCCGCAGCGACTGCGACCGGCTCGGGTGGCGGAGCTTGGCCATCGTCTTCGACTCGATCTGGCGGATCCGCTCACGCGTCACACCGAAGGTGTCGCCGATCTGGTCGAGGGTCTTGGGCTGGCCGTCGCCGAGCCCGAAGCGCATGCGGATGACGCCCGCCTCGCGTTCCGACAGCGAGTCCAGCAGCGACTCGAGCTGACGCTGCAGCATGGTGAAGCCCACCGCATCGGCGGGCACGACCGCCTCGGTGTCCTCGATCAGATCCCCGAACTCGCTGTCGCCGTCTTCACCGAGCGGCGTGTGCAGAGAGATGGGCTCTCGCCCGTACTTCTGCACCTCGATGACCTTCTCGGGGGTCATGTCCAGCTCTCGGCTGAGCTCTTCCGGCGTGGGCTCGCGGCCCAGATCCTGCAGCATCTGACGCTGCACTCGAGCGAGCTTGTTGATGACCTCGACCATGTGCACCGGGATGCGGATGGTACGCGCCTGGTCGGCCATGGCACGGGTGATTGCCTGGCGGATCCACCACGTCGCGTAGGTCGAGAACTTGAAGCCCTTGGTGTAATCGAATTTCTCGACGGCACGGATCAGGCCCAGGTTGCCTTCCTGGATGAGGTCGAGGAACTGCATGCCGCGTCCGGTGTAGCGCTTGGCGAGGGAGACCACCAGGCGCAGGTTCGCACCGAGCAGGTGGCTCTTGGCGCGCTGACCGTCACGGGCGACCCACTGCAGGTCCAGACCCAGCTGCGACGCCTTCTCGGCTACCGACATGTGCGACAGCTTCTCTTCGGCGAACAGGCCCGCCTCGATGCGCATCGCCAGCTCGACCTCTTCGGCCGCGTTCAGCAGCGGAACCTTGCCGATCTGCTTCAGGTAGTCCTTGACCGGGTCGGCGGTGGCGCCGGTGATCTGCGTCGAGTAGACGGGGATGTCGTCCTCGTCGTTGGAGATGACGATGGCGCCGGTCGGAAGCGGCTCGGCGAACACCGGCTTGGTGTTCTCCTCCTCATCCTCCTCGGACTCCCCCTCGGTCGTCGCTGCGGCGACGGCCTTGGGTGCCGCGGTGTCGGCGTCACCCTCGGTGTCATCGACCTCGTCGCCGGAGATCTCGTCGTCGGCGTCGAGCTCGACGTCGTCCATCTCCTCATCGACCTCGTCGGCGTCAGCCTTCTTCTTGCCGGCCTTGGCCGTCGTCTTGGCGGCGGGCTTCTTGGCAGGGGCCTTCTTGGCCGCGGGCCGCTTCTTCGCGGGCGCTGCGGCGGCGGTCTCGACTTCCTCGACCGTGTCGGCGGTGTCGGTGTCCTTCGTGGTGCGGTTCGTCGTCTTCGTGCCTGCGGTCACGGTTCGCCTTTCACCGACACGAACGCGGAGCGCCGCGGCGGTATCTTTCGGACACTAGTAAGACCCTTGTCAAGTCCCGTTCCCGTACGCAGGGCAGCGGACGGGGGACGACAATGGGTCAGAACGTCCATTGTCTCACATCTGTCTGGGCGGTTCGCATCCCCGCTCCCCCACGAATCCCCGAAACCACCCTCAGGCGTCAACGTCCAGAGCGCTGGGCGAATTCCCTTCGACGGTCAGGGGCGCTTGTCCTCGTCGCCATTCGGCCGCGAGGCGAGGAAGCGCTCCAGCTCCGCTGCGAGCTCGTCGGCGCTCGGGAGATCGCCGGTGTGGAGGATGGGCGTGGCGTTGGTCGCACCCGCCATGTACGCATCGTAGCGCTCTTCGAGCCCCTGCAGCATGCGGGACAGTTCGTCACTGCCCGCGACCTGCTCCTCGACCTTCGTCAGGTACTCGCGGTTCTCTTCGCGCAGACCGTCTCCGTCGAAGACGAGACCGGTGGCGACCGTGATGCTGTCAAGGCCCGCCAGAGCCGCGGCGGGGTATTCGGTGTCGGCGAGATAGTGGGGCACGAGCAGGACGAACCCGGCGACGGCGGCCCCTCTCTCGGTGAAGCGGTACTCCAGCAGGTGCGCCACGGTCGCGGGCACCTGGGTGTGAGGCTGCCACACCGAGTGCGCCTCGGTCAGCTCGGTTCGGGTGCCGCTCACGGTCGTGCCGATCGGACGCGTGTGCGGGACCGGCATGGGGATCGCGTGGACCCAGGTGATGGAGGAGACACTGAAGCTCGCGGCGAGGTCGAGGACGGCCTCCGACACCCCGTCCCAGGCGAAGTCGGGCTCGTAGCCTGCGAGCACCAGGAACGGCGTGCCGAGGGCGTCGCGCGCAAGCGAGAGTTCCAGCCGCGGCGGACGGTAGTCGGTGAGGTGGTCGGCTTCGAAGGTCACGATCGGCCGGCGCGCGCGGTAGTCGAGCAGGATGTCGTTGGAGAAGACGGCAAGCGGAATCGGGTCCAGGTCGTCGCGGATGTACTCGATGAGACGAGCCACCGCTCCCCCGGCGTCGGTGAAGCCGGTGAGGGCGATCACGAGAGGAAGGCCCGCCGGCACGGCCGGGGCGGAGACCGAGCGCTCGTAGAGAGGACCGGCGTAAGGCATGGCTCCATGCTACGAGTCGGCGCGACACCGCGAGCCGGCCCGCTGCCGCTGACAGCGAACACCGCTCAATAGGATGGAACCCATGTCGTTCCCCGACCTCGAATATCGTTCCGCCCCCCTTGCCGAGATCGACGCCGACGCGGTCGTCGTGGCACTGCCCCCTATCGACGGTGACGCCGCCCCGTCTCTGGATGATTGGCCCGGCCTGAAAGATGCGCTGGTGGCGACCGGATTCAGTGGGTCCCCCGGCTCCTTCCAGCGGGTGTATGCGCCCGATGTCACCTCCCGGCCGCTCGCCGTCGTCGGGACGGGCTCCGCACCGGATGCCGCGGCCGTGCGCGACGCGCTTGGCGCGGCCCTGCGCGCACTGACGGGGTTCGAGACCGTCGTCGTCGCCGTGCCCTTCGCCTCGGAGCATGTCCTCGCCGCTGCGGAGGGCGCTGCCCTGGGCGGCTACCGCTTCGAGGGATACAAGGCCGACGGTCCTCAGCGTCGGGCGAGTCGCGTGATCCTTCAGGGTCCGGATGACCTCGACGACAGCGCCCTCGACGCGGTGCGCGCGACGGCGTCGGCCGTCGCGCTCGTCAAGGATCTCGTCTCGATCCCCGCGGAGTGGCTCGGCCCGGCCGATCTGGCCGACCGAGCCGAGAAAGAGGTCGAGGGCCTTCCCATCGAGGTGACGGTGTGGGACGAGCCGGCCCTGCGGGATGGTGGGTTCGGCGGCATCCTCGGTGTCGGTCAGGGGTCGGAGCGGCCGCCTCGGCTCGTGCGCCTCGATTACTCCCCGGCCGGCGCGTCGCGTCACGTCGCCCTCGTGGGCAAGGGCATCACCTTCGACACCGGAGGTCTTTCGCTCAAGCCTCCGGCGTCGATGGTGGGGATGAAGTACGACATGTGCGGTGCCGCGACCGTTCTGGCGGTGGTCCGCGCTGCGGCAGCCCAGCAGCTTCCGGTGCGAGTGACGGGATGGCTCGCTGTCGCCGACAACATGCCCTCCGGTCGTGCCACCCGCCCCGGCGACGTTGTGCGCATCGCCGACGGCACCACGGTGGAGGTGCTCAACACCGACGCCGAGGGACGCCTCGTCCTCGCCGACGGCCTCGTGGCAGCGAGCCGCGAGAACCCCGATCTGCTGATCGACGTGGCGACGCTCACCGGGGCGATCACCATCGCCCTCGGCACCCGGCATGCCGGCGTCATGGGCGAGGATGACGCCGTCGCCCGGTACCTCGCGGCCGCCGGCGATGTCGCCGAGCTCGCCTGGCAGCTCCCCCTCCCCGCGCACATGGTCGACGAGCTCGACTCGCCGATCGCCGATCTGCAGAACGCCAAGATCGGCGATCCGGCGGGCGGGTCGCTGTTCGCGGGTCTGTTCCTCCGGCATTTTGTCGGCCGTACCTCGCCCGACAGCGAAGAGCGCATCCCGTGGATCCATCTCGACATCGCCGGGGTCGGCATGAACAAGGGCGGCGGATACGGGTTCACCGACAAGGGTCCGACCGGGGCGACCGTGCGGAGCCTGCTCCGCCTTCTTCAGACCGAGACCACGCGATGAGCCCCGCGACGACGTCGGAGAACACGGCGGATCTGGTCGTCCTCGGCGGCGGGAGCGGCGGCTATGCCGCCGCGCTCCGCGCCGCCGAGCTCGGCAAGTCCGTGATCGTGGTCGAGAAGGACAAGGTGGGCGGCACCTGCCTGCACCGCGGGTGCATTCCGACGAAGGCCCTTCTCCACGCCGGCGAAGTCGCCGATGCCGTTCGAGCTGCGACGGAGATCGGGGTCGACGCAGAGTTCCGCGGCATCGACCCGGCCCGGGTGCGGAGGTACCGCGAAGGCATCGTCGAGAAGAAGTACCGCGGCCTGCAGAGCCTGCTCAAGGCCCGCGGGATCCGCGTGGTCGACGGCGAGGGGCGTCTCGAGGCCGGTCCCGCCGTGCGGGTCGGCGACACCGTCTACCGCGGCACCGATGTGGTCCTGGCCACCGGGTCGTACAGCCGCACGCTGCCGGGCCTGGAGATCGGCGGCCGCATCCTCACGAGCGACCAGGCCCTGGAGCTGGAGGAGATCCCCCAGCGGGTGATCATCCTCGGTGGCGGCGTCATCGGGGTCGAGTTCGCCAGCGTGTGGCGGTCGTTCGGCGTCGAGGTGACCGTCGTCGAGGGGCTCGACCACCTCGTGCCGGCCGAGGATGTCGCGATGAGCAAGGCGCTCGAGCGCGCCTTCCGCCGCCGCGGCATCGGCTTCTCCCTCGGTGTGCGGTTCGCCGCTGCGACGCAGACCGCCGACGGGGTGACTGTCTCGCTTGAAGACGGGACGCAGTTGTCGGCGGACTACCTGCTCGTCGCCGTCGGCCGGGGCCCCGTCACGGCGGATCTGGGCCTGGAAGAGGCCGGGGTCGCGCTGGATCGCGGCTTCGTCGTCACCGACGAGCGGCTCCAGACCACCGCCCCGCACGTCTTCGCCGTCGGTGACATCGTGCCGGGCCTTCAGCTGGCCCACCGCAGCTTTCAGCAGGGCATCTTCGTCGCCGAGACGATCGCCGGTCTGAAGCCCGTGGTCGTCCCCGAGCAGCTCATCCCACGGGTCGCGTACTCGCACCCCGAGGTGGCTTCGGTCGGTGTGACCGAGGCGCGGGCGGTCGAGGTGCACGGTGTGGACGCGGTGCAGTCGTACGAGTACAACCTCGCCGGCAATGCCAAGAGCGAGATCATCGGCACCGGGGGCCTCGTCAAGGTCGTCCGTCTCAAGGACGGACCGGTCATCGGCGTCCATCTCATCGGCGACCGGGTCGGAGAGCTCATCACCGAGGGTCAGCTGGCCGTCGCCTGGGAGGCCCACCCCGAAGACATCGCCCCCTTCATCCACGCCCACCCCACGCAGAGCGAAGCGCTCGGCGAGGCCTTCCTCGCCCTGGCCGGCAAGCCGCTGCACGCCCTGTGACCCTGACACGTCGCGTCAACGCAGTCCTGACACGGGCCTGCGGGCGCATCACTAAGCTAGACAAGACATCGGCAACCCCGAAGGAGACAAGCCCATGAGCACATCCGTGGTCCTCCCCGCGCTCGGCGAGAGCGTCACAGAGGGAACGGTCACCCGCTGGCTCAAGAAGGTCGGTGACACCGTGCAGGCCGACGAGGGGCTCCTCGAGATCTCCACGGACAAGGTCGACACGGAGATCCCCTCCCCAATCAGCGGTGTGATCGAGGAGATCCTGGTCGACGAGGACGAGACGGTCGAGGTCGGCGCAGTCCTGGCCAAGATCGGCGATGGCTCCGGCGGCGGTGAGGCCCCTGCGCCCGCCGATGCGCAGGAAGAGCCCGCGGCCGCAGCGCCTGCGCAGGCCGAGGAGCCCGCCGCCGAGGCGGCCGAGCCCGCCGACGGTCCCTCGGACGACGGTCCGGCTGCTCCGGCACAGGCTGCGCCCTCGGATTCCACCACCAGCGCCGGGACCGAAGTCGTCCTGCCCGAGCTCGGCGAGAGCGTGACCGAAGGAACGGTCACGCGCTGGCTGAAGCAGGTGGGTGACGCCGTGGAGGTCGACGAGCCGCTGCTGGAGATCTCGACCGACAAGGTCGACACCGAGATCCCCTCCCCCGTCAAGGGCATCCTGCAGGAGATCCTCGTCCAGGAGGACGAGACGATCGCCGTCGGTTCGGCTCTCGCGCGCGTCGGTGACGGTGCTACGGCCTCGGCGCCCACGCCGGCTCCGGAGGCTCCCGCCGCGGAGAAGCCGGCCGAGCCGGCTCCGGCCGCCGAGGAGAAGAGCTCCGAGGAGAAGCCCGCCCAAGAGAAGCCCGCCGAAGAGGTCGCGCCCGTTCCCGAGAAGGTCGTCGCGCACGCCCCGGTCTCGACCGGTGTCGCCACCGAGCAGGAGCCGTCGCCTTCGAGCGCTCCGTCGTCGGCCGCGCCGGCGTCCTCGGGTGATGACGAGGTGGCCTACGTCACCCCGCTCGTGCGCCGGCTCGCCCAGCAGCAGGGTGTCGATCTGGCGTCCGTGAAGGGCACCGGTGTCGGTGGTCGCATCCGCAAGGAGGACGTACTCAAGGCCGCTGAGGACTCCAAGGCTCCGGCTCCGGCCGCGGCCCCGTCCGCCCCCGCCGCCCCGGCCCGCACTCCGCTGGAGGTCTCGCCGTTGCGGGGGACCACCCAGCCGATGTCGCGGCTGCGCAAGGTGCTCGCCGAGCGCGCGGTGGCGTCCATGCAGGCGACCGCTCAGCTCACCACCGTCGTCGAGGTGGATGTCACCAAGCTCGCCGGTTTCCGAGACCGCGTGAAGGGCGACTTCCAGTCCAAGACCGGCGACAAGCTGTCGTTCCTGCCGTTCTTCGCCCTCGCGGCGGCGGAGGCTCTCCAGGCCTTCCCCGTCATCAACAGCACGGTCGACGGAACGAACATCGTCTACCCGGCGACCGAGAACCTCTCGATCGCCGTCGACACCGAGCGCGGCCTGCTCACCCCGGTCCTGCGGGACGCGGCATCGAAGAATCTCGCGCAGATCGCCAATGAGATCGCCGACCTCGCCGCGCGCACGCGCGACAACAAGCTGAAGCCCGACGAGCTGGCCGGTGGCACCTTCACGCTGACCAATACCGGATCGCGCGGTGCGCTGTTCGACACTCCGGTCGTCTTCCTCCCGCAGTCGGCGATTCTCGGGACGGGCATCGTCGTCAAGCGTCCGGGAGTGGTCTCGGTCGACGGCCGCGACGCGATCTCGGTCCGGTCGTACGTCTATCTCGCGCTGTCCTATGACCACCGGGTGATCGACGGGGCTGATGCCGCGCGGTTCCTCGGTGCGGTCAAGGCGCGTCTGGAGCAGGCGGACTTCGAGGGCGACCTCGGCATCTGATCCACTGCAGAACAGCACCACGCGGGGGCCACATCGTGATCACGATGTGGCCCCCGCGTCGTGGATGTCGCGGATGAGCCAGTCCTCGCCGATCCGGACGATGACGATGAGCTGAGACGTCGCGGAGGCGTTCGAGCTGTCGTGCGCGGCCACGCGCAGCACGGCCGCGCCGCCCAGATCGTCGAGGAACGTGACCGTCCGTAGGCCGGTCGGCAGGTCTGATGCCCCCGGGGCCGGCGCACGCTCCGGATCCACGATGATCGCGGCGAGACATTCCCTGTCCTCACCGCAGGCAGCGCGCGCGGTCAACAGCCGGTCGGCGACGGCGACGAGATCGGCGGGGGTGGGCTCCGTCGAGCCCGTGGGGGCGGCGGCAGCGGTGTCCGCCGAGTCCACCTCCGATGCGGGCGCGTGGCTCGCGTCCGATGACGGCGTCGTGACCACTGGCTCGGCCGCGGCCGGCGACTCCGGATCGCTCGGCCACGTCAGTCCCACGGCAAGCACCACCGCGGCCGCGCCGGCTGCGATCACGAACCCCCGACGGCGAGACCGCGGCCGCTTGGTGCTCACAGCCCGCCAGACGCCGGTGGTGGCCCGTGAGACGGTGTCACCGAGATCGCGGTCCATCAGCGCGGAGATGCGGGCGAGCAGTCCCCTGTCGTCGGATTCGGCGGACGTCGCAGCCCGAGCCGCTGCGCGCGACGCCTCTGGGGTGACCAGCGGACGAGCCGAGACGCCCGGTACTGCACCCGGGGTCGTCGAGGCGGTCCTCCTCGCTCCTGCGCGCAGTGGCTGTGGTGACGCCAGGGCGAACAATCGCTCCTCGAGACCCAGGACGTCGCGCTCGTGCGGATGCGCCTTCTCCATTGCCGAGAGCCCGTCGCGAAGCACCTCGGCCCACGCGGGGAACATGCCCAGAAGAAGGCGGAAGATCGCCGCGGACTCCGAGGGATCCGTCGGCTGCAGCGCGAGCACCGGACGCGCCTCGTCGGTGAGCCACCAGGTCCCGGCTGTCCCTCCGGTCGATGCTCCGGCGTCGACGTGGCCGCGCAGCACGCTGACGGCGAGGGTGAGGGCCTCTCCTGCCGACAGCGGGTCGCCATCGTCGGAACGTCGCCTCACGACGTCGATGAGCCGATCGCTGCAGATCGGGAACAGTGCGGCGTGACCCGCCGCCGTCCTGACGAGGTCGGAGGGAGCGAGGAGATGATCCGATCTCGAGGCGCGCCATCCCGCCCAGTCCTCGCCGAGCGCACGTGCATCCACGAGAAGCCATGCGGCGCCTCCGCTGTCGCGCACCACCTCTCCGGGCCAGGGTGCCGCGGTGTCATCCACACGTCGCACCGATCGATAGGGCCGTCGCAGCGCGTGCTGGGAATCGATCGCCATGACACCAGAGTCGGGAGTGCGCACCATGTCGCGTTCTGGCTTGCTTCCATCTGTGGACACCGGGGGCCGTTTCCGGGCCTGTGCAGGAGAGGTCGCGAGACCCGGAAAGGTAGGCTGGAACCATGGCCGCACGCAGTACCGCCCCCGAGAAGCGTCCCGGGTTCTTCTCGCAGATCCGCACCCTCTACACCTTCACGGTCCAGGCCTACCGCTGGATGCCCTGGGCCCTCATCGGCATCCTCATCGGCGGCACGCTCCTGGGCGTCGCGTTGGGTGCGCTGATCCCGCCGGGAGCGATCTGGAGCATCATCCTGTGGGGCATCACGGGATTCATGTTCGGCATCCTCGCGGCGCTGATGACCATGACGCGGCTGTCGACGAAGGCGATGTATCGCAAGATCGACGGCATGCCCGGCGCCACCGGCTACGTGCTGTCCAGCGCCCTCGGCCGTCGCTGGCGCGCATCGGAGATGCCGGTGGGCATCAACCCCAAGACCCAGGAGGCGGTCTACCGTGCGATCGGACGTGGGGGCATCGTCATCGTCGGTGAAGGCGCTCGCGGTCGACTCACCCGGCTCGTGAACGAAGAGCGCGGAAAGGCGCAGCGCGTGGCATCCGGTGTTCCCGTGACTGTGCTGTACGTCGGTCACGGCGACGACGAGGTGCCGATCGGCAAGCTCGCTCCCGCCATCAAGTCCCTGCCGAAGAAGATCGACCGCGCGACCATGGCGGCCGTCGTCAAGCGGATGGACTCGGTGTCGCAGTCCGTCGCGTCGCTTCCCATTCCCAAGGGCATCGACCCGCAGCGGGTGCGCGCCCCGCGTCCTCGCTGAGGGCTCAGTCCCGAATGAGGACGGTGCCCGCCGCCTTGTCGTGAAGCCCCCGTTGGTCCGCATCCCAGATCACCGCGGGGATGACGAGGATCAGCAGGATGGTGCGCAGCACCGGCCGCCACAGGCCGACCCACCCGCCGTCGAGGCGCACCAGTCGCATCCCGAAGATGCGGTGCCCGGGGCTGCCCTGGAGGGTCGGGAGGAACACGATCTGGATCGCACCGAAGATCAGCAGGATGGCGAGGGCATCCCACCCGAAGAACCCCGAGATCAGGTACGCGGCGCCGTAATCGATGAAGAGGGCCCCCACGCGACGACCGAGACGGCCGATCGATCCCGCGCCCTCGCGGGGGCGCCCCAGTCGCTCTCCGGGATAGTCCTGTGCGCTGGCGACCACGATTCCACCCTACCCGCGGTCGCCGCGTAACATGCCGGAAACAAAGGTGTCACGGTCGGGCAATCCCCTGCCGATACGGTGCCTCAAGGCCCGCTCGACGGGCGGCAGTTCCCGATGCCCTACCTCTGGAGTCTCCATGTTCAGTGATTCATCCGAGGTGCTGCGGTTCATCAAGGACGAGGACGTCAAGTTCCTCGACATCCGTTTCACGGACCTCCCTGGTGTGCAGCAGCACTTCAACATTCCGGCCGCCACCGTCGACGAGGAGTTCTTCACCGTCGGGCAGCTGTTCGACGGCTCCTCGATCCGTGGGTTCGCGAACATCCACGAGTCCGACATGCAGCTCATCCCCGACGTGTCGACGGCGTACCTCGACCCGTTCCGCGAGGCGAAGACGCTCGTGATGGTCTTCGACATCTACAACCCGCGCAACGGCGAGATCTACGCCAAGGACCCGCGTCAGGTCGCCAAGAAGGCCGAGAAGTACCTCGCCTCCACCGGTATCGCCGACACCGCGTTCTTCGCTCCCGAGGCCGAGTTCTACATCTTCGACGACGTCCGCTATGACGTGAAGCAGAACTCCAGCTTCTACTCCGTCGACTCCGAAGAGGGCGCCTGGAACACCGGCCGGGTCGAAGAGGGCGGCAACCTCGCCAACAAGACCCCCTACAAGGGCGGCTACTTCCCCGTCTCCCCCGTCGACAAGACCGCCGATCTGCGTGACGACATCAGCCTGAAGCTCATCGAGTCGGGCCTGCAGCTCGAGCGTGCGCACCACGAGGTGGGCACCGGCGGTCAGCAGGAGATCAACTACCGCTTCGACACGATGGTGCACGCGGCGGACGACATCCTGAAGTTCAAGTACATCGTGAAGAACACCGCCGAGCAGTGGGGCAAGGTCGCGACCTTCATGCCCAAGCCCCTCTTCGGCGACAACGGCTCGGGCATGCACACCCACCAGTCGCTGTGGAACGACGGCAAGCCGCTCTTCTACGACGAGAAGGGCTACGGCGGGCTGTCCGACATCGCCCGCTGGTACATCGGCGGCATTCTCGCGCACGCCCCGGCGGTGCTCGCGTTCACCAACCCCACGCTGAACAGCTACCACCGTCTGGTGAAGGGCTTCGAGGCCCCGGTGAACCTGGTCTACTCGGCGGGTAACCGCTCGGCGGCCATCCGCATCCCGATCACGGGCTCCAACCCCAAGGCCAAGCGCATCGAGTTCCGTGCGCCCGACGCTTCGGGCAACCCCTACCTGGCCTTCGCGGCCCAGCTCATGGCGGGGATTGACGGCATCAAGAACCGCATCGAGCCCCACGAGCCGGTGGATAAGGACCTCTACGAGCTCCCGCCCGAGGAGGCCAAGGGCATCCCCCAGGTCCCGAACTCGCTGCAGGACTCGCTCGACGCCCTCGCGGCCGACCACCAGTTCCTCCTCGAGGGCGGCGTGTTCACGCCGGAGCTCATCGAGACCTGGATCGAGTACAAGATCGAGAACGAGATCCGGCCGATGGCGCAGCGCCCGCACCCGTTCGAGTTCGAGCTGTACTTCGGGGTCTGACGCCAAGCACGAGCTCCACTCCTCCGGGATTCCGCGAGATCACGCGGACTCCCGGAGGAGTTTCGTTTCCCCGCCGTTGCCCCGGCCATGGGCCGTCGACAGTCAGGGGTGGGCGCGTTTACCCGCCTGGGCAGTCGCAGTCTCCACCGCTGGCGCACTGACAGGGCAGAACTGGATAGTCCTCCTCGGTGACTCTGAGGCGAACGTCGAGCTCATCGAGGGGAACGGCGCGCGTCGCATCGTCGAATCCGGGCAGAGCGGGCGGCTCGGTCGGCCCCCCGTCGCCGCAGTCGGCCGGTTCGGTGAGGATGGTCGCCTCGTTCTGCGGGAAGACGAGGGTGAAGCAGACGGCAGCGGTGCTCTGAGAATTCCACCACCCGGTCGTCCGCGTTGCGGTGAGTGCCAAGGTCACCCGGGCGGAAGAAGGCGTGGTCGTGGCGTCGAGGAGCGTGTAAAGGCCGCTCTCCGCCTCCGCCGCCGAGCCCGACAGTGCCGCGCGTGCGTCCCCGATGAACTCGATCTGCGGAATCGTTGCCTCGAAGTCCTCCGCCATCGCGTCGCGGTACGGCCACAGATCGGCCTGCGCCGCTTCCACTTGCTGAGCGAGAGCATCGTTCATCGGGTCTCGAAGCGTGATGACGGGCAACGGTCCCGCCGTGGCGACGGGGACGACGACCATTGCGACGAGCCCCACGACGACCAGGGCGCACACGCCCCACGTCATGGCGGCGACCCTCCTCATCGGCATCTGAACGCACTCACCTCAGGTGACGAGAGGTCGTTTGCCCGCGTCAGTCCGTGCTCGTCCTCGAAGCGTCCGAGCGCAGCCCGCTCGCTCCGCTCCGTCGCCAACAGCACGACTCAGTGTCCTCCGATGGCGGAGCTTCCGCCGTGGCGGCGTTGGTCCGTCGGCGGCATGTACGGAACCGAAGGCGGCTCCGACCCGCCTGTGCGTGCCGAGCGGGTCTCGTAGGTCTCAGCGGGAGGCCGGATCCATCCGACGACCCGTTGCCACAGTGAACGATTCGTCGAAGCCATGTCCCTGATCTTCCCACTACCCGCCCGAAGCCGGCGTATCACCCGGCCCGCTCCAGGGCTCTCCCTCGTGTGCGCACGAGTGCACGCTTACGCAGGGAAAGGCGACATCATGGCGATCAACGACGACGCGCAGAACACCGGCGAGAAGGCATCGGGTCCCTTCGTGATGCTGGTCAACGCCGACGGCACCCCCTTCACCGGCTACGCCGAGGACGGCGGCGGGATCGGCGGGCACCTGCTCGGTCAGGTCTGTCACAATCACGTCCTCACCGAGGTCTACGCCGACTTCGACGGCGAGGGGCACCTCGCCGGCATGCACACCCACGACGTCGGCAGCTGCTGAGCCACCGCCCCGCACCGCTACGGTGTAACGGTGCGGGAGATCATCCGGATGGGGCTTCGGCTCCTCGTCGCCCATTGGCCCGCGCTCCTGGCGTGGTACCTCGCGGGTTCGCTCGGGCGATACCTGTCGATCCAGCTGGCGGGATTCGTGGGCGGGTACACCGCGCTCGGCGGCATCCTGCTTCTTCCGCTGGCGATCCTCGCCAAGCTCGTCAGCGTCGTCGCGATGTTCCTCGTCCTGAGGGACGGGATGCTGCGGCTGAACGCGATCGCACCGAACCCGGTGGATCGTGGCGAGCGCCTGCGCTCGTTCCGCGACGCGCTGCTGTCTGCGGTGCTGCCGTTCATCGCGGTCTACGCCGTGCTCGGCTTCCTCATCGAGGATGTCGCCGCCTACCTGCGGGTGGCCCTCGCGGTGCAGACCGATCGCCAATGGGCTGCCATCGTCGAAGAGACCACCGTCGACACCTCCGGCGCGGTGGACAGTCTCAGTTGGGAGCCCTGGACGATCGTCGTCGTCGTGCTCGCCTTCGCCGGTCGCTGGGCATGGAAGCGTTGGCGCACCGCGCTCCCCCGGTGGACGGCGCTCCTCGCGACGTACCTCGAGGCGCTGTGGATCTTCCTCGCCGCGTACTTCCTCGGCGAGGCCCTCGGGCAGGTCACCGCGTGGATCGACACCCGCCAGGCGATGGTCTGGCTCGCCGATCTCCGGCAGGCGGTCGGCGATCTGTTCGCGCCGCTGGGATGGACCTGGGACGCGGTGGAGTGGCTTCTCGGCCAGGCCGGCGCCGTCCTCTTCGTACCCCTGGCCTGGTTGACGATCGCCGGCGTCATCTACGGGCGCACCGTCTCGCCGCAGGGGGTGCAACTGCGTGGCGCTCTCGTCGACCGCGCCCGGTCGCGCTATGGGACCCTTCCCCAGCGGCTCCGCCGCCGCCTCGTCGATCTCGGATCAGAGGTCGGCGGTCGGTTCCGACCGATCTGGCAGGCGATCCTCCTCATGTGGCGGGGCGGGCCGATCCTCATCGGCGGGTACGTGCTGCTCTACACCCTCATCCTCTTCGTCGGGGAGGGGCTCCGCGTGCTCCTCACCCGACTGGTCGGTCCTCACGACCTCTTCGACTTCTGGGTGATCGCCGCCACACCACTCTTCCTCATCGTCCCGCTCATCGTCGAGCCGCTGCGCACCGTCCTCATCGCCGCGACGTACGACGCGACGGTGGGTGCGCTCATCGGGGCGCCGGTGGTGTCGTCAGGGGATGACCTCGAGTCGGAGGAAGCCCGGCAGCTCGTCCGGGACGGCGAGCTCGACGCCGAACGGGCCGCGAGCGTCGTCGGGGACGAGGTAGGGCACCTCGAGGGTGAACGGGGCCTCTGAACCGGTCTCGCAGGAGCTCGGCTGCTCGTAGCGCCAGTCCACCTCGGTCATCGCCGCAGCCCACTCCCGGCTCGCGGCGCCGAGCTCGCGGAGGACCGGGGTAGTGCAACCGGGGGTCTCCTCGAGCGGGTCGACGGGGATCTCGACGACGAGCACGCGGGTTCCGGCCGGTGCATCGGCAGCGAACGTGCCGGTCTCGTCGACCGCCGTAGCCGGACCCCAGGACGCGCCCGCCCAGTCGACGCTCTCGCCCGCGGCGGCCGTGGTGGGGAACACGGGGTCGGCCTGACTCCAGCGCCACCACTCGACGCCCGTCGGGACGAGAACCGCCGCCGGCAGCAGAATCGCGGCCGCACCCAGCGCGAGGGCGTTGCGTCGCCACCATCCCTGTCTCGATGGCACTGGTCCGGATGGGGTCGGTGTCGAGGGGGCCTCTGTCGATCGGGACTGTGGCGACCGATTCGGTGTCATCGCTCCGCCCACCCGGTCTCGAGAAGTTCGACCTCGCCTTCGGCTTCGAGCGTACCGAGGTCGAGATTGAGGGTCACGAGACTGTCGAGACGGGGATCGTCACCGATCCCCAGCTCGAGAGTCGCGGTGTCGCGCGCGAGCTCGCTCGGAAGCTCGAAAGCGAGGCTTCCCTCCCGCGGGATGCCCGGGGTGAGACCGGTGCGGAGAAGCGACGCGGGTCGCTCGCTGGCGCGGTAGGTCACACCGTCGATCGTGAGCTCGGCGTGCGCCAGGATCGTGCCGGTCTCCTCCTGGGTCGCCTCGGCCCGGAGGTCGACGACCAGCCAAGTGCCTTCGGCCGACCAGCCGCCGGCGACGGCCCGTGAGGCCAGTCGCACGTCCGTGACGTTCATGACGAATCCGCGTGCGGAAGCCGTCTCGCCGATCTCCGCCGCGAGAGGGAACGGGGCTTCGGCGTCATCCTGAGAGGGAGTGATCTGGAGAACGCCCCAGGCCGCGACGACGAGCGCGACCCCGATCGTCCACGCCATCCACCGCCTCATCCCTCGTCTCCCTCGGCGTCTGCTCCTGCGCCGACGTCGGTGACCTCGAGAGTCATCGTCGCGGCCGCGACGGGCGACTCCCAGTACTCGCCGGCGACGACGAGTGCGCCCTCGCGAAGGCTCAGATCCCGCAGCACGATTTCGATCTCGTCGCCCTCCGCGAGAGCGTTACGATCGACCGCCCACGTCACCACCAGCTCAGCCGGAACGCGCGGCTGCAGGTAGGGCGAGAAGGTGGTGTCGTCGAACCGGGCGATCGCTGCGGGAGGGGCGTCCGCGAGTTCCGTCACGCGCACCCCCGCACTCAGCCCGCCGGAGCTCTCGGACGCAAGAGCGCGGTCCCAGACGTTCTCGGCCGTCAGGACGACCGCGAGCACTCGCTGACCGGGTCCGACGGTGATCCCCGCCTCCGGCAGTTCGTCGATCAGGACCGCCCGTTCCACCGTGAGGGCGAACTGCTCGTTGACGTGGGTCTCACCCGGTTCGAGTTCGAGAATCGGGGGCACGGCGGCCTGCGCGAGCCCTCCGAATGCCGCGGTGCCGCCGAGGAAGACGGCCGTGAGGATGCCGGCGAACCAGCCGGTCGGGATGCGATCCCAGGTGCGGGCGATCCAGGCACTCCGAGGGGGCGGCGGCGCGTCGGGGGTGGGTGCCGCGGATGGGACCGTCACGCCGACACCCTATCCCGGAAGGCATCATCCCGATGACAGCGTCTGATCGAGGGAGGCGCGCGCCTCGCGTTCGACCAGAACCGGAACGAAGTCGCGCACCTTGGCGCCGTCGAAATGGTGTCGGGCGCGATCGAGAGCCTGCTCGATGTCGGCCGGGGATGCCTGCGGATAGCGCTCGCGCAGGCGGTCGGCGATCTCGGTGAACACGACATCCTCGTCGGGGATCTCACGAGTCATGTCAGAAGGATGCGCCTGAATCGGTTGGCGGCGCAAGGTGGACAGGCGCTCGTGCGCCTCAGCCGTAGAAGAGTCGCTCGAAGCTTCGTCGGGCCCGACGTGCCGTGCGCAGCCAGTCCTCCTCGACCTGTGTCGCCGATCGCGGTGGGTACTCCAGCAGTCGGCCGATGCCGTCCAGCTTCTTCCGGTCCGTCGGCAGCACGTCGCTCGTCTGTCCGGACAGAAGGGTGTTGGCCGAGCGTAGACGGCTGGCGAGCCGCCACGCCTCGAACAGGCGCGCGGCATCCGCCTCGGGAACGATGCCGGCATCCTTCGCCGCCGTCAGCGCGATGGTGGTCGAGGTGGTGCGCAGCGCCGGCACGGTGTGGGCGTACTGCAGCTGCAGCAGCTGGACCAACCACTCGACGTCGCTGAGGCCGCCGGGTCCGAGCTTGAGATGCCGTGCCGGATCGGCCCCCTGCGGCAGGCGCTCGTTCTCGACCCGGGCCTTGATCCGCTTGATCTCGCGGAGCCCGGCCGGGTCGGGCGACGCGGGGTAGCGCACCTCGTTGGCGAGCCCGGTGAACGCGGTGATGAGTTTGACGCTGCCTGCCACGCCTCGGGCGCGCAGGAGCGCCTGGGCCTCCCACGACAGCGACCAGCGGCGGTAGTACTCCTCGAACGCGTCCAGCGATCTCGCAAGCGGCCCGTTGCGCCCCTCGGGGCGCAGCCCCGCATCGAGGTCGAGCGGTGCACGATGATCCTCGGAGTACTGCCGCAGCGCTCCCACGAGCTGCAGAGCCTTGCGTGCCGCCCGCTCGGGATCCAACCCGTTCGGGCGGTAGACGTACATGACATCGGCGTCCGAGCCGAACCCGAGCTCGGCTCCGCCGAACCGTCCCATGGCGATCACCGAGAAATCCAGTGGCGCATCCTCGGGGTCGAGAACGTCGCGTCGGACGGCCCGCAGCGTCGCCTGGATGGTGACTTCGGTGATCGTGGTCAGGGCATCAGCAAGTTCTTCGATCGTGAGGGTGCCGACGATCGCCGCCATGGCCGTGCGCAGAAGCTCGCGGCGTCGAAGCGCCCGCACGGCTCGCATCGCGTCGTCGACGGTCTCGTGGCGGGTCTGGATGGCCCGCGCCTCCTCCTGAAGCGCGAGGCCGCTGCGGGGTCGGAGCAGATCAGGGTCATCCAGCCACGCAGCCGACTCGGGGATCCACTCCATCAGCTCTCCGACGTACCGCGAGCCCGACAGTACGCGGGTGAGGCTCTCGGCCGCTCCTGACGAGTCGCGGAGCATGCGGAGGAACCACGGAGTGTCGCCCAGCCGCTCGCTGATGCGGCGGAAGGCAAGCAGCCCGTAGTCGGGATCGACGCCGTCGGCGAACCAGCGGATCATGACCGGCATGAGGTGCCGTTGGATCGTCGCCTTCCGGCTGAGTCCGCTCGTGAGCGCACCGATGTGGCGCAGCGCCCCGGCAGGATCGGTGAAGCCGATCGCCGCCAGTCGGTCGTGAGCCTGCGCCGGTGAGAGCGACCGTTCGGCCTCGGGAAGGCTTGCGACCGCGGAGAGCAGGGGACGATAGAACAGGCGGACGTGGATGTCGCGGACCTCGCGCTTGGTCGCCTCCCATGTCTGCCACACCCGCTCCCCCGTCTCGGCGAGCCCCGTGGCGCGTGCCAGCACGCGAAGCTCGTCAGCATCCCGCGGCATGAGATGCGTGCGGCGGAGGTTCCTCAGCTGCATCCGATGTTCCAACAGACGGAGCCTGCGGTAGTCGCGAGAGAACGCGGATGCTTCGGCGCGTCCGATGTAGCCCTCCGATGCGAGAGCTTCGAGGGCCGGCAGCGTTCCGCGCTGCCGGATCCGGTCGTCGCTCAGGCCATGGACCAGCTGGAGCAGCTGGACGGTGAACTCCACGTCCCGGATGCCACCGGGTCCCAGCTTGATCTGGACCGCGACCTCGTCGGCGGGGATGTGCTCGGTGACCCGCTCACGCATGCGCTGGACGCTGTCGACGAAGTTCTCGCGCGCCGCGCTCGTCCACACCTTCGGCGCGAGGGCGGCGACGTACTCCTCCCCGAGCGCGACGTCTCCCGCCAGCGGTCGGGCTTTCAACAGCGCCTGGAACTCCCAGCTCTTCGCCCAGCGCTCGTAGTACGACAGGTGCGAGCCGAGTGTGCGCACCAGCGCCCCCTGTTTGCCCTCCGGGCGGAGGTTCGCGTCCACCTCCCACAGCGGGGGCTCGATCTCGGCGCCCGAGATGCCGCGCATGGTCTGGACGGCGAGCCGTGTGGCGATGTCGACGACGCGACTCTCGCCGATCTCCTCGATGGTGTCGTCGTCGGCGCCGGCGACGAAGATGACGTCGACGTCGCTGACATAGTTGAGCTCCCGCGCCCCGGCCTTCCCCATGCCGATCACGGCGAGGTTCGTCCGCGCCACCTGCTCGACCGGGAACAGACCCGCCCCGGCGGCCCCGCGCGAGACGCGGGTCCGCGCGACGGCGAGCGAGGCTTCCAGCGCGGCACCGGCGGCATCCGCGAGGCGCGCCGCGACGTCGGGGATCGCGTCGAGCGGCTCGGGATGGAGCAGATCGAACGCCGCGATCTGGGCGAGGAGGCGCCGGTAGCGTACGCGCAGTCTCACCCAGGAGTCCTCTGCGCCGTCTGCGGCGAAGCCGTCCTCGACACCGATGGCCTCGAGCATCTCCTCACGCAGGGATTCGGCGCTCGGGAGAGCGAGCCCGGCCCCGACGAGGTGGACCAGTTCGTCGGGGCGTCGCAGGAAGAACTCCGCGAACCCCGTCGAGGCCCCCAGCAGTGCCCACAGGGCGCGCCATCCCTGTGGGTCGGCATGGATCCGGCGCACTGGCTGTGCGTCGCGTCGGGCGATCCGTGTGAGAGCCAGGAGCGCGCCGTCGGGATCTGCGGCGGCGGCGGCAGCACGGAGCAGGTCGGAGCGGGGCACGTCGATGGCCCCGGCCAGCTCCTCCAGCAGCTCTGCGCTCTCCGAGAGCGCGCTGAACCCCAGCCGAGCGAGCTCGGTAAGAGAGGACGTGCGCTCGCCCGTGCTCATCGGCTCGTCAGAGCATCTCGAGGTTGCTCTTCAGCTCGAAGGGGGTCACCTGCGAGCGGTACTCCTGCCACTCGCGCCGCTTGTTGAGGAGGACATACGTGAAGACCTGCTCGCCGAGGGTCTCGGCGACGAGCTCCGACTCCTCCATGTACTCCAGCGCGTGGTCCAGGCTCGCCGGGAGCGGGGCGTATCCGAGCGCGCGGCGCTCGGCGTCGGTGAGCGACCAGACGTTGTCCTCGGCTTCAGGAGGCAGCTCGTAGCCCTCTTCGATGCCCTTGAGGCCTGCGGCCAGCATGAGCGCGTACGCGAGGTAGGGGTTGGCCGCCGAGTCGAGAGCACGGTACTCGACGCGGGAGGACTGACCCTTGTTCGGCTTGTACAGCGGCACCCGCACGAGGGCCGACCGGTTGTTGTGGCCCCACGTGATGAAACTCGGTGCCTCGTCGCCACCCCACAGTCGCTTGTAGGAGTTGACGAATTGATTCGTCACCGCGGAGATCTCGTTGGCGTGGCGAAGCAGGCCGGCGATGAACTGGCGCCCGATCTTCGAGAGCTGGTACTGCGCTCCTTCTTCGTAGAAGGCATTGACGTCGCCCTCGAACAACGACATGTGCGTGTGCATGCCGCTTCCGGGCTTGCCCCCGAGGGGCTTGGGCATGAACGTCGCATACACGCCCTGTTCGATCGCTACCTCCTTGATCACCGTCCGGAACGTCATGATGTTGTCGGCGGTGGCGAGGGCATCGGCGTAGCGGAGGTCGATCTCGTTCTGGCCGGGACCCCCCTCGTGGTGGCTGAACTCGACCGAGATCCCCAGGTCTTCCAGCATCCGCACCGATCGGCGACGGAAGTCGTGCGCGGTCCCGCCGGGAACGTTGTCGAAGTATCCGGCCGAGTCGACCGGTTCGGGACCCTCGGTGCCGAACGACGAGGACTTCAGCAGATAGAACTCGATCTCAGGGTGGGTGTAGAAGGTGAATCCCGCGTCAGCGGCCTTTGCCAGCGCACGCTTGAGCACATGACGGGGATCGGCGACCGCAGGCTGGCCGTCGGGGGTGGTGATGTCGCAGAACATGCGCGCGGTGGGGTCGATCTCACCGCGCCAGGGCAGGATCTGGAAGGTGCTGGGGTCGGGATGGGCCAGCAGGTCGGATTCGTACGACCGTGTGAGACCCTCGATCGCCGAACCGTCGAAGCCCAGACCCTCCGAGAACGCCCCCTCGACTTCGGCCGGGGCGATCGCCACCGACTTCAGCGTCCCGATGACGTCGGTGAACCACAAGCGGACGAACTTCACGCCGCGTTCCTCGATTGTGCGCAGTACGAAGTCCCGCTGCTTGTCCATGGGTTCCTTTCCGCCGGGGTGTCGCGGACGCGGGGCTGAGCCGACCGCGCCGAGGTCAGACTAGTTCGCGCCGTCGGTGCCGGCCGGACGGCTCTCCCAGCCGTCCTCGCGTGCTTCGTCCTCGGCCCAGGCGCGGGACCGCTCGCGCAGCACCTCGGGCGCTTTCGCGGCTTCCTCCGCCGTGTCGAAGGGACCAGCACGGTCGATGGCGGGCGATTCGAAGCCCTTCTCGACCTCGCCGGTGGTCAGGTTGTACCAGTACTTCTCGCTGTCGTTGGCCACATCGACTCCTCGGCTCGCCCACGGATCATCCGCTGGGTCGATCCTATCGATCGACGGTGCCCTCGATAGGCTTGTGCCATGGCTTCTGACGCGACGCGTGCCGTCGGCATCGACATCGGCGGCACCGGCATCAAGGGTGCGGTGGTCGACCTGAAGGATGGGACTCTTCTCACCGATCGGGTGAAGGTGTCCACCCCGAAGGGTGCGGAGCCGCCCGATGTCCTCGAGGCCGTCAAAGAGGTCCTGTCGCGCCTGGACGTCGCCGAGGACGCCATCCCGCTCGGGGTCGCCTTCCCCGCCATCGTCAAGAACGGCACGACCCTCTCCGCGGCCAACGTCTCCGACAAGTGGATCGGGTTCGAAGCCGAGAAGTTCTTCGAGGAGGGGCTCGGACGCGACATCTACTTCGCCAACGATGCGGATGTCGCGGGGGTCGCCGAGATGCGCTACGGCGCCGCGCGCGACCAGAACGGGCTGGTGATCCTCACCACTCTCGGCACGGGCATCGGCTCCGCGGTGATGTACCGCGGTGTCCTGATCCCCAATACCGAGTTGGGTCATCTCCAGCGCGCCAAGCACGGCAAAGACGCCGAGGCGTTCGCCGCCTACTCCGCCATGGAGCGCGAAGAACTGTCCTGGGAGCAGTGGGCCGAGCGACTTCAGTGGTACTACGACTACGTGCAGTTCCTCTTCAGCCCCGATCTGTTCATCGTCGGGGGCGGGGTGAGCAAGCATGCCGACAAGTTCCTCCATCTGCTGTCGCTCAAGACGCCCATCGTGCCGGCGACCCACCGCAACAACGCCGGGATCATCGGTGCGGCCGCCCTGTCGCTGGGTGTCGATCCGCAGCTGGCCGACGCGACATCCGCTGAATGATCGGATGATGAGCGCGCGTCAACGGTAGCCCCATCCGGGGGCCGCCCACGTCGAGGGCTGGATTCGGTGCGGCATGACCGACTGATCCCGCACGCCCGAGGGCCTCGCCAGGCGGACGCAGGTCGAGCGGGCGGAGGGCGAATGGGCCGGCCTGTACGCCGGGTTCTGTCCGGGGGCGTGAGCCCCGTGGACGGTCATCTCTCTCGGCGACACGTTGCCGTGCCGCTCCAGCGGCCTACCCGAGGACTCGGCGAGCCGCGTCAGCATCCTCTGTCTGGCCTTGCTCCGGGCGAGGTTTACCGTGCGGATCGTGTCACCACGACCCCGGTGGTCTCTTACACCGCCGTTTCACCCTTACCGGGGTCTCCCCCGGCGGTCTGTTCTCTGTGGCACTGTCTCGCGGATCACTCCGGGTGGGTGTTACCCACCGCCCTGCCCTGTGGAGCCCGGACGTTCCTCGGCGCGGGCAGACCCGCGACGCGACCGTCCAGCCGACCCATTCGCCTTTCGAGTGTAGCGCGGGGCCGGCAGGCGCCCGGAGGTCAGGTCTTGGCCGCAGACTCGGTGATCCGCAGATCCAGGGGGAAATCCAGCGGGAAGTCCCCGAACAGCAGACGGGCGGCGGAGACGGATGCTGCGCGCACGGCGTCGGCCACCTCCTCGGCCTGTGAGAGCGGAGCGTGGACGATGATCTCGTCGTGCAGGAAGAACGCCAGATGCGGATGCCGGTCGAACACCGGACCCGAAGCGACCGCCGGCGGGTCGACCACGTCGCCGCCGAGGGCGTGGAGTCGACCCCGCAGGTCGGCGATCCAGGCCAGGGCCCACTCGGCGGCCGTCCCCTGCACGACGAAGTTGCGGGTGAATCGGCCCCGGTCGCGGGCGCTGCGCCTGGCCCGTTCCTGCTCGGCCGGTGTCGCGTCGGGTTCGCTCGCGCGATCCTGCGCCGTTCGCCATGCCGGGCTCGGTTGCGCGGAGGTTCGTCCCCACTGTGTCCGAACGACCCCTCCGGCCTCGCCGACGCGGGCCGCCTCGTCGACGAGTGCCATCGCACGGGGAAAGGACCTCCGGAGCCGCGGCACCAGCCGTCCGCTCTCACCGGTCGTCGCCCCGTACATCGCACCCAGCAGCGCCATCTTCGCATCGGCACGCGTCGCGACGGCGCCTGCTTCCACCACGCCCCCGTAGAGATCCCTCCCTCGCGCCGCTGCGGCCAAGGAGAGGTCGCCGGCCATCGCAGCGAGCACGCGGGGTTCGAGCTGGGCGACATCGGCGACGACGAGGCACCAGCCGGGATCTGCGCGCACGGCTTCGCGGAGTACCCGCGGGATCTGCAGGGCGCCCCCGCCGGAGGATGCCCACCGGCCCGTGACGACACCGCCGGGAACGTACACCGGTCGGAATCGCCCGTCGTGCACCCATTCGTCCAACCACGACCAGCCGTTCGCGGTGAGCAGTCGCGACATCCGCTTGTACTCCACCAGCGGGCCGATGGCCGGGTGGGTGTGACGCTCGAGTTCCCAGCGGCTCGTCGTCTCGACGTGTATCCCCACCCGATGCAGCGCGCGGAGGAGCTTCGGAGGCGAGTCGAGCGAGACGCCAGGGTCGCCGAGAGCTGCGCGGATCTCCTCAGCGAGCAGGCGCATCCGCTCCGGCAGCTCATCACCGCGGGGGCGCGGACCGAGAATGGCCGAGAGCACGCGATCGTGCGTCGCGGTGTCCCAGGGAAGACCTGCCGCCGTCATCTCCGCGGCAGCGAGGGCCCCAGCCGATTCGGCGGCGAGCAGAAGCCGGAGTGAGGCCGGCGACGCGCTCGCGGCGACTGCTTCCCGCTGCCGTACGAACTCACGCAGGACGGCATCGATCTCATCCGGCAGCCGCGTCGCGCCGGCGTCGGGATCCAGGGCGAAGAGGGTGTCGCCGTCTTCGCTCGCGGCTGTCGTCCGCGGGGCAGCCCACCCCGGATCGGCGCGGGCAGCGAGCTCGGCGGGCGCGTCGGCGGACGATCGGAGGATCGCGTGGGCGAGGCGCAGATCATGGCAGCGTGCGACGCGGACGCCGGCGGCGAGCAGGCGTCGATAGATGGCGTCGGTGTCCGACCAGATCCACCGTGGTGCGTGAGAGGCTTCCATCCGTCTCACCCACGGCGCCACCTCTCCCGTCGCAAGCACGTGACGCTCACCCTCGGAGCCGGCCGCGGTCAGGATGACCGCTTCCCACCCGTCTGCGCGCGTGCCCAGGGCGACCCGCGCGACGTCGGCCGATGATGGCGCGCTCATCCGGCGGGCTCTACCCGTCGGGTGGCTCCGGGTCTCAGACGCCCGACTCTTCGGTGCGGACGAGGATGCCACCGCATTCCGGACAGGTCACCACCGTGTCGTCCGGGGTCTGCCTGATCCGCTGCACGTCCGTACCCGACAACACCATGTGGCAGCCCTCGCAGGTCTGTCGGCGCAGCAGACCAGCACCGACGCCGCGGGCGGCAAGGCGTTCGTAGAGCGCCAGCAGGTCGCTGGCGATCGATCCTGCGACGGCGTCGCGGTCGCGCTGGGCGGCGGTCAGAGAGGCCTCCGCCTCGGCCACCGCGCGCTTCGCCTCGGCGCTCAGCTGCGCCCCTTCCTCGTTCGTCGCGCGGATGAGCTCCTCCTGCTCGACGACGGCGGCTTCCGCAGCGTCGAGCTTCTCCATCACCTCGAGCTCGGCGTCCTCCAGGTCGCGCTTCCGCCGGGCGAGGGAGGCGAGCTCGCTTTCGAACCCCTGTGCCTCGCGGGAGTTCGAACTCGCCGCCAGGCGCTCTTCATCGCGTGCCCGGCGCGCATCCACGACGGCGACGTCGGACTCGATCCGTGCCAGTTCCGCACGCAGATCGTCGCGCGCACCCGCGCGACGGCTGAGCTCCTGCGTCAGTTCGGTGCGGCGGGCGAGAAGCTCCTTGACCCGTTGAGCCTGCGGCGGGTTCCGCCGCGCGTGATCTGCCTGGCGGATGCGGGTATCGAGGTCGGACACCTCGAGAAGACGGCGCTGATCGGCAGGAGTGGCGTTCACGTGTCCAACCTACCCGCCGCGTCAGCCGCACCGTCGGACCTGCCCTGCCCCATACGGGTCGCGAACGCAAGGCCTCGGCGGAAGATGCCGAGGTCCGTAGCCTGGGCGCCACCAGACCTGAGGAGCACCGATGACGAACTTCGGCTACACCCTGATGACCGAGCAGAGCGGCCCGAAAGAGCTCGTGCGCTACGCCCGTCTGGCCGAGGACGTCGGCTTCGACTTCGAGGTCTCGAGCGATCACTTCTCTCCCTGGCTGACCACCCAGGGACACGCGCCCTATGCGTGGTCAGTCCTGGGGGCGGTGGCCGCCGTCACCGAGCGCGTGGAGCTGATGACCTACGTCACCTGCCCGACGGTGAGATATCACCCTGCCGTGGTCGCGCAGAAGGCCGCGACGGTGCAGCTGCTCTCGGACGGGCGATTCACCCTCGGCCTCGGGTCCGGCGAGAGCCTGAACGAGCACGTCGTGGGCGAGGGCTGGCCGGGGGTGGACGCGCGACAGTACATGCTGGTCGAGGCGATCGAGATCATCCGTGCACTGCTCACCGGCGACCTGGTGACCTACGACGGCCAGTACTACCGGGTCGACTCCGCCCGCGTCTGGGACGCTCCCGACGGCGGGGTGCCGCTCGCGACAGCGGTGTCGGGCCCGAAATCGATCGAGCGGTTCTCTGCGCTCGTCGACCACATGATCGCCGTCGAGCCCGAGGCGGAGCTTGTGACCGGGTGGGACGAGGCGCACGGGGGCACGTCGCGGAAGATCGGCCAGATCCCGATCTCGTGGGATCCTGACGAGGATGCCGCGATCGCCCGCGCCCACGAGCAGTTCCGGTGGTTCGGATTGGGCTGGCCGGTCAATTCGGAACTGCCCACCCCGGCGAGCTTCGCTGCGGCCACCCAGTTCGTCCGACCCGAGGATGTCGCCGAGGGCATCGCGTGCGGCCCCGACCTCGACAAGATCGCCGAGAGCGTTCGCCCCTACCTCGACGCCGGATTCACCGATGTCGCCCTCGTGCAGATCGGCGGAGACCACCAAGAGCGCTTCCTCGCCGAGGCGGCCGGTCCGCTGCTCGAGCGGCTCCGCGCGCTGTGACCGAGTCCACAGCCCTTCTAGACTGAGCGGGAGGGGCCTTTAGCTCAGCTGGTAGAGCGCCACGTTTACACCGTGGATGTCGTCGGTTCGATCCCGGCAGGGCCCACCGAGGACTCGATAGGCTTGTCGATGGTGTGTTGTGCGGAGCGAACAAAGCGAGCCGCACGTCCGTGGTGAATGTCTGGCATGATCTGCCAGCTGAAGAAAGGTCTCGTGTGACTGTTCACGACCAGGATCCGTACTCTCAGGGCCCGCAGGACAGCGATCCGGAAGAGACGTCGGAGTGGCAGGAGTCGCTCCAGCAGCTGGTGCAGGCCAAGGGTCCGCAGCGCGGGCGCGAGATCATGCTCAGCCTGCTGAAGGCGTCGAAGGAACTCCACCTCGGGGTTCCGATGGTTCCCACCACCGACTACATCAACACCATTGCGGCCGAGAACGAGCCCGACTTCCCCGGTGACGAGGAGATCGAGCGGCGGTATCGCGCGTGGATCCGCTGGAATGCCGCCATCACGGTGCACCGCGCCCAGCGACCCGGGATCGCCGTCGGCGGGCACATCTCGACCTACGCCTCGTCGGCCGCGCTCTACGAGGTCGGCTTCAACCATTTCTTCCGTGGGCAGGACCACCCCTCC
This sequence comes from Microbacterium sp. SLBN-154, assembly GCF_006715565.1. Taxonomy (NCBI): domain Bacteria; kingdom Bacillati; phylum Actinomycetota; class Actinomycetes; order Micrococcales; family Microbacteriaceae; genus Microbacterium; species Microbacterium sp. SLBN-154. The sequence goes on from NZ_VFNL01000001.1 coordinate 2,185,276, forward strand.
GGCGGCGACCAGATCTTCATCCAGGGCCACGCCTCGCCGGGCACGTACGCGCGCGCCTTCCTCGAGGGTCGCCTGACCGAAGCGCAGCTCGACGGATTCCGTCAGGAGAAGTCGGCTGCGCCCAACGGCATCCCGTCCTACCCGCATCCCCGCCTCATGCCGGAGTTCTGGCAGTTCCCGACGGTGTCGATGGGTCTCGGTCCGATCAACGCCATCTACCAGGCGATGACGAACAAGTACCTCACCAACCGCGGCATCAAGGATGTCTCCGACAGCCACGTGTGGGCGTTCCTCGGCGACGGCGAGATGGACGAAGTGGAGAGCCGCGGGCAGCTCCAGGTCGCCGCGAATGAGGGCCTGGACAACCTCACATTCATCGTCAACTGCAACCTGCAGCGCCTCGACGGACCGGTGCGCGGCAACGGGAAGATCATCCAGGAGCTGGAGAGCTTCTTCCGCGGCGCCGGCTGGAACGTCATCAAGGTGATCTGGGGCCGCGAGTGGGACGATCTGCTCGCCCGCGACAGCGAGGGTGCCCTGCTGAACCTGATGAACGTCACCCCCGACGGCGACTATCAGACCTATAAGGCCGAGAACGGGGCGTACGTCCGCGAACACTTCTTCGGCCGCGACGAGCGCGCGGCCGCCCTCGTCAAGGACTACAGCGACGAGCAGATCTGGAACCTCAAGCGAGGCGGGCACGACTACCGCAAGGTCTACGCCGCGTTCAAGGCCGCGGCCGAGCACAAGGGTCAGCCCACCGTCATCCTGGCGAAGACCATCAAGGGCTATGGCCTCGGCCCGCACTTCGAGGGTCGGAACGCCACGCACCAGATGAAGAAGATGACGCTGGACGACCTCAAGCTCTTCCGTGACGCGATGCACATCCCGGTGAGCGACGCGCAGCTCGAGGAGAACCCCTACCTGCCGCCGTACTACAACCCCGGCCCGCAGGACGAGACGATCCAGTACCTGCAGGAGCGGCGCCGCGCGCTGGCGGGTTACCTGCCGGAGCGGCGCACGCACCACGTCGGGCTGGAACTGCCCGGTGATCAGGCGTACGCCCTTCCCAAGAAGGGATCGGGCACGCAGGAAGTCGCGACGACGATGGCCTTCGTGCGTCTGCTGAAAGACCTGTTGCGGGTGAAGGACTTCGGTCACCGCATCGTCCCGATCATCCCGGACGAGGCCCGGACGTTCGGCATGGACGCGTACTTCCCGACGGCGAAGATCTACAACCCGCACGGCCAGCACTACACGTCGGTCGATCGCGAACTGCTCCTTGCCTACAAGGAGAGCCCTCAGGGGCAGATCATCCATGTCGGCATCAACGAGGCGGGCGCGCTCGCAGCGTTCACCGGGACCGGTACGTCGTACTCGACGCACGGCGAGCCGTTGATCCCCGTCTACGTCTTCTACTCGATGTTCGGATTCCAGCGCACCGGCGACGCCCTGTGGGCGGCCGGCGACCAGATGACGCGTGGCTTCCTCATCGGCGCCACCGCGGGGCGCACGACCCTGACGGGCGAGGGCCTCCAGCACGCCGACGGGCACTCGCCGCTCCTGGCCTCCACCAACCCGGCGGTGGTCAGCTACGACCCCGCCTACGGCTACGAGATCGCCCACATCGTGCGGGCGGGAATCGAGCGGATGTACGGCGGGAACCATCCCGATCCCAACGTCATGTACTACCTCACCGTGTACAACGAGCCGATGATCCAGCCGGCCGAGCCCGAGGGGGTCGACATCGAGGGCATCGTCCGCGGAATCCACCGCATCGCACCCGCCACCGGCGAGGGCGCACGTGCCCAGATCCTCGCCTCGGGCGTGGGTGTGCCGTGGGCGCTCGAGGCCCAGCAGCTGCTGCGCGACGACTGGGGCGTCGAGGCCGATGTGTGGTCGGTGACCTCGTGGGGCGAGTTGCGTCGCGACGGTCTCGCCGCCGACGAGCACAACTTCCTCCACCCCGACGGCGAGCAGCGCACTGCCTACGTCACCGACAAGCTGGCGGGGACGCCCGGCCCGGTCATCGCGGTCAGCGATTTCGAGCATGCCGTGCAGGATCAGATCCGTCCGTGGGTGCAGCACAACTTCCACACCCTGGGCGCCGACGGGTTCGGGTTCTCGGACACCCGCCCGGCCGCACGCCGGTGGTTCAAGATCGACGGGCCGTCGATCGTCGTCAAGACCCTGCAGGCTCTGGCCGCCGAGGGGACCGTGGATCGTTCGCTGTCGGTGCAGGCGATCGAGAAGTATCGTCTGCACGACGTCAGCGCGGGCACGAGCGGGAACGCGGGCGGCGAGAGCTGAGCCGGGACGCCTCCGACGATGGACAAGGCCGAAACGCTCGCCTGGCTCCGACGTATCTCAGGCGACCTCGCCACGGCCACGATCCAGCGTCTCGAGGATTCGCTGCCCTGGTATGCCGAGATGCCGCCGGCTCGTCGGTCGGCGGTGGGTCTGGTCGCGCAGGCGGGTATCAGCTCCTTCATCCAGTGGTACGACGACCCCGGGTCCACTCCGTGGATCGCCGCGGACATCTTCGCGGCCGCGCCTCGTGAGCTTCTGCGGAGTGTGTCGCTGACGCAGACGCTGCAGCTCATCCGCGTCACCGTCGAGGTGACCGAGGAGCGGGTGGCGGGGAAGGACGAGAACCTCCGCGAGGCGATCCTGCTGTACTCGCGCGAGGTTGCCTTCGCCGCCGCAGACGTCTACGCCCGTGCCGCCGAGGCGCGCGGGCTGTGGGACGCGCGCCTGGAGGCGCTGGTTGTGGACTCGATCCTCACCGGCGAGGCCGACGAGGAGCTGCCGAGCCGTATCGCGGCGCTCGGCTGGCACGGACACGGCGAGGTGGCGGTGCTCGTGGGCACCACTCCCCCGCAGTTCGATGTCGATCAGTTGCGGCGCACCGCGCGCAAGCTCGGCGTCGACGTGCTGATCGGCGTCCAGGGTTCGCGCCTCGTCCTGGTCGTCGGTCGCGCCGACGCACCGCGCGGAGAGGAAACCCCCACCGACCTGCCGTTCGACGAGATCGCCCGGCGCCTCGAACCGGGCTTCGGAACGGGCTACCTCGTGCTCGGACCCGCCGTGCCTGCTCTCGTCGAGGCCAGCCAGAGCGCGCGTGCCGCCCTCGCCGGCTTCGCGGTCGCCCGTGCCTGGCGCCATGCGCCCCGCCCCGTCGAGGCCGATGACCTGCTCCCCGAGCGGGCTCTCGCCGGGGATCCGCTGGCGAAGCAGACGCTGGTGGAGCGGATCTACCGCCCTCTGCAGAATCACAGCTCCGACCTCGTGACGACGCTGTGGAGCTACCTCGACAACGGCCGCTCGCTCGAGGCGACCGCGCGGGAGCTCTTCGTGCACCCGAACACCGTCCGCTACCGACTCAAACGGGTATCGGAGGTCATCGGTTGGGATGCCACCGGTCCGCGCGAGGCTCTCATTCTGCAGACGGCGCTGGTCCTCGGATCGATCGGGACGGATGCCACTCGCCGCCGCTCTCCTGGCCCGAGGCGGGCCGGATGACGATGCCTCTCCTGTGCGAAACAAACAAAGCCTCGCGCGATTTCTGTGTTGCGACCTCCAGAAGGTGCCGCAGGATCATTGAAAGGATGGAACCGTGATCATCGCCGTCTTCCCCGGACAGGGCTCGCAGACGCCGGGATTCCTCGCCCCGTGGCTGGAGATCCCGGGTGCCCGCGAAACCCTCGAGGTCTATTCCGACGCAGCCGGCGTCGATCTCGTCGCCGCGGGCACGGAGTGGGACGCCGACCGCATCCGCGACACCCAGGTGGCCCAGCCGCTCATCGTCGCAGCCGGGCTCCTGGCCTGGGGCGAGTTGGGCAGGCCGCGTCAGGTGGCGGGAGTGGCCGGGCACTCGGTCGGAGAGTTCACCGCCGCGGCCGCCGCGGCGATCCTCCCCGACGCCGAGGTGCTGCGCCTGGTCGGCGTGCGCGGTCGGGCGATGGCGGATGCCGCAGCGCAGGCCGACACCGGAATGAGCGCCGTGATCGGCGGTGACGAGGCGGCGGTGCTCGAGCGGCTGGCGTCGCTCGGACTGACACCGGCCAACCACAACGGCGCCGGACAGATCGTCGCCGCCGGAGCCCGCGCGGACCTCGACCGCCTCGCAGCCGAGCCCGTCGCCGGCACCCGCGTCATCCCGCTCCAGGTGGCGGGCGCGTTCCACACCGACTACATGGCACCCGCCGTGGCGACCCTTCGCGACGCGGCAGCCGAGACCGTGGGTGGCGACCCCCTCCGCACCATCTGGACGAACCGCGACGGCTCCGCGGTGGCGACGGGACGCGCGTTCATCGATCTGCTCGTCGAGCAGGTCGCCTCACCCGTGCGCTGGGACCTGTGCATGGCGAGCTTCGCTGCCGCCGGTGTCACCGGCATCATCGAACTCACCCCGGCGGGCACGCTCACCGGGCTCGCAAAACGTGCGCTCCGCGGCATCCCGACCGTCGCCGTGAAGACCCCGGACGACCTCGCGGCCGCCGTCGAGCTCTGGGAAGGATCGGCGGCATGACCATCTCCCTGCGTCAGCCCACGGGTGCGGCCCATACGCGCATCTACGCCTACGGTGCCGCGCGCGGCGAGCTCGCGGTCCCGAACGACGATCTGGTCGGGCCGATCGACTCCAGCGACGAGTGGATCCGCCAGCGCACCGGAATCGTCACCCGTATGCGGGCCGGAGCCGACACCGACGCCATCGACCTGGCCACGGAGGCCACCCAAGAGGCGATCGAGCGTTCCGGTGTCGAGCCGAGCGCTGTCGATCTGGTGATCTGCGCGACGATCAGCAACCCCAAGCAGACGCCGTCGGTATCGGCGATCGTCGCCGATCGCGTGGGCGCCAATCCCGCCGCCGCCTACGACGTCAACGCCGCATGCGCCGGCTTCGCGTACGGCGTGGCTCAGGCCGACGCCCTGATCCGGGCCGGCGCCGCGCACTACGCCGTCGTGGTGGGCACCGAGAAGCTCAGCGACGTCGTCGATCCGGCTGATCGCAGCATCTCCTTCCTGCTCGGCGACGGTGCCGGCGCCGTCGTGGTCGGGCCGAGCGACACGCCCGGCATCGGTCCGACCGTCTGGGGGTCCGACGGCTCCAAGTCCGATGCGGTCGGGATGAACCACACGCTGACGGATTTCCGGGACGGGAAGGCGCCCTGGCCGACCCTGCGTCAGGAAGGTCCCACCGTCTTCCGCTGGGCGGTGTGGGAGATGGTCAAGGTCGCGCGCGAGGCACTGGAGGCGGCCGGTGTCGAGCCATCCGATCTCGCCGCCTTCGTCCCGCACCAGGCGAACATGCGCATCATCGACGAATTCGCCAAGCAGTTGAAGCTTCCCGACACGGTCGTGATCGGTCGTGATATCGAGACGACCGGCAACACGTCAGCCGCGTCGATCCCGCTCGCCACGCATCGTCTGCTGCAAGAGCATCCCGAGCTCAGCGGAGGACTGGCTCTGCAGATCGGGTTCGGCGCCGGACTCGTCTTCGGCGCGCAGGTGATCGTGCTCCCGTGAGCGCGGGACGCACGACCCTAAACTGAACGGGGCCCGACCGGGCTTCCCCCGAGAAAACAGGAGAAACCATGGCATTCACCAACGACGAGGTCCTCGCCGGGCTCGCTGAGCTCATCACCGACGAGACCGGCATCTCGGCCGACGAGGTAGCCCTGGAGAAGTCGTTCACCGACGACCTCGACATCGACTCGATCTCGATGATGACGATCGTCGTCAACGCCGAGGAGAAGTTCGGCGTGACGATCCCCGACGACGAGGTGAAGAACCTCAAGACCGTCGGCGACGCCGTCACCTACATCACGTCGAACCAGGCGTAGCGCCCTCCGGTGGGGGCCCTCGGCCCCCACCGGCACGACACACCGAGGAATCACCTACGCATGAGCACGTCACGCATCGTCGTCACCGGAATCGGCGCCTCCTCTCCCATCGGCGCGACCGCGCCCGAGAGCTGGGAGGCGCTGCTCGCCGGGGCTTCCGGAACCCGGACCCTCGAGCACGAGTGGGTCGAGCAGTACCAGCTGCCCGTCACCTTCGCCGCGCAGGCCAAGGTGCGTCCCGACACCGTTCTCGAGCGTCCCGTCGCCAAGCGGCTCGACCCGGCGTCGCAGTTCGCCATGGTCGCGGCGATGGAGGCGTGGGAGGACGCCGGACGACCCGACGTCGCCCCCGAGCGACTGGGCATCGATTTCGCCACGGGCATCGGCGGCGTCTGGACGCTGCTGGATGCCTGGGACACCCTTCGTGAGAAGGGTCCGCGTCGCGTCATGCCGATGACCGTCCCGATGCTCATGCCCAACGCGGCGGCGGGCAACCTCTCACTGCACTTCGGCGCGCGGGCCTTCGCCCGCACGGTGGCCAGTGCCTGCGCGTCGAGTACCGAGTCGATCGTCAACGCCGTGGAGCATCTGCGCGCGGGCCTGGCCGACGTCGTGATCGCCGGGGGCACGGAGTCGGCGATCCACCCGATCACGATCGCCTCCTTCGCCTCGATGCAGGCGCTTTCGCGCCGCAACGACGACCCCGCGACCGCGTCTCGTCCCTGCAGCGTGGACCGTGACGGATTCGTCATGGGGGAAGGTGCCGGCGTCCTCATCCTCGAGACCGAGGAACACGCCCGTGCCCGCGGCGCGAAGATCTACGCCGCCGTCGTCGGTGGCGGCGTCACGGCGGATTCGTATCACATCACGGCGAACGACCCCGAAGGAGTGGGGGCGTCCCGGGCCGTGCGGATGGCGCTGGAGATGGCGGACGCCTCGCCCGATGACGTCACACACGTCAACGCGCACGCCACCTCGACGCCCGTCGGCGATCCGAACGAGTACACCGCGCTCAAGACGGTCTTCGGCGACCGGATCGACGAGATCCCCGTGTCAGCCACGAAGGCGTCGACGGGCCACCTCCTCGGCGGCACCGGTGCCCTCGAGGCGATCTTCACGGTTCTGGCTCTTCGCGAACGCGTCGCCCCGCCCACCATCAACATCACGACGCAGGATCCGCAGGTTCCCTTCCGCATCTCGGGCGAGCGCATGACGCTCGGACAGGGCGACCAGCTCGCCATCAGCAACTCGTTCGGATTCGGCGGGCACAACGCCGTGGCCGCGTTCGCGAGCGTCTGAGCCTGCGCGTCCCTCCACGGCAGAGGCCCCCGACCTCGGTCGGGGGCCTCACCTGTCTCCGTGCGTCGATTCGCGGTCCCCGTTCCCGGGAGTGAGCACCGATCACCGGTAATGGCGCCTCGCGCACGGGATACGTCCGTCAGGTCATGGGGCGGTCATCCCACCTTGTGCAGCCACACGACGGATGCCTCGTCGCCGGCGTGACGGAAGGGTTCGAGTTCGTCGTCCCACGCCGCGCCCAGCGCGACATTCAGTTCACGCTGCAGCTCCTGGGCGTCACCGGCGGCAATCTCCATCGCGTAGCGGAGTCGATCCTCTCCGATGACGATGTTGCCTGCGGCATCCGTCTGGGCGTAGTGGATGCCGAGTCCCGGAGTGTGGATCCACCGGCCCCCGTCGCTGCGCGGCGTGGGGTCCTCGGAGACTTCGAAACGGAGGTGCTCCCAGCCGCGGATCGCCGTGGCCAATGCGGCGCCCGTGCCCGCGGGACCCTCCCAGTAGAACTCCGCGCGCCGACTTCCCGCCAGCACGGGTTGGTCGGCCCACTCGAAGGTGACGGGTCGACCGAGAGCGCGGCCGACCGCCCACTCGAGGTGGGGGCACAACGCGCGTGGCGCGGAGTGGATGTAGATCACTCCACGCGCAGTGGTTGTCGCCATGATGACTCCGTTTCTCCAGGTACGTCTTCCCCTACGACCTGCGAAACGTGTGCTCCGGCGTGTTCGGTTGTGCGGCCATTATCACCCGAGGATCATCGGAATCACAAGCATGTAATTCCGACACGCCGAAGGCCCCGGCGCACGCGCGTCCCGGGGCCTTCGGAGAGGAGTTCGGCGCCTCAGGCCTCGCTCATGGCCAGCTTCTCCTGCTGGCCCTTCGCGGCGTAGTAGGCCGCGCGGGCGGCGTCGCGGCGCGCCTGCTCGACCTGCCCGGCCTCGAGGACGTCCTGCGGCACGTCGACGATCTCGGCGTGGGGAACGCCGTTGTACTTCGCGATGTAGGCGTCCAGCTCGGGGCCCGACTCCCAGGACGTGATGAGGCAGTAGCGCGGCTCGCTGCCGAGGTGGGTGGCGGCGTGCCACAGACGCTGGGTGTCGATGATCAGCTGAGCGCCGGCCGGCAACGCGATCCGCACCTCACCCTGGGGGTCGGTGCGGTTCTCCCGCAGGACGAAGAAGCTGTCCTTGTCGTCGGTGAGATTGAAGAACCCGCGGACGACCCATCCGGTGCCGTCGGGGTTGAGACGGTTGTTGTCGTCCTGGTGCAGGTTGTACAGGCAGTCGGCGTAGGAGTTCGGCTGCAGCTCGATAATGCGGCAGCGACCCACATTCGCGCCCGGTTCGAGGGCTCGCTCGGTGAGGGTGGGCGCGATCGCCGTCTGGGAATCGATCCAGACCCCGTCCTTGTCGGTGCGCGGCGGCTTGTGGTTCCAGAAGCCGTTGCACTCGATCTCGCCCTTCGCCGACGCCAGCGGTGCGAACCGGGTGTCGCCGGAGGACTTCCAGTCGACGTACTCGAGGTCGAGCCACTCCCTGGGATCGATCTCCTTGCCGTAGCTGTCCAGCACCACGTAGCCGGTCTCTTCGAGAGCAGCTGACTTGATGTAACCCATAGCGTTATGCCCTTTCGTAGGTGGCCAGCACGTTTTAACAGGCCAACTAAGGCAAGCCTACCTCCGGCAGGCGCGGGAGCCCGGGGAGCCGAGACCGGTTCATTAGACTCGACGCGGTCTGCCCCTGTCATCCCGAGGAGAGAACCGCCCCGATGGTCACCGCCACGAATGTCGATGCCACCGCCGTCAACACGCTGCGGTGGCTCGCCTCCGGCGACCGCACGATCGTCGTCCCGGTCTACCAGCGGCAGTACCGGTGGGACATCGGCAACTGCGAGCAGCTGCTCGCTGACATCCGAGCCGTCGCCGACCTCGACGATCGTCACATGCACTTCATCGGCTCCGTCCTGTCCGCGGTCTCGGACGACGAGCTCGTGCTCATCGACGGTCAGCAGCGCATCACGACTCTCATGCTTCTGGTGGCGGCGCTGCATCACGCCGTGGGCGATAACGACCCCGCACTCTCGACGGAGCTTCAGGCCGTCCTTCTTCGTGAGGGTGAGCCGGGCGAAGGGCCTCGGACGACGCTGCGCCCTCACCGGGCATGGGCTGATGTCTTCCGCTCGGTGATCCTCGGCAACGACGCCGATCCGGCCGTGCGGGAGTCGCGTTTCGCCGACAATTACGCCTTCTTCCGCAGCCAGGTGTCACCCGATGAAGCACCGCACATCTGGCGAGGACTGCAGAAGCTCGAACACGTCGCGATCAGCCTCGGAGCGGGCGCCAACGCACAGCAGATCTTCGAGAGCCTGAACTCGACGGGAGAGCCACTGCGCGACCACGAGCTCATCCACAACTACGTGCTGATGGGCCTCTCTCACGCCGAGCAGGTGCGCATCGAGGAGGAGTACTGGCTGCCCATCGAGCAGGCGACCGGCGAGAGCATCGCCGCATTCTGGGAGCAGTACCTCGTCATGCGGACGGGTCGTGAGACCGAGGATGCCGCGGGCCGGGGCGTCTACGACGTCTTCCGCCACGAGTTCCCCCGTCTCGAACCCGGTGCGCTGGACGCCCACGCGTCGGAGTGGCGGGAGTACGCCGAGATCCACCGCATCCTGAGAGAACCCGAGCGCGAAGCCGACGAGGACGTGTCGCGGAGGCTGGCCGGGGTGGGTGTCTTCGGCCCCATCGCGTTCCCGCTCGTCATGCGGGCGTACCGACGCTTCCGCGGCGGTGATCTCTCGCGAGAGGGGCTCCTCAACCTGCTGCGGCAGGTGGAATCGCTTCTGCTTCGGCGCACGGTCGTGGGGATCGGCACCGACCGGATCGTCGCGCGTCTGTGCCGCGCCGAGCACGAGGGTGCCCAGGCGCTCAGCAGAGCCATGGCCCGCATCACACCGAGCGATGAGCGTGTGTCTGTCGCGCTGAAGTACTCCGATCTCCCCCACCCGCACTACGTCCTGACCCGGCTGTTCGACGTCGATGCGCGCGCCGCCTGGGACATCGATCACATCGTGCCGCTCGCACCGGGAGAAGCCTGGAGCGGCGACGGAGTCCGCAGCTGGGTCGAGTACTCCGAGGACGAGCAGAACAGCCATCGCGCCCTCGCGCGCACCCTGGGGAATCTGGCGCTCCTCGAAGAGCGACTGGGGATGCAGGTCTTCGACGCGCCATTCCCGGTCAAGCGCACCGGGTACGCCCGGTCCGCGGTGGACGCGACGGCGGCGCTGGCGGCTCAGGAGGGGTGGAGCACGAAGGAGATCTCTGACCGCTCCGCCGCATTGACCGCGCGGTTCGTGCGCGTATGGCCCCGGGACGCGCTCAGCGGTATCGACGATGACGGCCTGACCCCGGTGCTGGACGCCGTCCGCCGTCGCGGCTGGCCGCGAGGCTGGGAACGCGAGTGGGATTACGTCGAGTACCGCGGTGAGCACTGGGAGGTCAAGGACGTCCGCTACCTCTTCCACCGCGTCTTCGCGCGGCTGTGGGCCGATGCGCGTGACGCGGTCGTCGCATACAGTGCGCGCCGAGGAGGTCCGGTCTACCCCGAGCGGGCGTGGACCGGTCAGTGGGACGCACTGGATGCGGATCATCACCTCTATCTCGGGTGGGATTCCAGCTACATGCTCAGCGCCGTCCAGGGCGTGCTCGCGGAGGCGGGCATCGCGGAGGAGGTCTTCGTGAAGTACTCCTACATCGGAGCGGTGATGTCCACCGGCGTGCGACGCTGAGGAGCAGTGTTTCCGGCCGCTAGGCTCGGATGCGAGGGGCGGTGGCCAAGCTGGTCAAGGCAGCGGGCTCATAACCCGACGATCGTGGGTTCAAGTCCCACCCGCCCTACCAATGACCCCGACGAGGATCAGCGGCGTGGATCGTCGCGGTCGCGCACCGGCGGCTCAGGCCAGACCTTCGCAACAGCCTCCGTGACGCGGATCGATCCGGTGGTGGGTCCGGCGACGGTGCCGTCGCCGTCCGAGCCCCGCTGGATGGGGATCTCCTTGCTGTCACTGACGATCTGCGGGTGGTAGCGGGCAAGCTGGAACACCCCCCACACCGCGATGACGCCCGCGATCAGGAAGCCGATGTTGGCCCAGAGCGGCGCGGTCGCGGCCTCACCGAGGACGATGAGGCCGATGAGGATCGCCACGATGGGGTCGATCACCGTGAGGCCTGCGATGACGAGGTCGGGCGGACCGGACGAGTACGCGGTCTGCACGAAGTACGCGCCGATCCCCGTTCCGATCAGCAGCGCGATGAGGCAGAGCAGCGTCAGCCACTCGAAGTTCTGATTCTGGATCCGCACGATGATGACCTTCGCCAACGTCGCGACGAATCCGTAGATCACCCCAGCGGCCATGATGTAGAACAGTGCGCCCATCCGCTTGCGCAACCACACCCACAGACCCGCGAAGGCGACGGTGACTCCGGCGAGGATGAGGAGGATCGTGATGAGCTGCCCGTCGGAGATGGGCGATTCGGTGGCGAAGAGCGCGGCGATTGTGACGAAGATGAAGATGCCGCCGACACAGGCGGCGATGGCGATGAGCGAACGCCTCGTCGGCTTGTGTCCGCTGATCCGGGCGTTCAACAGGGTGGTGATCACCAGAGCGATCGCGCCGAGCGGCTGGACGACGATGAGCGGTGCGAACGAGAGGGCGGCGAGTTGGCAGGCGATCGCCAGCCCCAGCATCATCGTTCCGATCACCCACGATGGCCGCGACAGCAGGCGCAGCAGCTGACCGCCGCTGAGACCGCCCGCCCCTCCGGCGCCGCTCATCTGTTCGACTTTGGCGACGCCGCGGTGCTGGTACTGCGCGCCGAAGGACATGAACACCGCGCCGAGCAACGCCAGAGGAATGCCGATCAGCAGTCCTGGATTCTGGAACACACCGACGAGGACCTCGCCGACATCCTCCAGTTGTACGTCTGCGCTCAGCACCCCTCGACCATACCCGCCGAGTCGCGTCGATAGGCTCGAGACATGGCCGTTCGACCGATTCGCATCATGGGAGACCCGGTGCTCCACGCCCCCGCCGCCCCCGTGGAGGAGATCACCGACGAGATTCGGTCACTCGTCACCGACATGTTCGAGACGATGGACGCGGCCCCCGGCGTGGGTCTCGCAGCCCCTCAGGTCGGGGTGCCTCTGCGCATCTTCACCTACTCGTACGAGGACGACGAGGGTCTCCCCTGGCGCGGAGTGGTCATCAACCCCGAACTGTGGATGCTGCCGACCGTGCCTGGCGAGCCCGACCCCGACGAGGAGTCGGAAGGCTGCCTGTCGTTCCCTGGCGAGCGGTTCCCGCTTCGCCGTTCGGATCGAGTTCGTGTGACGGGGAACGACCTCGAGGGGCGGCCGGTCTCGCTGGACGTGGACGGGTGGCGCGCGCGCATCCTGCAGCACGAATTCGACCACCTCGACGGCGTCCTCTACATCGACAGGCTCGACGACGGGGAATGGAAGACCGTCCAGAAGATCGCGCGTAAGCGCGGCTGGGGTCGTTCCGGCTCGGCATGGATGCCGGGCGTCGACGATCTCGACGCCTGAGATCGGCACCGGGTCGCCGGGAGGCGCCTCCGGGCCCGACGCTGCGACCCGTCAGGAAATGTCGTCCGCCGGCCTTCTGAGCAGCATCCATCGACGGCTCGCGGCCGGTGACGGGCGTGTCTGGGGTCGTCCCGGCTCGGCGTGGATGCCGGAGGTTGGGGGCGGTCCTCGGTCGGGCGGTCCTCGCTGCGCACGGGGGCATTTCGCGCCGGCAGAAGCAGGAGTACCGTCGCGCGGGAAGGGCAAGAGAGAAAGAAGGTGAGGGCACCATGTTCGAAGACGCGCACGGCGTCGCAGTCATCGCCGCGTCGGATCTGGCTCGCGCGCGTGGGTTCTACGAGGGCGTGCTCGGGTTGACCCCGGTGACGGAGCCGTCCGAGGAGGAGGTGTTCTATCGACTCGGGCAGACGCAGGTGCTCGTGTATCGGACGGGCTTCGCGGGTACCGCGAAGAACACCGTCTTCGCCGTCGAGACACCGCACCTGGACAGGGATATGGCCTCGCTCCGGGAGCGCGGGGTGACGTTCGAGGACTACGACTTCCCCGGCCTGACCACGGTCGACGGTGTGGCCGATCTGGCGACGGAGAGGGCCGCGTGGTTCACGGATACGGAGGGGAACGTCCTGGCGCTCAGCGAAAGGAAGTGAGGCCGACCCCGCATGCGAAGAAACGGCCCGGGGGTGGAGCCCCGGGCCGTTTGCGCTCCCCCACTTGGACTCGAACCAAGAACCTATCGGTTAACAGCCGATTGCTCTGCCAATTGAGCTATGGAGGAATGTCCCCTCGCCGCGGCGCGGGCAACCCGACCATGCTAGCAAACGTCGAGGGGTCCCCGTGACACCGGACGGCGAGTGATCTCAGGAGGCAGCACGCCGCCGGTCGTCGGCGCCTCCGGGTGTCCAGAGGAGATCGTCGAGGTGCCGGCCGGTGGCGACCGGGTGGCCTCCGCGGAGGACGAGAACCTGCGCGTCGAGTTCGCGTGCCACGTCCTCTTCGTTCGTCACGATGACACTGGCCATCCCGGCGTCGTCCCGACGACGCCGGATGGCGTCATGCGCCGCACGCCGCACTTCGACGTCCATGTTGGCGAAGGGTTCGTCAGCCAGGAGCACTTTCGGCTGCAGCATGAGAGCTCGTGCGAACGCCACGCGCTGGCGCATTCCTGCGCTGAGTTCGTAGGGGTACTTCGCCGCGGCCCCCAGCGGCAGCATCATCTCGTCGAGCAGTGCGGCGACCCGGATCGACAACGCCCGTTGATTGACGCGGCGATCGCGGCTCGTCACCGGTTCGGCGATGGTCTCGGAAACCGTCAGCCGCGCGGGGAGTTTCGCCCCGGCGCCCTGTGGCAGGAAGCCGGCCACATAGGTCAGAACGCGATGCTTGCGCCCTGGGCGGCGAACCGAGATGCCCTCGACCACCGCGTCTCCGCCGACCACACCGAGATCGGCCGGGGCGAACCCCGCGAGCGTCATCAGGAGGCTGGACTTCCCCGCGCCGGTCGGTCCCATGACCGCCAGTGTGCGGGCTCGCGGCAGCTGGAACGACACGCCCTCGACCACCCGGAGGGCGCCGGGACGGGGGTTCCACGCCAGGGACAGATCACGGCTGTGGATCGCGACGTCATCGTCTCGTGGCGGGGCCATAGCCCCATCATGCCTGGTCACCGGGGTGCGGGCGACCGAGCCTTCAGCTTTCGGCCGTGACGACCTGTCGATCGTGGTCGAGTTCGCGCAGGCGCAGACGGACCGCCCGCCCCTCTTCGGACTCCGGAGCCACCCGCTGGATGGCGCGGAGCAGCTCCCGCTTCTCCTCTTCGATACCGCGCAGGACGACGCGACGGGCGAGATCGGCCGTGGAGGCGACGGCGGCGTCGTCGGTCAGCGCGGGGAAGGCGCGGGTCAGAAGCTCGGCGGCGAGCGACCGGTAGGGCTCCCGCACCTCCGACACCGCATCCGCCGCCCACCCCATCCGATCCATGTCCGGGACGATCGCGAGGGTCTGCCGGACGGCTTCGAGTGCGGGTACCCGGAAGGGCTGCGCCAACGCGCGGCTGCGAAGTGCCGCGTCGATCCGATGTCCGAACTGCAGGAAGCCCGTGAGGGCGTCGCGCTCGAGGGCGGTGTCGGCTGTGCGAGGCAAGGTCGCCACGCTCGGACGGACGTGCTGGTCCTCCCCTGCCGGAGGAGGATCCTCGACGGGACGACCGCCGCGCCCACCCGCGCGGTCCGCATCGCCGTCGCGCGGGTTCTTGTTCCGCGGCTCACCGGCGTGATCGCGCGCGGCGCCGCGCGCCGCACGTTCGACGGCGGCCGAGACCTCCCCCAGGTCGAGCCCGAGCCGGCGGGCGAGGACACGGGTGTAGCCCGGACGCAGGGACGGGTCGCGAATCTCCGCCACGATCGGCGCCGCGGCTCCGAGCGCACCTGCGCGCCCCTCCACGGACGCGAGGTCGAACCCCGCCAACCGCTGGTCGATCACGAACTCGAACATGGGCGCCTTGTGGTCCATGAGGGCGCGCACCGCGGCATCCCCCTTCGACATGCGGAGATCGCACGGGTCCAGGCCCTCGGGTGCGACCGCGACGTACGTCTGCGCGGCGAACCGCTTCTCGTCGCCGAAGGCGCGCAGCGCCGCCTTCTGGCCCGCGGCGTCGGGATCGAAGGTGAAGACCACCTCGCCGGCCGCGCTGTCATCACCCATCACGCGACGCAGCACCGTGATGTGATCGGTTCCGAACGCGGTGCCGCAGGTGGCGACGGCGGTGGTGACCCCCGCGAGGTGGCAGGCCATCACATCGGTGTAGCCCTCCACCACCACCACGCGGTGATCGCGCGAGATGTCGCGCTTGGCGAGGTCGAGCCCGTAGAGCACCTGCGCCTTGCGGTAGATCGGGGTCTCCGGGGTGTTGAGGTACTTCGGTCCGCCATCGTCCTCGTAGAGCTTCCGCGCCCCGAAGCCGATCACCTGGCCGGTGACGTCGCGAATGGGCCAGACCAGGCGACCGCGGAATCTGTCGTACACACCGCGCTGACCCTGCGAGACCAACCCCGCAGTCGTGAGTTCCTCTCGGCTGAACCCCTGGGCGGTCAGGTGGTCCATCAGGTGCGACCACCCCCGCGGCGCGTACCCCACGCCGAAGTGCGCGGCCGCGCCGGCGTCGAAGCCGCGCTCTCCGAGGAAGGTGCGTGCCGCGGCGGCGTCCGGAGTGACGAGCTGGGAGCGGAAGTACTCCCCCGCCGCCGCGTTGGCCGCATAGAGCCGGCTGCGTCCGGTCGTCTCGGGCGCAGCACCGCCGTCCTCGTAGTGGAGCGCGTACCCGATCCGTCCGGCGAGACGTTCGACCGCCTCGGTGAATGACACGTGGTCCATCTTCCGGAGGAAGGTGTAGACGTCCCCCGACTCGCCGCACCCGAAGCAGTGGTAGAAGCCGACCTGGGGGCGGACGTGGAAGCTGGGGCTGCGCTCGTCGTGGAAGGGGCACAGGCCTTTCAGCGACCCGACGCCCGCGGATTTCAGAGCCACGCGTTCGCCGATGATGTCACCGATGTTCGTGCGGGCCTTCACTTCCTCCACGTCGGCCTGACGGATGCGACCCGCCATCAGTGCGACACCGATTCCGCCGTCGGACGTCGCGAGCCGGGAGCCCAGATTCCGAGCGCGGCGGCGTCGATCTCACCCACCAGGCGCGTGTGCCAGGCGATGGCGAGCTGATCGGTGAGGCTCGCCACCTGATCGACGATGACCCGTCGACGCGCGCTCTCCGTCTCAGCGGAGACGAAGTCCTCTGCGTGCATGGCGTCGAGGTGCGCCGGCTCGTCCCACAGCGCCGTTGCGAGGCGCTTGAGCGCGCGACGCTGCTCTTTGTACAGCGTCTTCCGCCCGTCGATCGAGACCACCGTCGCACCGATGATGCCCTTGAGGACCGCCATCTCCGCTTCGATGACACGCGGCACGACGACGTGGGCGCGGTATCGGGTGAGGACAGAGGCGTCGTACGCATCGCGGGTGGCGGTCGTCGCCGCACGGGCGAAACGACCGATGAGATCCGAGGTCAGGTTCTTCAGCCGGGCAAGATCCTGGCGTGTGCCGCGGAACTCGATGATCCATTCCGGAAGGCGCATCAGCCGATAGAGCGCATCGGCCAGCTCGTCGCGGGCGAAGTCGAACCCCACCCAGGTCTGGACGGCCGTGAGGAGATGCTCGTGCTCGGCGGGGTCGGCAAGGCGGGCGGGGTCGAGGTAACCGTTGACGACGGCGTCCTCGAAGTCGTGGACCGAGTAGGCGATGTCGTCGGAGAGGTCCATGACCTCGGCCTCGATGCACCGCACCCGCCCCGGGGCGCCCTCGCGCATCCAGCGGAAAACCGGCTCGTCATCCGGGTAGACGCCGAACTTCAGCCGACCGCCGGGATCGGGCACCGGATGGTCGGCGGTCCACGGATACTTGCACGTCGCGTCGAGGCTCGCGCGGGTGAGATTCAGTCCGACGCTCCGGCCGGCGGGGTCGAACACTTTCGGTTCGAGTCGCGAGAGGATGCGGAGGGTCTGCGCATTGCCTTCGAAGCCGCCGATGTCGTCGGCCCAGTCGTTGAGCGCGCGCTCTCCGTTGTGACCGAAGGGCGGATGCCCGAGGTCATGGCTGAGGCACGCGGTGTCGACCACATCGGGCGAGAGCCGGAGAGCGGTTGCGAGCTCGCGCCCGACCTGGGCGACCTCGAGCGAGTGCGTCAGGCGGTTGCGTGCGAAATCCGCGGGGCTGGCCGGGCTCAGCACCTGCGTCTTCGCTGCCAGCCGACGCAATGCCGCGGAGTGGAGCACGCGGGCGCGATCCCGTGCGAAGTCATCGCGCTGGGACCGATGGGTCTCGGTGTGGAAGCGCTCGGCGTCACCGTCGTCATAGCCGCTCGGTCGACCGGGTGCCACGCCGAGTCCTGCTCCGCCGATCCACGCTGTGGAGGAGCCGTGACCGGCCGCGCCCTCGCTCGCCGGGAATGCCGCCACCGGGTCAGCCACCGCTGTGATCGAGTTCGGCCTCGGCGAGGGCGGTGGAGGCGTCGGCTCCGATGTCGCGGGAGTCGAGCCATCCGTCCGGAAGCGCGGGCCGCTTGGGCGTGCCGGCGCGGCCGCGCTGGCCCTCGGCGGGTGCGCCCGGGTACGGGGCGTCGAGGTCGAGGGTGGCGAGGAGTTCGTCGATCTCCGCGAGCGTGGACACCGTCGCCAGCCGAGCCCGGGTGTCACCCCCCACCGGGTAACCCTTGAAATACCACGCGACGTGCTTGCGGATGTCGCGGCACCCTCGACCCTCGTCGTCGAAGAACTCCACGAGCAGTTCGGCGTGCCGTCGGAAGGCGCGTGCGACGAACGCGAGGGTGGCGTCGACAGGCTCTCCGGCGGCGCTCCCGTCCCTGCCCAGGGCGCGGGCGAGATCGCCGAACAGCCAGGGGCGACCGAGGCACCCGCGGCCGACGACGACCCCGTCGCATCCGGTCTCCGACATCATGCGCACCGCGTCCTCGGCAGACCAGATGTCGCCGTTCCCGAGAACCGGGATGCTGGTGACGGCCTCCTTCAGCGCCGAGATCGCCGCCCAGTCGGCTGTGCCGGAATAGAACTGCGATGCCGTCCGCGCGTGGAGGGCGACGGCCGAGATGCCGGCGTCCTCGGCGATCCGGCCTGCGTCGAGGTACGTCAGGTGATCGTCGTCGATGCCCTTGCGCATCTTGACCGTGACCGGGATGTCTCCCCCGGCGCGTGCCGCACGGGTGACGATGTCGCGGAACAGGTCGCGCTTCCAGGGAAGCGCCGCGCCCCCGCCTTTGCGCGTGACCTTCGGCACCGGGCAGCCGAAGTTCAGGTCGATGTGGTCGGCACGGTCCTCTTCGACGAGGAGCCTCACGGCGGCTTCGACCGTGGTGGGGTCGACGCCGTACAACTGGATCGAACGCGGGACCTCGGACTCGTGGTGGGTGATCAGACGCATCGTGGTCGCGTTGCGCTCCACCAGCGCGCGCGAGGTGATCATCTCGCTGACGTAAAGGCCGGCACCGTACTCACGGCAGAGACGGCGGAAGGCGGTGTTGGTGATACCGGCCATCGGCGCGAGCACGACCGGTGCGTCCAGGGT
Organism: Microbacterium sp. SLBN-154; assembly: GCF_006715565.1. NCBI lineage: Bacteria > Bacillati > Actinomycetota > Actinomycetes > Micrococcales > Microbacteriaceae > Microbacterium > Microbacterium sp. SLBN-154. The sequence goes on from NZ_VFNL01000001.1 coordinate 2,204,144, forward strand.
CAGCGGACCGATCCGAAGGGTCGGGGCTGGGGCGACAGCGAGTGACACCTCTGTATTCTCCCATCCTCGCGGCCGGGGTCGCGAAAGCGGATTTAGCCTGGGGATATGACCTCCGAAGCCACCCTCACCGATCTGCGTTCCATCCCGTTCACGACCGCCGACGGCGGCACGTCGACGCTCGGCGATTACGCCGACCAGGTCGTGCTGGTCGTCAACGTCGCCTCCCGCTGCGGCCTGGCACCGCAGTACGAGCAGCTCGAGGAGCTCCAGCGCACGTACGGCGACCGGGGCTTCATCGTGCTCGGCTTCCCCTGCAACCAATTCATGGGGCAGGAGCCGGGATCGATGGAGGAGATCATCGAGTATTGCGCCACGACCTGGGGCGTGACCTTTCCGATCCAGGAGAAGGTGAAGGTCAACGGCAACGGCGCGGCGCCGGTGTACAAGGCACTCAAGCGCGCCAAGGACCTCGAGGGCAAGAAGGGCCCGATCATCTGGAATTTTGAGAAATTCCTCATCACCCCCTCGGGCCAGGTGCACCGCTTCCGGCCGAACGTCAAGCCCGACGACCCCGCGATCGTTTCGGTGATCGAGGAGAACCTCCCCCGCTGACCTCCGGCCGGCGGCCCGGTCTCAGCCGGCGCTCGCGGCGGGTTCGGCCTCGGCCGTCGTACGACGCTCCGACCACACCTGACGCAGGATCTGCGCGAAGGCCTCAGGCGGCTGGGCCCCGGAGACGCCGTACGTGCCGTCGATCACGTAGAACGGCACCCCGGAGATGCCGTATGCCTGCGCCTGCGCCTGGTCGCGGCGCACCTCCAGCTTGAATCGATCCGTGGCGACGACCTCGCGGGCCGCGTCGGCGTCGAGACCGGCGTCCCCGGCGAGCCGCACGAGCTCGTCGTCCGTGCCGATGTGCCGGCCTTCAGTGAAGTACGCCGACATCAGCCGTTCGACCAGCTCCAGCTGCCGGCCGTTCTCCTTGGCGAAGTGCAGCAGCCGGTGGGCCTTGCCGGTGTTGGCATGGTGGAGGAGATCGTAGCGGTACGCCAGTCCCGATCCCTTGGCGACCTCGGTCACGCGGTCGATCATCTGCTGGGCCTCGTCGCGGCTCACACCCTTGCGCTCGGCGAGGTAATCCACCTCGCTGCCGTCGTAGTCCGGCGGAGTGTCGGGGGCGAGCTCGTAGGAGTGGTACACGATCTCGACCTCAGGCGCGTCGTCGTCGGCCAGGGTCTGGGCGAGGCCCGCTTCGAGGTTGCGCTTGCCGATGTAGCACCAGGGGCAGGCGATGTCGCTCCATACATCGAGCCGGAGGGGTTCAGTCATACCGACCACAACCATCCCCGGCAGCCTCGCTATTCCTGCGGATCGTGATCGGCGATGTCGGATGTCGGCTGATCGACCGCCCCGCCGAAGCGGCGGTCGCGGTCGAGATACAGATCGATCGCGCGCCAGAGGTCGGCGCGGGAGAAATCCGGCCACAGGGTGTCGAGGAAGACGAACTCGGCGTAGGCCGACTCCCACAGCAGGAAGTTCGAGGTCCGCTGTTCGCCGCTGGAGCGGATGAACAGGTCGACGTCGGGCATGTCGGGCTGGTAGAGGTGGCGGCGGATCACCTTCTCGTTGATCGCCGACGGGCGCATCCGCCCGGCAGCGACCTCGCCGGCGATGGCGCGCATGGCGTCGACCAACTCGATGCGGCCGCCGTAGTTGATGCACATGGTGAGGGTCAGGACGTCATTGCCGGCCGTCAGTCTCTCGGCGAACTGCAGCTCCTTGATCACCGAGGTCCACAGCCGGGGCTTCCGGCCCGCCCAGCGGATCCGCACACCCCACTCGTTGAGCTGGTCGCGGCGCCGGTGCAGCACATCCCGGTTGTACCCCATGAGGAAGCGGACCTCATCGGGCGACCGGGCCCAGTTCTCGGTCGAGAACGCGTAAACGCTCAGGTGCCGCACGCCGGCCTGGATGGCGCCGGCGACGACGTCCAGCAGCACTTCCTCGCCCGCTTTGTGCCCTTCTACCCGGGTGAGGCCCTGACGGTTGGCCCAGCGGCCGTTCCCGTCCATGACGATCGCGACGTGGCGCGGCACGGCGCCCGGGAACGCCGGCGGGTGGACGCCGGTCCAATCGAGCGGACGATAGGGTACGGCGTCGCGATGCGTATAGGGCTTCGGGGTCACCGGACCGCCTCCACATGCTGGAGCGAGCGGATCCCGCGTTCGAGGTGCCACTGTGCGTACGCGGCGATGAGCCCGGACGCCGCACCCGCGGAGTGCGGGGTGGATGCGTCGACGATCTCCCACTCCCCCGCCATGAGCGCGGTGAGCAGTCCGATCGTGGCTGGATCGATGTGCGCTGCACCGGTGGGGGCGCAGGCTGCGCACACGACACCCCCGAGCTGAGCGACGAACTGGTCGTGCGGCGCAGGCGCGCCGCAGCGTGCGCATTCACCCAGGCCCGGTGCCCAGCCGGCGAGGGCCATCGCCCGCAGGAGGTACGAATCCAGGATGCTGCGCGCGGCGTGATCCCCCCGCGCGAGCGCACGCAGACCCCCGACGAGCAGCAGGTAATGCGGTGTGGCGGCCTCGGCGTCATTCAGCCGATCGGCGGCCTCCACCATCGCGTGGGCGGCGGTGTAACGGTCGTAGTGCTGGGAGATCTCGGCGCCGTAGGAGCCGAGAGACTCGGCCTGCTGCACGATGTCGAGGGAACGGCCGCGGGAGAACTGCACATCGGCGACCATGAACGGCTCGAGACGGGCGCCGAGACGGGAGGAGGTGCGACGCACGCCCTTCGCGACCGCGCGGATCTTGCCGCTGCGGCGGCCGAGGGCGGTGACGATACGGTCCGCCTCCCCCAGCTTGTGGGTGCGCAGGACCACGACCTCGTCGCGATAGGTGGGCACACTCGATTATCGCGTCCGTCGGGCCAGAATGGACGCGTGGACGAGCCGCTCTTCGTGATTCCGCTGTGGGCAGACCTGACCGCGGTCGGGCTCGGTGGCATCCAGGGGGCGCTGTTCGCATCCGGCTTCCGCGGTCAACGACGCCTGGACTTCCTCGGTGTGGCCATCATCGGCGTCGTGCTGGGGATGGGCGGCGGGCTCATCCGCGACCTGCTGCTGAACACCACCCCGGTGACCCTCCAGAGCAACTGGTATCTCATCACCGCCACCGTCGCGGCCCTGGTCGGCATGCTGCTGTCGGGCGTCTTCGCACGCCTGAACGCCGTCATCGTCGGTCTGGACGCACTCTCGATGGGACTCTTCGGCGCGTTCGGCACGAGCAAGGCCCTCGCGCTCGGGCTCCCCGTCGTCCCCGCGGTGTTCGTCGGCGTCTGCGCCGCGGTGGGCGGCGGCATCCTCCGCGACATGCTGATGGGCGTGCCGATCGCGATCATGCACGTCGGATCGCTCTACGCGGTCGCCGCAGCGGTCGGGTGCTCCGTCCTCGCCGTGGTGCACGCCTTCGGCGCGTCGCTCGCCGTGGCAGCGATCATCGGGATCGCGGTGACGGCCGTCATCCGCCTCCTCGCCGTGATCTTCGACATCTCCCTGCCCGAACAGCGGGCGCTCTACCGCCGCAAGGTCGCGGTGGAGACCACCGGGATCCCGATCATCAAGCCCTGAGCTGCGATCACACTCCGGCGAGCACCCCCGCCTGCTCGCGCGTGCGGATCGACCTGTTCACACCCGACACGATCGCCTTGAGCGAAGCGGTCGAGATGTCGCCGTCGATCCCGACGCCCCACAGGCGCTGACCGTCGACCTGCAACTCGATGTAGGCCGCGGCCTGTGCGTCGCCGCCCGAGCTCAACGCGTGCTCGACGTAGTCGTAGAGGGTCACGTCGAAGCCCTGCCCGCGGATGACCTCGAGGAAGGCCGCGACCGGCCCGTTCCCGTGACCCGAAGCCGCGACGCGCTCCTCGCCGTCGCGCAGCGACACCTCGAGGACCACGTCACCGGACATGTCGCTCTGGGTGCGGGTGCTCAGCAGCTCGAAACGGCCCCAGCGCTCGTCGGGATCGGAGGCGGGCAGGTACTCGTCGGTGAAGATGCGCCAGATCTCGTCACTGGTGATCTCGCCGCCCTCGGCGTCGGTCTTCGCCTGCACGACGCCGGAGAACTCGATCTGCAGGCGACGCGGGAGGTCGATGGCGTGGTCGCTCTTGAGCAGGTACGCCACCCCGCCCTTGCCGGACTGGGAGTTGACGCGGATGACCGCCTCGTACGACCGGCCGAGATCCTTCGGGTCGATCGGCAGGTACGGCACCCCCCACTCGAGTTCGTCGACCGAGACGCCCTCGGCGGCCGCCCGGGCGTCCATCGCCTCGAAGCCCTTCTTGATCGCGTCCTGGTGAGAGCCGCTGAACGCGGTGAACACCAGGTCTCCGGCCCACGGGCTGCGCTCGTGCACCGGCAGCTGGTTGCAGTACTCCGCCGTGCGCTTGATCTGATCGACGTCGCTGAAGTCGATCATCGGGTCGATGCCCTGGGTCAGCAGGTTGATGCCGAGCGCCACCAGATCGACGTTGCCGGTCCGCTCGCCGTTGCCGAACAGGCATCCCTCGATCCGGTCGGCCCCGGCCATGTATCCGAGTTCGGCGGCGGCGATCGCCGTTCCCCGGTCATTGTGCGGGTGGAGGGACAGGATGATGTTCTCGCGGTGCGCCAGGTGCCGACTCATCCACTCGATCGAGTCCGCGTAGACGTTCGGGGTCGCCATCTCGACGGTGGCCGGCAGATTGATGATGACCTTGCGGTCGGGCGTCGGCTCGAAGACCTCGATGACCTGATTGCAGACATCCACCGCGAACTCCAGCTCGGTGCCGGTGTAGCTTTCGGGCGAGTATTCGTAGTAGACCTTCGTCTCGGGGATGCGCTTCTCGAACTCCCGACACAGCCGCGCGCCCTCGAGGGCGATGTCGATGATGCCCTGCTTGTCGGTGCGGAACACCACCTCGCGCTGCAGGACGCTCGTGGAGTTGTACAGGTGGACGATCGCCTGCTTCGCGCCCGCGATGGACTCGTACGTGCGCTCGATCAGGTGTTCGCGCGCCTGGGTCAGTACCTGGATCGTGACGTCATCGGGGATGACGTCCTCTTCGATCAGGTGTCGGACGAAGTCAAAGTCGGTCTGGCTTGCCGACGGGAAGCCGACCTCGATCTCCTTGTAGCCCATGCCGACCAGGAGGTCGAACATGATGCGCTTGCGTTCGGGGCTCATCGGATCGATGAGGGCCTGGTTGCCGTCGCGGAGGTCGACCGCGCACCAGCGCGGCGCCTGCGTGATGCGGGCATCCGGCCACGTGCGGTCGGGCAGATCGACGCGGATCTGCTCGTGATACGGCCGATACTTGTGGATCGGCATGCCCGAGGGGCGCTGGGTGTTCTTCATGTCGCTTCTTCTCTTCCACGTCTGAGGGACGGGCCGACGCCGAGCTCCGCGACGAGGGTGGCCCTAGATCGAGGCCTCGCCGCGGCGGCTAAGGAGAAGAAGCAGGCCGGCGCGCATGCGGCCATGGTAGCAGGCTCAGAAACCCAGGCGACGCAGCTGTTTCGGGTCGCGCTGCCACTCCTTCGCGATGCGCACGTGCAGCGAGAGGTACACGCGCGTGCCCAGCAACGGCTCGATCTGCGACCGGGCGCGGGCTCCGACATCCCGCAGGCGCGAACCGCGATGGCCGATGATGATCGCCTTCTGGCTGTCGCGCTCGACGACGATGTCGGCGAAGACGTCGGTTAGGTCGCTGTCCTCACGGGGTGCGATGTCCTGGACGACCACCGCGATCGAGTGCGGGAGTTCGTCCCGCACGCCTTCCAGCGCGGCTTCCCGGATGATCTCCGCGACGCGGTCCTCCGTCGATTCGTCGGTGACGACATCGTCGGGGTAGAGCGACGGCCCCTCCGGCATGAGGGCGAGCACCTCGTCGCTGAGGACGTCGAGCTGCGTCCGGGTCAGGGCGGACAGCGGGATGACGGCGGCCCAGTCCTCCCGCAGGGCGTCGACCTCCATCAACCTCTCGGTCACCTGTTCTCGCGCGGCCGCGTCGATCTTGGTGACGATGGCGATCTTCTTCGCCCGCGGATAGCGGCTCAGCGACGCTGCGATCCGTCGGTCGCCGGGGCCGACGGCGTCGGTGGCCGGCACGCAGAACCCGATCACGTCGACGTCGCCGAGAACATCATCGACGAGATCGTTGAGCCGCTGGCCGAGCAGGGTGCGGGGCTTGTGGATGCCGGGGGTGTCGACGATCACCAGTTGGCCGCCCGGGCGGTTGACGATCCCGCGGATCGCCCGGCGCGTGGTCTGGGGCTTCTCACTCGTGATGGCGATCTTCTCGCCGACGAGGGCGTTCATGAGGGTGGACTTCCCCACGTTGGGGCGGCCGACGAAGGTCACGAATCCGGAGCGCGATCCGGTCGGCGTGTCGGAAGGATCGTCGGTCATCGTGCTCCTGCTTCCCGTTCACTGTGCTCGCGCTCGCGCTCCCGCGCGGCTGCGGCTTCTTCCGTCCGTTCGACGAAGACGGTCGCGAGACCGCGTCCACGTCCGCGTGACGTGCCTCCTGTCATCAGAAGCCCGAGGTACTCGGCGGTTGCGCCGGGTTGCGGCACCTGGCCGAGGGCCTTGCCGAGAAGGCCTCCGATCGAGTCGACGTCCTCGTCCTCCAGCTCGAATCCGAACAGATCACCCACCGCGTCCAAGCCGAGACGGGCACTGACCCGGTAGCGGCCGGGGTCGACCTCGACGACCTCGTCGGCGCGCGGGTCGTACTCGTCGGAGATCTCTCCCACGAGCTCCTCGATGATGTCCTCCAGGGTGATCAGGCCCGACACGCCCCCATACTCGTCGACGACGAGGCAGACGTGCACCGCGTCCCGCTTCATCTGCTGCAGCAGAGTCTCGGCGCGCATGGACTCGGGGACGAACACGGCCTTGCGGGCGATGCGCGTGACCGGCGCGTCGCGCCAGCCGGACTCGTCGCGGAACCCGAACTGCACGAGGTCTTTGAGGTACAGCACCCCGACCACGTCGTCGGCTTCCTCGTCGATGAGCGGAACGCGGGAGACGCCCTTGTCGAGGAAGACCTGCATCGCCTCGCGGGTGGAGGTGGTGGCCCCGACGGTGACCATGTCGGTGCGGGGCACCATCACCGCTCGCACGAAGGTGTCGGTGAAGTCGAACACCGAGTGGATGAGGTCGCGGTCGTCCTGCTCGATCAGGTCGTGGGATGCGGCTTCGTCGACGATGCTGAGCAGCTGCTCCTCGGAGGCGAACGACGCGCCCCGAGGTGCACCGGGGGTCACCCGGTTGCCCAGGACGACGAGTCCGTGTGCGAGGGGTCCGAGAACCAGGCGGGCGCCGCGGATGACCGGGGCGGCGCCGCGGAGAAGACCGCGGGCGTGACGCCGGCCGACGCCGCGGGGGCTGGCGCCCACGAGAACGAACGAGATCCCCGTCATCAGCACGATGGCGGCGACGATCGCCCACGGGATGCTGTCGAAGAGGATGACGAAGGACACCGTCACCAGCACCGCGGCCCCCGTCTCGGCGAGAACGCGGATGAAGACCACGGCCGTTGCGTGGGCGTCGGGGTCGGCGGCGATTCGGCGCAGGGATGTGGAATTGCGCGGCGACTGCTCGGCGAGTTCGCCGAGGTCTCCTCGCGAGGTGACGCTGAGGGCGGCGTCGATCGATGCCATGAGCGCGCCGAAGGCGATGAGGACCAGCGCGAGGAGAAGGAGGAGAACGGGGGTCATGGCCGCGCGCGACGGCGCTCGCTCATCTGGAAGGAGACGATCAGATCGCGCTGGATCCCGAACATCTCCTTCTCCTCCTCGGGCTCGGCGTGATCGAAGCCGAGCAGATGCAGCAGACCATGGGTGGTGAGCATGACCAGTTCGTCCATGGTCGAGTGCCGAGCGGCCGTCGCCTGAGTCTCGGCCACCTGGGGGCACAGGACGATGTCGCCGAGGAGCCCCGCCGGCGTGGGCGACTCCTCGGTGCCCGGTCGCAGCTCGTCCATGGGGAAGCTCAGCACGTCGGTCGGCCCCGGCTCATCCATCCACTGCAGATGAAGCGACTCCATCGCGCCCTCATCCACCAAGAGGATCGCCACGTCGGCTTCCGAGCTGACGTGCAGTTCGCCGAAGTTGTGCTCCATGAGCCGCAGGAGGACGGTCTCGTCGACCGGCATCCCGGATTCGTTGGTGATCTCGATCGTCACTGGCGTCCCCGTTTCGGCAGGCGGTCGCGAGGGCCCGGGGCTCGGGTCGCGGCGCGACGCTCCGCGCGGCTGGCCAGCTCGGTCGCCTCGTCGCGTTCGCGACGCGCGGCCAGGCGCCGCTCGTCGAACTCGCTGTACGCGTCGACGATCCGGCCCACGAGGGTGTGGCGTACGACGTCGTCGCTCGTGAGGAAGGAGAAGTGGATGTCATCGATGCGATCGAGCACGCGGGTGACCAGGCGCAGCCCCGAGGCGCCCTGCGGGAGGTCGATCTGGGTGACGTCACCGGTGACGACCATCTTGGTCCCGAACCCGAGCCTGGTCAGGAACATCTTCATCTGCTCGGGCGTGGTGTTCTGGGCCTCGTCGAGGACCACGAACGAATCGTTGAGCGTGCGCCCGCGCATGTATGCCAGCGGAGCGACCTCGATCGTGCCGCTGGCGATGAGCTTGGGCACGATCTCCGGGTCCATCATCTCGTTGAGGGCGTCATAGAGCGGACGCAGGTACGGATCGATCTTGTCGGTGAGCGTTCCCGGGAGGAAGCCCAGGCGCTCCCCCGCTTCCACCGCCGGACGGGTGAGGATGATCCGGTTGACCTCTTTGCGCTGGAGTGCCTGGACCGCCTTCGCCATCGCCAGATAGGTCTTTCCGGTTCCGGCCGGCCCGATGCCGAAGACGATCGTGTGGTCGTCGATGGCGTCGACGTACGCCTTCTGTCCGAGGGTCTTGGGGCGGATGACCCGGCCCCGGGTCGACAGCAGCGGTTCGCCGAGAACTTCGGACGGGCGGGGTCCGCCGTCGCTGCGGAGGATCCGGTCGGCGGAGGTGACATCCGCGGGGCCGAGGCTCTGGCCCGCCTTGGTCATCGCCAGCAGCTCGTGCACGAGCACGCGGGCCGCGGCCACGGCGGCGGCATCACCGGTGAGGGTGATCTCGTTCCCGCGCACGTGCACGTCGACGTCGGGATGCTCCTTCTCGACCACGCGCAGCAGACGGTCCTGCGGACCCAGCAGCTGGACCATGGCGACGCCGTCCGCGAGGACGCGCTCGACGGCGGGTGGGGTGTCAGGCACGAAGCTCCTTCTCTTGCAGGCCCCCGGCGAGGACGTGCGCATGCACGTGGAAGACCGTCTGTCCGGCGTTCGCGCCGGTGTTGAACACGAGGCGGTAATCGCCGTCGGCGTGCTGCGCCGCGAGCGATCCGGCCAGCGCGACCATTTCGCTCAGGAGCGCCGGATCGCCGGCGGCGAGCTCTCCCACGTCGCGGTAGCGCTCGGTTTTGGGGATGACGAGCAGGTGCACGGGGGCCTGAGGGGCGATGTCGCGGATGGCGAAGACGTTCTCCGTCTCGGTGAGGATCTCTCCCGGGATGTCGCCGGTGAGGATACGGCTGAAGACCGACGGTTCGCTCATGAAGGAAGTCTACCGACGGGCCGTCACCAGCGACCGAGGGCGCCGCTGACGACGGCGATCGCCGCGGGACCGGCCGTCGAGGTGCGCAGGACGGATTCGCCGAGGCGACGCAGCGTCGCACCGGCGCCGTCCAGCAGCGTGAGCTCTTCCGGGGTGATGCCTCCCTCGGGGCCGACCACGATCAGCAGGTCGCGGCTCGACGAGGCGAGCTCGCTCAGCCTCTCGGAGGCCGTCGGCTCGAGAACGACGACGAGGTCGCTGCCCGCACGCGCCGCGATCGCGGCCGTCGTGACCGGCTCCGTCACGGTGGGAACCCAGGGGCGATGAGCCTGCTTCGCCGCCTCCCGGGCGATCGTCTGCCAACGCTCTCGGCCCTTCGTCGCCTTGGCCGCGTCCCAGCGCGAGATGCTCCGCCCGGCCTGCCAGGGGACGATCTCGTCGACGCCGAGCTCGGTCGCTGCCTGAACGGCCAGTTCGTCGCGGTCGCCCTTGGCCAGGGCTTGGACCAGGATGACGCGGGGAACAGGGGCGGCGATGTGCGATTTCGCCGACACCCGCACCGCCACCGTCGACGGGGAGACCGACTCGCACCTGCCCTCGAGCCACACCCCGGCGCCGTCGCCGACGGTCACGCTCTCACCGACGCGCACCCGCCGCACTGTGGCGGCGTGCTTCGCTTCGGCACCGGTCAGGGTCACGACGCCGCCGACGGGTGTCGCCGTCGCCTCGGAGGACAGGAAGTGCAGGGGCACCGCTCAACCGTTCCGGAAGCGATCCCGGAGCTTGGCGAACAGGCCCTGGTGGAATTCGGAGAGCCGCGGCGGTGCGGGCTTGGTGCGCTTGGCGAGCTCTTCGATGAGAGCGCGTTCCCGGTGATCGAGCCGTGTGGGCGTCACCACCTGCACGCCGACTCGGAGATCGCCGCGCTGCGAGCCGCGCAGCGGTGTGATGCCACGGCCCTTGATCGTCAGCACGTCGCCGGACTGCACGCCGGCCCTCAGCTCGAGATCGACCGGTCCGTCGAGCGAGTCGATCGTCGTGTGGGTGCCGAGGATCGCGTCCGGCATCGACACCTCGAGCGTCGCCAACAGGTCGTCGCCGTCGCGTGAGAACACCGGGTCGGGCGCGATGTTCACCTCGAGGTAGAGATCGCCGTTGGGTCCGCCGGCGGGGCCCACCTCGCCCGATCCGGGCAGCTGCAGACGCAGACCGCTCTCGACCCCCGCCGGCACGTCGATCGAGACCGTGCGGCGCGAGCGGACACGTCCCTGCCCCTGGCAGGTGGCGCAGGGATACGGGATCGTCGTGCCGTACCCCTGGCACACCGAGCACGGCTGGGAGGTGACGACGTTGCCGAGGAGGCTGCGGACCTGCCGCTGGACGTGGCCCGTGCCGTGGCAGATGTCGCACGTGACGGGTGAGGTGCCGGGTTGGCAGCACGATCCGGTGCACGTCTCGCACACGACGGCGGTGTCGACCTCGATGTCGCGGTGCACGCCGAAGACGACGTCCTTGAGCTCGAGGTTGATCCGAACCAGCGCGTCCTGGCCGCGTTCGCGCCGCGAGCGCGGCCGGGCACCGCGCGCGCCGCCGCCTCCACCCCCGCCGAAGAACGTCTCGAAGATGTCGCTGAACCCGCCGAATCCGCCGGCGGCCCCGCCGAAGGCGGTGTCACCGCCGACGTCGTAGCGGGCGCGCTGGTCGGGGTCGCTCAGCACGTCGTAGGCGTGCGTGACGAGCTTGAACCGCTCCGCCGCGTCCTCCCCGGGATTGACGTCGGGGTGCAGCTCTCGCGCCAGCCGTCGGTAGGCGCGCTTGATGTCGTCGGGGCTGGCGTCACGCGCCACACCGAGTACTTCGTAGTGGTCAGCCACTTTCACCTTCCTGCCGCGCCGGGCGCGGGGAGTCTGCGGAATGCTGTCGTCAGCGGGCGTTCTCGTCTTCATCCAGGAGACGAGTGAGGTACCTCGCCACGGCCCGAACGGCCGCGAGGTTGGTCGGGTAGTCCATGCGGGTCGGTCCGAGCACGCCGACGCGCGCACGGGAGCCGGTCGCGTCGTAATCGCTTGCGACGACCGACGCTTCGCTCAGGCCGAAGGGCTCGTTCTCCCGCCCGATGCTCGCCGCGAGGCCCTGATCGTCGGCGACCATCTCGCCCATGAGCTTCAGCAGTGTCACCTGCTCCTCGATGGCCTCCAGCAGCGGGTAGATGCTGCCGCGGAAGTCCGCTTCGCTGCGGGCGAGGTTGGCGCTGCCGGCGAGCACGAGTCGGTCCTGCCGGAAGTCATCCAGTTCCTCCCCGATGACCCGGAGGATCGCCTGGAGCGCGGGGCCGTCGGGATCCCCGGGAGTCTCGCCCGCTCCGACAGCGGTCGCGACCCCGGCCACACCCTCCCGCACCGGCACTCCGACGACGAGGTCGGAGACCCGGCCGCGGATCCGCTGCATCCGGTCCTCATCGATCTCCACCCCCGGGAAGGCGAGTCGCTGGGAGACCCTGCCGGTGTCGGTGACGACGATGACCAGGACCTTCAGTGCGTCCAGGCGGACGAGCTCCACGTGGGAGACCGTCGCCCGGGCGAAGGACGGATACTGCACGATCGCGACGTGCCCGGTGAGGACCGTCAGAGCGCGCACCGTGCGGGCGAGCACTTCGTCGAGGTCCGAGGGGCCTTCCAGGAACGAGGAGATGGCCGTCCGCTGGGCGGGGCTCAGGGGCCGCACCTGGGCGAGGTGATCGACGAAGACGCGGTAGCCCTTGTCGGTCGGGACGCGCCCGGACGACGTATGCGGGGCGACGATGAGGTCTTCGTCTTCGAGCAGGGCCATGTCGTTGCGAATGGTGGCGGCGGAGACGCCGAAGGCGTGACGCTCGACGATCGCCTTGCTGCCGACGGGTTCGCGCGTGTCGACGTAGTCCTGCACGATGGCGCGCAGCACCTGCAATCCGCGTTCGCTGACCATGACACCCCCTCCGTCGGCCTGCCGACACCCCTGGCACTCGTGGGATTCGAGTGCCAATTCTATCGGAACACCCTCGACGTCGGACGGCCGGGTCACGGCATGTCAGGCCGTGAGCGTGCGAACGACGTGGTCGGCCAGGAGTCGGCCGCGCCGGGTGAGCCGCACCCGATCGACGGTGTGTGGTTCGACCAGGCCGTCCGCCACGAGCCCAGGGAGGGCGGCACTCGCGCCCGACGGGAGGGATGAGGTGGCGAGACCCTCGTGGGTGCGGACGCCGAGGAGAACCGCCTCGAGGAGCCGGGAGGACGGCGACAGGACCTCGCGCCCCGCCGCGGGGGACAGGCCCTCGGCGAGCCGTTGGGCGTAGGCGGCCGGATGACGCACGTTCCAGAAGCGGGTTCCGGCGACGTGGCCGTGCGCGCCGGGGCCGAACCCCCACCAGTCGCTCCCCCGCCAGTAGGCGGCGTTGTGGCGGCAGCGATCGGCGGGGGTCCGAGCCCAGTTGGACACCTCGTACCACGCCATCCCTGCCGCGGTGAGCAGATCGTCTGCGAGCTCGTACATCTCCGCCTGCAGATCGTCGTCGGGCAGGGCGAGTTCCCCCCGTCGGATGCGGCGGGCCAGCGCCGTCCCGTCCTCGACGATGAGGGCGTAGGCGGACAGGTGGTCGGGGTCGAGTGCGATCGCCGTCTCGAGCGACGTGCGCCAGTCGGCCAGTGATTCCCCCGGAGCGCCGTAGATCAGGTCGATGCTGACGCCGAGCCCGGCCTCGCGGGCGGCGGCCACGGCTGTTGCCACCGCGCCGGTGCGGTGCGAGCGATCCAGCGTCGCCAGGACGTGGGGAACAGCGGACTGCATGCCGATCGAGAGCCTGGTCACCCCGGCCTCCGCGAGGCGGCGTGCGACCTCCTCGTCGACGGTGTCGGGGTTGGCCTCCACCGTCACTTCGGGATCGACGGCTCCCGGGAACGCCGCACGCACGCCGTCGAGCATGCGCACCAGGTCGTCGGCGGGAAGAAGGGTGGGTGTGCCCCCGCCGAAGAACACCGTCTCGACCGGTCGCAGCCGCCCGGACTCAGACAGCACGCGGCGGGCGAGCTCCACTTCGCGCAGCAGGGTCTCGGCGTAATCATCCTGCCTGGCGCCGCGCAGCTCGGTCGCGGTGTAGGTGTTGAAGTCGCAGTACCCGCAGCGCACCCGACAGAAGGGGATGTGCAGATAGGCGCCGAAGGGCACCGCCGGATCGATCACCGTGCCGGCAGGCAGCGAGCCGTCGGCCGGGGCGGGTTCACCGACGGGAAGTGCAGCTCCCACGCTCAGGCGGGGGTGGCGTACAGCGGGGAGATGGCACGCAGGTAGCGGGTGAACAGTTCGCGGCGCCGGCGCCGGGTGAGGGCGGGGAAGAGCCGGTAAAGCAGCGCCTGCGGCGCGTCGAAGGCGCGGACCGTGAACCAGACCTCGTCGTTGTCGTGCCACTCGAGCATGAACGATTCCTCGCCGCTGACGACCGACCCCTGCACCGTGCCGAGGGCGAAGCCGATGCGTCGGGGTTCCTCGACCGCGAAGATGACCCGGAGTTCGCCGTCGGCGCGCATTCCGGCGACCCGGCCGCCCAGGTGAACGGTCGCGCCGGCGGTGACGAAGGGGGTGCCGTCGGAGTCGTAGCGCTGCTCGACCTCGAGCTTGCTCGGGGCGATCGGCGCGCCGTTCTCGTCGAAGCTCACGCCGGCGTACATCGGGCCGGCGGCGGGACGGACGTCGGTCAGTTCGAGACCCGCTCCGCGCTGAGCGCTCCACGACAGCAGCGACTCGCCGGCTGCGCGGAACCGATCCTCCCCGCTGCCGATCCGCCAGGACTCCTCGGCCGGGATGCTCCGCTCCGGCGGGAAGTGCATGAGATCGGCGGCTTGCGTCGCCCCGACGGCGGCGTAGTCGACCGTGTCATCCCTGAAGGTTCCGCGGCGCATGGCTGACAGCCTACTTCTGCTTCCCCTCGACATCCCCCGAGAGTGCGGCGATGAAGGCCTCCTGCGGCACCTCGACGCGACCGACCATCTTCATGCGCTTCTTGCCTTCCTTCTGCTTCTCGAGCAGTTTGCGCTTCCGGGTGATGTCACCGCCGTAGCACTTCGCCAACACGTCCTTGCGGATCGCGCGGATGTTCTCCCTCGCGATGATCCGCGCGCCGATGGCAGCCTGGATCGGAACCTCGAACTGCTGACGCGGAATGAGCTTGCGCAGTCGCTCGGTCATCATGGTGCCGTAGGCGTAGGCCTTCTCCCGGTGCACGATCGAGCTGAAGGCATCCACCTTCTCGCCCTGGAGCAGGATGTCGACTTTCACGAGGTCTGCGGTCTGCGAGCCGGCGGGCTCGTAGTCCAGGCTCGCGTAGCCCTGCGTGCGGCTCTTGAGGTGGTCGAAGAAGTCGAAGACGATCTCACCGAGGGGCATGTTGTAGCGAAGCTCCACCCGGTCTTCGCTGAGATAGTCCATACCCAGCAGTGCTCCCCGGCGGGATTGGCAGAGCTCCATGACGGTTCCGACGTAGTCCTTCGGAAGCAGGATGCCGACTTTCACGATGGGCTCGGACACCTCCGCCACCCGACCGTCGGGGTACTCGCTGGGGTTGGTCACCGAGATGGTCTCGCCGGTGTCGGTGTGCACCTCGTACGTGACGGAGGGGGCGGTGGTGATGAGGTCGAGTCCGAACTCGCGCGACAGCCGTTCGGTGATGATCTCCAGGTGCAGCAGACCCAGGAACCCGCAGCGGAAACCGAAGCCCAGCGCCACAGAGGTCTCGGGCTCGTACTGCAGCGAGGCGTCGGAGAGCTTGAGCTTGTCGAGGGCCTCGCGAAGCTCGGCGTAGTCGCTGCCGTCGATCGGGTAGATGCCGGAGAACACCATCGGCTTGGGATCGGTGTATCCGGGGAGCGCCTCGGTCGCGGGCTTGCGCTGATCGGTGATCGTGTCACCGACCTTGGACTGCCGGACGTCCTTGACGCCGGTGATGAGGTACCCCACCTCACCGACGCCGAGGCCGCGGGTCGGAATCGGCTCGGGGCTGGACACGCCGATCTCCAGGAGCTCGTGCGTGGCCCGGGTGGACATCATCTGGATGCGCTCGCGGGGCTGGAGCTTGCCGTCGATCATCCGGACGTAGGTGACCACGCCGCGGTAGGCGTCGTAGACGGAGTCGAAGATCATCGCGCGGGCGGGGGCGTCGGCATTCCCCTGCGGTGCGGGGATCTGCTCGACGATGCGGTCGAGGAGCTCCTCGACGCCCGCGCCCGTTTTGCCGCTGACCCGCAGCACGTCACCGGGATCGCCACCGATGAGTCCCGCGAGCTCCGCGGCGTACTTCTCGGGGTCGGCGGCGGGGAGGTCGATCTTGTTGAGCACCGGGATGATGTGGAGGTCGTTCTCCAGTGCCAGGTAGAGGTTGGCGAGGGTCTGGGCCTCGATCCCCTGTGCGGCATCCACGAGCAGGATCGCGCCCTCGCAGGCGGCCAGCGACCTGCTCACCTCGTAGGTGAAGTCGACATGGCCGGGGGTGTCGATCATGTTGAGGGCGAAGGTACCGGCATCGGTGGCCCATGGCATCCGCACCGCCTGGCTCTTGATCGTGATGCCGCGCTCGCGCTCGATGTCCATCCGATCCAGGTACTGCGCGCGCATGTCGCGATCGGAGACGACGCCGGTGATCTGCAGCATGCGGTCGGCCAGGGTGGACTTCCCGTGGTCGATGTGGGCGATGATGCAGAAGTTGCGGATGAGCTCGGGCGGAGTCGCACTGGGCTCGAGGGGCTGGTGGGCGCGCGGGGACATATTCCCTCGATTCTACGGGCGACCAGCCGGCCGCCTGCGCCGCCGGAGAAGAGGAGCGGATGCCGGTGGCAGCCGCCTCCCACGAAGTGTCACGTGGAGTTTCCACAGGCGTCATCCACGCGATCGGGAATTCGGTAAGGATCGAACGGCGTGCCCCCGGACGATGGTCTCTTCGTGCTCGGGACGCTGTTGGTCTGTGCATACGAAACCAGGAGAGTGTCTGTGACCGTGACATCCGGTGCCCCATCCCCCATTCCACGCCGATCGAGATGGAGGGCCCGGACGCTCGGCGCCGGCCTGCTCTCGGGTGCCCTCGCCTTGAGCGGTGCGGGCTTCGCCCTGCCCGCTCAGGCGGCCGTCAGCATCGACGCCACCGTCCTCATCAACGAGGTCTACGGCGGCGGCGGTAACGGCGGTGCGGTGTTCAACCGCGACTTCGTCGAGCTGGTGAACACCGGCGACACCGCGGTCGACCTCGGGTCGTGGAGCGTGCAGTACGCGTCCACCACGGGAACGTCGTGGCAGGTCACCCCGCTCACGGGGATGACGATCCAGCCGGGCGGGAAGCTGCTGGTCGGTCAGGCTACGGGCAGCAACACGACGTTCCCCGGTTTCGAGGCCGACGTCGAGGGCGGCATCTCGATGTCGGGCACAGGCGGCAAGGTCGCGCTGGTCAGCTCCGCGGAAGCACTGTCGGGCGGCACGAACGTGGCCGCCGTCGACCAGGTCGTGGACTACCTCGGCTGGGGCAGTGCCACTGACGCGGCCGGGACCCCAGCGCCTGCGACGACCAACGGAACGAGCGTCTCGCGCGATGCCGAGAGCTCGCACACCGCGATCAACTCCGCCGACTTCACCGCGGGCACGCCGACACCCGAGGGCGCGGCAGGCGCTGTCGACCCGGAGCCGACGCCCGACCCCGAGCCGACTCCTGATCCGGAGCCGACGGGACCGACCACGGTCACCATCGCCGAGATCCAGGGCACCGGCGCCTCGACGCCGCTGAACGGCCAGACCGTGGTCACGGAGGGCGTCGTCACCGCGCACTACCCCACCGGCGGCCTCGCGGGCTTCGTCATCCAGACGCCCGGCACCGGCACCGCGGCGGGCACCGCGTCCGACGCGGTCTTCGTCTACGCACCCAGCACGGTCGGTCAGGTCGCCGAGGGTCAGACGGTGCGCGTCACGGGGCTGGCCACTGAGTTCAACGGCCTGACGCAGGTCGACATCCGCACCGGCAGTGTCGAGGTCATCGCCGACGGCGCACCAGTCACGCCGCTCGTCACCGGATGGCCGGCCGACGACACGGGTCGCGAAGCGCTCGAGTCGATGCTGATCCAGCCCGACGGTGCGTTCACCGTCACCGACACCTACGGCACGAACCAGTACGGCGAGGTTCCCCTCGCCTTCGGCGACGGCCCGCTCGTGCAGCCCACCGAGGTGGCGCTCCCCGGATCGCCCGAGGCCGCCGCAGTGACCGTCGAGAACGCCGCACGTCGCGTCGTCCTCGACGACGGAGCCAGCACGAACTTCCTCTCCGCGGCCAACGCCGGACTCACTCCGCCGTACGTCTCGCTCACCGAGCCGGTCGTGGTGGGAGCCTCGGTCACCTTCACCGCACCGGTGATCGTCGACTATCGCAACAACGCCTTCAAGCTCAACCCGACCGCTCCCCTGACGGGTGACGGAACGGGCGAGGGCGACGGCGTGGAGTTCGAAGACGTCCGCACCGCGGCTCCCGAAGAGGTCGGGGGCGACGTCAGCGTCGCTTCCTTCAACGTCCTGAACTACTTCACCACCCTCGGCACCGACAGCGCGTCGTGCACTGCGTTCCAGAGCCCGGACGGCTCGGAGCTGAACAACGTCCGCGGCGGCTGCGACCAGCGCGGGGCATGGGACGCCGCCGACTTCGCACGTCAGCAGGCCAAGATCGTCTCGGCGATCAACGCGCTCGACGCCTCGGTCGTCGGCCTCATGGAGATCGAGAACTCTGCGGCCCTCGGCGAGGAGACCGATGAGGCGCTGTCGAGCCTCGTCGACGCCCTCAACTCCGACGCCGGGACCGACCGCTGGGACTTCGTCGCATCTTCCGACGAGCTCCCCGACGCGTCGGGACTGGACGTGATCACCAACGCGATCATCTTCCAGCCCGCCGAGGTGGTCACGGTCGGTGACCCGCGTGCGCTCGGCGACGAGTCGGGTGCGGGCGGTGCGTTCCAGAACGCTCGCGAACCCATCGGTCAGGTCTTCGCACCGGCCGAGGGTGGCGAGGAGTTCCTCTTCGTCGTGAACCACTTCAAGTCCAAGGGCTCCGCGGGTCCGTGGCCAGGCGACGTTGATGCCGGCGACGGTCAGGGCGCCTCGAACGAGTCGCGGGTGCGTCAGGCAACGGCTCTGACGGAGTGGGTCGACGAGGTCCAGGGCGACACCGAGTCGGTCATCCTCGTCGGGGACTTCAACTCCTACGGGCAGGAAGACCCGATGCAGGTGCTCTACGAAGCCGGCTTCGCCGATGCCGAGCAGGGCGAGGAGTACAGCTACGTGTTCCAGGGGCTTTCGGGCTCGCTCGACCACGTTCTCGTGAACGAGGCCGCGTCGGGCCGTCAGACCGGTGCGGACGTCTGGAACGTCAACGCCGGAGAGGCCCTCGCCCTGGAGTACTCGCGCTTCGGGTACCACGGCACCGAGTTCCACGCCGACGACCCGTACCGCTCGAGCGACCACGACCCGGTCAAGGTCGGTCTGAGCGCGGGGGCGCAGGCACCCGTCGAGGTCGACATCCTCACGATCAACGACTTCCACGGTCGCCTCGAGGCCAACCCCTCGGGATCCGAGGCGGGCGCCGCCGTGATCGCGGGTGCCGTGGAGTCGAAGAAGGCCGAGAACCCGAACACGCTGTTCGTCTCGGCAGGAGACAACATCGGCGCGTCGACCTTCACGTCGTTCATCCAGCAGGACAACCCGACCATCGACACTCTGGTGGCTTCGGGCCTGGACCTCTCGGTCGTGGGCAACCACGAGTTCGACCGCGGTTTCGACGACCTGCTGAACCGGGTGCTCCCCCGCTACGGCGGCAACACCGACCCGGATGAGGTGACGGAGGAGCAGCGCCTCGCCGGTCAGGACTTCGGTCTGGGCGCCAACGTCTACGCCGCCGGCACCACCGATCCGGTGCTCCCGGAGTACGCGCTGCGCGAGATCGACGGGGTGAGCGTGGCTTTCATCGGCACCGTGACTCCCGACACGGCGACGATGGTCGACCCCTCCGGTATCGCCGACATCGAGTTCGGCGACCAGCTGGAGGCCGCCAACCGCGTGGCTGACGAACTGGCCGACACCGTCGACCCCGATGTCATCGTGCTGCTGACCCACTCGGGCGCGGCGACCGCTGACTGCGCGCAGCTCGCCGCCGACGCCGACGGGTTCGGCGACCTGGCAACCGGTGCCTCGCCCCTCATTGATGCGATCGTCTCGGCCCACACGCACCAGACGTATGCGTGCGAGGTTCCGGTGGACGGCACCGACCGTACTCGTCCGGTCATCCAGGCCTCGGAGTACGGCAAGGCCATGGGCCAGCTCTCGCTGAGCTACGACACCGAGGCCGATGAGCTGATCTCGATCGAGGGGACGACCTTCCCGCTGAAGGACGCCTTCCCCGCCGATGAGGAGATCGCCGCTCAGGTCGCCGGCTATGTCGCGACCGCCGACGAGCTCGGGTCCGCCCCGATCGGCTCCATCACCGGTGACATCCTGCGTGGTGGTACGCCTCCGGGTGCCGACCGCGGCGTGGAGTCGTCGATGGGCAACTGGGTCGCCGACGTCTACCTCTGGGCCACCAGCGAGAACCCTGCGTTCGGCGGCACGCCGGCGCAGATCGCGCTGATGAACCCGGGTGGTCTGCGTGCCGATCTGCTGGTCGGCGAGGACGGAGTCGTCACCTACAAGGAGGCGGCCGATGTCCAGCCGTTCGCGAACACACTGGTCACGGTGACCCTCACCGGTGCGCAGCTGGAGGAGATCCTGACGCAGCAGTGGAAGGCGACGGGGGATCGTCCGAAGCTGCACCTCGGCGTGTCGGAGGGCTTCAGCTACGAGTATGTCGAAGGCGAGCCGCCGGCAGGTCAGACGGTCGCCCGATCGGGGACCATCGTCTCGATGAGCTATCAGGGCGAGCCGATCGAGCCGACCGACACCTTCACGGTCGTCACGAACTCCTTCCTCGCGAACGGCGGCGACGGGTTCCCGACGTTCACCGAGGGGACCGACCGGACCGACACGGGCCAAATCGACCTGGATGCCACCCTGGCCTACTTCCAGGCGCTGGAGACGGTCGACCCGGCACCGCTCGGCCGCGCGATCCTGGCGACCGATGTGCCGACCGAGCCGGGCGAGCCCGGCACTCCGGGTCAGCCGGGTCAGCCGGGTCAGCCCGGCACTCCCGGTCAGCCCGGTACTCCGGGTCAGTCCGGCACGGGAGACCAGGCGGGCGATCCGCTCGCCGTGACCGGTGCACAGCTGCCGCTCGGTGTCGCGCTCGGTGGCGCGCTGCTCCTGGTCGCCGGCGGGATGTTCATCGCCCTGCGCCGACGGACTCTGCCCGTCGAGCAGTGATCTGACGACGCACCCTCAGAGCGACGGCCCTCGCCTTCCCGGCGGGGGCCGTCGTCGTCGACGGCGCGCCGACCGTATCGTGGATTACATGGGGGTCCAGGTCGTGCTCGTCCACGGCATCCGTACGTCGGCCACCATGTGGCGGGCGCAGGTCGAATACCTCCGGTCTCGGGATGTGAGCGTGACCGCGGTCGACCTCCCCGGACACGGCACCCGCCGCGGTGAGATGTTCACGCTCGACGGCGCGTTCGAAACCATCGACCGCGCCGTCCGCGAGGCGGCTGCCCACGGGCCCGTGCTTCTCGTCGCCCACTCGATGGGCGGCCTCGTCAGCATCGACTATGTCGGACAGGAGGACGCTCCGCCGGTCGCCGGTTTCGTCGCCGCATCCTGCACCGCGATTCCGCGGGGCGTGGGCCTGGCCACGTACCGATTCCTCGCCCGACGCTTCGACTCCCTCCCAGACCGCGGCATGTGGCTGACGAACTACGTCCTGGACCGCACCCTCCCCCACGAGACCCGACCGGATTTCGGGGCGGGCGGATACGCCTTCGACGCCCAGGACGTGGCGCTGCGGAGCCTGTCGGTCCTCGATCTCCTCTCGGCTCTCGGCCGCATCGAGGTGCCGCTGTGGTTCATCAACGGTCAGTACGACCAGCTGCGGGTGAACGAGCGGCTTTTCCTGCGGATCGCCCCACACGCCGAACTCATCGTCGTACCGCGGACCAGCCACCTCGTCACCGCGATGCGTCCGCGCGTGTTCAACGCCCTGCTCGGGGTGGCCATCGCCACGCTCGAACAGGACGGTGGAAAGGGAACCCCCGCCTGACCTGGTAGACTCCTTGTTTGGCTTGCGTGTGGGTTCGCCCTCACGACCGCCTCGCGACGGCCCTCTCCTGTCGCCGGGCTTCTCATCCACCCTCCGAACGAAAGAACGTCGACACGTGGCGAACATCAAGTCGCAGATCAAGCGCAACAAGACCAACGAGAAGGCGCGCGAGCGCAACAAGGCCGTGAAGAGCGAGCTGCGGACCGAGATCCGCCGCACGCGTGAGGCTGTCGCCACTGGTGACAAGGCCACCGCTGAGAAGGCGCTGGCCAAGGCGACCAAGAAGCTCGACAAGGCCGTCAGCAAGGGTGTCATCCACCAGAACCAGGCCGCGAACCGCAAGTCGGCGATCGCGAAGCAGGTCGCATCGCTCTGACGTCGTAGACATCGAACGGCCCGTCTCCTCGGAGGCGGGCCGTTGGTCTGTCTGACGAGGTACGGGCTGCGGTCGTCGTCGCGGGTGTCAGCGGGGTGCACCGGCGAACGGCTCGCGGGTGGCGATCACGGTGACCAGGCGCTCGAGGGCGAAGACGGGGTCACGCGAGGCGCCCTTCACCTCCGCGTCCGCTCGGGCTGCCGCTTGGATCGCCATTCCCAGTGTCGACTCCGACCACCCTGACAGGTCTCGACGTGCGCGGTCGACCTGCCAGTCCTTGAGACCGAGTCGCGCCGCCAGCGCTGACGATGGTTCGCGGTGTCCGGCGACACGCGCCATCGTGCGCAGCTTCGATGCGATCGCCGCGACGAGGGGCACCGGATCCGCCCCCGAGACGAGGGCATGGCGAAGAGCGATGAGCGCCTCGCCGTAGCGGCCGGCGATGGCAGTATCGGCGACGGTGAAGGCCGAGGTTTCGACGCGACCGCCGTAGTAGCGCACGACGGTCTGCTCATTGATGTCGTCCGCGACATCGGAGATGAGCTGCTGGCATGCGGCCGCCAACTCGGTGAGGTCGTCGGCGAAGGCAGACACCAGCGCGCGGAGCGCGCCGGGTGCGATCCGCTTGCGCGCCTGGGTGAACTCGGCCGCGGCGAAGTCGAAACGGTCCGACTCCCGCTTGAGCGCCGGGCAGGCGATCTCGACGCCACCGCCCTGCCCCGCCCGGACGGCGTCCAGCAGCTTCTTGCCCCGCACGCTGGCGCCGGTATGGCGCAGGAGCACGGTCGCCCCGTCCTGCGGGTGTGAGAGATAAGCCAGGGCCTCGGTGAGGAATGCGTCGGAGCACTTCTCCACGCCGAGGATGCGCACCAGACGAGGCTCACCGAACAGGGAGGGCGAGGTCAGAGCCAGGAGCGACCCGGTCGCGTAGTCGTCCGCCCGGATGTCGGACACCTCGAGACTCGCGTCCTCCGCCCGCAGGTAGTCGCGGAGACCTGCGATCGCCCGCTCGGCGCAGACCTCTTCCGGGCCCGAGACGAGGACGATCGGAGCGGGCTGCGGGTCGCGCCAGGACAGCTGCGGGATGGCGCTGCGCGGCGCCGATGAGCGGGCAGCCGAGCGAGACGAGGAGCGGGCCGGCATGCGCTCCAGCCTAGCGATCGCCGCCGACAGTGCCCTCCGACGCCGCGCGTCCGGCGTCGCGGAAGATCCGCAGCCGATCGTCGTCGAGCCAGAGCGCCACCAGGCCGTCCTCGTCCGTTCGCGCGACGGTCGTCCCCGTCGCGGCCAGCGCATGGAGGATGTCCTCCCGAGGATGCCCGTGGCGATTCTCCCTCCCCACCGTGATCAGAGCCGCCGCAGCATCCACGCCGTCGTAGAGAGGAACGTGCTGATCGGCGCTGCCGTGATGGGCGACCTTCACCAGGTCATAGGAATCGGCCAGCACGCCGTCGGCGACCAAGGCCCGTTGTGGCGCCGCCGAGAGATCGCCCAGAAGCAGCATGCTCGGGATCCCGGCGCCTTGGACGTCGATCACCACGCTCGTGTCGTTGCCGGGAGGGAAGGCGGGTGAGTCCTGGCGCGGCCAGAGCGTTCGCCAGCTCGCCTCGCCGAGACGACCCCCGACGCCCTGATGGACCTCCCGGACGACGGCGCCGCCGGCGACGAGGGCTGATCGCACCCGGGCGGCCGACGCCCCGTCGAGCGGACCGTGGATGACGGTGCCGACACGTCCGACGACGGCCTCCACGCCCCCGGTGTGATCGATGTCAAAATGTGTGAGCACGAGCAGATCGATGCGGTCGACGCCGACCCGATCGAGACACGCACCCAGTGCCACGGGGTCGGGCCCGGTGTCGACGAGGGCGACCTCCCCGTCTGAGCGGACGAGGATGGCATCGCCCTGACCGATGTCGCAGGCGATGACGCTCCAGGCTCCGGGAAGGGTGAGAGGCCCCGCGAGGGTGCGAAGCGCGGTCGTTCCCGAGACGATCCCGAGGACGAGGGCGAGCGCAAGACCCGAGATGAGGCGGAGGGCTCCGACGGCTCCCCGCCGACGTGGGCGGATCGCCACGAGGACCCACACCGCACCGCCGGCGGCAGCCAGTGTCAGGAGACCACCCAACCCGCCCATCCACGGGGACTGCGACCCGGGCAGCGCAGACGCCGTCTCGGCGATGGCGGCGATCCACGCGGCGGGGACCCAGGCGAGGGCGGTCAGGCCCGACTGAACGAGCGGGATCATCGGGGACAGACACGCCAGGAGCCCGATGATCGTGGCTACGGGTGCCGCCGGAGCGGCGAGGACGTTCGCGATGACGCCGTACAGGGGAACGGTGGGCTGGATGAGGACGAGAAGCGGGCCGCAGGCGATCTGCGCGGCGATGGGCACCGACAGGATCAGTGCGAGCGACCCCGGGAGCGCGCGCGAGAGCCCGACCGCCAACGGCGGAGCCAGAACGAGGAGCGAGCCGGTGGCCACCGCCGAGAGGGCGAACCCGAGGGAGGTGGAGAGCCAGGGGTCCAGGGCGAGGAGTGTCACGACCGCCAGGCTCAGCACAGCCAGACCGATGCCGGAGCGACCCAGGATCACGGCGAGCATCGCCACCGCCGCCATGACCCCGGCCCGGACCACGCTCGGCTCCGGAGTGACGAGGACGACGAAGCCGCTGAGGGCGATGAGTGACACGATCGTCCGTGCGCCGCGTCGCAGCCCCAGAGCGGCGGCCAAGACATACGCCACGCCGACGACGAGAGCGCAGTTGGCTCCCGACACAGCCGTGAGGTGCGACAGCGACGATGCGGTCATCGCCGTCTCGAGATCTGCCGTGACCAGACGCGTATCGCCGACGGCGAGGCCGGGGATGAGTGTGCGTCCGGGATCGGGAAGCCCGTTCACGGCGGCGACGAGTCCGCTCCGCAGCTCCGACGCCACGGCGAGGAGACCCGTCGGTGGCCGCAGGATCACCGGTTGGCCGCGAGCCCGCAGGACGAGCGTGGCCCGGTCGCCGGGATAGGGCTGACTGGCGACGGCTGTCAGCCGAACTCGCGCGCCCACGTCGAGCTCCGGCAGGACGTCGCGATCAGCGTCGGCGATGACGATGCCCACCGTGACCGTCCCCGGGCCAGGCACGGCGGGGTCACCGGTCGCCACGGAGAGGGCGACGGCGTCGAAGGCCCACTCGGAGGTACCGCGTCGTTCGACCTTGCCGGTGACGATGATCTCCGCTTCCACGCTCCGGCCGGCCGGAACCCGCTGCTGCACCTCCTGCATCGTCGGGGCGGCCAGCGCGACGCCGGTCGAGGCGACTCCTGCTGCCGCGAATCCGAGCACCACCGCCGCCAGCCACAGGCCCTTCGGCCCTCCGGTCGCACGACGCCCTTTCGAGGCGGCCCTCGCCGCGAGTGCCGCTGCGAGGGCGAGCACTGCCGCCGTCCACGCCGTCGCGGCGACCACCGCGGCCGCCTGCGGATGGAGGGTCGCCGCCGCAGCGGCGATCCACACGATGACGGCGGCCACCGGCATCCGCCATCGCCTCATCGCCTTCCTCGTCGGCGAAGCGCTCACAAGACGACCAGATCGCGAAGCGACTCGACCATCTTCTCCCCGAATCCGGAGACGGCGAGGAGGTCGTCGACGCTCGTGAACGGGCCGTTCGCCTCACGCCACGCGATGATGCGCTGGGCGAGAGCAGGTCCGATCCGGGGAAGGGTGTCCAGCGCCTCTTCGTCGGCGGTGTTGAGATTCACCTTGCCGTCGCCGGTGCCCAGAGCACCACCGGGTGCCGTACCAGGCGGCTGTTCGGGTGCGACGTCGCCGATCTCGGCGACGACCAGCTGCTCGCCGTCCGCGAGGACCCGGGCGAGATTCACGGATCGGGGCTCGGCGGTCTCGGAGAACCCACCTGCGGCGGCCACCGCATCGAGGACCCGCGCCTGCTGGGGCAGGACGTACACACCGGGCGTCCGGACGGCTCCGGCGACGTGCACGACGAGGTCTGCGGACGACGACGAGGGCGCCGTCTCCGTCATCTCCTCCCCCGTCGCCTCTCCGCTCGTCTCGGATGCAAGGGGGATCTCGTCTACGGGGGCGAGGGCGCTGCGGAACACGCCGATGCCGACGGTGATCGCCACGGCGACGAGGACCACCACGACCGCCGCGCCGAGGCCGAGTCTGCGGGCGGTGTCGCGACCCTCCTCACCGTCTGCCGTCACGGTCACACGCTAAGCGGGCCTCGTCCGCGAGAACGGCGGCGGCCACGATCCGTGGAGGGATCGTGGCCGCGGGTCGGTGTGCAGGAGAGGTGGCTGCGCGCCTCAGTGCGTGCTGAAGCTCACGACCTTCGGCGGACGCACGACAGCACGGGTGATCTCCCGGCCGGCCAGCGCCCGCTGCACCTTCTCGTTCGCGCGCGCCTGGGCCTCCAGGGCGGCGGAATCGATCCGTGCCGAGACCTCCAGCGTCGCCCGCACCTTGCCATCGATCTGTACGACGGCCGTCACCGTCTCGTCGACGAGAAGCGTCGGATCGGGATGCCGCCACGGTACGAGCCCGACGAAGGGGGCGTATCCGAGCATCTCCCACATCTCCTCGGCGGTGTGGGGAGCGAACAGATCGAGGATCATGGCCGTTGCCTCCGCCGCCTCGCGGACGGCGGGGTCGGCCGGCCCGGCGCCGGAGTCGATGACCTTGCGCGTGGCGTTGACGAGTTCCATCAGACGCGCGACGGCCACGTTGAACTTGGTGTGTTCGATCAGGCCCGGCGCGTCGGCGAGCAGGCGGTGCGTGACACGACGCAGCGCCACGTCGCCCTCCGCCCACACCACATCCGGCTCACTGGTGACGTCCTTCGCCACCCGCCAGGCGCGGGCGAGGAACTTCTGGGCGCCTGTCGTGGAGACGTCCTCCCAGTTGATGTCATCCTCGGCGGGCCCGCTGAAGGCGATGGCGACCCGGACGACGTCGGCGCCGGGATCGCGCATGCTCGCGGCGAACTCGACGAGGTTTCCCTTGCTCTTGGACATCTTCGATCCGCCGAGCAGCACCATCCCCTGGTTCACCAGGCTCGTGAAGGGCTCGGTGAACTCGACCAGACCCATGTCGAACAGCACCTTTGTGATGAACCGGGCGTACAGGAGGTGGAGGATGGCGTGCTCCACACCGCCGATATAGGCGTCCACCGGTGCCCAACGATCGGCCTGCTTGGGCGCGAAGGCCTGCGTGGGGTCGTTCGGCGACAGGAATCGCAGGAAGTACCACGAGCTGTCCACGAAGGTGTCCATCGTGTCCGGGTCGCGGCGCGCAGGACGGCCGGTCTCGGGATCGGTGGTGCGGATCCACTGCTCGGCGCCGCCCAACGGCGACGTGCCGCGGGGCGCCAGATCGAGCCCCTGAGCCTCCGGAAGCCGAAGGGGCAGCTCCGACTCGGGCACCGGCACGATGCGTCCGTCGTCGGTGTGGATCATGGGGATGGGCGTCCCCCAGAAGCGCTGGCGCGAGATCAGCCAGTCCCGCAGCCGGTACGACTTCGCCGCTCGTCCCGTGCCCGCGGCCTCGAGCTCCTCGATGATGCGTGCGATGGCGGTGCGCTTGGACAGACCGTCCAGGCTCCCGGAATGGATCATCCGCCCCTCACCGGTGAGCGCGATGCCCGTTTGTGCGGGGTCGATGTCGGCCAGGCTCGGCCCCGTCTCCTCCGGCATGATCGGCTCGCCGTCATCATCGAGTTCGATGACCGGGATCGCCCCCGTGATGGGCGCGGTCGTGTCGACGACGACCTTGATCGGCAGGTCGAACGCGCGGGCGAAGTCGAGGTCGCGCTGGTCGTGGGCGGGAACAGCCATCACCGCGCCGTGCCCGTAGTCGGCCAGCACGTAGTCGGCGGCCCAGATCGGCAGCCGCTCGCCGTTGATGGGGTTGACCGCATACCGCTCCAGGAAGACCCCTGTCTTCGGGCGCTCGGTGTTCTGACGATCGATCTCGCTCTCGCGAGCGACGGAGTCGACATAGTCCTGGAAGCGCATCCGCACCTCGGCGGATGCGCCTGCGGCGAGTTCGGCGGCGAGGTCACTGTCGGGCGCCACGACCATGAAGGTCGCCCCGTGCAGCGTGTCAGGACGCGTCGAGAAGACGGTGACCTTCTCTGCGCGACCCTCGATCTCGAAGTCGATGTCGGCTCCGACCGACCGGCCGATCCAGTTCCGCTGCATGCGGATGACCTTCTGCGGCCAGAATCCTTCGAGCTGATTCAGGTCATCGAGGAGGCGATCTGCGTAGGCGGTGATCTTGAAGTACCACTGCGTCAGCTTCTTCTTGATGACCTCTGCGCCGCAGCGCTCGCAGTGCCCGTCGACGACCTGCTCGTTGGCGAGCACGGTCTGATCGTTGGGGCACCAGTTGACCGGGCTCTCCTTGCGATAGGCAAGGTCGCGCTCGTACAGCCGTTGGAACAGCCACTGGTTCCAGTGGTAGTACTCCGGATCGCTGGTGTGGAGGATGCGACTCCAGTCATAGGACGAGCCGTACTCGCGGAAGCTCTTCTTGTGCTGCGCGATGTTGGCGTACGTCCACTCCCGCGGGTCGGCGCCCCGCTGGATGGCGGCGTTCTCTGCGGGCAGGCCGAAGGAGTCCCAGCCGATCGGGTTGAGCACGTTGTATCCGCGGTGCCGCCAGAAGCGCGCCACGATGTCGACGTAGGCGTAGCTCTCGGCATGCCCCATGTGCAGGTCGCCCGAGGGGTAGGGGAACATGCCGAGCACGTACTTCCGGGGCCGGGTGTCGCTCTCGTCGCCGGCGCGGAACGGATCTGCCGACTCCCATCGCTGCTGCCACTTCTGCTGGATGGCGTAGGGGTCGTAGCCGCTGCCGTCGGAGGGCGCGGTGGTGTCGCTGGGGGAAGTCTGACTCACGGAGAGATGCCAATCGTGGTGCTCGAACGGGACATCGAGCGCGCGGAGCGCGAGATTCCCAGGGTAGCCGAGCCGCGGGGTCAGACGGGGACGGGCGTCGTCACCAGCCCTCGGGCAGAGACGCGCCGAGCGCCGCCAGGGGGCCGCGGGCTTTGAGCGCCACCTCGGCGACCTCCGCCGAGGGCACCGACCTCCATGTGATGCCGCCGCCGGCGCCGACGTACGCGCCACCGGGGTGCGTCACGATCGACCGGATGATCATCGCGAGGTCGAGTCCGCCGTCCTCGCCGATCCACCCGAGGCATCCGGAGAAGATCCCGCGCGGCGCACCCTCCAGCCGATGCAGGATCGTCATCGCCGACAGCTTCGGCGCACCCGTCATGCTTCCGGCCGGAAACGTCGCCGCAAGGAGGTCGGAGACCCGGATGCCGGGGCGAAGCGTCCCCGACACTGTGCTGACCAGCTGGTGGACCTGCCGATAGGAATGGACGGCGAACAACTCGTCGACGGCGATGGATCCCGGCTCGCACACCCGCGAGAGATCGTTGCGCATGAGATCGACGATCATCAGGTTCTCCGCGCGCTCCTTCTCGTCACCGACGAGCTCGGCGGCCAGGGCGGCGTCCTCCGCCGGGTCGGGCGATCGACGCCTCGTGCCCTTGATGGGGCTCGTCCGCACGCGCTCCCCCTCGACGTCGAGGAAGCGTTCGGGACTGGCGCTGAGGAGGGCGACGTCTCCCGAGCGGATGAGCGCACCGAACGGGGCCGGCGACCCGGCGCGCAGCCGCAGGTAGACCGCGAGCGGATCGACGGGCGGGCCGGCGACGGTGAATCGCGTCGTGAGACAGAGCTGGTAGGCGTCCCCTTCGCGGATGTGCGCGCGGCACCGCTCGATGAGCTCGGCGTACTGATCCGCCCCGTGGCGTGCCACGGCGGCCGCGGGCGCTGCGATGTCTTCCGGGCGGACTTCCCCCTCGGGGAGGAGTGCGTCGGGGACGACTCCGCGTTCGGCCGTGTCTTCGTGATCCACGAAGAACACCCGCTGCCGCGCGTGATCGAAGGCGTACCACTGCGACGCGCGGAGCCACAGCGAAGACGGCGCGTCGGCGGCATCCGGGTGCACCGGCGCTCCCGCGGCGGCAGCACCGACCTCGTAGCCGAACCACCCGACCCAGCCGCCCCGGAACCGCCCGGCGGGCCACCGCTGCGCAGACGCCGTGGCCGCGCCGATCGGCGCTGCAGTGACGACCTCGGAAACAGCGGGGGTTCCGATCCCCACCCAGCTCCAGCCGCCGGACTCGGTGGCCTCGCCGTCGAGCCAGAAGCAGTGATCGTGGCGTCCCGCCCACTGGGCGAATGCCTGGCTCGGGTCGATCCACGCCTCGAGCTCGACGGCCACGGGGTGCACCGACATGTTCTCAGGCTAGAGGACACGCCGGACCCGTAGGCTCGAGGGGTGAACGAGATCCTCTCCGGGATCCTCGACGCCGTCCAGAGCGTGGACCCCGTCGTGCGGACGGTGCTGGCGGGGATCGCCATCATGCTCGAGACGAGTGTCCTCGTGGGTCTGGTCGTTCCGGGCGACACCATCGTCATCGTCGCGGCCACCGCCGTCTCCTCCCCCTGGGAGGGCGTGATCCTCGCGATCGTCGTCGTCCTCGGCGCCCTCGCCGGTGAGACGGTCGGGTTCTACCTCGGGCGCTTCCTCGGTCCCTGGATCCGGCGCTCCCGGCTGGGTCGGTGGATCGGTGAGGACAAGTGGGCGCGATCCGAGCGCTACCTGCAGCGACGCGGCGGGCCGGCGATCTTCCTCTCCCGCTTCCTCCCCGTCCTGCACTCCCTGGTCCCGCTCACGGTGGGGATGAGCGGGTTCGCCTACCGACGGTTCCTCGCCTGGACGGCCCCCGCCTGCATCGTGTGGGCTGCCCTCTACGTCAGTGTCGCGTCTGCGGCGGCGGGCACCTATCGCGAGCTGGCCGATCGGCTGCACTTCGCGGGATACCTGTTCGTCGGGGCCATCGTCGTCTTCCTTCTGCTCATCTTCGCCGCGAAGAAGATCATCGAACGTCTCGAGCGCCGCCACTTCGACCCCGATCCGGTTGCGGAGTCGACGGGTGAGGTCGACACCGTGAAAGACTGAGGTGATGTCTGAGACCACTCCGTCGCCCGGTGCGAAGGTGTTGTGGCTCGCTCGCCTGGAGTACCGCTTCCACGCGTGGCGGGAACGACGCGCCCGTCGCCGTGGTCAGCGACCCACCGTGGCGCCGTTCCCCGGCTACGGGGGTGTCGACTGGGTGCGTGTGCTCGGCCGCGTGCTGATCGTCCCTCCCGCTCGCACGACCGAATCCGGCGAGTACGCCGGCGTCCGGGGCTGGCGCAGCTTCGCCTCCGTTCCCGTGGGCTACGCCCAGGTGCGGGTGACGATCTCAGGCATCGAGCACGAGGTCGTCGCCGATCGCGGCGGCGTGATCGACACCGTCCTCCCGGCGGCTCTCGAACCCGGCTGGCAGACGGTGACCATGTCGGTCGAGGGCGGGGAGCCGGTCGAGACGCGCCTGTTCGTCGTCGCCCCCGAGGTGCGTTTCGGCGTGATCTCCGATGTCGACGACACCGTCATGGTCACGGCGCTCCCCCGGCCGCTGCTGGCGGCGTGGAACTCCTTCGTGTTGGATGAACACGCCCGTCAGCCCGTCCCCGGTATGGCGGTGCTCGCCGAGCGACTGGTGCGCGACAACCCCGGTTCACCGTTCGTCTATCTGTCCACCGGCGCATGGAATATCGCCCCGACCCTCATGCGCTTCCTCCGCCGGCATGTCTACCCCGCGGGCGCGATCCTCCTGACCGACTGGGGCCCCACGCACGATCGCTGGTTCCGAAGCGGCAAGGACCACAAGCTCGAGAACCTCCGTCGCCTGGGCCGCGAGTTCCCCGACGTCAGGTGGCTCCTCATCGGCGATGACGGTCAGCACGACGACGAGATCTACACGACCTTCACCAGTGAGAACCCCGACAACGTGATCGCCGTCGCCATTCGACGTCTCTCCCCCGCTGAAGCAGTCCTGGCCGGTGGGCGCACCGCGGTGAACGACCACTCCGCGGCTGCGGTGCCCTGGGTCACCGGTCGAGACGGCGCGGAGCTGCTGGACAGGCTGCAAGCGGTCGGCGTGGTCGTCTCCTGACGGCGGCATACCCCGCGGGTCGAAGGCCGGTCGTAGGCTGATCGCATGTGCGGACGGTTCGTGGTGGCAAACGTCGGCTCCGAGCTCGTCGGAGTGCTGCGTGTGGACGTCGAAAGCGACGATCTGCCTGCGCCCTCGTACAACATCGCGCCCACCTCGACCGTGGCGATCGTCCTGGACTCCGCGAAGACCGAGCCTCCCACCCGTCGTCTCGAACCGGCGCGCTGGGGTCTCGTGCCGGGGTGGGCGAAGGACGTCAAGGTCGGCGCGCGCGCGTTCAACGCCCGTGCCGAGGAACTCGAGGACAAGCCCATGTTCCGCGCGGCGCTCGCCAAGCGCCGCGCCATCATCCCCGCGACCGGCTACTACGAGTGGAAACAGGTGGACGGCGCGAAGATCCCGCATTACATCCATCCCGCCGGCGGCGAGCCGCTCTTCTTCGGCGGGCTCTACGAGTGGTGGAAGGATCCGTCGAAGCAGGACGACGACCCGGCGCGCTGGTTGCTGAGCTTCACGATTCTGACGAGGGATTCGATCGGGAAACTCGGATCGATCCACGACCGTATGCCCCTCTTCATGGATCCCGACCACGCCGACGCGTGGCTGGACCCGACGACCGAGAACGTCCGCGACGTGCTGGATGCAGCGATCGATGCCGCCCCCGTGGTCGCCGAGACGCTCGACGACCACGTCGTCGACCGGGCGGTGGGCAACGTCCGGAACAACGGTCCGCATCTCATCGAGCCCGCCGACGGCGGGGCTCCGACCGACGATGCGGCTTGAGCGCGCGGAGTGGACAGCGCGCGAGCGCATCCACCGAGAGAGGGCGGACAGCCTGACGGCCGATCACCGGGCGCGGGCGCGGCGTGGGGAGAAGCATCCCGTCGAAGACTTCCTGTTCACCTACTACTCGTACAAGCCGGCGCTCCTGTCGCGGTGGCACCCCGGAGCGGGAGTCGATCTCGCCGATGCCGCCGGCGACGCGCGAGCGGGCTGGCGCTGGTACGAACCGGGGGCGCACGCGGGGACACTGCGGGTGGACGACGTCGGCTTCCGGCAGTCGCGATCCGGGCTGCTCCGCGGGATCGAGCGGCTCTTGCGCGCCACGCAGGGGCGTGCGCCGGTGTTCGGCTGCTTCGGCCTGCATGAGTGGGCGATGCTCTATCGCGCGCCTGAGCGGCGCCATGCGCTTCCGCTGCGTCTGGGATCGCGGGGAACTGACGAGGTGGTCGAGTCGCACGAGCTGCGCTGCACCCACTTCGACGCCTTCCGCTTCTTCACGCCGGACGCCGTCCCGCGAAACCGCAACCTGCTCGAACGCGCGAGTCAGGGCGAGTTCGAGCAGCCCGGATGCCTCCATGGGGGCATGGACCTCTACAAATGGGCGATGAAGGCCGGCCCGCTGGTGCCGGGCGAGCTGCTCCTCGATACCTTCGCGCTGGCCCGCGACATCCGGGCCCTGGACATGGCCGCCTCTCCCTACGACCTGCGCGACTGGGGATACGAGGCGGTCGAGGTGGAGACGCCGTCAGGCAAGGCGGAGTACGTCAGACGGCAGCGCGACTTCGGCGACAGGGCCCAGAAGCTGCGGATGCGGCTGCGAGGCGCCCTGCGGGCGGGAGATCAGAAGACCGGCTCGCAGGAAGGGCACGGAGACATGCCCCGGCCTTCCGCGGCGAGCAGCAGTCGCGCCTCGGCCACCCGTGTCGCCGCCTCGGTGAGACGCTCCTCGGAGAGCTGACCGGACTCGATGGCGGCCACGATGCCGTTCACGACGGCGGGAGCGGTGCCCGCCGTGGAGGAGACCACCGTGAGGACTATGTCGTTACCCGCCGCCAGGGCGGTGACGGCGTTCGCGACGGGATCGAGGTAGGCGGGCTCCCCCGACGCCTGAAGCATGCCGAGATCATCGGTGATCGCGATGCCGTCGAAGCCCAGCTCCTCCCGGGCGATCCGGTGCCACTCCGCCGACAGGGACGCCGGCAGCGGGTCAACGGCGGCGTAGGACAGATGACCGAACATGAGGAACTGTGCGCCCGCGTCGATCCCCGCAGCGAACGGGCGGGCGTCAGAGGCGGCCCATTCCGTTTTGGACGTATTCGTGACCGGGATGGTCGCGTGCGAATCGCCGGGCGCC
This sequence comes from Microbacterium sp. SLBN-154, assembly GCF_006715565.1. Lineage (NCBI taxonomy): Bacteria > Bacillati > Actinomycetota > Actinomycetes > Micrococcales > Microbacteriaceae > Microbacterium > Microbacterium sp. SLBN-154. Next base: position 2,238,625 of record NZ_VFNL01000001.1, read on the forward strand.
GCCCCGTGTCCGGGAAAATGCTTGATGGTCGACAGGGCGGCCCCCGCCTCGCCGGCGACGGCCGCGCCGACGCGCTCCGCCGCACCGGCGGCATCCGTCCCGAGCGCGCGGCGAAAGATGAACTCACCCGGTGCCGGCGAGACGTCGGCGACGATGCCGAAGTTCACGCCGATCCCCACCCGCTGCAGAAGGGCAGCGCGAGCGGCGAAGGCCGCCGCGGTATCGGCGGCAGGGGCGTTCTTCAGCGTCAGTGCCGCGGGCAGACGGTCCCACGGCAGGCGCGACACATCCCCGCCCTCCTGATCAACGGCGATCAACGCCGGAAACGCGGGGTCTCCGGTCAGCGCGGCGGTCACCTGCGCGAGGGACGCCTCGTCGGCGGGGATGTTCGCCCCCATGAGGATGAACCCGCCGATGCCGGTCTGCTCCATGTACGTCCCCAGTGCACCCGGGTCGGTTCCCGGCACATGACCCATGACGACGCTCGCCGCCTTCTCAGGGAGGGTCATCGCCTCGACGCGCGCCGCGGCGAGACGATCGAGGGTGTCGGAGGGCGCCGGCTCGATCGACACGCCGACGGCGCCCACGGGTCCGACGGCGGAATCGTTCTCGGCGTCATCGGCGCCGGCCGGCGAGCCCGCAGCCACGGTCAGTCCCCACGCCAGCGCGAGTGCGGGCAGCGCACGTGCCCCCCGCACTCTCCACCGATCCGTCACGCGGTCCAGCCTACGGCGCGGTGTCCCGGCTCGGTCAGTCCACCGGTCCCAGCGGCACCCGCAGCAGCACGTCGTCCCCCTCCCGGGGATCGCCTCGCCCGTCTGTGTTGTTCGTCAGCACCCACAGGCCCCCGTCTCCGGTCGCGACCGCGTCCCGCAGGCGTCCGTATCCGTCGAGCACCACGATGGGCTCCCCCTCGGCATCGGCACCCGACACGTCGATCGCCCAGAGACGTTCGCCGCGGAGTCCGGTCATGAAGACCGTCTCGCCGACCGCCGCGATTCCGCTCGGGCTCGCCTCCGCCGTCGCCCACACCGCAACCGGATCGAGGAACCTCTCATCGCCGGTCCGCCCCTCGGCCTCCGGCCACCCGTAGTTGCCGCCAGCCTCGATGCGATTCAGCTCGTCCCACGTGTTCTGGCCGAATTCGCTCGCCCACATCGCACCGTCGGCCGTCCACGTGATCCCCTGCACGTTCCGGTGCCCCAGCGAGTACACCGCTGTGCCGAAGGGGTTGCCCGCAGCCGGTTCCCCGTCGGCCGTCAGACGGAGGATCTTGCCGCCCAGCTGCGCCGGATCCTGAGCGGCCTGGACGTTCTGTGCGTCACCGGTGGTGACATACAGCAGCCCGTCGGGTCCGAAGGCGATGCGCCCGCCGTTGTGCGTGTTCGCTCTCGGAATGCCGGCGAAGACCGTCTCCACCGGGCCGAGCCGCCAGCCTTCGGCGCTGGGGGTCAGCGGTGCCCGCACGACCCGGTTGTCATCTGCGGCGCCGTGATAGGCGTACAGCCAGTGTCGCTCGCCGTCGACGAGCACGGCCAGGCCGTGCAGGCCCGACTCGCCGCCGGACACCACGCCCTCGATCCGTCCGAGCTCACCCACCTGGCCGTCGGGGCTGACGACGCGGATGACACCGCTGTCGCGCTCGGATACCGCCACCGCCCCGTCAGGCAACGCGGCCACCGCCCACGGCGCGCTCAGCCCGCTCGCGACCGTGACGGCCCCATCCGCGACCCGCCAGTGGCCGGTGACGTCGCGCGGCGACGACGACGGCTCGGTGCGCGGCGCGACAGGCTCCACGGTGCCCGGATCGCTCGTGGGGGCGCTCGCCGGGGTCTGCGCGCACCCCGCAAGGCCGAGGATCAGAGCGATGACGCCGACAGCCCACACCTGCGACCATCGACGGGAGGTGCGCGTAGCCCTCAGCGGAGGGCACCGGTCACTCGACGACATCCGGCAGTCTCAGTCCTAGCCGCCGCCGATGCCGCCGGACCCTCCGTCGCGGCGCTGGTCGATCGGAGATGCGTTGATGACATCCGGGTCGGCGCCTCCCGGTCGTGCACGACGGGTTTCGTAGGTCTCCGGCTCCGGCCGGAACGTGCGCACCAGTCGCTGCCAGAGAGATCGCTTCGCTGCCGTCATCATCACTCCGTCCGTCGTGACCGGGAACTCCACCCACCTCGGAGTCTAAGCGGGTCCTGCGCGTCGTGGCCGGACCGGCGCAGAAGGTCACGGTACCGTCGAAGGGGCGAGAGGGGGCCGCAATGGGCGATCGGAGACAGCGCACGAAGCCGACGGTGCGGGTGCCGCGGCATGGGTACGCGTTCGTGACGATCACGGCGCGCGATGCCAACGGGTTCGTCCACCACTTCGACGAGATCGAGACGCCGTTGGCCTCGCTCCGCGAGGCAGTCGCGGTCATGCAACTGCAATCGACCGCGACCGAGGCCGCTCACGACGCCGTACGCGGCGCCTGATCGTTCACCGCTCTCCCGGCGACGACCGCGTCCACGGCGTCGACGAGGTCGGGATGTGAGAACTCGTATCCCGCGTCGGTGAGAACACCAGGCAGCACCCACCGGCTCTTCAGGATGAGCTCCGGCTCGGTCCGCAACAGCCACATGGCGGGCTCCAGCATCCATCTCCACGACGCGAGCCCCAGCGGCATGCCGACGGCGCGACGAAGAGTGCGCATGAGTTCGGCGTTGTCACTCGGGTGCGGACTGGACAGATTCACGGGACCCTCGAGGTCGTCGTGATCGATGAGGAATCGGATGGCGCCGATGACGTCGTCGAGGTGGATCCAGCTGAACTTCTGGCGACCTCGCGTGCGGTACACCGGCGGCCCGACGTCAGGCCCGGACGGGTCGGGGCCGATGCCGCGATATCGTCGGTGCGCAAACCAGGGCCCGTCGTGCTGCGGACCGCCGAGGCCGAGGCGAGCGAGGGCGAGCAGGAGTCTCGTGGCGGGTCCGTCGCCGAGCACGATGGCCATCCGAAGCGCGATACGCCGGGTCTCGGGGAGATCGCCCGCGAAGAATTCCCGTTCCCAGTTCCGGGCGACGTCCACGGAGAACCCGTCGCCGATCCGGCCGTCTTCTTCGGTGTGGGGCCGATCCATCGTATGGGCGTAGATCGTCGCGGTCGACGAGTTGAGCCATACCTTCGGCGGGCGTGAGGCCGCGGCGATCGCGTCGCGCAGCACCGCGGTCGTCCGTACGCGAGACCGGAGGATCTCGTCGCGATTTGCATCGGTGTACCGGCAGTTGACGCTCTTCCCCGCCATGTTCACGACGACGTCGGCCCCGTCCACCGCGGCGGCGATAGCGACCGGATCGTGCCAGGACACCGCCTCACGTCGGCCGATCCGGACCACGTCGTAGCCGTCTGCTGCGAGAGCCTCGGCGAGAGCACCACCGATGAAGCCGCTCGCGCCGGCCACGACTGCCCGGGGCATCCGATCTCCCCTCGCAGTCAAGGTGACGCCGTTCTACGACGAAGCCCCCGATCGCTCGGGGGCTTCTTCGGTGGACCTGAGGGGACTCGAACCCCTGACCCCCTGCATGCCATGCAGGTGCGCTACCAGCTGCGCCACAGGCCCGGATGTCGCCTCACGAGGCAACCCCACAAGATTACTACATCGTCAGGCGTGCCTCGAACCACTCCCGGCGTCGGTCTCACCGGCGTGTGCAGGGAGCTCGATCGGAACGACCGGGCAGTCCTTCCACAGCCGCTCGAGCCCGTAGAAGATCCGCTCCTCTTCGTGGAAGACGTGGACCACCAGGTCCCCGAAGTCCAGGAGCACCCAGCGCGCCTCCTGCCGCCCTTCGCGGCGGAGCCGCTTGTGCCCCGCCTCGAGCAGCTTCTGCTCAACCTCGTCGGCGATGGCCGCGACATTGCGCTCGCTGCGTCCCGTCGCGAGGAGGAAGATGTCGACGAGAGGCAGCGGCTCCGACACGTCGAGGGCGACGAGATCCTCGGCCCCCTTCGCGTCCGCCGCGGCGGCGGCGATCTGCAGCATCTCCCGGGACGATTCCGTGGCCGTCATGCGAACACCCCGCTGACGAAGGCGAGGATGAGAACCGCCGCCAGCGCAAGCGCGAGGGCACCGGCGGTGATGGCCAGGGCGATCATGAGTCGACTGCCCTTCTCGGGCGCCGGCGGCTGGATGATCTCGCCCGGAAGCTTCACCTGGCTGATCGCCGCACTGGCGGCGATCGGAGTCGGGGACGAATGCGCGGGGAGCTCGCCGTCGACGAGCACGGCGTCGACCTCCTTGCCGTCGGCGGCGCCCGGCGCATGACCGGTGGAGCCGAGTCCGTCGGGCAGGTTCAGCATGCCCGTGATGATGACCTCACCGGTGGCGTTCACCGGCGCCATGATCTGCGGAGACGGCGTCTGCGAGACGATGAGGGCGTGCGGTGTGCTCGACGTGGACGCCGGGGCCCGGGTGAGGAGCTGATCGAAGGACGGCGGGAGATCCACCTGCACCGCTTCGGCTTCGAGGAGCTCGGCGCCGAGCTTCGGGCTGACCGTGGCGCGCTCGGCTGCGGCGTCGCCGGTGCCGGAGTCCAGGGCGGAGGTGGAGGGGTCTTCGTGCGACACCGGTTCGGACACGTGGTCTTCGTCCGACGCGGTCGCCTCGGACGTCGCAGCCGGGCGCGGCGCCGCCTCGAGCAGGTCGGGTGTGATCACGGGCACCGATGCCGTGCGGATCCGCTCCTGCTGCCGCGCCTGTCGACGCGTGAGGGGTGAGACGCCGAGATCGACGGCGGAGTCGGCGACGGGCCGGGCGCCGATCACAGCCGGTTCCGCGGCTCGCGCCAGGGGCGCGGCGGCGACGTCGGCCTTGTCAGGCACTGTGTCGGCGGGCGCCGCGGTCTCTTGACGTGCCGCCTCGATCGCTTCCCGGCTGACGACCGGAGTCGCACCGGTGTTGCGGATCTCACGCAGTTGCTTGCGGGTCAGCGGGGGGTTCGCTGGGTTATCCGTCATTCCTTGCTCCGGTAGAGGTGATGCTTGGCAATGTATTGCACGACGCCGTCCGGCACGAGGTACCACACCGGGTGGCCTCGGCGAACGCGTTCTCGGCAATCGGTCGACGAGATGGCGAGCGCGGGGATCTGCAGCTGACTCACATCTTCGGTCGGCAAGCCCGCGGTGTCGAGGACGTGACCGGGACGAGAGACGGCGACGAAGTGGGCGAGATCCCACAGTTCATCATGGTCCCTCCAACTGAGAATTTGCGCTATGGCGTCGGCTCCGGTGATGAAGAACAGCTCGGCGTCGGGTCGCTGGTGCTTGAGATCGCGGAGAGTGTCGATCGTGTACGTCGGACCCAAGCGGTTGATGTCCACCCGACTGACGGTGAACCGGGGATTGGAGGCGGTGGCGATCACCGTCATGAGGTAGCGGTGCTCGCTGTCGCTGACGCGGGTCTTCTGCCACGGGTTCCCCGTGGGGACGAAGACGACCTCATCGAGATCGAACGACTGCGCCACTTCGCTGGCCGCGACGAGGTGGCCGTGGTGGATGGGATCGAACGTCCCACCCATCACCCCGATCCTCGGGGGACGCGCCGAACTCATGCGCTCGGCCTAGTGGCCGTGCCCCGCCTTCACGATGTCGTTCGCGTGGGCCTGCGAGTAGGCCTCCGCCTTGTGCGCATGACGGTTGGCCACGTTGCGATACGAGGCGGTGACGAGGGCGAGAGCTGCGAAGACGATGATGGCGACGATGCCGTACCACACGGTCTCCAGCGCCACGTTCCCGTGGGACTCGGCCTCTTCGGCGGCGAGGCTGACAAGCGTCGCGAAGGTCGTCATTCGGGCTCCGTTCGTTTTCCCGGGTGCAGGCGTTCCCAGTCTAGGCGGTCAGCCGCGCACCTGCCCGGCACCCCGCGCGATCCACTTCGCGCTGGTGAGCTCGGCCAGACCCATCGGACCGCGGGCGTGAAGCTTCTGCGTGGAGATGCCGACTTCCGCTCCGAAGCCGAACTCGCCGCCGTCGGTGAACCGTGTCGAGGCATTCACCATCACCACCGCCGAGTCGACCTCCGCGATGAATCGCTCGGCGCTGGCGTCGTCCATCGTGATGATCGATTCGGTGTGCTGCGTGGAGTAGCGACGGATGTGATCCAGCGCGTCGTCCAGGTCGTCGACGACGCGCATCGCGACATCCAGGCTGAGGTACTCCGCTGCCCAATCCTCGTCGGTCGCGGGAACACCCCGACCCGCCAATGCCAGGACGGTCTCGTCCCCGTGGACGGTCACGCCCCGGGTGACGAGAGCATCGACCACCGCGGGCACCAGCCGTTCCGCGGCGGCGCGATGGACCAGCACCGTCTCGACGGCGTTGCAGACACTCGGTCGCTGCACCTTGGCGTTGACGACGATGTCGCGCGCCCATTCGAGCGGGGCCGTCTCATCCAGGACGATGTGGACGACTCCGGCTCCGGTCTCGATCACCGGGACGGTGGACTCGGTCACGACGGTGTGGATGAGATCTGCGCTCCCCCGCGGTACGAGGACGTCGATCATCCCCCGCGCCGTCATGAGCGCGCGAGCGCCGTCACGCCCGAAGGGGTCCACCGTCTGGATCGCCTCGGGATCGACGCCCACGGAAGCCAGAGCACGCCGCATCGCCGAGACGATCGCGGCGTTGCTCGAGAGCGCTGCACTCCCGCCGCGGAGGACCACGGCGTTCCCCGAACGCAACGCCAAGGCGGTGATGTCGACGGTGACGTTCGGCCGGGCCTCGTAGATGGCTCCCACCACACCGAAGGGCACCGCCACCTTGGTCAACGCCACGCCATTGGGCAGTGTCCGTCGGTCGATGATGCGCCCGACGGGGTCGGGGAGGGCGCTGATCTCCCGCACTGCTTCGGCGAGAGCGGCCACACGCGCCTCATCCAGCGCGAGTCGATCCTGCAGCGCCTCGGAGAGACCGGACTCGCGTCCCCGTTCGAGATCGTCCGCGTTCGCCGCGATGATCCGGTCGGCGGCGCCGACGATCTCATCGGCGATCGCCTGGAGCGCCTGCCGCTTCTGCGCGTCGGTGAGCAGACCGATCGAGCGGGCGGCATCCTTGGCCTTCGACATGCGGGATGCGGCGCTGTCGTCGAAGACGGCGTCCTCGGCTGCGTCGGAGGCCGGTGAGGCGGAGAGCGTCGACATGCCTCCAGGGTATCGAGCCGGCGCGTGCCCGTCGGTCACGCGGTGGTGCGGATGGCGCCCGTCGGCACAGGGGTCTGGACGGGACGGGGCACGAAGAACGTGCCGACCTGAGCGCCTGCGAGGGCGGACTCGACGAGGTCGGCGCTGGTGACCAGGGTGGCGATTCCCGACGCCGCCGCGAGCTTGGCCGCCGAGGCCTTGGTCGCCGCTCCCCCGGTCCCGACGCTGTTGACCACGACCGAGCCGAACTCGTATCCGGACAGGTCGTCACCCGGCGCGACGTCGACGATGGGACGAGCTCCCGGTTGGTCGGGCGGCCGGGTGTAGAGGGCGGCGATGTCGCTGAGCAGGATCAGCGCATCCGCACCCACCAGCTGCGCGACCATCGCCGCGAGCCGGTCGTTGTCGCCGAAGCGGATCTCGTGCGTGGCGACGGTGTCGTTCTCGTTCACGATCGGCAGGATCCGCAGACCCAGCAGCCGCTCCATGGCGCGTCGGGCGTTGGAGCGGTGGGTGACGTTCTCGAGGTCGCCCGCGGTGAGGAGCACCTGGCCGGCCACGATCCGGAAAGGCCGGAGCGCCTCTTGATAACGGTAGATGAGCACGTTCTGCCCGACGGCGGCAGCGGCCTGTTGCGTGGCGAGATCGCTCGGCCGCTCATCGAGGGCCAGATAGGGCATGCCGGTGGCGATCGCCCCGGAGGACACCAGCACCACCTCGATGCCGGTCGCGTGCGCTCGCGCGAGGGCCTCCACCAGCGGTTGGATCTTCGCGGCGTTGTCTCCGCTGATCGAGGAGGAACCGACCTTCACCACCACACGGCGGGCAGCGGGAATGCCGGCACGGTCCATCAGCGTCACTCGGACTCCTCGGGGGCCTGCCGTTCTGCCCGGCGTTCGGCCTCGAGGTCGGCGCGCGCCTGTGCTTTCGCGTCCATCCGCTCGTGATAGCGATCCCGTCGCTGGGACGTGGTGCGACGCGTGCTCTGGTCGAATCGCGGATCGGTGCCGCGCGGTGCCGCGATCAGCTCAGCCGCAGAGCTGAGCGACGGCTGCCAGTCGAACACCACGCTCTCTCCCTCGCCGATGACCACGGTGGCGCCGGCTGTCGCGCCGACGCGGTAGAGCTCGTCTTCGACCCCGAGTCGATCGAGGCGATCCGCGAGGAAGCCGACGGCCTCCTCGTTCTGGAAGTCCGTCTGCTGCACCCATCGCACCGGCTTCTCACCGAGGATGCGGTAGACCGGTCCGTACGATCCGCCCTCGACCCGCACCGTGAAGTCGGCCTCGGCCCCCTTGGGACGGATGACGACGCGCTCGACCGGAGGCTGCGACGCCTGCGCCACGCGGTGCGCGGAGATGAGGTCGCCCAGGGCGAAGGTCAGCGGACGCAGTCCTTCGCGCGACACGGTGGAGATCTCGAAGACCCGGAATCCGCGCGCTTCGAGCTCAGGGCGCACGAGGTCGGCGAGATCCTTCGCCTCGGGCACATCGATCTTGTTCAGGGCGACGAGCTGAGGCCGGTCCAGGAGCGGAACCTGGTCGTCGGGAACCGAATAGGCCGCGAGCTCGGCGAGGATGACGTCGAGGTCGGTCAGCGGATCGCGCCCCGGATCCAGGGTGGCACAGTCGAGGACGTGCACGAGAGCCGTGCACCGCTCGACGTGGCGGAGGAATTCCAGGCCCAGTCCCCGACCCTCACTGGCGCCCTCGATGAGACCGGGAACGTCGGCGACGGTGTAGCGGACGTCACCGGCCTGGACCACGCCCAGGTTCGGATGCAACGTGGTGAACGGGTAGTCGGCGATCTTCGGACGGGCGGCCGAGATCGCCGCGATGAGGCTGGACTTGCCGGCGGAGGGGAAGCCGACCAGCGCGACGTCGGCGACGGTCTTCAGCTCGAGGACGACGTCGCCCTCCCACCCGGGTGTGCCAAGCAGCGCGAAGCCGGGCGCCTTGCGCTTCGGCGAGGCGAGGGCGGCGTTGCCGAGTCCGCCGCGGCCGCCGGGGGCGACGACGAATCGCATGCCCGGTTCGATCATGTCGACGAGGGTTTCGCCCGACGGGTCTTTGACCACCGTGCCGACCGGCACGGTGAGCTCGAGCGACTCGCCGGCAGCGCCGGAGCGGTGATCGCCCATCCCGAACCCGCCGTTGCCGGCACTGCGGTGAGGAGAGTGGTGGTACGACAGCAGTGTCGTGACCTGCGGGTCGGCCACCAGAACGATGTCACCACCGTGCCCGCCGTTGCCGCCATCCGGACCGGCGAGCGGCTTGAACTTCTCACGCCGGACGGAGACGCAGCCGTTGCCGCCCTTCCCGGCCCGCAGGTGCAGCGTCACCTGGTCGACGAAGGTGACCATCATGCTCCCTGCGGTCGGGCGACGAATCGCCGGTGGAGTGGGAAAGGGGGCGAGCATCCGCCCGCCCCCTCCCGGAGAACTGTTCGAGGGGCCGTTACTCGGCCGCGACGATGTTGACGACCTTGCGGCCGCCCTTGGTGCCGAACTCGACGGCACCGGCCGACAGCGCGAAGAGCGTGTCGTCGCCACCGCGGCCGACGTTGGCGCCGGGGTGGAAGTGGGTGCCCCGCTGGCGGACGATGATCTCGCCGGCGAGGACCTGCTGGCCGCCGAAGCGCTTCACGCCCAGGCGCTGTGCGTTGGAGTCACGACCGTTCCGGGTGGAGCTTGCGCCCTTTTTGTGTGCCATCTCTACGTCTCCCTGGGCTTACTTGATGCCGGTGATCTTGACGCGCGTGAGGTCCTGACGGTGCCCCTGGCGCTTCTTGTAACCGGTCTTGTTCTTGAACTTCTGGATCACGATCTTGGGGCCGCGCTCCTCGCCGAGGACCTCGGCGGTCACGGTGACCTTCGCGAGCTTGTCGGCATCGGTCGTCACGGCGTCGCCGTCGACGAGCAGAACCGCGGGGAGCTCGAGCTTGTCGCCCACCTTCGCCTGCTGGCGGTCGAGGACGACGATGGTGCCGACCTCCACCTTCTCCTGCCGGCCGCCGGCGCGCACAACTGCGTAAACCACTTCACACCTGTTTTTCTTCTGGGAGCGCACGCGCTCGGGATGTCACACAAGACGTGGTGCGGATTTCTCGACGCACCAAAGAAATACTTTACCGGATGCCGGGACCACAGGCAAAAGCCCGTGCCCGCGTGTCCGGAGCGGGCCCTAGGATCAGCGGATGGCGATCCTGATCGATGAGCCCCGCTGGCCCGCCCACGGACGGTTGTGGTCGCACCTGATCAGCGACAGCGACCTCGATGAACTCCACGCTTTCGCTGCGGCGACGGGCATCCCCCGCCGGGGATTCGATCTGGACCACTACGACGTCCCTGAGGAGTCGTACGACCGCCTGGTAAGCGCCGGCGCACGCCCGGTCGACGGCCACGAACTCGTCCGGGCGCTGCTGGCGTCAGGGCTGCGCGTCACCGCGCGCGAGCGTCGGAACCGCATCTCTCACTGAGGCGGGTCGACCGGCGCGTGGCTGACCGGCGTCCCCGTCAGTGCGGCGGTGGTGACGCGCCGGCGCGCGCGACCCTGGCCGGGGGCCTTCGGTTCGGGGAGGGCATCCAGCACGGAGTCGAGCAGGAGCTCCGCTTCGGACTTCGGTCCCTTCCCGGCATCCGGACGCTTCTTGCGAGGCTTCTTGGGACGCTCCCGGTCTGTCGCGCGTTCGACGCCGTCCTCGACGATGGCCTCGGCGACCGCTTCGACCACCGCGGGCGGGATCTCCGAGCGCTCGTCCTCTGCGTGCGGCTGGATCGTCGACGCGGCGATCTGAGCGAGCGCCGACTTGACGCCCTCGGTGATCACATGCGTGCCCTGCGAACCGCCGTTGGAGGACGATCCGTTGCGTGGTCGACGACCGCTCGAGCTCGTGCCTGCCGCGCGGTGCTTGGAGACGGGATCGTGGTGGACGATGATCCCGCGACCCGCGCAGACCTCGCACGCCTCGCTGAAGGTCTCCAGCAGGCCGAGTCCGAGCTTCTTCCGTGTCATCTGGACGAGGCCGAGCGACGTGACCTCCGCCACCTGATGCTTCGTGCGGTCGCGGCTGAGGCACTCGACCATGCGTCGGAGGACGAGGTCGCGGTTGGATTCCAGCACCATGTCGATGAAGTCGACCACGATGATGCCGCCGATGTCACGCAGGCGGAGCTGGCGGACGATCTCCTCGGCCGCTTCGAGGTTGTTCTTCGTGACGGTCTCTTCGAGGTTGCCCCCAGAGCCGACGAACTTCCCGGTGTTGACGTCGATGACGGTCATCGCCTCGGTGCGGTCGATCACGAGCGATCCGCCGGAGGGCAGCCACACCTTGCGGTCGAGGGCCTTCTCGATCTGCTCGGTGATGCGGAACTCGTCGAACGGGTCGGCGTCGCCCTCGAAACGGGTGACCCGCTCGAGCAGGTCGGGCGCGACGCTCTGCAGGTACGACGTGATCGTCTGGAAGGCGTCGTCGCCCTGGATCAGCATCTTGGAGAAGTCCTCGTTGAAGACGTCGCGGACGATCTTCACGAGCAGGTCGGGCTCTGCGTGCAGCAGCGCCGGAGCCGGCATCGATTCGACCTGCCGGCTGATGTGCTCCCACTGGGTGGTGAGGCGCTGGACGTCGTGCGTCAACTGGTCCTCGGTGGCGCCTTCGGCCGCGGTGCGGACGATCACACCCGACGACTCGGGAAGCACTTCCTTGAGGATGCGCTTGAGCCGGGCGCGCTCGGTGTCGGGGAGCTTCCTGGAGATCCCGTTCATCGCGCCACCGGGGACGTACACCAGGTAGCGACCGGGGAGGGAGATCTGGCTGGTGAGACGAGCCCCCTTGTGCCCGACCGGATCCTTCGTGACCTGCACGAGCACCTTGTCGCCGGACTTCAGCGCCAGCTCGATCCGGCGCGGCTGGTTGCCGGTCTCGACGGCATCCCAGTCGACCTCGCCCGAGTAGAGCACGGCATTGCGACCGCGGCCGATGTCGACGAAGGCCGCTTCCATGCTGGGGAGGACGTTCTGCACGCGGCCGAGGTAGACGTTTCCGATGAGGGAGGCGTCCTGGTGCCGGGCCACGTAGTGCTCGACGAGGACGTTGTCCTCGAGAACGGCGATCTGGATGCGTCCGGCCTTGGATCGGACGATCATGACCCGGTCGACGGCCTCACGGCGCGCGAGGAATTCCGCCTCGGTCACGACGGCGCGGCGCCGTCCGGCCTCGCGGCCGTCGCGGCGACGCTGTTTCTTCGCCTCCAGCCGGGTCGACCCCTTGATGCGCTGAGGCTCGGTCACGAGCTCGACGGCACGCTGACGCGGCTGCTCGTCGCGGTCTCGACCCTGGTCGCCGTCATCGTCGCGACCTTCCGATCCGCCGCGGCGCCGACGACGCTTCGACGACGTCGCCGTCGGCGTGCTCTGCTCGGAGCGAGGAGGGCGGGAGGGAAGCGCGGGAAGGGGAGGGAGATCCGGGGCGTAGAAGTGCAGCGTGGTCGACACCGACGAAACGAACACCTCCGGCAGGAGTCCGAGACTCACGGCGGTGGGCGGCCCCTGGGGTGTCTCCTCGCCCTGAGGGGCAGAGGACGACGACTCGACGGTCTCCTCGGCTGCGGGGACATCCTCGCCGTTGCCGGGCTCGGCGGCCTGCTCATCGACGGACGCCGCATCGGTGGACTCCGTCGGCGACGGCTCGACCGGTGCATCGCTCTGGGGCGCCCTCTCGGCGGAGTCGGTCTCGGGTGCCGGTGCGCCGTCCTCGTAGACCGCGATCGACTCGATCAGGGCCGCGGTCTCGTCCTCGGCCGCATCCGGCGTCGGGGCGGTAGGGCCCTCTGTGGAAGGTTCGACATGCTGTTCGTTCTCATCGGCCATCACTGGCTTACTCCTTGCGGGGCGACACCGCGCGTCGTCCGGCGAAATCTCTGGCGGCGCCGCACCTGCGGTGCCGCGAACTCACTGCGGTCTGCAGCCGGCCCGAGGCTCGGGCTGCGCGGGCGGTCATCGCCCGAAGTCTTCGCGATGCGGTGAGGCGGCGCGGCCGCCACGCATCAACGCTTATTATCGCACACGGCGCAGATCGGGCACGGGTGCCTCGCCTTAGGGATTCGACGAACGGCTCGCGGCACCTGCGGCACGCACTCAGGCTGCCGGTGTCAGAATCGAGCAATGCCCGCTGCGTCTTCGCGTTCCCAGCCCCGTGCTCTGGCGATCTGGCTCATCGTCGCCGGCGTCATCGGGTGGTGGGCGGCTTTCTCCCTGACGATGGAGCGGTTCCATCTGCTCGAGAACCCGGGATCCAGCGCCTCCTGCGATTTCAGTCCGCTGGTGCAGTGCGGCAAGAATCTCGAATCCGCCCAGGGTGCGGTGTTCGGATTCCCCAACCCGATCCTGGGTCTCGCGGGGTGGATCGCGCCGGTCGTCGTGGGGGCGGCGATCCTCTCGGGCGCTCGCTTCGCCCGTTGGTTCTGGCTTCTGTTCGAGCTCGGGATGACCCTGGCGTTCGCTTTCGTGGTGTGGCTGATCGCCCAGAGCATCTTCGTGCTCGGCACTCTGTGCCCGTGGTGCATGGTGACGTGGGTCGTGGCGATCCCGTCGTTCTATGCCGTCACCCTGCACGTGATGCGAACCGGCATCCTTCCGGCTCCGAAGGCGATGCGTCGTGCAGCCGACCGACTCATGGGCTGGATTCCTCTTCTGGCGGTCCTCAGCTACGCGGTGGTGGCGATCCTCGCCCAGGTGCGACTGGACGTCCTCGGCTCGCTCTTCTGATCAGAACCAGATGGACAGTTCACGCGCGGCGGACTCGGGGCTGTCCGAGCCGTGCACGAGGTTCTGCTGAACCTTCAGTCCCCAGTCGCGTCCGAAATCGCCACGGATGGTCCCGGGCGCGGCACCTGTCGGATCGGTCGCCCCGGCCAGGGAGCGGAAGCCCTCGATGACGCGGTTTCCGGCCACGCGGATCGCGACCGACGGACCCGACATCATGAACTCCAGAAGCGGTTCGTAGAACGGCTTGCCCTCGTGCTCGGCGTAGTGCGCTTCGAGGCGCTCGCGGTCGGGCTCCACCAGACGGATGTCGACCAGGGCGTAGCCCTTCGCCTCGATGCGGGCGAGGATCGTCCCCGTCAGGCCGCGCGCGACGCCATCGGGTTTCACCAGGACGAGGGTCTCTTGCGTAGCCATGTCAGTCAGTCTCCGTTTCGTTCCCGAGTTCGGCCGCCCGTCGCGCATTGCGCGCATCGAGGGAGGCACCCTTGATGGTGGCATACCCCCACATCCCACCGAAAATGAGCGCGACGAACAGCAGCGCCGGCACGAGGATGGCCCCGAGCGCGACGACGACCTGCAGCGCCCAGCCGACGATGATCGCCCACCGATGTCGCAGCAGTCCCGCGGTGACGACCATGAGGAGCGCGACGACCGTGCCCGCGACGATCCCCCACCATGCCGGGATCGGCTCGGGGAGGGCCCGCAGTCCGTACACGACCAGCCCGCCCAGGAAGGCGATCAGCGACTCGAACCCGAGCACGATCGACCCGAGCGCCTCCTCGGCGCCCCGCTGCCGGCGGGGACGACGAGGACGGTCCGAGGGGCCGGCGGCGGCCGCGGTCATGCCCGCCACCCGCCGCGCCAATCCTCGTCCTCGGCGAGGAGGATCGCCTCGCCGGCGAGGACGACGGAGCCGGTGACGACGACCGCACGGCGCGGGGCTGACGCGGCCCACTCCCTGGCGGCGTCGGCGGCGTCCTGCAAATCGCGGTGAACGGTGACACGTCGCCCGGCGGCTTCGACGAGGTCGGCGAGCCCGTCGGCGTCGCGGGCGCGTTCGGAGTCGGGGACGGTGGCGAACACCGGTCCCTCCACCGTCGTGAGGGCCTCGAGGATGCCCGCGGCATCCTTGTCGTCGAGAACGCCGAGCACCACACCCCATTCATCGAAGTCGAAGGATGCTGCGAGGGCGGCGACCAGCGCGCGGGCGCCGTGCGGGTTGTGGGCCGCGTCGACGACGACGGTGGGGTCCGCGCCGATCACCTGCACCCGGCCCGGTGACGTCGCCGACCCCAGCCCCTCGGCGACGACGTCGGGATCGAGCCCGCGGTCTCCGGGCGCGAGGAGCGACTCGACCGCGGCGACCGCCAGAGTGGCGTTCTCGGCCTGATGCGCGCCGTACAGCCGCAGATAGACGTCGGCGTACCGGGCGCGCAGCCCCCGGATGGTCACCAGCTGTCCGCCGACCGCGAGCCGGGAGTCTTCCAGCGCGAAGTCCTCCTGCTCGACGGCGAGCGTCGCATTCTGCCGTGCGGCGGCCTCCCGCAGCACGCTCGCGGCCGATGGTTGCTGTCGCGCGGAGACCGCGGCGGCGCCCGGCTTGATGATGCCCGACTTCACCGCCGCGATCTCAGCGATGGTCTCGCCGAGGCGGTCAGCATGATCGAGGTCGATGGGAGCGAAGACGGCGACGTCGCCGTCGGCGGTGTTCGTGGCATCCCACGACCCGCCCATCCCGACCTCGAGCACCAGCACATCGATCGGCGCGTCGGCGAAGGCGACGAAGGCGAGTACCGTCAGCAGCTCGAAGAATGTCAGCGCCGCGTCGCCCGCCGACTCGAGCTCGGCGTCGACGAGGTCCACGATCGGCGCGATCTCGTCCCAGGCGTCGGCCACCGCGGCGTCGGCGACGGGTTCACCGTCGATCATGATCCGTTCGGTGAATCGCGTCAGGTGCGGACTGGTGAACAGCCCGGTGCGCAGACCGTGCGCACGCACGAGACTCTCGATGATCCGGCTGGTGGAGGTCTTGCCGTTGGTGCCGGTGACGTGGATCACGCGATAGGTGCGCTGCGGATCGTCCAGCAGCTCGAGCACGCGTCTCGTGCGCTCGACCCGCGGCTGGACCCACCGCTCCCCCTGTCTGGCCAGGAGGGCGTCATACACCCGGTCAGCGCGTTCGCGGTGGCCCATCATGCCTCCCGGCGTGACACGGCGACCTCGAAGGCGCCGCGATTGGCGAAGGTTCCCGCGTCGAATCGCGCGGTGTGCTCAGGCGCGGAATCCGCGGGCCTCGAGCCGCGTGGACCGTACAGGCCGTGCGCGATCGCGAGGGTCTCCGTCGCCACCCCCGCGGTGTCGAAGGCCGATTCGACGGCGACGCGGTCGTCGGCCTCGTCGAAGCTCAGCCAGAGTTCGATGCGGTCGCTGACCTCGAACCCGGCCGCCTTGCGCGTGTCCTGCACCGCACGGATGACGTCGCGTGCCAGGCCCTCGGCCTCCAGCTCGGGTGTCGTGGCGGTGTCCAGCAGCACGAAGCCGCCGCCGGTCAGCAGCGCGATCGCGGTGCCCTCGGCTGCTCCCCCCGCCTCCAGTGCCAGGTCGTATTCGCCGGGCTCGAGAGCGATGCCGTCGACGACCACGACGCCGTCTCGCTCCTCCCAGACGCCGGCCTTGGCCCCGGCGATGACGTGCTGCACCTGCTTGCCCAGGCGCGGCCCGGCGGCCCGCGCGTTCACGGTGAGTCGCTTGCTGATGCCGTAGCGCTCGGCCACGGAGTCGTCCAGCTCCGCCGTGGCCACCGACTTCACGTTCAGCTCGTCGCGCACGATGCCCTCGAACCGATGCAGGCCCGCCGCGTCGCGCGTGACGACCGTCAGGCTCGGCAGCGGCAGACGCACCCGCAGTCCGTGCTTCTTGCGGAGGGCGTTGGCCACCGACGAGACCTCCCGGACGGCGTCCATGGCATCCCGGATGTCGTCGGCGGCGGGGAACGCATCGACGTCCGGCCAGTCCTCGAGGTGCACGCTCCGCCCCCCGGTGAGACCCTGCCACACTCGCTCGGCGATCAGCGGGATGAGCGGCGCCGCAACCCGGGTGAGAGTCTCGAGCACCGTGTACAGCGTGTCGAACGCCTCGGTCGTGCGCGGATCGTCCGCCGACACCCCTGCCCAGAAACGGTCGCGTGAGCGCCGGATGTACCAGTTGGTGAGCACCTCGGCGAAGTCGCGCAGCTTCGCCGCCGCGGAGGTCGAATCCAAGCCTTCCAGGTCGGCGGTCACCCCGCGGACGAGGTCGCCGGTGCGTGCGAGGATGTAGCGGTCGAGCACGTCCTGCGAATCGGTGCGCCAGCTCGCCTCGTAGCCGTCCGAGGCGTTGGCGTAGGTGGCGAAGAAGTACCAGGCGTTCCACAGCGGCAGGAGGAACTCGCGCACTCCGGCTCGGATCCCCTCCTCGGTCACGACGAGGTTCCCACCGCGCAGCACCGGGCTCGCCATCAGGAACCAGCGCATCGCGTCGGACCCGTCCCGGTCGAAGACCTCGCGCACGTCGGGGTAGTTGCGCAGCGACTTCGACATCTTCTGGCCGTCGTTGCCGAGGACGATCCCGTGCGCCGAGACGGCCTTGAAAGCCGGTCGACCGAACAGTGCCGAGGAGAGCACGTGCATGACGTAGAACCAGCCGCGGGTCTGCCCGATGTACTCCACGATGAAGTCGGCCGGCGCGTGGGCGTCGAACCACTCCTGGTTCTCGAACGGATAGTGCACCTGCGCGAATGGCATGGAACCGGAGTCGAACCAGACGTCCAGAACGTCCTCGATACGACGCATGGTGCTGCGCCCGGTGGGATCATCCGGGTTCGGACGGGTCAGTTCGTCGATGTACGGCCGGTGGAGGTCGACCTCCCCCTCGGGGTTGCGCGGCAGCCGACCGAAGTCGCGCTCGAGGTCGGCGAGCGACCCGTACACGTCGACGCGCGGGTGGTCGGGGTCGTCGCTCTTCCATACCGGGATGGGCGAACCCCAGAACCGGTTGCGGCTGATCGACCAGTCGCGCGCGCCCTCGAGCCACTTGCCGAACTGACCGTGCTTGACGTTGTCGGGAACCCACGTGATCTGCTCGTTCCCGTCGAGCAGCTGCTCCTTGATCGCGGTCACGCGCACGAACCAGCTCGACACGGCCTTGTAGATCAGAGGGTTCCGGCATCGCCAGCAGTGGGGATACGAGTGCTCGTAGCTCGCCTCGCGGAGGAGCCGTCCCGCGTCGCGCAGGAGGCGGATGAGCGGACGGTTGGCCTCCATCCACAGCTGCCCGGCGACATCCGTCACGTGCGGCAGGAAGCGACCGCCTTCGTCGAGGGACAGGATCGTGGGGATGCCGACGGCATCGGCGACCCGCTGGTCATCCTCACCGTACGCAGGGGCTTGGTGCACGATGCCGGTGCCGTCGCTGGTCGTGACGTAGTCGTCGACGAGGATCTGCCAGGCGTTGTGGGTCCCCCAGGTCTCCGCATCGGCGTAGTAGTCGAAGAGTCGGTCGTAGGCCACTCCCTCGAGCTCCGCTCCCGTGACCCGCGCATCGATCGCGGCGCGGGCCTCATCGGCCGACTCGTATCCCAGATCCTTGGCGTATCCGGCGAGCAGATCCTCGGCGAGGAGGTAGCGGTGGGCGCTCGATTCGATCGCGTCGTCGGGCGTGCCGTCAGGAGAGGTGTGCACGTCGGCGGCGCCCTTCGGCCCCGCCGGAAGAACCACGTAGCGGATCTCCGGGCCCACCGCCAATGCGAGGTTCGTCGGCAGAGTCCACGGCGTCGTGGTCCAGGCCAGGGCGCGGACGGCCGTCAGTCCGAGTGCTTCGGCCTTCGCCCCGACGAGGGGGAAGGTCACCGTGACGGAGGGATCCTGTCGCATCTGGTAGACGTCGTCGTCCATCCGCAGCTCGTGGCTCGACAGCGGTGTCTCGTCGCGCCAGCAGTACGGGAGCACCCGGTAGCCCTCGTACGCCAGTCCCTTGTGGTGGAGCGTGTGGAAGGCCCACAGCACCGACTCCATATAGGTCGTGTCGAGGGTCTTGTATCCGCGTTCGAAGTCCACCCACCGGGCCTGCCGGGTGACGTAGTCCTGCCACTCCCGCGTGTAGGCGAGCACCGATTCGCGGGCGCGGTCGTTGAAGACATCGATGCCCATCGCCTCGATGTCGGTCTTCTCGGTGATGCCGAGCTGCTTCATCGCCTCGAGTTCCGCAGGCAGGCCGTGGGTGTCCCAGCCGAAGACGCGGTCGACCTTCTTGCCTCGCATGGTCTGGAAGCGCGGGAAGAGGTCTTTGGCGTATCCGGTCAGGAGGTGACCGTAGTGCGGCAGACCGTTGGCGAACGGCGGGCCGTCGTAGAACACCCATTCCTCGGCTCCGTCGCGGCGGGCGATGGAGGCCCGGAAGGTGTCGTCCTGGCCCCAGAACGCGAGCACCTCGTTCTCGATGTCGGGGAATCGCGGGCTCGGAACGACCGCCGCAGGGCCGAAGGAGGCGCCGGAGGAAGAGGGCTTCGGATAGGTCATGTCGTCTCGCAGTCGTCGGTCGTGCCGGACGCCGGGACGACTCGTCGCGAGCCGCGGTACCACCCTGCTTGCGGGTCTCCCCGCCCCTCTCACAGCGGCTGTGACGGGCCTGACCCGCTCGGTTCTACTGGTCCCGGTGGGGATGTTCTTCCGAGTGCTCCCCGGTGATGGCCGGATCGGTGCGTGTGCATCGATCATATCGTTCCCGCCCGATGCACGCGGCGGGGAATGCCCGGACGATCCGCCGGGTTTCTGGACTCGTGCCAGAATCGTCCCCCGTGCCTTCCGTCTCACCTCGGTCTTCCGTTCCCTCCGGGTCCTCTCCCGCCCTCGACCGCTCTCCCACCCGCCGCGTCGCGTGGGCGTCGATGGTCGGGACCTCGCTCGAGTCGTTCGACTTCTACCTCTTCGCCTACTTCTCGGCGTTCTTCGTCGGACCCCTCTTCTTCGAGCCCCTCGGCCCGGTCGGCGGCACCGCGCTGTCGTTCCTGACCATCGCGGTGGCCTTCGTCGTCCGCCCGGTCGGCGCGCTGATCTTCGGCTACCTCGGCGACCGCCTCGGGCGACGCACGACGCTGCTGTGGACCGTCGGCATCATGGGCGTCGCGACCGGGCTCATCGGGCTCCTGCCCACATACGCCCAGGCCGGATGGCTCGGAGCGGTGCTGCTGGTCACGCTCCGGATCGCACAGGGACTCTCGCTCGGCGGCGAGTGGGGCGGGTCGATCCTCATCGCCACCGAACACTCCTCGCCGGTCAAGCGCGCCTTCTACGCCGCGATCCCGCAGCTGGGCTCACCCGTGGGCTCCATCCTCTCGGCGACGGTGTTCATCGTGCTCACCTTCGTCCTTCCCGCAGAAGAGCTCGCGGCGTGGGGCTGGCGCATCCCCTTCCTCCTCGCCCTGCCGCTGCTGCTCGTGTCGCTGTACCTGCGCTGGTCGATCTCCGAGACCCCGGTCTTCGAAGGCCTCGTCGCCGAAGGCCGCCGCGACCGCACGCCGGTGCTGTCGATGCTGCGGCAGCGCCCGGGGGCTCTGGTGATCGCCATCGGCGCCGCGCTCCTCGGCATCGGGTCCTACTCCCTCATGAACACGTACACGATCAGTTACGGCACGTCCCAGCTGGGATTCAGCTACCAGGACCTCCTCGTTGCGACCACCGTGGGCGGGCTGCTTCAGCTGGTCACCATCCCGCTCTTCGGCGTGTGGGCCGCCCGCGTCGGATCGGCGCGCGTCGTCGCCGCCGGAGCGCTCGGCACCCTGCTCATCACTTTCCCGATGTACTTCCTCCTGCAGTTCTCGACGTTCCCGATCCTCGTGGCGACGATGATCATCGGCGGCATCCTTCCGACCATGTCGTGGGCGGCCCTGGGCGGCCTCATGAACGATCTGTTCCCCGATCGGTTCCGCTACTCGGCGCTGTCGTTCGCGTACGCCCTCGCCGCGACGGTCAGCGGCTTCATCCCCTCCATCACCTTCGAGGTCGGCTTGGCGACAGGGAACGCCTGGTGGCACCCCGGTGTCGTCCTCGCGGTCATGTCGGCCATCACCCTCGCCGCGGCGGTGGCGGCCGGAACGGCGACCGCCCGTCGACCCGCGGTCGAGAGCGAGACGACTCCCGAGCTCGCCTCGTCCGCGCCCTAGCGTCGCCGGGAGGCGGGGGGTGGGCCCGATAGAATCGGGCGGACCCACACTCAGGCACGCTCACACAGTGCCGCACATAGCGCCGAGGAGACACCATGGCCACCATTCCCGACAAGCCCGCACTCGAGGGGCTGGAGCAGATCTGGGACGAACGGTGGACCGCGGCGGGCACGTACGCCTTCGACCGGCTCCGCGCCGCCGAGGTGGGGCGCGAGGGCATCTACAGCGTCGACACCCCTCCTCCGACCGCCTCGGGGAGTCTGCACATCGGCCACGTCTTCAGCTACACCCACACCGATGTGAAGGTCCGCTTCGAGCGGATGCGCGGCAAGGTCGTCTTCTACCCGATGGGGTGGGACGACAACGGCCTCCCCACGGAGCGACGGGTGCAGAACTACTACGGGGTGCGCTGCGATCCGAGTCTGGCCTACGACCCCGACTTCTCGCCGCCGTACGAGGGCGGCGACAACAAGTCCTCTCGGGCCGCCGATCAGATCCCGATCAGCCGGCGCAACTTCATCGAGCTCTGCGAGAAGCTCACCGTCGAAGATGAGAAGCACTTCGAGGCCCTGTGGCGGAACCTCGGCCTGAGCGTCGACTGGACGCAGACCTACCGCACGATCTCCGACGAGACGATGCGCACCAGTCAGCTCGCGTTCCTCCGCAACATCGAGCGCGGTGAGGCCTACCAGGCCCTCGCCCCGACCCTGTGGGACATCGACTTCCGCTCGGCGATCGCGCAGGCCGAGCTCGAGGATCGGGAGCAGCCGGCGGCCTACCACCGGGTCGCCTTCCACCGCACAGACGGCAGCGGCGACATCCACATCGAGACCACCCGCCCCGAGCTCCTCCCCGCCTGCGTCGCGCTCGTGGCGCACCCCGACGACGAGCGCTACCGCGACGTCTTCGGCACGACCGTGCGGACACCCCTGTTCGACGTCGAGGTGCCGGTGCTCGCGCACCCGCTCGCCCAGCCCGACAAGGGGTCGGGTATCGCGATGATCTGCACGTTCGGCGATGTGACCGACATCATCTGGTGGCGCGAGCTCGACCTCCCCAACCGCACGATCCTCGGTCAGGACGGCCGGGTGATCGCCGACGCGCCCGATGCGATCACGTCGGACGCCGGTGTCTCGGCGTACGCCGAGCTCGCCGGGAAGACCGTCTTCAGCGCCAAGAAGCGCATCGTCGAGCTCCTTCAGGACTCCGGTGAGCTCATCGGCGAACCGCGGCCGTTCACGCACCCGGTGAAGTTCTACGAGAAGGGCGACCGCCCGCTCGAGATCGTCTCGACGCGCCAGTGGTACATCCGCAACGGCGCCCGCGACGCGGCGCTTCGAGACCGGCTGATCTCGCTCGGACGGGAGCTGAGCTGGCACCCCGACTTCATGCGCGTGCGGTACGAGAACTGGACCAACGGGCTGACAGGAGACTGGCTCGTCTCACGTCAGCGATTCTTCGGCGTTCCGATCCCGGTCTGGTACGGGCTCGATGCCGACGGCAACCGCGACTACGACCGGGTCATCGTTCCCGGAGTCGCCCAGCTGCCGGTGGACCCCACGATCGACGTCCCCGGGGGATTCTCCGCCGACCAGCGCGGCGTACCCGGCGGCTTCGAGGGCGAGCAGGACATCTTCGACACCTGGGCCACCTCCTCCCTCACCCCTCAGCTTGCGGGCGGCTGGGAGCGGGACCCCGAGCTGTGGGATCTCGTCACGCCGTTCGACCTGCGCCCGCAGGGTCAGGACATCATCCGCACCTGGCTGTTCTCCACCATGCTTCGCAGCGCCTTGGAAGACGGTCGGTCGCCCTGGCGGACGGCGGCGATCTCCGGCTTCATCGTCGACCCGGACCGCAAGAAGATGTCCAAGTCCAAGGGCAACGTCGTCACTCCCGCCGACATCCTCGCCCAGCACGGTTCCGACGCGGTCCGCTACTGGGCGGCATCCAGCCGGCTGGGAACGGATGCCGCGTTCGACCCGCAGAACCCCACGCAGATCAAGATCGGCAGGCGACTGGCGATCAAGATCCTGAACGCGGCGAAGTTCGTGCTCTCGTTCCCCGTGCCCGAGGCTGCCGAGATCACCCACCCCCTCGACGCCAGCATGCTGGCGACCCTCGACCGGGTGGTCGACGAGGCGACGGCGGCGTGGGAGGCGTACGACCACGCGCGGGCCCTGGAGCTCACCGAGTCGTTCTTCTGGACGTTCTGCGACGACTATCTGGAGTTGGTCAAGGAACGTGCGTACGACCGGTCGACCGAGGGTGGTGGGTCTGCGGCGCTGGCCCTGCGCCAGGCACTGAGCGCCCTGCTGCGACTCTTCGCGCCGGTGCTCTCCTTCGCCACGGAGGAGGCATGGTCGTGGTTCAACGACGGTTCGGTCCACGTGGCCGAGTGGCCGCGATCGCAGGCGGTCGACGGCGATCCGCGTGTGCTGACGGCGGTGGGAAGCGCCCTCATCGGCATCCGTCGCGCCAAGACCGAAGCGAAGGTCTCGCAGAAGACGCCCGTGGCCGAGCTGACGATCCAGGCGCCGCCGGAGATCGTCGAGCACCTCCGCCTCGCCGAGGACGACCTGAAGGCGGTCGGTCGGGTCGCCCAGATCCGCTACACCGACGGTGCCGAGACGGTCGTCACCGACATCCGCTTCGCCGAGGAGGCCTGACATGCAGCTGGGAACGCGATGGACGTCGGGGGACGAACCGCCGGCGTCGGTGCCGCCCGCGGTCGCCGCGGCCGTCCGTTCCGTCGACGCCGCTTTCGGCTCAGCCGGTCCGCGCCCGCGGTGGACGCTGACGTGGCTGGAGGGCCGGCCGATCGCCGAACTCGACAACGGCGTGATCGTCGAGCTCGACGCGGACGGGACCGCGGTAGTGCGTCATGACGACGAGGACGAGTTCGGCTGAGTCGCCTTCGGGCCTGACGACGTGGTCAGCGGGAGAGGGCCGGTCTGCCGACTGGCTGCGAGGATGAGACGGGTCGCCACCGCGGTCGCGGCCAGTGTCACTCCCGCGGCGATGATGTAGGGCAACCGCAGGTCGACGCGAGCGGCGAGTCCGCCGGCGAGGGTCGCGATCGGGAACAGTCCCCATGTGAGGCTGCGGATGACGCCGAGGACGCGTCCGAAGACGTCGCCGGGCACGATCAGCTGTCGGAGGGCGCCCCACGGAACGTTCCAGGTGGACACGGCGAAGGCCATGAGAGCGTAGAACACCACCGCGAGAACGACCCCGGGGGCCACCGCGACGAGCGCCAGGCTCACCGCGGCGAGCAGGTTGGCGCCGAGCATCACCGCGCCGCGGCCGAACCGGTCCACCAGCAGTGGCGCGACGAGGGAACCCGCCAGAGCGCCGATTCCGATGCCGGCGGTCACGAAGCCGATCGCCGCCGGAGGCACGCCCTGGGTGTCGAGGAAATACAGGATGGTCGCCGCCTGTGCGAAGGAGAAGGCCGAACCCACCACGGAGGTGAAGATCACCAGGGCGCGGAGGTAGCGATGCCGCCACAGGTAGGCCAGGGCCGTGCGCGTGGAGATCGGCGAGGCCGGTCGGGTGCTGTCCTGGTCTCGGCGAGGTCGCGCGGCGGCGGCGGGCAGCAGCAGGGCGAGGACGATCGGCACCAGGTAGCCGACGGCGCCGAGCCAGAGCGGCAGAGCCAAGGAGACGGCGAAGAGCAGGCCCGCCACCGGTTGCGCCAGGAAGCTGTCGATCGTGATCTGCGCGGCCTGGATCCTGCCGTTCGCGCGATCCAGGCCGTTGGGCGCCACGAGCGCGGGGACGACCGCGTTCGTGGCGTTGTCGAACAGGGTCTCCCCCAGTCCGAACACCAGCACTCCCGCGAACAGCGCCCAGATGGTCAGCTCATCGGTGACGGTGAGGATCGCCAGAGCGACCGCGGCACCTCCGCGGAGGATGTTCGCGCCTGCCATGATGATCCGCCGGTCGAAGCGGTCCACCAGCATCCCCGCCGGGAGGCCGAACACCAGCCAGGGCAGGAACGCCAGGGCGCCGACGGCGGCGATCGCGAGCGGATCGGTCGTCAGTGTCGTCGCGATGAGCGGAACCGCTGTGCGGCCCAGTCCATCGGCCAGGTTACTGAAGGCCGCCGCGGTCCACAGTCGGCCGAAGTCTCGGCCGAGGGGCGAGCGCCGCGGGGGGATCGGTCCGAGGTCGGGAATGATCTCGGACGTCGTATCGGTCACCGTTTCAGCCCGGGAAGAGGCCGATCACGCCGCGCGCGACCGCCCGATGACGGCGCTCGACGAAGGTGGCGAGCACGGCGGCGCTTCTTCGACCGACCGGACCGGTACGACGTTCGACACGGCGCGCCACCGCGCCCCGGGCGGCATCGGCAGCGACCAGGATCAGGCGTTCGATACCCGTGGTCGCGGTTACTGGGGTGGTGAGAGTGGTCATGAGACACCTCCGATGTCGGGAAGCGGAAAGACGTCGGCGCGGATCGTGACGGGTCGCACGTCCTCGCCCTCCTGGTTGCGGTAGCGGTCGACGGTCTCGTCGATGATCGCCATGATGCGGTGGGTGAGCTCCGCGCTCTGAACGGGAGTCAGACGCGCGGTCGCTGTCGAGATGAGGCTCGCGTCCTTCCACTCGTCCTCCTCCAGCCCGATCGCGTGGTCGTGGAAGTCCAGGAGGGCCTGCTGACGCAGACGGAAGAACTCGCCGGTGACCAGCTGAGTGACCGCTCGCGCAGCCGGCGTCTTCGCCGCGCCCGCGGCACTCATCGTCACTCCCCCGACCGGACGCTCCCACCAGCGTTCTCGGCCCGTCCCCTGACCGGGGCGCTCGCGGATGAGATCCTGCTTCGCCAGCGCGCGCAGGTGATAGCTCGTCGAGCCCGTCGACTCCCCCAATCGCTCTGCGAGCGAACTGGCCGTCTGCGGACCGTACTGACTCAAGATGTCGTAGATCCTCACCCGGAGCGGGTGCGCCAGAGCGCGAAGGGCCTGCGGGTCCAAAACCCGATCGTTCGCGTGGCGGGATTCGACCCGCTCGGCCGCATCCGATTCATGCTCGTCCGGAGTGCTCATGTTGCAAGAGTATCTTTGCAAAGACTGCTTTGCAAGCATTAGTTTGCAAACACTCGGTTGGACCCCGCTCCCCCTCACCTAGAGTGAAGGGATGACCGACGACAACCCGCTGCTCACGTCCTCGTCCCTGCCCTACGGATTGCCGGAGTATCGCCGGATCGCGGCGGCCGACTACCTCCCGGCGTTCCGCGCCGCGTTCGCAGCGCATCGAGACGAGGTCGCGCGCATCGCTGCGGATCCCTCCGAGGCGACATTCGCGAACACCGTCGTCGCACTGGAGGAGTCGGGTCATCTTCTCGGCGACATCGCCCGCACGTTCTACACCGTCTCTTCCGCCGACGCCACCGAAGACATTCAGGCGGTCGAGGAGGAGCTCGCTCCCCTCATGGCGGCGCATCAGGACGCCATCCAGCTCGACCCCGCCCTCTATGCCCGCGTGCGCCACGTTTACGACGGCCGTCAGAACGAAGACCTGACACCCGAAGACCTGTATCTGGTCGAACGGCGCTATCGCGAGATGACCCACGCAGGTGCGGCGCTGGGAGACGACGCGAAGGAGCGACTGACCCAGCTCAATCAGCGACTGTCGACTCTCACGACGACCTTCGAGAAGAACCTGCTGGCTGACACGAACGACCTCGCGGTGGTGTTCGACGACGAGTCGGAGCTCGCCGGCCTCACGGAGGGGGAACTCTCCGCGGCCGCTCGGGCCGCTGCGGACCGGGGTATGGAGGGGAAGTACGTCGTGACCCTCACCCTGTTCACGGGCCACCCCTACCTCTCGAGCCTGACCGATCGCGAGAGTCGGCGTCGCATCATGGCCGCGTCGCAGGCACGAGGCTCCCGCGGAAATGCCAACGACAATCGGGAGGTGCTGCGCGAGATCGTGCGCCTGCGCGCTGAGCGCGCCCAGCTCCTCGGGTACGACTCCCACGCAGCGTACGTCACAGCGGACGAGACCGCCGGGTCTCCCGAGGCCGTGCGCGAGCTGCTGTTCCGGTTGGCCGGACCGGCCGCCCGCAACGCTCGACAGGAGCAGGACGCCCTCCAGAAGATCATCGACGCGTCCGGCGAATCGTTCCCGCTGGCCGCGCATGATTGGGCGTTCTACACCGAACGCGTGCGCGAAGCGGAATACGACCTCGACCGGGCGGCGCTTCGACCCTGGTTCGAGGCCGAGCGGGTTCTGCAGGACGGCGTGTTCCGGGCCGCCACCGACCTCTACGGCGTGAGTTTCACCGAGCGACCCGACCTGCCCGCCTACCACCCCGAGGCGCGGGTGTTCGAGGTCCACGATGCCGACGGCACCCCCGTCGGGCTCTACATCCTCGATCTCTACACCCGCGACACCAAGCGAGGCGGCGCGTGGATGAACTCGATCGTGGTGCAGTCGCGCCTGCGAGGCACGGCGGCCGTGGTGGTGAACAATCTCAACGTCCCCCAGCCCTCCCCTGGGCAGCCGACTCTCCTCACCCTCGACGAGGTCACCACGCTCTTCCACGAGTTCGGCCACGCTCTGCACGGCCTTTTCGCAAGGGTGACCTACCCGTCCTTCGGAGGCACGAACGTCTTCCGCGACTTCGTGGAGTTCCCGAGCCAGGTCAACGAGATGTGGATCTACTGGCCCGAGATCCTCAGCTCGTACGCCCGTCACGTCGACACCGACGAGCCGCTGCCCGCAGACGTCGTCGAGAGACTGCACGCATCAGAGGCGTTCAATCAGGGCTTCTCCACCAGCGAGTACCTGGCCGCGTCCTGGATCGATCAGGCCTGGCATCGCCTCGGAGCCGAAGACGCGGCGGCGGGCCTCGATGTCGCGACCTTCGAAGCCCGCGCCCTGGCCGAGATCGGGCTCGACAACCCCGCCGTGCCGACCCGCTACTCCTCCGCCTATTTCGCCCACGTGTTCTCCGGCGGCTACAGCGCCGGGTACTACTCCTACATCTGGAGCGAGGTGCTCGACGCCGACGCGGTCGAATGGTTTCGCGAGAACGGGGGGCTCACCCGACAGAACGGGGATCGGTTCCGTCAGCGGCTGCTCGGAGTCGGTGGGTCGAAGGATCCGCTCGAGGCGTACCGCGACTTCCGGGGCCGGGATGCCGAAATCGCTCCGCTGCTGCGCCGACGCGGCCTCGCCGCGTGAGTTCAGCGCACGTGTGAGCTGGGGGCGGTGTCCGCGGGGTCAGCCCGCCGATACCGCCTCAGCCCGCGGCGGCCGCCGGCCGTCCGAGCACCTGGTCCATGAGGTCACGGGTGCGCGCGAAGGTGCGGACGGCGACATTCGCGAGGCCGGTGACCGTGGTGCCGGATGCGACGTGGCGTCTGCTCACCGCCGTGACGCCGTGGTCGCCTCCGGCCATGACGAGATCCTCGCCGTCGATCCACAGGCCACGACCGTAGCCGAGCCCGTCGCCGGTGTCGGCGGTCGTCGGCGTGATGAGAAGATCCACACCCGCCCGGCTCAGGATGCGTCCGGCGAAAAGCGCCTCCCAGAAGCGGTGGAGGTCGGCGACCGTGGAAAACGCGCCACCGTCTCCCGATCCCACGACGGGGAGCGCGAACACGTTCGTCCGTCCGTCGTCTCGGTACCCGGTCGCCGTGCCCGGCGGCAGGTGATCGGACCGAGGGAACCCTGAGTCCGTCATGCCCGCAGCCTGGAAGACACGAGTCTCGACGAGCTCGGCGAACGAGCTGCCGGAGACGCGTTCGGCGAGGACGGCAAGCAGGACGTAGCCGCTGTTGCAGTAGGAGAACCGCTCCCCCGCGGGGAACTTGGCGGGGTGCCCGTCGAGGAGGGGAAGGTAGGCCGGCGTCGAGTCCAGCTGCTGGACGGGAATCGGGAGCGGCGCCAGGGCGTCGACCTCTTCGTCGAGGTAGTCGCCTATCCCGGACGTGTGGGTCAAGAGGTGATCGACCGTGACGTCGGGCCCGACCAGCGGGAGGTCGCCTCCGAGGATGTCGCGTGCCCGCGTCTCCCGGGACAGCGAACCATCGTCGACCAACGCCAGGACGGTGGCCGCGGTGAACATCTTCGTGCCGCTTGCCAGCCCGAATCGGGTGGCGACGGTGTTCGGCGTCTGCGAGGTGCGGTCGGCGAGTCCCCCTGCCCACTCACCGAGTACCGCATCTCCACGTCGGAGACTGAGGACACCGCTGAAGTCGGCCAGCGACGGGGCGGGAAGACTCATCGCACGCGGCGGGTCAGGCGCTCTTCCGCTTCTCCCGGAGGACGAACGTCGGCGCGGCACGGTCCTCGACGGCGGCCCGCGTCACGATGACCTTGTCGACATCTTCGCTCGACGGGATCTCGAACATGATCGGTCCGAGGACGTCTTCGAGAATGGCGCGGAGCCCGCGGGCACCGGTCTTCCGCTCGACCGCGAGGTCGGCGATCGCCTCGAGGGCCTCGGTGTCGAACTCCAACGACACTCCGTCCAGCTCGAACATGCGCTGATACTGCTTGACGAGGGCGTTCTTCGGCTCGGTGAGGATCTCCATCAGCGCCGCCTGATCGAGCGGGTTGACCGACGCCACGACGGGGAGGCGGCCGATGAACTCGGGGATCAGTCCGAACTTGTGAAGGTCTTCGGGTCGAACCTCGCTGAACAGGTTCAGATCCTGGCCCTTGCTGTGCAGCGGCGCCCCGAACCCGACACCGTGCTTGCCGACCCGGGAGGAGATGATGTCCTCGAGACCGGCGAATGCCCCGGCGACGATGAAGAGCACGTTCGTCGTGTCGATCTGGATGAACTCCTGGTGGGGGTGCTTGCGGCCCCCCTGCGGAGGTACGGAGGCCACGGTGCCCTCGAGGATCTTCAGCAGCGCCTGCTGCACTCCCTCGCCGGAGACGTCGCGAGTGATCGAGGGGTTCTCCGCCTTGCGGGCGATCTTGTCGACCTCGTCGATGTAGATGATGCCGGTCTCTGCCCGCTTGGTGTCGAAGTCGGCCGCCTGCAGGAGCTTCAGCAGGATGTTCTCGACGTCTTCGCCGACGTAACCGGCCTCGGTGAGTGCCGTGGCGTCGGCCACCGCGAAGGGCACGTTGAGGCGCTTGGCCAGGGTCTGGGCGAGGTAGGTCTTCCCGCAGCCGGTCGGACCGAGCAGAAGGATGTTGCTCTTGGCGATCTCGACCTCGTCAGCGCGTTGCTCGGCGGGCTGAAGAGTGCCCTGGGCGCGCACGCGCTTGTAGTGGTTGTACACCGCGACCGACAGCGCGCGCTTGGCATCTTCCTGACCGACGACGTACTCCTCGAGGAAGGAGAAGATCTCCCGCGGCTTGGGGAGGTCGAACTCGGAGACGACACCGGTCGAGGACTCGGCCATCCGCTCTTCGATGATCTCGTTGCACAGCTCGACGCACTCGTCGCAGATGTACACACCGGGGCCGGCGATCAGCTGTTGCACCTGCTTCTGGCTCTTTCCGCAGAAAGAGCACTTGAACAGGTCGGCGCTTTCACCGATGCGTGCCATTGCGGCTCCTCTTCGTCGCCCCGGGGATGCCTCCCCCGTCGTCACCGTCGAGCCTAACCTCTGCCGGGGACATGCGCGGGGATTGAGTCGGCGTGAACGCGATGACGCCCCCGTCGCCGGAGCGCGGGGGCGTCATCGTCGGGTTCGTCAGCGCGTCAGCGGGTCAGCGCCGGCGTGCCGGCCGTCCGCTTGCGGGTGGTCAGGACCTGATCCACGAGGCCGTACGCCACCGCATCCTCGGCCGAGAGGATCTTGTCGCGGTCGATGTCCTTGTTCACCTCGTCGATGGTCTTGTTCGAGTGCGCTGCGAGGGTCTGCTCGAGCCAGGTGCGCATCCGCATGATCTCCGCCGCCTGGATCTCGATGTCCGACGCCTGGCCGTGGCCGGCCTCGCCCATCGCGGGCTGGTGGATCAGGATGCGGGCGTTGGGCAGGGCCAGACGCTTGCCCGGTGCACCCGCTGCGAGCAGGACGGCCGCGGCAGAGGCCGCCTGGCCCAGCACGACGGTCTGGATCTGCGGCGAGACGTACTGCATCGTGTCGTAGATGGCGGTCATGGCCGTGAACGAGCCGCCGGGCGAGTTGATGTACATCACGATGTCACGGTCGGGATCCTGACTCTCCAGCACGAGGAGCTGGGCCATGACGTCATCGGCGGACGCGTCGTCGACCTGGACGCCGAGGAAGATCACTCGATCCTCGAAGAGCTTGTTGTACGGGTCCTGTCGCTTGTAGCCGTACGCCGTGCGCTCCTCGAACTGGGGCAGAACGTAGCGGCTGCCGGGCATCTGAAGGCCCTGCGGCGCCGACGGGGCGCCTCCGAAGGTGGGGGTCTGCATTCCTACTTCTCTCTCTTTCGCCGTCGAGCTCAGCTGTCGGTGGCGGTTCCGCCGCCGCCGATGACGTCGGTGGCGGACTCGCGGATGTGGTCGACGAAGCCGTACTCGAGCGCCTCTTCAGCGCCGAACCATCGATCCCGGTCTCCGTCGGCATTGATCTGCTCGACGGTCTTGCCCGTCTGCTTGGCCGTGATCTCGGCGAGGCGCTTCTTCATGTCGAGGATGAGCTGCGCCTGCGTCTGGATGTCGCTCGCGGTGCCGCCGAACCCGCCGTGCGGCTGGTGGAGCAGAACACGGGCATTGGGCGTGATGTAGCGCTTGCCCTTCGTGCCCGCCGTGAGCAGCAGCTGCCCCATCGAGGCGGCCATCCCGATGCCGACGGTGACGATGTCGTTCGGCACGAACTGCATGGTGTCGTAGATCGCCATCCCGGCCGTGATCGAGCCGCCGGGTGAGTTGATGTAGAGGTAGATGTCCTTCTCGGAGTCCTCCGCGGCGAGAAGCAGGATCTTGGCGCAGATCTCGTTGGCGTTCTCGTCACGCACCTCCGACCCCAGCCAGATGATGCGGTCCTTGAGCAGCCTGTCGAAGACGCTCGTCGCGACAAGTGGTTCGGCCATGTGTACTCCTGTTTCCGTGGTCGTGTCCTCGAATCTACCGGCGCGTGAATCGCGCCCCGCCCGTGTTCGCCGTCGGC
The DNA here is from genome assembly GCF_006715565.1 of Microbacterium sp. SLBN-154. Lineage (NCBI taxonomy): Bacteria > Bacillati > Actinomycetota > Actinomycetes > Micrococcales > Microbacteriaceae > Microbacterium > Microbacterium sp. SLBN-154. The sequence continues at coordinate 2,270,813 of NZ_VFNL01000001.1, forward strand.
AGATCGAGCGCGTCGCGCCTGCGTCGAGCCGGCGCCGTCGGACAGAAGAGCGAGGGACGGATGCCGCGGCATCCGTCCCTCGCTCCTGTCGGCGTGTGCGCTTACTCGGCGGCGTCCGCCTTCTTCGCGCGGCTCTTGCGAGCGGGCTTCTTGGCGGCCTCGGCCTCCTCGGCGGCGACGACCTCATCGGCCTCGGCGGCGGCGTCCGCGATCTCCTCGGCCTCCTCGACAACCTCGTCCTCGGCGGTCTCCTCGTCCTCGAGCGCGACGAAGCCGGTCAGGTCGACCGTCTTGCCGTTGGTGTCGACGACGGTGACCTTGCCGAGTGCGACCGCGAGGGCCTTGTTGCGGGCGACCTCGCCGACCATGGCCGGGAGCTGGTTGCCCTGCTGCAGTGCATTGATGAAGTCCTGCGGGGACATGCCGTACTGCGCCGAGGACTGGATGAGGTACTGGGTGAGCTCGTCCTGCGAGACCTGCACCTCGTACTTCTCCACGACGGCGTCCAGCAGCATCTGGGTGCGGAACTGCTTCTCGCTGGCCTCGGTGACCTCGGCACGGTGGACGTCGTCCTCGAGGCGGCCCTCGCCCTCGAGGTGGTTGTGCACCTCGTCCTCGATGAGCTGCTGCGGCACGGGGATCTCGGCGCCGGCCAGGAGCGTCTCGATGAGCTTGTCGCGGGCCGCAGACCCCTGGGTGAAGACCGACTGCTCGCCGGCACGCTCGCGAAGGCTGTCGCGCAGTTCGGCGATCGTGTCGAACTCCGACGCCATCTGTGCGAAGTCGTCATCGGCCTCGGGAAGCTCGCGCTCCTTGACCGCCTTGACGGTGACGGCGACCTCGGCCTCCTGGCCGGCATTGTCGCCGCCGATCAGCGTGGAGCGGAAGGTCGTCTCCTCGCCTGCGGTCAGCGAGTCCACGGCCTCATCGATGCCTTCGAGCAGCTCGCCCGAACCGACCTCGTACGACACGCCGTCTGCACGATCGACCTCGTTGCCGTCGATCGTGGCGACGAGGTCGAGCTCGACGAAGTCACCCGTGGCGGCCGGACGGTCGACGGTCACCAGGGTGCCGAAGCGCGAGCGCAGTTTGTCGAGTTCGGCGTCCACCGCCGACTCGTCGACCTCGACGGCGTCGACCTCGATGGTCGTGCCCTCGAAGTCGGGAAGGTCGAACTCGGGCCGGACGTCGACCTCGACGTCGACCAGCAGGTCGCCGCTGAAGTCCTTGGCGTCGGGCCACTCCACGACGTCGGCGCTCGGGCGGCCCATGACCCGGATCTCGCTGGCCGTGACAGCCTCGCGATAGAACGTGTCGAGCCCTTCGCTGACGGCGTGCTCGAGCACCGCGGTACGACCGACGCGCTGGTCGATGATGGGTGCGGGCACCTTCCCCTTGCGGAAGCCGGGGATCTGCACGTCCTGGGCGATGTGCTCGTAGGCGTGGGTGATGCTGGGCTTCAGCTCTTCCGGGCTGACCGCGATACGGAGCTTCACGCGAGTCGGGCTCAGCTTCTCGACGGTGGTGGTGACCATGCCTTGTGTCTCTCCTCGTCTGCCACCGCACGCGGACGCGTGGGCGTAGGTCTTCGTGATGGGGGGCCGATGGTCGGGGCGACAGGATTTGAACCTGCGGCCTCCCGCTCCCAAAGCGGGCGCTCTACCAAGCTGAGCTACGCCCCGGGCGGGTGCGCACGCACGCGTGCGCCGATCGGGCCTGTTGCAGTCTAGCCGACACTCCCGGAAGCCTGATCGACAGGCGGCACCTCGCGCGTCCCTTAGACTGGACGGACCGCGGATGTTTCCGCCGCGGGGATGTAGCTCAATGGTAGAGCCTCAGTCTTCCAAACTGATGGTGCGGGTTCGATTCCCGTCATCCCCTCCATGGCCCTCACGGGCCGCTCTCCCCGATCGATTCGGCAGCCCGGTGTGTCTCCAGGTGCTGCAGGTAGATCGCCGCGTTCCGCCGGATGGCGTCGCGCTCGTCCTCGCTGAGGGGCCTGCGCACCTGGGCGGGTACGCCCGCCACGAGCGACCCGGGCGGCACGACCGTGCCCTGCAGCACGACGGCCCCGGCCGCGACGAGGCATTCTCCCCCGATCTCCGCGCCCGAGAGCACCACGCTTCCCATCCCGATGAGCGAGCCGTCGCCGATCGAGCATCCGTGCACGACCGCATTATGACCGACCGACACGTTCGCACCCAGCACGACCGGGTGGTCGGCATCGACGTGCACCGAGACGTTGTCCTGCAGATTGCTGCCCGGGCCGATGGTGATGGGGGCACTGTCCCCGCGCACAACGGCGTTGTACCAGACGCTGGCACCCTCCCCCAGCGTCACATCGCCGATCACCCGCGCGCCCGCGGCGATGAAAGCCGAATCGGGGAGCGACGGGCGCCGGTCGCCGAGGGAGAGGACGGATGCCGTGGGGTCGATGCTCATGCCAGGGAGCCTAGACGTCCCACCGCCCGCGATCACCGAGAGGCGAGGGCGTCGCGGATGGCCGCTTCGTACCAGGGTTCGAGGCTGTCGGCGAAGGTGACCGTCAGGTGGTCCTGGTCGCGGTAGACGTTGGCTCCGCCGATCACCGGGCGACACACCTCGTCATCGCAGAAGACATCGGTGAAGTCCAGCAGGGTCACCCCCGCCATCCCCTCCGCCGCCTCGCGGAGCGGATCGTCCGCCACGAGCACGTCGGCGCGCGGCCCGTCGCACTCGGCGGCGTCACGCGTGCGCAGGCACTTGTTCGGATCGGTCTCCCACACCGGGTTGTCCACCACCGTCACCACCGGTGTGCCGCGATCGATCATCTCGCTCCACGCCTCGCGGTAGCCCGCGACCGCGGCGTCGCGGGACGAGTCGAACCCCTCCGAGGCGTACGGCGTCGTGGCGAGGGCGGAGGTGAAGACGACATCGATCTCCCGGTCGGCGAGGGCCGAGGCGACGCCCTCCCGCCAGTCGGTGCACGCCGCGCCGAAGGCGCCCGGCGTCGAGAGGGGTGTGGTGTTCCAGGGGCACGCCCCCTTGAAGAACGTCGTCAGGTGCCAGCCGTTGCGCTGCGCCATCCGCTCGAAGGTGGGCAGGAGCTGGAAGGCGTGACTGTCGCCGATGAGTGCCACGCGCGGGGCGTCGGCGGCGTCGGAGCCGAACTCGCACGACACCGGGCGGGAGTCGTTCAGCTGCACGAAGCATTGATCGTCGGATGGTCGGTCCGCGCCCGCGAAGCCCGGCGCGGGCAGGATCGTGTCGGGGGTCGCGGCGTCATCGCAGGCCGGATCGAGAACCGATGCCGCGCCGAAGCATTCCGGCGGATTCTCGCGCAGCTCCGCGAGGGCCCGCACACCGGCGTTGTACGCGGGGGCGTTCACCGCCCAGGCGGCGCCCGCGGTGCTCGCCACCAGGAGCATCGCCACCAGCGACGCCCACAGGGTGACCCGCGGCGGACGAGAGGTCAGCACCTTCCAGCTGCGGAAGGGATCCTCGACGAAGGTCTTCGTCAGCCAGGCGAGCAGGAAGCAGAGGGCGAGCAGGGCGACGCGATGGTAGATCGTCAGTCCCCAGAACGGCACCGACGGCGCGATGATGATCAGCGGCCAGTGCCAGAGGTACAGCGAGTAGGAGATCCCCCCGATGAACTGCGCGGGCCGGACGGACAGCACGCGGGTCGGGTACCACCAGCGCTCGGTGTTCGATGCCGCGATGATCAGGCCCGCGCCGAGCGTCGGCACGAGGGCGGCGTACCCGGGGAACGGGGTCTGCCCGTCGTAGGCGAAGGTCGCCCAGAGGAGCGCGGCGATCCCGGCCCAGCCCGCCACGAAGCTCGCACCCGCGGAGCGCAGCCGCAGCATCGGCACGAGCGCGATGAGGGCACCGACGCCGAACTGCCACATCCGACCGAAGGTCACGAAGTAGGCCGGCGCGGGATCGGTGATGGTGAAGACGACGCAGAAGACGAAGGATGCCGCCGAGACGACCGCCAGCACCGCGATGACGCTCCGGCGCACCGCGCCGCGCGCCCATTTCACCGCGGCCCAGGCGGCGAGGAGCATCAGCAGCGGCCAGATGACGTAGAACTGCTCCTCGAGCGAGAGCGACCAGTAGTGCTGGACGGTGGTGGGGTCGCCGCCGTTGTTGAGATAGTCCGCGGACGTGATCGCGAGGTACCAGTTCTCGACATAGAAGGTCGACGCGAGGATCTCGCGCACCTCGTTCGGCAGTGCGGAGGTCGGGGTGAGGTACGGGGTCATCGCGACCAGCGCGCAGAAGAGCAGCACGAGCAGGGATGCGGGAAGCAACCGGCGTGCACGTCTGGCCCAGAACTGGCCGAGACGCACGGTGCCGGTGGCGGTGAGCTCCCGCATCAGGTGCGAGGTGATGAGGAATCCCGAGATGACGAAGAAGATGTCCACGCCGATGTAGCCGCCGGGGAACCGCCCCGGCCAGAAGTGGTAGAGCACCACGCACAGCACGGCGATGGCGCGCAGGCCCTGCACGTGCGGAAGGAATCGCGCGGGTTCGGCATGCTCGGGTGAGCCCTGTGCGCGACGGCTGCGCCGCCCTTCGGCGTCGCCGGGCAGGCGCGGCTCGAGGGCGGGATCAGCGGATGGCACGGTAAGACGCTAACCCCTGACGGCAGCCGTCTTGCTCAGCGACCTGCCAGTGTGACGGGTTAGCGGAGCCTTCTCTTGCTTGCGGAATAGGGGGCGCGCACTAGCGTTGGGTTCACTGGACCGCCGCGTGGCGGTTCGAAGGGAGCCGACAGAATGACCGACATTCAGACCACCCCCGCCACCGCCGCCGATCCCACGGTCGCCGCCGGCTCGGCGCAGTTCCTCACCCCGGTCGTGCTGGGACTGCAGGCTCTGGCCGTGAACGGCAAGCAGGCGCACTGGAACGTGCGGGGCGCGAATTTCATCGCCATCCACGAACTCCTCGATCAGATCGTCGACCACGCCCGGCAGGCAGCCGACGACGCTGCGGAGCGGATCGTCGCGCTCGGACTCCCGATCGACGCCCGCACGTCGACCATCGCTCAGAAGGTCGCGCCCACCGCGGTTCCCGCCGGGTTCACCCCGTGGCAGGAGATCGTCCGCGACATGATCGCCGACATGGACGCCGTGATCGTCGATGTCAAGACCGCCATCGAGGGACTCGACGAGGTCGACCTCACCAGTCAGGACGTGGCGCTGGCCATCATGCAGACGCTCGAGAAGGACCGCTGGTTCCTCTTCGCCCACCTCGCCGAGTGACCTCGCCGACGTGACGCCTCAGGGCCCCGAATCCTCTCCGGAGGATCGGGGCCCTTCGTCGAGGCCGGCGGTGCGCCCGCGTGTGCGCTCAGGCCAGATGCGTCAGCCGACCCGCGAGAAGCGTCGCTGACACCGTCATCTCGCGCAGCTCGCTGTCGGTCGCGGACAGCGGGTCGCCGTCGCACAGCACCAGATCACCCGGGGAGCCGGGGCGGATCGCCGCCGGATCGGTCGAACCACCCCTCGTCGACGCCGCCAACGCCGTCTGCGGGTCCAGGGCCTGTTCGGGGCGCCATGCCGGGCGACCCCCTCGGGTGCGGTGCACTGCGGCAGCCAGCGCGGCCCACGGATCCAGAGGTGAGACCGGGGCGTCCGACCCGAACAGCAGAGTGGCGCCGGCGTCGGCGAGGGCGCGAAGCGGATAGGCAGTGGCGGTCTGCGCCGCCCAGATCTCGTCGGTGAGGTCGCGGTCGTCGACGGCGTGCTCGGGTTGTACGCTCGCGCCGACGCCGAGCCGAGCGAATCGCGGGATGTCCGACGCGCCCACGAGCTGCGCGTGCTCGACGGTGCCGGTCGCTCCGCTGAGCGCGAAGGCGTCCAGGGCGTGGGAGTTGGCGACATCCCCGATGGCATGGATGGCGCACGACAGGCCCGCCGCGGTCGCCCGGGTCATCATCTCGACCAGCGCGGCCGGCGCGACGGTGAGCATGCCACGGTCGTCGGGAGAGCCGGCGTACGGGTGCGAGCACGCGGCGGTGCGAGTCCCGAGCGAGCCGTCGGTGATGACCTTGAGTGGTCCGACGTGGACGAGATCCGATCCCCCGCGGAGGGGATCACCCGTGCGAAGGCCCGCGGCGATCGCGCGATCGAGGTGCTCGGGGTAGATGCCGAACGACACCCGCATCGTGTCGAACCCGCCCGCCACGCGCCGGACCCACGCGTCCTCGTTCCAGGCCATGTCGAGATCCACCAGGCCCACGACACCCCGTCCGGCTGCGCGCCGTGCCATCGCCGCGACGAGGGCATCGGCGTGCGCGGCGGGGACGGCGTTCAGCCGGCGCGACACCTCGAACGCGGGCGCCTCCCGCAGGATGCCGCTGTCGTCGGCCGACAACGACTCTCGGCGCAGCGCGGCGGAGTTGAGCCACACGCTGTGGACGTCGGCGTTGATCAGGTAGGTGGGGATGTCTCCGGTGTGCTCGTCCAGCAGGGCCACACTCGGCGAGTCCGCCCACAGCGCGTCGCGGAAGCCGACCCCGACCCGTCGGCCGTCGGCGAGGACCGGCGACGCCGCCACGCGGCGTGCGGCCTCCACAGCGGTGGTCGCATCGACGACCGAGACACGTTCCGAGGCGAGAGCCCACTGTGTGACGTGCACGTGATGATCCCAGAGCCCCGGGACGAGGAAGCGTCCGTCGGCCTCGAGCACCGACCCTGTCGGACGGATGACGCCTGCCGGTGCGATGTCGACGATCGCGCCGTCCGAGAGGAAGACATCGACGCGGTCGTCAGCATCGGCGACCGGCAGAAGCTCGCGGCCAGGACCTCTGACCCGGGCGCCTCGGATGACGGCGACCTGCTCGCCGACGTTCACGCGATCCCTCCGGCGTCGGCTCGCGCCTGCAGCGCGCGCTCCATCTCTGCGGCGAGGGCGGGATTCTGGTGCGGGCCCTCGTGAGCGAGGCCGTCGATCACGGCGCGGACGACCTCGGCCGGCTTGTTCTGGCTGAGCTTGCGCTTCGCCACGATGCGGGTCGGGTTCAGCCGGAACCCGACGGTGCCGCGCTCCAGACGTTCGACGAAGGCGGCGTCGTTGGGCCGCTCCCACAGAAGTCGGGGCGCGGGCATGCCGGCCTCGAAGCGGGCCACGAGCCGGTCGAGGACCCGGAGGTTCTGTTCGGCATCGAGGATCTCGGGGACACCGGTGAGGTGGACCGAGGAGAAGTTCCACGTGGGAACCGAGGGCGTGTCGCCGTACCACCCTGGCGAGACGTACCCGTGCGGCCCCTGGATCACGACGAGCAGCTCGCGCGTGCCCAGACCGTGGATGAGGTCGTCCGGCTTGCCCACATGACCGACGATGGTGAGGTCGTCGCGGTCGTCGTCGAGCAGCACGACGTAGTGGGAGGCGACCAGCCCTTCGTCGCCGGCGCTCACGATCGTCGCCCACGGGTTGAGGTCGACCAGGCGGCGCAGCTCCGCGACATCCGTCATCGCGAAGCTCGGATTCTGACGCATGCTCCCAGCCTAGGACGAGCGCGCGGATCGCCTCGTCGCGCCCGATCGCCGGGCGGCGATGCCGTTCACGCCTGACAGGACGGGCACCAGTAGAGCTTGCGCGAGGCCGCCTCCTCCACCACAACGGAGGTGCCGCAGACTCGACACGGCAGTCCCGCTCGCCCGTAGACCCAGTGCCGGTGCTCACGGCGGGCCATCGCACTGCGCCGCTCCTTCGCGGTGAGTCCGTCGCGCGTCATCATCTGGCCCGTCTCGACGCCGATGACCAGGAGCCGCGACCAGTCGCGCCAGATCTCGCGCACCGTCTCCTCGGGGACCTCGCGGCCCGGGGTGTGGGGGTTGAGACTCGCCCGGAACAGCAGCTCCGCACGATAGACGTTGCCGATTCCGCTGACCACGCTCTGATCCATCAGCAGCAGTCCGATGGGCGTCACGGTGCGCCGCACACGCGCGACGAACCGTTCCTCCCCCTCGCGGGCGTCGTCGACGAGCGGATCGGGCCCGAGCTTCGCCAGGGACTCCTCCACCTCATCGGGAGTCTGGATCACGCACGCGGTCGGTCCGCGCAGATCCGCGCAGGTGAGATCCGTGAGCAATCGCAACCGCACCTGGCCGCGCACCGGGGGCGGCCACTCCTCGGAATCGGCCTCCCCTGGCAGACCCGTGGTCTGCTCCGACATCCGCACGCGGCCGCGCGCGCGACGAGGTGCGCCGATCGAGGTCAGAGAGTTCTCCCCGGCCGCATCCAGGATCGCCTCCGGCGTCCCGCGCTGATCGGTCTGACCCATCCGCCCGTTCGACGCGGCGATCGTCGGATCGGAGACGATCTCGCCGGCGAAGTCCCACGCGCCGTACAGACCGAGGTGCACGCGCAACCAGAGGTCGCCGTCGAACGCGACGAACATCTGCTTTCCGACCGCCCGGGATTCACGCGCTTCGCGCCCGTCGATGAGTGACGCGCCCTCGGCGAAGCGTCCCTGAGGGCTGGATGCCGCAACCGTTCGCCCGACGAAGTTCTGCGCGATCTGTCGGGCGATGCGGTGGACGGAATGGCCCTCGGGCACCGGTGTCAGCCGGCCTCGGGATCGAAAGAGCTCGTCTCGTCGGCCAGGACATCGGCCCGCGCGGCACCCGTCCCCGCTCCGGTCGCTCGCGGATCGGGGGCGAGGCTCCCGTCTCGCTCGAATGCGGCGATCTGCGCGATACGGCGTTCGTGCCGCTCCTCACGGGAGAACGGCGTCGCGATGAAGCGGTCGATGAACGCCGACGCCTCGTCGAAGGTGTGCTGGCGGGCACCGATCGCGATCACGTTGGCGTCGTTGTGCTCGCGCGCGAGTTCTGCTGTCGCGATGCTCCACACCAGCGCAGCGCGGATGCCCGCGACCTTGTTCGCGGCGATCTGCTCGCCGTTGCCCGATCCTCCGAACACCACGCCGAGCGACTCCAGACCCGCGGCCTGGTCTCGCACGACGGCCTGCGCCGCCCGGATGCAGAAGGCCGGATAGTCATCGAGCGCGTCGTACTCGATCGGGCCGTGATCGATGACCTGATGCCCCTGCGCGGCGAGGTGATGCTGCAGCTGCGTGGAGAACTCGAGACCGGCGTGATCGGTGGCGATGTGGATGCGCATGGCCTTCATCCTAGGGAGGCGGAAACGGACGGAACGGCGCCGGTCCTCGCGGCGCCGGCGGCTTACGGAGCGATGCCCGACGCCGCCGGCTTGAAGCCCGCCCGGACGTTCTCGCAGCAACCCGGTCGGCACACATCGAACCACGGCCCCAGATCGGTGCGATGCGGCCGGTCCGCTGCGGGAGTGCCCTTCAGCCTTTCCTCGATGAGGTCGACGAGCCCACGCACGTAGGCCGGGTCGATCCCCGGGGTCTGCGTCCGCACGGCACGCAGACCGGCCTGTTCGGCAGCCTCCATCGCCTCGGTGTCGAGGTCCCACATGACCTCCATGTGGTCGCTGACGAACCCGAGCGGAACGATCACCACCGCCTGCGCTCCGACCTCGGGAAGCCCTTCGATGACGTCGACGACGTCCGGTTCCAGCCAGGGCTGAGACGGCGGGCCCGATCGGGACTGGTAGACGAGCTGCCACGGTACGTCGGCTGCCGCCGGGATCTCCGCCGCGATGTCGGCCATCACCACCTCGGCGACCGCGAGGTGCTGGGCTTCGTAGGCACCCCCCGGACCGAAGTCGCGGTCTCGGGGGCCCGAACGCTCGGCATCGGCGGTGGGGATGCTGTGCGTGGAGAACAGCACGCGGATCCGCGACGGGTCGATTCCGTCGTCGAGCAGGCCCGAGATCGCGCCGTGCACTCCGTCGACGAACGGCCGGACGAAACCGGGGTGGTCGAAGAACTGACGCACCTTGTCGATGGTCACGGTGTCACCCAGACCCGTTTCGTTCAGAGCACGGGCGAAATCCTCGCGGTACTGCCGGCAGCTCGAGAAGGAGCTGTACGCGCTGGTGGCAAGTCCCAGGAGCGTCGTGTGTCCGGCGTCGGCGGCCTGGCGGACGGCCTCGTCGAGGTAGGGCGCCCAGTTCCGGTTGCCCCAGTACACGGGCAGATCGATCCCGCGGGAGGCGAGCTCCGTTTCGAGAGCGGCCTTCAAGGCTCGATTCTGCGCATTGATGGGGCTGACGCCTCCGAAATGGCGGTAGTGGTGCGCGACCTCTTCGAGGCGCTCGTCGGGGATCCCCCGTCCGCGGGTGACGTTGCGGAGGAAGGGGATGACATCGTCCTGACCTTCCGGGCCGCCGAAGCCGGCGAGGAGCACGGCGTCGTAGGCGACGGGTGTCTCGACGTGCGGCGCTCCCGAGGCGGCGGCCGGGGAGGCGAACAGAACCGTGGGGGTGTCGGAGCTGGTGTCCTGGGGGGCGAGATCGGTCACCCTGCCATCCTCGCACCGCGCGACGGCACTGGCGCCGGGCGTAGGCTGGTGCAGTTGTCAGCGGTGCCGGTGCCACAGGGCCGGGCCGCTCCGTCTACCCCCACGACCCCGGGAGAACAGCCGTGCCAGGAGAGAACCTCACCCGCCTCGAGGCCCAGGAGCGTCGAGCCGTCGTCGACACCGACTCCTACCAGGTCGATCTCGACCTCACGCGGGGTGCGGAGATCTTCGGTTCGCGGACGGTCGTCCGATTCCGCGCGCAGCCGGGGAGCTCGACCTTCATCGACCTGATCGCCCGCGACGTCCGGGAGATCACGCTGAACGGCCGTTCGATCGACCCTGCCACGGCCTTCGCCGATTCCCGCATCGCGCTGGACGATCTGGCCGAGGACAACGAGCTGGTCATCGACGCTGACTGCGCCTACACCAACACCGGTGAGGGGCTTCACCGCTTCGTCGATCCCGTCGACGGCGAGGTCTACCTCTACTCGCAGTTCGAGGTTCCCGACTCCCGGCGCATGTTCGCCGTCTTCGAGCAGCCCGACCTGAAAGCGACCTTCCGCTTCACCGTGACGGCTCCGGAGGCGTGGGAGGTCGTCTCCAACTCCCCCACGCCCGAGCCGGCCCGTCACGGGAACGGCACGGCGACCTGGGATTTCGAGCCGACGCCCCGCATCTCCTCGTACATCACCGCCCTCATCGCCGGGCCCTACGAGAAGACCTTCTCCGAGCTGACCAGCGCCTCGGGTCGGGTCATCCCGCTCGGTGTCTACGCTCGCAAGAGCCTGTGGAACCACCTCGACGCCGACTACGTCTTCGACAAGACGCGCCAGGGCTTCGCCTACTTCGAGGAGAAGTTCGACTACCCCTACCCGTTCGCCAAGTACGACCAGCTGTTCGTTCCGGAGTTCAACGCCGGCGCGATGGAGAACGCGGGAGCGGTGACCTTCACCGAGACCTACGTGTTCCGCAGCAAGGTGACCGACGCCGTCCGGGAGCGCCGCGTGGTCACCATCCTGCACGAGCTCGCCCACATGTGGTTCGGCGATCTCGTCACGATGAAGTGGTGGAACGACCTCTGGCTGAACGAGTCGTTCGCCGAGTGGGCGTCCACCATCGCCACCGCCGAGGCGACCGAATGGACCGAGGCGTGGACGACCTTCAACGCGATGGAGAAGACCTGGGCCTACCGCCAGGATCAGCTCCCGTCCACCCACCCGGTCGTCGCCGAGATCAACGACCTCGAGGACGTCCAGGTCAACTTCGACGGCATCACATACGCCAAGGGGGGCTCGGTCCTCAAGCAGCTCGCTGCCTGGGTCGGGATCGAGGCCTTCTTCGCCGGGGTGGCGGCCTACTTCAAGAAGCACGAGTGGTCCAACACCGAGCTGTCGGATCTGCTGACCGAGCTCGAGGCGACGAGTGGTCGCGAGCTGACCACCTGGTCGAAGAAGTGGCTCGAGACCGCCGGGGTGAACACCCTCTCCCCCGTCATCGACGAATCTCCCGACGGGACGATCCGGCGATTCGCGATCATCCAGACGGCGCCGGCGGACTACCCCACGATCCGCCCCCACCGCCTCGGCGTCGGCTTCTACACCCTCCAGGACGGCGCCCTGGTGCGCACCCACGGGGTGGAGCTGGACGTCGACGGCGACCGCACCGAGGTGCCGGAACTGGCGGGCCTGGTGCGCCCCGACCTGGTGCTGCTCAACGACGGAGACCTGGCTTACGCCAAGATCCGCCTGGACGAGCGTTCCCTCCAGACCGCCATCGACCACCTCGCGGGGATCGCCCACCCTCTCGCGCGTTCGCTGGTGTGGGGCGCCGCATGGGACCAGACGCGCGATGCCGAGGCATCGGCCACCGATTACGTCGATCTCGTGCTGCGCAACATCGCCTCCGAGACCGAATCGACCACGGTGCGCACGACGCTGGCACAGCTGCTCCTGGCCGCCACCTCGTACGTCGCCCCCGAGAAGCGGGATGACACCCGTCGTCGCGTGGCCGGGCACCTGTGGGCTCTCGCGCAGAACGCCACGGCCGGCAGCGACAGCCAGCTGCAGTTCGTCACCGCCTTCGCGGCGGCGGCCTGCACCCCCGAGCAGTGGGCGGCGGTGAAGAGCCTCCGAGACGGGGACATGGTTCTCGACGGTCTGCAGATCGACACCGACCTCTCGTGGCAGCTGCTGGTCTCCCTCGCCGCCGGTGGGGTCGCCTCGATCGGCGACATCGAAACCGCCCTGGCCGCGGACAACACCGCCAAGGGCGGCGAGTTCGCCGCCCAGGCCCGCGCCGCGTTGCCCTTCCCCGAGGCCAAGCGCGCCGCGTGGGCGTCGCTGGTCGACCGTGACGACCTTCCCAACACCGTGGTCCGATCCGCATCCCTCGGATTCGTCAACCCCGCCGGCCGCGACCTGCTCGCCGACTACGTGCAGCCCTACTTCGACATGCTGCTGCCGGTCTGGGAGTCGCGCACCTACAAGATCGCGGAGTACCTGATCGCGGGGCTCTATCCCTCCCCGCTGGCGAACACGGCGCTCCGCGACGCCACCCGCGCGTGGCTCGCTGACCATGCGGACGCACCGGCCGCCCTGCGCCGACTCGTGCAGGAGAACCTCGCCGGCGTCGAGCGGGCGCTGGCTGTGCAGGAGCGCGACGCGCAGTAAGCAGCATCCCTTCCGATCCGCGGCCCTCAGGAGATCCTGGGGGCCGCGTCGTTAGGATCTGAGACCGATGACTGCCATCCCTGTCTCCGCGTCCGCAGCGCCCGCACTCCCCGCACCCTGGGATGTCGTCCTGCCCGTCCTTCAAGAGGTCGGGTGGCGGGCGCTCCAGGTCGCGATCATCGTCGTGGCCGCCCTGCTCATCGCCATCATCCTTCGCGCCGTCATCCGCAGGGTCGTCGATCGCATCGTCTCGGGTGCGAAGAACCGCGCCCGCGTCGACGACACCCAGGCTCTGGAGCGCTCCCCCGTCGCACAGGTGCGCGTCGTCCAGCGCACCCGCACGCTCGGCTCGATCCTGCAGAACATCGTCGGGGTCACGATCATCGTCGTGGCACTGCTGCTCATCGTCTCGGTGATCAACCCGAACATCCTCGGGTCGCTCACCCTCCTCACCGCGGCCATCGGCGCCGGCCTCGGCTTCGGCGCCCAGAACATCGTGAAGGACGTTCTCAACGGCATCTTCATCGTCGCTGAGGACCAGGTGGGGATCGGCGACGTCGTCGATCTGGGACTCGCCACGGGCATCGTGGAATACGTCAGCGTCCGGGTCACCCACGTCCGTGACGTCAACGGCACGCTCTGGTACGTCCGCAACGGCGAGATCACCCGCATCGGCAACCTGTCGCAGGGATGGTCTCGGGTCATCGTCGACGTCGGGGTACCCGTCGACTCCGACATCGACGAGGTCGAACACGCGCTGCAGGATGCCGCGGCGGGCCTGGCGAAGGATCCCAAGTGGCGCTCCCGGATCGTCGACCGCCCCGAGGTCTGGGGATTGGAGGCGGTCACCGGCGAGACCCTGGTGCTCCGGGTGGTGATCCGCACCCGCGCCCACTCGAAGGACGATGTCGCCCGGGAGCTGCGTGTCCGCGTGAAGCGGGCGACCGATGACCTGGGGCTGAGCGCCACCATCTCCTCGGTGCGGCTCGAGGGCCATGACGGCGCCCACCGGGTGCGCGGCGCGAACCCGCCCAAGACGAAGCCGACCCCCGTGCCCATCGCCACCGAGCGACCGGTCTGGCGGCCGAAGCTTCGCCCCCGGCGGCCGCGCGAGACCCCGCCGCCGGGCACGACACCGCCCCCCGGGAGCACCACCTCGCCCGACGCGGACGCGTAGATTGGAGGCTGGCGCCGCGGCGGCGCCTGCGGAAGGAGCCCCGAGCGGTGAGTGACGCCGAGACATCGCCACGGTCGTTCTACGACGAGGTGGGCGGCCACGACACCTTCGTCCGCCTCGTGGACGTGTTCTATCGGGAGGTGGCCGCCGATGAGGTCCTGCGCCCGATGTACCCCGAGGAGGACCTCGGACCGGCCAAGGATCGCCTGACGCTGTTCCTCGAGCAGTACTGGGGCGGCCCGGCGACCTACAGTCTCCAGCGGGGCCACCCGCGGCTGAGGATGCGCCACGCCCCGTTCCACGTCAATCCCGACGCGCGGGACCGGTGGCTGCGCCATATGCGGACCGCCGTCGACGAGCTACGACTGCCTCCCCTGCAGGAGGAGACCCTCTGGGATTACCTGCACCGCGCGGCCTTCGCGATGGTGAACACCTTCGAGCCGACCAAGAGGTCGTGATGGCGTCGAGGGAGGTCCTGCAGGCCGATGTCCTCGTGATCGGGTGGGGCCTGGCGGGTCTTGTCGCGACCACCGAGGCGGTGAGCGCGGGAAAGCGCGTGGTTCTGCTCGATCAGGAGCCGCGCAGCAACCTCGGCGGTCAGGCCTGGTGGTCTTTCGGCGGCCTCTTCCTGGTGGACTCCCCCGAGCAGCGACGGATGGGAGTGCGGGATTCCCTGGCCCTCGCCGAGCAGGACTGGTGGGGCACGGCCGGCTTCGACAGACCCGAGGACCTCTGGCCCCGCCGGTGGGCCGAGGCCTACCTCGACTTCGCCGCGGGCGAGAAGCGGGCGTGGTTGCGCGGCAAAGGAATGTCGTTCTTCCCGGTCGTCGGCTGGGCCGAACGCGGAGGCTACGGCGCGACCGGACCCGGCAACTCCGTCCCGCGATTTCACATCACCTGGGGGACGGGCCCCGGCGTCGTGGCGCCCTTCCTCCGAGACGTCGAACGCGCGGAGGCGGAGGGGCGCGTGACGATCCTGCCCCGCCACCGGGTCACAGGGCTCCTCTCCCGTGACGGAGCGATCGGCGGTGCCCAGGGCCAGATCCTCGCGCCCTCCGGTGCCGCTCGCGGGCGTCCGAGTTCTCGCGAGGTGGTGGCCGACTTCCAGATCACGGCTGGGGCCACCATCGTCGCGTCGGGAGGAATCGGCGGCAACCACGAGCTCGTTCGCCGGGCGTGGCCGGATCGACTGGGCACACCGCCGGAGCGGATGCTCGCGGGGGTCCCCGCCTACGTCGACGGGTCGATGATGCAGACCGCGGCGGCCTCGGGAGCGCGCGTGATCAACGGCGATCGGATGTGGCACTACGTCGAAGGGCTGCACAACGTCGACCCGGTCTGGCCCGGCCACGGGATCCGTATCCTGCCCGGCCCCTCATCGCTGTGGCTGGACGCCCGAGGAACCCGCCTCCCCGTACCGCTGTACCCCGGTTTCGACACCCTGGGGACGCTCGCCCACCTGCGCCGGACCGGATTCGATCACTCGTGGTTCGTGCTCTCCTCCCGCATCGTGGAGAAGGAGTTCACGCTGTCGGGAAGCGAGCAGAATCCCGACCTGACCGGCAAAGACCTGCCGCTGCTGATCCGTTCCCGTCTCGGAAAGGGGGCCGCCGGGCCCGTGCAGGCGTTCCTCGACCACGGTGAGGACGTCGTGGTGCGCGACACCCTCGACGATCTGATCGCCGGCATGCGGGCCCTTCCGGGCGGCGACGTGCTGGACGGCGCGCAGGTACGACGCGAGGTGGAAGCCCGCGACCGCGAGGTGGAGAACCCCTTCACCAAGGATGCACAGATCGCGATGCTGCGTTCCGCGCGTGCATTCCGCGGTGACCGGCTGATCCGCACCGCCGCGCCGCACCGACTGCTGGACCCCAAGGCGGGCCCGCTCATCGCTGTGCGTCTCGGCGTCGTCACCAGGAAGACCCTGGGCGGCATAGAGACCGATCTGGACGGCCGTGCCCTGGGCGAGGCGGGCTCCGCTGTGCCGGGGCTGTTCGCCGCGGGTGAGGCGAGCGGCTTCGGTGGGGGCGGTGTCCACGGATACCGGGCGCTGGAGGGGACGTTCCTGGGCGGATGCCTCTTCAGCGGCCGCGCAGCGGGACGGGGCGCCGCTGCAGCGGTGTGAGCGGAGGCGGTCGACGCTGACCGTTCAGGCGTCCGTGCGACCGGTCGCACGGACCGCCGTGAGCCCCTCGCGGGGCGGGCGTCGGACCAGCACATGCCCGCGCCGAAGACTCAGCCGCGTCCACGACGGTGCGGTGAAGACGCGTACCGTCTCCTCGCCGCCGATGAAGCCCAGCCCGAATGCGGCGAAGGCGACGCCGAGCGGCAGATCGGCGAGCTCCTCCGCGGGTGCTCCCCAGACATCCGATCTGATCACGCGCACCACGTCCTCGCCGGCGTCGGCCGGGAGCTTGTTGGCCACGGCCGCCATCCCCCACTGCGCACGTGAGGCGAGATCGGATGCTGCGATCTCGCCGCCGGGCTCCCACCCACCCTGTGGCGGCGAGATACCCGCCCATGCGGGGGCGAGGGCCGTCGCGGGCAGAGCGAGGGCCCGGTCGTCGGCGGCGTCCACAGCGAGTGCCGCCGCGTCCACGACGAAGTCGCACTCCAGTTCGGGGTCGGCGCGGATCGCACGCATTCCGAGGATGGTGGGCGTGCTGTCGAACAGTCCTCGCGGCGCCAGCACAGCCGCCCACATCGTCAGGGTCCCCGCAGACGAGCGCAGCCGCACGGCACCGTCGCCGAGTCGGGCGGCGCGGCCGGCAAAGGTGAGGGCATCGGCGACAGCGTCGCGATCGGCGAGAAGGAGGCGCTCGGACATCCGACCTAAACTACCAACGAACGGGCGCCGCGCCCGGACAGGAGGAACAGGCGCGTGAGCGAGCCCGACCACCCCGCGCACTCCGCCCAGCCGGCGCACCCGGATGCGGAACACCGTGGAACCGACGCCGACCCGGTCGCGTCCATGCTGGCCGTCCTCGATCTGGAGGACTCCTCAGCCCGGACCACGGAAGACATCTTCACCGGGGTGTCACAGCGGATGCCGCTCGGCCGCGTCTACGGCGGTCAGGTGCTCGCGCAGTCGCTCGTCGCCGCCGAGCGCACCATCCCCGAGGGCCGGACGGTCCATTCGATGCACGGCTACTTCCTCCGTCCCGGCGACGCAGGTCAGGGGATCACCTTCTCGGTGGATCGCATCCACGACGGCAGATCCTTCTCCACGCGACGCACACAGGCGTTCCAGTCCGGCGTGCCGATCTTCTCTGCGATCGCCTCCTTTCAGGATGACGATCCCGGGCTCGAGCATCAGACAGCCTTCCCCGACGACCTTCCCGCTCCGGAGGATCTGCCCGACATCGAGGAGCAGCTGACCGGACTCCACCCGATGTCCAAGCGGCTGTTCACCGATCGCCCCGTCGACGTGCGCCACGTGCCGTCGTCGATCTACATGCGGGTCGAGGGCGATTGGGCCCCGCGGCAGGCGGTGTGGCTGCGCACCCGCCGCGCCCTGCCGGACGAACCCGGCCTGCACCGGGCCGTCCTCGCCTACCTCAGCGACCTGACCATTCAGGAATCGATCCTGCGAGCTCACGGGGTCGCCTGGGCGACACCGGGTCTGAAGGTGGCGAGCCTCGATCATGCGATGTGGTGGCATCGTCCGGCACGGGTCGACGAGTGGCTGGTGTACGTGCAGGAATCGCCGAGCGCCCGCGGCGGCCGCGGCCTCGCGCAGGGCAGGATCTTCACCCGCGACGGCGTGCTCGTCGCAAGCGTGGCTCAGGAGGTCATGGTTCGGGTTCCGGACACGGACGGCTGACGTGCCGTGGGGCGTGGCTATCGTCGGTGCGCGTAGATGAGCGGCGGGCCGACGTACGGCTCCCACGCCGCCCGCTCCTCGGCGCTCAGCCGGATCGGGGCGCCGGAGCGGGCGTCGACCTTGACCACGACCGTCGTCGCCCGCGCATAGACGGTCTGGGTTCCGTCGGGCGCGGCGGTCTCTCGCGGGCTGCACACTTCGTAGCAGACCTCGATGCTCGAGCCGCCCAGTCTCCCGAACCACATCTGCACGTCGAGGGGGTGGCGCTGGTACGGCACCGGCGCCAGGTACTCGATCTCCTGACGAGCGATGAGCGTGAGGACACCGGCGGAGATGCCGGAGGACAGCACCGCAGTGTCGGGAGCCGTCTCGCCGGGATCGGGCAGCCAGAATGCTCGGACGCGCGCCTCTTCCAGGAGCTTCAGCATCGCTGTGTTGTTGACGTGGTTGAACGCGTCGAGATCGCCCCACCGCAGGGGGATCGGTATGTGCAGCCGGAGGCCGAGGGGTGTCGCCTCGGCGGCGACGACGGGATCAGTCACGGGTGAGCTTGCGGTACGCCGAGCGGTGCGGGGTCGCGGCGTCGGGACCGAGCCGGTCGATCTTGTTCTGCTCGTAGGCATCGAAGTTGCCCTCGAACCAGTACCACTTGTCCGGGTGCTCCTCGGTGCCCTCGTAGGCCAGGATGTGGGTGGCGATCCGATCGAGGAACCACCGGTCGTGGGTGATGACCACGGCGCAGCCGGGGAACTCCAGCAGCGCGTTCTCCAGCGACTGAAGCGTCTCGACATCGAGGTCGTTGGTCGGCTCGTCGAGGAGGAGCAGGTTGCCGCCCTCCTTCAGCGTCAGCGCGAGGTTCAGGCGGTTCCGCTCGCCTCCGGAGAGCACGCCGGCTTTCTTCTGCTGATCGGGCCCCTTGAAACCGAACTTCGAGACGTACGCGCGTGAGGGGATCTCGGTCTTCCCCACCGTGATGATGTCCAGACCGTCGGAGACGACTTCCCACAGCGTCTTCTCGGGATCGATGTTGGCGCGGGACTGATCGACGTAACTGATCTTGACCGTCTCGCCGATCTTCAGCGATCCGCCGTCGAGCGGTTCCAAGCCGACGATCGTCTTGAACAGGGTCGTCTTGCCGACGCCGTTGGGACCGATGACGCCGACGATGCCGTTGGGCGGGAGGCTGAAGCTCAGCCCGTCGATGAGCGAGCGATCGCCGAAGCGCTTCTGCAGGTTCTTCGCCTCGATCACGATGCCGCCCAGACGCGGTCCCGGCGGGATCTGGATCTCCTCGAAGTCGAGCTTCCGGGTGCGATCGGCCTCGGCGGCCATCTCCTCGTAGCGCGCGAGGCGGGCCTTGGACTTCGCCTGCCGGCCCTTGGCGTTGGAGCGGACCCACTCCAGCTCCTCCTTGAGGCGCTTGGCGAGCTTGGCATCCTTCTTGCCCTGCACCTCCAGCCGCTCGCCCTTCTTCTCCAGGTACGTCGAGTAGTTGCCCTCGTACCCGATGAGGCGGCCGCGGTCGACCTCGGCGATCCACTCGGCCACGTTGTCGAGGAAGTAGCGATCGTGCGTGATGGCGATGACGGCGCCGGGATACTTCTGGAGGTGCTGCTCCAGCCAGAGCACACTCTCGGCGTCGAGGTGGTTGGTGGGCTCGTCCAACAGCAGGAGGTCGGGCTTCTGCAGCAGGAGCTTCGTCAGTGCGACCCGACGCTTCTCGCCCCCGGACAGCGGCGCGATCGCCGCCTCTCCCGGCGGGGTGCGCAGCGCGTCCATCGCCTGCTCGAGCTGGGACTCGAGGTCCCAGGCATCGGCGGCATCGATCTCCTCCTGCAGCGTGCCCATCTCGGCCAGAAGCGCGTCGAAGTCGGCGTCGGGATCGGCCATCAGCGCGGAGATCTCGTTGAACCGGTCGAGCTTGGCCTTGATCGCGATCCCGTCCTGGATGTTCTCCAGCACGGTCTTGGACTCGTCCAGCTCGGGCTCCTGCATGAGGATCCCGACGGAGAACCCGGGACTGAGCTTGGCCTCACCGTTGGAAGGCGTGTCCAGACCCGCCATGATCTTGAGGATCGTGGACTTCCCCGCGCCGTTGGGGCCGACCATTCCGATCTTCGCCCCCGGGAGGAAGGCCATCGTGACGTCGTCGAGGATCAGCTTGTCGCCGACCGCCTTGCGTGCCCGGACCATCGAGTAGATGTATTCAGCCATACCGTTCGCAGCTTCCCTTCGCGTCCCGACGTCAGCGTCCCAGCCTAGCCGGTCGGTCCTCCCGCCCCACGATCACTCGACCCCGGGGGTCGGTCTGCGACTCACCAATCGATCGGGCGCGTCTCCCCCAGAAGGCACGCTCCGTCCGGGAGGGCCCCGAGCACGGTCGTGACCGGCTCGCCGGTCGCCTCACCCACCTGACCGATCAGGCACTGCTCTCCCCATCGGACCGACACCTGGATGCTCTCGGCGGGGTTGCCCACGGTGGAGGTGTCCGCGGTGACCTGCATCGCGCCCTTGTCGAATCCGCCGCCCACCAACGCGTCGACGTACGCCCTGCCGGCGCCGCGGCCGTCGCTGTTCCACACCGATCGGATGATCTGGGAGAAGTACGGCAGATTGTCCTCCGCCGACCCCTCGGGGAGGAGGGCCGGGCCGGCCGGGGTGGGTTCGGCCGACGGCGTCGCTTCCGCGACCGGACCTGTCGGAGTCGGAGTGGGAACGGGAGTCGGCGTCGGGGTGCACGCTGTCAGCAGCAGCGCGACGGCGGCGCCGAGCGCGAGATCTTGAGGCCGAGGTCTCCGGCGCAGACGACGACGGCCGGCGTGGTGGTCCGGTTTCCGCAGAGGCACGCGCCGAGTCTACGTCGTGGCTTCACCGGCTCCTGGCGCCCCGATCTCAGAAGGGCGTCTCCCCGGCGCCCGACAGAACCGGAGCGGCGGAACCGGTGTCGTCGGCGTCGCCCTCGGCGGAGCCCTCGCCGGAACCCGGGACACTCGTCGCCCATCCATCGGTCGAGACCGAAGGGGTCGCGTCGGCCGAAACCCCGGGGGCGGCCCATCCATCCGCCGGAGCAGCGTCGCCCGCAGGTCGCGACGCCGTGGAACGGGTGAAGCGCGACGTGCCGAATTTCAAGTCATGCCCGATCGCATCGGCCTCGAGCTCGACCGTCGTCCCCCTGCGCGTTCCGTTGTCCCATTCGCGCACCTTCAGCCGGCCGGTCACGATGACGCGGTCGCCGCGGCTGAGAGAGAGCACGGCGTGTTCGGCCAGCTGCCGGAACAACTGGACGGTGTAGTAGCTGGTCTCGCCGTCCACCCACTGGCCTGTCGCCCTGTCCAGGCGCCGGTTCGAGGTCGCCACCCGGAACGAGGTCACCGCGACCCCGTCCAGGATCTTCTTGTGCTCGGGGATCGTGGCGATGTTGCCGGTGAGGGTGATCGTGTCGGTCATGATGCTCCTTCGTCGTGTGGATGTTCGGCTGTGCCGGTGTCCGGGTGCCCGGCGGACACCGGCACGGCTCCATGGTGACCACGATGACGTCGGCAGGGCTGAACACGCGGTCGATCGGTGGAGAACCGCCGAACGGACGCGGTTGTGCAGGAGAGGAGTGCGATGTCGGATGCCGTAACTATCTTCGATACAGGAGGTAGCCATGACCACTCTCACCGACCGTACGGGGCCCCTGGCAGAACCGACGTCGCACCACGGGCTGCGGCTCGTCGACGCAGGCGGTCGGATGTGGCGGGTCGTCGACCGTGGCGGACGCATCGTCGGGCACGTTCAGACCTTCCGCGATGCGGACGTTCTGCAATACCACGCCCTCCGCTACTCGACTCGGATCCGGCGCTTCTTCGAACTGGGGCGCTTCTGGACCTTGGACGAGGCGGTGTCGTGCCTCCACTACTCCCGGTGACGGACTCAGACCATCGCTTCTTCGCGCAGCAGAGTCGGGGGCGCGGCGCGCGAGACGGTCGACCACGATTCGACGAGGATGTCCGCCGCACGGAGCAGCGTTTCCGGAGCGGCGGTGAAGGGCATCCGGAGGTATCGATCGTGGCCGCCGTCGACCGAGAACCGAGGTCCCGACGTGAGCAGCAGGCCGCGATGACGCGCGTCCATGACCAGCGCCGCGCTGAGGGGGGCATCCATTTCGATCCAGAGGGAGACCCCGCCCTGGGGGCGGGGAACGGTGAAGCGCGGCAACCGCTCACGGAGAGCGGCGATGATCACGTCCCTTCCCTCCCGCAACATATGCCGGCGCTGGGTGACCACATCGCCGAAACGATCCAGGACAGCCGCAGCGATGACCTGCTCGAGCTCGGGCGTTCCGAGATCCTGTGCGCTGCGCAGCGCGACGAGACGGCGGATCAGCTCCGGTGCCGCACGAATCCACCCGACCCGGAGCCCGCCCCAGACGGTCTTCCCGAGCGAGCCGATGCGGATCACCAGACTCGGATCGATCCGGTCGAAGCCGCGGGCGAGGGGCCCTCGGTCGATGTCGAGATCCGCCGTGGTCTCGTCGAGGATCAGCGTGGTCCCCGCGCGCTCGGCTGCGCGGGCGAGGGCGTCGCGTTCTGCCGCACTCATCGATCGACCGGTGGGATTGTGGAAGTCGGGCATCACGTAGGCCGCCACGGGGAGCGTCCGTTGCGAGACCTGCGCCGCGCGTTCGATGTCCCATCCCTCGCGGACGGTGACCGGAACCGCGGTCAGCCGCGCGCCCGCCTGGCGGAGCGCCTCCGCCGCGTGCGGATAGGTGGGAGTCTCGACGAGCACGCGGTCGCCGCGGGTGATCAGTGCACGGGCGAGAAGATGAATCGCACTCTGCGCACCGGTGGTGATGAGGATCTCATCCGGGGAGGTCGCAAGGCCCCTCGCGGCATACTGCTCGGCCACCCGCAGTCGGAGCTCGTGCCGTCCCACGATGTCGTAGCCGGTTCGGGCGACGATCGCGGGTGCGTCGGCCACCGTCTCGGCGATGAGACCGGCCAGCCCCGGCCACGCGGCCGGACTCGCCTGCTGGAGATCGATGTCATCGCGGTGGACGCCGGAGGTGACGCCTGGGTCCCTTCTGAGAAGGGGGAGTGTGATGCTCCCTGATCCGCGAACGCTGTGGATGTGACCGGTGTCGCGCAGGCTCCGGTAGGCCGCGGCGACCGTGCTGCGGCTCAGGCCCAGCGCCCCCGCCAGTTCCCGCTCAGCGGGCAGAGATGTCCGCGGCGCCAGTCGGTTGTCCAAGCACAGGAGTCGGATGCCGTCGGCCAACGCCTCATAGGTGGGCTCTCGAGTGCGCCACCCCCCGAGGGCGTGGGAGAGCGAGCGCGCGGAGATGCGAGAGTCCATCCGTCCACTTTAGGTGAATTGGCTTGTCTGCTGCAGTCCAATGTGATGCTGAAATATCAGGGTGATCAATCGCGTGCTGCGGCTCCTCATCGGCCTCGTCCTGTACGGCGCCGGATGTGCGCTCACTATCGAGGCGGGTCTCGGCGTCGACCCGTGGACCGTGTTCGCCGAAGGGCTCTCCCGCCAGTCCGGCCTCGGGATCGGGTGGGTGACCAATCTCGTCGGACTCGGCGTCCTTCTGCTGTGGATCCCGCTGCGCCAACGACCGGGAGTCGGGACCATCGCCAACATCCTGCTCGTCGGCACGAGTATGCAGGTCACCCTCGGACTCATCCCGCCCGCGCCGGACCACATCGTGGCGCAGGCCGCCCTGCTCGTCGGCGGCATCCTCGTCGTGGCGGTCGGGTGCGGCCTGTACATCGGCGCCCGCTTCGGGCCGGGCCCGCGCGACGGTCTCATGACCGGCATGCACGCACGCTTCGGCTGGCCCATCTGGGCGTGCCGGGGCGGCGTCGAACTCAGCGTGCTGCTCATCGGCTGGCTGCTCGGGGGGACGGTGGGGGTCGGCACCGTGGTGTTCGCCGTGGCGATCGGACCGCTGGTCCACATCACGCTGCCGATGTTCGACACCGCCCGCGAAAGCCGTTCCGCGGCGCCGACCGCGGCCGCTGATCATGGCGCGCCGGTGACCCCCGTCGACCTCACGCGCGACGCGTGAACAGCAGTCGACGCGCGCGACGACGTCCCGAGGCCGTCGAGACTCAGTGCTCCTCGAAGGTCGGCCAGGCACTCCCCGGCCGCATCCGGGCGTGCAGGGCGTTCTTCGCGACATCCATGGTCGGATAGGTGCCGGCAGTCTCTTCGGCACCGGCCATCGTCACGGTGTAGCCGTCACGCGACTTGCGGATGCTTCCCACCACCCCGCCCGTCCCGTATGCCACCCAGAGGGTCGAGTGCGTGTCGGTTGTGCTCATCGTCGAACTCCTTCCGATGCTCCGACGCTACGCCACTGCCCGGTCCGCCGCCAGATGTCGGGAGCGATTCCCGCCCCTCTGTTCTCGGCCGCTACCCTTGTCTGGCGACCCCCAGTAGCTCAGTGGATAGAGCAGCGGCCTTCTAATCCGCCGGTCGCACGTTCGAATCGTGCCTGGGGGACCGACTTTCCGCGAATCGGAGCGGCGTCTGCGCCCGTCATTAGGATGGGCCCATGGTGGGTGCTTCCGAGAACGACCGGCTCGTATGGATCGACTGCGAGATGACCGGCCTCGACCTCGCGGTCGACGAACTGGTCGAGATCGCGATCGTGGTCACGGACTTCGAGCTGCGACCGTTGGACCCGGGATTCCAGGTCGTCATCAAGCCGGATGCCTCCGCGATGGAGAACATGAGCGATTTCGTGCGCACCATGCATGAGACCTCAGGCCTTCTGGAGGAGATCCCCGGCGGCGTGACGGTTGCCGACGCGGAGTTCCAGGCGTTGGAGTACATCCAGCGCTTCGCCCCCCAGGAGGGCAAAGCGCCGCTGGCCGGGAACACCATCGGAACGGACAGGATGTTCCTGGCGAAGTACATGCCGCGCGTCGATCGATGGCTGCACTACCGCAACGTCGACGTCTCCAGCATCAAAGAGCTCTCGCGTCGCTGGTATCCCCGCGCCTACATCCACGCGCCGGCGAAGAACGGCGGCCACCGCGCGCTCGCCGACATCCGCGAGTCCATCACCGAGTTGGCGTACTACCGGCAGGCGGTGTTCGTGCCCGAACCCGGACCCACCAGCGACGGAGCCCGCGCAGCGGCCGCATCCGTGGTGTCCGCGTTCTCCCCCGGTGTATGAGAGAATCGTTGGGTTGTCCCGCCGATGCGGGACCACGGTGGCTGTAGCTCAGTCGGTAGAGCACCTGGTTGTGGTCCAGGGGGCCGCGGGTTCAAGTCCCGTCAGCCACCCCAATCTCGCAGGCCCTCTGGGCCCGTATCGTGGAGTCATGCTCGAGATGGATGCGGACGCTTTCGAGCGTCTCGTGATCGAAGAGCTCGACCTCCTCCCCGACGACATGGTCGACGGCCTCGACAACGTCGTGTTCGTGGTCGAGGACCGGCCCGAGGACCCCGCGCAGGAGCTGTTCGGCCTCTACGAGGGGTGGGCGTTGACCGAGCGTGATCGGTACGGCATGGGAGAACTGCCCGACCGCATCGTGCTGTACCGCGAACCCCATCTCGCGGCATGCACCGACGAGCAGGCTCTGCGTCATGAGGTGCACACCACCCTCGTCCATGAGATCGCCCATTTCTACGGCATCGACGACGACAAGCTGCACGAGCTCGGGTGGGCGTGATGGCGTCCATGACGCAGACTCAGGAGCACCTCGATCGGATGATCGAGGAGACGACGATCGGTCCGTGGCAGACGGTGGTCTGGAATGATCCGGTCAACCTGATGAGCTACGTCACCCATGTCTTCCGAGAGTATTTCGGCTTCCCTGCCGCCACTGCCGAGAGGCTCATGCTGGCCGTCCACCACGTCGGTCATGCCGTTGTGGCGGAGGGCGCGAGGGAGCAGATGGAGTTGCACACCCAGGCGATGCACGACTACGGCCTGTGGGCAACCGTGAGAAGGGCTCCCGCATGAACACCGTCCCTCTCGTCATGCAGATCACGCGCCTGGAGGCGACCCACCTCGGTGATCTGGTCGACCAGTTCGCCGAGCTCGTCGGCGACCCCTCGGGTGACGACCCTGCCGTGCTGCGGCTCGTCCCCGATGCCTACACCGACGACCCCGAGGCGGCACGAGAGTTCCGCGACGTCACCGAACGAGACCTGCTTCGCCGTCGCCACCGTGATGCCCAGCTCGTGCGAGCCAGCCTGTCTCCTGCGGCGACACTCGCATCCGTCGCCACGGCCGGAGCCGAGGGCTGGGAAGAGGTCGATCTCGTTCTGGACCCCGAGACCGTGCAGGCCTGGATGCGAACCCTCGCTGCAGTGAGACTCGTCATCGCCTCCCGGCTCGGCATCACCGACGAAGATCAGCACGATGACGGCGATCCGAGATTCGGCGTGTACGACTGGTTGGGGTATCGCCTGGAAGGCCTGATCCGGGCCATCGACGACGCAAAGACCGCCGAGCGCTGAAAGCTCAGGGGATCGCGAACAGGTGCGTGGCCAGCTGAGCAGGCCGATCATCGACCAGGTGTTGCTCTTCCTGCCGGGCCCACCTGTCCCAATGGGGCCGGTACGTGTCACCGTCGCGCGTGAGGGCGCGGTCTCGGCGCGCTCGAGCGGGGGATTCGAGCCAGATGCGGATGTCGGCGAGCGGCGCGGTGCCCGCCGTCAGCAGCCCAGAGCCCTCGACGATCAGCGGCAGAGACGGATCGACGGCGTGCGCCTCGGCGTACTCCCCTCGCTCCCAGTCCCAGCGTTGCCAGACGCCGATGACACCTCTCGCGTGCGGTCGGAGTATCGCCTCCTGTGCCGTCCGCACACCCTCAGCCAGTCCGTCCCAGCCGGGATAGATCGCGTCGAGCGCCACCGATTGGACCCGACCGCGGAGCGGCCAGGCGCCGATGAGCTCTCGCGCGAGTGAGGTCTTTCCCGCGCCGCTGCGGCCGTCGATCAGGATCACCGGGTTGGCTGCGGCGACGGAGAGGACGGCGTCGCGCGCGAGCTCGACCGCCGCCCTCAGTGCCCGGCCGACCGGGTCGGACTCACTTCTTGAGCGCGCGGATGACACGGCTGAGCGCGCGACCGGCCACCCAGACGAAGGGGATTGCGACCGCCAGGAGCGACACGACATTCGGCTCGAACCGCAGGTCGTCGCCGCGGCGGATGTAGGCACCGAGCGGAATCGCGTACCCGCCGCCGCCACCGCCGCCGTTTCCGGCTTCGTCGGATCCTCCCCCGAAGGCGGTCCAGGTCAGGGCGACCGGGACCAGCCGGACACCGTCGACGTCCTGCTGCTCGCCGTAGACGGATGTGACGCCGAAGTCCGCGGACTGCTTGCCGAGGTCGAGTGCGATATTGGGCATGCCCCCACGCTACTCGGCACCACCTTCATTGCACAGTCTTGCCACGATGCTTGACCTGACCGTCGAGAAGTGTTGCACGGGTGATGCTTCCGCGTCCGAACTTCGCAGCAGCGCCATCGAGAACACCCTCGACCCGCCGCCAGTCGTCGTCATCGTCCCACAGTGTCGGCACGGCGGTCGCGGAGGGTCGGAGCTTTTCGGCCCGGACGCCGAGCAGCCGAATCGGGGCGCGTCGCTCGAGTGCGTCGAACAGGTCGATGGCAGCTGCCCCGATCCGCTGCCCGACCGCCGTCGTCTCCGGGAGGGACTGCGCACGTGTCACGGTGCTGAAATCGGCGAAGCGCACCTTGATCGACACCGTGCCGGCCTCCCATCCGGATTCCCTCAGACGCGCCCCGACCCGGTCGGCGAGACGGCGCAGTTCCACCCGCAGGACACCAGGGTCATCGATATCGTCGGCGAAGGTCTCTTCGTGTCCGACGCTCTTCTCGACACGTGTCGTCTCCACCTCGCGGGGATCCACACCGCGGGCCAGCTGGCGGACCCGTGCACCGAGCGCGGCACCGAGCACGCGATCGATCACCGCGGGAGGAGAGTCGATGATGTCGGCGACCGTGCGGATGCCACGCGTCGCCAGCGCATCAGTCGCCTTGGGTCCGACGCCCCACAGCTCACTCACCCTGCGACCGGCCAGAAAACGAGCCGTCGCTGCGTCGGGAACGATGAGGAGTCCGTCGGGTTTGCTCAGCGTGGACGCCATCTTCGCCACGTGCTTGGTCGCCGCGGCCCCCACCGAGCAGGGGAGTCCGACCTCGTCGCGCACCCGCGCACGCAGGAGGCGTGCGACATCGCCCGGGCTCCCCCACAGTCGCCGCACCCCGCGCACATCCAGGAAGGCTTCGTCGATCGACAAGGGCTCGACCAGCGGCGTGATCTCGTGGAAGAGCGCCATGACCTGGGCCGAAAGCTCGAGGTAACGCGGGAATCGCGGTGGGATCACCAACGCGGCAGGGCAGAGGCGGAGCGCCTGCGAGACGGGCATCGCCGAACGGACGCCGAAGCGCCGCGCCTCGTAGGACGCGCTGGAGACGACCGAGCGACTCTCGGGGGCTCCGATGATCAGCGGCTTACCACGCAGGGTCGGGTCATCCAGCACCTCGACGGAAGCGTAGAACGCATCCATGTCGACGTGGAGGATACCGGCCCCCGTGTCATCTGCACCCTCCGGTGAGACAAGCCGGCCGCTGCCGTCACCGCGACCCATGCATCCATTGTCGGCGAAGCCGCCGACATCCGGTCACTGAGACGCGCGCTCGAGGATCAGCTCGCGGACGCGCGCGGCATCCGCCTGTCCTCGCATCGCCTTCATAACCGCACCGATCACCGCTCCGGCGGCCTGGACCTTGCCGTCGCGGATCTTGTCCAGCACGTCCGGCTGCGCAGCCAGCGCCTCATCGATCGCGGCGATCAACGCGGTGTCGTCCGAGACGACCGCGAGTCCCCGCGAGGTCACGACCTGGGCCGGGTCTCCCTCGCCGGCGATCACACCCTCGAGCACCTGGCGCGCCAGCTTGTCGGTGAGCGTCCCCTCGTCGACGAGCCGCTGGAGCTCGGCGACCTGCGCGGGGGCGACGAGCTCTCCGGGCTCACGGCCCTCGGCGTTGGCGATGCGGCTGATCTCGCTCATCCACCACTTGCGGGCGGCGGCAGGAGCCGCGCCGGCTGCGACCGTGGCCTCGACTTCGCTCAAGAGGCCGGCGTTGACCACACCCCGGAATTCGATGTCCGCGAAACCCCAGTCCGCCTTCAGACGCCGCCGGCGCACGACGGGCTGCTCCGGCAGGGCCGCGCGCAGCTCCTCGATGAGCGACTCCGCGGGGGCGACGGGAAGCAGATCCGGCTCGGGGAAGTACCGGTAGTCGTCCGCGTCGGACTTCGGTCGACCCGGCGAGGTCGTGCCGGTGTCCTCGTGCCAGTGGCGCGTCTCCTGCGTGATCGTCCCGCCTGCGGCCAGGATCGCCGCCTGACGCTGGATCTCGTAGCGGACGGCGCGCTCGACCGACCGCATCGAGTTGACGTTCTTCGTCTCGGTGCGCGTTCCGAGCTTCTCCTGACCACGGGGACGCAGCGAGACATTGGCGTCGCAGCGGAGGTTCCCCCGCTCCATCCGCGCGTCCGAGATCCCCAACGCGAGCACGATGTCGCGGATGGTCTGAACGTAGGCCTTGGCGATGTCGGGCGCTCGGTGCTCCGCTCCGAAGATCGGCTTCGTGACGATCTCCACCAGGGGCACGCCTGCACGGTTGTAGTCGACGAGCGAGTATTCCGCCCCCTGGATGCGACCGGTCGATCCGCCGACGTGCGTGAGCTTGCCGGCATCCTCCTCCATGTGGGCTCGCTCGATCGGAACGGTCACGACCGTTCCGTCTTCCAGCTCGACCTCGACGGACCCCTCGAACGCGATCGGCTCGTCGTACTGGGAGATCTGATAGTTCTTGCCGAGGTCGGGGTAGAAGTAGTTCTTCCGCGCGAATCTGCTCGACGGTGCGATCCGGCATCCGAGGGCGAGCCCGAGGCTGATCGATGCGCGCACGGCCTCCTCGTTGACGACGGGCAGGGCGCCGGGAAGCCCCATGTCGACCGGCGCGACGAGCGTGTTCGGTGCGGCGTCATGGTTGGCGCTGTGCGCCGGGTTGGGTGCCGCCGAGAACATCTTCGTGCGGGTGTTCAGTTCGACGTGCACCTCGAACCCGAGCACGGGCTCGAAACGCTCCAGGGCCTCGTCGAATTCCATCAGCTTGTCGCGACCCATCAGGCGACCCCTCCCCGAAGCGGCATGCGGTCCAGCAGGGGACCACCCCATCCATCGACCAGCAGCGCCTCGACCGCAGCCCCCACCCGGTAGAGCCTGGCGTCCTCACGGGCAGGGGCCAGGAACTGGATCCCCACCGGCAGCCCGTCCTCGGGGGCGAGCCCCGCAGGGATCGAGATCCCGGGGACACCCGCGAGGTTCGCCGGGATGGTGGTGACGTCGTTGAGGTACATCTGCAGCGGATCGTCGAGCTTCTCGCCGAGCCGGAACGCCGTCGTGGGAGCCGAGGGAGTGGCCAGCACGTCGACCTGGGCGAAGGCGGCGTCGAAGTCCGACTGGATGAGGGTGCGGACCTTCTGCGCGCTGCCGTAGTAGGCGTCATAATAGCCCGCGGACAGCGCGTAGGTTCCGAGGATGACGCGTCGCTTCACCTCGTCGCCGAGCCCCGCCTCGCGCGTGGCCGCCATGACCTCTTCGACGGTTGCCCCGGCATGGGGGATCACCCGCATGCCGAACCGGACCGAGTCGAACTTGGCCAGGTTGCTCGATGCCTCCGCGGGGAGGATGAGGTAGTAGGCGGCGACCCCGTACTCGAAGTGCGGGGCACTGACGTCGACGATCTCGGCCCCCTGCGCCGCCATGGCGTCGAGGGTCTCTCGGAAGCGCGACGAGACGCCCGGCTGGAATCCGCTGTCGGGGAGCTCGGAGATGACACCGACACGGAGTCCGCGCAGGACGTCCCCCGATGCGCCGTCGCGCGCCGCGGCGGCGAAGGACGGCCAGCTCTCCTCGAGCGAGGTGGCATCGTGCGGATCGTGACCGCCGATGACGTCGTGAAGAAGGCCGGCGTCGAGAACCGTCCGCGTCACGGGGCCGACCTGGTCGAGGCTCGACGCGAGCGCGATGGCGCCGTAACGCGACACCCCGCCGTAAGTGGGCTTCATCCCCACGGTCCCCGTGACGTGCGCGGGCTGGCGAATGGAGCCGCCGGTATCGGATCCGAGCGCCAGAGGCGCCTCGAACGCCGCGACCGCGGCGGCCGAGCCGCCACCGGAGCCACCGGGAATCCGCTCGAGGTCCCACGGGTTGCGCGTCGGTCCGTACGCGGAGTGCTCGGTGGAGGAGCCCATCGCGAACTCGTCCATGTTGGTCTTGCCGAGTGGGACCATCCCGGCAGCGCGGGAACGGGCGACCACCGTGGCGTCGTAGGGCGACATGTAGCCCTCGAGGATCCGTGACCCGCTGGTGGAGGGCATGTCGGTCGTGACCAGGACGTCCTTGATCGCCAGGGGCACGCCCGCCAGCGGACCGAGCTCCTCACCTGCAGCCCGCCGACGATCGATGTCCTCGGCCACCTCGAGGGCACGGTCGTTGACGTGCAGGAAGGCGTGGACATCCCCGTCGACCTCGCGGATGCGGTCGAGGTGCGCACCGGTCGCCTCGACGCTGGACATCTCGCCGCTGCGCAGCCGCGACGCGAGGTCGGCGGCGGTGAGACGGATGATCTCGCCGGCCGCGCTCACTGTTCCTCCCCCAGGATGGCGGTGACCCGGAAGCGGTTGTCGGCGGCCTCGGGGGCATTCTGCAACACCTGCTCGACGGTCAGGACGTCGGCGGGGACGTCCTCACGGAACACGTTCTGCAGCGGAATGGGATGGCTGGTGGCCACCACGTCGGCGGTCGCGACCTCGGACACCTTGGCGATGTTGTCGACGATGACGTCGAGCTGGCCGGTGAGACGCGCCACCTCCCCTTCGCTCAGCTGGATGCGTGCGAGCACGCCGAGATGGCGAACGAGGTCGGGTGTGATTTCAGACACCCGAACAGTTTAGGTGCTCGCTTCGTCGACCTCCGGCCGTGCCCGGCGACGGGAGGAGCCTTCGCGCCGTCGTAGAGTGTCGGGCGTGACGACGTACGACCCGCCCCGTCCGTGGATCGCCAGCTACGCCGAGGGGGTTCCCTCGGACCTCCCCGAGGTATCGGGGTCGCTGATCGACATCATCGACACGGCGGCGCGTGAGAATCCGGATGCGCCGGCGCTGGAGTTCTTCGGACGAGAGACGACCTACCGGCAGCTCCACGCGCAGATCATCGCCGCCGCCGAAGGGTTGCGGCGCCGCGGCGTGAGGGCGGGCGACGCGGTGGCGATCGTGCTGCCGAACTGTCCACAGCACATCGTCGCCTTCTACGCCGTCCTGCGGCTCGGTGCGGTGGTCGTGGAACACAACCCGCTCTACACCGCGCGGGAGCTGCGCACCCAGTTCCAGGATCACGGAGCTCGTCACGCGATCGTCTGGAGCAAGGTCGTCGACACCGTTCGCGCGTTCCCCGACGATCTCGGGATCCAGACCCTGGTGTCGGTCGAAATCCGTCGCGCCATGCCGTGGCGCACCCGCGTCGCCCTGAGACTTCCGGTTGCGCGAGCCCGTGAGGCGCGGGTGGCACTGGACTCCCCCGTCGCTCGGCGCGCAGCGTCGGTGGAACGATGGGAAGACCTGACCGCCGACGGCCCGCTCGCCCCCGAGCACGCAGGTCCCGACACCGACGATCTCGCGATCCTGCAATACACCAGCGGCACGACCGGCTCGCCCAAGGGCGTGCGACTCACCCACCGCAACCTTCTCGCCAACGCCGCGCAGGCCCGCTCCTGGGTGCCGGGGATCACGCGCGGAGAGGGATGCGTCGTCTACGCCGTCCTCCCGATGTTCCACGCGTACGGTCTCACGCTGTGTCTCACCTTCGCCATGTCGATGGCCGCCCGGCTCGTTCTGTTCCCCCGCTTCGATCCCGAGCTCGTGCTGGCGGTGACGAAGAAGCGGCCCGCGACCTTCCTGCCCCTCGTTCCCCCCATCGCCGAACGGCTGCTCTCCTCCGCCGAGGCCGCCGGGGTCTCTCTGGAGGGGACGCAGGTCGCCATCTCGGGCGCGATGGCGCTCCCCCATGAGCTGGTGGTGCCCTTCGAGCGGGCCAGCGGCGGCTACCTCGTCGAGGGCTACGGACTCAGCGAGTGCTCTCCAGTCCTCATGGCCAACCCGGTCGCGACCCACCGCAAGCCCGGGACCGTCGGTCTTCCCCTGCCGGGCACCGAGTGCCGGGTGGTGGATCCGGATGACCCTCACACCGACGTGCCGCAGGGCGAGCCCGGGGAACTCGTCGTGCGGGGACCCCAGGTGTTCGACGGCTACCACGGGCGCCCGGAGGAGACCGAGCAGGTGTTCGTCGACGGCTGGTTCCGCACCGGTGACATCGTCACGATCGACGACGAGGGCTTCGTCAGGATCGTCGATCGGATCAAAGAGCTCATCATCACCGGCGGTTTCAACGTGGCTCCCACCGAAGTCGAGAACGTCCTGCGCCAGCATCCCCGAGTGAGCGACGCAGCCGTGGTCGGTCTCCCCTCGCGTCATTCGGGCGAGGACGTCGTCGCCGCAGTCGTCGTGTCGGGCACAGATCCGGTCGATCCCGAAGAGATCCGAGGCTTCGCCCGCGGGATCCTCACGGCATACAAAGTGCCGCGCCGGGTGCTCGTCGTCAACGAGCTGCCGCGTTCGTTGATCGGCAAGGTGCAGCGACGTCAGGTGCGGGCGCAGCTTCTCGAGAGGCCGGATGCGGGCCGGGCAGACGCCGACTGATCACGCCGAGGAGTCGTCCACGTCCGCGATTGCGGAAGGACCCTCGGTCACGAGGAGATGGAACTGCGCGGCATCGATGATCCGAACGCCGAGTTCCTCCGCCTTCGCGAGCTTCGACCCGGCCCCTGGCCCGGCGGCAACGAAGTCGGTCTTCTTCGACACCGACGACGCCGCCTTCCCCCCGGCGCGGAGGATCGCTTCCTGGGCGCCCTCACGGGTGTAGCCCTCGAGGGTGCCGGTGGCGACGACGGTGACACCGTCGAGGACGCCGCCGGCAGCGGCTGCCGCTCCCGGACCGGGATGACCCGGGGTCGCCAGCTGGGCACCGGCCGCCTCCCACCGCTCGACGATCTCGCGATGCCAGTCGACGGCGAACCACTCCGTCACCGCATCGGCGATGATCCCGCCGACGCCGTCGACGGCGGCGAGGTCGTCCCGCGAGGCAGCCCGGATCGCGTGGATGGAACCGAACCACTGCGCCAGGGCGCGCGCCGCGACCGGACCCACGTGGCGGATGCTGAGGGCGACGAGAAAACGCCACAGCTCTTTGGTCTTGGCGCGTTCGAGATTGGTCAGGAGCTCCTGGGCTGCTCGCGAGACGATGTGTGCGGCGTCGCCGTCGAATTCGCCGTCGGGGTCGAACGGCGGGTCGGACTTCTTGCGCTGGCGGCGGAACGGCGAGCGGGTGTCGGCCGTGCCGTCTTCCAGGAGGCGCGGCAGCCCCGTCTCGGCATCACGCACGACGACGTCGATCGGGAAGAGATCGGCAGCGGTGAGCTCGAACAGACCCGCCTCGGTGACGAGCGGGGGGATCTCGGGCCGGACGGGCTGCGTGAGCGCGGCCGCCGACACCTCCCCCAGCCCCTCGATGTCGAGGGCTCCCCGTGACCCGATGTGCTCGACACGTCCCCTCACCTGCGCGGGGCAGGACCGCGCGTTCGGGCAGCGCAGATCGATGTCGCCTTCCTTGGCGGGGGCGAGCGGCGAACCGCACTCGGGACACCGGTGCGGCATCACGAACTCCCGCTCGCTGCCGTCGCGGAGCTCCACGACCGGCCCGAGCACCTCGGGGATGACGTCCCCCGCCTTGCGCAGCACGACGGTGTCGCCGATCAGCACGCCCTTCGCCTTCACGACATCCTGGTTGTGCAGCGTCGCCTGGCGAACCACCGAGCCGGCGACCTGTGCCGGCGCCATCACGGCGAAGGGCGTCGCACGACCGGTGCGGCCGACCGAGACCACGATGTCGAGCAGCGTGGTGTTCACCTGTTCGGGAGGGTACTTGTATGCGATGGCCCAGCGCGGTGCGCGACTGGTGGCACCCAGCTCGTCGTGGAGCGCGAGGTCGTCGACCTTGACCACGATCCCGTCGATCTCGTGCTCCACGTCGTGGCGGTGCTCGCCGTAGTGCCGGATGAACTCGGCCGCCTCCGCGGCGCCGTCCACTACCCGGAAGTACCGGCTGACGGGGAGCCCCCAGCCCGCCAGCAGGCCGTAGACCTCGCTCTGCGCGTCCACCGGCGGGTTGGTCCAGGCGCCGATGCCGTGAACCGTCATCCGCAGTCGGCTCAGTCGCTCGGTCATGGCGCGCAGCTGTCGTTCGGACTTCCCCTCGGCCTTCTGGCGCAGCGATCCCGATGCCGCATTGCGGGGGTTCGCGAAGAGGCGATCGCCCTGCGCCTGCTGGAACGTGTTGAGCGCGGTGAAGTCGGCGACGGTGAAGAACACTTCGCCGCGCACCTCGACGAGGTCGGGATGCCCGCTGCCGGCAAGCACGGCCGGGATCGTGTCGATGCGGCGCACGTTCTCGGTGACGTCCTCGCCGACACGTCCGTCGCCCCGGGTCGCGGCGCTGGTGAGTCGGCCGCGCTCGTACCGGAGCGACAGCGCGAGGCCATCGATCTTCAGCTCGCAGAGGTAGCGCACACCGCGAGCGGCGTCGCGCTCGACCCGCGTCGTCCAGGCGAGGAACTCCTCCTCGCTGAACACATTGTCCAGACTCAGCATGCGTTCGGCATGGGTGACCGGCGCGAACAGGGTCGCCGACGCCGCACCGACGCTCTGCGTGGGGGAATCCTGACCCTGGAGCTCGGGGTGGAGCCGCTCGATCTGCTCCAGCTCGTGCATCCACGCGTCGTACGTGGCATCGTCGACGATCTGGGCTTCCTCGCCGTAATAGGCGTCGCGTGCACGGAGGATGCGATCGGTCAGCTCGTCGGCCCGCGCCCGTGCCGCCGCCGGCGTCATCGACACCTGATCCTCGGCGACACGGAGGGGGTCTGCCGAGCTTCTCACCGCGTCTGTCACGCCGTCAGTCTAGGCAGTGCCTCCGACACCGCAGCGGAGCCCGTTCAGGAGACGACCGTCTCGACGGGAGCCGCCGACACCGTACGCGCGATGGTGAACTGCCCGATGACCCGGGTGCCCTCGTAGAGGACGGCGGTCTGTCCGGGGGCGACGCCATCGAACGGCTGGTCCGGGGTGATCTCGATCTCGGTGCCGTCGAACCGTCCCTCCGCCGGCACAGGCTCGGCGTGGGCGCGGATCTGGACGTGGCACGAGAACAGTCCGACCGCCGGCGGCTGCGTGGTCCAGCTGAACCGATCGCCGGCGATGCGCGCGGTGGCCAGCGCCTCTTTCGGACCGACCACGACGGTGTTGGAGACGGGCCGGACCTCGAGGACGAAGCGGGGCTTGCCGTCTGCAGCCGGGACACCGAGCGCCAGTCCACGGCGCTGCCCGACCGTGTAGGCGTGGGCGCCGTCGTGCCGGCCGACGACGTCGCCGGCGCGGTCGACGATGTCGCCGGGGGTCGCACCGACGCGCTCGGCGAGCCAGCCGCGGGTGTCGCCGTCGGGGATGAAGCAGATGTCGTAGCTGTCGGGCTTGTTCGCCACGGTCAGACCGCTGCGCTCCGCCTCGGCCCGCACCACGGCCTTGGACGGGGTGTCTCCCAGGGGGAAGAGCGAATGCGCGAGCTGGTCGGGAGTGAGGACTCCGAGCACGTAGGACTGATCCTTGGCGGCATCCGACGCCCGGTGCAGTTCGCGCCCCGCGGCGGTGTCCACGATGCGCGCGTAGTGCCCCGTGCACACCGCGTCGAACCCGAGCTCGACGGCCCGCTCGAGCAGCGCGGCGAACTTGATGCGCTCGTTGCACCGCATGCACGGGTTCGGGGTGCGACCGGCCCTGTACTCGGTCACGAAGTCCTCGATCACGTCGTCCCGGAAGCGTTCGGAGAAGTCCCACACGTAGAACGGGAACCCGAGCACATCCGCGGCGCGACGCGCATCCATCGCGTCCTCGATGGTGCAGCATCCCCGGCTGCCGGTGCGCAGAGTGCCCCCCGCCCGCGAGAGCGCCAGGTGCACGCCGACGACGTCGTGACCCGCATCGACCATGCGGGCCGCCGCGACGGCCGAATCCACGCCGCCGCTCATTGCCGCCAGTACTCGCATCCGTCCAGTCTACGAAGGGGTCGCTGGACGGATTCCGGATGCCGCACGCGCGCGTCGGACGGCCTCCGGCAGATGCCGGAGCACCGCGTCGACGTCCGACGACGTACTGGTCCGCCCCAGCGAGAATCGCAGCACCTGTCGCGCCTCGGCCGGGGTCCGGCCCAGCGCGAGGACGACGTGGGACGGCTCGGCGACCCCCGCCTGGCAGGCCGACCCGGTCGACACCGCGATCCCCGCCTGATCCAGGAGGAACAGCAGCGTCTCCCCCGCGGCCCCTGGGAAGAGCACGTGGACATTGCCCGCGAGACGCGCCGTCGATCCGTGCGCGGGCGGGCCGAGGACCTCGGCGCCGGTCACCGTCTCCCGGATGCCGCGGATCAGACGGTCCGACAGTCCGCCCAGACGCTCCTGCTCCCGCTCGCGCTCGGCTTCGGCGGCGTCCAGCGCGGCCGCGAACGCGACGCTGCCGGCGACGTCCTGGGTACCGGCCCGGAGTCCGCGCTGGTGCCCGCCGCCGTGGAGGAGAGGCTCGATGCGCGCGTGGCGCGAGACCACCAGGGCGCCCACGCCGACCGGTCCCCCCACCTTGTGCGCGGCGACGCTGAGGGCCACCAGGCCGGCGGATCCGGTCGCCGACCCGCGCCAGTCGCGGAAGGAGACCGGCACGCGCCCGAGGGCGGCGATGGCGTCCACGTGGAACGGGATGCCCGCGGCGGAGGCAGCGGCGGCGAGAGCGGGGATGTCGTTGACCGTGCCGATCTCGTTGTTGGCCGCAAGCGCCGTCGCCACAGCCGCCCCTCTCGCGGCGGCGGCGAACTCCGCCACCCCGATGCGCCCGATCTCGTCGAGCGGCACGGACCGCGCCTGTGCTCCCGCGAAGCGCGACAGCCATTCGACGACGTCCAGGGTCGCGTGGTGCTCGCCGTCGGGAAGCACGATCGCCTCCGCCCCGGCCGACCGGGCCCACCACAACCCCTTCAGAGCGAGATTGACCGCCTCGGTCCCTCCCGACGTGAACACGATCTCGATGGGATCGGCGCCGAGCAGAACCGCCAGGCGCTCCCGGGCGTCCTCGAGGAGGCGACGCGCGGACTGTCCGGCGCCGTGGATCGACGAGGGATTGCCGACGACCTCGTGGGCGCGGATCCACGCCTCGCGGGCTTCGGGGCGCAGGGGGCTCGTCGCCGCGTGATCGAGGTACGCCGTCATCGCCGAGCACCTTCCTCCCCGTCAGGACGAGCCGTCATCTCCGGGATACACGCGCTCACTATCGTAGTTCGCATGGTCAGCACCGACCCCCTCGCCCCCACCTCCCTCTCCGCCTCACTGCTGAGCCCGCACCTCGACGACCTGGGCGTCAGGCAGGGCCCCGCCGGAGGCACCCTCCGGGTCTGGTCCGCCCACGCCGAAGCCATCGAGCTCGTGCTCTTCGACCGCGATGACATCGACTGGATCGTCGCAACCGCTTCGCTCGTCCCGGAAGGCGGTGGTGTCTGGGCGGTGACCACCCCGCTGCTGCACCCGGGCGCCCGGTACGCGCTCCGCGTCGACGGTCCCTCCGGCCCCGGCAGCGTCTTCAACAGCGCGACGCTTCTCACCGATCCCTATGCGCGCGGAGTCGTCGGAAGCGGCCTGGAGGACTGGCGCTGCGTCGTCATCGACGGCGGGTTCGACTGGGGCGGTGTGCCCAAGCCCGGCGTCCCGCTGGATCGCACCGTCATCTACGAGGGACATGTCAAGGGCCTCACGAAGCGTCACCCGGGGATCCCCGCCGCCCTCCACGGCACATATGCGGGACTCGCCCACCCCGCGATGATCGAGCACCTGCTGAGCCTGGGGGTGACCAGTGTCGAGCTCCTCCCGATCCATGCCTTCGCCTCCGAGCCGCGCCTGCTGCAGCACGGACTTTCGAACTACTGGGGCTACAACACCGTCAACTTCTTCAGCCCGCATGCCGCCTACGCCACTCTGGAGGCTCAGCGGCAGGGCCCCGAAGCGGTGCTCCGCGAAGTGAAGGGAATGGTGCGCCTGCTGCACGAGGCCGGCATCGAGGTGCTTCTCGACGTCGTCTACAACCACACCGCCGAAGAAGGAATCGGCGGCCCCCGCTCGAGTCTGCGCGGCATCGACAACCGGTCGTACTACCGGCAGCAGGACGACGGCACCTACATCGACGTCACCGGGTGTGGAAACAGCGTCAACACGGCGACCGACGCCGCGGCGCGGCTGGTGCTCGATTCCCTCCGGTATTGGGCACGGGAGGTGCAGATCGACGGCTTCCGCTTCGATCTGGCGGTGACCCTCGGACGTGATGCCGGGCACGCCTTCACCCCGGATCATCCGCTCCTCCAGGCCATCGTCGACGATCCGGCGCTGGCGGATGTGAAGAAGATCGTCGAGCCCTGGGACGTCGGTATGGGCGGCTGGCAGACGGGGAACTTCGCGCCCGGCTGGCACGAGTGGAACGATCGCTACCGCGACCGGGTCCGCAACTTCTGGCTGAGCGACATCGACTACGCCCGACGGGCCTCGACGTCGCCGGTCGGCATCGGTGGTTTCGCCACGCGCCTGGCCGGATCGTCCAACACCTTCAGCGAGGAACGCGGACCCCTCGCGAGCGTCAACTTCGTCACCGCGCACGACGGCTTCACCCTCCGCGACCTGGTGTCGTACGACGTCAAGCACAACCTCGGCAACGGAGAGCAGAATCGCGACGGCGCCGACACGAACCGCTCGTTCAACCACGGTGCGGAGGGGCGCACCGACGACCAGGCGGTCCTCGCCACCCGCCGCCGCGCGATGCGCAACCTCCTCGGCACCCTGCTGATGTCAGCAGGGATTCCGATGCTGACGGCGGGCGACGAGTTCGGCCGCACCCAGCGGGGCAACAACAACGCCTACTGCCACGATTCGCCGCTGACCTGGTTGTCCTGGGAGCACGCACCCTGGCAGCAGGATCTTCTCGCCCATGTGCAGGCCCTCACCCGGCTGCGTCGAGAGAACCCCGCCCTTCGTCCCATCCGATTCGCCCGTCTGGGCGAGCGGATCCCCTCGGCCTCGGTGATGCAGTGGTACGACGAGAACGGCCAGACCATGTCGCCCGACCGGTGGACCGACCCCGGCCACCGGACGCTCCAGTACGTCGCCGCCTCGACCCCCGAGAACGAGCCGTTCAACCGGGTCCTCCTCGTCATCCACGGTGTGGAGCGCCCGACGACGGTCACCCTTCCCGAGCTCGAGGAGGCCCACCGCTTCGTCTCGCTGTGGTCCAGCGCCGATGAGAATCCGTCCGCGCACGAGGGTGTCTTCGCACCCGGCGACGACCTGGATGTCCCCCCGACGAGCATGCGGCTGTTCCGCGTGGAGTGATCGACGGCCTGTGCGCAAGCCCTGCGGTCGTCCGATGGTGCGCGGTAGGTTCGAGTGGTGGCCACGACGACTCGTTCCCCCCGCCCCCGTCCCTGGCGCTCGGCATCGGCGATCCCGGTGCGCGCCGTCCGACCCACCACCGCACCCGCGCCCACGGTGACGCCGCGCATCCCCCTGACCCTCCCCTCTCCCAGCGTGCCCGGCGGCCGCTATCGGCCCTCGGCGTACGTCGGCGATGCCGTCCCCTTCACCGTCACGGCATTCCGCGAAGGACACGATGCGATCGGCGTGCAGGTGCGGCTCTTCTCCCCTTCGGGTGATGAGTCCCTTCACCGGCTCACCCCGCTGAACGACGGCTTCGACCGCTGGACGACCACGGTGGCTCCCCTCGAGACCGGGGTGTGGCGCTTCCGGTTCGAGGCCTTCAGCGACGATTTCGCCACGTGGCAGCACGCTGCCGACATCAAGCTCGCCGCCGGACTCGACCCCTTCGTGATGCGCGAATCCGGAGCCCGCCTGTTCGACACCGCGATCGCGGAGAAGGGTCGGAGTGCGGCCGAACGCACCCTGCTGGCCGCCGCCGCCGCACAGTTGCGCGATGCCGATGTCACCGATGCCTCGGCTTTGGACATCGTCCGCGATGAGCGGATCGCGGCGCTGTTCGCCGCGCGTCCGACCTCGGCGATCGTCAGCGCGGGAGAAGAAGCCGAACTGCTCGTCGAGCGCGAGCGAGCCGGCGTCGGATCCTGGTACGAGTTCTTCCCGCGCTCCGAGGGCGCCACGCGCAACGACGACGGCTCGGTCAGCAGCGGGACGCTGCGAACCGCCATCGACCGGCTTCCCGGCGTCGCGGGGATGGGCTTCGACGTCATCTACCTCCCGCCCATCCATCCGATCGGAACCACCAACCGCAAGGGCAGGAACAACAGCCTCACTTCCGAACCCGGCGACCCCGGCTCCCCCTACGCCATCGGCTCCCACGAGGGCGGACACGACGCCATCCACCCCGACCTCGGCACCGAGGCGGACTTCGTCGCCTTCGTCGACGCCGCCCGCGGCCACGGGCTCGAGGTCGCTCTCGACCTCGCGCTGAACGCCTCTCCGGATCATCCGTGGGTCACCGAGCACCCGGAGTGGTTCACCACCCTCCCCGACGGGTCGATCGCGTTCGCCGAGAATCCGCCGAAGAAGTACCAGGACATCTATCCGCCGAACTTCGACAACGATCCGGCCGGGATCTACGCAGAGATCCTGCGGGTGGTCCAGCACTGGGTGGGCCTCGGGGTCAAGATCTTCCGCGTCGACAATCCCCACACCAAGCCGGTGCAGTTCTGGGAGTGGCTGATCAGGACGGTCAACGAGGCGGACCCGGACGTCATCTTCCTCTCCGAGGCCTTCACCCGCCCGGCGATGATGCGGGGCTTG
This sequence comes from Microbacterium sp. SLBN-154, assembly GCF_006715565.1. NCBI lineage: Bacteria > Bacillati > Actinomycetota > Actinomycetes > Micrococcales > Microbacteriaceae > Microbacterium > Microbacterium sp. SLBN-154. The sequence goes on from NZ_VFNL01000001.1 coordinate 2,312,922, forward strand.
GCGATGGCCGGATTCCAGCAGAGCTACACCTACTTCACCTGGCGCAACAGCAAGGCGGAGCTGGAGGAGTTCTTCACCTCTATCTCGCATGAGACGTCGGACTTCATGCGGCCGAACCTCTTCGTCAACACCCATGACATCCTCACCGAGTACCTGCAGTACGGCGGCCGGCCGGGATACCGGATCCGCGCCGCGCTCGCCGCGACGGCGTCGCCGACGTGGGGTGTCTACGCCGGGTACGAACTGTTCGAGAACGTCGCCCGTCCGGGCTCGGAGGAGAACATCGACAACGAGAAGTACGAGTACAAATTCCGCGACTGGGACGGCGCCGAGGCCCGCGGCGAGTCCCTCGCGCCGTGGCTGCGGCGCCTCAACGAGATCCGGCGCGCGCACCCGGCGCTTCGACAGCTGCGAAACCTCGACGTGCACTGGAGCGATGACGAAGCCATCCTCGTCTACTCCAAGCACCTGGATGCCGCGCTGTCGCCGACCGGCGAATCCGACACCATCCTCGTGGTGGTCAACGTCGACCCGCACTCGACCCGTCAGACGATGGTCCACCTCGACACCCGCGTGTGGGGTGTGACGCCCGGCGAACCCTTCGAGGTCGAGGACCTCGTGACCGGGGCGCGCTGGACATGGTCGGATCACAATTTCGTGCGCCTCGACGCCTTCACCGAACCCGTGCACATCCTCCACATCGCAAAGGACCGCGCATGACCGCCACGCCTCCTCCCCTCGACGCCGGCCTCCTCGACGCCGTCTCCCATGGCGCGCATCACGATCCGCACGCGGTGCTCGGCATCCACGCACCCGGCGCCGAGGGAACGGGGTGGGTCGTCCGCACCCGTCGGCCGCTGGCCGACAGCGTCGTCGCCGTGTTCGACGACGGCACTCGGGTGCCGCTGAGCCATCGGCATGCCGGCATCTGGGAGGGCGTGCTCACCTCGCGCCCGAGCGGCGGATACGTCATCACCGCCGTCTACCCGGACGGATCGGAGTACACCGCCGACGACCCCTACCGGCACGGTCCGACGATCGGCGAGCTCGACCTCCATCTCGTCGGAGAAGGCCGCCACGAGGAACTGTGGAACGCCCTGGGCGCGCATCTTCGCACCCATGATGGCGTCGCCGGAGCATCCTTCACCGTGTGGGCGCCGAACGCCCAGGCCGTCCGTGTGGTGGGCGACTTCAACAGCTGGGACGGAACCGGCCACTCGATGCGGTCGATGGGCGGCAGCGGGGTCTGGGAGCTGTTCGTCCCGGGCCTCGAGGCCGGCGCGCGCTACAAGTTCGAGATCCTCTCGCGTCATGGCGCGTGGGTGATGAAGGCCGATCCGATGGCGCGCCGTGCGGAGGTCGCTCCCGGCACAGCCTCGGTCATCGAGGACTCATCCTTCTCGTGGGGCGATGGCGCGTGGATGAAAGAGCGTGCCGCGTCCCGGCCCGCGGAGAGCGCGATGTCGATCTACGAGCTCCATTTCGGCTCGTGGCGCCCCGGGCTGTCTTACCGGGACGCCGCCGATCCGCTGATCGAGTACCTCACCGACCAGGGCTTCACGCACGTCGAGTTCATGCCGCTCGCAGAGCACCCCTTCGGCGGCTCCTGGGGTTATCAGGTCACCGGGTATTTCGCTCCCACGGGTCGCTTCGGGACACCGGACGACCTGCGGTATCTGATCGACCGCCTGCACCAGGCGAACATCGGCGTCATCATGGACTGGGTCCCCGGTCACTTCCCCAAGGACGAATGGGCTCTGGCTCGCTTCGACGGCGAGCCCCTGTACGAGCACGCCGATCCCCGCCGCGGCGAACACAAGGACTGGGGCACCTACATCTTCGACTACGGCCGACGTGAGGTGCGCAACTTCCTCGTCGCCAATGCGCTGTACTGGCTGCAGGAGTTCCACGTCGACGGCCTCCGTGTCGACGCCGTCGCGTCGATGCTGTATCTCGACTACTCGCGCAATGAAGGCGAGTGGCTCCCCAACATCTACGGCGGTCGCGAGAACCTCGATGCGATCGCGTTCCTGCAGGAGGTCAACGCCACGGCCTACCGGCGCTACCCCGGTATCTCGATGATCGCCGAGGAGTCCACCAGTTTCCCGGGCGTGACCGCGCCCACCAGCCACGCCGGTCTCGGCTTCGGCTTCAAATGGAACATGGGCTGGATGAACGACTCGTTGCAGTACATCGCCCGGGATCCGATGTACCGCAGCCACCACGAAGGCGAGATGTCCTTCTCGTTCGTGTACGCGTTCAGCGAGAACTACATCCTGCCGATCAGCCACGACGAGGTCGTCCACGGCAAGGGCAGCCTCTTCCAGCGCATGCCGGGCGATCACTGGCAGAAGCTGGCGAACATGCGTGCCTATCTGGCGTACATGTGGGGCCACCCCGGCAAGCAGCTGCTGTTCATGGGCCAGGAGTTCGGACAGCTGTCGGAGTGGTCGGAGTCCCGCGGCCTGGACTGGTGGCTGCTGGAGCAGCCCCCGCACCGGCAGCTGCAGGACTTCGTCGCCCAGCTGAACCGGCAGTACCGTGCCCACTCCGCCCTGTGGTCGCGGGATGCCGACGGGTCGGCGTTCCATCGCCTGGGGGCGCCGTCATGGGACCCGAACGTCATCGCGTTCTCGCGTCGCGATCACCACGGCAACACCGTCGCCGTGATCGCCAACTTCTCCGGCGTGCCGATTCAGCCGTTCACCCTCGACCTCCCCGCTGCGGGGGTGTGGGACGAGGTCCTCAACTCCGACGCCGGTGAGTACGGCGGCTCGGGCGTGGGGAACATGGGCATCGTGCACGCCGACGACAACGGCCGCGCGACCATGGTCCTCCCCCCGCTCGGCGTGCTGTGGCTGCGCCACCGCACACCCGCGCACATCCCCTCGCCGACCCGGGGCTGACGTGACGGAGGGGGCGGGCCCGAGCCCGCCCCCTCCGTCACGTCGAGGAGATCGCGTCCCTCAGAACAGCAGCGACGCGAGGCGCCCGCGCGCGCGGATGACGCGGGGGTCGGCGTCACCGATCACGCCGAACAGTTCGAGCAGCCGCTCGCGCACCGGTGCGCGCTCATCGTCGGAAAGGACCGCGAACAGATCCAGCAGGCGCGCGAAGGCGTCATCGACGTGGCCGCCGGCGACATCCAGGTCAGCCACGGCGAACTGCGCGTCGAGATCCCGCGGAGCAGCTGCCGCGGCGTCGCGGGCGGCGGCGAGATCCACGCCCTGCACACGCTGGAGAAGGCGCACCTGGCCGAGTGCGGCTCGTGCATCGGCATCGCGCGGGTTCTCAGCCAGAGCCCGCTCGTACGCGCTGACGGCCGTAGCGTAATCCCCCGCTTCGATCGCGGCAGCCGCTTCGGCGTGCAGCGGCGGAAGCTCCGGCTCGACGGGGCCGTCGGAGTCGGCGGCATCGGCGTCGGCCGCAACAGTTCCGGTGACCCCGTTCTGGGCCGCCAGCTGCAGGAACTGTGCGAAGACCTCGCGCACCTGCTGCTCGGGCACCGCGCCCGTGAACAGCGGCACCGGCTGACCGGCGACGACGCCCACGACCATCGGGATGGACTGCGCTCGGAACGCCTGTGCGAGTTGTGGGTTGGCGTCGACGTCGACTTTGGCGAGCACGATGCGACCATTCAGCTCACGGACGACGCGCTCCAGCGCCGGGCTCAGCTGTTTGCACGGTCCGCACCACTCCGCCCACAGGTCCACGACGACCGGAACCGTCCGCGACAGCTCCAGCACTTGACCGAATGTCGCGTCCGTGACGTCCATGACGAGAGAGGGCACCCGCCCGGACGGAGCCGGTGCGGCACCCTCGGTGGGCGGTCCGGCCGACCCGGCGGGCGCCGCAGCAGGGCGATTGCGGAGCGAGGACAGATCGACGGCGCCACGCAGCGTCGCGCCGGGAGAGACGTCGGTCACGGAATCACCTTCGCGTTGAGGATGTCGGATGCATAGCCGAGCAGTCGGATCTTCTCCGTCGATCCCTGGCCGGGCACGTAGAAGAAGAGCTGGTCGGTGTAGGTCGTGGTGAAGCCCGTCGAGGACTGTTCGGCACCGGAGAGCGTACGCACCGTGGGGTTGTTCTCGAGCTTGATCACCGCGTCGGGGTTGGTGGGCTTGACGGTGTCGATCTCATCGATGTTGACCGCAACGATCGCACCGCTTTCCAGAGTAGCGAGAGCCAGCGGGTCGTACGCGCCGGGTGCGGCCTGGAAGGTCAGCTCCCCCGTGGAAGCACCGGTCTGGTTGAACTCGTCCAGGCGCTTCTGGCGGTCCCCGGCCACACTCACTCGGAATTGGTCGCTCGCGACATCGAACAGATCGAAGTACTGGCTCTCTTCTCCGCTGTTCAAGATGTCGGCATAGGCCTCGGCGAGCTGCGCGGGGGGCAGGAGGAGGAACGGGGAATCCGGCGCCGGCTGAATGGCGCCGATGTATGCCGGCGCCACGACCGGGAGCTCGGTAGCTGCCTCGAGGCTCGCCAGATAGGTCAGCCTGTACGGTGACCACTGGTCCTGCTGCGTGAGCATCATGATGCTCGAGGTGTTGGAGTCGGTGTCGTCGACGACGCCCACGATCGAACGCGGCCACTCGTCGTACGCCTGGGGCAGCACGAGCGTCAGCGGCTCGGCCGGCAGCGGGGCGGGAGCGGGATAGTCGCCGATCGCCCCGCGCAGCGCGTAGTTGGTCGAACGCGCCGCGAGCACGGCACCGTCGAGCCGTGTGGCGGCCAGAGCCTCGTCCGCGGTCTCGTCGGCGGCGGCAACCGTCTCGGCCACCCGCGTCCAGATGCGATCAGCCTGGGCTTCCGTGACCGCGGGGGCCTGCTGACCCTCGGGAACGATCACCGACGCAGACGGTGAGGGCGTCGGCGAAGGGGCGAACTGCGGCCACGCCTCCGACGAGCATCCGGCGAACAGGAGGGCGGACACGGCGACGGCCGGAACGACGATGAGGCGGCGGCGGCCCCCGGTGAGTGCGCGACGACCACTCGCGCTGATCACGCCCTTGCGCTTCCCTTCGACGGCGAGGTCGATCGGCTCTGTGACCGGGACGGGGAGGCCCTTCCGGCGGGGGCCGCGCGAACGCCGCAGATGGCGGATCGCGAGGATGTACAGGAACACGCCCACGGCCATCATGAGACCGCCGGCGACGATGAGCGGCCCAGCCCACGGCGTGGCGTTCGCGATCGGCCACGACACCGTGATGTCGGCCGGCGCCGGCTCGACCCCATCCGCCGCGACGAGCACGCTCATGTCCTCGGGCAGCTGAAGCGGGGCGATGAGGACATCCTCCTGCTGGAACTCGTCCAACCAGAGATCCGAGCCCACCGGGCTGCGGACATCGACCGCGCCCGCGTCGTCGCCGGTGGAGGCGTCGGCGGCTGGCGCCTCGGCCTCGGTGCCCTCTACGGCGGCGGCGGACTCCTCGGGCGCCGGCGTGGACTCCTCGCCGGACTCCTCCGACACGGCAAGGCTCGGGGTGATCTGTTCCGCCTCGAGCGCCCCCTCCTCGTCGACCGTCACGCGCGTGTACGCGGTGTCCGAGAGCCAGGCCTCGAGGTCGGCCGTCCGACCGTACGCCGCGAAGATGGTCCCCTCACTCTGGGCACGAAGGGTCTGGGCGCCCGGGCGGCTGTTGAGCACGTCGCCCTCGACCAGGACGTAGGGCGTGTCCTCCTCGAGCGCGACCGCGGCGGTCTCGGTGTCCGGCCCCTGGAAGACCGTGCGCTGGGCGATGCCCGCGCCGATCATCAGCGCGGCCAGAACGAAGGCCGCGACGGCCCACACGAAACGCACGAATGCCTCACCTCTCCTCGCTCCGATACCGTTCCAGGACGCGGTGGAGCGCAAAACTCGACATTCCAGACTACCGAAGGGCGCCTGGATGTCGCCCGGGAGCGAGTGATGCCGGGAGGGACGACCGCCTATCAGTATCCTGACAAGGCCGGACGTCGATGCGCCGGTTCAGCCAGGAGAGGGCGCGCGCCGATGAAGATCCACAATCCGTTCCGCGTGGCGCTCGTCGCCACTCTCGGGGTGGGTCTGGGACTCCTGCTCATCGCGAGCATTCAGACTCTCTCGACGATCCTGCTCTACGTCGGCACGGCGCTGTTCCTGTCGTTGGGGCTCGATCCGATCATCTCCTGGCTGGAGCGACGCGGGCTCCCCCGTTGGGCGGCCGTGCTCATCACCATCCTCGGAGTGCTCGGCATCTTCGCCGGCATCGTGTTGATGGTGGTCCCGATCATCGTGGCCCAGGTCGCGCAGTTGATCGCCGCGATCCAGGATCTCTTCTCGACCATGACGTGGGAGGAGTTCATCGGCGGCGTCCTCACCTGGGCGCAGGACACCTTCCCGGGTATCCGGGTGGACGAGGTGTGGAGCTACATCGAGGACTGGTACACCTCGCTGGATCTCGGGTCCATCGGCAGCACGATCGGCGAGGGTGTCCTCGGAACCGTGGGCGCCGTGATCGCCGGGTTCGGCGGCGCATTCATCGTCCTCATCCTGACGATCTACTTCACCGCCTCCACGCCGAATCTCAAGAAGGCCGTGTATCAGCTGGTGCCGGCCTCCAAGCGTCCCCGCTTCATCGATCTCGCCGAACAGATCACCGCCTCCGTGGGTTTCTACGTCATCGGACAGCTGAGCTTGGGCGTGACCAACGGCGTGCTGAGCTTCATCTTCCTCTCGATCATCCAGGCCCCCTTCCCCGCCGTCCTCGCCGTCATCGCCTTCTTCTTCTCGCTGATCCCGCTCGTGGGCACCCTGACCGGATCGACCATCATCGTGCTCACGTGTCTGATCCCGGGGCTCGGTTCGCCGACGACAGCGCTCGTCGCCGCGATCTACTACCTGATCTACATGCAAATCGAGGCGTACATCATCTCCCCCCGCATCATGAACCGTGCGGTGTCGATCCCGGGAGCCGTGGTGGTCATCGCCGCCCTGGCCGGGGGGTCCCTCCTGGGTCTGCTCGGTGCCCTCGTGGCGATCCCCGTCGCGGCCAGCATCCTCATCATCTATCGACAGGTCATCATCCCCCGACAGAACGAGCTGTGACCGGCGTGCGGATCACTCGGGGTCTGCGAGAGGTCCGTCCCATTCCACGGGCAGCGGCAGCGCGTCGGGGTTGACCACGGCGACGATCTCGGTGAGCACGCGACGCGTCTGATTCTCACCGACCCACAGGTGCTTCCCCCCCTCCACGGCGATCAGAGTCGCGTGCGGAATCGCGGCGAACCGCTCCTGAGCGGCATCCGGACGCAGATAGTCGTCGAGCTCGGGGATGAGCGCGATGACCGGCCGGAGATCTCCGGCCCAGCCCGCGAGGTCTTCCTCGGTCGCGCGATGCAGGGGCGGCGAGAGAAGGATGATGCCCTCGATGTCGTGGTCGCGTCCGTATTTCAGAGCAAGTTCGGTGCCGAAGGACCAGCCCACCAGCCACGGCCGGGGCAGCCCGCGCTCCCAGACGAAGTCCATCGCTGCGGCGACGTCGAAAGCCTCGTTGCGACCGCCGTCGAAGCTCCCTTCGCTCGTACCCCGAGCCGAGGTGGTCCCCCGGGTGTTGAATCTCAGCACCGCCAGGTCGGCCAGCGCGGGCAGGCGGCCGGCAGCCTTCCGAAGGATATGCGAATCCATGAACCCACCCGCGGTCGGAAGCGGATGAAGCGTCACCAGAGTGGCCACCGGCGCCGCGTCGCGCGGAGCCGCGAGCTCACCCACCAGGGTCAGGCCGTCGACGGTGTGAAGCTCGATGTCCTCCCGGCGGGCCGGGAGAAGGACGGGCCCGCGAATCTCCATCATCCGATCCTCCAGCAGTGCGTGTGCCAATGGCGACGGTCGGCCAAGGCTGCCGCGTCACCGAGGATCCCGTCGGCGCGCCACACCACCACGTGAGCCGTCGCCGGGGGGATGTCCTGCGTGCACCCGGGGCACACATACGACTTCACAGCCTGTCCCGCGGACACCGGCTGGACCGTCCAGATCGTGCCGCGACGCTCCTCGGTGCGCTTCCAGCCGGCGAGCAGCCGTTCGAAGGAGTCGTCGCGCGCGGGATCCGGGCGACGACGGTGCGATCGCGGCATCAGGTCAATACCACCCGGTGCGGGTCGAGTGGTCCCACGCTCCGCACGGCGTGCCGTAGCGCCCGGCGATGTAGCCCAGACCCCAGGTGATCTGCGTTGCGGGGTTGGTCTCCCAGTCGGCGCCGGCCGAGGCCATCTTGTTGCCTGGGAGGGACTGGGGGATGCCGTACGCACCGCTGGATGCGTTGTACGCGTTCACCCGCCATCCGGATTCCTTATTCCACAGGGCCACCAGGCAGCTGAACTGGTCGTCGCCCCACCCACGCGCCATCACCATGTCGTAGGCGATCGCCTGCGCGCTTCCAGGATCGGGTGTGACGAAGGGCGGCACCCACCCTCCGGACCCCGAGGAGGACGACGACGCCGACCGCGTCGTCGTGGGCGTCGGTGTCGGGGTGGGTGTGGGCGTGGGAGTGACGTAGACGGTGTAGCCGCTGCGATCGAGCGACGGCGACGCGGTGGCGGTATCGGCGTCGGTTCCCACGGTCACCGCCTGCACGTCGCCGAGGGTGCTGGCGTACAGCGAGATCGGCGGCACCTCCTCGGCGTTCGCGCTGGACAGCGCCGCACCGGTGGGACCGATCCAGGCCGCCGCGAACGCAACCGCGGCGAACGCCGCGAATGTCGCCGAGGTGCTCCGCCGCCGAGACCAGCGAGCGGCGGGACGCCGCTCGATCCGTCGAGCCGTCGCGCGCCGGGTGATCGCCTGACCGCGAGCGGCGAGGTCACGCCTCCGGGTCGGAACGGCAGCGCGCGGCGCAGCGGCATCGTCATTCGGTGCCGGCAGATCGTGCGCAACGGGGCCGTCGGGAGTCACAGTGCCGCCGAGTCTACCGACCCGGTTCCCGTCCCGCCACGAGCGTCGGGCGAGGCGTCACGACACCGCGAGCATGACCTCGACGACGGCGTCGAGCACCGCGTCGACCTGCTGCTCACGGTATCCGCCGCGCTGCATGCGGAAGGCGACCGCGCGGACCTGTTCGACCGTTACGGTCTGACCGGACTCCAGGTAACGGCAGATGCGGTCGGCCACCAGGTCCACCTCATCCACGCGGTAGCCGAAACCGAGCACGCCGACACGGTCGAAGCGCCGGCCCTCCGGGCGCGACAGCCGATCCAGCACCTCCTGCGCAAGGTCGCGTGTCCGCCCCACCCATCCCGCGGCGCCGAGCCGTGCCACCTCGGCTTCGCGCTCACGCGCGGCGAAGGCGTCCTCGATCCGGCCGAGCGCCGAATCCACGGCGTCGATGACGTAACCGCCCCGAACCAGTGCGAACGCAGCGTGGCGGACGTCCCACGAGGTGACGGGGTCGGCCGTTCGTCCTTCGAAGGACTCACGGGCGCGCAGGAGGAAATCGTCGACAGCGCTACGGTCGTAGCCCTTCTCACGGCCGCGGGTGATCGGGAACGCCGCTCGGGCGTGCGCCTGGCCCGCGACGCCGGTGTCTGATGGTCGAAGGTCGGTCATGCGACTCCGAGGGGCGAGAGCAGGTAGTACAGAGCAAGCGCTGCGGTCGTGGAGGGCAGGATGGAGTCCAGGCGGTCGAGAACTCCTCCGTGGCCGGGCAGCCAGGAGCTCATGTCCTTGATCCCGAGATCGCGTTTGATCATCGATTCGCCGAGATCGCCGGCCGTGGCTGTGCCGAGGATCACCAACCCGATGATGACGCCCGTCCAGACCGGCAGACCGAGCATCAACGGCGCCAACAGGAGCCCTGCGATGACCGCGGCGACCGCGGCCCCCGCGAACCCCTCCCACGTCTTCTTCGGACTGATGCGCGGCGCCATCGGGTGACGGCCGCCTCGTCCGAGGGTGAGTCCTGATACGTAGGCGCCGGTGTCGGAGACCACGGCCACGATGATGAAGGCGAGCACCCACCATTGGCCGCCGTCCTGTGCGAGGAGGGCGACGCAGAGACTGGCGAGGAAGGGGACGTAGAGCTGAACGAGGGCGGCGATCAGGACGTCGCCGAGCACGAGTGCGTGCGGTCTGCCGTCGTCGGCGAAGAGCTGTGCGACCAGCCGCCACACCACCACCAGGGAGACCGCGGCGAACGCGCCGATCCAGTGCAACCAGGGCTGGAGGAAGAACCCGGCGAGGACCAGGAGTGTTCCGGCGATGAGCTGCGCGACGATGTCGACCCGGCGACCCGACGCGCGGAGAGCGCGGCTGAACTCGAATGTGCCGAGGGTGCTGGCGGCCAGCGCGAACAGCACGAAGAGCTGCTTGAAGAAGATCAGGGACGCCAGGACCACGACGCCGATCGCCAGGCCGATGAGGATCGCCAGGATGAGGTTGCGCCCGGTGCGCTGGGTGATCCTGGCGTTGGCCTCCTCGAACTCTGCGCGCGCATGCGCGAGTTGCGTCTCCAGTTCGCTCCGGGCAGCGCGCACGTGCGTCTGGAAACCGGGTTCTCCGGCGACGGGCGCCCGTCGGGCAGCGGCGGCCTCCCGACGGGTCGCGGGAACCGCAGGGGCGTCGCTGCCCCGCTCTCCACCCGCGGTGTCTGTCATGACCGGCTCACACTTCGAGCAGCTCAGCCTCTTTGCGCTTGAGCGCGTCATCGATGGCGTCGACGTGCGTGCGCGTCAGAGCGTCGAGCTCCTTCTCACCGCGGGAGATCTCATCCTCGCCGACCTCGCTCTTGAGCGAGTCGAGGTCGTCCTTGGCCTTGCGGCGGATCCCGCGGACGTGGACCTTGGCGTCCTCACCCTTGGCACGGACGATCTTGACGAATTCCTTGCGCCGCTCCTGAGTCAGCTCGGGCAGCGTGACACGCACGAGGTTGCCGTCGTTGGTGGGATTGGCGCCGAGGTTAGGCGTGTCGCGGATCGCCTGCTCGATGGCTTTCAGCGCCGACTTGTCGTAGGGCGTGACCACGAGGGTGCGAGCCTCAGGGTTGTTCAACGAGGCGAGCTGGGCAAGCGGCGTGGGCGAACCGTAATAGTCGACCATGATCTTCTGGAACAGCTGCGGGTTGGCGCGGCCGGTGCGCACGGTCGCGAAGTCCTCCTTCGCGGCCTCGACCGCACGGTCCATGCGGGAAGCGGCATCTGCCAGTACGTCGGCGATCACAGGAACTCCATTCTCCGAACTCATCAGAAGTCTAGTGCGCGACCCCGGGCAGCCCGGGGCAGCACACCGTGGTGGCGGGGAGGGGGCGTCGTCAGACGGTCACCAGGGTGCCGATGGACTCGCCCAGAAGGGCCCGGGTGACGTTGCCCTCCGGCTCCATGCCGAACACCCGCATGTCCATCCCGTTGTCCATGCACAGGCTGAAGGCGGTCGAGTCCACGACCTTCAGTCCGCGCTGCAGCGCATCGATGTAGGTGATGCGATCGATGCGTGTCGCGGTGGCGTCCTTCCGCGGGTCGGCGGTGTAGACGCCGTCGACGCCGTTCTTCGCGACCAGGACCTCCACCGCCCCGATCTCGAGGGCGCGCTGGGCTGCGACGGTGTCGGTAGAGAAGTAGGGCAGTCCCGCTCCGGCGCCGAAGATGACGACGCGGCCCTTCTCCATGTGACGCTCGGCACGGCGAGGGATGTACGGCTCGGCGACCTGCGTCATCGAGATCGCCGATTGGACACGCGTGGCGGCACCCGCCTGCTCCAGGAAATCCTGCAGGGCGAGAGCGTTCATCACGGTGCCGAGCATGCCCATGTAGTCAGCTCGACCCCGGTCCATCCCCCGCTGGCTCAATTCGGCCCCTCGGAAGAAGTTTCCGCCGCCGACCACGACGGCGATCTCCACGCGGTCGACCGCAGCGGCGATCTCGCGGGCGATCTGGCTGACGATGTCGGGATTGACCCCGAGCGCTCCTCCGCCGAACGCCTCCCCGGACAGCTTCAGCAGAACACGACGGCGGTGGCTCGTCTCATCGATCACGGATCATCCTCTCGTCCAACGCAGACTATCGAAGCGTGAGAAAGGGCCCGCACCGACGAGGGGTCGATGCGGGCCCTGCAGCGATCTCAGGCGCCGACCTTGAACCGAGCGAACCCGGTCAGGGTCAGACCTGCATCCTTGGCGACCTGGGCCACCGACAGCTTGTTGTCGCGGGCGTAGTCCTGGTCGAGGAGCGACACCTGCTTGAAGAAGGCGTTCACGCGTCCCTCGACGATCTTGGGCAGAGCCGCCTCCGGCTTTCCCTCGTTGCGCGAGATCTCCGTGACGATCTGGCGCTCCTTCTCCACGTCCTCCTCGGGAACCTCGTCACGGGAGAGGTACGAGGGGTTGGCGAAGGAGATGTGCTGCGCCAGGCTGCGGGCGGTCTCGGCGTCGTCACCCGAGTAGGCCAGGACGACTCCGACCTGCGGGGGCAGGTCCTTGTTGGTCTTGTGCAGGTAGACCTCGAAGTTGTCACCGGCGAGTGTCCGCACGCGACGCAGCTCGACCTTCTCGCCGATGATCGCGGCCTCGTCCGAGATGAGCTCGGCGACCGTCTGCGCGCCGGCGGGCGCCGCCAGCGCGGCGTCGACGGAGTCGGCGCCGGCGGTCGCGGCTGCCTCGACGACCTTCTCGGCCAGAGCGACGAAGCGGTCGTTCTTGGCGACGAAGTCGGTCTCGCAGGCGAGCTCGATCATGGTGACCTTGCCGTCCTGCTCACGGGCCGCGATGAGGCCCTCGCTCGTGGATCGGTCGGCACGCTTGGCGTTACCCTTCGCGCCCTTCAGGCGCAGGATCTCGACGGCCTTCTCGACATCGCCGTCGGCCTCCTCGAGGGCCTTCTTGGTGTCGACCATTCCGGTGCCGAGCTGCTCGCGGAGAGCCTTGATGTCAGCGATGGTGAAGTTTGCCATGGGTGGCGGCTCCTTATGTGACGGGTGCTGTCGTGTGCATGCGCATTCCTCGGGGCGGGGCATTACCACCCCGCCCCGAGGAGCAACGGCTTACTTCTCGGCGGCCTCTTCGGCGGTGGCCTCGGCGGCGTCGGACGCTTCCTGGGCGGCCTCGGGGGTCTCCGCTGTCTCGACGGCGGCGGCCTCCTCGGCTGCGGCGGCACCGGCCTCGTCGGCAGCGGTCTCGGTCGCGGCGACCGACACGTCGGCAGCGCCCGAGACCGTGGTGCCCTGCTCCAGGAGTTCACGCTCCCACTCGGCGAGCGGCTCGGCGGCCTCGTCGGCGTCTGCGGGCTGGTGACGCTGGATCAGGCCTTCGGCAGCGGCGTCGGCGATGATGCGCGTCAACAGCGACACCGAGCGGATGGCGTCGTCGTTGCCGGGGATCGGGTACTGGAACTCGTCCGGGTCGGCGTTGGTGTCGAGGATGCCGATGATCGGGATGCCGAGCTTGGTGGCCTCATCGACGGCGAGGTGCTCACGCTTGGCGTCCACGACCCAGATCGCGGAAGGCGTCTTGGACATGTTGCGGATGCCGCCGAGGGACTTGTGCAGCTTGTCGAGCTCGCGCTTCTTCAGCAGGAGCTCCTTCTTGGTGAAGCCGCTCTCCGCCGGGTTGTCGTAGTCGAGCTCCTCGAGCTCCTTCATGCGAGCCAGGCGCTTGGACACCGTCTGGAAGTTGGTGAGGAGTCCGCCCAGCCAGCGCTGGTTGACGTACGGCTGACCGACGCGGGTCGCCTGCTCGGCGATGACCTCCTGGGCCTGCTTCTTCGTTCCGACGAACAGGACGGTCCCGCCGTGTGCGACGGTCTCCTTGACGAACTCGTAGGCCTTGTCGATGTACGACAGCGACTGCTGCAGGTCGATGATGTGGATGCCGCTGCGCTCGGTGAGGATGAAGCGCTTGACCTTCGGATTCCACCGACGGGTCTGGTGTCCGAAGTGCACGCCGCTGTCGAGCAGCTGGCGAATGGTGACGACGGCCATGGCCGTTCTCCTTCTCTGGCGCGTTCACGCCGTTTCGGTTTTCCTCCCGGCCGATCGACCGGTGCTGCCTGGTACCCCACCGCCTTCCGCTCGCACGCGACGATGTCGGGTGGGAGACCGTGGGAAGGATGCCGCGCACCGCGAGACCGAAGTCGTCGCAGCGCGCTCTGGGCACGCGTAGTCACCCCGATGTCGGGGTGCGAAGAGAAGTCTATCAGCGTCATGGCTGCGACGTCCTCTCCTCCCCACCCGACGAGACGGGTCAGGACTCCACAGATCCAGACGGGCCCGACGCGACGCAGGCGCGAGTCGGCGAGCCTTGCGCTCATGTCCTCGCGTTCGCCGTCGCATCGGCCCCCGCAGGCGAGGCGGCAGGCGGCGTTCCTGCTGGCCGTCGTGCTCGGCTTCGCGTTCGCGATCGCAGGTCTCCCTCCCGTCGGCGCGACCACTCCGCACGACGATGTCTCCCTTCCGCTCGCAGGAACCTGGGGATGGCCCCTGGATCCGTTCCGGCTCGTCCGCCCGTACATCGCGCCCGCGCACGAGTACGCGCCAGGCCATCGGGGCATCGACATCGCCCCGGTCGGGTCATCGTCATCGGTGGAAGTCGTCGCGCCGGCGGACGGGGTGATCGCCTTCAGCGGGCAGGTGGCAGGGCGTCCGGTGGTCACGATCGACCACGGGGCGGGATTCGTCTCGACGCTGGAGCCCGCCGCCGGCGTTCTCCCACCGGGCACCGCGGTCGATCGCGGGGACGTCGTCGCCATGCTATCCGAGGGCGGACACAGCGCGCCCGGCACGCTCCACTTCGGCGTGCGTCGGAACGGCGCTTACATCAACCCGATGCTGCTTCTCGGAGGCGTGCCGCGCGCAGTCCTCCTCCCGTGCTGCTGAGCCGTTCGCGGCTCACGCTCGAGGATGCGCCAGACGGTAGGACGCGGTGAGGCGCTCGTGCGAGACGTGCGTGTAGATCTGCGTCGTGCCCAGGCTCTCGTGACCGAGGATCTCTTGAACACTGCGGAGGTCGGCCCCGCCGTCGAGGAGGTGGGTGGCGGCGCTGTGCCGCAAGGCATGCGGACCGACGGGTCGCCCGACGAGGGGGCCGACCGTGCGCGCCACGAGGTCGTACACGGTCCGCGGACCGAGCCGTGCCCCACGCGCGCCGAGGAAGAGCGCAGCATGCCCGCGGTCTCGATCAGCCTGCCGCGCGAGCAGCACGGGGCGCGCCCGAACGAACCATGCATCCAGCGCCGCGGATGCGGGCCCACCGAAGGGCACGACGCGCTCCTTGGCCCCTTTTCCCCAGACGCGCACGGTGCGCCGTTCGCGATCCACGTCATCGGTGTCGAGCCCGCACAGCTCCGAGACGCGGATGCCTGCCCCGTACAGCAGCTCAAGGATCGCGTGGTCGCGCAATGCGAGAGCATCGCCGGTCTCCGACGCTGCAGCCCCCAGATCGGCGAGCATCTCGGCGAGAGCCTCGGCGGGAGCCACGGTCGGCAGAGTTCGGCCGCGCTTCGGAGTGAGAAGGCGGGCAGCGGGGTCGGTCGACACGTCGCCGGCGGCCACCGCCCACGCGAAGAGTCCCCGCGCCGATGCCGCCCGTCGTGCGAGGGTCGCCCGGGAGGCCCCGCTCTGCTGAACGCGCCAGAGCCACTCGCGCAGATCCTCGCGGGTGATCTCGCCGATGTCGGGATCGTCGAGCGTGTCGGCGAGGTCACCCAGATCGGCGCGGTACGCGCGGACCGTCGCCGGCGACAGCCGCCGGACGTCGCGCAGGTGCGCCAGGTGGCGTTCGATGACCGCCGAGAGCCGCATCACCCCAGAATGCCCGATACGTCTGCGTCAGTGCGCCGCCGCGCGGCGGAGCGCTCATCTCGTCCAGGACGGCACCCGGCGCCAGCCGACCATGCCGCGCTCCACGCCTCCGGAGAGTGCGAGGATCCCGAGCTCCGCCTCGACCTCGGCAGGCGCGAGGCCGGCGGAACGCGCGATCTGGGCGAGATCCTTCTCCGTTCGCACGCTGAGCGCGTCGATGACGCGAGTGGTCCGATCGGTGCGGTCCCCGCTCACCGCCGCAAGCAGCGTCCCGTCCTCCCAGCCGAGGAGCTCGCGGACATCATCCGCGGAGGTGATGCAGCGCGCGTCGTACTCCCGCATGAGCCGATGACACCCCGCCGAGGCGGTGCTCGTGATCGGCCCGGGTACCGCGCCGAGCGGCCTTCCCAAGGATGCGGCATGACCGGCCGTGTTGAGCGAGCCGCTTCGCCATCCTGCCTCGACGACGACGGTCGCATCGGACATCGCCGCGATCAGCCGGTTTCTCTGGAGGAACCGCCACTTCGTCGGCGCCGCCCCGCATGGGGCTTCGCTGATGATCGCGCCCGAGCCGGCGATCCGATCGATCAGATGACTGTGCCCTGTCGGGTACGCGCGATCCGCGCCGCCGGCGAGGAATGCCACGGTGGCGCCGCCGACCGTGAGCGCGGCGCGGTGAGCGGCGCCGTCGATACCGTAGGCCGCCCCCGAGACCACCGTCGCCCCCGAAGCGGCGAGGTCGGCGGCGAGCTCTCCTGCGACATGCTCGCCGTACGCGGTCGCCGCCCGCGCGCCGACCAGCGCGACGGCGGCGCCCGCCGGCCGCAACAGCGCGACGCTTCCACGCACCCAGAGACACACGGGCCGGTGCGACCCGAGGTCGTCCACCGCCGTGGGCCAGGACGGATCGCCGGGGACGAGGAGTTGCACACCGGCGCGCGCCGCGGCCGCACACGCCTCGGCGATACCCTCCGGCCGCCACCGCGGCATCCAGCGCTCCCGGCCACGCTCCACATGCGCGGCGAGATGCGCGGGAGCGGGGCCTGCGCTCACGACCATTTCGAGCGCCCGGAGGGCGCCGTACTCCGCGATGAGGTGGCCGGCGGCGCCGTCACCGGGTTCGGTGAGAAGGTTCCAGGCCACCCGCGCCCAGACGTCGGCTTCGTCGGAGTCGGACCACGCCGCACCGCGGACATTCTGCAGCTCGCGCCTCGCGCTGTCGGAGGGCTCCGGCCGCATGCTCACGCGATCACCCCCTTCTTCAGGAACAGGGCACGCCCGATGTCTTCGACGCTCAGTTGCGGGCGACCGCCGAGATCTGCCAGTGTCCAGGCGACCCGGAGGACCCGGTCGTACCCGCGCAGAGTGAGCGCTCCGCGGTGGAGCGCGGCATCCAGGGGCCGGCGGATGATCGGCGACGGTGCCGCCGGCCCCCGACGGAGCCAGCTCCCCGACACGTCGGCATTCGTACGCCACGGGGTATCGCTGAGGCGGTGCGCGGCTCGTGCCCGCGCCTCGCGCACCTGCGCGTGCGCGTCGGCGGTGGTGGTGCCGCCGGCGTCGCCCTGTCCGGGCGCGACCGCCACGCGACGCATGGACAGCTCGATGTCGATGCGGTCGAGCAGAGGGCCCGACAGTCGGCCGAGGTAGCGGCGGATGGCGATCGGCGGACAGACGCACGCTCCGCCCGGCACGGCGAACTGTCCGCACGGGCAGGGGTTGGTGGCAGCCACGAGCTGGAATCGCGCCGGGAACTCGGCGACCGCCCCGGCCCGGTGAATGGTGATCCGGCCGCTCTCCAAGGGCTGGCGCAGCGCGTCCAAGGCGTGCGCAGGAAACTCCCCCGCCTCGTCGAGGAACAGGATGCCGGTCGCCGCGCGCGCGATCGCTCCCGGCCGGATGATCCGCGATCCTCCGCCGACGAGCGCAGCCACGCTCGCGCTGTGGTGAGGGGCTTCGAAGGGCGGAGTCCGATGAAGAGCCGAGACGGCCTGACCGCCGAGCGACCGGACGGAGGCCGCCAGGAGGGCAGCCTCCTCGTCGAGCGGGGGCAGGATGCCGGGGAGACGCCGCGCCAGCATCGTCTTGCCCGCCCCCGGAGGCCCGCTCATCAGGATGTGGTGGCCACCCGCGGCCGCGACGATGAGGGCTGTCACCGCTTCGGGCTGACCCACCACGTCCGCAAGCTCCAGCGCCTCCCCCGTCATCTCCTCAGGCCGCGCCGCCGGAACGGCAGACTGCTCGGGCACTTCGACGGATCCGCCGTGGAAGGCCACCACCTCGGCGATGTTGACGGCGCCGAGCACCTCCACGCCGGTCACCAGCTGAGCCTCCTCGCGGTTGGCATGCGGCACCACCGCGCGACGAATGCCCTTTCGGGCCGCGGCGAGCACGGCGGGAAGGACTCCGGGCACCGGGCGGAGCCGTCCGTCCAGACCGAGTTCGCCGATGTGGACCGTGGCGTCGAGCGACTCCCGCGCGAGAGGGAGCTCGGTGGCGATGGCTGCGACCGCGATCGCGACATCGAACCCGGATCCGTTCTTGGGCAGGCTCGCGGGCGACAGATTGACGGTGAGCCTGCGTCGCGGAAGCGTCAGCCCGTTGTTGGCGCAGGCGTTGTGGACCCGCTGGACGGCCTCTCCGAGCGCCTTGTCGGGCAAGCCGATGATCCGGAAATCGGGAGTCTGCTGCGAGAGGTCGGCTTCGACCTCGACGAGTGCTCCGTCCAAGCCCGTCAAGGCGACGGCCCGGGTGCGGACGACGGTCACCGCAGATCCCGCAGATGCTCGATCGACGCGGTCCGAGGATCGGGACCCAGGACCGACACCGCATCGAGCCTCAGTCGGCGCCCCTGGGCGGATTCCGGGTGAGCCGCGATCCACGCCATCGCCAGGCGCCACAGCCGCATGCGCTTGCGGGTGTCCACCGCTTCGAGGGGATGGCCGAAGTCCTCGCCGCGCCGGGTCTTGACCTCGACGACGACGAGGTCACTCCCGTCCTCGGCGACGAGGTCGATCTCGCCGCCGGTGCACCGCCAGTTGCGGGCGATCACCCGCCATCCCTGCTCCTGGAGATACGCCGCTGCGCGCTCTTCGCCGGCTCTGCCGACCTCGTCCTTGACTGCCATGGTCCGATCGTGATCGGTCGCGGCATCCCATGGCGGCCGCTTCCCCGCATCCGTGCACACAGCACGAAGTGGACCCGCTGTGCAGGAGAGGACGCGGGCGCGTCAGCTGTCGAGCGAGAGTTCCTCAGGAAGCTGGAAGTCGCGTCGGGAGAGCTCCTCGACGTTGACGTCCTTGAAGGTCAGCACCCGCACGGCCTTGACGAACCGATCGGCGCGGTAGATGTCCCACACCCAGACGTCGTTCATCGTGATCTCGAAGTAGAAGTCGTGCTCGGTGTCGCGGCGCACGACGTTGACCTCATTGGCGAGGTAGAACCGCCGTTCCGTCTCGATCACGTACGCGAACTGACCCACGACATCGCGGTACTCGCGGTACAGTGCCAGCTCGAGCTCGCGGTCGTAGTCTTCGAATACCTCGTCGTCCATGGTGAGTCCACTCTAGATCGCCCACGGCGCATCCACGCCCCGACGGTCGGCCGCGACGGCGTCAGAACAGCGTCGGTGCGTCGGCGATCGACCACGACGACCGGTGGTGCCTGCTCAGACCATGGGAGCGGATCGCCGCCCGATGCTCGGGACTGGCGTATCCCTTGTTGCGAGACCACTGATACGCGGGCGACTCGTCGTGCAACCCCGTCATCAGGGTGTCGCGCGCGACTTTCGCGATGACGGACGCCGCCGCGGCGCTGGCGCAGTCGCGATCGGCCTTGATCACCGGCCGTATCCGCAGATCCCTGGCACCGGCCGGGGTGATGTAGTCGTAGTTCCCGTCGAGGATCACGATCGCCTCCGAGGCGTCCACGCCGTGAGCGCGCAGATCCGCCAGCGCGCGGATCGTGGCAAGGCCCAGAGCGCGCATGATGCCGATCTCGTCGATCTCATCGGCCGAGGCCCATCCGACGGCGCTGGCGGCCACCCAGGAGGCCGCTCTCGCCGCAACGGCCGGTCGATGGTGCTCGGGCACGAGTTTGGAATCACGCAGGCCCTGCGGCACGCGCTTGCGCGATCGCGGCGCGTCGACGGCGACCGCTCCCACGGCCACCGGCCCCGCCAGAGCCCCGCGTCCGACCTCATCGCAGGCGATGACGACGGGATGCTCGCGGAGCAGTCGTCGTTCGAGGGTGAGGCGCGGTTCGATCACGGTCACGGCTGGTCGGCAGGCTCCGGAACCCCCGCGAAGACCTCGTGGTGGAAGTCCAGCAGCCCGAACCGGGACAACGGCCACGTGGTGAGGAACGCGCGGCCCACGACGTTCTCGAGCGGAACGAAGCCCTCGCCCGGCTGGTCTTGGTTGAAGCGGGAGTCCCGCGAGCTGTTGCGGTTGTCTCCGAGCACCCAGAGACGGTCCTCGGGCACGGTGACATCGAAGTCCTCGGCCGACGCCCTGCTGACCCCGCCGGGGAGCTTGAGGTAGTCCGTCTCATCGATGGGGACGTCGTTGATCGTGATCTGCCCGAGGGTGTTGCAGCACACCACGTGATCTCCCGGAAGTCCGATGATCCGCTTGACGAGGTGGTCGTCGCTGTCCGGTGCAGCGAGACCGATGAGGGACAACACCCACTCCACACCGTCGACGAACGGGCCACGGCTCGGTGTCTCCGAGGGAGGCAGCCACCCACCCGGATCGCGGAACACCACGATGTCGCCTCGTTCGTATCCCCCGAACCGCGGCGTCAGCTCGTCGACGAGGATGCGGTCATTGACGTTGAGGGTGTTCTCCATCGACCCCGACGGGATGTAGAACGACCGGACGACGAAGGTCTTGACGAGGAAGGACACCACGAGCGCGATCAGGACGATGATCAGGACGTCCCGGAGGAAGGTGCCCCACCCCCGCTTGCGACCCTCGGGCTGTGACCTGCGGGAGGGGAAGCGGTCGGCCGTCGCGTGTTGCTCGGTGGTCATCGGATCCTTCTCGGGGCCTCCCGCCCCGGTCGGTGCGGCGTCCTACCAGGGTGACATACTCGCGCGGAGTCGACGGTCTGCCGTCGCGGGGAATTCCCCCGGAACGACGAACGCCCCGGTGATCACCGGGGCGTTCGGGGTTCAGCGCGCTCAGCTGTCGCGCTTCTCCTTGATCTTGGCCTTCTTGCCACGGAGGGCGCGAAGGTAGTACAGCTTCGCGCGGCGCACGTCACCGCGGGTGACGACCTCGATGTGGTCGATCACCGGGCTGTGGACCGGGAACGTACGCTCCACACCGACCTGGAAGCTGATCTTCCGCACGGTGAAGGTCTCGCGGATGCCGTCGCCGGAGCGGCCGATGACGACGCCCTGGAAGATCTGGATGCGCGAGCGGTTGCCCTCGGTGATGTTGACGTGCACCTTGACGGTGTCACCGGGGCCGAAATCGGGGATGTCGGAGCGCAGCGATGCTGCGTCGACGGAATCGAGGATCTGCATGAGGGATCACTTCCTGCGGCCGCCACAGGTCGACCGCGTCACGATGACGGGATGGTGTGCCCGAACCGTCCGCGAACTGGAGCAGACGGCGTGCTCCCCTGAGGCAGAGCCGTGCAGGGCACAAACAGCCATTCTGCCATGGATCGCGACCCCGACAAAAACGGTGCTGGCCAGGGTCAACGCAGGTCGCTGCGCTCCTCGATGACGACGACGTCGGACGGTCGTGGCCGCGTCGACCTCGATCCTTCGCCGAGGTAGGCGGAGGACGACGTCCGGAATGCCACGAGCCCGGCGGGCCGGGCTTCGCGCCACAATTGCCACAGCTGCGCCCAGAACAACGCCAGAGCGACGGCGATGGTCACGCCGAACGCCCCACCCCACCACCAGGTGCCGAAGAACCCGAGCGACACCGTCAGCGCGTGCAGGATTGCGAAGCCTCCGACATCCAGCCACGACACCGCGCGTTCCGCGCGCACCGTGCCCCGGGCTCGGACGAGCAGCGTCAACACGATCTGCCCGATGAAGACCGACGGGATGCCCAGGAGCAGCACCCAGAGGAAGGCCCACCCTCCTGCGTTGAACACGCCCCAGCCGACGAGCAGCCAGAGCGGCAGGATGAACGCCGCCGGGAACAGCCACCGGTAGACCGCGCGTCGGAGAACCATGAACCGATGCTACGCCCGTCCCGAAGCGACGGGCAGGGTGTCCCGCACGCCGGACGGCCATCTCTCAGCGCGCACTCCGCGAGAATGGAGGATGACGGAAGGAAATGAATGATCGAGCTGCGCACCCCGGCCGAGATCGAGACGATGAGGCCTGCCGGCCGATTCGTGGCGGAGGTCCTTGCGACCCTCCGCGACGATGCGAGGGTGGGAACGAATCTCCTCGCGCTCGATCAGCGGGCGCACGAGATGATCCGTCGGGCGGGAGCGGAGTCCTGCTACATCGACTACCACCCGTCTTTCGGCGCCTCGCCCTTCGGGAAGGTGCTGTGCACCTCGATCAACGATGCCGTGCTCCACGGACTGCCTTTCGATTACGCGCTTCGTGACGGCGACCTGGTGTCGCTGGACTTCGCGGTCGCCGTGGACGGGTGGGTGGCCGACTCCGCGGTCTCGTTCGTCGTCGGCACGCCCCGCGACGAAGACCTCGCGCTCATCGACACGACCCAGCGCGCCCTGTCCGCCGCCATCGACGCGGCACAGACCGGCCAGCGCATCGGCGACATCTCCGCCGCGATCGCCGCGGTGGCTCGTGCGGACGGCTACCTCATCAACACCGATTTCGGTGGGCACGGAGTCGGCCGGACGATGCACGGCGACCCGCACGTGCCCAACGACGGCAAGGCGGGCCGCGGCTACCCGCTTCGTGCCGGCCTCGTCCTCGCCCTGGAACCCTGGTTCCTCGCCTCCACGGACAAGCTGATCACCGATCCCGACGGCTGGACCCTCCGCAGCGCCGACGGCTCACGTGGCGCGCACTCCGAGCACACCGTCGCCATCACCGAGGGCGGTCCGGTCGTCCTCACCGACCGGAGCTTCCTCGGGGTTGACTGAACGCCCTCAGAGCGTCGTCACCGCGGCACTTCGCCCGGGCAGGGTGATCCGCCCGTCATCCGCCGACACCGCGTCATCCGTCGTCAGCAGCACCCGCGACGCATCTCTCATCCGAAGCGTCGCCGCGTCGGTGCCGAAATTGACCAGCACGTCGACGTCACCGCGACGCAGCACGAACGTGCGGGCATCCTCATCGGCCTCGGCGGACAGTGCCGCGAAGTCGGGGTCGGTGAGGTCGGGAAGCTCTCGACGCAGCTGCGCGAGCCGCCGGTAGAGCTCCAAGGTGCGCCGGTGACGGGGATCGGCGGCGTCGGATGTCGCCTCGGACCAGTCGAGGTGCGACCTCTCGAAGGTGGCCGGATCCTGCGGATCGGGGACGACGGATTCGTCCCACCCCATGGCGGCGAACTCCGCCAGTCGACCGTCGGCAGTCGCCTTGGCCAGCTCGGGCTCGGGATGCGACGTGAAGAATTGCCACGGGGTGCTCGCCGCCCACTCCTCACCCATGAAGAGCATGGGGGTGAAGGGCGCGAGCAGCGTGAGCACCGCGCCGATGCGCAGGCCCCCGTCGTCCAGCGTCTGGGAGAGCCGGTCGCCGGCAGCGCGGTTGCCGATCTGATCGTGGTCCTGGCTGTAGGTCACCAGACGCCACGTCGGGATGCGCGGATCGATGGGCCGGCCGTGTTCCCGCCCGCGGAACGACGACCACGTCCCATCGTGGAAGAAGCCCCGGGTCGCGGCCTTCACCAGGGCGGAGAGAGGGGCGAAATCGGCGTAATACCCCACGGTCTCGCCGGTGAGGGCGACGTGCAGGGCATGGTGGTAGTCGTCGCTCCACTGCGCGGTGAGGCCATAGCCCCCGGCCTCGCGAGCGGAGATGAGAGTCGCATCATTCATGTCGGATTCGGCGATCAGGGTCAGGGGACGCCCCACGTGGGCGCTGAGCCGATCGGTCTCCTCGGCGATCTCCTGCAGGATGTGCCGATCGGTGCGGTCGAGCAGCGCGTGGACGGCGTCCAGACGCAGACCGTCGACGTGATAGTCCCGCATCCACATCAGCGCGTTCTCCACGATGAAGGCGCGCACGGCCGGCTCGTCGAGGTTCACCGACGAACCCCATGTGTTGCGTTCGGCGTCGCGGAGGTACGGGCCATATTCCGGCAGATAGTTCCCACTCGGGCCCAGATGGTTGTAGACGACATCCTGGATGACGGCGAGACCGCGTCCATGGCAGGCATCGACGAACCGCTGGTAGGCCGCGGGGCCGCCGTAGGCCTCGTGCACGGTGTACCACAGCACGCCGTCGTAGCCCCAGTTCCAGACGCCGTTGAACCCGTTCACCGGGAGGAGCTCGACGTGCGTGACGCCGAGATCGACCAGATGGTCGAGGCGCGAGGTGGCCGCCTCCAGACTCCCCTCGGGAGTGAAGGTTCCCACATGCAGTTCGTAGACGATGCCGCCTGCGAGCTGGCGTCCCGTCCACGCGTGGTCGCTCCACTCGTAGCCGTCGGCATCGAACCAGCAGGAGGTCTCATGCACGCCGTCGGGCTGTCGGCGTGAGCGGGGATCAGGACGCACGGTGTCGCCGTCATCGAGGACGAAGCCGTACCGGTCACCGTCGGCCAGGGTCACCTCGCCGCGCCACCAGCCGTCTGCCTCTTCCCGCATCTCGAGGTCTCCCCCGGCATGCCGCAGCCGGACACGGGTGGCCCGCGGGGCCCACAGTTCCATCATCGGAGTGTTCCTTCCTCGATCCGGTCGGCGTCGATCAGGAGCGCAACCGGATAGGTCTGCAGAATTCGTGACAGCGGAATCTCTCCGCCGCCGAACCGTCGTCCCGTCAGCGCGTCGACGACGTCCCGCGACGGAAGCAGGATGGCCGTCCCGCCCCAGCCGCCCCGACGGGCGAGCCCGGCCGGCAGCCGCGTGACGACGGTCGTCGCCCCGCCGCGGTCGAACGCGACGGCGTGTTCGGACGCCTCACCGATCACGGTGACCGGGCGATGGACGGTGAACAGGTCGGGTCGGTCGCGGCGGAGGCGCAGTGCGCGTGAGGTCACCAGCATCTTGGCCCGGGCCGTCGCGTCGACCGGCGGCAGATCCCCACGGGCGAACGCGGCGTCGAGATCCCTCAGCATCTGTCGGCGCAGGGCGAAGTCCACCGGGCGACGGTTGTCGGGATCGACCAGCGAGGTCTCCCACAGCTCGGACCCCTGGTAGACGTCGGGCGAACCCGGCGCGGTGAGCTGCACCAGCTTCGCACCGAGGGAATTGCTCCACCCGAACGCCGAGATCTCGGCGACGAAGTCCTCGATCAGCGGGCGCGCCTCTGCCGACGCGGCTTCGACGAGCGCATGCATCCCTTCCTCGAAATCCTCGTCGGGGTCCCACCACCCCGTCGACTCCGCCGCCTCACGGGCGGCCTTCTCGGCGTACGCGTGCAGACGATCCGGGGAGGCGGGCCACGCTCCGATGACCGCCTGCCAGAGAAGGGCATCGAACGGTCCGTGACCCGTGGTCGCCACCGCGCGAAGGCGCTCCAGCACCTCAGCCCAGCGCGCGGGGATCTCGGCGAGCACGTTCAGCCGGGCGCGGACGTCCTCGCCGCGCTTGGTGTCGTGGGTCGACAGCGCCGTCATCGCATGCGGCCAGGCAGCGAGACGTCGTTGCTGCGCCCGGTGGAACTCCGTCGGCGTCATCGAGAAGACCGCGGGGTCCCCGCCCACCTCGGTGAGGGAGCCCAGGCGTGTGAACCGGTAGAAGGCTGTGTCCTCGACGCCTTTCGCCATCACGGGGCCGGTCGTCTGCTGGAAACGACGGGAGACCTCCAGCGTCGGATCGCGCAGGATCACGCGCAGCGCCTCGAGGCTGGGTGAGAGGTCCGGGCGGCGCCGCGTGGCCTCAGCCGTCGCGCGGGTGAGGTGCTCCTCACCCGCCGGAAGGTACGACCGGTAGACGGGGAAGCAGGCGAGGAGTTCGGCGAACGCATCGGCGGCCTCCTCGACCGGCGCAGGCAGGCACCGTACCAGTCGCGCGATCTCGGCGCGCTGTATCGTGTCGCCGATCATCCGCTTGGTGGTGTGGATGAGATCGGTCCAGCCGCCTCCCGCCACGCCGGTCTCGGCCCGGAGCTCCGCGTCGAGGTCGTCGAGGGGGCCCTCGCCGTCGGGGTCGACGAAGAGCCGGTCGATCTCGCCCAGGGCGTCGTATCCCGTCGTGCCGGCGGTGCGCCACCACGGGGGAAGATCCTCGCCGTGCTCGAGGATCTTCTCCACGAGCACGTGCGTCGGCGCGCCGCGCGCTGCACGAGCCGCCTCGGCCAGCTGCTCCAGGTACGCCCCGGGGTCGAGCAGCCCATCCGGATGGTCGACGCGCAGACCGTCGGCGAGCCCCTCGCGCAGCCAGCGCAGGATCTCGGCGTGCGTGGCTTCGAAGATCTCCGGCACTTCGACGCGGACACCGGCGAGGGTGGTCACGGCGAAGAACCGGCGGTAGTTCAGATCATCCGCCTCCGTGCGCCAGAACGCCAAGCGGTAGTGCTGGCGGGACAGCACCTGGCGGACCACCGTCGGGTCCGACGACTCGGCATCGGGCGCCGAACCCTGCGCGAGGGGGAAGGCGTGCTCGAAGTACCGCAGCGCGCCGAAGGGGAACAGAGCCGGGTCGTCGCTCCCGGGAGACACGGTGATCTCGCCTTTCTCGACGACCTCGTCGACGTCGCCGCCGAGGATGGGGACGAGGACCCGGCCGCCACCGAAGTCCCAGTCGATGTCGAACGCGTCGGCGTGGACCGAGTCGCGGCCCCGCAGGAGCACGTCCCACCACCACCCGTTCTCGGCTGGCGCGGAGATCCCCATGTGGTTGGGGACGATGTCGACCAGGATGCCGAGGTCGGCATCCCGCGCGGCGGACGCGAACCTCGACAGCGCCTCCGGGCCGCCGCGCTCGGGGTCGACCCGGGACACATCGACCACGTCGTATCCGTGGTCCGACCCCGAGGTGGCCGCGAGAAGCGGCGACAGATAGGCCCACGACACCCCGAGGTCGCGCAGGTAGTCCACTACGCCTGCGGCGTCATCGAGATCGAAGGAACGCCGGATCTGCAGGCGATAGGTCGATTCGGGGTGCCGACGGTCCGGCGCAGCAGGAGGAACCGCCGCCGAGCTCACCGCCCCGCCTCGGCCTTCGGCGGCGTCTGCGGCACGTCGGAATCGGCCAGAAGGACCAGCGACGCCGCCACCGAGTGGTCGACCTCGGGCTCGGGGACCTCGTGTTCGCACAGCACCATCAGTGATTTCGCGGCAAGGGGCACCGACTCGCCCGGGACGAGAGGCGCGGAGTCGGCACGCTGTCCGGCTGTGTCGACCACGGTGTCCCACTTCGGGCTGAACTCGACAGCGGGCAGGTGGAAGTCCACCTCTTCGTCGCCGGCGTTGAACAGGATGATGAAGTGCTTGTCCGAGATGGGCTCTCCCCGCCGATCGCGCTCGCGGATCCCGTTGCCGTTGAGGAAGACGCCGATGGCGCGACCGAAACCGGAGTCCCAGTCCTCGGGCTGCATCTCCGAGCCGTCGGGGCGGAGCCACACGATGTCGGGGATGCGATTGCGCTCCTCGCGCCGCACCGGACGGCCGTTGAAGAACCGGCTCCGTCGGAACGTCGGGTGATCGCGCCGCAGTCGCGCGAGCGCCGCGGTGAACTCCAGCAGCGGCTGGTCGACCGTGTCCCAGTGCATCCAGGTCAGCTCGTTGTCCTGCGCGTATCCGTTGTTGTTCCCCTGCTGGGTCCGTCCGAGCTCGTCACCGTGCAGAAGCATCGGCACGCCCTGGCTGAGCATCAGCGTGGCGATGAAATTCCGCTGCTGGCGCGCCCGCAGCGTCAGAACCTCCGGGTCGTCGGTGGGACCCTCGACGCCGTGGTTGTACGAGCGGTTGTGCGATTCGCCGTCGTTGTTGTCCTCGCCGTTGGCGTCGTTGTGCTTCTCGTTGTACGACACCAGGTCGCGCAGCGTGAAGCCATCGTGAGCGGTGACGAAGTTGATCGAGGCGACCGGGCGCCGGCCTGAGTGCTCGTAGAGATCGGCGGAGCCGGTCAGGCGCGAGGCGAACTCCCCGAGCGCCTGCGGCTCGCCACGCCAGAAGTCCCGGACGGTGTCGCGATACTTCCCGTTCCACTCCGTCCACTGCGGCGGGAAGTTGCCCACCTGGTAGCCCCCGGGGCCGACGTCCCACGGCTCGGCGATGAGCTTGACCTGCGAGACCACCGGATCCTGCTGCACGAGCTCGAAGAAGGTCGCCAGGCGGTCGACGTCGTAGAACTCCCTCGCGAGGGTCGAGGCCAGATCGAACCGGAAGCCGTCCACATGCATGTCGAGGACCCAGTACCGCAGGGAGTCCATGATCAGCTGGAGCGCGTGGGGATTCCCCACGTTCAGGCTGTTCCCCGTGCCGGTGTAGTCGGTGTAGTAGCGCTTGTCGTCCTGCTCGAGGCGGTAGTACGCCTCATTGTCGATGCCGCGCATCGACAGGGTCGGGCCCATGTGATTGCCCTCGGCGGTGTGGTTGTACACCACGTCGAGGATCACCTCGATGCCCGCGGTGTGGAGGGCGCGCACCATGCCCTTGAACTCCTGCACCTGCTGACCCCGCTGACCTGTGGATGCGTAGGTGTTCTGCGGGGCGAGGAAGGCGATGGTGTTGTAGCCCCAGTAGTTCGCCAAGCCCTTGTCCTGGAGGGTCGAGTCGTTGACGAACTGATGCACCGGCATGAGTTCGAGCGCGGTGACACCCAGCTTGAGCAGGTGGTCGATGACCGCCGGGTGGGCGATGCCGCTGTAGGTGCCGCGCAGCTCCTCCGGGATCAGCTCGTTGAGCTTGGTCAGACCCTTGACGTGGGCCTCGTAGATGAGGGTCTCGGCGTACGGGGTCTTGGGCTGCCGGTCTCCGGTCCAGTCGAAGAACGGGTTGACCACGACCCCCTTCATCATCGCGTCGGCGGAGTCGTCGTCGTTGAAGGAGTCGGGGTCGCCGAAGGTGTACGAGAACACCGACTGACCCCAGGTGATCTCGCCGTCGACCGCCTTGGCGTACGGGTCCAGGAGGAGCTTGCTCGGATTGAACCGCTGACCGTTCGCCGGGTCGTAGGGGCCGTGGACGCGATACCCGTATCGCTGCCCCGGTCCGACGTTGGGAAGGTACACGTGCCACACGAACGCGTCCACGTCGCGCAGCTCCACCCTGGTCTCCGAGCCGTCGTCGTCGAAGAGGCAGAGTTCGACACGTTCCGCTCCCTCACTGAAGACGGCGAAATTGGTGCCGTTCCCGTCGAAGGTGGCGCCGAGGGGGTACGCCGACCCCGGCCAAGCCTGCAGCGTCATCGTGTCCTTTCACGGTCGCGCGCACGCCGCACGACCAGTTACGAAGGTCCTGAGCATATCGAGGCCGGATGACACGCCGGTGCCTCTTGACGCCGAGGCACCCCGAGGGGGTCTGCCGCGGCATCCGGTGCGGATCAGTCCAGCAGGTCGGGTCGGTGGGCGCGGGTGCGGGCCAGGCTCTGCTCGTGACGCCACTGCGCGATCGCACCGTGGTTGCCGCTCAGCAGCACCGGAGGAACCTCCCGCCCGCGCCACGAGGCGGGTTTGGTGTAGCTCGGGTACTCCAGAAGCCCGGCCTCGTGGGATTCCTCGACGAGACTCTCGGGGTTGCCGACGACGCCGGGAACCAGGCGCGACACGGCCTCTACGATCGCCATGGCGGCGACCTCGCCGCCGTTGAGCACGTAGTCGCCGAGGCTGATCAGCCGCACCCGGTGATTGGTCGAGTAGTGATCGACGACGCGCTGATCGATCCCCTCGTAACGGCCGCACGCGAAGACGATGTGGTCCTCATCGGCGAGAGCGCGTGCCAAGGGCTGGGTGAACCGCTCCCCTGCCGGCGAGGGGACGATGAGCAGGGCATCGGGCGTGAGCACCTCGTCGAGGGCCTCGCCCCACGGCTCGGGCTTCATCACCATGCCCGCGCCCCCGCCGTAGGGGGTGTCGTCGACGGTGCGGTGTCGATCGTGCGTCCACGCGCGCAGGTCATGGACGCCGATGTCGAGCAGGCCACGATCACGTGCCTTGCCGATCAGCGAGACGTCGAGCACGTCGAAGAACGCCGGGAAGATCGTGACGATGTCGACGCGCATCTCAGGACGCGTCCGGTCGGCCGTCCTCGGCTCCCGTGTCGGATGCTTCCGCGTCCTCCGGATCGCCGGGCAGGTCCTCGAACAGACCCGGAGGCGGGGTCACCGTGACGCGCCCCGCGGCGATGTCGACGTCGGGCACGATGGCCGAAACGAACGGGACGAGCAGTTCTCGGTCGCCCTCGCCGGTGGGGCGGACGATCAGCAGGTCCTGCGCGGGAAGATGATCGATGCGGATCACCCGCCCGACGATGTCTCCGTCGCGGACCACGTCGAGGCCGACGAGCTGGTGATCGTACCAGGCATCGGGTTCGCTCGTGGGGGCGGTCGCGTCCTCATCGATCCAGAGGATGGCGCGCACGAGGCCCTCCGCCGCGGTGCGGTCATCCACCCCCTCGAAGAAGGCGACCGGGTGGGAGTTCATCCATCGGAACTCGCGGACGGTGAGGGGCTTGCCGTGCCACGGAGAGGTCTCGGGCACCTGCAGGGTGAAGGTCGCACCCGGGACGAACCGGCCGTCCGGGTCGTCGGTGTACAGCTCGATCTTCAGCGCACCCTTCAGGCCGTGGGCCTTGACCAGGCGGCCGACGCGCAGCTGCGTCCGCTCGCCCGCCCGCGCGCGCGGAGCGGATGTCGCCGAGGAGTCTTCGGTCGGCACGTCAGTCGTCCGCGACGTCGACGCGCACACGGCGTCCGTCTGCGAGAGCGGCGACGAGGGTGCGAAGGGCTTTGGCCGTGCGACCGCCGCGCCCGATCACACGTCCGCGGTCCTCGGGATGCACGTGCACCTCGAGCAGGTCGCCGCGAGGCGACGTGGACGACTGGATGCGGACGTCGTCAGGGTGATCGACGATCCCCTTGACGATGTGTTCGAGCGCGGCGGCGAGCATGGTGCGGGACGCTTACTCGGCGGCGGCGTCGGCGGAAGCCTCGGCCTCGTCGGCGGGGGCCTCGGCGGGCTCCGCAGCCTTCTTCTCGGCCTTGGGCTTGACGACGGAGGACTTCGACGAGTCCAGCTCGAAAGCCGGCTTGTCCTCGCGCGTCTTCACCGTGGAGGTCGCGTCCTTGTCACCCTTGAAGGTGCCCCAGTCGCCGGTCAGCTTGAGGATGGCGCGCACCTGCTCGGTCGGCTGGGCGCCGACGCCGAGCCAGTACTGCGCACGCTCGGAGTCGACCTCGATGAACGAGGGCTCCTCGGTGGGGTGGTACTTGCCGATCTCCTCGATCACACGACCATCGCGCTTGGTGCGCGAGTCGGCGACGACGATGCGGTAGTAAGGCGCGCGGATCTTGCCCAGGCGCTTCAGACGGATCTTGACAGCCACGATTCTCCTGAATGTGTGGAAGGGATGAACTGGTCGACCGGGAGGTGGGGTGCAACACCCGGTGGAAGCTCTACGGAGGACGGCGGGCTGGATAGAGGGTCGAGTCCGGCGTCCGACCCTCTATTCTGCCAGACGACACGAACGGTAGCGAACCGTCGAGCAGCTGTGTTCGCGTGCCACACTGGGCGGATGACGGAGCCCTTCGCCCGGTCGGCACGCTCCACCGTGGGAATCGAATGGGAGCTGATGCTCGCCGACGGCGAGACCGGCGATCTGGTGCCGCGGGCACCCGAGGTGCTGGATGCGCTGGGCGAGGACGCCGCACTCGAGCGTTACACCATCACGCAAGAGCTCCTGACGAACACGATCGAGCTGACCAGCGGGATCGGCGACACCGTCGCCGCCGCCGTCGACGACATCGGCGACGCGATCGCCGCGGTGCGCACTGCCACCGAGCCACGCGGCATCGAGCTGCTGTGCGCAGGCAGTCACCCGTTCGCTCAGTGGTACGACCAGGAGGTCACGGACAAGACGCGCTATCACAGCCTCATCGAGCGCACCCAGTGGTGGGGCCGGAACATGATGATCTGGGGCATCCACGTGCATGTCGGCGTGGAGGACGTGACCAAGGTCTTCCCGATCATCAACGCACTGACGGTCTACCTTCCCCACCTGCAGGCGCTGTCGGCGTCCTCCCCCTTCTGGGCCGGAGAGCGCACCGGCTACGCCTCGAACCGGGCGCTGGTGTTCCAGCAGCTGCCGACGGCGGGGCTCCCCTGGCCTCTCCCCGACTGGGCTGCTTTCGAGCGCTACCTGGACGACATGATCGCCACCGGAGTGATGGAGGATGCCACGGAGGTGCGGTGGGACATCCGTCCCGCGCCGCGGTGGGGGACGATCGAGGTGCGGGCCTGCGACGGGATGTCGACGCTCCCCGAGCTCGCCGCGGTCGCCGCGTTCGTACAGGTCATGGTCGAGCACTTCTCCCGTCTGCTCGACGACGGCGTCGAACTCAGCGGCATCCAGCCGTGGTTCGTCCGCGAGAACAAGTGGCGCGCCGCGCGTTACGGATTGGACGCGCGGGTCATCGTCGATCGCGACGGCACCCAGGTGCCCGTCCGCGATCACCTGGCGGCCACGCTGGACGAGGTGGCCGGGATCGCCGTGGAGCTGAAGTGCGCACGAGAGTTTGCGGGGCTCGAGCGCATCCTCGCCGGCGGCGCCAGCTACGCGCGCCAACTCCTGGTCGCCGAAGCAGCCGACGGCGACCTGCGCGCCGTCGTGCACCACCTCATCCGGGAGTTCCGCGCGGGTCCGACGCTGCGCGACCACCTGGCCGCGGTGAGCGGCGGCGGTTGACCGGACGACGGACGGCGACCCGCGACGCTCAGCCGCGCCCGAGGAGCTTCTGGAGTTCGGCGAGATCCTCCGCGCTCGGCGCAGCCGGTGCGCCTCCCGCGCCGGCCGCGCCGCCGAGACCGAACCCGGTTCCCGCGGGCGCAGCGGGTGCCGACGCGGCGATCCCTGCGTTCTCGGCCGCGCGCTTCGCCGGGTTCCCCGACCGCGATCCCTTCTGCTTCTGCTGCTTGCCGCGTTTGGTCGATGCGCCGGGGCGACCCGCTCCCGGCACCGGTCCCATTCCCGGGATGTTTGGCACGCCGCCGCGGGCGACGGTCTTCATCATCTTCGCGGCCTGGTCGAACCGCTGGACCAGCTGATTGACGTCTGTCACCGTCATACCCGACCCTCGGGCGATGCGCAGGCGCCTGGATCCGTTCAGGATCTTCGGATTGCGTCGCTCCCCCGGTGTCATGGAACGGATGATGGCCTCGGTGCGGTCGATCTCGCGCTCGTCGAAGTCGTCGAGCTGCTGCTTCATACCGCCCATGCCCGGGAGCATCCCGAGCATCTTCTTCATCGAGCCCATCTTCTTCAGCTGCTGCATCTGCTGCAGGAAGTCCTCGAGGGTGAACTGCTCGGTCGCGATCTTCTCCGCGACCTTCCGCGCCTCCTCCTCGTCGAAGGCCTGCTGGGCCTGCTCGATGAGGGTGAGGATGTCGCCGAGGTCGAGGATGCGCGAGGCCATCCGATCGGGGTGGAACGCCTCGACGTCATCGAGCCCCTCGCCGGTGGAGGCGAAGATGATCGGCCGCCCCGTGACCGACGCCACGGACAGGGCCGCGCCGCCGCGGGCGTCGCCGTCGAGTTTGGACAGGACCACGCCGGTGAAGTCCACGCCGTCCTGGAAGGCCTTGGCGGTGTTCACCGCGTCCTGTCCGATCATTGCGTCGATGACGAACAGGACCTCGTCGGGGTCGGTGGCGCGACGGATGTTCGCCGCCTGCTTCATGAGCTCGGCGTCCACGCCGAGGCGGCCGGCGGTGTCGATGATGACGACGTCGTGCTGCTGGCGCCTGGCGACCTCGACCCCGTCCATCGCGACCCGCACGGGATCACCGACGCCATTGCCCGGCTCGGGGGCGTAGACCGCGGCGCCGGCCTGGCGGCCGACGACCTGGAGCTGGTTCACGGCGTTCGGTCGCTGCAGGTCGGCGGCGACGAGCAACGGCGTGTGCCCGTCCTTTTCGAGCATCTTCGCCAGCTTGCCGGCGAAAGTCGTCTTCCCCGAGCCCTGCAGACCCGCCAGCATGATGACCGTCGGCGGGTTCTTCGCGAACTGCAGTCGACGCTGCTGGCCGCCCAGGATGCCGACGAGCTCCTCGTTGACGATCTGCACCACCTGCTGGGCGGGGTTCAGCGCACGATTGACCTCGTCGCCCAGGGCGCGCTCGCGAATCTTGGCGGTGAACTCCTTGACCACCGGCAGCGCGACGTCGGCGTCCAGCAGCGCCCGGCGGATCTCTCGCACCGTCCCGTCGACGTCAGCGGGGGTGAGCTTCCCCTTCGTGCGCAGATTGCGGAAGGTCTCAGTGAGCCGGTCGGAGAGCGTGCCGAAGGTAGCCATGGTCCGGCAATTCTACGCCGTGGGGTCAGTGGCACCCTCGCGGCCCAGCGCTACGGCGGCGTCACTCGGGGTCGAGCTCCTGGAACACCGTGAGCTGCACGCCGTCGGGGCCCCGCAGCCGTGCGTTCCGCGAGCGCCACGGGGTCGGGGTGGGCGGGGCCTCCAGGCCCGCGCCGGCGTGCACCAGCACCTCCGACGCCGCCTCGACGTCGGTCACTTCGAGTGCCACCCGGATCCCGTCGCTCTCTCCGCCGTCGGTCTCGACCTCGTCGATGAAGCGCACCTGTGCGGCATTGGCCAGCTCCAAGGTCGCCCGCCCCGCCTCGAGGATCGCCACGCGCGCGCCGTCCGGGCCCTCGAACGCGTGCGCCTCGGTCATACCCAGGGTGTCGCGGTAGAACGCCAGCGCCTCGTCGAGGTCGGCGGAGCGGACGACCAGCCGCAGCTGACGCACGCGTCCCTGCGGTACGAGCAGAGGCGCGACGATCTCGATCGCGTCATCGAGGGTCCTCGAGAGCGAGGTCCGCCCGGGGCCCGCCGCCGCCCACGCCCGCACCGCGGCGAGCACCGCTCCTCCGACAGCGCTTCCGACGACGTCTGCGGCCAGCGGCTCGGCTCCGGTCCGCAGGGCAGCGGCGACCGATCGGCCGATACGCGTCGTGCGAACCGCGGATTCGCGATCGAGCTCCTCCTTCAGACCCATCGCCGCCGCGTTGGCCATCGCCAGCGCCAGGGTGCCGGGAGCGAATCCCGCCGCGAACGCGCGCAACGCCGTCCGCACATCCCGAGGGCCCGCCTTCCCGGCATCCAGGTGGGTGAGAAGTGTCGCCACCCGGGCATCGAAGCTCGACCAGAGGATGTCGGATTTGGACGAGAAGTAGTTGAAGAAGCTCGACCGTGAGACACCGGCACGCAGGGCGATGTCGGCAATGGATGTCGCGTCGTAGCCGCGCTCGAGAAACAGCTCGCACGCGGCCTCGGCGATGGTCTCGGGAGACGAGAGCTTCGGACGCCCGGCACGCTGCTCTGTCATGACTTCACCCTAGGACGCGCGAAGCCGCCGCATGGAGAGCGTATTGTTGGACGCGGTCCAAGAAGGAAGGCGCTTCTGTGCTCGAAACGATGACAGTGGGACTCGACCCCGACTTCGTCCCCTACGCCGACGCGTGGGACCTGCAGCGACGTGTCCATTCGGAGGTGGTGCACGGCGAGCGGGTCGACACTCTGCTGCTGCTCGAGCACGAGCCGGTCTTCACCGCCGGTAAGCGCACCGAGCCGCAGGAGCGCCCCACCGACGGCACGCCGGTCATCGACGTCGACCGCGGCGGGAAGATCACGTGGCACGGCCCCGGTCAGCTCGTCGGCTACCCCATCGTCCGCCTCCAGGAGCCCGTCGATGTCGTCGCGCATGTCCGACGCCTCGAGCGCCTTCTCATCGTGGCTCTCGCTCGCCTCGGCGTGGAGGGACTCCAGGTGGAAGGGCGAAGCGGAGTGTGGGTCCGACGACCCCTGTCGACCGACAAGGTCGCCGCCATCGGCGTGCGTGTCGAGCGGGGAGTGACCATGCACGGGTTCGCCGTCAACTGCGACAACTCCCTGGCACCCTTCCGTCAGATCATCCCCTGCGGCATCGCCGACGCCGGGGTCACGACCGTCAGCGAGGTCACGGGCAGGGAGATCTCACCCCGCGACATCGTTCCGACCATCGCCGAGGTCTTCCTCGCCGCCGAACAGGCGGTGGCGGCATGAGTGCGGCGGCCCCCGACGGCCGGCGCCTCCTGCGACTGGAGGTGCGGAACGCCCAGACGCCGATCGAACGCAAGCCCGAGTGGATTCGCACGAAGGCGAAGATGGGTCCGGAATACACCGCCCTGCAGGGCCTGGTGAAAGAAGAAGGCCTGCACACCGTCTGCCAGGAGGCGGGCTGCCCGAACATCTACGAGTGCTGGGAGGACCGCGAGGCGACCTTCCTCATCGGCGGTTCCCAGTGCACGCGCCGGTGCGACTTCTGCCAGATCGACACGGGGAAGCCCGCCGACTACGACACCGACGAGCCCCGGCGCGTCGCGGAGAGTGTGCAGCGGATGCAGCTGCGCTACGCCACGGTGACCGGGGTCGCCCGAGACGACCTCCCCGACGGCGGCGCCTGGCTCCACGCCGAGACCGTGCGCCGCATCCATGCCGACAACCCTGGAACGGGCGTCGAGATCCTCGCCACGGACTTCAACGGCGTGCCGAGCCTGCTCCAGGAGGTGTTCGACTCCCGCCCGGAGGTCTTCGCGCACAACGTCGAGACCGTGCCCCGCATCTTCAAGCGCATCCGCCCGGCGTTCCGTTACGACCGTTCCCTCGGCGTCCTGACCATGGCTCGTGAAGCAGGGCTGATCACGAAGTCGAACCTCATCCTGGGAATGGGCGAGAGCCCCGACGAGGTCATCGCGGCACTGCAGGATCTTCACGACGCCGGCACCGACATCATCACGATCACGCAGTATCTGCGCCCTTCGCCGCGACACCTGCCGGTGGACCGCTGGGTCAAGCCTGACGAGTTCGTCGCCTTCAAAGAGGCGGCGGAAGAGATCGGCTTCCTCGGCGTGCTGGCGGGACCCCTCGTGCGATCGTCCTACCGGGCGGGTCGTCTGTGGGCGCAGTCGATGGTCTCGAAGGGCCGCGAGATCCCCGCCGACCTCGCCCACCTCGCGCGCGATCTCGCCTCCGAGGGCACGTCGTTCGCACAGGCCGTGTGATCGGCTCCGACGCGGAGGTCAGTCTGCGCTGGTGACCGACAGGACGTCTCCGGCGGAGTCGAGGTTCACCAGCAGCACGTCGTCGGTGGCATCGGGATCGAGCGCGTACTCGAGCACGGCGAAGGGGTCGGAGCCGCCGTGCTCGTCGGCGAGGATCGTCATGCTCATCAGCTGCAGCGAGCGGATCACGTCGATCCGGATGTCGCCGGAGATGTCGACCAGCAGGTTCTCGATGTCCTCCCCCAGCGTCTCCTGCTGCTGGAGGATGTACTCCGTCACTTCGCTGGTGCGATCGTCGAGCTCGGAGACCATGCCGTTGCGCGCAGTCCGGTCGATCGCCTCGAGGGACGACACCAGGCTCGCCGCGATGTCGAGGGCGGCCTGGGAGACGTCGTCCTGATCCGGCGCCGTCAGATCCACGGTGACGGACTGGTCGCCGAGTTCGACGTTCTCCGACCAGAAGATCGAACCATCCGGACCCGACTCGAGGAGTCCGAAGAAGTCGTGCTCGATCGCCATACGCCCATGAAACCAGCCTCCCGGCCGGTGCGATAGACCTGGCCCGCGCGTCGGCCCGATCGGGTGCTCGCCGAGCTCAGTCGACGAGGGCGGCGGCGAAGACGTGGGGGGTGAAACCGGTGAGATCGCCGATTCCCTCGCCCTGGCCGAGAAGCTTCACCGGGATGCCGGTGCGCTCCTGCACCGCGAGCACGAAGCCGCCCTTGGCCGAACCGTCGAGCTTGGTCAGCACGAGTCCCGTCACGCCCGCATGCTGGAGGAACGCCTCGGCCTGCATGAGACCGTTCTGACCCGTCGTCGCATCCAGGACGAGCAGCACCTCGCTGATGGGCGCCTGCTTCTCGATGACGCGACGGATCTTGCCGAGCTCGTCCATCAGACCGCCCTTGGTGTGCAGCCGGCCCGCGGTGTCGACCAGCACGATCTCCGTCCCGGTGCGCTTGGCGTAGTCGATCGTCTGGAAGGCCACCGAGGCGGGGTCCTGTCCCTCCTGCTGTGGTCGCACGATCGCGGCTCCGCCGCGCTCGGCCCACGTCGCGAGCTGGTCGACCGCAGCGGCGCGGAACGTGTCGGCGGCGCCGACGACGACGGAACGTCCGTAGCGCTGAAGGAACTTCGCGAACTTGCCGATCGTCGTGGTCTTGCCGACGCCGTTGACCCCGACGACGAGGACGACCGCAGGGCGCTCGGTCAGTCGCAGGGTCGTGTCGAACCGGGCGAAGTGCTCCTCGAGGGTCTCCTTGAGCATCCGCTGCAGATCGCGCGGGTCGGTCGTGCGGTACCGCTCGACCTTCTCGCGGAGCTCGTCCACGATGCGCTCGGTGATGTCGGGGCCGAAGTCCGCCGTGAGCAGGGCCGTCTCGAGATCGTCCCACGTCTGCTCGTCGATCGTGGGCTTGACGAACATGCCGCGCAATGCGCGGCCCAACGACCAGGAGCTCTCCGCCATGACACCAGCCTACGGGCGCGGGCGTCCCGGCCCGGGCTCAGCTCGCCGCCCGCTCACCGTCCTCGACGGCCGCCGTCCGACCCAGTCGCTGCCCGACGACGGCCGACACGCCGTCCTGCCTCATCGAGACGCCGTACAGGGCGTCGGCGATCTCCATCGTCCGCTTCTGGTGGGTGATGACGATGAGCTGACTGCTTTCGCGCAACTGCTCGAACACCCCGAGGAGCCGTCCGAGATTGGCGTCGTCCAGGGCCGCCTCCACCTCGTCGAGGATGTAGAACGGGCTCGGGCGCGCTTTGAAGATCGCCACCAGGAGAGCCACGGCAGCCAACGAACGCTCGCCGCCCGACAGCAGCGACAGCCGCTCGATCTTCTTCCCGACGGGCCGCACCGTCACCTCGATGCCGGTCGTGAGGGCGTCATCGGGCTTCGTCAACTCGATGCTGCCCGAACCGCCCGGGAAGAGGACGGGGAAGACCTCGTCGAAGGCGCGCTGGGTGTCGGCGAACGCATCGAGGAAGATCGTCCGCATCCGATCGTCCAGCTCCTCGATGATCGTCAGGAGATCCTTTCGGGTCCGACTCAGGTCATCGAGCTGCTCCGTGAGGAAGGCGTGCCGCTGTTCCAGCGCGGAGAACTCCTCCAGCGCGAGCGGATTCACACGCCCCAGCTGGGCCAGCTTGCGTTCCGCGTCGGCGAGCCTCCGCTGCTGCGCGGCGCGGTCGAACGCCGTCCCCGCCGCCTCGGAGTCATGGGGATCGGGTATCGGCTGATCGGGTCCATATTCCGCGATGAGAATATCCTCGTCGAGCCCGAGTTCCGACACCGCGCGGTCGCGAAGCGAACCGGCCTGCAGCCGACGCTCGTGGATGCGCAGCTCCAGGCCATGCACGTCCTCGGTCACCGCAGACAGCCGTTCGCGCACTCGGGCGTCCTCCCGGCGCAGCTCCCCGAGCTCAGCGGTGACGGCCGTTCGCGCGGTCTCAGCGGCGACGAGTTCATTCCGGGCCGCGGCCAGGGATCGGTCGACGGCGTCGAGGACGGGCGGTATCCTCCCCGCCACGTCGGCGGCGGCGTCGCGCTGACTCTTCCGGATCACGGCCCGCCGGGCCGCCTCTACGGCGGCCGCCTGCTCGCGCTCCCGCTGCTTCTCGAGCTGCACGACACGCGACTCCTGAGCGCGGATGCGCTCCTTCAGCGTCTCCACGTCCAGACGAGCGCGCATCTCGCTCTCGCGCGCGGCGTCGAGGGCGGCGAGCAGCCCCTCGCGCGCCGAGGCGTCGAGAATGGGACGCGGCGACTCCAGAGCGGCCGTGAGCTGCTCCTCGGCGACGCGCGACGCATCGGACGCGTCATCGACGCCGGCTCGAGCCTGCGCCAGCGCCGACGCCAGGCGTTCGCACTCCGCAACCGCCGCCTCGTAGCGCACGGTCGCGCGGTTGACCCGCTCCGCTCGAGCCGACACGGCCGCGTCGTGGGCGCGCATCGCCTCCAGCGCCGATCGCACCCGGCGCCGCTTGTCGTCGAGGTCGGCGGCAGCATCCGATCGCGCCTCGCGCAGAGAATCGACGATCACGGTGAGTTCATCGCGCCGCGCCGCGGCGTCATCGCGCTCGGCCACGAGTTCGAGGCGGGAACGGGACGAACCGGATCCCGCCCGCAGACGGTTCACCCGGCAGACCTCCCCGGCCCGCGTGACGATCGTCGCGTCCGCGAGCGCCGGGTCGGCGAGAAGCCGCTCCGCCTCGTCAAGGTCGGCGGCGATGAGCACCCCCGACAGCAGTGCACGCACACCGTCGGGCGCCGTCACCACCGCGGCGGCGGTCTGTGCCGTTCCACCGTCCTTCGCGGACCCCGCCCCCCAGGGCGGATCGGCCACGACGATGTCCACCGCTCCGGCGTCGTCAGCGCGAACCGTCGAGGCCAGCTCGAATCCGGCCCCGAGGTCCTCGACGAGCACCGCTTCGGCGAGCGGACCGAGCGCGGCGGCGATCGCCGTCTCGTACCCCGCCTCCACACGGACGGCGTCGCCCACCAGCCCGCGGATTCCCGTGCCGCCACGTGCGACGATGTCCGCGGCAGTGGAGCGGATGTCGAGGGCCCGATCGATCGCGGTGGTCTGGGCCGTCAGGGCGTCGAGCTCGCGTTCGGCTGAATGCAGGCGGTCTCGAAGGCCGGCCAGCTCCTCGTCCGCGGCGCTCGCATCCCGCTGCGCCCGCTCGTACTCCGCCGCATGGTCGGCGACCGGCCCGTCCTCCTCCGGTTGCACGGAGGCCAGAGCCTGTTCGGCCTCGTCTCGTCGGCTGAGAGCCGCCTGCCAGGCGCGCTCTTGTCGATCAACAGCCGTGCGGACTGCCGCCAGGGTCGACGCGGCCGCTTCCGCGGCCCCTCGGAGCGCCGTGAGACGCATGTCGTGCTGCGAGACCAGCGCGCTCTGCTCGGCGATGTCGACGTCGAGAGCGTCGAGCTCGGCACGGGCACGGGTCACCTTCCGCGCCGCCGCGGCAGCGTCATCCTGCGCGCCGACCAGTCCCGCCGCGATCGCGTCGATCTCCTCGCGTGCGTGCGCGATCGCCTCGGGGGTGACCGTCACACCGCCCCGGTCGTCGTCGTGTTCAGCCGAGTCGGCCAGAAGCGACATGCGCTGCCCGGCGAGGGCATAGAGGGACCGGAGCCTCTCCTGCACGCGCTCCAGCCCGTGCACCACGCGGCGGGCTTCGTCGACCGCTTCAGAGCGCTGGTCGCTCTCGAGTCGTTCGATCCGGGCGCGGACGCTCTGCGCCTGATCCTGGAGCACCATCCGCTCGGCCAGACGCTCCTGCTCGGTGCGCGCATGTCCGGCCAGCTCCTGACGCAGACGGAGCAACTCGTCGGCGAGGAGGCGGGCTCGGGCGTCGCGCACGACCGCCGCGATCGTCGCGGCCTCGCGCGCCACCTCGGCCTGACGACCGAGCGGCTTGAGCTGGCGCCGCAACTCTCCGGCGAGGTCGCTCAGGCGGGTGAGATTGGCCTCCATCGCCTCGAGCTTGCGGAGAGTCTTCTCCTTGCGACGGCGGTGTTTCAAAATGCCCGCGGCCTCCTCGATGAAGCCCCGACGGTCCTCAGGCGTGGCCTGCAGAACGGTGTCGAGCCGCCCCTGACCGATGATGACGTGCATCTCACGACCGAGACCGGAGTCGCTCAAGAGCTCTTGGACGTCCAGCAACCGACAGGTCTCGCCGTTGATGGCGTACTCGCTGGCTCCGTTCCGGAAGAGCGTGCGGCTGATCGACACCTCGGCGTACTCGATCGGAAGGGCGCCGTCGCTGTTGTCGATGGTCAGCCGCACTTCGGCGCGTCCGAGGGGGCCACGGGTCGTCGTCCCCGCGAAGATGACGTCTTCCATCTTGCCGCCGCGGAGGGTCTTTGCGCCCTGCTCCCCCATCACCCACGCCAGAGCGTCGACGACGTTGGACTTCCCCGAGCCGTTAGGACCGACGATGCATGTCACCCCGGGTTCGAAGGCGAACGTGGTGGGCTGCGCGAAGGACTTGAACCCTTTGAGCGTCACGCTCTTCAGGTGCATCGTCTACCTCCGGCCCTGCGCGCCCGCGGCTCGGAGCGGCGCCGCTCAGGCTACCGAACTGCACCGCCGATACCGCTGAGGCGGGCGGGATCGGGGCCGATCTCACCGGCGACACGCCCGGATTCCGGGTATTTCTGATAATTCGCTTGACGCCCCCCGCGGAATCGCGCTAATGTCACTGCTCGCGTCCGATGTCGAAAGGAGGTCACCGATGATGCACATGATTGATCCGCGCCTCACCGCGCGTCGATTCTCACCGCTCACCCCGTCGGTGACCGGATTCGCCGGCGCCCTCACCCCCACCGCCGCCTGATCGGCGAAGGGGACAGGTGTGCCCATCGGGCACCCGTCCACTTCTGCTGACCGGATCGACGCTCCCTCGAGCGACTCGGCAGCGTGCGTCCCTCCGACGCCTCCCTTCGCGACGTCCACGTCCGCGACATCCCGCACTCTCGTGCCCACCGCCTGACGAAAGCGACCACCCACCATGTCCGTTCCCCTTGCCTCCGTCTTCGACCTCGATCATGACGAACGCCATCGGCTCCTCGCCGATGTCGCTCTCGCCCCGACCTCCCGAGCCCCCTCGCGCCTCCAGCGCTGGGAGCTGCGACTGGGTCTCTGGCTGCTGCTGCGCGCTGCGCGGCGCCAGTCGGCGGCCCGCGGTCGGTCGCCTCGGCGCACCTTCGCAGCCGAACTCGCCCGTACCCACCGTGAACACGCTGCCTGGCGCGCGCTCGCCCTCAGCACCGTTCGCCTCTGATCCACCTACGGTCCGGAGCCGTCCCGAACGGCTCCGGACCTTCCGAAAGGACCACCATGCACTCGCACGCACCGGCCGGAATCGACATACGGCCACTCACCATCCCGTCGCGGATCGACGCGGACGACGCCGAGGACTTCATCGAGATGACCCGGGTGAGGAATCAGGTGTACCGGGAGATCTCCGGCCATGACGATGAACGCATCAGCGCCGCGGAACTGCTCCCCCACTACCAGCCCGACGACTACGAGACCCGATTGATCTGGACCGTCCGCGACGGCGGGCGCATCGTGGGCCGCTGCGGCGTCGACCTCCCCCATGAGGAGGGGTCGACACTGGCCTTCTGGCAGGTCGAACTGCTCCGCGAGGTGTGGGATCGCGGGATCGGCTCAGCCGCCTACGACCTCGTCGAGGAGACAGCTCGGGCGCACGGCCGCACCGTACTGCAGTCTTGGGCGGAGCACCCCGAGGCTCCGGGGCCGCGCCTGGCGGCGCCGACCGGCTTCGGCGACATACCGGAAGACCACGCGGCGAGGTTCTACCTGCGGCACGGGTATGCGCTGCAGCAGGTCGAACGGGCCAGCGCCCTCGATCTGCGCGGTCCGTTCGATCGGATCGAGGAGCTCAACCGCGACGCGCAGCGCGCCGCGTCGGACTACCGTGTCGTGCAGTGGTTCGCGCCCACCCCTCCGGAGTGGGTGGACGGCTACGCGTGGATGAAGTCGCGCATGTCGACC
This sequence comes from Microbacterium sp. SLBN-154, assembly GCF_006715565.1. Classification (NCBI taxonomy): domain Bacteria; kingdom Bacillati; phylum Actinomycetota; class Actinomycetes; order Micrococcales; family Microbacteriaceae; genus Microbacterium; species Microbacterium sp. SLBN-154. The sequence goes on from NZ_VFNL01000001.1 coordinate 2,356,502, forward strand.
GATGCTCCGGCTGCCGATCTCCAGTTCGACGAGGAGACGTGGGACGCGGCGCGGATCGCTCTGCACGACGCGCGATACACCGACAGCGGACGTCTTCTCCAGGTGACGGCAGCGCAGCACGTGGCCACCGGAGAGCTGTGCGCGTTCAACGAGTTGGTCATCGGCGCCGACCGCGCAGAGGCCTCGCACCAGGAGGACACGTTGGTTCTGAAGGCGCACCGGGGACACCGTCTGGGGATGCTCGTCAAGTGCGCCGGTCTTCTGTCGTGGCGCGAGGTCGCGCCGCAGTCGCCGCGCGTACTGACCTACAACGCCGAGGAGAACCGCCCGATGCTCGACATCAACGAGGCACTCGGGTTCCGCCCGATCGCCTACTCCGGCGCGTGGAAGAAGGTTCTCGACCTCGCCGGCTGACATCTCGGGCAGAAATGGCTCGACCGGTTGGTGAACGACACGCGCACGATCGGACGGCCGCATCGAGGGCAGGGCTCCCCGGTGCGGCCGTACGCGTTGAGAGAGTGCGCGAAGTAGCCCGCCTGACCGTTGACGTTGACGTACTGCGCGTCGAAGCTCGTGCCCCCCTCGGCCAGCGCCTTCTCCAGAACCGCTCGCACTTCGGCGAGCAACCGGTTCACGCGCCGCGTGGGCAGCGTGTCGGCCGGCACCTCGGGATGCAGGCGCGCCGCCCACAGCGCCTCGTCGGCGTAGATGTTGCCGATGCCGCTGACGACGGTCTGGTCGAGCATCACGCGCTTGATCGCGGACTTCTTCCGGCCCAGGATGTCGCGGAACCGCGCGTCCCGGAATGCGGGGTCGAGCGGGTCGCGCGCGATGTGCGCCACCTGCCGCGGGACGCTGGCGAGCTCGGAGCCCGCGCCCCCGGGAGCGCCGTCAGCGGTGGGAAGAAGGGGGTCGACCGCCAGCGAGCCGAATGTGCGCTGATCGGCGAAGACGACGGCGAGTTCACCGTGAACGGGGTGACGGAGTTCGAACCGCACCCGTTCGTGACGTTCGATCGGCGACCCCGGCGAACGCAGCAGCATCTGTCCGCTCATGCCCAGATGTCCGACGACCGCCCGGTCGCTGCCTTCGAGGGGGAACCAGAGGAACTTCCCGCGGCGCACGGTCGCCTCGACGCGCCGACCGGTGAGCTCGGCTTCGAAGTCGGCGGCGTCCCCGCCATGACGGGTCAGCGCGCGGACGTCCTGCACGATGACGCCGTCGATGAGCGATCCGCGCATGGCGGGGTCCAGCCCACGGCGGACGACCTCGACCTCGGGAAGCTCAGGCATCGACGCCGCGGGCGTCGATCGGGTCGGACAGCTCGCGCCACGCCAGGAGGGCGGCTGCCATCTCGGCGTGCTTCTTGCTCGTGCCCGTGCCCCGGGTCTCGGTCTGCCCGACCCGCACCCGCGCGGTGAAGACGCGATCGTGATCGGGGCCAGTTGCGGAGATCTCGTAGGCAGGCGGACCGAATCCGCGACGAGCGGCGAGCTCCTGCAGGCTCGTCTTCGGGTCGACGGCGGCGCCGTAGCGCTCGGGGTCGGCCAACAGCGGGTCGACGAGCCGCAGCACCAGGGCCGTGGCCGCATCGGGTCCGGCGGACAGGTAGGCGGCGCCGATGACCGCCTCCGTCGCGTCGGCGAGGATGGAGTCCTTCTTCCGTCCGCCGGTGAGTTCCTCACCGCGACCGAGCAGCACGTGCTCGCCCAGCCCGATGCGGCGTGCGACCTCGGCAAGGGCGACGGTCGAGACGACGCTCGCACGCCGCTTGGCCAGCTGCCCCTCTTCGAGGTCGGGATGCCGCGTGTACAGACGTACGGTCACCGCTTGCCCGAGGATGGCATCCCCGAGGAACTCGAGTCGCTCGTTATGGGGAACCCCGCCATGCTCGTAGGCCCAAGAACGATGGGTCAGTGCCAGCAGCAGAAGCTCGGGGTCGATCTCGACCCCGAGCTTCTGTGTGAGTGCGTCCAGCGGCGGGTGCGCCGGCGTGGCGTCGGTACGGTGGGTCACCGAGTGCGCAACGGGCCGATCAGACGTCGGCGACCTTGCGGCCCTTGTACTCCAGGAACAGCTCGGTGCCCTGCGAGTCGGTGACGACCTTCGCCTGGTGCGGACGGCTGTAGACGACCTTGCCGTTCTCGACGGTCTTGACCAGCGTGGGGGCCTCGGCCTTCCACTGCGCGCGGCGCGAACGGGTGTTCGAGCGGGAGACCTTCCGCTTCGGGGGGTTACCTGCCATGGCTAGCTCTTCTCTGTGTTCTCAGCGCGGGGCGCTGGGTTCTCGTCACGGTCCTGCGGCCCGGGGGCCGCGACCGCGTCGTGGTCGATGTAGTCCTGGAGCGCTGCCCACCGGGGATCGATCGGCTCAGCGTTCGGTTCGGCGTCTGATGCCCGCCGGACACCCGTGACCGGATCGAGGCCGGGGCAATCCGGCTCACACACCGGTTGGAAGGGAAGCGACAGGACGACCGCATCCCTGACCAGAGTTTCAAGATCCACGTGGTCGTCTTGAACCTCGAAGTCAGTTTCCTCCGACCCAGAATACGCGAAAAGCTCCTGGAACTCGACTTCGACGCCCTCGGCGATGTCTCGGAGGCATCGTCCGCACACCCCGGAGAAGGTCGTGTGCGCCTCGCCCGACACGAGGATGCCCTCGTGGACGGACTCGAGCCGCACATCCAGCTCCAGCGGCTCTGACGCCGGGACCGCGACGAGACCCTCGCCCCACTTCTCCGGGACGGTCAGATCGAGGCGGAACTCGCGCATCTCGCCCGGTCGGCGGACGATGTCGCGCACCGGAATGACGAAGGGTCCGTTCAGCCGTCTGGTCACGGGCGACCATGTTACCCGCCCAGCGAGCGTGCGGCTCAGCCCGACAGGTCGTGCGCGACCAGGAATCGCGCGACGGCGGGCGGAACGAAGGGCGACACGTCACCGCCGAGGGCGGCCACCTGGCGCACGAGCGAGCTCGAAACCATGGCGTGCGCCGGATCGGGAAGCAGGAAGACGGTTTCAACGTGGGCGAGGTGGCGGTTCACGATCGCCATCGGGGTCTCGTAGGCCACGTCGACCTGGGAGCGGATGCCCTTCACGAGCACACCGGCGTCGACGTCGGCGGCGTAGTCCACGAGCAGCCCCATGCTCCACGAGGCGATGATCACCTCGCTGTCGATGTCGCTCTCGGCGACCGACTGCTCGAGGAGCGACAGCCGCTGCGCGATCGGCAGCATCGCCTCCTTGTCGGGGTTGTGCACCACGAGGACGTGCAGCTGGTCGTACAGGCGCGCCGCGCGGCGGATGACATCGAGGTGACCGAGCGTCGGCGGGTCGAACGATCCGGGGACGACGGCGATCCTGCTGTTCATTGGACCACCCTATCGACGGGCCGCGCTGCCTCCCCGACACGGCGCATTCCGTCCGCGCGGCTGGCGAGGTCCGCGTTCAGGTCCGCGCGAGCGCGGCGCGCTCGACATTGCCGATCCGCCTTTCGATCGCCGCGGACACCGCCGGATGCCGCAGCAGCGCAGGATCGTCCGAGATCACCGTCTCCGCCGCGCGCCGAGCCGCCGAGATGAGGTCGGCGTCACGGGCCACCCGCAGCAGGCGGAGCGAGGAGCGCGCACCCGACTGGAGGTCGCCGAGCACGTCGCCTTCACCGCGGAGGTCGAGATCGACTTCGGCGAGCTCGAAGCCGTCGAGGGTGGCGGCGACCGCCTCGACGCGTTGACGTGCGAGCGAGCCATGCTCGGCCTCGGTGACCAGCAGACACAGCCCCGGGACGCCCCCACGCCCCACGCGTCCCCGCAGCTGGTGCAGCTGAGACACCCCGAAGCGATCGGCTTCGAGGATCACCATGGTCGACGCGTTCGCGACGTCGACTCCCACCTCGACGACCGTCGTGGCCACCAGGACATCGATCTCCCCGCGCGCGAACGACTGCATGATGTCGTCCTTCTGCTCCGACGGGAGCTTGCCGTGCACCATCGCCACCCGGATGTCGGCGAAGGCGGGATGGCGCGAGAGCAGCTCGACGACCTGCACGACACCCCAGTGGGTACGACCGGCGTCCGCGGTGCGGGGCGCACCCTTCTCCTGCACGGGAGGGACGTCTTCCGCTGCATCGGGGATCGGCGCCTCATCGTCGACGACGTCTGCGTCGGCGTCGATCGCGGCGGTCACCACGAACGCCTGCCGACCCTGGGCGACCTCTTCGGCGACGCGTTCCCAGACCCGTCCGAACCATGCGGGACGCTCGGCGAGCGGTGCGACGTGCGTGGTGATGCCCGCGCGGCCGGCCGGCATCGAGCGGATCGTCGACACATCCAGATCGCCGAACACCGTCATCGCCACGGTGCGCGGAATCGGTGTGGCGGTGAGGACCAGCACGTGAGGCGCGGTGCCCTTGGCGCGCAGCGCCTCGCGCTGCTCGACTCCGAAGCGATGCTGCTCGTCGATCACGACCAGTCCCAGGTCGGCGAACGTGGTCGAGTCGCTGAGCAGAGCATGCGTGCCGACGACGATGCGGGCTTGCCCCGACGCGGCGCGCAGGGCTGCCTTGCGCCGATCCGCGGCGGGAAGCTGTCCGGTCAGCAGAGTGGGCATGAGTTCGGGGGCGAGAACCGGTCCGAGCATGCGTGCGATCGACCGCACGTGCTGGGCGGCCAGGACTTCGGTCGGCGCGATGAGGGCCGACTGACCACCCGATTGCGCGACCTGCAGCATCGCCCGCAGTGCGACGAGGGTCTTACCCGAACCGACCTCGCCCTGGACGAGGCGATTCATCGGCCATCCGCCCACGAGGTCGCGCGCGATCTGCTCGCCCGCCGCCTCCTGATCACTGGTCAGGGCGAACGGCAGTCCCGCGTCGAAACGCTCGAGCAGGTCGCCGGGCACCCGCGCGGTCGCCGACATCGCGCGCACGAACTGCCGCTGCTGAAACAGCGCCGCCTGGAGAACGAACGCCTCCTGCATGCGGAGGGTCTCGCGCGCGGCGTCGACCTGTTCGAGGAAATCGGGCCGGTGGATGCGCTCCAGCGCGGTTCGTGCGTCCAGGAGCCCGTGTGCTCGTCGCAGCGGCTCGGGCACGGGGTCGTCGAAGGGGCCCAGCACGTCCAGAACGACACCGACGGTCTTCGCCACGAGGAAGCTCGGCACGGTCGCAGTGGCGGGATAGATCGGAATCGGGAGGTTCGCCGTCGCCTCTGCGGTCATCCGTGCGGTCTCCTCGTCGTCGAAGAGCTCGTACACCGGATGGGCGAGCTGGAAGTGGCCCCGGTACTCGCTGACCTTTCCGGCGAAGATGCCGCGACGGCCGGGCGTGAGGTCGCCGAGACGCCATTTCTGATTGAAGAAGGTCAGTGTCAGCGTGCCGTTCCCGTCGCTGATCTTGGCCTCGACCAGGGACCCGCGACGATTGCGCATCGGACGATCGGTGACGCTCTGGACCTCGGCGACGATCGTCACCGGTTCACCCAGGGGCAGGGAGGCGATCGGCGTCAGCTCGCCCCGCAGCGCGTATCGACGCGGATAGTGCGAGAGGAGATGCTCGATCGTACGCATTCCGAACGCGCGCTCGAACAGCTTGGCGGTCTTGCCGCCCACGACCGCGTCCAGACGCGACTCGAGTGCGATGGACGGCATATCTCGAGTGTAGGGAGCGCCGCCGACAACGACCCCTCGCGATCTCCGGCTCAGCTGAAGATCTGCGACGCGATGTCCGAGAGGAATGCGCGACCGTTGCGGTTGGCCGGCGCGTAGTAAATCCAGACGTCGTCACGTGCGACGACGAACTCCTCCGTATCCGGGCCCGCGCCGGGAAGCTCGCAGAACTGGGCGCCGAAGTCATCGGCGACCTGGCAGCTGTATCCCTCATCGGGAAGCGTCGCGACGGCGGCGGCGACCGCATCCGGGGTCGCGGTGCTGATCAGCACGAGCAGACCCGTGGCGTCACCGACGATCCAGTCGCAGCCGAGCACCAGCGTCGCTCCGTCCGGCGCCGGGCGGACGAAGCCCTGTCCGTCGCTCTGGAGCGTCATGTCGCCGACCATCTCCTGACGCGACGTCTCGCTGCCCAGCTCGTTGCAGTCCGTGGGGATCGTCACCGTCGCCGTCGGGGACTCGCTCGGCGACTCGCTCGGCGATTCGGTCGGCGACGCGCTGGGCTCGCTGGTCGGGGTGGACGTCGGCGTCGGGGCAGGCTCCGGCGCACATCCGGCCAGGAGAGCGAGAGCGAGAGCCGCTCCGGCGATCGCGGTGAGGGAACGGTGGCGCTGAGACATCGACGGCTCCTGCAGGCGTGGACGGGGTGCGGACGAATCCCGCCCGGCACGCGTCATCCTAGGGACAGCCGGGACGCCGCCGCCGCAGGCGGCGTGTCGTGTCGCGATCGGTATCGTGGAGCCCGTGACCCGCATCATCTCCGGACGGGCCGGCTCGCTCACCCTCGACGTCCCCGATGCCGGGACGCGGCCGACGAGCGATCGGGTCCGGGAGTCGCTCTTCAACGCCCTGAGCGCGTCAGACCTCCTCCGCGGCACTCGGGTGCTGGATCTCTACGCGGGTTCGGGCGCGCTCGGGCTCGAGGCCGCCAGTCGCGGGGCGAAGACGGTCGACCTCGTCGAGAAGGCCCCGCGCGCGGTGACGGTGATCCGCAGGAACGTCGCGCGCATACATACCGCGCTGCGCGGAGGGCCTGAAGCCGCCCGGATCGCCGTCCACCGCACCGCGGTCGACACGTACCTGCGCTCGGCGCCCGTCGGCGTCTTCGATCTGGTCTTCCTCGACCCTCCGTACGACCTCTCCGACGCCGAGCTGAGCACCGCCCTGGAACTCCTCGTCCCCGCCCTCTCGCCGGGGGCGACGGTGATCGTCGAACGCGCCGCGAGGTCGGCGCCCCCTGCCTGGCCCGCGGGCCTCGTGCCCGATCGCGATCGCCGCTACGGCGACACCGCGCTGTGGTGGGCCGTGCGCGGCGCTCAGCCCGCGACCGCGTCCCAGTCGCGGTAGGGGTCCCAGCCGCCCCGTCCGTCGTAGGGCGTGCCATCGACGAGGAGCGGATGGTCTCCGGCGACGCCGACGCGACCGATGACCCGGAATCCGGGCGCGGGCCCGAGCGCGGCGGGAAAGGTCGCCAGCAGCGCGTGGTCCTCCCCGCCGGCCAGCGCGACCCCCGGGTCGGGTCCAATCGCGTCGGTGTGCAGCTCGAGGGTGACGTCGGAAGCGCGGGCGAGGCGGCCGGCATCCAGGGCCAGTCCGTCCGAGACGTCCATCATCGCCGTCGCACCGTGCGACGCCGCGGCGACGCCTGCCGCGATCGGCGGACGCGGACGCAGCTGGGCGTCCACGAGCGCGGCGTCGGCCTCGGTCAGCGAGGTGATCGCGACCGGCCGTCCGTCCACGCGGAACCGGTCGAAGAGGATGGCCAGACCCCGCGCAGCCTTCCCCAGTTCCCCGCAGACGGCCACCACGTCGCCGGGGCGCGCACCGCGACGCGTGACCGGTGCGGATCCATCGAGCACCCCGAGGGCGGTCACCGCGATCGTCAAGGTGTCCGAGACGGTGAGGTCCCCTCCCTCGACCGCGGCGCCGGGCGCCAGTTGGTCGCACCCGGCGCGCAGACCGTCGGCGATCCCCTCCACGAAGGAGGCGGGCGTGTGATCGGGCATCGCCAGGGCGACGAGCAGCGCGGTGGGTCGCGCACCCATCGCCGCGATGTCGGCGAGGTTCACCGCGGCGGCCTTCCACCCGAGGTCCTCCGCCGACGACCACGCGAGGCGGAAGTCGGGGCCGTGGACGAGGGTGTCGACACTGGCGACGATGCGGCCGCCCGGTGCGGCGAGCACGGCCGCGTCGTCCCCCGGGCCGAGGAGCGCGCGCGAGGGAGCGAGACGACCCAGGATGCGGGTGAGGATCTCGCCCTCGGTCAGGTCGCCGACGACAGGGTCCGGAACACTCACCGTCTCACCGTACCCACCGAGGACGGGGTTAGCCTGGTCGGGTGCCCTTCCCCCGTCATCGTCTGCCGTTCGTCGCGCTCGCGATCGGCGCGGCCCTGATGCTGTCGTCGTGCGCGGGGACGGTGTCCGTTCCCGCTGCCGACGGCGCCGATGACCCGCTCTGCGCGGAGGTGACCGTCCGCCTGCCCGCCGAGGTCGACGGACAGGAGCGCCGGTGGACCGACGCGCAGGCGACCGGCGCGTGGGGCACGCCGACCTCCGTCATCCTCACCTGCGGCGTGGAACCCCCGGGACCGACCGAGGCGCGGTGCATCACGATCGGCGGAGTGGACTGGATCGTCGACGAGAGCGATCCGCCCCGCTATCTCATCCGCAGCTATGGACGCACACCCGCGGTCGAGGTCTACGCCGACAACAGCGTCGTCTCCCCCAACGAGGTGCTGTCCACCCTCGGACCGATCGTGTCGCAGCTCCCCCGCGAATCCGAGTGCACCTCGACCGAGACGCTGCTGGACTGACGCCGCTCGACGGCGATCGCCGAACGGGCGCGGATGCCGCTCAGCGGCGTTCCCGCGCGGTGTCGACGAGCTCGCCGATGAGCTCGGGGTAGCTCATTCCCGAGGCGATCCAGCACTTGGGGAACATCGAGATCGGGGTGAACCCCGGCATGGTGTTCAGCTCGTTGACATAGAGACCGTCGGCAGCGAGGAAGAAGTCCACGCGCGCGAGCCCGCGTCCGCCGACCGCCTCGAAGGCCCGCACCCCGAGTTCCTGGACGGCACGGATCTCGTCGTCCTCCAGCGCGGCGGGGCACACGACCTCGGCTCCGTCGCCGCCGAGGTACTTGCCCTCGAAGTCGTAGAACTCCCTCGTGGTCAAGACGATCTCGCCAGGCAGCGACGCCCGCGGCGCCGCGCCGCGACGCCCCTCGAGGATCGCCACCTCGATCTCCCGCCCCACGATGGCCACCTCGATGAGCACCTTGTCGTCCTCGGCGAAGGCCTTCTGCAGCGCGGACGCCAGCTCGGCGTCATCCGCGACCTTCGACACCCCGACGCTCGACCCCGCCCGTGCGGGCTTGACGAAGACGGGATAGCCCAGCGTCGCGGCCTCGGCGCGCACCGTCTGCTCCTCGCGTTCCCACCGTGCCGGGGTCACGGTCGCCCACGGCGCCACCGGGATGCCCGCGGCCTGCAGCACGATCTTCATGAAGTGCTTGTCCATGCACAGCGCCGAATCCAGCACCCCGCCGCCCGCGTAGGGGAGGTCGAGCGTGTCGAGGAAGCCCTGCACCGTGCCGTCCTCGCCGTGGACGCCGTGGAGGATCGGCAGGACGACGTCGACGCCACCGAGATCGTCGACGGTGTCGTCGGAGCGACGGACCCGAAGACGCCGCTCGCCGCCTGCCTCAGGCCACAGGACGCGCGTGCCGTTGTCGACGACCTCGGGAAGACGCTCGGCGTCCAGGGCGAAACGATCGGGATCATCCGTCTCGAGGACGAACGCCCCCGACCGGGTGATCCCGACGGGAATCACCCGGTAGCGGTCACGGTCGATCGCCCGCAGCACTCCCCCCGCCGTGGCGGAGCTGATCGAGTGCTCGCTGGATCGACCGCCAAACAGCACCACCACCGCGGGCTTGTCCATTCCTGGTCCTCTCCCCTTGGGGTTCGTCATCGTCATCGGTCGTCAGGTGCGGTGCGATCTCGCGGGGATCCATCGTGCCGTCCAGCACCCGCTTGACCTGTTCCACGATCGGCATGTCCACATCCGCCTCGCGGGCGAGCTGGAGGATCGGCGCGACCGAGGCCAGACCCTCCGCGGTCTGCTCCATCTGCTTCACCACGTCCTGGAAGCTGTACCCCTGACCCAGCAGCCGTCCGGCGGTGTTGTTCCGGCTGAGCGGCGACTGGCAGGTGGCGATGAGGTCGCCCAGGCCTGCCAGTCCCTGCAGCGTCTCGGGGTGCGCGCCCTGGGCAACGGCGAAGTCGGTCATCTCCACCAGGCCGCGCGTGATGATCGACGCCTTGGTGTTCTCGCCGTATCCGACGCCGTCCACGATCCCGATCGCGACGGCGATGAGGTTCTTCAGCACCCCGCCGAACTCCGTGCCGATGACGTCGGTGTTCACGAACGACCGGAAGTAGCCGTTGCGTGCCCGCCGGGCGACGGCGTCGGCGGTCTCCTGGCTGAGTGAGGAGATCACGGCGGCCGTCGGCTGCTCGCGGGCGATCTCGAGGGCCAGATTGGGTCCGGATGCCACGGCGATGCGGGCCGGGTCGCAGTGCAGCTCCTGCTGGATCACCTGGCTCATCCGCAGCCCGGTCCGCCGCTCGACGCCCTTCATGAGCGAGACCACGGGCGCGTCGCTGGACGAGACCAGCGGGCGCACCGCCTTGAGGTTCTCGCGCAGCGCCTGGCTCGGCACCGAGAGGAAGATCTGCTCGGCACCGTCCAGCGCCTCGGAGAGGTGCGGAGTGGCCATCATGGCGCGCGGCAGATTGATGCCGGGGAGGTACTGGCTGTTGCGCTTGGCCTCGTTGATCTCGTGGGCCAGCTCGGGTCGCCGGGCCCACATCATGACGTTCGCACCGCCGTCGGCGAGGATCTTCCCGAACGTGGTGCCCCAGCTCCCGGCACCCACGACCGCGACCCGCGGACGATCGGCGTCGTGCCTACGGCTCAAGACGCCCCGTCTCCTTCTGCCCGTGCGCGGACGGGTTCCATCTCTCCGCAGGCGCGGGCGCGCCCCGCAGGCCCGAGAGCAGTTCGGCGATCCGCCCCATCAGCACGTCGGTCGCCGCGACGAGGGTCGACGGCTGCATCTGGGTGGCGGAGGAGGCCGAGAGGTCCACCGGCGGGCCGAAGACGACGCGCACACGGCGCCGGAGCGGCCAGAGGCGGAGCTTGCCGTACCGCGGGAGGATCTCCTGCGCTCCCCAATGAGCCACCGGGATGAGCGGGATGCCGCCGGCCAGAGCCAGGCGCACAGCACCGGTCTTCCCCCGCATCGGCCACATGTCGGGGTCGCGGGTGAGGGAGCCCTCGGGGTAGACGATCACGCCTCGACCGTGCTCGACGAGCATGCGGGAGCTCTCGATGGTCTGACGCGCACCGCCGGCCGACGAGGAGCGGGCGACGGGGACCATTCCGGTCGCCCGGAGGACGGCACCGAACACCGGAACCCGGAACAGGCTCTCCTTCGCCATGAACCGGGGGGCCCGCCCCATCCGCCACACCGCGACCGCGACGACCAGCGGATCGATCTCGCTGCAGTGATTGGGGGCGAGCACGTACGCGCCCTCACGCGGAAGGTTCTCGCCGCCCTCGACCTCGATGCGGGCGAGCAGTCCCATCGCGGGGACGATGAGGGCGGCGAGCGGCCAGAAGACGCTCGGACGTCGCTTCTCGTCGGCGCCGGAGCCCGGGGCCTTCGGGTTCGGAGTGCTCACCGGGTCACCCGATGACGCGGAAGTCGGCGCCGAGGGCGTCGAGCTTGGCGAAGAACTTCTCGTAGCCCCGTCGGATGATTCCGACGTTGCGCACCGTCGATTCGCCCTCCGCCGCCAGGGCCGCGATCACGTAGCTGTATCCGCCGCGAAGGTCGGGCACCACGACGTCGGCGCCGTGCAGCGGAGTGGGACCGTTGATGACGGCGGCCTGCTCGAGGGCGCGACGCGGGACGCGTCGTCCCGGCATGTCCAGCCCCTGCGCGTGCACCTGGATGTCGGCGCCCATCTTGTTCAGCGCCGCGGTGAACCCCAGCCGGTTCTCGTACACCGTCTCGTGGACGACGGACTGCCCTTCGGCCTGCGTCAGGGCGACGATGAGGGGCTGCTGCCAATCCGTCATGAACCCCGGGTGGACATCCGTCTCGACCATGACCGGCCGGAGGGCTTCGCCACGGCGGAACCGGATGCCGTCCTCGCGGACGTCGAAGGATCCGCCCGCCTTGCGGAAGACGTTCAGGAACGTGAGCATCTCCTGCTGCCGGGCGCCGGAGACGAAGATGTCACCGTCCGTGGCCAGAGCCGCGCACGCCCACGACGCGGCCTCGTTGCGGTCGAAGATGCACCGGTGGTCGTAGCCGCTGAGGTTCGGGACCCCCTCGATGAGGATGACGCGGTTGGGCTCGTAGGAGATGATCGCGCCCATCTTCTGCAGCACGGCGATCAGATCCATGATCTCCGGCTCGATCGCGGCATTGCGCAACTCGGTGACGCCGCGAGCGCGGACCGCCGTGAGGAGCACCTGCTCCGTCGCTCCCACACTCGGATAGGGCAGCTCGATGTTGGCCCCGTGCAGTCCGTCGGGGGCTGACAGACGGATTCCGCTGGGCAGCTTCTCCACGACGGCGCCGAAATTGCGGAGCGCGTCGAGGTGGAAGTTGATAGGTCGATCTCCGATGCGGCAGCCGCCGAGGTCGGGGATGAACGCCTGTCCGAGCAGGTGCAGAAGCGGACCGCAGAAGAGGATCGGGATGCGGGACGCGCCGGCGTGGGCGTCGATCTCCTCCATGTGGGCGGACACCGCTTCACGGGGGTCGAAATGCAGGGTGCCGGGCTCCTCGCCGTCATCCACGCGCACGCCGTGCGCTTCGAGGAGGGACCGGACGACCTTCACGTCGCTGATGTCGGGCACATCGCGAAGGACGCTCACACTGTCACCGAGGAGAGCTGCGACCATCGCCTTGGTGGCGAGGTTCTTGGCCCCCTTCACGTCGACCCGTCCGCGCAGCGGCCGTCCGCCGCGGATGCTGAGGATCTCTCCGGTCGCTTCGGTCACGGCGATCTCCTGCTCCCCCGTGGGGGATCCCGCATCGCTGAGAAGGGTCTTCATCCGGTCGTCCTCACTTAGGTGTCATCGAGGGTGTGGCGAGGGCTGAACGGCGTCGTGAGCCGTCATCCCGGCTTACCGGACGGGAAGTGTCCGTGGGCGCCACGCCTCCCGGCGGGCCTCGAACTGCGCGATCTGATCTGCGCTGCGCAGCGTGAGCCCGATGTCATCGAGCCCCTCGAGAAGCCGCCACCTAGTGTAATCGTCGATCTCGAAAGGCACCTGGAGGGGCGCGGCGCCGCCCTCGGCGGGGTCGACGAGGATCGCGACGCGCTCGACGAGGTCGACGGTCATCGTCAGCCCCGGCCGCGCGTCGACGGCCTCCCAGATGCGGTGCAGGTCGTCCTCGGAGATCGCCGCCGTCAGCAGACCCTGCTTCCCCGCGTTGCCGCGGAAGATGTCGGCGAACTTCGGGCTGAGGATCACGGAGAACCCGAAGTCGCGCAGCGCCCAGACGGCGTGCTCACGGCTGGAGCCGGTGCCGAAGTCGGGTCCGGCCACCAGGATCGAGGCCCCCTGGAACGCCGGCTGATTCAGCACGAAGTCGGGGTCCTGCCGCCAGCTGGCGAAGAGCGCGTCTTCGAAGCCGGTCTTGGTGACGCGCTTGAGGTACACCGCGGGGATGATCTGGTCGGTGTCGACCGCAGAGCGCTTCAGCGGCGCGACGATGCCGGTGTGGGTCGTGAACTTCTCCATGTCAGGCCTCCGCCCCGGTCAGGGTGTCGAGGCTCGGCGAGTCGAGCCCGCCGTCCGCGTCGTCCAGGTCGCTCGGGCTGGAGAGGGTTCCGCGTACCGCGGTGGCGGCGGCCACCAGCGGTGAGACGAGGTGGGTTCGTCCCCCCTTCCCCTGCCGGCCCTCGAAATTGCGGTTCGAGGTCGAGGCGCAGCGTTCGCCGGGAGCGAGCTGGTCGGGGTTCATCCCGAGGCACATCGAACATCCCGCGAAGCGCCATTCCGCGCCGAACGCGGTGAAGATCTCGTGAAGCCCCTCGGCTTCGGCCTCCAGCCGCACGCGCGCCGAGCCCGGGACCACCATCACCCGGACCCCGTCGGCCTTCTTCCGACCCTTCACGATCGACGCGAAGGCGCGCAGGTCCTCGATGCGGCTGTTCGTGCACGATCCCATGAAGACCGCATCGACCGGCACGTCCTTGAGACGCGTGCCGGGCTCGAGCGCCATGTACTCCAGCGCGCGCTCGGCCGCGGCGCGCTCATTCGGATCGACGAAATCGTCGGGTGAGGGCACGACGTCCGACAGCGATACTCCCTGGCCGGGATTGGTGCCCCAGGTCACGAAGGGCTCGAGGGCATCCGCGTCGAGGAACACCTCGGCGTCGTAGACCGCGCCCTCGTCGCTGGGGAGCGTCCTCCAGTAGGCGACCGCGTCCTCCCAGTCACGGCCCTGCGGCGCGTGGGGCTTGTCTTTGACGTACGCGAAGGTCGTCTCGTCGGGCGCGACCATCCCCGCGCGAGCCCCCGCTTCGATGGACATGTTGCAGATCGTCATCCGCCCCTCCATCGACAGCGACCGGATCGCCGACCCGCGATACTCCAGCACGTATCCCTGGCCGCCGTTGGTGCCGATCTTGGCGATGACCGCGAGGATGATGTCCTTCGCGGTCACCCCGGGCTTGAGCTCGCCCTCGACGGTGATCGCCATCGTCTTGAAGGGCTTCAGCGGCAGGGTCTGCGTGGCCAGGACGTGCTCGACCTCGCTCGTGCCGATCCCGAAGGCCATCGCACCGAAGGCGCCGTGGGTGGAGGTGTGCGAATCTCCGCAGACGACCGTGATCCCGGGCATGGTGAGACCCAGCTGCGGACCCACGACGTGGACGATCCCCTGCTCCTTGTCGCCGAGGGAGTGGAGCCTGACCCCGAACTCCTCGGCGTTGCGACGCAGCGTGTCGATCTGGGTGCGGCTGGTGAGGTCGGCGATCGGCTTGTCGATGTCGAGGGTCGGGGTGTTGTGGTCCTCGGTGGCGATCGTGAGATCCCGTCGGCGGACGGGGCGCCCCTCGGCGCGGAGACCGTCGAACGCCTGCGGGCTGGTGACCTCGTGAACCAGGTGCAGATCGATGTAGATCAGATCCGGCTCGCCGTTCTGTCCCTTGACCACGACGTGGTCCTCCCACACCTTCTCGGCGAGGGTACGGGGGCGATCGGGGATCGTGACGCCATCGGCGGGCGACGTGTCGATATCGGACGTGCTCATTGCGTTCTCCTCGGGAAGGGGATCAAGCCCGCGACGAACTCCGCGACGAGAGAGGCCTGGTTACGAGGTCTCGCCGCGGCCGCTAAGGAGAAGGCGAGCGATCCGCACCGGGTCAGAGTACCACCGGGTGCCGCGCACGCGGTCAACGTCCGTCATCGCCCGTGGCTGAGCCGTCCCCTCCGGCGTGCGGTCCCCTCTCCTCGGCCACCGCCGCCGCCGCGGCTTCCGCCGGCGTCCGCCCCGAACCATCGGGGAGGTCGGCGGCGGGCCGGTCCGCGGCATCGGCGGTGGTGACCGGTACGCCCTCGCGACGGGCGGCGATGAGGCTCGCCACGGTCGCCACCGTCATCGCTGCGACGATCACGCCCAGCGACACCCACGTCGAGATGTCCGGTGCCCACTCGACGTGCTCGCCGCCGTTGATGAAAGGCAGCTCGTTCTCGTGCAGGGCGTGGAGGAAGAGCTTCACGCCGATGAAGGCGAGGATGAAGGCGATGCCGTAGTGCAGGTACTTCAGGCGGTCCAGAAGACCGCCGAGAAGGAAGTAGAGCTGGCGCAGCCCCATCAGCGCGAACAGGTTCGCGGTGAACACGATGAACGGGCTCTGGGTGATGCCGAAGATCGCCGGGATCGAGTCGATCGCGAACACCAGATCGGTGAAGCCGATCGCGACGAAGACGAGGATCATCGGGGTGAAGATCTTCTTGCCGTCGACGACGGTGCGCAGCTTCGAGCCGTCGTACCCGTCGCTGATGTCGATGAAGCGGCGCAGGAAGCGCACGATGCCCGTTTCGGCCTGCGCATCGTCGTCGTGCTTGCCCGGGAAGGCCTGCCGCCACGCGGTGTAGACCAGGAAGAGGCCGAAGACGTAGAAGATCCAGCTCAGATTCTCGATCAGCACGGCGCCGAGCATGATGAAGATCGCACGCAGGATCAGCGCGATGATGATGCCCACCATCAGGACCTCCTGCTGATATCGGCGGGGCACCGAGAATTGGCTCATCAGCAGGACGAAGACGAAGAGATTGTCGACCGAGAGGCTGTACTCCGTCAGCCACCCCGCGACGAACTCGCCCATCGCGTCCCCCGAGCCGGTGACCAGCAGCAGCACGACGGCGAACACCAGGGCGAGGGCGACATAGAACACCACCCACAGCGTCGCTTCCCTCATCGAGGGGATGTGAGGGCGCTTGAGGATGATGAGCAGATCCGCGAGGAGAATCAGCGACAGCACGATCAGCGCGGTGATCGCGAACCACGTCGGAATCTCATAGGTCATGGGCCTCCACGATACTCGCCGGGCCGGGGGCCTCCGAGCGGGTCGCGAGATCGCCGGTGAGACGATCGGGGCGGGCACGACACTCATCAGGTGAGAGACAATGCGGATGCCGCGCAGCGGCGGAATGGGGAACGGTGACCGAGCAGACGGATGCGGCGCTCGTCGCACGGGCCGCGGGCGGGAGTGAGCTCGCCTTCCGGTCGCTTTACCGCGCGTACGTGCGGCCGGTGTACTGGGTCGCCCACGGACTGCTCCACGACGTCTCGGATGCCGAGGACGTCACCCAGGAGACCTTCCTCGTGGCGTGGCGGAAGCTCCCGTCGCTGCAGCTCGCAGGCGAGTCCCTGCTCCCGTGGCTGGTGACCGTCTGCCGACTGCAGGCGGCGAACCGGATGCGGCGGCAGCGCCGTGACCGGACCCGAGAGGTGCACGGCGACCTGGACGAGACCCTGCCTTCGACGGTCGACGTCGAGCAGCAGATCGTCGATGCCGATCTGGTGGAGCGCATCCTCGCCGAGGTCGACACCTTGAGCGAGCTCGACCGGGAGATCTTCCGGCTGTGCGCGGCGGAGGGATACGGCTACCAGGCGGCCGCCGACCAGCTCGGCGTCGGCCACGGCGTCGTCCGCAATCGTCTCTCCCGCATCCGCACCCGCGTGCGGACCGCCCTGAAGGAGAGCACATGAACACCGTCCAGCGCACCCCGCTCCCCGACCTCGGCGAGGAACGGATCAACCGTATCGAGCGGGATCTGTTCACCGGGATCGACGCCGAGCGATCAGTCCGCCGGCGTCGCCGGCGCACCGGCTGGATCACCGCCGGCGCGGCGGCCGCCGTGATCGTCGTGGCCGCGGCGATCGCCCCGACTGTCGGAGGGCTCGTCTCCCCCACGGTGTCGAACGAATCCGCCGTCGCGCCCGCCGGCGGCGATGCGGCCACGCTGCCGCTCGACCAGGGCGCGCTCCAGGAGGAGAGCGGCGCAGCCGACGACCTCGGAGCCGCCGGAGGCGAGGCGGCGGCGCAGGCGCCGGCGGAACGCGACATCGTCACGACCGCTTCGGCGAGCATCGTCGTCGACGATGTCCCGGCGGCCGCGGAGGACATCGGAGCGGCAGCCATCGCGCTCGGCGGGTACGTGCAGTCGCAGTCGATCGGTCAGAGCGGCGCGCCGATCCCCATCGAACCGGGGATCGGCGGACCGGACGTGTCGTATCCGACCCCCTTCGATGTCCGGTCCGGGTGGGTCACCGTGCGCATCCCGGCCGACGATCTGTCGCCCTTCGTCTCGGGGCTCGCCGAGATCGGCGAGGTGACCCAGTCCTCGATCGACCGGCAGGACGTCACGGAGCAGACCGTCGATCTCCGTGCCCGCGTCGAGGCGACGCAGGCATCGGTCGACCGACTGGAAGAGCTCCTCGCACAGGCGGGCGACCTCGGTGACCTCATCGCGGCGGAAAGCGCGCTCGCCGAACGCCAGGCGACCCTGGAGTCGTATCAGCAGCAGCTGGAGTCGCTCGAGGGCCAGGTGGAGCTCTCGACGGTCTCGGTGTCGCTGTCGCCGCGCGTGGAGCAGGTCACCGCCGACCCGGCGGGTTTCACCGACGGTCTCCTCGCCGGGTGGAACGGTCTCATCGCCACGCTGAACGGCATCGTCATCGCGTTCGGGTTCCTCCTGCCCTGGCTCGCCGTGCTCGGCGCGGTGGCCTTCATCGTCTGGGTGATCGTGCGCGTGCGCCGGGCGCGCCGCACCGCCGCACCGGCACCGGACGGAGACGCTGACAGCGCCCGATAGCGCCTCGGCACCGCGAACAAGCCCTGGTGATGGGGGTCACCAGGGCTTGTTCGCGCCGACAGCGGTGGCGGCCGGAGCGTGTCAGGCTGCGACGGGGACCGCCGTGCTCACGGGAGCCACGACCGTCGTCTCCCGCTTGTGAACCCACTTCTTCAGCGCGATGACGGCGAAGGCCGACACCAGGACACCGGCGAGGATCGAGACGAGGAAGCCCCAGACGGGCTGGATCGCGAAGAAGACGAAGATGCCGCCGTGCGGGGCGAGCGAGGACACCCCGATCGCCATGCTCAGGCCGCCGGTCACCGCACCGCCCAGCATCGACGCCGGGATGACGCGGAAGAGGTCCGCTGCGGCGAAGGGGATCGCACCCTCGGAGATGAACGCGGCACCCAGCAGCCAGGCCGCCTTGCCGTTCTCCCGCTCGACGGGGGTGAAGAGGTTGCGCGCCAGCACCGTCGACGCGAGCGCCATCGCCAGCGGCGGCACCATCCCGGCCGCCATCACGGCCGCCATGATGAGGTAGGGCGAGGAGAACGGCTGCGACGCCGTGGCGGCTGCGAGGCCGGTGGTGGCGAAGGTGTAGGCGACCTTGTTGACGGGCCCTCCGAGGTCGAAGCACATCATCAGACCGAGGATGACCCCGAGGATGACCGCTGATGCGCCGTTGAGGCTGTTGAGCCAGTCGGTCAGCCAGGTCATCAGCTGCGCGATGGGCCGGCCGAGGAAGAGGATCATGAGTCCGGAGGCGACGACCGATCCGACGAGCGGGATGATGACCACCGGCATGAGCCCGCGCAGCCAGCGAGGGGCGGGCAGACGCCCGAGCCACCAGGCGATGAATCCGGCCAGCAGGCCGCCGATGAGCCCGCCGATGAACCCCGCGCTCATCAGGACGGCGACCGCGCCCGCCACGAAGCCGGGAGCGATGCCCGGCCGGTCGGCGATGGCGAAGGCGATGAACCCGGCCAGCACCGGGACGAGGAAGCCCATCGAGGTCGCTCCGATCATGAAGGCGACCGAGCCGAGGTACTGTCCGAGACCGCCGGCGGGCAGATCCCACAGGGAGTTCTGCACGATGACGTTCGCGGCATCGTCGGTCACCTGGTACCCGCCCAGGAGGAACCCCAGCGCGATCAGCAGACCGCCGCCCGCGACGAAGGGGATCATGTAGCTCACACCGGTGAGGAGCCAGCGCTTGATGCGGGCGCCGACCGATTCCTGGACAGCGGTGGAGTTCACCGCTGCTGCCGTTGCCGAGCCGCCGACCCTGTCGGCGCGCGGATCGGATGCCGCGGCGACCGCTTCGGCGATGAGCTTCTCCGGCTGCTCGATGCCGCGCTTGACGCTGGTGCGCACGACGGGCTTGCCTGCGAAACGCTGGGGCTCGCGGACGTCGACGTCGACGGCGAAGATGACGGCGTCGGCATCGCGGATGATCTCGGCGGCGAGCGCCCGATAGCCGCTCGAGCCCTGGGGTTCGACGACGAGGTCGACCCCCGCCTTCTCCCCCGCCGCCGTCAGGGCGTCTGCGGCCATGAAGGTGTGGGCGATCCCCGTCGCGCAGGCCGTCACGGCGACGATGCGGGGCCGGGTGCCGTCGGTCGCGGCGACCGGCGCAGGTGCCACGGCCGCGGACATCGAGGTCGCGCGCGTTTCGCCGATCGCCTCTCGGACGATCGCGACGACCTCGTCGTCGCTGCCGGCCGCGCGCAGTCCCGCAGTGAAGTCGTCGTCCATGAGGCTGCGGGCGAGCTTGGACAGCACGGCGAGGTGGTCCTCGGCGGCCTCGGCGGGCGCGGCGATGAGGAACACCAGATCGGCGGGTCCGTCATCGGCACCGAAGTCGACGCCGGGCCGCAGCCGGGCGAAGGCCAGCGATGGGCGGGTGACGGCGGCGCTCTTGGCATGCGGGATCGCGATGCCGCCGGGCAGGCCCGTCTCGTCCTTCTGCTCGCGAGCCCAGGCGTCCGAGAACAGCGCTTCCGCGTCGGTGGCCCGGCCCTCTGCGACGACACGGTCGGCGAGGGCACGGATGACCGCGGACTTGTCGGGTCCGAGCCCGACATCCAGGCTCACAAGGCCGGGGGTGATGGTGTGCGACGCCGGTGTAGACATCTTCGAGACCTCCTCTGGTCTGCTCACGGGGCGATGCCCGCAGGGATGGTGCGCTCGGCGACGAGCGCGACGGCTCGAACCTCCCCGGTGGGGAGGTCGGCGGGAGTGGGGATCTGGGTGCCGGGGAGTGACGCCGCGGCAGCGCCGTAGCGGACCGCGCGCTCGAGGCGTTCGGCGGGGCCGGCGCCGGCGACCGCCGCGATCACGTATCCGGCGAGGGAGCTGTCCCCCGCACCGACGGTGCTCACCGCCCGGATCGACGGGGGTGCGGCGTACCACGCGCCACCCTCGGTCAGAAGCACCGCGCCGAGGGATCCCAGCGTCACCAGCGCCGAGCCCACCGAGCCGGCAACGAGGCCGGCCCCGACGCGGACGACCTCGGCGACGAGCTCGGCGGCGTCGGGGGGCGAACCTCCGAGTGCGCCGCCGAGACCGGCCAGCTGCGCGAGTTCCTCGTCGTTGGGCTTGATGAGATCGGGGCGACTCCGCTCGACGACGACGGCGAGGGCTGCACCTGAGGTGTCGACCGCGATGCGCGGCGCGTCGGGAGCCTCGCGCACGGCGTCGATGACATCGGCGTAGAAGTCGTCGCCGACACCCGGTGGCACGGAGCCTGCCAACACCAGCCAGCGGGCACCTCGGCTGGCCGCGACGGTGTCGGCGATCACCGCGCGGCGGTCGGCGATGGTCAGACGAGCCCCCGGCAGATTGATCTTGGTCGTCGTCCCCGCGGGATCCGTCAGTGCGATGTTGGCGCGGACGCGACCGGCCACGGCGGTCGAGCGGGTGGGCACACCCGTCTCACGGAGCAGATCGGCGTACGGGTCGTGCGGATTCAAAGGCACGAGCGCCACGGTGGGCACTCCCGCGGCGACGATCGCGCGCGAGACGTTGACCCCCTTCCCCCCGGCGTCCTCGCGGACGGACACGGCCTGCTGCACCTCACCGGGCCGCAGGGTGGAGTCCAGCGCGACGGTGCGATCCAGCGACGGGTGCGCGGTGAGCGTGACGATCATGCGGTCCACACCTCCACGTCGGCGCTCTCGAGCGCATCGCCGAGATCTGCGGGTGGCCTGGTCTCGGTGACGAGGACGTCGATGTCCTCGAGCCCCGCGAACCGCACCAGGTACTCCGCGCCGACCTTGCTGGTGTCGGCGAGGACGATGACCCGCCGCGCAGCGGTCACGACGGCCCGCTTGACCGCCGCCTCCTCGGGGTCGGGCGTGCTGAGTCCGAAGGCGGCCGAGATCCCGTTCGTGCCGATGACCGCGACGTCGGGGCGAAGCTGAGCGATGGCCTCGACCGCTGCCGAGCCGACGGCGGCCGCCGTCAGACCCCGCACCCTCCCGCCGATGAGGGTGAGGGGCAGATCCGCGCGGGCTCCGAGCTCGAAGGCGATGGGAACGGCGTGGGTGACCAGCTCGAGCCGTGCGGCACCGTCGACGGGGGTGCGGACGGCGAGCTCCCGAGCGAACGCCGCCGTCGTCGTTCCCGCGTCGATGAAGATAGATCCGCCGAGGCCGGCCAGCGCTTCGGCTGCGCGAACGGCGATGCGCGCTTTCTCGTCGCCGTGCACCGCGCCTCGGTCGGCGACAGCGGTCTCGCTGGTTCCGCCGCGTGATGCGGCGACCGCGCCGCCGTGAACCCGACGCAGCGCGCCCGCGCGCTCCAGCGCGTCGAGGTCGCGTCGCACGGTTTCCGTGGTCACCCCGAAGTCACGCGCGAGGTCGACGACGGATACACGACCCGCCGTCAGCAGCTGCCGCTCGATCGCGTCCTGTCGCTCCGTCGCGTACATACATCCTCTTCCTCAAGGTTTCCCACAGATTACAACATGAAGCAACACGCAACAACAGCAATCGGGCAATATCCCACATCATCGACCTCCAGCCCCGGCAGGGTCGACGAGGACGCCCGAGTAGGGTCGTGAAGACCAACCGTCGGCAGACCCGCCACGAAGGAACCGCCGTGCCCTCCATCCCCTCCCCACCCGAGCCGCTCCTCGACGGTCGCTACCGCCTGGGAGACCTCGTCGGCGAGGGCGGGATGGCGCGGGTGTATCGCGCAGAGGACGTCCTCCTCGGGCGCACGGTGGCCGTCAAGGTCCTGCGCCCGGGGGTGGAGGGATCGGCTTCGCCCGAGCGCGCACGGGCCGAAGTCGCGGCTCTGGCCGCCCTGAACCATCCGGCCCTGGTGATGCTTCTGGACGCGAGCCTGGAACCGGGCAAGCCCGAATACCTCGTCATGGAGTTCGTGGAGGGGCAGACGCTCGCCCGGACGCTGTCGGCCGGCCCACTCCCCCCGACCGAAGTGGCGGCACTCGCCGCCGAACTCGCCGAGGCCCTGCACGTGGTCCACGGAGGCGGTGTCGTGCACCGCGATCTCAAACCCGCCAACATCCTGGTCACACCCTCTCCCCTGCCCCATCGCCGGTTCCGTGCCAAGCTGGCGGACTTCGGCATCGCCTACCTGCTCGACAGCGCGCGGATCACCACACCCGGCACCGTGATCGGCACCGCGTCCTACCTGGCCCCTGAGCAGGTGCGTGGTGCCGCCCCCGCCCCACCAGCCGACATCTACGCGCTGGGATTGGTGCTGCTCGAGGCGCTGACCGGCACGCGGGCATTCCCTGCCGCGTCCGCAGCCGAGGCGGCACTGGCACGCTTGGGGGCACCGCCTCTCATCCCTGCGGACGTGGGGCCGGGATGGCGGGCGCTCCTGGAGCGCATGACGGATCTCGATCCCGCCCGCAGGCCCGCAGCGCTGGAGGTCGCCGTGGCGACGGCGGGACTCACCGGCAGCACGCCGGTCGAGATGGCGACCGCCGTTCTCCCGGCAACCGGGCGCGGTGAGGAGCCGACGGCGGTCCTCGCTCCTGCTCCTCCCGCCGGCGCGGCCTCCTCCACCCGACGTCGCCGCGCCCCGGTCGTCTGGGGAGCCGTCGCGGCGGGCGCGGCACTGATCCTGGGACTGGGGACGTGGGCCGCCGTCAGCGCCAGCACCGCGGAGCCCGGACCGGCGGCGCCGGTGCCGGCGACGACCGACCCGAGTGAGAGCCCTGCCCCTGCGACGACGACCTCCGACCCCGGGGTGGACCCGGCGGTGGAGCAGCCCGCCGATCCCGCCCCGCCGGCCGACGAGCAGACACAGCGCGACGCGGAGAAGGCCCAGCGAGAGGCCGAGAAGGAAGCAGAGAAAGCACGCAGGGAGGCCGAGAAGGAAGCAGAACGCGCACGCGAGGATGCCGAGGAGGGCGACGGCGACGGCTGACGCGTGGCCCGGAACGCACGAAAGCCCCCGGCGAACCGGAGGCTTTCGTGCTGTTGGTGACCCCAGCGGGATTCGAACCCGCGTTACCGCCGTGAGAGGGCGGCGTACTAGGCCGCTATACGATGGGGCCGTCAGGCAACCGTTCGATTATGCCATGGCCTCGCGGTCGCGAACAAATCGGCCCGTGCTCGGCGAACGCCGCTTGCCGACGCCGCCGCGCACAGGTTGACTCGGGTCATGCGAGTCACCAAGCACGAACACGCCGCGCTCACCCTCGAAGACTCCGGCTCGACGCTGGTGATCGATCCCGGCGCCTTCACCGACCCCCTCTACGACCTGCGCGATGTCGCAGGGATCGTGCTGACGCACGAGCACCCTGACCACTGGACGGCCGATCATCTCGACCGCATCCTGAAGATGTCGCCGGGCACCCCCATCTACGGTCCGCCGGGCGTCGCCGCGGCGGCCGCGGGCTTCGACGTGATCGCGGTGAATCCCGGCGACAGACTGGAGCTCGGTCCGTTCCGCCTCCGGTTCTTCGGCGGCCAGCACGCGGTCATCCACTCCTCCCTCCCGGTCGTCGACAACGTCGGGGTCCTCGTCAACGACGTCTTCTACTACCCCGGCGACTCGTACACCGTTCCCGGGGGCGTGGACGTGCAGGTGCTGGCCGCACCCTTGGGTGCCCCCTGGCTGAAGATCGGCGAGGCGATCGACTTCGTGCTCGCGGTGAAACCTCGGCAGGCCTTCGGGACCCATGACATGACCCTGTCGATCCTCGGGCGGGACATGCACCGTGGGCGACTGCGCTGGGCGACCGAGCAGAACGGCGGCGAGTTCCTCGATCTCGACCCCGGGGAGTCGATCGAGGTCTGATCCGTTCGACCGGAAACGACGAAACCCCCGATTGATCGGGGGTTTTCGTCTTGCTGGGGTACCTGGACTCGAACCAAGAACAACTGAACCAGAATCAGCCGTGTTGCCAATTACACCATACCCCAATGGCCTCAGCCGAAGCCGTGCCGAGGGTCGAGTCTAGTAGACCTCGGACTGCTCGCCAAACCGAGAGTGGATGCCGCGGCTCATCGGCCGAGGTGGGCGACGAGCCGGCCCAGCCGACGCACCGATTCGGCCTTCCCGAGGAGCTCCATCGATTCGAACAGCGGCGGGGAGACGCGACGCCCGGTGATGGCGACGCGGGGCGGACCGTACGCCACTCGGGGCTTCAGCCCGAGCTCTTCGACGAGGGCGCGCGCGAGGGCGTCCTGCACGGCCGCCGCGGTCCACTCCCCCGCCGGCACGAGCTCGAGGGCACCGACGCTGGCGACGAGCACCTCGGTGGCATTCGCCGGGAGACCCGCCACCGCGTCGGCGTCGTAGTCCGGCTCGTCGACGAAAAGGAAGCCGAGCATGCCCGGGACATCGCCGAGCAGCTGCAGCCGCTCCTGCACCAGAGGAGCGGCCTCCCACAGCAGCGCCGCCTGATCGTCCGAGGGCGGGTCTGCGATGACGCCCGCAGCGGCGAGGTAGGGCACGATGCGACCGGCGAAGTCGCCGGGTTCCAGCATCCTGATGTGATCGCCGTTGATCGACTCCGCCTTCCTCTGATCGAAGCGCGCGGGGTTGGGATTGACGTCGGCGATGTCGAAGGCCGCGACCAGCTCGTCCAGACTGAACACGTCACGGTCGGGGGCGATCGACCAGCCGAGCAGGGCGAGGTAGTTCAGAAGCCCCTCGGGGATGAAGCCCTTCTCCCGCTGGAGGAAGAGATCGGCGCGAGGATCGCGCTTGGAGAGCTTCTTGGTCCCGTCGCCCAGCACGAGCGGCATGTGGCCGAAGCGCGGGATGAAGGTCGTCACCCCCGCATCCATGAGCGCGCGGTACAGAGCGAGCTGGCGGGCAGTGGACGGCATGAGGTCTTCGCCGCGGAGCACATGGGTGATCCCCATCAGCGCATCGTCGACGGGGTTGACGAAGGTGTAGAGCGGAACGCCGCCGGCACGCACGATGACGAAGTCGGGGAACGACCCCGCGGGGAAGGTCACCTCACCGCGGATGAGATCGATGTAGGTGAGGTCCTCGTCCGGCACTCGCAGGCGCCAGGCCGGCTCGCGGCCTTCGGCGCGGTAGGCGGCCTTCTGCTCCTCGGTGAGGTCACGGTCGAAATTGTCGTAACCGAGCTGCTTGGCGCGGCCTGACGCTTCGTTGCGGGCGTCGATCTCCTCGGCGGTGGAGAAGCTCTCGTACACCGCGCCGGACGCGATGAGCTTCTCCAGGACGCCGCGGTAGATCTCGTGCCGCTGCGACTGACGGTAGGGCGCGTGGGGGCCGCCCACCTCGACGCCCTCGTCCCAGTCGATCCGCAGCCACTGGAGCGCCTCGAGGAGCTGCAGATAGCTCTCCTCGCTGTCGCGCGCCGCGTCGGTGTCCTCGATGCGGAACACCATGGTGCCGCCGTGGTGTCGTGCGTAGGCCCAGTTGAACAGGGCGGTGCGCACGAGTCCGACGTGCGGCAGACCTGTCGGCGAGGGGCAGAACCGGACGCGGACGTCGGAACCGGTGGCGGTCGTGGTGCGGGGATCGGGCGTGGCAGGCATCCTTGCCAGTTTAGGCGCCCGCCCGCGCCCGTCCGCGAAGCGCGAGGGGGGCCAGCGCCGAGGTCGCGATCACAGCGATCGATACCGCCACCGCCAGCCCGCCGTACCCGATCCATCCGAGCACCACGCCCGCGAGGATGGCTCCCGCGGCCCCCACGAGACTCATCAGGAAATCGCTCGCGCCCTGGCGCCTCGTGCGGTGCGCCTCCGACGACGCCTCGGTGAGGAGCGCCGACCCCGCGACCGTCGACGCGCTCCATCCGAGGCCGAGGAGGATGAGCCCGACCGTGACCCAGAGGGTCGAATCCTGTCCGAAGGAGGCCGTGACGAGCGCTGCGGCGAGGATCGCCTGACCGACGAGGATGGTCGGGATGCGACCGACACGGTCGGCGAGCAGGCCGAACACCGGTGCGACGGCGTACATGCCGGCGATGTGGAGACTGATGGTGAAGCCGATGACCGTCAACGTCGCGCCCTGGTGCAGCAGGTGCACCGGCGTCATCGCCATGACGGACACCATCACCCCGTGCGCCGCGGCGATGGCGAAGATGGCGTACCGCGCGGGCCAGGGCCGGTCGGCTCGCGGCGCGATGGGCGACCCGCCCGCCGCCTCTCGGCTGATCACCAGCTGCTGCGCCGTGAGGAGCGGGTCGGGCCGGAGCGCCGTCAGGTACAGGATGATCGCAAGCGACTGTCCGAGGACGGTGAAGACGTACGGACCGGTCAGGGCGGGCAGGCCGAGGAGATCGCCGACGACCTCGCCGGGGCCGGTGAGATTCGGGCCGAGGACCGCGCCGATCGTCGTCGCCCAGACCACGATCGACAGATCGCGCCCTCGAGTGGCGTCGGTGGCGAGGTCGGCGGCCGCGAAGCGGGACTGCAGGTTCGCCGCCTGCCCCGCACCGACCAGCAGGAAGGCGACGAGCAGGAGCGGGAACGATGCCGTGGCCACGGCGGTGATCACGCCCGCGACGCCGACGAGCGCGATCGCCATCCCGGAGGCCAGTGACAGCCGCCGCCCGCGTCGTCTCGCCAGCGCGGCGAGAGGGACGGCGGTGACGGCCGTGCCCAGGGTGACGGCTGCGGCGGCGAGCCCTGACAGCGACTCGTCGCCCGAGACCTCGCCGGCGAGGATCGCACCGAGCGAGATCGTCGCACCGAAGGCGATGCCGCCGAGGACCTGCCCGGCCGAGAGCACCCGCACGGTCCGGCGCTGGATGAGCGCCGCCGCGGCGAGATCGTCGTCGAACCCGGTCACCGGTCGTGAGCGCGATGAGCCCGCGGCATCCGGACTCCCGGCCATCACCCCTCGCCGGCGGCGCGCGCGGTGTTGCGGAGGGTACCGAGCCCCTCGATCTCGACGTCGACCGTGTCGCCGGCGACGATCGGTCCTACTCCGGCCGGGGTCCCCGTGAGCACCACATCGCCGGGAAGCAGCGTGAACGCCGCCGAGGCGTAGGCGATGATGTCGGCGACGGAGAAGATCATGTCGGTCAGCGGTGCGCTCTGCACGGTCTCGCCGTTTCGCCGGGTCGTCAGACGCGCAGGCGCCGTGGGGTCGAATTCGGTCTCGATCGCCGGCCCGAGCGGGCAGAAGGTGTCGAACCCCTTCGCGCGCGACCACTGCCCGTCGCTGCGCTGCAGATCGCGGGCCGTGACATCGTTGCCGATCGTGTAGCCGAACACGTGATCCAGGGCGCGCTCGGCGGGGACGTTCTTGGTCACCCGGCCGATCACGGCGGCGAGCTCTCCTTCGAAGTCGACCCGCTCCGACTGCGGCGGAAGAACGATCGCATCGCCGGGGCCGATGACGGCGGTGTTGGGTTTGAAGAACAGCAGCGGCTCGGCCGGCACGTCGTTGCCGAGCTCGGCGGCGTGATCCTGATAGTTGCGACCGACGCAGACGATCTTCGAGCGCGGGATGACCGGCGCCAGCAGTGTCACCGCGCCGAGCGGCACCCGCTCCCCGGTCGGGTCGAAGCCGGCGAACATCGGGTCGCCGGCGAGGACGACGAGTTCGCCGTCGTCGACGATTCCGTAGCTGATCGTGTCGTTGTGGCTGAAGCGGGCGACTCTCACCCGCTCAGCCTAGCGATCACCTCCGCTGCAGGACGGTCAGCCGTCGAGCCGCAGCAGCCACCCGTGGCGGTCCTCGCGGCGTCCGTACTGGATGTCGGTGAGCTCTTCGCGCAGAGACAGCGCCAGCTCGCCCACCGGCTGCTCGTCGAGGAAGCCCTTGCCCTTCAGCACCCCGATCGGGGTGACCACGGCCGCGGTGCCGCAGGCGAACACCTCGACGATGTCACCGGAGGCGACACCCTCGCGCCATTCGTCGATCGAGACCGCCCGGCCCTCGACGTGGTGGCCGCGGTCGATGGCGAGCTGCAGAATCGAGTCGCGCGTGATCCCTTCGAGGATCGACTCCGACTGCGGGGTGACGATCCGCCCGTCCTTGAAGACGAAGATGATGTTCATCCCGCCGAGTTCCTCGACGTTGCGGTGCTCATCGAGGAACACCACCTGGTCGCACTCGTTCTCGTAGGCCTCGGATTGCGGCAGCAGACTCGCGGCATAGTTGCCCCCGGTCTTGGCCGCACCGGTGCCGCCCTTGCCCGCGCGCGAGTAGTCCTCGCTCAACCAGATCGACACCGGCTGCACGCCGCCCTTGAAGTAGGCACCGGCGGGGCTTGCGATGACGTAGTAGTTGACCTTGTGGGCGGGCCGCACGCCGAGGAAGGCCTCCTTGGCGAACATGAAGGGCCGCAGATACAGACTCTGGTCCGCGCCGCTGGGCACCCATGCGCCGTCCACGGCGATGATCTCGCGCAGCGATTGAATGAAGTAGCTCACCGGGAGCTCGGGGAGGGCGAGTCGCCGCGCCGAGCGCTGCAGGCGCCGGCCGTTCTGGTCGGGACGGAAGGTGTGGATGGAACCGTCGGCGTGCCGATAGGCCTTGATCCCCTCGAAGATCTCCTGGCCGTAGTGGAGGACGGCGGCGGCGGGGTCCATCGCGATCGGACCGTACGGCTGCACCCGCGGGCGGTGCCATCCGCCACCCACCGACCAGCAGATGTCGACCATGTGATCGGTGAAATGGGTGCCGAAGCCGGGGTTGGCGAGGATCGCGTCGCGCTCGGCCGGCGTCTTCGCCGCGAGATTCTTGGTGACGGCGAACTGCAGCGGCGCGAGGCCGGTGTCGGGATCTGAGTCGATGAGCGTCATGCGGGCATCCTGGGGTGTGTGGCGCGGAGGTGTCCAGGTTACGCCTGGAGGCGTGCGACGATGTCGTCGCCGATCTGCGAGGTCGTGCGCGGGGCGCCGCTGCGGGCGGCGATATCCTCCTCGACCGCGAGGGTCACGCGATCGGCTTGGGCGCCGAGACCCAGATGGTCCAGCATCAGTGCGACCGAGAGGATCGCCGCGGTCGGATCGGCCTTCTGCTGCCCGGCGATGTCGGGAGCCGAGCCGTGGACGGGTTCGAACATCGACGGGAACGCCCCCGCGGGGTTGATGTTCCCGGAGGCGGCGAGGCCGATGCCACCGGTGACGGCGCCGGCCAGGTCGGTCAGGATGTCGCCGAAGAGGTTGTCGGTGACGATGACGTCGAAACGACGGGGGTTCGTGACCAGGAAGATGGTGGCCGCGTCGACGTGGAGATAGTCTACGGCGACATCCGGATGCTCCGCCGCAACCTCGCGCACGATGCGCTGCCAGATCGCCCCGGCGTGGACGAGCACATTGGTCTTGTGCACCCAGGTCAGCCGACGCGAGCGGCGCTCGGCGAGATCGAAGGCATATCGGACGACGCGCTCGACACCGAAGGCGGTGTTGACGGATGTCTCGTTGGCGACCTCCTGCGGCGTTCCTCGGCGGATCGCACCGCCGTTGCCGACGTACGGGCCCTCGGTGCCCTCGCGCACCACGACGAAGTCGATGTCGCCGGGGTCCGCCAGCGGTGTGACCGAGCCGGGATACGTCTTCGACGGCCGGAGGTTCACATAGTGGTCGAGCTCGAAGCGGAGCCTCAGCAGCAGGCCGCGCTCGATGTTGGCGTCCTTCAGCCGCGGGTCGCCCGGCACGCCGCCGACGGCGCCGAGAAGGATGGCGTCGTGCCCCGCGATCGCGGCGAGATCGTCACCGGTGAGGGTGTCCCCGGTGTCGAGGTAGCGCCCGGCGCCGAGCGAGAACCGGGTCTTGTCGAAGGTGACACCACCGTCCGCCGTGACGGCATCCAGCACCTTCTCAGCCTCGGCCACGACCTCCGGGCCGATTCCGTCTCCGGGGATGACGGCCAGCTTCACCACACGCGACATCGCACTCCTGTTCATCGGACGCCTCGTCCGACGAACACGGCGGTCACGAGGCGCGGGATCCCTTCAGAGTAGTGGCCGCGACGGCCGCGGCGAGGACCACCAGTCCCGCCCCGATGAGCGCGGTGACGCTCACCCCGGCGGAGAACGCCTGCGCCGCCGCCGCCTGCACGGCCTGCCCCGCGACGCCTCCGAGATCCGCCGCCGCCTGCACGGCCCCGGCGAGGGTCTCCTGCGCCTCCGCGGCCACCGCGGCCGGGACATCCTCCGGGAGCACCAGGTTCGTCCGATACAGCGCGGTCAGAAGACCCCCGAGCACCGTCGTCCCGAGCACCGCACCGAGCTCGTACGCCGTCTCGGACACCGCACTTGCCGCGCCGGCCTTGGCGGGCGGCGCGCTGGCGAGGATCAGCTCGTTGGAGACGGTCTCCGCAGCGCCGATTCCCATCCCGAGCGCGACGAACGCGCCGATGAGGAGCCCCGGACCGGTGTCATCGCCCGCCGCCGCGATGAGGAGGTACCCGAGCACCGAGAACGCCAACGCCACCGGCACGACGATGCGGGGAGCGATGCGCTTGGCGATCGGCACGACCGTCAGACCCGCCGCGATCATCGCGGCCAGGCCCGGGACGAGCGCCAGGCCCGATTCCAGCGGCGTGAGCCCGAGGACGAGCTGGAGGTGCTGCGCGACGAAGAAGAGGAAGCCGACGAGCCCCACCACGCTGAGGAGGTTCACCACGAGCGCGCCGCTGAAGGTTCCCACGCGGAACAGGCGCATATCCAGCATCGGGTTCTGCACCCGCAACTGCCGGCGCACGAACAGGACGCCGAATCCCAGCCCCGCCAGGATCAGCAACGGGGCGGGCCCGGCCACCCCGTAGACCGCGAGTTCCTTGATGCCGTAGACGACGGGGACCATCGTCGCCAGGGAGAGCGCGATGCTCACGGGATCGAAGCGTCCCGGGTGCGGATCGCGGCTCTCGGGGACCAGGAGCGGGGCGAGGATCAGGAGGGGGATGAGGACGGGCACGGCCATGAGGAACACCGATCCCCAGGAGAAGTGCTCGAGGAGGATGCCGCCGACGATCGGTCCCAGCGCAGAACCCGCCGAGAACATCGAAGCCCACACCGCGATCGCGAAGCGACGCTGATCGCGATTGGTGAAGATGCTGCGCAGCAGCGACAGGGTCGACGGCATCAGCATCGCCCCGAAGACGCCCATCCCGGCGCGGGCGGCGATCAGCCACTCGGCGCTCGGGGCGAAGGCGGCCAGGGCCGAGACCGTCGCGAAGCCGGTCGCGCCCAGCAGCAGCATCCGTCTCCGACCGAACCGGTCGCCGAGCGTCCCCATCGTGACCAGCAGACCTGCGAGGACCAGCGGGTATGCGTCGATGATCCACAGCTGCTGCGTGCTGGAGGGGGCGAGATCGGCGGAGATCGCGGGCAACGCGAAGCTCAGCACCGTGTTGTCGACCGAGACCAACAGCACGGGGAGCATGAGGACGACGAGGGCCGCCCAGCCACGCCATCCCACCCGCCTGCCTGCGGCGTCGGCGAGTTCGATCTCCTGTGTCAGTGTCATCATTTCTATACCGTCCGGTCGGTATAGTATCAGAACGCCGTCCGTCACGTCGATACGATCGAGGCCATGAGCAGACCGCCCCTCGCCCGCGAGAAGGTCCTCGATGCATTCGAGGCGCTGCTCATCGACGAGGGCGAACGAGGGTCGACCCTCGACGCGACCGCGCGGGCCGCAGGGGTCTCCAAGGGCGGATTGCTCTACCACTACGCCTCGAAGGAGACGCTCGAGCAGGCACTGCTCGAGCGTCTGCACGCGCTCGTCGATGCGGACGTGGCCGCGACCGCTGCAGCGCCGGAGGGTCCGATCGCCTACTTCCTGCGCACGTCGGTGATGAACGACGACGCCCTGGATCGGGCACTGCTCGCGGTGGCGCGCCTGGCTCAGGGCGGCAACGCCGCGGCCAGCGAGGCGCTGCGCGACGTGCGGGCGAAGTGGGCCGACGTGCTGCGCCCGCACACCCGTGACGCCGCGGCGCTGGACCTGGTCATGCTCGTCAGCGACGGTCTCTACTTCAACAACGCCCTGGGCGGCGGGAACGTCCCCGGACCGACGCCGCGCGGAAGCGCGCTGGACGCGCTCGTGGGACTCGTGGAGCGCGCGGCGGGCACCTGAACCGCTCCGGTCAGGATTCGGTGATGTCGATCTGGCGGAAGAGGTCGGCTCCGGTCGCGCGTCTCATCTCGTCGAGGATCTCGTCGGGCACCGGCGAATCGACGGTGAGCACGCTCAGCGCACGCCCCGTGCTGTCGGGCTGCGCGACCTGCAGGGCCTCGATGTTGATGTCGGCGTCGCCGAGGTACTTGCCGTAGATCGCCACGATGCCGGGGCGGTCGGCGTAGCGCATGACGACGTGGTGTCGCGCGATGGCGACCTCGATGTCGTACCCGTTGATGCCCACGACCTTCGGAACCATCCGCGTGCCCGCCAGCGTCCCGGCCACCGTGAGCACCGTGCCGTCGGAGAGGGTGCCACGAAGGACCGTGATGTTCCGGTACAGGGGGCTCTCGGCCTCGACGATCAGGCGGGCCTCGATGCCGCGCTGTTCGGCGAACAGCGGCGCGTTGACGTACGAGACGTTCTCGCTGACGATGTTGGTGAAGATGCCCTTCAACGCAGCAAGGCGATACACGCTGACGTCGTAGGCGGCCAGCTCGCCGCGCACCTCGATGTCGAGGCTGGTCAGAGCGCCGTGCGCGAGGGCGGTGAAGAACTGGCCGAGCTGCTCGACGAGCGCGATCCCGGGCCGGACGAACGGGTCGATGACTCCCCCGGCCACGTTGACCGCGTCGGGGACGAGGTCGCCCTCGAGAGCGAGCTTGACCGAGCGCGCCACCGAGACGCCGGCCTTCTCTTGCGCCTCCTCGGTGCTCGCCCCGAGGTGCGGGGTGCCGACGACGTTGGGGAGAGACACCAGGCGCGCGGCCACCGAGTCGGCCGCGGGCGGCTCGGTGGTGAAGACATCCAGGCCTGCGCCCGCGATCACCCCGGTCGTCAGGGCGGTGTACAGGGCGTCTTCGTCGATGAGACCGCCGCGGGCGACGTTCACCACGTACGCGGCGGGCTTCATCAGCGCCAGCTGGTCGGCACCGATCATCCCCGTGGTCTCCGGGGTCTTGGGCATATGGACGGTGAT
Source organism: Microbacterium sp. SLBN-154 (assembly GCF_006715565.1). NCBI lineage: Bacteria > Bacillati > Actinomycetota > Actinomycetes > Micrococcales > Microbacteriaceae > Microbacterium > Microbacterium sp. SLBN-154. The sequence continues at coordinate 2,390,089 of NZ_VFNL01000001.1, forward strand.
CGCGTCGCTCTGGCGCAGCACGTCGTCGAACGGGAGCAGTTCGACCCCGAGCTGCTGTGCACGCGCGGGGGTGACATAGGGGTCGTAACCGACGACGCGGACACCGAAAGCACGCAGGCGTTCGGCGACGAGCGCGCCGATACGGCCCAGACCGAAGATGCCGACGGTCTTCTCGAACAGCTCCACGCCGGTGAAGGCGCTGCGCTTCCACTGTCCGCCGGCGAGGGACGCATGGGCGGCGGGGATGTGACGGGCCAGACTCAGGATGTGCCCCACGGTCAACTCGGCGGCCGAGATCACATTGGAGGTCGGCGCGTTCACGACCATGACGCCCCGCGCGGTCGCCGCCTTGATATCGACGTTGTCGAGGCCGACACCGGCGCGGGCGACCACCTTGAGGTCGGGGGCGGCGGCCAGCGCCTCGGCGTCGATGCGCGTGGCCGATCGGACGAGCACGGCGCGCGCGTCGGCGAGTGCGGCCAGGAGCGCGGGACGATCGGTGCCGTCGACGTGGCGGACGTCGAAATCGGGCCCGAGGGCGTCGATCGTGGCGGGCGAGAGCTGTTCGGCGATCAGGACGACGGGCTTCGACACAGGGGCAGACCTTCGGTGCGGGCGCGAGCGGCGACGAGCGGCTGAGGGATGTCCCGCCGCACAGGGGGCGGGCAGCTGTCAGCCTATCGCGCGGTCCCGGGGGCCTCGGACCGTGTGACGTCGGAGGACGTCACCCCAGAAGCTGGGCCCCGTAGGTGTAGGCGTAGGCCAGGACGTTCACCCACAGCACGGCGACGACGGCCAGGCCGACCAGCAGCACGAGGGCGAACTCGCCGAGCGGTCGGCGGTGGCCGACCGCGAACGCCACGCCGAAGGCGACGAGCGGGAAGACGATGGTGAACCCGAGGACCGCCCAGCCGAGCGCGTTCAGACCGAGCGGACCCGATGCCTGCGCGACGAGGAGGGTCACGGCGTTCCACACCACGTATGCGTAGAACAGCCCGAACGCACCGCTGACGGCGACGGTGGCCCAGACGGGTCGCCGACGGGTGGGCGCGGACATGGAGGGCGAGGTCATGATCCGAATGCTCCTACGACGATGAACGGCCACGGCACGAGCAGCACGACGCCTGCAGCCAGGAGCACCCAGCGAAGCCACGCGGCCGACCGACGGGTGAGCGTGTAGACCGCGGTGAACCACAGCGCAGGAGCCGCCACCGCGAGCCCGACAGCTGCGGCGTTGCCGGTGGTCCACACCGGCGGCGCGATGCCGTCGCCCGAAACGAGGAACGAGGCGATCCCGTGGACGCGGAGTCCGCCGATCAGCCACCCGATGGAGAACAGCAGGTAGATGCCGCCGAGGATCCCCAGGGCGATCAGGGAGGCGTTGCCCATCCCCGTGGATGCGTCGCGCTCGGGCGCCACGCTCGCCGACGCCCCACCGGCGTCTCCGTCGGAGTCGGAGTCTGAGTCGGACTCCCGCGTCGGCGCAGCCGCCGTGCGCGCCTCATCCGTCGTTCCCGGAAGCTCTTCACTGCCCCTCCCCACCGCGCGGTAGCCCGGCGGCAGCGTAGGGGGTGAACCCCGCCCCGCGGGCGGCGGGTCGACCGGAGCGGGGTCGTCGTCGCCTTCCCAGCGGAAGGCATCCTCGTCGCGCGACGTCACCGTTTCAGGCTACCGGGCCGGAGGTCTCGGCCACGCGGCCGCGCCGAACGAGACGACACCGGCGGGTCGCGATGTGCGCGCCCCGCCGGTGTCGTGGTCGTCCCGGCGTCAGCGCGCCGCGCTGCCCTCGGTGTAGTCGGCGTCGGTCTGCTTCCACGCGAAGAGCGAGCGCAGTCCCCGGCCGACCTCCTCGATCGGGTGCTGTGCCGCCTTCTCGCGGAGGGCGAGGAACTCCTGGCCGCCGTTGTCCTGGTCGTCGATGAAGCGCTTCGCGAAGGCTCCGGACTGGATGTCGGCGAGGACGCCCTGCATGTTCTCCTTCACGTGCGGGTCGATCACGCGGGGGCCCGAGACGTAGTCGCCGTACTCGGCGGTGTCCGAGACCGACCAGCGCTGCTTGGCGATGCCGCCCTCCCACATCAGATCGACGATCAGCTTCAGCTCGTGAAGCACCTCGAAGTACGCGATCTCGGGCTGGTATCCGGCCTCGCTGAGGGTCTCGAAACCGTACTGGATCAGCTGCGACACCCCGCCGCAGAGCACCGCCTGCTCACCGAAAAGATCGGTCTCGGTCTCTTCGGTGAAGGTGGTCTTGATGACACCCGCGCGGGTGCCGCCGATCGCCTTGGCGTACGACTTCGCCACGTCCCACGCCTGGCCGGAGGCGTCGTTCTCGACAGCGATGATGTCGGGGATGCCGCGACCGGCGACGAACTCACGGCGCACCGTGTGTCCGGGCGCCTTGGGCGCGACGAGGATCACGTCGACGCCCTCGGGGGCCTGGATGTAGCCGAAGCGGATGTTGAACCCGTGGGCGAAGGCGAGCGTCTTGCCGGGGGTCAGCTTGTCCTTGATGTGGTCGGTGAAGATCCCGCGCTGGTGCTGGTCGGGCGCGAGGATCATGATGAGGTCGGCCCATTCGGCCGCGTCCGCGACGTTCTTGACCTCGAAACCCTCCTCCTGAGCCTTCTCGGTCGACTTCGACCCGTCCTTCAGCGCGATGACCACCTCGACGCCCGAGTCGCGGAGATTCAGCGCGTGGGCGTGCCCCTGCGAGCCGTAGCCGACGATCGCGACCTTCTTGCCCTGGATGAGCGAGAGGTCGGCGTCGTCGTCGTAGAAGATCTCAGCTGTCATGACGGTCTTTCTCCTTGATGTGATTCCGGTCGTTGCGTTTCGTCTCGCTGGGCTCGCTCAACGACCGGGAGCGGCTTGCGAAGAAGGGGATCAGCCGCGCAGGACGCGCTCGGTGATGCTCTTGCCGCCGCGGCCGATGGCGAGCAGTCCCGATTGCGCGAGCTCCTTGATGCCGAACGGCTCGACCGCGCGCAGGAACGCCTCGATCTTGCCCTTGTCGCCGGTGATCTCGACCACGACGGCATCGGGGGCGTAGTCGACCACCGAGGCACGGAAGAGGTTCACCACCTCCAGCACGTTGGAGCGGTTGGCGTTGTCGGCACGGACCTTGACGAGCATGTGCTCCCGCTGGACGGATGCCGTGGCATCCAGTTCGACGATCTTGATGACGTTCACCAGCTTGTTCAGCTGCTTCGTCACCTGCTCGAGCGGGAGTTCGTCGACATCGACCACGACGGTGATGCGGGAGAGGCCGGGGACCTCGGTCACACCGACGGCGAGGGATTCGATGTTGAACCCGCGACGGGCGAACAGCCCCGCGACGCGGGTGAGGAGTCCGGGTTTGTCCTCCACCAGGAGGCTCAGCACGTGGCTCGACATGTCACATCTCCCGCTCGAAGGCCGGCGAGTGGTCGCGGGCGTACTGGATGTAGCTGTTGCTGACGCCCTGCGGCACCATCGGCCACACCATTGCGTCCGCGCTCACGACGAAGTCGATGACGACGGGACGGTCGTTGGTCTCGAGCGCCGTCTGGATCGCCGCGTCGACGTCCTCTGCCCGCTCCACCCGGATCGCCAGACACCCGTAGGCCTCGGCGAGCTTGACGAAATCGGGGATGCGGATGGTGTCGTGCCCGGTGTTCAGGTCGGTGTGCGAGTAGCGGCCGTCGTAGAACAGCGTCTGCCACTGGCGGACCATGCCGAGGGAGGAGTTGTTGATGATCGCGACCTTGATCGGGATCTTGTTGATGGCGCAGGTGGCGAGCTCCTGATTGGTCATCTGGAAGCACCCGTCACCGTCGATCGCCCACACCACGCGCTCGGGCTCGGCCACCTTCGCACCCATCGCCGCCGGCACCGAGTAGCCCATCGTGCCCGCCCCGCCGGAGTTCAGCCAGGCGTTCGGACGCTCGTACTTGATGAACTGCGCCGCCCACATCTGGTGCTGGCCCACGCCCGCGGCATAGATGCCCTCGGGTCCGGTCAGCTCTCCGATGCGCTGGATGACGTACTGCGGGGCCAGCAGCCCGTCGGTCGTCGGAGCGTACCCGAGCGGGAACTCGTCGCGCAGCCCGTCGAGGAACGACCACCACTGCGCGATATCCGGGGCCGCATCGGCGCTCGCCGCGCGGAAAGCCGCCTCAAGATCGGGCAGAACCTCCTTCAGGTCGCCCACGATCGGCACGTCGGCTGCCCGGATCTTGCCGATCTCGGCGGGGTCGATGTCGACGTGCACCACCTGGGCGTCGGGCGCGAAGAGCGCGGCTTTGCCCGTGACGCGGTCATCGAAACGCGAGCCCAGGGCGATGAGCAGGTCGGAGTCCTGCAGGGCCAGTACCGCCGGCACCGTCCCGTGCATACCCGGCATACCGAGGTGCTGGGGGTGGGAGTCGGGGAAGGCGCCGCGGGCCATCAGCGTCGTCACGACCGGCGCGCCGGTCGCCTCGGCCAGCGACCGCAGCTCTTCCGCGGCGCGAGCGCGGATCACGCCGCCACCGACGTAGAGAACGGGCTTCTTGGCCTGCGCGATCAGCTGCGCGGCGGCCTGGATCTGCTTTCCGTGAGCCCTGGTGACCGGTCGGTAGCCCGGGAGGTCGATCTTCGGCGGCCACTGGAACGGAGCTTCGGCCTGCTGGGCGTCCTTGGTGATGTCGACCAGCACCGGACCCGGTCGACCCGTCGCGGCGATCTCGAACGCAGCGGCGATGGCGCCCGGGATGTCCTCGGCGCGCTTGACCAGGAAGGAGTGCTTGGTGATCGGCATCGTGATGCCGACGATGTCGGCCTCCTGGAACGCGTCGGTCCCCATCAGATTGGAGAAGACCTGCCCGGTGATGGCGACCACGGGCACCGAATCCATGTAGGCGTCGGCGATGGCGGTGACGAGGTTCGTCGCGCCGGGACCCGATGTCGCGATGGCGACGCCGACCCGTCCGGATGCCGAGGCGTAGCCTTCGGCCGCGTGGCCGGCCCCCTGTTCGTGACGGACGAGGATGTGACGGATCTCGGAGGTGTCCATCAGCGGGTCGTAGACGGGGAGGATGGCGCCCCCGGGAAGACCGAAGACATCGGTGACGCCGAGCAGTTCGAGGGAGCGGACGACCGCCTGCGCGCCCGTGAGCACGGGCGCGGACGGGGCCGCGGTGCGAGCGGGAGGCCGGGGAATGGCCGTGGCGGATTCGGCGGGCATGGTGAGGGTCCTCACAGATGGGTGGAACGGATGCGGGAAGCGGGCCTAACCGGTGACCGCGCCCTCCGCTGCGGAGTGCACGAGTCGCGAGTACTTGGCCAGAACGCCACGGGTATAGCGCGGGGGAAGGGGCTCCCAGCCCTCACGGCGGGAGCTCAGCTCTGCGTCATCGACGAGTAGGTCGAGAGTGCGAGCCGCGATATCGACCCGTATCAGATCACCATCGCGCACGAAGGCGATGGGACCTGCGTCCACCGCTTCGGGTGCTATGTGGCCGATGCACAGGCCGGTTGTGCCGCCGGAGAATCGACCGTCCGTCAAGAGTAATACATCTTTCCCGAGGCCTGCGCCCTTGATGGCGGCGGTGATGGCGAGCATCTCCCGCATGCCCGGGCCCCCCTTGGGGCCCTCGTAGCGGATGACGACGACGTCGCCGGCGGAGATCTGCCCGGCCTCGAGGGCGTCCATCGCGGCGCGCTCGCGTTCGAAGACCCGCGCAGGCCCCTCGAACACGGCGGCGTCGAAACCGGCGGTCTTGACCACGGCGCCCTGCGGGGCGAAGGAGCCGTGGAGGATCGTGATGCCGCCGGTGGCGTGGATCGGGTCATCGAAGCGGTGGATGACATCGCCGTCGACGGGGTCGGGATCGAGGTCGCGGAGATTCTCGGCGAGGGTCTTCCCGGTCACGGTCAGGGCGTCGCCGTGAAGAAGGCCCTCATCGAGCATCGCCTTCATGACCACCGGGATGCCGCCGTGGCGGTCGACGTCGTTCATCACGTACTTCCCGAACGGCTTCATGTCCGCCACGTGAGGGACCTTGTCGCCGATGCGGTTGAAGTCGTGCAGACTCAGCTCGATCTCGGCCTCGTTGGCGATGGCGAGGAGGTGCAGCACGACGTTCGTGGATCCGCCGAGCGCCATGGCGAGGGCGATCGCGTTCTCGAAGGCCTCCTTGGTGAGGATGTCGCGCGTGGTGATTCCCTGCTTCAGAAGGTTCACCACGGCCTCGCCCGAGCGACGCGCGAAGTAGTCGCGTCGACGATCCGCCGAGGGCGGCGCGGCCGAGCCCGGCAGGCTGAGCCCCAGCGCCTCGGCCACCGAGGCCATGGTGTTGGCGGTGTACATCCCGCCACACGCTCCCTCGCCCGGGGCGAAGGCGCACTCGATGCGCTTGAGGTCGGCCTCCGACATCCGCCCCGCCAGGCACGCACCCACGCCCTCGAACGAGTCGATGATGGTGATCTCCTTCTCGGTGCCGTCCGAGAGTTTGACCCATCCGGGTGCGATCGAGCCGGCGTAGAGGAAGACGCTGGAGAGGTCGAGGCGGGCGGAGGCCATCAGCATGCCGGGGATGGACTTGTCGCACCCGGCGAGCAGCACCGAGCCGTCGAGGCGCTCGGCCATCATGACCGTCTCCACCGAGTCGGCGATCACCTCGCGCGAGACCAGGGAGAAGTGCATGCCCTCGTGACCCATCGAGATCCCGTCGGAGACGGAGATGGTTCCGAACTGCAACGGGTATCCGCCGCCGGCGTGGACGCCTTCCTTCGCACCCTGCGCCAGCCGGTCGAGGCTCAGGTTGCAGGGGGTGATCTCGTTCCAGCTCGACGCGATGCCGATCTGGGGCTTGTCCCAGTCCTCATCGCCCATTCCGACACCGCGGAGCATGCCGCGCGACGTGGTGGCCTCGATCCCGTCGGTGACGACGCGGCTGCGGGGCTTGATGTCGACGGCGGACGGATCGGGGATGTCGGAGCGCACCATGTTCGCAGTCTATTCCCGTCGCGTGACCCGCCGTTCCGCGAGACCGCGCAGGAGCCGGGCCAACGCGGCGATGTCGGGCACGCTGATCGTCGCGGCCGTCTCGCCGGTGCCGACGTGGACCCCGAGATCGTCCTCCCCGAGGCTCCGCAGCGCGTCTTCGTCGGTGACGTCGTCGCCCGCGAAGAGCACGGCGGTCGCCTCGACCCGGTCGCGGAGAGCGGCGACGGCGGTGTCCTTCCCCTCATGCCGGAAGGCGTACTCGACGATGTTGTGCCCGGTGCGGCGACGCCAGTGCGGGGCCTCTCGGACGACCATGTCGTCGATGGCGTCGCGCGCGCGGTCGGCGTCGTCGGGCGCCGCGAGTCGGCTGTGGACAGCGAAACCGAAGGTCTTGGGCTCGATCCACACGCCGTCGAAGACGGCGGTGGTCGCCTCGGCCTCGGCACGAAGTCGATCGCGGAGCGCCTTGTCGTCGGCGTCGTCGGGGGTCGGCGCGGCGCCGCCGTCCGGGATCCAGAACTCGGCGCCGTGGGACCCCGCGAGAAGGATCGGCGAGTCGTCCTCGTGCTCGCCGATGACCCGCAGATCGTGCAGGCTCCGGCCGGACACGAACGCGACGACCGTCTCGGGGGCGGCGACGAGCGCGAGGACGGCGACGCGCGCCTCGTCCGTCATCCGCGCGTCCATGGGCTCGTCCAGCAGAGGCGCCAGAGTGCCGTCGAAGTCGAGGGCCACGAGGAGCCGGGGCGTGGCTGCGAGACGGTCGAGCTCGTCGCCGATCCGGGCGTGGTCGACGTGCGGTGCCGTCATCGGTCGGCCCGCCGACGCGAGACGTCCGCGAGGGCGTCGAGGAACTCGCGAGACCAATCCTCGACATCGTGCTCCAGGACGCGCTTGCGCAGTGCCCGCATCCGTCGGCCCTGGTCGGCCCCGGGCATCTCGATCGCGCGGACGATGGCGTCCTTGAGCCCGTCGATGTCGTGAGGATTGATCCGGATGGCGCTGCCGAGCTCGTCGGCCGCGCCGGCGAACTCGCTGAGCACGAGTACGCCGCGGTTGTCGACGCGACTGGCGACGTACTCCTTGGCCACGAGGTTCATCCCGTCACGGAGGGCGGTCACGAGCATCACGTCGGATGCGAGATAGAGCGCGACCATCTCTTCGCGGGGATAGGACTGGTGCAGGTACCGGATCGCGGTGTGGTGCATGGTGTCGTGATCCCCGTTGATCCGCCCCACGGTGAGCTCGATCTCGTCGCGCAGCTGAACGTAGGCTTCCACCCTCTCGCGACTGGGGCTGGCGACCTGGACGAGCGTCACATCCTCGACGCTCACCCGTCCGTCCTCGAGCAGCTCGCCGAACGCCTTCAGCCGGTGACGGATGCCTTTGGTGTAGTCGAGCCGATCCACGCCGAGGAGGATCTTCTTCGGATTGCCCAGGCTCTCGCGGATCTCCGCGGCTCGCGCCTGGATGTCAGGGCGACGGGCCATCTCGATGTAGGAGTCCGCGTCGATCGAGATGGGGAACGCTCGCGCCAGCGCGATGCGCTCTCCCCCGTCGGGGAGCGGAACCGTGATTCCGCTCGCCTTGGTGTCCAAACGCAGCTGGCGGCGCACCGCGCGGGCGAAGTTGCCGGCATCCTGCACTCGCTGGAAGCCGATGACATCGGCGCCGAGAAGTCCCTCGAGCACCTGGCGACGCCACGGGAGCTGCGCGAACAACCCGTAGGCGGGAAAGGGGATGTGGTGGAAGTAGCCGATCGTGAGATCGGGGCGCTTCTGACGAAGAAGCTGCGGAACGAGCTGGAGTTGGTAGTCCTGCACCCAGACGGTCGCGTTCTGGGCAGCCACCTCCGCCGCGGCGTCGGCGAACCGCTCGTTCACCGAGACGTACGCATCCCACCACACCCGCCGATATCGCGGAGCGCTGATGACGTCGTGGTAGAGCGGCCAGATCGTGTCGTTCGAGAACCCTTCGTAGTAGTTCTCGACCTCGTCGGCGTCCAGGCGGACCGGGTGGAGGTGCGTGCCGTCGAAGTCGAACGGCTCGACGTCGAGTCCGGGCTTGCCGGCCCATCCGACCCACGCGCCGTGAGTGCGGCGCATGACCGGCTCGAGGGCGGTGACGAGGCCGCCGGGCGACCGGCGCCACCCCCCGTCGGGGTCTCGATCGACCGGAAGTCTGTTCGCGACGACGACGAGCGGGGCTTCAGACACACGGACTCCTCACGAGGCGGACGGCTTGTCCCCAGGCTATCGGTCGGCGTCTTCGGGCGCCGTGGGAGCGGTGGGGGTTGTGTCAAGGCCGGGACTGTGGCTAGCGGTCGCGATAGCGTGGCGCCATGCGCTCCTACCTCTTCGGTTCCGGCATCATCAGCGCCATCACCGGCGGCCTGGCACTCCTCCGCGGGCTCCGCAACGGTGAGTCCTTCACGTGGCGCATGGCCCTCGCATGGCTCAGCTGGGGCATCAGTCTCGCGCTGGCGATCGGAACGATCGTCGACACGCGGCGCGCGGCGCGCGGGAAGAACATCGATCTGGACTCCCCGGTGAGCGGGCGCGAGGACAAGCTCTTGAAGAAGCGCGCGCGTCGCGGACGCTGATCACCGGAAAGTCGCCGGGATCTCAGCGCGTGAGGATCAGGGCATCCCCCTGGCCACCGCCACCGCACAGCCCGACAGCGGCGGTGCCGCTCCCCCGGCGGACCAGCTCGTGCACCGCGTGGACGACGAGCCGGTTGCCCGAGGCGCCGATCGGGTGACCGATGGCGATGCCGCCGCCATGGGGGTTGATCACCTCATCGTCCAGGCCCAGCTCCTGCTGCGACCGCACCACGACGGCAGCAAACGCCTCGTTGATCTCGACCAGGTCGAGCTCGGCGGGCTCGATCCCCTGCCGGCGGCACGCCTGCGCGATCGCACGCGACGGCTGCGAGTGGAGAGA